>CAXPDR010000001.1:0-44995 GCA_964215955.1 Flavobacteriaceae bacterium
GATTAGGTCGATTCGTACATACGGTTACAACAAGAGGGCCGTATGATGCAGACAGTAGGACATAATCGCTGGGAAACTAACCGGACATAGTCGCTGGGATTCAACAATGATTTACTCTTCTGTCTAAGTTTTAGACAGTATGTAAATTCCTAGAATCATGAATCAATAATAAAAAATAAGGATAGAATTGGAAGACTAGGAGCAATTTATGACTAAAAGATCACAGCATTTGTTAATGAGTTCATTAATATTTCTAAGCAGCGCTGTCTATGGAGATCATAGTATTAGTTCTCAGTCAATTTCTGCGACGTATGATTTTAATATGAATTATGTCCAAATATATTCAGAAGATAATCCCTGGAAAGCGAAACCTATAGTGATAACAGTAAAACTTTACGAAAATGGTGATGTATATTTAGATGAATTTCAATTTTCAACGGCACGTTATGTAAAAACTTATAATGATGGAAACTATGAAGTAGACGCTAAGATTTTAGGACTCTATAAAGAAGAATTAGGACGTGAGATTGGTTATGAGCAAGGAACTCGTTACCTTGATTTAGATGTCGCAAAAGTAATAAAGCTAGAAAGTATCGATGATATTACTTATAGGATTGAAGGCAGTATTAAGGTCGATGGTAGTCATCACATTACGACTAATGAAGATAATAGATTATTTGAAAGCAGAGCTGAGCAGGATTTCAGACGCAGTGGTTTGAATGTTAGATATGGTGTTGGAGCAAAGGCTACATATGACATGGGTGATAGTGAAGTTAGTTTAGGAGCTTCTTATTCTCAGTATAATAATAATGGTTTTCGAAATGATGAAAATGAAAATGAAACTTATGAAATCTCAAGAAAAGAAACAAAACTTGAATTAAGTTATAGACCAAATAAGAAAAAATGCCATCAATTTAGACTTGGAGTTCGAAAAATTGATTATGACCAAAATATAAATAGTGTTGGGAATGAATTTAGTGAGACAGAAGTCTATGGTAATTATTATTGTAAGTTCAATATGATGGACCTGTTTTATCCAAAAAATGATGAGAGTGAAGCAAGGTTGATTAGGTATTAATATGAAGAGAATATCTAACAGTATTTTTCAAACTAGCTTAGTTTTTTGCTTTGTTTCTGGAGCGTTTGCAGATCCGCATACGGATTACATGTTTGACAGAATTAATAAGTATCAGTTTATGAACCAAATTGAGAAGTATTATTCGAAAAAATACGTTTCAGAAGTTGGAAGTCTACCAAGTGTTAGTTCTATGTTTGATAAGGCCTCTGGAAGAGTTCATGGCGCTGGCTTTGTAATTGATATGAGTGAGTTTAGCGATAAATTAAAAAATGTGTTAATAACTAATGCACATCTTCTTCAGGGAAATAAGAAAAAAATTACGCTAGATATGGTAAACTTTGACCAAGTCGAAGAGACGATTGATGTTGAAATTGATGATAAAGATGCCTACTTCTGTGCAGATAAAGATATAGCCCTGATTAACCTAAACCCTTATGAAGCAGATGTTAGAATCAGAGCTTTTGGTAAATATGATCCCTATAAAAGACAAATGTCGACCATTGGAGTTAATAATTCACCGAGAGGCTATTATTTGATGGATGAATTTGGTATTGGGGGAAGAGATGATGAGGATCGATTAGTCTGGAAAAATGAAAACAAAAGACCTTTGTTTTTTAATGAATTAACTGGAGAGATGTTACATTTTTATCAAATGGGAAATATGTTTGATTTATCTTGTAATTATTTTCCTAGCTCTCCAGAAACTTATGATGGTAATGCCATTTTTATTCCAGTTACAACCAGAAGAAAAAATAATTTTAATAATCCAATTCCATTTGTTCAAAAAATATTTAATCAACCAAACTCTTTTTATGCTCATATGGCCAGAACTAAATCTAATGAATGCCGAATTGATTTGACTGGAGAGTTAAAGGCTGAAGAAAGGGTGAAGTGGTCGTATTTAACAAACAAACTAAATGTCCCCGCTGGAATTGTGCCAGGGATGTCGGGATCTCCTTTAGTTATCAACGAGGATCTGCGACAAAAGTTTTACCGAATTGCAGGAATGGTTACAACTTATGACCGTAGAATGCAGCAATCCCATTTTATTGATCAAAAACATATTTTAGAATGTGTTGAAAAAATGGCGACCGGAAAGACTCAAAAGGATAATGTTGAATTTAAATACTCTTCTGAATTTGCAACTTTTTACAGATCATCAAAGAATTTTGTTGAAATACCTAACGAGTCTTTAAATGCAGGCTCCTTGTTTGGTGGTGATGGAGCTGCCGGAAACGGTGGTGATGGAGCTGCTGGAAATGGTGGTGATTGTTTCAGTGGAGATGGTGCCGCTGGGAATGGAGGTGATGGTGCAGCTGGGAATGGAGGCTGTCTTTTTAATACAACTAAACCTATTAAGTTCGGAGTAAAATACAATGGAGAGCATGTCTTAGGATTTAGATGCCATATAAAGGACAAAAATTATAATATTTTGGCAAATTGGGAAGCTAAGGAATTAGTCGCATCTGAAAAATGTAGCCCTATTAGGTATGTAGATGATATTCTAATGGTTAACCTTTTAAAGGAAAAGTTAAAGAAGCTTCATAAGAGAAAGGCCAAAAATAACAATCTTCATAGTTTAAAGCTAAATGCTAGATTTTTAGAAAAAAGGAATGAACTCGTATTAGAGATCAAGGGGGAGTATTATTTAAAAGAGTTAGACGATGAAATTTCCTTTAAGAAAAGAATCGTTTTAAATGAAGATCTTAAAAACTTTAATCCTTATAAAGAACTAAAAATTGAAGAAGATGATATTACTAATTTCTTAAATGATTATGAAGGTGGTGAAACCCTAATATTAGATTTGTCAGAACTATACTTTGTTGACATGAATAGAGTTTATACTTCAAAAAATAAAAAACTATCAGAAATAATGATGGAGAATAATATCCCTAGAATCCATGGAAGTTTAAGGTATAAAAACAATTCAAAGGGGAGTATCCCTATCATGTTGGAGTGGAAATAGTGCAGATCTCGATGAACCAACTTTTTGATAGTAATTATGCAACTTTGATAAGGTATTATCCTGTATTTGAAGAAAGTAGTGAACAGTTTATTTATACTAAAGTTATGAAAGCTTATTATCAAAACGATATCTTTCTTTTAGACAAAATAGCTTCTAATATCTCGAATAAGTTTTTAAAGGAATTCTGTCGTTTTCGAATGAAAATGATTACAAGGGAGCTTTCTGAAAAAGATGTGGAAAAATCTTTTGTTCATGGAATTTCCGAAAAATGGAAGGGAGAGATAAGCTTTTGCAAAGGGTTAGCCTTATATCGTCTAGGGTCTTATGAGAAAGCCCAAGTTTTCTTTCTCGTGGCTTATAAAGAGTATCAGAAGTTTGGAGTTCCAAGGAAGTCATTACTTTCATTATCAAATGCCATTATTATGGAAGGAAATATTGATAATCAAAATAGACTATTGTCAGATTATATAAAATTAGCTCAGATGGCACATGAGATTGAAGCTGTTGATACTTATGCAAATACTTGTATGAATATTTCCGATGAATTTTTTAAAGTTGGGGCAGTGAAACTTGCCTTTGAATATATTAATAAATGTATTAATTCGCTTAAAAATCAGCCACGTAGTCATCAACTGAATGAAGCCGAAACTATGTTAGTTGAAATTTTATTCACATTAAAAAGAAATCAAGAAGCAGAACAGTTACTTAAAGAATTAGAGAAGGTCGGTAATGATGAGACATTGGAAGCATTAAAGGTTGTAGAATTACGCCATAAGGCAAAAAATAAATCTTCTGTGGATCTTAACAAACTAACACCCCCTTGGAGACAAAAATATAAGTTTGGAAAAGTCGATTGTCTTGGGGATGTTTCAAATCATTTAATTAAGCTGTTAGCTGTCGAACCGGTAAGAAAAGAGTTCTTGTTAGAAGAATTGTACCCTGGTGTGGATATCGGGGATGCAGATAATAGATTAACAACTCTTATTTCAAGGATTAATAAAGTCCAAAAGCCTTTTATTGAATGGAATAATGGAAAATATCAGCTTACTCATAATGAAAGTGTTTTTAGGAAAATTGATGAAAAAGTTTAAGGTCGACTTACATTCCAAAAATCTTTCCATTTTGGAAGTTAGAAAAACTTATATTGAATTGTTAATTAAGGATGATCCTTATGCTATTTATTATTTGAGTGTGTTTTATTTTTTAGAGAAAGAAAATAACTTATCGGAGCTAAAATCCTGTTATATTAACTCAAAAAATTCCGTTGATGAAGCCTTTCAAATTCATATTCTTGAAATGCTAACACTAAAAGACACCTGTTTAGAGTTTTCGAATTACATTATTGAAGAAATAAAAAAAATTAGAAAAAACACGGATCATGATTTGACCTTTTTTCACTCTCGATTTGAAATTCAAGATAATGAATTTAATTACTTAAAAGGCAAGGAAGCAAAACTTATTGAATGTCTTTTAAGAGGAGAAGGCGATAAATATGATCTTATTGAAAGTATTTATGGCCAAGAAGTAGATTTCATAAGAGCTGAAAAGAGCTTTAAGGTACTTCTGAGTAGGGTTAGAAAAAAAATTCATTGTGATTTAATTCTTAATACTGATGGCCAATATCAAATTCTTCATTAATTCCTGTAAAAATTACTTCATTTTATCTTATGTAACCTCATGTAAGTGAGAAAATTCCGATATAGATCTATTTAGTGCTCATTGAAAAATTATATTTAACTCATCAAAGGAGCATAAAATGAAAAAAACAGTATTTGCATTTCTTTTAATTTCAATACCATTAGTCCATGCAGATGAATCGTCTTGTAAGTTGGAATATACAGAATTTGCAAAGGAAATCTTTATCCAAGATGTTTGTTCGAAAATGAGAAACCCGGACTATCGAGGTAATATCTTCAATGGAGCATATAATGTTGTTGAGGATATGAAGGAAAAATATTGCGATAACACTCCCGAAGTTCTATGTCAGGACGATATTCATCGGGATGCTATTGCTATGATTGATAAAGGCTTGGATTATATTAAAAATAAGCCGGCACTTGCATCAATTACAAATTTTGAAAGTTTCTTCGCACCAATTAAAGAATATATCTCAAACAAGTCGGGCATCCCACAGGTTTCATTTATGAGAGTTATGGGGCGTTCTGGAAGTGGAAACTCTGAAATACAAATGTTGGGCCTGAACGAGCGAAGGTCATTACCTTTGAAGCAAATTCAAGAATGTAATACCCAAATAAATCCTTACGATTCGCTAACTTGTTTAGGGGAAATAAAATATTTTGTTGAGGATATTTTTCACAAGGCAAAATATTTATCGACCTCAACCCATTTGAATATTGTTGGAAGATGTTTAGAAGATTATGGATTTGGGGACTGCCCATATAAACAGTTTAAATAATTATAAACAAATAAAATAAAAGGGAATAAAAATGAAATTATTAATTACCACAATTATGGCATTTAACTCATGCCTCGCTTTAGCTACCTCCATTGATTTAGAATGTGATTTTTATCACGATGGTGAGGGCAGAGGAACTGGAACTGGACAAACGATGGAGTTTAAGCATGAAGTAAAACTTAGCGCTTTTGATATGAAGCCTGTTGACTCTACAAGAAATAGAAGGGACAGAAGATTAGAAAAAATGGATAAAAATATCATTGCAGATTTTGAAGATAGTCAATTTCGTATTACTGACCTTAAAGAGTATGATAAAGGAAGAAATAAGTTCTTTCTGGAAGTTTATAAAAAGGATGCACAGGGTAATTTAACACTTACTTCAAAAGTATGGTATTTCTTTCCAAAATATATAGACGGTGAGTTTAGAGACCGCAGTGTCAATTCTTTCTTTTTTCCTTCTCATGTACAAGTTCAATGTACGTTTACAGATGAGTGGATTTAATTAAAATTATCTGGCCTCCATGTAGAATATGGAAGGCCAGATAGTGCTATGTGTTGAATTCATTTAATTGTCTTAAGAACTTAATTCTGCTAAATTACCTCAATGCATTATCGTCTTAATCGAAGCTTTTTTCCGTGGATCGTCGCCCACGTTTTTGAATACTGGTATTATTATATTGGAGCAGTCACTTCTTTGTTTGCTCTCCATCATTTTTCTTCTGAACTCCCTATGATGGCAAAAGAACTTGGAGATTTGGCGATGTCTGATAAATTAGATGAAATCCAGATTTCAAACTTTGTCCTACTCGCCGTTTATATTTTATTTTTTAGAACGATGTCACGGTTACTCTTTTTTTATCCTGCTAGGGTACAACAAAGAAATTTAAGAATGGAATTAGTCAGTAGAGTTGAGACGGCTTTTCCTCGTAATTATAAAAATTATAATGAAGGAATGCTTTTTCAAACAATTTGGAATGATTTAAACCGAATTCGTGGTTTTATGGGATTTGCTCTTTTGCAAATTGGAAATATCATTATAGCTGGTACTATTTTCGTGCCAAAAATTAAGTCATTCAATCCAGAGTTTCTTTTGGCATTTACTCCTTTACTTGTTTGTGTGGTTTTATTCTCGATTTTGATTTACATTTTTCATCCCTATATGAAAAAAGGTATGGATCAGTATGCAGATGTTCAGAAGTTTTTAATTGAATGTTATGAAGCCAAAAAAACTATTCAAAATTACCACTCGGAAAAGGACTTTTTTAAAGTCTTTAATGATACTTCTAATATAGAACTTAGAACTTTCTTCATATCAACTATGGGAAGAGTTATTTCATTTCCATTGATTAAAATTGGAGTCGGTGCTTCTTTAATTTGGGCCGCTTTAATAGTTAGAAACAATGACCTAGTCGCAAGTGATTTAATTTTCTTTTCTTCATTTTTATTTCTAGTTTTAGAGCCTCTAATGTTTCTTTCTTGGATTGGTATCGTTGCATCCCAAGGATATGCTGCTTGGACTAGAATTAAAGAAATGATATCAGATCTTGATAAACCCATTGATGATAAATTCTTAACCGAGAATAACTCTCTTGAAGCGGTGAGGTTACCCCTTTGGGGGAATAATGAGTTATTAAATCTTCCTAAGGATAGATGGACAGTTCTTATTGGCGAAACTGGCTCTGGAAAGTCTTGGTTGTTGGAAAAATATGCTGAACTTTTACAAGTCAAAGGGACTAAGTATAGTTTTATCCATCAAGAGCCATATCTTTATAATGATACGATAGCTGGTAATTTGTTTTTAGGGCAAGAAAAAACTCCTGAAAAAGTTGAAAGGGCAAAGTTCTTTTTAAAGGAATTCGGACTCGATATTTTAAGTTCTAATATGGATGACTTACTTAATATGGAGTTAGGAGAGAATGGGAAAAGAGTCTCTGGAGGGCAGGCAAAAAGAATTTCATTAATACGGTCCTTAATAGCCGATGTTGACTTCATCTTATGGGATGATCCTTTTTCTTCTGTAGATTTAATACTGGAAGCAGAGATTTTAAAAAAATTAAAAAATGATAATAAACTAAAAAATGTGACCTTTATTTTTACATCACATAGACTATCAACGGTAAAAGCCTGTCATCATATTATTTATATTGATAAGTCTAAGGGGATTCTTTCCCAAGGGGAAAGAGATGAACTTTTAAACGGGGGGACAGAAGTAGATGAATTCTTCAAAAAACAACTGGTCTGAATACCTCTATCTTAAAAATTATAAAAGTTTAATTGTTTTAGTTATTATTACTTTAATAATTTCTTCTTATATTGGATTCATCACTCCTCAAGTTATAAAAGACTTATATGATGCCTATGAGAAACCTGGTGATGCAGTTGAACAAGCTTTGTATATATTGGCTGGTGTTTTTATTGCCGAATACTTTTTATCAATTATCTATCAACTAGCTGTAAATAAATATGTTCAAAAGTTGATTGATCATATTCGTTCATTAAGTTTTAAGCGTTGGATTTTAAGTATTGAATCTGCAGGGAAAAATCAATATGGCGATAATAAGTATCCACTAGGTGAAGTCCTTTCTAGGGTTCTTACTGATACTGAAGCTGTTATTGAAATGGTAAGTACGGGAAGTTTTAAAATCTTCATTGATTTAACTTTTATTGTATCTTGTTTGATTGGTTTTATTAAATTAAATACCGTCTCTGGTATTGCTCTCATTATTGCTGAGGTTTTGACTTGTATTTTGCTTGTCATTGCTGGAAAAAAAATGGGCGTCGTATATATGGAAGTTCAAAAAGCAATTGGAGTTATGTCTAGAGTTATTGCTAATTTAGCTGGTGGATTCAGATTCACTTTTTTTCATCCAAATAAAAATTATGCAAGTAAAAAAGGTTATGATGTTTTTGAAGACTTTTTATCAAAGCAATTAAAGGCAAATATTTGGGATGCGAGCTACTTTTCTATAGCAGAGAGCTTATTTCCAATTCTACTTGCTTTATTAGTAGTTATTTTCCCTTATAGTCAAATCACTGAAATGGCCGTCCTAGCAGCAATTGTTGACTTAATTCAAAGATCTATCTCTCCGATTAAAGAAATAACTGGAAAAATTTCTAGTATTCAAAGGGCAAGAACGGGGATAACTAGAATTGAAGAGTTCAATAGAGACTTAGGAACCTTACCCAAAACGATTTTTGATTCACAAACAGAGAATTCAAAAATTAAAACTTTGAAATTTAAAGTTGAAGAGTTTTCCTATCCTAAAAAAGAAGGTCAAACAGGGTTTAGTTTAAAGAATGTTGAGTTTGAGGCCTACCCCGGTCAACTTATAGGGATTGTTGGTCAGTCCGGCTGTGGAAAATCGACTGTACTAAAAATATTATCAGCGGATATTGTAGCTGAAAAAGCATCAATTGATATTGAAGCATTAAATGAAAAAGAAAATATTCACTTCTCAGGAACAGATAAGTCACAACTATTAAACTATAAAAGCCAAGTTAGTATCGTTAGTCAGGATTCCCATGTCTTTTCTGCTACAGTACACTTTAATATAACTATGAGTTATGAAAAGAAAGATGACTTTATTGAATTTTGGAATAATGTCTTAGAAAAGATTCCTTATATTAAAACATGGGGAATATCTCCTGAAACAGAAATTAATGTAAAAGAACTATCTCTGGGTCAAAAACAATTACTTTCTGCATTGAGGTCTTGCTATCTTGTTAAACCAATTGTTTTGTTTGATGAAATTTCATCTGGTTTAGACTCAGACTTAGAGGAAGCACTTAGAATTTTAGTCTTACTTATACAAGAGAAGTCTTTAACTTTTATTGTTGCCCATAGAATTGAGACTATTGTTAAAGCTGACCAAATTTTGGTAATGAAAGAAGGAAAATTGGTATCGAAAGGAACTCATTCGAGTTTGGTTGAAAATTCTGCATATTATCAAGACTTTTTTAGTCAGTTAACAAATTAACTGGCAGCTTAAGTAATTTGTAGTAGAATATTCAAGATTATTTAGTTGATATGAAAGGAGTCATAAATGAAAAGAAAATTCTTTGGGATTATTTTAATTTCCGCCGCTTTCTTTTACGGATGTTCAAAGGCAACTTCCCAGCCCCAATATAAATATAAGAAAAACTTAGGGAATGGGGTTGCTGCAAAAGTTGGTAATATAGAAATTACTGACAAAGAACTTTTTTCAGGTATTGAAATGGAGTTATTTGAAGCGGAGAATAAGCTATTTGAAATTAAGTTTAACAAACTGAATGAGCTAATAATTGATAAACTTATAAAGTCAGATCCTGCATCTAAAGGAATGACAACTGATCAATACTTTAAAAAACATATTGGAAGTAAGATCAGTATTTCTGATAAAGAGATAAATGATTTTATCAAAGAAAGGAAAATTCCTACTGAGCAAGTAAATCCTCAAGTTAAAGAAAAAATTTCTAATTATCTTTCAATGCAAAAGAAAGATACTGCTGTAAAAGCTTGGATTGGTGAAAAAACTGCAAAAACTGGGATCGAAGTTTATTTTGAAAGACCAGCTAGACCGACTTTTGATGTAAAAGTTGGAGATGCTCCAACATATGGTCCGAGTAGTGCAAAAGTAACTATTATTGAGTTTTCTGATTTTCAATGTCCATATTGTGCTCAAGGAGCAAAAGTATTAACTGAGATTAAAAAGAAATATGGAACTAAGGTGCAAATCGCTTTTAAACAGTATCCGCTTCCATTTCATTCTCAAGCAAAAGGTGCAGCGAATGCTGCTCTTTGTATGAACGAGCAAAGTACGGACTTGTTTTGGAAAATGCATGACAAAATGTTTGAAGATCAAAGTAAGTTAGGAATTCCTGCATTAAAAGAAACAGCGAAGAGTTTGGGCGCAGATTCTGCTAAATTTGATAAATGTTTAGACGAAAAGAAATTTATGGCCAAAATTGAAAAGGATATGGAAGAAGGGAAAGCAGTAGGGGTAAAATCAACTCCGACATTTTTTGTAAATGGTCAGCTTGTTGCAGGAGCAATGCCATTAGATGTTTTTTCTGAGATAATTGATCAAGAACTTGCTAAGTAATTAAATACATATGCCAGTGCATTCGCGCTGGCATTATTTACCGTCATCTTAATTCCACTGTTTAATAATGTTACAATTTAGTATGGGTATGGTGCCCATTGAAGAGGATATTAATGAACGGCGTAGATTTTTCAAACAAATTAAATCGACAAAATGATATTTATCGTAAAAATATAGCTGATCAAAATAAAGCCCACAAATCTGAGGTTGAATCTCTAAAGAAAAACCATGAATATTTACAGAAAAATCAGGCTACAAGCCATAAAAAGCAAGTTTCGGAATTAGAAAATTCCTATAAAAAATCCCTTGATAGGGTTTCCACTTCTCAAAAAAATTCTTTAAGAGAGAAGAATCAGCAGTATGAAAAAGCTCTAAATGAGTTTAAGGCCGATCATCAACAAAGGACAGATGATAATCTTCGGGAGTGGAATAAAAAAATGACCGAAGTTAGAAGTAGTTTTGATAATAACCTAGAGGATACTAAAAAATTTGATGAAAGGTCTAGGGCGCAAATGAAGCGTAATTATGATGGTTCTGTGGAAGATATTAGAAAAAGCTCAAGGCAAGATTTAGATCGGTATATTTCTACAAGAAATCAAGAGAAAAGAGAATCAGATATTCAGTTTCGAAAAGAAAAGTCAGATATTATACGTCAATCTGATATTGAAAAAAATGATATCTTAGCTTCTGAACTGGATAAAAGAAATCTTTTAAGTAAAAATATTCAAGATGAAATAAATCAAAATAGAGGAGTTGCTACTGAGCGCTACCTAAAGTCCAAAAATTCCCAAGAAGCAAAATTTAAAAATATGGTTCAAGATGTAAATAATAGAGTTGATGAAGAAATTACAGCTCGTGAAGATAAATTTATTGAGAAACAAACTGAAGATACTAAAAAGAAAAATGTTAAATTCGCAGAAAGATTTGCAGACCAATCTAAAAAATATGAGAGGGATCTTAGAGATAATGAATTTAAGCAAAGGGCTAAAGCATTATCTGAAGGTGAGACAGCTAAGAGAATTCAAGAAAAATACAAAGAGAATTTAGAGGATCAAGTTGAAAATCAGCGGCAAACTCAAATGCGTGAGCGATTTAATGTAGAAAAAGCTTATAGTAAAAGATTAGAAGACACTGTTACCAACTATCAAGATGAAATTCGTGGCATGAATATTGACCACGCTGAAAAAACAATCAAGAATGAAAATAAACTTTTAGAAGTTAATAGAAAAGATAGATATGCAGAGAGAGTTCAAAGAGAAAAGGATCACCATGATCATCAAGTGACTCTTACACACCTTGAAAAGCAAAACTCTGCTTCTGCCTCAAGTGCAAGAAAGCAAGCTAATCAAACTATAAATAAGTTAAAAGAGAACTTTAATAACAGCATGGAAATAGCTCAAAAACAATCTAAAGAAAATTTTGAGTTAACTCGTGAAGCAATGCTAGATGATAAAAGAACCCTGGAAAAAAGACTTCATGAACAAAATTCTCAACAAAATGCACAAATTAAAAGTATGTACAATGAGAAGATGAATAAACAGTCTACTGGTTATGAAAAAAGAATTCAGGAATTAGAACTTCAAAATAAAATGATTCAACAAAATGCTCATGACACAATTAGAGATATCATGAGAAAAACAACATCTGAGATCGAGAGACAAAGAAAGGCTGCCCAAGAGTCTGCAAAAACTCAAGTTGCAACTGAAAGAGCGATTAGCCAAGAGAAAGAAAACCAACTCAATGATAAAATTAAGAATTTAGAAGCTAATTTTGCCGAAAAGATGAATGAACAAACATTAGCAAATAGAAAAAAAGTTAAAGATATTCAATTTCAGTCCAATGAAAGGCTTCAGTCAGAAGCAAATCGTTATAAAGATATTATTGATCAAAACAATAAGTTTATGGCACGAGAAATTCAAAGGCTAAAACTTGCCAGTGATACTGAGCGGCAAAGACTTATAACTCAATATGAAGACAAGATTCAACAATTACAAAGAGTATATTCTGAAAAAACAAACGAGCTAGAGCAATTTAATAAGTTAAATAATGCTTAAAATTAGCTAATGATTTCTGGTGAAATTTGTTTATAATCTAATGGTATAAGTTAGGGGAAATCAAATGACTAGAAGAGCTAAAATTGTGGCCACACTCGGTCCAAGTTCAAACACGATAGAGAAAATAGAAGAGCTTATTCAAGAAGGTATTAATGTCGCTAGAATTAATATGTCTCATGGAACTCATGAAGGTCATGCAGAGGTTATAAAGAATATCCGTCAAGCTTCCAAGAACACGGGGTATGAGGTTGCAATTCTATGTGATTTGCAAGGGCCAAAAATTAGAGTAGATAAACTTAAAGAGAATATTGAACTCAAAGTCGGTGAAACTTGGGTTATTGGACCTAGTCATGTACAAAAAGACTATCCTCAATATGCAAATAACTTTATTCCAACAGTATATAAAGACCTAGTTCATGATGCTCATGTTGGAGCGATAATTCTTTTTGATGATGGCTTACTAGAGGCTAAGGCGATTGAAAAAGACGGTGAAGTTTTAAAGATCGAAGTTGTTGTTGGAGGAACTCTAAAGTCTAACAAAGGAATAAATTTACCGAATGTGAATGTATCTGCACCAAGCTTTACCGAAAAAGATAGAGAAGATCTTATCTTTGGCTTAAAACAAGATGTAGATTATGTCGCTTTAAGTTTTGTCAGACGAGCACAAGATATTTTAGATGTAAAATACCTCCTTCATAAATTGAGAAAGAATACACCAATAATATCGAAAATTGAAAAACCTGAAGCCGTTGAGAATATTGATGAAATCATTGAGGCCACAGACTGCATCATGATCGCCAGAGGGGATATGGGTGTAGAAGTTGGGAATCATTTAGTTCCGGCAATCCAAAAAGAAATTATAGAAAAGTGTAATAATATGGGAGTTCCAGTAATTACTGCAACTCAAATGCTTGAGAGTATGACTACAAACTCAAGACCAACCAGAGCAGAAGCTAATGATGTCGCCAATGCCATCTGGGATGGAACCGATGCTGTTATGCTATCAGGTGAAACGGCTTCTGGAGTTTATCCTGTTGAAGCTGTAAAAATGATGGGAGCGATTATTTTAGAGGCGGAAAAAAAGCCAAAAGAAAGACCTCTACTAAGACATACTGACTTAAGAAGTATAAGTGCCAGCTTACAAGTTGCAGCTTCATTAGTGGCGGAAAAAACAAATGCTAGATGGGTTCTATCTGTAACCGAGTCTGGAAACTCTTGTCTTAAAATGAGTCGATTCCGTTCCCAAAAAAGAATTCTAGGAGTTACCAATTCCATCGCAGTTATGAGAAGGATGGCCTTATATTGGGGAATTACACCGTTTTATTTCAAGGAAGATGAAGAAGGTATGGCCGCAATTCATCACCAAATGATTGATGTGCTAAAAGAGAAGAAACTAGTACAGAATGGAGACAAGATTGTCATTACACATGGTGATGGTAAGTACTTCAAACAAGGAACTTCTAATTCTCTTAGAGTTGAGCTGATTAAAGATATTCCAAGAGAAGACTTTGAAAATACATCTTCAAAAAAATTCCAAGAAGTTAAAATTGATGATAAAGGAAGTCGGATCATTTTAGATACTAGTGTATGTGCTTCTTGCCAAAATTGTGTTTCAATTTGCCCTCATGGAATCTGGAAAGTTAACTTGGATGCAGATAAAAATACCATTATAAATGAGGAATTTGCCTCGGCTTGTACCCAGGATATGGAATGTGTAGAAGCATGTCCTACTGGAGCGATTGAGATCATTTCAACCGGATTATAATGCCATTCGAGAATTTTGATCTTTCAAAATTTAAAATAGTTGATTTTGGCTATACTGAAGAGCTTGAACCCAGAACTTACAAAGAGTTTTTAGATTGGGTTAATCAAAATTATTTTGGTCCATTAAACTATCTCGCTGATCATCGAAAAGAAGCAAGAAAGTCTTTAAAAAATGTCTATCCAGAGTGTCAAAGTGCGATAGTCTTTCTTTTTGATTATAGATCATCAAAAAAATTAATCGAAGAACAAAATCCAAAACATAAGATTGCCTCATACACTGTGGGTTTTGAAGATCAGGATTATCATCACTGGATAAGGGAAAAGCTTTGTTTTTTAGGAGATCATTTAAAGTCCAAGGATCATGACCTAGACTATAAAATCTCGTTAGATATCCACCCTGTCTTAGAAAGGGACTTGGCTGAAAGAGCAGGCTTAGGTTGGTTTGGAAAAAATTCAATGTTAATTCATCAAAAGTTTGGCTCATATAACCTTATTGGATCTCTTCTACTTAATAAAAAATTAGTAATACCTAAAAGACCTTCGATAGTGGATCACTGTGGTAACTGCACTCGCTGTATTGAGGCGTGCCCAACAAGCGCAATTATGAAAGATAGTCGAACAATTGATTCTGCAAAATGCATAAGTACCTTTACTATTGAAATGTTTAAAGATGGTCTCCCGCCTCAGGGATATCCAACAGAAAGTGCGGAAGTATTTGGTTGTGATATATGTCAAGAAGTTTGCCCTTGGAATTTTAAACCAATGAAGCAGATTGAATCAAATGATAAAAGTGAACTGGTAGATTTTTTTAATCGTGATTTAGAAATCATTTGTAAGAATATTGAGGAGATGAGTAATAAAAAGTTTAAGACATTTTTTAGAGGAACTTCCTTTGAAAGGTTGGGGAAGAAAGGTCTATTAAAAAACTTAAAATATTATTTATAAATTAAAATCTTTAATAAAACGGTTGAACTTCTTAATAACAGCTTTGTTTTTAGCTGTATCATGACAAAGCAAGCGATTCTCATACTTATTTAAATAAAGATCTGAATCAAAATGAAACAAATTTTTGTAATTTGGATCATAGATACCTCCAAGAACTATAAATGCATCAGCTCGATTTTTTAGAATAAATTGTATGGCACTTAAAGTGCTAGAAACTGGAATAAGTTCTTTTACTTGAGATTTATCTATTCTAAGCAGATGTTTTGGAGAAGCTCCATTCACATAAACAGCTCGTTTATTTTTTAATTGTCTTTTGTTGGAAATAATCTGCTTATTTTTAAGTGTTAATACTCTAGTATATCTGATTTGATAATGATTACTCTCGATGACATTTTGATTTATCATTTTTAAAGCTAATTTTCTATTTCCTCCCATAAAGCAGTCTGTTTCTTTCATGGCAAATGATTTTACAGACCTGGCGACTGGTAAGAATTTAGGAGTGAAATTTTGTACCCTTTCACTGAACTTATCTAAAAAATCATTCAACTTTCCAGGGTAGTTTGAATCGGCATAATACTTTACCATTGGAACAGCAATACTTGTTGAAGCTTCAATATTGAGAGATTTAAATAGTAAAATGGTTACTAAAAAAACTAATTTCAAAGTGAGAGCTCTTTCTTCAAAAAGCTATAAATATGAGTTGCTGCCATTGAAGGTTCATGGTGGGGAAGTTTTTTAGGTTCACTAAAGCTGACATGGTTGGCGTTTGATTCTAAATTGAATTTCAAGGCTTCAAGACCTCCTTCACCTACAACAACATCATCAAGGCCTGTAATTAAATGAATACGTTTATGACTAACGTCGAGCTCTAGCTTTTCTTGTTTAATCCATGGAAAGACAATGTCCGAATCTAAGTTCTCATCTACGAGTTGCCTTCTAATGTTCAGAGTTTTTTCGTAAAAAGATGTTTCAAATAGGTGAGCAGTTTTGTGTTGTCCAATTCCTATACCAACTCCAATTGCTAACTTTTCAAAGTCTTTAAAATAATTTAATTCTAAAGCTTTGATAGAAAGTAGGGCTCCAAGAGAGTGACCCCCAAAAATAATTTTATTACAATCAGTCTTTATCAAACTCTTGAGTTGTTCATAGGCATCTATAAAGCATTCTTCCACATGATCTTTGAACTCATCAAAAGAATTAACTGAATTAAAACTACCTAGATGATGACCAGGTAAGTCAAAAATAATGCAGGGTATACCAATTTCGCTAAGTCTTTGCGCCCAATTGATGCAGTCACTTTTACTTGCGGTGTAGCCATGGGTAAAAAGAGCCCATTCAGAGCGGGTTTGAACATCTTCTGATGGGATAAATGCCATAGAGTTAAAGGTAAAATATTTATTATTTAACGTTTTCTTGATTAATTTTGTGCTCATATTTTTTATCTTTTAATTCATTTTTTTAATTGACTATTTCTGTAAAAAACAATAACTTAACTAACACGTTTTTGAAAGAAACTTAAGTGCCCTGATAGCTCAGTTGGTAGAGCAAAGGACTGAAAATCCTTGTGTCGGTGGTTCGAGTCCGCCTCGGGGCACCATCTTTTAGAATCGCTTAAAAAGCCGCTTTTTGGAGCGGCTTTTTTTATGTCTAAAATTTCCCTGAACGGTTTTTTCAAATCATATTCAATAGTTACATCATCTAGTTTTTCTACACAGGTGTTGAGAGTCTGGTTCGAGAGTACTGTACTGACATGAACGACATTGAGTTAACTAAAAAGTTATGTTATACTTTTGGTTAAGTCGGTGGGGGGGTCTTGTATAAAATCATATTAACTAAAAAATGCTCTAATGAGCTACTTAAACAAAAAAAGTCAGGAGATCTATCTAACGACGATTTAATTCTTATTAGAACGTGGATTAGCGAAATGTCGAACTTTGGTCCTGATTATATTGAATCTTGTGGCTACTGGAATGATCACAAATTAAAAGGTGATAGAACTGGTCAAAGATCATCAAACTTTAGCTCATCCGGAAGAATAATTTATAAAGTGAAAAATAATAAAATTGAGATCAGTGTCGTTAAGATAACAGCTGAGCATGATTATAACTGAGGAGTACTTATGACAAAACAAATTGAGGCCTTATCCTTTTTAGATGATCTGATTGATGGAAAAGTAACTCCTGGAAAAATTGTGAGAGCAAGAAGAGAGTCGCTTGGCCTGACTCAAAAAGATATTTATGACCTAACAGGGATTAAGACAACTTTTCTATCAGCTGTAGAAAATGATAAAAGAAACTTAGGTGTTGAGACGGCTTCAAGAATCGCAGCGGCGATAGGGCTTCACCCATCATCAATTCTCTTCCCTGATGATTTTGATGTAGATAAGGAAATAGCAAAAATTATCAAGAAAAGAGAGAAGCTTTTGAAGGATAAGGCTGCATAGTATGGCGAAGAAAAAATCTGATAAAAAAACACATAAGTGGAGAAAGTGTCCACTAGGTCAACATTGGAGGAACTCTTCTAATGTGGACAAACACGAGAGAAGAAATGCCACAGTTAAATCTCATTACCGTAAAGGAACCTGTGTAAAGAATAGATCAGGCAAAGATACTTTGTATGCAGATGAAGTATTTATAATAACAAATACATATTTTGTTAAAAGAAAAACTCAAATATCTAGCCATAATTTAGGGTATAAAAAAGGTTCTGATTTTGATCATATTATTGATGGATGGGTTTCTTATTGGAATGATGTTTTAAAGCCGAAAGTTCCACTAGATCCGGACTTTGTTAAGGTTATGATTGCGACAGAGTCATCCTTTAATGTAAAAGCGAAAGCTTTCGCTGGCAAAAGAGCTGGCCACGCTCGTGGACTAATGCAAGTGACAGATCAAACTTTAAAATTCTTAAAAGGCCATAAAACAGAAGCTAGAAATCAGCTAATTATTTTAGATGAAGATGATATGACTGACCCTGTGCTAAATATTGCAGCAGGTGTAAGATGGTTATATCGAAAAAAAGAAATTGCAGACGCTCGTTATAAGTTTGAATCATCTTGGTTAAGGTCGGTTATGTTGTATAAAGGTTATCGAACTATGAATCATGTACAGGTTAAAAAGTTTATCCGTCTTTATGAAAGGATCAAAAGTGAGAAGTAGAGAATTAATTATTGGGCTAGTTTTGTCATTGTTCAGTGTAAGTATATTTGCTGAGAGTAAGATTTGTTTTAAAAATGAAATACCTGTTTATTGTGAAGACGAACAGGAAGAAATGAAATCCTTAAGTGGTAATTTTTACTCTAATAGTCTATATTATGAATTCTCAGCCAGAAGAGCCTTCCCTATGGACTGGTGCGAATCAACTCTCCTAGAGATTCAGAAAGTAATGAATAAGGGGAAGTTCTGTATTGTTTTTGAAGAGGAATTATCAGAATCAGGATTAACGATAAATAAGGTTGAGAGTTCTAAAAACTCTTGGTCCTATTTTAAACAGTAATTATTTAAGATGAATCTATCTGTGTTCTTTAGCTTGATAACGGTGAGTTAGGCTATCTCTTCTAGTATCGCAGGTCGATATTTGTATACATCGGGGCACCATCTTAAAAAATGCTTTAAAAAGCTCTATATAACCCACAGAGCTTTTTTTTTGCCTAAAATCTTATAAAATATTCCATATTATTCACTTTTTACTTAACCCTCACACATTGTTAGCCCCGATAATTATCATAGCTAATATTTTTGAAGGAGAGCATTATGATTAAAATAAAAGACTTTTCCCACGAAACAGGTTTTTCAGTTCGAATGCTTCGTTATTTGGAAGAAGTAGGTGTCTTGGTGCCAAGTAGAGATGAAAATAATTATAGAATATATAAACTAGAACAAGTTGCGGATGCACAGTGGATAAAAAAAACTCCAGAATTTAGGAGTGCAATTAAAGGAAATTGATTCGCTAAAATTAGACAATGCTGAGGACCAACATAAGGTTTAAGTGATGTTTTGTTGAGAGAACAAGAGGTCGCAGAAATAAAGTCTGAGACAATACCAGAATTAAAAATGATCTTAGATTTTATTACGAGGGAAAAATCAACAATCCAGGAATTTTATAAAAGAGATAAACCTGTAAGTAAAAAAATGAGAACGCTAGGTGGAGAAGAGAAATTTCATAGAACAGCTTATAGTATTCCAGTTCTTAGAAATATTTACGAAGACCATTTAACGATAGATGCTAATATCGAGTTAATTGCAACAGATTTAATGAAGTTTAAAGAATGGTTTGATAATACGAATTATGTTCCAAATGTGTTTAGTGTTTTAAAAGAGTCATCATTTGCTTTTGGAAAAAATATAACTGAAACATTTATCGCGGGCTATGAAATTTCTTGGAAGAAGTATTTACCGGCAATGGTATTTCAGAAGTTAGAAGGATTTGAAAAAGCTGATGTCTCTCAATTAATGGGGCCCCATGACATTATAATAAGAAGTACGTTTAAGTATAAAGACTCTGGTATCGAAGGTGAGATTGTCATTCCTTATTCACCTGTTTATACAATGGCTCAATTGAGTGCTTCATAATTGAAATAAATCGATTGATTTTTTTTATTTTAAATACTTCTCTATCTCTATGAAATTCTTTTCATACACAAACTCCAAAAAGATAAATTACAATTAAGCACAGTTTTCTACAGGTTTAACCTTGGTAGAAAGTTGGTTGAATAATGATTGGCTAAATCGATTTCTTTTCCATTCGAGTAGTTGTGTCTCAATATCTTCCTCCAATAGAAGATAGGTTTGAAGGGGGCCACTCGCAACTTTCTCAGAAAAGAAGTTCTCACTAAAACTATTAATTTTAAGGCTGCCTTTAATACAAGACTCCCTTTTCTCAAGATTGAGTTTTAGATTTGAAGTGGATGGGCATTTCTCTGTTAGTTCTTCAAGTCGTCTCTTTAAAAAGAGCTCCTGATTAGGATCTAGAGACATACCAAAAGAGTTGGTTCTTTGATTCTTTTGGCTCTTTAAGTTCAGCTTTTTCATAACACCTCCTAGTTTGGTTAATTAGCTTTGCTTAAACAGTTGAAAAATAAATAAAAAATCAACACTTACAAATATGTTGGTATCAATAATATCGGCGTCAAGATTAAAAATTAAAAAAAATATATATTCCCAGTCTTGACATTTTTCTAGCAGATATTAAATTTTTTATAAGTACTTAGTTTTTAACGATTTTAATTAGTTAGATTTAAAAGTTTAATTCGTTTTTATTATTTAAGAGGTAGGTATGAATATTAAATTAAGACAAGGAGTTTTAATTTCATTCATTTCTTTTTTTGCCGGTGGAGTTGTTACCTATTTTGTGACTGACTACATCCGCTTAAAATCAAAAGCAGATACAACTGTAAATAAGCTTACTCCTATTACTAAAAATGACATTATAAAGCCCAAAAGAAATTCAATTCCAGATCATGCTGATCCCTTTGATCAAATGGATAAGATGCATGATCAGATGAGAAAACGCATGGATCAATTCTTTGGTCGATCTTTTGGTAATTCTTTTGGAAATTCAGCTTTTGATATTGATTCTTTTTCTGGCTCAAGCTTTACCACTAATAATATAAAAATTAATCGTTATGAAGATGATAAGTATAAGTACATCGAAATCGCAGGAGAAGGAGTTAATAAGGATTCATTAAAGATAGATATATCAGGAGGGATGATCTCAATTAATGGAGAGATTAAACAAACACAAGAAGATAACAATTCAGGTTCGATGTCTAGATCGAGCTATATTTCAAAATTTAATCAAAGCTTCAATGTACCAGAGGGAGTAGATGAAGCAAATGTAAAAATAGAATCAGAGGATAATAAATTAATTATTAAATTTCCAATTGATCGAACTTAGTTAGGCCAAGGGAGGTAAAAAAATGCTTGAGGTTAATTCAGTCTCGAAGAAATTTGGTGATTTCCAAGCAGTAAAAGACGTTAGCTTTAAAGCTGATGTCGGAGAAGTATTAGGCTTTTTAGGGCCTAATGGTGCTGGTAAATCCACAACGATGAAAATGATTACAGGTTTTTTAGATCTATCAGAAGGGGATGCAAGTATTTGTGGAAAGTCTATTCAAACAGATACCCTTGATGCACAAAAGAACCTAGGTTATGTTCCAGAAAATGCCCCTCTTTATGAAGAAATGTATGTTCGAGAGTTCTTGGAATTTGTGGCGAAAATAAGAGAGGTCGCTGAGGAACAAATTTCAGACAGAATAAGTGAAGTTGTAAGAATGTGCGCCTTAGAGGTGGTAGAGTTTCAAAAGTTAGAAACTCTATCGAAAGGATATAAACGAAGAGTTTCTCTAGCTCAAGCATTAGTACACGATCCCAAGGTACTTATATTAGATGAGCCAACTGATGGACTAGACCCTAATCAAAAACATGATGTAAGAGCATTGATCAAAAAATTAGCAAAAGAAAAATGCATCTTGATTTCAACCCATATTCTAGAAGAAGTAGAAGAGGTTTGTGATAGATGCATTATTATTGGCGAGGGAGAAAAACTCTTTGAGGGAACACCAAAAGAGTTAAAAGAAAAATCAGAGTCAGGGCGAATTCAAGACGTCTTTAGAGTAATTACTACAGGTAAAAGCATGCAAGGAGTTAGTCTATGAGAAATTCTGCCATTAAACATTTATTTATAAAAGAATTTACTAGTTATTTTAAAACCCCTTTGGGATATGTATTTTTAGTAATCTTTCTGTTTGGAATTGGTTACCTAACATTTGAACCGGGTCGAGGAAGCTTTTTCTATATGCGAGAAGCCTCACTGTCTTCGTTCTTTAGGTACATACCTTGGATGTTCCTTTTCCTTATTCCTGCAGTAAGCATGAGACTTTGGTCTGAAGAGAGAAAGTCCGGTACCATCGAACTTCTTTTAACGATGCCGATAACTGTCAAACAGGCAGTGATCGCTAAGTATTTAGCATCGTGGGCTTTTATCGGTATTGCTCTTCTAGGGACATTTCCTATGATTATTACCGTTTTATATCTAGGAAATCCTGACCTCGGCGTTGCCTTTTTAGGCTACCTTGCATCCTTCCTTATGGCAGGGGCATTACTTGCAGTAGGAGGATTTTTCTCGGCCCTTACAAAAAACCAAGTTATTAGTTTTATTTTGACTGTTTGTACTAGTTTCTTACTGATAATGGCCGGATCTCCACCCATACTAGATTTTATTTCAACCTTTTCTCCGAAATACCTTGTTGATCTTTTCGAATCACTAAGTGTTTTAAACCATTTCGATTCAATTGAAAGGGGAGTCTTTAGTTTGAGTAATCTTTGGTTTTTTGCAGTGATGATTATCTCATGGCTATTTGGAAATATAATTTTACTTAACGAAAACAAAGCGAATTAAAAGGAGAGTTGATAATGGATAAGCATACAGAAAATTATCTTAAAGTTATTCTTGGTCTATTTTCAATGACCTTGATGATATATATTGGATCGACATTATTTAAAAAAGCTAGAGTGGACATTACTGAAGAAGGTCTTTACACCTTATCTAAAGGAACAAAGTCCATTTTATCTAAGCTAGATACACCTATTAAACTTAAACTTTATTATTCCAAAACAGCAGCAAATAAAGGAACAGAAGGATTAAGGGCATTTAATAACCACTATTTATATGTTCAAGAATTACTAAGACAATATGCAGGACATTCTAGAAATAATATAACTTTAGAAGTTATTGATCCTCGTCCGGATACTCCGGAAGAAGAGGACGCTATGGCTTATGGGCTCAAAAAATTTAATTTAACAGAGACTGAAAGGTATTTTTTTGGTCTAGTTGCGGAAAATGAATCAGGAACTGAAAAGATAATCGAATTCTTTGATCCGAACTTAAAAAATAAGTTAGAATATGATCTGACAAAACTTATCTATACCGTTTTAAATCCTCAAAAGAAAAATATTGGAATTCTTTCATCTATGGAGGTGATGAATAACGATTTAAGTCCTCAGATGATGCAGATAATGCGAATGCAGGGAAAGCCAGTGGAGGATTCTTGGATAGTGACAAGAATGTTATCTGAGTTTTATAACGTAAAAAAAATTGAAAGAGACGCAAAGTCAATATCTGGAATTGATTCCCTAGTTATTATTCACCCTAAAGGTTTCTCAGAGGAAACTCTCTTTGCCATTGATCAATACGTGATGAAAGGTGGAAAGCTACTCGTTTTTACAGATCCTAATGCAGTAAGTGATAGATCAGCAGGAATGTATGGGGGAGCATCTAGTTCTCCAGATACTGGTTTTAAAAAGCTTATGGATAAGTGGGGGATAGAGTTAAAAGAGAATGCATATGCGGGAGATAAGTATTTAAGCGGTGTTGGAAAATTTAATCCAAATATGCCTCCAGGTAGATTGCTTGCATTACTTAATTGTAATGATCAGTGTACCAATGAATACAAAGACAATATTACTTCAGGTATAAATAATTCGACTTTTGTTTTTCCAGGTGTCTTGGAAACTAAAACTGTTGAGGGAGTCGAACACACACCTATAATGTCAACAACATCAAAAGGTAATAGTTATACCGCTATGGGGTATGAGTTAAATAACCCTCAAGCTCTTTGGAATAAGTTTTCTGAAGGATCAAAACCAGTTGTTATTGCTTATAAAGCTACAGGAAAGTTCAAGTCGGCTTTCCCCGATGGGCTAAAAGTAAAAGAAGATAAAGATAAGAAAAAGAAAAATAAAAAAGAAGAAAAAGTTGAGGTCGTTAAAGAATCAACCAAGGAAAATGCAGTTATTGTCTTCTCTGATGTAGATTTTATAAATGATCAGTTTGCTTTCAAGAAGACTTTCTTGGGAATGGCAGTCGCCAATGACAATAGTACCTTGTTTTTAAATAGTGTTGAAGCTCTAATGGGGGATATTGATCTCATGAGTGTAAGATCCAAAGGACGATTCAACCGCTCCTTTGATGTTATTAACCAAATTGAATTTGAGGCCGAAAAACGCACTGCTGATAAAGTTAAAGAGATTAATGCAAGTATAGCTAGGTTTCAGGCGGAATTAAATCAATTGGGAGCAAAGGTCAATGAAGGTAATATCGCACTCTTGCAAAATGAGGGGATTAGAAAAAAGAAAGAGCTTGCTAAGAAAATAGCAGTTCTTAAAAAAGAGCTGCGAGCTGTAAAAAGAGAAGGACGTGAAAAAGTAGAGGGAATTGGAAAATTTTTTCAGTATGTAAATACACTTCTTCTCCCACTCATCATAATTGTTTTTGGAGTTTACTACAATCGCAAGCGTAGTAGGTTAACGCAGGGAAGGCGTATGTCTAATGTAGAGAAAGAGACTCCAAGGCAAAAATCAGGAAATCTTACGGAGGTGAATGTATGAAATTAAAAACACTTTCAATCTTTACATCTGTTTTATTTGTAATATCGCTATTCGTTTATAGTAATGAAAATAAAAGAGGGACAGACCTGCTATCAGGGAGTGATTATGTAAAAGGTTTAGATATAAATAAGATACAGAAAATTTCTCTAGGATTTAGTGGTGATAAAAAGCTCACTTTGACCAGAGATTCAAATAAATTTGTTCTTGAGAATCATAAATCATACCCCGCTGATACAGCTAAGGTTAATGACTTGATTTATAAAATTGCTAGTATCCAAGTCAAAGAGAAGATTACGTCAGGAGCAGATGAAGACGATTTAAAGAAATATGAACTAGATAGTAGTAAACGAAAGTATCTCGTGGAGCTTTTTGATAGTGATGGAAAAAAGACGGTTTCGTTTCGTGTAGGTAAATCTTACAAAGGAAAAGGAAACTATCTTTATAAAGAAGACAATAAAGATATCTACTTATCTAAGGAGAATCTATGGTTAAACTCTTCGTATAAGGATTTCTTAAACACTGTGCTTCTAGAAGTAAAAAAGGATGAAGTAGAAAAAGTTACACTTAAAACGGATAAGGAGCTTGAAGTTACCACGGAAAATAAGAAGTTTAATGAATATGTTGGTGCATTAAATAATCTTAGATTTGAAGACTTTTTGACAGTTACAGAGCCTAAGGCACAAGGGTTACAGTTTAATAAAGACATTAAAATCAAACTAAAAAACAAGCTTATTTATAAAATAAGTCTCGCAGAGGAAAACAAAGAGCATTTTTTGAAGCTTACTGCACTTTTGGATGAAACTCGAAAGCAATTTGTTGTGAGTAAGGAAGATGGGAAAGAAGAGTTACAGAAAATAGAAGATCTAATTCGCGCTCAAGGTGATGCGCAGAAGCTAAACATGGAAAAAGGAGCATGGGTTTATAAAGTAAATAAATCTACTTATGAAAAAATAGTAAAAGACTCAAAATTCTTTTTATAAGTTAGGGGGCCTTGTGCTCCCTGTTTAATCTCTTTTTCAGGGCAACTAACTTAACAAGGAGGTGTGAAATGTATCCTGAATTAGTTTTTGAACAAAATCTATCAATTAGGCTTTTTGGTCTACTGGAAGCTTTTATTAGCTTGCCATTACAGATGATTAATTAAAGCACTTAAATGAAATTGAATGAATTTTAAAGGAGATTATTATGATTGCAATGATTGCGATATTAATGACAATTTTACTATTCGTCCCTTGGTTTTTAATTGTTTTAATTCCCCTTGGCGTACTGCTATTTGGAGGATCATACTGCATTATTTGCGTTGGTAATTGCCAAGAAAGTACAAAGCATTGCGAGTTTTTTGCATTGCAGGGCCAAGAAAAGTCATCTGCAGGTTTTAAGCCTATGAACGACTACATTTCTGTTTAGTACTAGGCGGAGGTCACTCCGCCGTTATTTTTACAAACGAGGTTTATCTGTTTTTTGAATGTAATTTCCTGTTGTTATACATCATTTTGAGAATTTCAGTTCGATATTTGTATACGTCGGGGCATCATTTTGAATTCGTAGTTAAAAAGCCGGCTTACATTCTGGCTTTTTTTATGTCCGATCTTTTTAGTTATGATTCAATATGTGGCACCATTAAGTGTGAAGAGTCGTAACAAGTCTCTGGTTCGAAAGTATTAATTTTATGAACGGAGAATTCGTGAAAGAATTAATAATATTTTTATCAACGTTTATCTTGATTTCTGTTTTAGCTCAAGAAAAATTGAAGTGAGAAGTGTTTATAATGGATATGAAAAAACGTCTGATTCGTTGTTAACATTAATGGCTCTAAAGAAATGATCAAATATTTTGTTAAAAAACCAGGAACAAATAAGTGGCTCTACAGTAGAAGCCACTCATTTAATTTCAGTCTTATTATAAACTTTCTTTTATCAGGACAAACCTCTAAGTGCTAAAGATATCTAGTTGGTATAAGTTATTTGAGATTCACAACTTGCAGTTGTATAATATTGATAGTACTTCTCAATATTTGTTTCTAGATAACTAAGTTCATGTCTATAGGTACTAGTTACTTTCGCACAACCAAATCCGTCATTTGAATTAGTGAAAACTTCTATATTTTTATAGCCCTCTGCCGTGAGGTTTTCTACTAAGGTCTCAACCTTTTTCCAATGCTCAGTCTCTACCTGTTCTAATTGGGTTTTATATGAAACAAACCAAATCCTTTTTCCTTCAACATATCCACCTTTTGTAGGCTTCGGACGCGGCGTCATCACGTATATATCGGGCCGCTCACTTCGTATAGGATCTACATCACCAATATACTCCATTTTCTCAGTATTAGTGGTTATTATACTAGTCTCAAATTTATAATTCTCTGATGCCATTAATGACATTGATAATAGAAAAGAAAAACAAATTGCAATTTTTTTCATAGTTAACTCCTGTTGACAAAGTCTTAAGTGTAGGTCTCTTATGGAAGTACTGTTAACAGATTTTTGGATCTCGTACCAGCCATTTAGAAAAATAAGTAAATCTTTCAGAGTATTTAAAACTTCATCGTGGTCATTTAATTGGACTGAGCCCCATTAACTAGACAGCTCTTCCCCATATTTTTTGAACAGGACGATTAACAGGTTTAATCTTTAATATCATAGCCTCGAACTCCTCGGGGCTTTTATAATTTAAAGAAGAGTGCATTCTTTTCTTGTTATAAACTTCTTCAATAAATCTTGGCAAGTTATTTACCACATCACTTAAAGTTTTATAGTTCTTAAAATATACTTCTTCTTTCTTTAATGTCTTAAAGAATGACTCAATAAATCCATTGTCCTCTGGTGTCGCTGGACGTGACATTGAAGGTATAAAGCCACTCTCAAGTAAGTATTTAATGTATGGCTCACAAACATATTGAACTCCACGATCAGAGTGATGTATCACACCATGAGGTGGTTTTTCTTTTTCGATTGCTGTTCTCATGGACTCGATACAAAACTCATGAGTAAGGCTATCAGGTATAGACCAATCAACAATTTTTCTAGTATAGATATCAATGACTGCAGATAAATAAACAAAGTTAGATCTCAGTTTAATATAAGTTATGTCTGTGGCCCAGACTTGATTAGGGCCATTAATTGTTAAGCCCTTAATCTTATTTGGGTACTTGATTTTAACTCCTGAGTTAGTACCTCTTGGCTTCATAAACTGCTTTAAAGAGGAATATAGTTCATTTTCCCTCATTACTCTTTTGAGTCTTTTAGAATTGATTCTAATCCCTTTTCGAAGGAGGTATTGATAGATTCTACGATATCCATAGTATGGAAATTCAATATGAATATCTTCGATTATACTTCTGACATCGAAATCAGAATATTTCTTAGAAGATTCCTTTGATTTGTAATAATAAGTGGCCCTAGGTATTCCCATTACTTCACATCCTTTTGAAATTGAGCCAAATTGCTCGATGTTATCACGGATGAACTGTCTTTTTTCTTCGATGCTGCATGCGAGAGAGCTCTTGTTTTACAGAAAGTGTGAAGTTTGGAGCTTGATAAAATTCAAGCCAGATAGGGAAGGCAGCGACCATCTTTTTTGAGCACATATGATCCATAATATGCCAAAGCTTTCTTAGGTGAAAAACAGCCTCTTTTGAATATGATCTCGATCTACCTGAAAGCTTTTTGCATTCCTTGTGCTTAATTGCGAGGATTTTAATAGCATACTTTCTTGAAAATCTTGCTGTTGCACAAAGCTCATCTAAAATAAGTGACTTTTGTTTCTTAGATGAGTTGTAATAACGATCTCTAATGGGCCTAAGATATTCCTTTTTCACGGATAATGTCATAGCAAAGCTCCTTTGTTGGAAATTTGGGTAACATTTTTGTGAGTCAACGAAAACGCCAATTTCGATGTCGTATTAAATTTTCGGTAACATTTCTTGAAAGCAAGTTTTTGGTTCAAGACACTAAAATAATTAGTGAATTTTGAGACATAGAGAAGTACCATGAGTTTATCCTTTGTTAGTGGACTCGTTAGTGAGTCAACCAATCCAAGATATCTCCATTTAAGTATCCTTTTTTATAGGGCAACACGATTGAGTTTTGATATCCAGTTAGCATTCTCGAATATTGATCATACTTGGTAAGACCTTTTTTGTGGGAATCAGCAGCTTTGCTCGCCATATCTCTTGCAGCGAACCCATGATCCACTAAAGCAAGAATAGAGAGAATAACAATTCCTTTGAATAAATCACTAATAATGCCCATGAAATCCTCCTAAAGCTTATTTTCAGCCCTTAAACGTCTTAAATACCAGTCTATGGTGTTTATTGGACGGTTAAAGTGAGATGCTAGCTCTTTATAGCTATAAGCTTTTTCTTTTCGTAAAAATACCAATTCTTCGAGATTAATTTTAGGTCGTCTCCAAACAATCCCATATTCCTCAGAAATAGTATTTGGTTCGACTATCATCTCTTGGAGGGCACCATTCTTTTGAATGCATTAAAAAGCCGGTCTTAGTACTGGCTTTTTTTATTTATTCTAATCATTTATACTAGTTCGAGAATTCGTTAAATTTGATAACCCCCAAGCGATCAGAGGAACTGGTATGAATATATCTCAAGTAGAAATTGATAAGTTCGTTAGAGAAGTTTCTGATAAGAGGATTGTGCTTTTAGGAGAAAGTGCACATGGTATAAGAGAGCAGAATCTAAACCGCTTTGAAATCATTAAGTGGTTGCATAAAGAATTAGGATTCAATCAGTTATATCTTGAATCAGTTAAACCATCTAAAAAATTAAACTCATATACATCAGGTATTGAATTCATTAAAAACGAATTACATGAAGTTTATCATACAAAAGAGGTGCTATCTCTTATCAATTATGTCATTAAAAGCGACATGGAGTTTGTAGGTTTTGAAATTTACGGTAAATATTTAGATGAATACTCTGAAATTAAAAAGAATAGTATTAATAATGGATATGACTCAAGAACATATAGAGATTTAAAAATGTTCGAAATCTTTAAAAATGTATTTGATATAGAAAAAGATAAAGCAATAATTTGGGGACATAACGGTCATATGTCTAAGAAGGCATCTCCCGGAGCGTATCGAGAGAAAGTATTTGGAGAATATGTTTTTGAATATTTTGGAGGTTTTTCTTATTCGGTAGGTCAATACATTGGCGCAGGGGTAATTGATCATATGAAAGATCAAGAAAGGGTGGTGAATCCTTTGCCGAATACGATTGAGGAGTATATTTCTAATAATGTTGAGAGTACTTTATTTCTGACTGATTTAAGTGATGATGTTTTTACTAAGCAGATTGGACACTCTTTTTGTGGCGGAGAATTAGAGAGTTTAGTTTTGAAAAGCCATTTTGATGCTTTAGTTTTAAACCCTGTTGGGTCTAAACCAGAGCGTTTAATTTGTTAATTCTTAGTATCGCAGTTCGATAACCGTTTACGTCGGGGCACCATGTCTTTTAAGACGTTTTAAAAAACCAGAATCTAGCCCATTCTGGTTTTTTTTTTGCCCAAAAATCATCTAATCTAGTCTCATGAAGGTTTGTTTCTTATTGAAATTTTTATTGTTGATGATGTTCTCTGTAGGATCTTTTGCTAGCGTTAAAAATTACATGTATGTAATGAAAAACCGTGAATGGATTCAAGACCTTAGTTTTCTTGAAAATCCTGCTTTTGATGGGGCCCAGATAGTATATTCTTGGAAGGAATTAGAACCTAAAAGGAATAAGTATAATTTCAAGAAAGTCAGAGAAGATATTTTACTTCTAAATAAGTATGGAAAGAAACTTTTTATACAATTAAAAGATGTTAGTTTTTCAAGTCAGTTCAAACCAGTTCCAAATTATATACTTAGTGATGAGTTTGACGGAGGAGTAGCTGTACAAAAAGGCTATAATCCTCAAAATTCTGGATGGATGGCTTTACGTTGGAACATCAAGGTTAGGGGAAGGTTTCAGAAGTTAATCCAGCGACTTGGTAAAGAGTTTGACGGAAAGGTCGCAGGTATCAATTTACAAGAATCAGCATTTTCCATAATGGATGAAAGTAAACTTCCTAGTGATTATTCGCATTCTAAATATCGAGATTCAATAATTGATACAATGAAGGTGATTGCATCAAGTTTTAAAAAATCTAAGGCTACTCAATATGCTAATTTTATGCCTGGTGAATGGCTTCCCTATAATAACAAAGGATATTTGAAATCTCTTTATTTAAAAGCAGCAGACTTAAGTCTTTGCATGGGGGCACCTGATTTAATTCCGAATAAAAAAAGTTTAGAAAATCATTCTTATAAATTTATGAGGGATCTTCCAAGTAATTCTTGTAAGGTAATTGCAGTACAAAATGGTAATTACAGTGGTACTACAGCAACTACAAGCTCAGAGAACCTAGGTAATAATGTTGCTGGTCTCTACAATTATGCAACGAAAGACTTGGGAGTTAGCTATATCTTTTGGGTAAAGCAAGAGCCATACTTTACGTCATTTGTGATTCCATTTTTATCAAAGAATAATAAGTAGTTTTCTTGTTAAGTGAAATTAATAGGTTAACTCATTACCTGAAGTATGCTGGTTCGGTAATCGCCCACTTCTGGACACTATTTTTTAAATTCGAACTAAAAAAGCAGAATTTAACCCATTCTTTGTCTGTGACAGTTTGGTATTTCTATAAAAATTCAAATATGAAATAACTTATAATTTTCAAAGTTTAAGAGTTCTTCTTTGTATGTTTCTTTGATATCCGACTTCGTTAATTAAATGGAGGAAATTATGGATATTCAATTAGATCAAATTCAAAATATGATTTATGTAATTCGTGGACAGAAGGTGATGTTAGATAATGATTTAGCAAAACTTTATGATGTAGAAACAAAATACTTAAACAGGCAGGTAAAACGAAATCAAATTCGCTTCCCAGATGATTTTATGTTTCAACTAACTAAGGAGGAGTTTGAGTCTTTGAGGTGCCAAAAAGTCACCTCAAAAGAGGGGAGAGGTGGGAGGCGTTACCAACCTCTTGTTTTTACGGAGCTAGGTATTGCAATGTTATCTAGTATTCTTAAGTCAGAGCGTGCAGCCTTAGTTAATATCTCAATTATGAGAACTTTTGTTAGGCTTAGAAGTTATTATGCTCTTGAGGAAAGAATGGAGAAAAAAGTCGATAAACTAGAACAAAACGTAACTCAAGTTTTCAAAGTTGTCTTTGAAAGATTAGATAATCTAGAAGATGTAGCGATTAATCAAAAGAAGCGAAAAAAGATAGGGCTTAAGAAGTGAAAACAGACGATACATCCTTTGAATTCTTCTTGCTGTACTTAGAGCAAGTCTTTTCTAGAACTATTTTATGTCCTGACGAATGCTATGATGAAATACAGAGATTGATACAAGAGGATCCAGACTATATTTTAGACTTGTACCTAAATTACCTTTATCTGTTTGATTGAACGAAATTCCAGATTGTAATACATCAAATTTAGGACTTCAGTTCGATAATCGCCCACTTCGGGGCACTATTTTGAATTCGTAGTTAAAAACCCGGCTTCCATGCTGGCTTCTTTTATGTCCGCTAATTTTTCAAACGGTTTTCTTAAACTATATTCGATACTTACAGAACCTTTGTCATTCGAGTCTGTAACAAGTCTCTGGTTCGAAAGTATTTTACAAGCTTCAATTCAAGTAAAGCATCTTACTTGTAAAGACTAATTCACAAAAAAAAGACCTGCGAACAGGTCTTAAGCGAGTGATTATTGACAATACTTATTGCTACCAAGAAATTACTTTAGAAAAAATATGATTCTCTTTCTTTTCAATATTTTCATTAACTTCATGAGATGCCCTTAGATTATCATCATTGGAATTTGATGCTAATTTTCTACTTTTGGATATTATATCATACATACACTTTATTGCTTTTCTGTATTTACCACAGCTATTGATTCCGTTATCTCTTTCATATGTGAATTTTGCGCGCCTGGCCCTTGAGTATGAATATAAGACATCGAGCATACCTCCTGCTCTATTTTCATCTTTCAGTAAAGTCTTATATTCACCTGTAAATAGCCATGCTCCCGGGCCTATTACACCGTAATCTACCCCTGCTATGAAAGCGTTGAAGCCTATGCCTCCTAAGAGGTCTCCTGCTAGGCCATTTGCTATAGCAGATGGATGGCTTTGATAAACTATATATTTTTCCTTATCAGCAGAGCTAATCTCTTTATAAGTTTTAGGATCATTTAAATAGTAAGTTCTAAAATCAACTACCATTCTATCAAAATAATCTCTAGATCCATCTTTATAGAGAGTGACAGCACGCTCCCCTCCCCATGGCTTCGTACCATACCTATATTCTAACAAGGAATTACCAAGGAAAGGAATACTTTCTATAATAGAATGTAATGCAACATCGAATTTATTTGCTCCATTTTGTAGCTGACAAACTGTTCCTCCAGCAACTATAAGTCTTCCAAGTTCGACGTATTGAGATCCAACGCTTTCGTTTAAAAATTCAGCTTTCATTTCTGAACAAAACTTGTCATTTGCCACAGAATGATTTGATAACCCCATAATCATCATTAAAGATAAAATTAAACTCTTCATAGCACCTCCAAAATATAATTATTTAAATAAGAGCAAGAAGTGTGCCAATTTTGTTTTTTTTCTAGTTTAGACTTCTTATAATTTTCAATAGATAGATATTTTATCCTTCAAAAAGAGCATAAAATTTATGGAAATGTTATATTTTCTATATTGTGATCATTTTTTATACAACAATGACTGGCTTACTGACCTAACTTTTCTAGTAAGTATAAAGGTGAGGAGTCTATGATTACATTTTTATAACCTTCTCTTTCTGGAATCTTAACTCGAGCTTTGTCACTTCAATTAGAATATCAACTTTCTTTGCTGTATCCCAATCGTGCTTGTAATTTGTTTTGTAATCAACTATTTATCTCTGAAAAACGCCATTTCAAATCGAACAGCATACGATCTAAGCTTAACTTTCTGAAATCACAATTTTGCTAGTTTTTTGGAATCTTTAACAAAAAAGGTTGTTGATTAAAAAAGTTGGCCTTGTACTTGTTTTAAGTAAAATAAAATTAACCACAATTTTAATTATTTAAAGCAAAGGAAGGCCAGTAATGAGATTACCAAAGTTTCTCTTAAAAGCAATTAATGGATTTTATTTAAAAAGAATGGATGAATGGCTTGATAAGGGTTATATAGATCTCTTTGTTGAGCACCACTATGCAGATGCTCAGTCATGTTTAATGAAGTTGAATAACTTTCATTGTAATAAAACACTAGTAATGTGACCTGTTGATGGTCGATAAAGATAAAAAATTAAATTAAGGCCCGTCATTTAGGACGGGCCTTGTTATTTTGGAAGCTTTTCTTATTTAGTAGGGTATTACGTTGGCGCAGGGTGGATTGATCATATGAAAGGTCGAGAAAGGGGAGTGATCCTTTGCCGAATACGATTGAGGAATTTATTTCTAATAATTTAAGTGATGTTGGTTTTACTAAAGAGGTTGGTCACTCTTATTGTGGTGGTGAATTTGAGAGTTTAGTTTTGAGAAGCTATTTTGATGCTTTAATCTTAAATCCCATTGGGTTTAAACTATTCAAACTCTTAAAGTTATAAAATCTAAAATTAAAAACAGACTTCCTTTATCTACATGATCGAAAGATCGGTTGGTGTTAGAAAACTAACACCCTTTGTAAAATTTTCTTTGTATAACAAAAAAATCATTATTGATGTCAGTATAGGATTATATTGAATTAAAAACCATTAGTTTTTAGAAAAAGAATTTCAAATGGCAGATTTATTATTGATAACTGTTTCAATACTTTTTAAATCAGCTTTTGTTAAAGCGGACGTAGAGTTTAGATAAAGGAAAATAATTAAAAATAAGGAGACATTATGAAAAAAACAATTAGTTCAGTACTTTTACTTACCTCATTCTTTTCTATTCAGGGAGTTGGCGCAAAGGAATCAAGTGGGAAAGTAGAACTTCCTAAGTGTGAATTAAAAAAGAATACACAAGATCGTATTTGTTACTCTTGGGATCGGGTGAGATACCAAGGAAAACAAGCAATTATTCAGAAAGGATATACAGACGGTACATATGATCTAGATGTGTATGATTTTGATGGACCTGGGTATGATGCTAAACTTATAGTTGTATCTAAACCAACAGATGTAACAATGGATCAGATTCAATATTTTAATGAAGAGAATGATAAAATGGTTGCTAAATGTGATGTTGCAGTTAAAGACTTTGGACTTCTATCATTTAGAGAAGATAGTATTTATAAAGATATAATTATTCGTGAATCTATTAATAGAAGCTTTTATTTCACAGGGATCTATGAAGAAAAATCTGATAGAAGATTAAGTCATAGAATTGGTGATATTAAATCGAAAGAATATTCTGAAGAGAAAAATAAAGATACTTATAAGATTGGTAAGCCTAATGCTGTAATGAATGGTCAATCCTATATCAATTTTTACTATAATACACAAAATGTTAAGTATGTATTCAAAGAGTGTTCTGACCCTGGTTGCTTTGTTGGAGAAGAGACATTTACAATTAACTTCTCGGGTTGTACATTTTCAAAAAATAACTAAGAGAAACGAGCCTCGGCCATAAAGACTAAGTTAATTAGCCCCTTATTTAATACATAAGGGGTTTTTTATGTCTGCATGGATAGAAAAGGAACTACTAAATTCTAAACTTAATTTTTTTTGCGGCTTAAATATAGCAGCAGGTCTAATTCATCAAGGTTAACTTTAGGTCATCTCTAAACAACCTTATATTCCTCAGCAATAGTATTCAGTTCGACCTTTATTTCTTGAATGGCAGTACATTCTAATGTTTTTGGTGTGGCGAATTAAGAAAAGGGGGGGATAATAAAAAAGTTATATATTTTTTATAGTCGGATTTGACCACTTCCGTTGATGATATTATTAAAGATTGATGAAATTCCTAACTATAGTATCTTTATTTTTTAGTCTAAACTCTTTGGCTTCAATTGAATTTAATAACCTGTTTAATGAACTTTATTATAGCGAATACCGGGCACAAAGATGTGGTGAAAATATTAGAGAACTACTTACTTATGCAGAAGCTAAGAGTTTGAAAATAAGCGATGCAAAGGTCTTGGTTTTAAGAAACAAAGGTCTTTCTGTTTTTGGTCAGGTTAATGCTCTACATGCAAGAACGCCATCTCTTCAGTACAGTGCAAATGAGAGAAATTGGCGATTTCATGTTTTATTAATGAAAGGACATTTTATTTACGATTTTGATTTTGGAAATGAACCAAAAATTATCTCAGTTGATCAGTATTTTTATAAAATGTTTTTAAATGAAGAGGCAAGAAGTAGCTTCAAAATTGATCCAGAACAGAAAATGGATGATTACATTGTAGAATTCTACAACTCTTTAGAGTACCAAAAGGGAGAAGAGCATATCCTCAAGACGATGTCTTTAAGAGAGTTTCTTAGTAGGTGAAAAAATATTAGGCTTTTTCAAATTCATGTTGAGTCGGTGTATCAACCGGTTGCGCATTTTCAATTGCTTTTCTAACCCAAGCATAACCAAATATTGATGAAACAACACTACCTATTACTATTGCAATCCATACAGAACTGATTGATAAATTAAGTAACTTGAGACTTAGGAATGCTATAATAATAGAAATAGTAACTCTTGCCAAAGTGATCCAAAAACCGGGCCAAGAACGGCCAATGCCTTGGAAAATATTTGCTTCTATAAAAGCTATTGCAAAGAAAATATATCCAATTGGAACTATACGAAAATAGAGTAGAGTGTAGTCGACAACTTCTGGATCTTTCGTAAAGATATTTATTATTTGGGACGAAAATACTAAAGCTAGCAGCGTAAAAATAAAGGCCGCTCCACCACCATATATGACTGACTTCTTGAGAATTTCATTAACTCGATCTAGTCGTTTTGCTCCAATATTTTGTCCTATCATAGACATAGCACCGAAGCCAAACCCAATAGCTGGAATAAATGCAAAAAACTCAATTCGAAAACCAATCGAAAAAGCAGCTGCACCTGGCTCAAAAAAAGATTCAGAAACAAGATACATAAGAGCTGCAAAACCGAGAGGATTCAACACCTGATTAAGGGAAGCTGGAAAACCAATATCTATAACTTGTTTTACTGAATTCCATCTGATCCGTAAAAATTTGAGATTGAGTGGAACCATCATTGTAGGCTTCATAATAATTGGAATTGCGAGAAAAAGGAAAACCAATTGTGAAATGAGGGTGGCATAAGCGGCTCCTGCTATGCCTAACTTCGGTAAACCTGCATATCCAAAAATAAATAAGGGATCTAAAACTATATTAACGATGGTGGATACCGCAAAAAGCTTAGTCGCTGTGAAGTTATCTCCTTGCGCATTAAAGGTTATGGAAGTTTTCATCATAAGAAAACTAAGGATGGATCCAGTTGTTACAATCGTAAAGTAAGGAACGGCCAGGGGAAAAATGTCACCTACAGCTCCTGATAAAATAAGTAATTGTTCTTTTAGGGAAAGGACTATGCTGGTGAAAAATAAAGCTGCAATGATAATAAGTAAAAAACCTTGAGCTAAAACCTTTTGCGCTTCCAATTTATTCTCAGCGCCTATGTTCTGCCCTACAAGTACCGCCGTACCTACTGAGACACCCATGGCTAAACTCATCATTACAAATAAAACAATTTGTGAAATTGAAACTGCCGCGATTGCAGAAGCAGAAAGTTTTGAAACCCAAAAGGCATCTACAATATTATAAAGTGAATGAAAGAATACTGATAACATCATTGGCCAAGCTAACGACCACAGTTGTTTTGAGATTGGACCTGATGTTAAAATTTGACCTTGCATAGAATTCCTTAGTGAGATTGAGAATAGTTGATTTATTTTATAAAGTCTTGAAAAAATTCAAAAATCTCAATTTCATGTTTACAATAGCTTGATGTGAAGTTTATTTACAAATTAGTTTAAGAGAAATTCTTTTAGCTCACTTATGAAAATACTTGATTTTAAACTTAGTGGTCTTGAGTTAGGATGTAAGATTAGTATTTCATAGGATGAAAGATTTATATTGAGATTAAGAATATTTTTCTTCTCTTTGTTCGTGAGTAAATAGTCGGGGATTAATGCAACTCCATTTCCTTCATCGGCCATTCTTTTTAAAAGTCCCCAACTGCTAACTTCGTGAGCAACTAGGGGAGATGATTTAAAGCGCATTCTATAGTTGTTCTTGAAATTTCTAACTTCCGGGGTTTCTGCTGTTATGAGAAATTCGAGTGGATTGTGTTTGTATTTTTTTGATTGGTACAGAACAAAGTTTCCTTTGTAAATAGACTCTGAATTGACTTGATCATAGTTTGTGTTATTAAGAGTTATAGCAAAGTCTACTGACTTATTTTTCAATTTATCCTTATTGATTAATGTATTCCCCAATATCATTTTGGGTAAGGTTTTCGAATACTTAGTTTTAAATTTCTTTAGAAAGGGTGAAAGAATACTTTCTGCGATGCTTTGCTGAGTAATGAATTTAAATTCTCCATCCATTGATTCACCTTCAGAAATCTTATTATATAGGTGCTGAAAATCTGATAACAGTGGAATGGATGAGTTATAAAGCTCCAAACCAAGTGAAGTTACATTAAAAGATTTCTTTTTATGAAGAACTAAGTTCTGCTTGAAATGATCTTCGAGTTTAATAATGGCTTGACTCACGGCCCCTGGTGTAATGTTGTTGGCCTGTGCTGACTTAGCAATAGAACCAAGTTCTACAGCGTCACAGAAGTACTTAAGATGGTATAAGTTCATTTTTATAATATAGTAAAACTATATTATAAAGTAAATTTAAATAGTTTTTCTGTACTATGTTTTCTTGTTAAATAGGTTTTAAATATAATAAGGAGAGGCCATGAAATTGTGTTTTTTAGGTATTTTAATACTATTAACAAGCTGTAGTTCTTTTAATTTAAGCGCCATGGGTAATGAAGTCATCGAAGACTTTCCAAAAGGTAAAGGGAATGGACGCCTTCTTGTGATAATCCCGGCCAAAAAGTATTCTATGAGAAAGCCATTATTTGAAAAAATTAGTCGTGATGCAACTGAGTCTGGTTATCATGTTGTCCGTTTTAATTGGAAGTTTTTTACTGAAAGAAAAGATCCATCTAAGAACTTTATTAAAGAAATAAAAGAAGTTCATGAAATAATTGAATATTATTCAACTAAATATAACTATATGAAAAAAGATATTGTTATAGCTGCTAAAAGTTTTGGTTCAAGAGTATTAGCTAAAACTAAACTAAAGAGTTTTGCATTGGGACTAATTACGCCTAATTGCAGTGAACGGGAGAGCTTTATGAAAACATATAAAGAGGTATTAAGACGTTATTCTAAAATTCAAATATCAATTTCAATTAACGATCCTTACTGTGAAATAGGACAGATTTATCAAGAATTACCAAAGATTAGAAAAGAGGTTAGTATATACACAACTTATGGTGATCATAATTTTAACTTTAAGGAGGGAGTTGATAATCAAAACGTTTTCGTTTCTCAATTTATTCAATGGTTAAGAAATATTTAACAATAGGTTTTTAGTTTAATTCTGGATTTGTGTTTTACTCTTATTCTGTAAAAATAAGGTCTAGAATTTGATTTGAAAGGTTGATATAATCAAATAGCACAATCTAGTGCTCGGACGAGCACGCGCCGTACCCGAATAAGATAAGACGACGCCTTTAACAGTTAAGGATAAAGGAGTTGAATTATGTCATCTGCATGGTTAATGTTATTATTTGCTGGATTGTTAGAAGTCTGTTGGGCAATTGGATTAAAACTCTCTAATGGCTTTTCTAGGCTAGGTCCAAGCTTGTTTACTGCTATTACCCTTGTTGGGAGTATGTACTTACTTGCTAGAGCAACCCAAGTGATACCTCTAGGGACTGCCTATGCTATTTGGGTAGGGATTGGAACTGTAGGTGCTGTTGTATTAGGTGTACTCTTTTTTAAGGAACCCATAAATTTACCACGATTATTTTTCCTATCCCTATTGGTCATTTCAATTGTAGGCTTAAAGATTACAGCTAGTTCGTAAGTAACACATATCTCATATCATTAAGAGCTTACCGTTGATTACGATCTATCTTTTGTCACCAACCTATAAAAACTCTTACTTTTACAAGGTTTATTTTATACTTTAAAATTTATAATCGGAAAAAATATTAGGAGTTTGCTATGAGTGTTAAATATCTGGGATCTTGCCTTTGTGAAAAGGTAGGATTTGAGGTTAAAGGTGGCTTTCAGAACTTTTTCTTTTGCCATTGTAAATTTTGTCAAAAGGATACTGGCTCGGGTCACGCTGCAAATCTTTTTTCTTCAACTGCAAAATTGAATTGGTTGTCAGGTAGAGAATTTATAAAAACTTTCAACTTGCCAGGAACAAGACATACCAAGAGCTTTTGCAATAATTGTGGGGCAGCCCTTCCTAGTGTTCAGGATGAAGGTAAACTATTGGTTGTACCTGCTGGTAGTTTAGATGTTCCTATTGAAATTAAACCTACAGCTCATTTATTTATGGCAAGTAAAGCTAATTGGGAAAAAAAATCATCTAATATCCAAGAATTTGATAGGTTTCCTAGCTAGATTGTGATTATAAAAGTAGTACTAAAATAACTATTTACTTTGGGAGCAATTTTTTATTGACTCAACTTCTCTTTTAACTCATTTAGGGATTTGATTTCAAAAGTATGGATAGGGCTTTTTGGTATCGTATTTTTGTGATTAAACCAACTTGAGCTTTTCCTGTTAATGCTTGCAAAAGCTCAATCGCTCCATCTAGGAGGACAACTGTTTCGGGAAGAGTCTCCAAGTAGACCTGGCTCATTTTCTCAGGGCTATGAGGTAGGTGAAACTTGTCTATTAGGGCTTTAAAACGTTGAATCTTTAGAGTCTCTTTACTGATCAGCCCTTTATCAAATGCATCCCATAATTTTGAATTTTCAATTTTGTAAAATGAATAAAGACTTTCAAAAGGAGTTTCAATTTTTAGAAGTTCTACGGTATGTTTAAAAGACAATACTTCTGATTCACTAAAGTTTAAAAGAGTGTCATCCAAATCAAAAAAAAAAGTGTGGTATGTTTTCATATTTCCTCTTAACATTTGAATATTAATTCGATTAGACTTTCTTTAATATAAGAGATTATTATGACAAGTACATTAACATCATTATTGGCCATTTTTGGCGGGATTCTTCTAGGTTTTATGGTCTACTTCAATGGAATTGTTGCTAAATACATTGGAGCAACATCGGGGAGTGTGATTGTACATATTATTGGGCTGATCACAGTAGTGCTAATATATTTTATCATGCCAAAAACTAAAACAAGCGTAGGCTATCATTACTCTTTTAATTGGACTCATATTGTTGGAGTTTTTGGATGTCTAGCGGTAGTGATTATTGGCTATTGTGTAAACACAAAACTTGGTGTTGCTGGAACTGTAGGTTCAATTGTATGCGGTCAAATCTTTTATGGTTGGGCAAATGACATTTTTGGTCTTTTTGGAAGTGAGGTCAGAAAAATTAGTGTAATTGATATCATACAAGCGACTTTTATTCTGTTAGGCGTAGGAGTTCTCATTTATGGTTGAAATTATTTTAATGGTTCTATTTGCCATGCTTGGTGGAGCTATATTGGGAGTAAATCGTTCGTTAATAGGTAGTGTTGGCAAAGAATCTGGTTCGATTATGGCATCTATAATAAATCACTTGTCAGGTCTGATTTTTAGTATACTTCTTGTTATTGTCACTTTGGACTTTAATTCATTTTCTAAAATGAAAGACATTCCCTACTATGGTTATTTGGGAGGATGTATAGGTGCTTGCTTTGTTATTATTACAAGCTTCGTGATACCACGTATTGGAGTTCTAAAAACTTCAATCTTTTTTATTTCTGGACAAATAATATGCGGAACTACGATTGATTATTTTACTGGGAAGATAGATTCTGGTTCTAAAGCTATGATTGGTATTTCATTGATAATAGTGGGGATCTCACTTAGCTTTTTAAAGAAAAGAAAAAGCTGATATAGTCGTATTTTATATTTTTATAATATTATTTAAGAAATTATTAAATAAAGTCTGTATCATCTCTTCATCACAAACTTGATTAATAGCTTTTAAAGAACCTGTTAGTCCTCGATGAGAGAAGACATTTTTAAGTTTCAGATTAGAGTCTGCAAGACTATACCCTCTATTAATACAGTTGTAATTGCTCCAGTTATTTAAACCTTCTTGATACGATCTATTCATGAAGTCAACTCGTTGGTTTAGTAATCGTTGGTATTCTGCAGTATTATCTGCTCCTGAGATCTCAGGGATCTTTAATAAAATTTCAGATCTTAATGGACGATTAGTTAAAACTAAGAGCTTTGCCCCCAGGGTATCTGTGTTTAGATGCTCTAAGGAGGAGAGAACCGTTGATATATCTTCTCTATAAATGTCTTCAATCGTAATTAGATCTTCATAATGTGGTCCATAAATATTAAAATAAAAATTTCGTACAAGCTGATGATTTCCTAACTGTTCCGATAGTATTTTTTCAATTATTACGCTTATAAGCTCTTCCGAGAAAGTGATTGCTTGATTTGTTAATCCATAATCAAGTAGGGAGTGAGCGTATTCATGAGCAAATATGTTTTCAAGCTGTTCAAGAGCAAGTTTTTGGTCGGAAAGCTTTAAGAAATAATCCAAATCGCTTTTACAAAAAGTAAGTCTTTCCTCTGTCATTGTGAACCCACAAGACGATATTTGTTTTAATATGACATTTTTTCCAAAAATCGAGTTTAGTTCATTTATGAAAATATTTAAGTTGTTAATTAACTTGAACTTTTTAGAATATTCAAAATAAGTTTCGATTGATTTCAGTAAACTTGGGTTTTTAACTGTTATTTCTTGCGGGAAAACTTTGGTGATTATCATTAATGAAAAATTCTCGGCCATAACCTCTTCGGGGTGAATTATGTAGTTTGTATTTTGTCCCACCAGGTCTGTATAATTGGTATTTTTTGGCTCAAATATTTTTAACTTACTATCTTCATCGTATGCGTATTCACTATATTCTTCATCAGACTCAATATTAACTAGCTTCATTCCAAAATCAAAGTCTTTGTCAAAATTTATCTCTTCTATACTGTGTGTGGCTAAAATAAAGGGGGTAACAGTAAATACTTCTCCATTAGAAGTAATATCTATTGCGTATTCCGTATAAAAAGCATCAGGGTTGGTAACTCGTTTCGGATCAATATCTTCTGAAACATCATCAAAAGTTCCTATAGGTGTGAAATTAATAAGTTTAAAAAGATCGGTACGAATGGCAGGGAGATGTCTCGTCATGACATGAAATAATTCGTGGGCGATTAAGCGAGTGAACTCTATATTGGAGGTTTCAAACTCATTCTGATTTAAAATGATAATATTATCTTTTGTATATGAAAAACCAAATTCATGTTGGTTATTTGATTTGATAAATTTAATATTCTTAGGAAGTGGTAATTCCATTTTAAATACTGATGATATTTTATTTAGAGCAAGAGCTATTTTATCTTGGTCCTCAGGTGAAAAAGATTCGGCTCCTTGGGTTTGAAAAGTAACAAAATCTTGGTCGTTAATTTTTTTATTTGCTCTTAATGCCTTATCCAGGGGAGAGAAGGTTTGCATGAGAAGATCATTTGAGCTTAAAATAATGGATGCTTCACTCTGATTTAGATAAGTAATTTCAGACTTTTGAAACTGTGCTGAGTATGCATTTGAAATTGTTATAAAACTTAAAAATAAAATTGTTTTATTCATCATATTTTAAGAATAGCTTTAGATATTAAGAGCTTGTAGGGAGTGAGAAGAAATTATCTATGGGTGTATATATTTTAGACACTCATAACTGCTTATGTTGAATCCCAGCGACTATGTCCGGTTAGTTTCCCAGCGATTATGTCCTACTGTCTGCATCATACGGCCCTCTTGTTGTAACCGTATGTACGAATCGACCTAATCGGCTTAGGTTTTATTTCTTTTCCCATGATATCAAAGCTCTGACTTCCATCAACGTGGGTATTAATGTTCACCTCCCGTCCTCGATAACACTTTTTACTATCAATAAGCCAAGTTACTGATTCGTAAGAGAATATATTTCCAACTCCAATCTTACGTCTTTCTTTTTTACAAAGAATCAACTCAGTCCTGCCAAATACATTTCTTCTATAAGCCTTTTCTTCTTCTTTTGGTGTGACTCCAAATTGCTTATTAAAACGCTCTATGAACTCTCTTAAAAACTTATTAGCTTCTTCTATTGTCGTTACATTATAAAAGCTAAGTTCTGCTATAAGTCGATCTTGTAGAGTTCTAAAAAGTCTCTCCACACGTCCTTTAGCCTGTGGTGAACTTGCGAGAATAAGTTGTATATTAAGTTGCTCGAATGCTCTTGCTATTTGTGATTCCCAATCTCGGTCTACCTTTCCAAAGATTCCAGCTTGATCCATGTAAAAAGCTTCGGGAATACCATGATCATCTACAACCTTCTTGATTACTTTCATACAATGTAGAGACTTCTCTCCGTAAAAGAATTCAGCTGCAATGATCTTTCCTGTGGCATCATCAATAGCTGCAATTAAGTCGCTTTTATGGTCTCCAAACCAAATATGTTCACTACCATCAAACTGAATAAGCATCCCTTCCCTTGGAAGTCTTGCTCTAGGTTTAAATGATCTTCTTTTTACTCGTCTTGGATTTTTAACGAGATTGTGTTTTGAAGCAATTCTATGGAGAGAGCTTTTGGATATCTTAATTCCTTCATACTTTTCAATCATCTCCTTAAAATGAGTAAGGTTAAATCCATTATATTTAAATTTTAGTAAATCAACGATTAAGGCTTCTAGTCTTTCTGGAGTTTTATTATGAACCTTTGCTCCTAAGTTCTTGTGAAAAACACCATAGAAGTCTTCTTCTTCAATTCGTTTAACAATTCTTTGAGATTGTCTGTAGGATTTTCCGATGAGCTCAGAGAACTCTTTGATTGATAGTTTTCCTGCTAGAACTTCACATCCAAGCCGATAGATTTTTAATTGTTTCGCGTCCATGCTTACTTTTCCCATTTAATTCTCCAGGATTTTGAGTACCTGAGAATAATAATATTAATGCGTTAAGTAGGACATTTTCGCTGGGAAATAAGGATAGGACATAATTGTCGAATCTTTATACA
>CAXPDR010000002.1:0-12514 GCA_964215955.1 Flavobacteriaceae bacterium
TTTGAGTAATTTACGTAATTGATAGTCTGATAGTTCATGCATTTTCTGTACTCCTAAAAAACAAACCCCATCATATCACAGATGGGGCTTTTTTATTTGTGTCCCAAAAATGGGGTACAGATCAATAGAGTGCTTTTTTTTATTTAAAAGATGTCTTTGGATTTTAGTGGTGATGTCCACCTTCACCATGTGCGTGACCATGATCCAGTTCTTCTTGAGTTGCTTCTCTTTTTTCAGTTAACTCAATGTCAAAGAATAAGTCATGACCTGCCATTGGGTGATTTCCATCAATATGAACTTCTTCACCTTCGATTCCAACAACTGTAAAGATAGGTGCATTTGGATCTTCATTTACCTGAAACTGGTCTCCAACTTGAAGGTCTTTATCTGGTGGAAATTGGCTTTTTTGAACTGTAATTTGAAGATCAGGGATCACTTCACCGTAAGCGTCAGCTGCTTTTACTTGAACATTCTTTTTATCCCCAATATTTAATCCAACAATCTCTTTTTCAAGTCCTGGGATAATTTGTCCTGAACCTTCAAGAAAAAGAAGTGGAGTTGTGTCTTGTGATGTATCAATAATATTCCCATCTTTATCTTTTAAAGTGTAGTGAAATCCGATTACTTGTTTTGTCATTATTTATCCTTAATGTTGCCTACCGTTAAACAGATAGATTTATCTTTGATTACCATTTTTACCTCATCGGAGGTAAGCTTTGCAAATTTTTTTCTGATTTGATTCGATATTTCCTCATTAAGGCTAAATCTATCCGATGATTGAAGATTTAACTCAAATAATTCAACAAATTCGTTCCAAAACTTATCTTCAATAGCGGCTAAAAATATAGGCTGATGGTCTTTAGTTTTGTAAATATTGTAGCAGGGGTATTTTCCATTATGTAGAAAATTAAATTCTTCGTCCTTGCTGAAGTCCAGAACATCAAGAATTAGAGGTGTTGTCTGTGCAAGGTATATGATCTGATGTTCAGACGTTTTAGAATTCTCGGCTTTTCTGAGCAATGCAAGTGCTGCCATTGCCATATATTGTGAGAAACTTATTCCTGCAAAAGGTAGGTATGGAGGTGATTCGTTTTTATTATAGTGAAATCTAAAACTATTGGTTAAGCCAAGTGCATTTAAGTCATGCATTGGAGTCGCATTTTTATCACCAGCTATTTCAATAATTACTTTTGGTTTAGTTTTTATTGAGCTTATTAGACGAGAAAAAAAACTGTTATGAGGAATAAAGAGTATATCACTGTCTTTTATTAACTCTTGTAGTTTGGTTAAGTCATTTTCAAAATTGATTTTTAAAATATTTTTATTCTTATTTAAGGATTCATACCATTCAAAAAACTGTGGGTTTTTCTCATCGTAAATTGAAAAACTGTCAGGTTTTAAAGTATTTTCTATTTTTGTGACTTGAGCCCCTTGAATTCCTAGGAGGTATGTTGCCATTGGTCCTGGCAATTTGGAACTCAAATCACAAACTTTTAAGTCGGCTAAAATGTCATTCACTAGGCTTCTTCTACCGGCATAGCGAAAGCTTTTTTAAAGTCCTCAATACCATCTCCTTGGAGTTCACATTCTTTGTTATTCCAGATTTGCCACTTTTCATTTTCTTCTCTGTGGTATTTTAAGGCAAACCTTACAGAGAAATTCCCAAAGAAGGGGTGAAAGCTTCTATTTTTTAACCATTTTAGTGGAACTTCTATTTTTCTAAATGCCTCGTCTGGATAGACTAGTGCTCTTAAAGTTTCTCCAAATGCAAGTGGGTTTTGAAGACTTAGGTGAGTTAGACTGTCAATCGTGTTATTGAGCTCTTCAAGAAAATCCTTAAAATCTGCTTCTATCAAAGACCACTTTCTAAGCATGGTGATGAGAGTTGAAAGAGGTGACTTATAGGATTGGTCAAAAATTGGAGTATGAATATTGTCATAACCTTCAGTATCACTAAAGGCTATTGCTCTTGTAAATATAATATTGTCTTTGAAAAAGTTTGATTTTATGAAGTCGATCGTGGATTTACCATTGATATAGAAGTTTTCACTTCCAAAGAGTTCATACGCTCTAAAGCTAAGCTCTGCAAAGAACACATAATCTTCAAACAATGGAACATGCCCTTCTCTCGTCGTTGTTGTTTTTATTCGAGCTTTTCCTTCTTCATCTTGATAGAAAAATGCTTTCTGAATATTTTCATGAGTTTTTCCAAATAGGTCTCTTGCTGCATTTGATATAGCATCTATTCGACAGTATTGAATAACATCCAAGAGCGAGGTTAAAACTTGGAAATTCCAGGATGCGACAGATTTAGTATCTGTTCCTGGAGGGAATCTAAGCTTTCTTGCTTCGGTAAGTGATTGTCTTACCTTTCTTACAATATCCCACCCTTCTGGAGTGTAAAATTCATTTTTAAAACTTTCATTTAAAGCTATTATATTAAGTTGATTGGACATATGTCCTTCGTCTTTTATATCAAACCATTTTAGGATATCTTCCATTTTATCCGATAGAGTTTCGTCGAATTGGACTACTGAATCGATAAATTCATCTTTGGTAAATGTATAATAAAGTCCTTGAACTCCTTCAGAGTCTGAATCTTGAGAAGTGAAAAATGTACCTTGGTCTGAAATCATCTCTGTTGCTAGGAAGTCAATCGTTTGAATAAGGGCATCATATAGAAGTGGGCTTGGATAAACTAGTGTTGCCTTTGATAGGAGTTTAATTAACCCTGCTTGGTCAGATAAAAGTTTTTCAAAGTGAGGTATTTTCCAATCTTTAGATATTACATATCTGTGAACTCCACCTCTGGAATGGTCGTAAATACCGCCCATAAGCATATTTTCAATTGTCTTAATTATATGGTTTCCAAATTCCTCAGTTACTATACCTTCAAGCATGTGTTCAATGGCCCATTCTAAAAACGCATAGTGAGGAAATTTTGGCTCAACACCATAGCCACCGAACTCATCATCTTGATAATTTTTTAATGCATTTAAGACAGAATTTGCATTTGGATAATGACCGTCAAACTGAACTTTATTTTCAACCTTTGGGGGTTGAAGAAGGGTTTCGCTAATTTGATTGGAATTTTTGCTAACATTTTCAAAATCTTCTTTATAGGCTTTGGATAAGTTTACAATTAGTTCTTTGAAGCTTGGAATACCCTCTTGCGGTGTCTTAGGAAAGTATGTACCTATAAAAAATGGTTTCATTTCTGGGGTGAGGAATGCATTTAGCGGCCAACCACCTTTTCCATTCATTACTTGGCAGGCCAGTTGATAGTAGCTATCTAAGTCTGGTAGCTCTTCTTTATCTACTTTTACACAAATAAACTCTTTATTTAGAATATCTGCAATTTCGTCATCGCAAAAGGACTCTTCCGCCATAATATGGCACCAATGCGAAGAACTATATCCAATTGATAGAAAAATAGGTTTGTTTTCATTAGTGGACTTTTGTAGTGCTTCAGGTCCATAGGGATACCAATTTACAGGGTTTTTGTTGTGTTGTGTTAGGTATTTTGATTTTTCATCTCTTAAATAATTAAAATTATTTGATTCAGGCATAAGACTCCATCCTTTTTGCAAAATTTAACATTGTTATGATCTGTAATTTTTAGCTTAATTACAATAAATTTATTTACTTTTAAGATCTAAGTAAGCTAATAATCGGCCCATGGAAAATTTCATACAGTTAACATGCAGCGAGTTATCGTTTAAGAGCCTTTCTAGTAAGAGCGTTAAAGCCTTTATTACTTTACTAGCACTTTCGTGCTTATTTGTCGTAATCGGTTTAAATTTAAAACCTCATTTAATTAGTTATCCTGAGTTATCTTCAGTAATGAAGTTATCTACAGATCTAAATGATAAAGTTGAACTTAAGGAAAAATTAGACGTCAAAGATATCATAGATAAGACTATGAATTATTCATACTCCGATACTAGACTTGGGTTTTATTTAGAAAACTTATCATTCTTTGATAGTTATTCAAAACTGGATGCAGAAACAAAAATTTTGACTGGATTACCGAGATATCTAAGTAAAAAAGCTAAAAGTTATGTCAGGGCCGTATTAAAACTATCAGAAGCTCATCAGGTCGATCCAATATGGATTTTATCTGTTATGTGGACTGAAAGTAATTTTGATTTCTCCGCAAAGAGTTGGGCCGGAGCAAGAGGTTTAATGCAAATTATGCCAGAAACGAGAAAGTTTATTTATAAGGTTTATCGTTCTAAGGGAAATAAGCTATTAGTTGAAAAAGATAATTTTAATATCGATGAATATTTCCCTTATAAAGTTAAAAAAATGGATAAACAATCTCATGTTAGAAAACTCATGAATATTGAACTTGGAATTATTTATTTAAAATCCCTATTAAAAACATTTAATAGTCATAAATATGCTACAGTAGCCTATAACATGGGACCAGGCTGGACTAGAGGTCGTTTAAGAAGAAAACTTCCTGTGGGCCAAAAAAATCAATACTTGGATAAAGTTAGAAAAGCATATAAGCAAATTATCAGAAAAATCTAATGAGTAAATCTTTAAATAATTTAAGAATTGAGTTAAGTAGTATAAATGCTGACATCTTTGAATTACTAAATTCAAGACAAAAAATTATTGAACAAATTTCTAAATTCAAAAGTGAAAATAATCTTGCTTCATGGGATCCTAAGCAAGAGATGAATCTTTTCAAAGAATACGTAAGTCATTATGATGAAAGATATGACTTTTTATTTTCAAGTTTAATCGAGGTTCAGGCTTATAAGTGTAATGATTACCCAAGGTGGAGTCTTGGTAGTCATTTAGAGCAGGTTAATGGAAACATTACCGACTTTATGAATCCTATTTTACTGTTGGCTAGAAATGAGTCAGAATATCGAAACTTAAAACTGAAGAAAAATATAAAACTACAAATTGAAGGTTTAATATAATGAGTAAAAAAGCGAGAGTTGTAGCTATTGATGGTCCAAGTGGAAGTGGTAAATCAACAATTGCAAAAATAATTTCAGAGAAATGTAATTTAACCTACCTTGATACTGGTGCCATGTTTCGTGCAATAGGATTGGTACTTGATCAAAAAAATATACAGGCAAGTGAAAGCTCAAAAATAAAAAGTTTTCTTGAAAAAATGAACTTTGAGTATGCAAAAAGCAATAATGAATTAGTCGTTATAGATGGAGTTGATTTAACTGAAGCTATTAGAAATCACGAAGTTTCAGCCTTGGCATCTAAATACAGTCAAGTTTCTGAAGTCAGAAGTTTTTTGAAAGACTTTCAAAGAGGTATTGCTGTAGAAAGACCTTCTGTTTTAGAAGGAAGAGATATTGGAACAGTTATCTTTCCCAATGCTGTTTTGAAGTTCTATCTTAGAGCAGATGCAGATATTAGAGCAAAAAGAAGACTTGAGCAGTTGAAAGAGTCAGACTCATCAGTTGAGTATGATTATGAAAAAATTCTTCAAGATATAAAGTCTAGGGATGACCAGGATCAAAATCGAAAAATTGCACCTCTTAAGAAAGCGAATGATGCGATTGAGATTGACTCTACGAGTCTGAGTATTCCTCAAGTTGTTGAGGCAATTGTGGATAAAATCAAACAAGTCTCAGAACTAAAAGCATAAAATTTTGTCAATTCTATTGGTTCAGGATAAATTTAATAAAAGGACCAAATTATGATCAGTGAAAAAAGATTTAATGAAATAATATCTCAATTTAATAAAATCAAGCCAGTGCTAGTTATTGGGGATATTGGAGTTGATAAATATACTAAGGGAAGTGTAAGTCGGATATCTCCTGAAGCACCGGTTCCTATTGTAGAAGTATTTGAAGAATGGAATAAACTTGGATTAGCTGCGAATGTTTCAGACAATCTGCAAAGTTTGGATGTTAGCTCTACCATATGTGGTGTCATTGGAAATGATCCAAATGGAAATATTCTTGAAGACTTACTTGAAGAACATTCTTTGTCTACTTGGGGTGTTGTAAGGTGTGAAGATCGAATGACGACTTTTAAAGAAAGGGTTGTTACAGATATTCAACAAGTTTGTAGAGTTGACTATGAAACGAAAGCTTCTTTAAGTAAAGTTACCTTAAATAGTTTAGTTCATAGGATTTCTGAATTTATTGAAGATCATAGTACTGTTGTTCTTGAAGACTACGGTAAGGGGTTATTCAGTCAGGAGTTTTCAGAGAAGATCATAGCTGTAGCCAAAGAAGCTGGTAAATTTGTTTCAATTGACCCTTCTAGAACCACAGATCCCAGGTTTTATAGAGGCGCACACCTTTTAAAACCAAATAGGTTAGAAAGTGAGCTTATGGTTAAATCTCTTGGCTATAATGAAACAGATATCACTAAAATTTCAGAAATTCTGTTAGATAAATTAAGTCTTGAGAAGCTTATTATTACTCTTGGCTCAGAAGGTATGGCCATCGTTGATAAGAAAGATGGTGATGGCAAAATTAAAACTATACCAACTCTTGCGAGGGAAGTTTTTGATGTTTCAGGTGCTGGTGATACAGCAATTAGTGCTATTGTAGCTTCTTTATCATGTGGGGCAACTCTTGAAGAAGCCGCATGGATTGGAAACTGTGCTTCAGGTGTTGTTGTCGGTAAAAAAGGTACTGCGCTGGTAAGCCAAGAGGAACTTAAAGACTTTTATGAACAACTTGGAAGTCTTTAGTCTTTTATGAGTAAATTATTTTCACCAACAGATGTAAAATTCTTTTTTAGTGTTCTTTATGATTTCAATAAGTTTAGCACGAAAGAGATAGAGAATGTTGTGGGTGAGAGGCTAACTGATCTACAGAGTTTTGAACCTCAATTTAATCCTTTAACAGAATATTATTCAAAAGAAATGGGAGATGATTTACATCGAATCATTTTTTATTCACATAAAGTTAAAAGTAGGGACGAGTTTGTACCCTTGAAATTATGGGCAACTGAAAAAGAAATTGAGTATTCACACAATGATAAACGATCTATCAATATAGATGTAGGTTATGTGGCAAAAGAGCAAGTTTTGTTGGCAACTGGAAAACCTTATTCCCATAGGATTTATTTATCCGACGGAGTTTATGCTGAATTAGTTTATTTTTTTAAAGAAAAGACCTTTCATAAAGTCCCATGGACCTATCCAGACTATCAACACGAAGAAAAAATTCATTTTTTTAACAAAATTCGTTAACAATTTAAAAATTTAATTGCGCTGAGTTTTGCGTTGCGTTATAATCTTTCTACGATCGAAACCCGTCGAAACGGTGACCCGTTAGCGAAAGCTTCGGGGAACAAAGCCTTGCTCTACGTGGATGAAACCATATGAGTTGTAAGGTTGCCGAAACGGTGAAAAGGTTTCTGCCTCTGAAGTTCAAGGTTGCGCTTCGTTTAACATGCGGGTCCTATTTTGGTGGTGAGCCAATTTAGGGGGGTGGAAATATCTTTTAGGGAGGTTTATTTGGGGCCTTAGCTTAGGGCAACATTTAATATTTGAACATTGATAGGCGCGCCGGCCCATCTTCTATGGGTAATCAAGAGTCTACTTGATTGTTTAAACAGACATTATGCGAAACATTTTACAAATGTAATTATACCAGTGGGGGCATCATACGATAGGCCCCCTTTTTTTTTGCTAAAAGGTTCCAGCAACCTTTTGGTGAAGGTTTGCGTCATATTCACACATTGTCTAAATAGATTCTTTTTGTTACGCTACGTCCTGTAAAATTAACCATGTATAGAGGAAACGTAGATGCTACAACAGATGGATCAAATCTTTAGCGATTTTCAAAGTAAAATTGAAAGTCTTGATAAACAAGCAGATGTTTTATCCCTAAAATCTTCAGTTATTGGGAAAAAGGGAAGTCTTGCAGAGATTTTAAAATCTCTTAAGGATGCAACGCCTGAAGAAAGAAAAACTATTGGACCTAAGTCAAATCAAATTAAACAAGACATTGAGAAAATGGTTATGAATAAACTTCAAGAAATTGAAGTTAAAGAAGTTAACGAGAAGTTAGAGAAAAATAAAATTGATTTTTCACTAACTGATTCTGTTATGGATAAAGGGCTACAAGCAGCTGGTCTTCATCCTGTTTCTCAAGTTCAAAGAGAAATTGAAGATATCTTTATTTCTATGGGGTTTGATGTTTTAGATGGGCCACATATCGAAGATGATTTTCATAATTTTGGTGCCTTAAATATTCCTGAAACTCATCCCGCTAGAGATATGCAAGATACTTTTTGGTTTAAAGACATGGAGCACCTCTTAAGAACACATACATCAACAATTCAAGTGAGAGGAATGGAATCTAGAAAACCGCCTTTTAAGTTTGTTGGTCCAGGGAAAGTTTTTAGATGTGAAAGAACAGACGCAACTCATGAAATGTGTTTCCATCAACTTGAAGGAATGATGGTTGGAAAAGATATCACTGTTGGAAATTTAATTTATTTTATGAAAACTCTTTTAAAGGAGATTTTCAAAAAAGATATGGAAGTCAGACTTCGTCCAGGATACTTCCCATTTGTTGAACCTGGATTTGAGCTAGATATTAGATGGAAAAAGCCTGGTAAGGGAGAATCTAAGCACAGTGGTTGGTTAGAATTACTTCCTTGTGGAATGGTTCATCCTAATGTTTTAAAGGCCGGAGGAATTGACCCTAATGAGTATAATGGATTTGCCTTTGGTTTAGGTCTGGATAGACTTGTTATGGTTAAACATATGATTGAAGATATTCGTCATCTTCATTCTGGAGACCTAAGATTCAACAAACAATTTAAAGCTTTTTAAGATAAGGAAAATAACGTGTATATATCATTAGATTGGGTAAATGATTTTGTAAAATTACCAAACGTAGATGCAGATGACTTAGCAAATGCTTTCACCATGACAACTGCTGAAGTTGAAGGTGTTGAAACAACTTTTAGTCATTTAAAAGCAATTAGAGTTGCGCAAATTAAATCCCTAAAAAAACATCCAGAAGCAGACAAGTTAAATCTTGTTACTTTTGACTTTGGTGGTAAAGAAACTAAAGAAGTAGTTTGTGGAGCTCCAAATGTTAGAGAAGGCTTAAAGATACCTTATGCTCCATTAGGAGTAACTCTTCCAAATGGTTTAACTCTAGAACCTAAAAAAATTAGAGGGTATCTTTCTGAGGGGATGCTTTGTTCTGCTGTAGAGCTAGGGATTGGTGAAGAGTCAAGTGGGCTTATGGAGCTTCCAGAAGACGCTGAAGTCGGTATGCCAATGATCGATTATTTAAAACTTAAAGCAGATACGATTTTAGATGTTGATAATAAATCTTTAACTCACAGACCTGACCTGTGGGGACACTATGGTATTGCTAGAGAGTTTTCAGCTGCATATGAGCTTGAGCTTGCAAATCCATATAACGAAGGCTGGATCAAAGAAATTGAATCTCAGTTTACTAAAGATGCATCTCCAATTGTTCCTAAGGTAGAAAAAGATTCTTCTTGTAAAGCATACTGGGGCTTATCTGTTGATAATGTAAAAGTGGGGGCAACACCATCTCATATCGTTAATAGGCTAGAGGCATGTGGATTACGATCAATTAATAATATCGTTGATATTTCTAATTACGTTATGCTTGAGTTGGGAATACCACTTCATATTTTTGATAGAGAGACTATTAAAGATAATACAATCCATATTAAAAGAGTTGGAAAAGAAGATACTTTCAAAACTCTGGATGAAATTGATAGGGCCTTATTACCTACAGATACAGTTATTTGTGATTCAGAAAAACCGTTAGTCCTTGGTGGTATCATGGGGGGATTAAATTCTGGTGTTACTGATGAGACAACAAAGGTTTTTATTGAGGTTGCAAACTGGACAGCTGAAGAGGTGAGAAAGACTTCAACTCGTTTAGGTTTAAGAACTGATTCATCTCAAAGATATGAAAAGAGCTTAGATTCTAAGCAATGTTACAAAACATTACTAAGAACATTTGCTTTAATCAAAGAGCTTTGTCCTGAAGCCACGATTGTTGGGAAAGCTGAATATGATGGTGAAGATTTAAATGCCATTGAAACTAAGGTGATTAAAACTTCAAAAGATAGAATTTGTTCTGTTCTTGGCCATGAGGTTTCTGAGGAAAAGTTACTATCAATTTTTAAACATCTTGAATTTGATGTGAAAAATAATAGTGGAGAGTATGAGATTACTCTTCCAAGTTTTAGAACCACAAAAGATATTGAATACGAAGCATGTATCTTTGAAGAAGTGGGAAGAGTTATTGGGTACGATAATATTGTTCCAGTGAGTCCTCAAACTGATATACAGACCACTCGTTTTGATAGTGCTAAGACTTTGCACAGGAAAGTTCAAGACTTTATGGTGATGCAAGGAAAGTCCTTAGAGGTTATGACTTATCCTTTGATCGGAAAAAAACTTTTAGAAAAAGCTAAATGGCCTAATCTTAATGAAGAATTAGAGTTAGTTAATGCTCTTTCTAAGGATGCAGATAGAATGAGACCTTCTTTGGTTCCTCATGCTTTAAATACAGTAGCTGTGAATGCTAAAAACTACGATTCATTTAATTTCTTTGAATTAGGGAGATCATATCTTCCAGATGCAAAAAACTTTTCTAATGAAAGATATCAGTTACTAATTGGAAGCTTTGATAAAAAAGAAACACCTTTTGTGGAACTAATTAATACTGTTGAGAAACTTTTAACTGCAATGAATATTCCGTTTGATTTAACTACGGATAGTGGAAAGTTTTCTAACCCTCTTGTTGATAAAGAATGGTTTGGAGCTCACCCTCATGAATATGTAAACGTTAGAATTATGGGAAAATTTCACGGTGTAATTTGTTCAGCTCATCCGCTTATAATGAAGCAGTTTAAAGCCAAAGGAAACTTCTCTTTTGCTGTTATCGATTTTACAGATTTTCAAAATAGAGAACTTAAAGCCAAAGGAAAGTATGCACCAATATCAAAATTTCCTAGTTCTCGATTTGATTGTACCGTTTTAGTTAAAAAGGGAACTCCAGCAACAGATACACTTGCAGCTTTAAAGAAGGTTAAAGCTAAGGAAATTGTGGATAGAAAAATTGTTGATGTATTCTCCTTAAATGAAGAAGAAAATGCAGTTACAGTTATGGTTCAAATTGAAGATACTCAAAAAACCTTAACTAGTGAGCTAATTAAAGACTGTGAGACTAAGGTTGTTGAGGCACTCGATAAAGCAGGCTTCCCACTAAAGTCATAATTAATTTATTAAATTCTATTTTAATACTAAGGCCTTCTTTTCAAAGGCCTTTTTTTTTGTCATGGTTTTCTTATGTATACAAGAAAAGAAATGAAGATTATTCAAGATTATTTTATTAAAAATCAAGATAGAGATTATAAAACAATTCATGGAAAAAGATTAAACTCTAAAGAAAAGAAAAATCTTCTTTTTAAATTAAAAGAAAGATTCGATGATCCAAAAACGTATAAGAAATTTGAGTTTTATAAAGGGCGGATTAAGACCTTTATCATAGCGAGCTTATATAAATGTCCCTTTGAAGGATTGCATATAGAATGTTGGTATTTAACTTTAAAAGGAAGCGATAAGAATATTCAAAGTGAAGTTAAACAAATTCAAAAGTTCTTTAATAATAAAAGTGTTTCCATAAAAACTTCCTATAGTGTGAAAGATAAAAAATATATAAATGAATTAGAAAACGTTGGCTTCAATGTTCAAGCCTATAAACTTAAGGGAAATACTAATACTGCTCTTAGGGCGATTAACATAAAAGGACTAGTGCTTAATGATGGTTTTAAAATCACTATTCCTAAGTTAAGTGAATTAAAAAAAATAATTGAACTTGAAATTGAAACTCATAACAATGAAACATCTAGTGTTGTTTCTTATAAAAAAGAAAGTATTAAACTCATGAAAAATTTCATGAAAGATATGATTAAGAATGATTGGTTTTATTCAATTAGTGATGAATTTAATAAACCAATAGCTCATATCGGTTTTGTTATTAATAAAGGTATTGGGCATGTTATGACGATCGCTGTGAGTAAAGATTATCAAGGTCAAGGACTCTCTTATATTCTGTACCAGGCCATGTTTGAAGAACTTAAAAAGCATAATGTTTCAATATATACTGGTTACACATCAACACCGAGAGTCTTGGAACAAGCAAAAAGCCTAGGAAGAAAAGCCTATCTATACACACTTTCTTATAAGCAATTTTAGCTCAAAGTTACTAAATAATTTTTGTGGTAAAAAAAAAACTAAAAAAAAAGTGAAAAAAGATAAAAAAAACTATTGACGGATTAACTCCAAAAATCTAATATGCATCTCACTGGAAAACACGAAACAAAAGAAACTTCTAAATAAGCAGTAGCTTATAAGAGGTTCTTTTCGCGTCTGAAAGCGATCTTTGACAATTGAATAATTAAGTAAAAAAGTTTTGTGTCCTTCGGGATACGAAAATAGATGAGAAGGAACCCGTTCAATAAAAAACTCTAGTAGTTTTATAGTTAGTTGAATGAATGGTTTATG
>CAXPDR010000003.1:0-91789 GCA_964215955.1 Flavobacteriaceae bacterium
TCTATTCATTAAAAACCGATACCTAATGGAAGCTCCTAGAAAATATCTTGAGGTTTACAAACCTGAGTTATATCAGAGGCTTAAACTGGCAGCATGAGTCATGTTCGCGATGTCACCGATCCTTACATATGAATTGATTACATGAAAATGACAATTACAAAAATTGTAACTTCGAAGTAACTCAAAAAAAATTCAAATCTGATTTAGATTGATTTTAGATAATTACATAGGAGAATTTTATGAAAAACTTATTTTTGACGGCTTTGCTTTTAACTTTTAGTAACTTTGGTCTTACAAGTGATGATTTACTGGTGCAGCAATTAGAGAGAACAAGAAACTCTTTAATGAGACAGATTAATCAAATCGATTTTACTTTGGAAACCTATTATGCTCAACAAAGAAATAGAGTAAATATTCATCATGAATTACTAGATTTTTATTACGACTATCAATATAAGAAACAATTTATTCTTAAAGGAAATTTAACAGGTACTGACTCAGAAGTTGGACAAATTGTGGTGTTGTTAAAAAATGGAAATGAAGTTGCCAGTACTATTGTAAAAGAACAATACGGAAAATTAACATATTTGTTTAAGCAAAGACTTTTTCCAAGGGAAGACTTAAGAAATAATTTTAGTCTTCGTATCTATTCTTTAGATGGAATTTCTTATAAAGATTTTGAAATTACTTGCACCGCCGGTGAAAATAACCTCGATCAGTGTGGCCTATAAAACAAAACTAAAAGGAGATAAAAATGAAAAAATCACTTAACTTTATTACTATGACTAGTCTTTTAACTCTCTTTGTTTCTTGTAAAGAAATTAAGTTAAACTCTTGTGATATTGATGTGTATCATGATGATTTAGGACAGGAGCAACTCGTTGAAATCAAAGATAACGCCTATTATGAGAAAAACTGGAATATTACTTTTATTAATAAATCGAATTCACCTTCTGTAGATAGACGAAAACAACACGCTGATATTTCTCATAAAATGAATACTAAACTAATAGATTCAAGGCTTGTAAAAAGTGGGCATGTTATGGTTCCTTCTGCCATTTTCGGACATCGTAGATATGTTAAAAAAACGGCATACAAAGAGCAAAGAAAAGCAGAAACATCATGTGATACATTATTAAGATTTTATTCACCAGATATTGGTAAATCTAAAATATTCAAAGTGGATGATTCTTTAAAAAGTGAATTCTCTTATAGACCTTTTCGAGAATTAGAATATAAAAAAGATGAATTTTGTAAGCAGTCTCTTGTTAGTATTGTAGAGAAATTACCTACTTGTACATTGAAGTAAAAATACTGTACTCAATTATGGCCCGTTTTAGGGCCATTTTATTTAAGATTTTAAGATAAATGTCGAATAGTTGAGTAATAGATGAGGTTAGTTTTGTTCCTAGATTTTATGAAAAAATGTCTACTTATATTATCCATTTTTCTAATTGGAATAACATCAGTTTATGCTGATGACCCAAATTGGTTCGTTAATATTAAAACTGAGACTTCGAATGAAACTATTACCGGTTCTGGTTATATTGTTCAAGTTGGAAATGATTATTATATTAGAACTGCATCTCATGTAACTTTAGGCACTGACGATGGTATTTTTGTATCAGGAGATGGAGAAAAACTAAAAGTAAAACTTGGACAATCGATTATCGATAATGCTCATGATGATCAACTCATACCAATTGAAAAACCAAAAAAAGCTCAATCAATTGCATTCTACAGTCCAAGTATTAAAAAGTTTGTAGTCTGGCCAAAGCTCTCAAGAATAGTAAAAAGAGAGAAAAGAAAGAAGTTTGTCGAGCAGGGAATAGATGCTGCTTTTTATATTGTCCCTGAGAATCTTCAAAAAAGTAAAAAAGATATAAAGTTTGATAAGCTTGAAGAAAATATTAATACTGGATATTCTCCATCTTTCAATTTTAGTAACTATTTAAGACCAACTAAGGGAAAGACGACTTTAACTGCAGATATGCGAGTTAACCCAGGTGAAAGTGGTTCACCTTTATTTAAAGATATGTTGGTTGGTTATAATATCCAAGATTCTAATGGAAAACATTATGAATATCCATTACCCCATATGTCCGGTGGAGCAACAATTCTTCTAGGGCATGCTCAAAGTTTCCAACGTTATGTTGATCGTTCAAATTTTTCAGGATCAAAACAATCGGAAAATATTGTAAATGCAATAAATGATAAAACCTTAATAGATACAGATGTTAAATGGGATCGGTATCAAGGGATCTTTTACAGGTATAAAGTAACTGAAAAAGGCCTAATTCAAGAACTCAATAATATAAAAGACAGAAGTGGAAATACCACAGGTGGAAACGGTGGAGATACTACAAATGGAAGTAGTGGAAATACTACTGGTGGAAATGGTGGTGGACCACGAACAGAGTTAGACCTTACGGGGACTCCAAAAATGGGTATGATATATCACGACCTTCAAATTGCAGGTTTTAAAGTTCAAGAATTTAAAGAAGGTAAGAAAGTAAATGAGTATACTTTGTACGCCGATTGGGAAAATTATCAATACTTAGAAGATTTAAAAAAGAATAATTCTGAAGTTAAAGTGGAGCCTATTAAACTAACTGGTAGTGATTTAGCAAATCTTATTCAAGAAAAGAGTAAATCTGGTGATTATATTAGCTATAGTTCTGGGGGATATTCCAGAACGAGTCGTTGTGTAGTAGACGGTGAAAGTCTAAAACATAACCATTTGAATGTTAATATACAGCCATTTGAGCCAATTAGTTTGCCTCTGAATGAAAATTTCTTTCCAATAGTTGAAGTTAAAAATATGGATGATGGTCTAGTTTATAAAGTTGATTTAAGAGGACTTTTTAGTGTTGATATTATGGAGTTTAGTGATTTTGACAGAGAAGATGAATTCGACTTTTATAATAGAAATAGTTATGTCATGTTAAGAGCAGAAGGATTCAAATATTCAAGAAGTAAATGTAAGGTTGAAAATGGGCTTTCTTTTGGTATGAGGCAAAGACTTTTTAAAGGAGGCAAACTTAATTTTAAAACTCTGGAGCAATCGAGCTTGATTCCAAGTCAGAATAAAAAAACAACTGTAAATCCAGAGTGACTAATAAAACCGATCATATTCATAACTTCTGAGCTTCCAAGCTTTTTTTAACTTCTTTTCATCACTATCAGGTAAATATTCTAATAGAGAGAACCAATTTGTAATATGAAGGAGAGCTTTCCCAAAGGCTTTATTTATTTTGTCTTGGTTTTTTACTGCTCCATATTCTTGTCGATAAAAAAAGAAGTACTGATCTGTAATTTTAGATTTTTCTAATAATTCTTTGGACGTTGTCAGTCTGAATTCAAAAAGCAGATTAAACCTTGTTAATTTTTTTATATTAAGTTCCTTTTGATTGAGGCTTTTTAATGCAAGCCTTAGAACTCTTGCTATGTGGACATTAAGGTATCTTGAGCTGCCTTTGATTTTAGTTTTATTTTCTAGATATTGGAGATTCTTATCAATAAATATTTCAGCTGTAACAAAACCATAAATTTCATTTTCTATGAGTTCTGTTGGGTAAATAAGATATTGGTCTATATGATTGAATACAATATTTTGTTTTTGAAGGTTGAGATCATTGATTTGGTGGATTTCTAAATCTTCCATTCTTAGATTCTTAGGATTAAAGGCTAGGCTGGATAAAGATAGTTTTTTAGGTCTTGAGGTTTGAGTTTTAGTCTGAAATTTCTTGATAACTTTCTTTAGTTTTATTGATACTTTAGTTTGAGGCTTTTCTTTTAGTAATCTTTTCGGTTTTTGATTTATCTGTAAAAAAACACAAATATGAAGTCCCATTGAAATGAAAATGAAGCGATAGAAATTTGTCATCTGTAAAATTGTATTTCGAATTCTCTTTTATTGATGTCAGGGAATTGTTAGTTAAATGTAAAAAAAGCGAAAGCCCACTTACGTGGGCTTAAGGTAGGTCGTTGGGAAATTTAAGGTGGGAAATTAGATAAGCTAGCATCCGTGCAAGACTTGATTCTTCCATAACAATATTAAAATCTTTTCTTTTTCTAAAAATGGGGCCATATCCATGGCCCAGGGAAATTAATCCATCAAGAGAGAGAGCTTATGCCACACAAAGTTCAAAATTATTTGAGGAGAGAGGTTGAACTTCAGTGGTTTGAGTAATATCCATATTACTCATTTCTAAAAACTCGATATTACAGTTCAGAAAGATGCCCGTGTTTGAGCTTTCTTCCCAGTTATTATTGATATACGTACAAGAAAGAAAATTGCAGTTAAGGGAATTCGTAATGCAAAAGTTGCAATTTTCAAACTTGCACGCAATCAGATTGCAATTATTTAGTTTCGTAAAACCAAAATTGCAATTTACAAACTTACAGTCAATAAATTTTGTTGCAGTAAACTCAGTCGCTTGGAACTCACAGTTAATAAAAATAACATTTTCAAAGACAACTTTTTGGAACTTACCACCTGCAATTTTCTCACAATTAAATTCTCTATCTTTAATTGTTTCAGCTTCAACATTCACATAAGTACCAGTTATTATTGACTTAATTTCTGTTATAATTGTTGTTTCCATCGTTCCCCCGATGTTTCGTTTAACCTGAAACCAGTATCGCATGATTGACTCGTTGCGTCAAGAAATAAAATTGCATTAAGAAATTTTATTTCGTTCCGATAAGAAATTCATACGGTTGCAATGCAATTAATTGCGACGATAAAAAACTAAGTTGTTGATTTTACGAAATTGCAATTTAGAACTAGGAGGATTTATGGTTAACTTTAACACAGACTTTACAGACATGTTTCTTGGAGTAGTTCGTAAGTATATGCAATTACGTGGAGGCTTATCTCAAAAAGATCTTGCAGTTGCAATCAATGTTGGAATTTCCACTATGAGTAGGTTCTTAAATCAAAAAACAAAGGAATTAGATGCTCAAATGATTGCAAATATTGTGGCCTTCTTAAATATTCCTCTACATGAGATTATTGATTTTATAGAGGAAGATTCTACGCAAACATTTAAAAAGCTCGTTTCCTTTTATAAAGATAATGCTCCAGCCGAAGAGGAAAGTAGTGCAGTTGCAGCCGATGATGAGATGCAGGGATTTGAAGAAGGTTTGGATGAACAGACAACGAGGATGAAAACTACTGCAAGCATCAAAGGAGTAAAGGTTCCTTTTGGTGAAAGAAGAGAACAAACGAACTCTAATCTTTCTATAAGGGATAAGCTTAATCAACTGAGCCCAAGGCAAAAAGGTTTTCTAACTGATTTTTTAGACCTTGATGTTGAAGGTAGAGATTTAATTGTAGATATTGGTAATCAGCTTTTTAGATATTTTAAACAAAGCCAAGCTGATTTCTAATGGGAGTTAGATGTATAGGTTATTACTTGTTTTAATTTTTATAACCACTAATACTTGGGCCATGCCTAAGAAGATAGAGGTGTGGTTTTTGAGCATTCCTAATTCAACTTTACTTAGGCCAATGCTTGAAACAAAAAAATTTTTACCTGTAGCGCGAAATCTTCAGTGTCAACAAATGGGTGAGTATTGTTTTGATCCACAAGTAGGCTTATACAAAAAAGGAGAAGAAGGTTCGCTTCAAGAAGAAATTGATGCCTCCCAAGTAGAAACTACAAACAAATATGACTTCATAGATCCTCACAAAGGAACAGATAGGTCTTTAATTGAGTGTGATGAGAATCCTGGGTTTTTTGATATATTCTGTGGAAAAGCAAAAAAAGTGAATGTGAAATCTGATGTTAAACTTGAAGTTTGGGTTGATGTTTCTTCTACGATGAAGCAAGTTGATTTTCAATCATATGGAAAAGCTTGTTATAGGGAGACTTTTCTTGATGAAATCAAGAAAACTTGTCCTTTGAATCAAAAAATGAAGGTCTATTCGTTTGAAGAATATAAGTCTGAAGTTGGAAGTCTAGATAGAGTCTGTTTAAGCGGTGGACTTAATGATATGAAAAAACTAGTTAAGGATATTAAAAGATCAAAAGCTGATCATCTTATATTAATTACAGATATTTTTGAGGCTGAGGAAAAATTTATCTTTGATATCGAAAACATGCCTAACAGCACAATAAGAGGGCTAAATAAGCCGCTGTATGCCAAAGACCTTCTAAAAGATGTAAAACGAGTTAAAAAACTTTGTAAGTGATCTCTTGCAAATTTCTTGATATATGCCTTAAATGTTTAATGAATTAATAGAATGGTCTCATAAAAACTATTCCCATTTACCTTGGCGAAACCATAGAACTTTATATACAACTCTCGTTTCTGAAATTATGTTGCAACAAACAACTGTGTCCACTGTTTTAAATCACTTTGAGCGTTTTATCCACAAGTATCCTGATATTTTGACACTGGCCAAGGCTACGGAAGAGGACATGCTGATTGATTGGAAGGGACTTGGTTATTATAGGCGCGCAAGAAACTTGTTAAATGCAGCTAAGGAGATTAAAGAAAAATTTGGAGGAAAAATTCCACTAAATTTTAATCAACTAACTTCTATAAAAGGGATTGGTGAATACACTGCTAATGCAATTATCAGCATTGGAGCAAATCAAAGAGCAATCGCTTTAGATGCAAATCTTGAAAGAGTTCTCGCTAGATATTATGGAATAGAAGTGGTTAAAGGTCCTAAACTTTTAAAAGAGATTTATTCTTTATTTTCTAATAAACAAATTTGTTTAGAGATAGAAGACATTGGGGCGAGGGCATTTAATGAAGCTTTAATGGACTTGGGAAGAAGTATTTGTAAAGCGAGGAAGGCTGATTGCTTATTATGTCCTTTAAAAACTTCGTGTAAAGCGAGGATGAGTGGAAAACAAAATGATATTCCTGTAGTTTTAGGAGAGCAAAAAAAGGTTGAAAGTTTTGAACTTCATTTACTAAGAGTTATTGTTAGAAAAGATGAAAGAATTTTAGCTTATAAAAAAGACTCAGATGAATGGCTAAGTGGCCAATATGAAATCCCTACTTTTATTCTTTCTTCTGACGATTTAAGTCTAAAACAATATCCTTGGCTTAAAGATCAGGAAGAGTTATTCTTTCTTCCAAGTTTTAAGACGGGTATTACAAAGTATAAGATTAATAACTACGTTTTGATTGCTTCTGAATTGGAGTTAAAGAAAATTTCGAATAAGAATTTTGAGTGGGTAGATGCAGAAAATAAAAATTTTTCTACATCTACTTATAAGAGTTTAAATTTCGTGAACTAAATCAAAATAAATAACAATTGATTCTTCAGAATCAAAATTTCTTCCAACGAGATAAATACTTTCCCACATTCCCCATTCATTACCACTTGCTTTAATCATTGATAAGGCTTGGACACCTTCATCTTTCATCATTGTTTTTAACATGCCAGCTGTTTTGGCCATACATTCAGCAATTTCTTCATCAGAAAAAGAGAAATCTTTTACAATACTTTCACAGAAATAAGGTTGATACTCAAAGTTCATGGCTTTAATTATTTTATCAGCTGATTTTTTGATTGAAGCGTCATCATATTTTGCAACTTCACTAAGAGTTAAATTAGATAAACCTCTATAGCTATTTTCAGTCATTGTTTGAGAAAGAAGTTCACTCATGTCCGTGATGCCTTTATATTCTTCATAACTTAAAATGCCTTCAGCTTGTTGATTATTTGCATCTGAAAGGTACTTATCGACTTTGGCTTTAGTTAGAGCAAAAGTATTTTTTTCAGCTCTTTCTAATTTACAATCTAGTTGAACTGTTCCACCCATGTGATCACTAATTGCAGTCATTATAGCATAAGCTTTGAACTGACTATTTGTTTTCATATTTAGATTTTTAGTTGGAATAATTAAATCAACTGAACCATAAGAATCTCTAGTATCTAATAAAATTTCAAATTTTGAATGATTCTTATATTTTCTAGGATTATATCCTTCAGTGTTAGTGACTGAAACATAGCTATGAGTTCCCATTCCCCAATTCTCAGGGTCATCAAGGGTTTCACCCTCAATATTATACTGCAAATTTAAATTTTTAAGTTTAACTGACATTGGTGTGACATTTTCAACCTCAGCCGAATATTTCATTAAGACTTTATATCCTGCTGTTTCCCAACCTGTTAACTGTTCACATGTTAATTTATCTGCACCATATGAAAGTGTTGAAGCCACGATAAGTGGTAATAAAACTAATTTATTCATAAAAATTCCCCTATGTTTTAAGCAAATTTACAGAGTGGAAACTGAGTTGAGAATATTCAGTGAAAGTTTTATAGGGACATTTAAGGTGAAGATTATGTTAAGAAAAACCGAGAAAGAAATAAGCCGGGTCCTGTCAAAGAATCATCATTCATCTAGGACCTTAGTTACCCAAGGCCTCGAGCGCTCTACCCGCCAACTCACACGAGCAATGATAAAACGTTGGCCTATTTGAGCTTGCACCCCGTAGAGTTTACCTGGTTTCACTACAGCCGAACTGTACTTGCTTTCTGTTGCACTTGTCCTCGCCTCACGGCGGACGGGCGTTACCCGCTACGGTGCTCTATGGTGCCCGGACTTTCCTCCCGCGATAAATCGCCAGCGATGATTAGTCTTTCTCGGTGGAGAATATATAGTTTATGTTGAGCTAAATGACAAGATGCAATGTTTTAAATAAAGCATAAAGATTGTATAACTTTAGAATAAAATGGAGGCCTCTAGTGAAGTATATAACCATCATTCTAGCACTGTTTTCAACTCAAGCGTTAGCAGTATATAAAAATATTTATGCAGGGTATCAGGATTCTGATAGGCTTAAAGCTATTAAGTTAAACAAACAAATTATCGATCTTGATAAAAAAATAGATGAAGGAAAATATAATTGGGCCCTCACGACTACTTATGCGGATTCCAATTCATTTTTAAAATCACTTTACTCTTTTTCTTCCCAACAAACATTATCAAGAAATGTTGAATTAGAAATTTCAAGACCAACGTATAAGTACGGAACATTTTCTGTTTCTCATGAGCAAGGTGCATATGATATTTCAAATTGGTCCAGCTCAAGTTTATCTTCTTTCTCTGGTGATGAGGTTTATGAATCAAAAAATTCTATAAGTTATACTTACGATTTTTTAAACAAGTCTACTCAAACAGATTGGAGTTTAATCCAGCAACAAGATCAAGTGAATAATTTGGGTTATGATATTAAAGTTAACCAAGATCATTATGATTTTTTTGTTGCTTATATCGATGCAAAATTAAGAATTATGCTTAACCGTCTCTACAAGGAATTTGCAGCTAAGTCTAAGCAAAGAGTCAGGATAACAGCTAAAAGAGTAAGAGATGGATTGAGCCGTTCAGTTGAATTAGATCAAGCTCAACTAAACCTTTTAACCCAAGAAGAAACAATTCTTAGAAATAAAAGTCAGTTAAGAGAAAAAGTTTCCATCATTGAAGAAATTATAGGTATCACATTTAAAGAAGAGGATTATAAATTAGTTAACTGGAATTATAAATCTATTGATGAGTACAGTTTTGTAAAAGAGATCTCCAAGAACCTTGAAGTGGAACAACTCAAAAATAGCCAACTCGTTAATGAATTAGCTCTAAAAAAGCTCAAATACCAAAGTGGGCATAGTTTAAACCTCGGACTATCTTATACAAAAAATGCAGTTGAAGATAATAGAGAAGATGCCTTATCGGATTCATGGGGAGCAAGTGTCAATGATGAAAAAATTATTAGCCTCTCATACAGTATTCCATTAGGGGAGAGTAGTTATAAGTATCAAAAACAAAAAATATTAGAACTTAAAAATAAAAATTCTCTAGATTTAAAGAATAGAGTTGGCGAAATTGAAGTTCAAAGAAAAGTTCTCCATGAAAATATTTTAAGATTTGATGAGGGAATAAAAATATTAAATAATAAAATCCGATTTGCTAAATCTGCATTGAACAAAACTCAAACTCTGTATAATCGTGGTCAGGCCAGTTTTGAGGAATTACTTAGAGCGGAGGAGGCTTTTATTAATGCTGAAATTGGTTTAATGAATATGTACTGGCAATATGAATACTCCATAGCAAGTTTATCCTATCTGAATGGTAATATTATCCAATTACTAGATGGGTATAGGGACTGAAATGAAAAAAGTCATAGACTATTTTGTTGATAATTCTGTAATCGTAAACCTTCTTACTGTCTTGATTATAGTTATGGGAGGAATGTCTATTATTAACCTTAATAAAGAGACCTTTCCTAATATTGATTTTAATTATATTACAGTTCGAACTGCATATCAGGGAGCAGCGGCCGAAGATGTTGAAAAGCTTATTTCTATAGAGATTGAAAGAGAACTCAAAGAAGTTGATGGAATTGAAGAAATTAATGCTATGAGTGCAGAAGGTGCTTCAATCGTTTCGTTAAAAATAGATCCTGATTTTGATACAGATGATGTTCTTGTAGATGTTAGAAATGCTCTTGGTGATTTAGGAGCAAATGTCCCTGACGATGTTGAATCTCCTGTCATTACAAAAATGACAAATAGGAACAGAGCATTGTTATCTTATGCGATAATTGGAGACGATGAATTAGAATTAAGAAAAACTGCGAAGTTTGTTCGCGATGAGTTGGAAAGATACGCTCCAATTTCAAAAGTTGAATTAAATGGGTACAGGGAAGAGCAATTTGATATTCAAGTAAAATTGGATGCTCTTGAGAAAAATGATATTACATTAACTAGCATTTTACAGGCGATTCGAGATAGGCAAGTAAATATCACTGCTGGAAATATTAAATTACCCGAAAAAGAGAAGTTAGTTAGAACTTTAAAGGAAAATGAGACAGTTGAAAGTTTTAAAAATATTGTTCTATTATCAAACGATATTGGTTCTTCGCTTAAACTTAAAGATGTGGCCACTGTATCGAGAATATTAAAAGATAAAACAAGAGAAGAGAGGTCTAATGGACAGTCTGCTATTTTTGTTGAAGTCAATGCCAAGTCAAATGCAGATGTTATTGAAACATCGGATTGGGTAAAAAATAAAATAGAGGAACTATCAAAATCTAAGGGCTTTAAATATAAAAAATTTGCTGATATGTCCTTTTATGTAAAAAGAAGATTAGGTGTCCTTTCACAAAATGGAATACAAGGAATTATTCTTGTTATTGTCAGTCTTGTTATGTTCATGAACTTTCGTGTGAGTCTTATCACTGCTTTAGGGGCTCCATTCGCTTTTCTTGTAGCATTTTCCCTAATGGATAGTTTTGATATTACCATTAATCTGATTTCTATGTTTGGCTTAATACTCGTTCTTGGAATGCTCGTTGATGATTCGATTATTGTTGCCGAACAATATTATCAGTATTTAGAAAGAGGAGTAGAACCAAGACAAGCTGCTAAAAAAGCGGCGTATGATACACTAGCTCCTGTCACCTCAACAGTCCTTACTACCATGGTTGCCTTTGGTTCTCTTTTTTATATGGAAGGGATTATGGGAAAGTTTATGTGGTCGGTCCCTGCTGTTGTTATTCTCTGTCTTATTGCGAGTTGGATTGAGTGTTTTATTATTTTACCTGGGCATCTTGCTGACTTTGCCTCAGGGGTAAAAAATATGGAAAAAACAAGATGGTACAAACCAGTTCAAGATTTTTATCAGAAATCTCTTGAATGGAGTTTGAAGCATGCCATTGTTACTGTATCAGTTTTTATTTTTTTATTCATAAGCTCTATTGCAGCTATTAAGTTTGTTATGAAGTTTGAACTTTTTCCAGCTGATGATGTTACCTATGCTTATTTAAATATAAAAGGACCAGTGGGATCAACCTTTGAAAAAACCAATAAGATACTTATGGAAATGGAAAAGATTATTGAAAAGGAAATTCAAAAACATGAAATCGTAGGTTACAGAACGATTACAGGATATCAATGGTCTAAGGGAGGGACTCCACGAGTCGGCTCTCATTATGGGTCAATTTTTATTGAGCTAACGATGCAAGATTTCAGAGAAAGAAAAACTGATTTCATTCTGAAAGAAGTCTCCGAAAAGGCGCAGCTTCTTGTTGGTGACTATACCTTTTCATTAGAAAAAATTAAAAATGGACCACCTAGTGGAAAACCTGTAAATGTTGAAATTTCCTCTGATTCAATTGAGGACTTAAAGCTTGCTTCTCAAAAAATAAAAACTTATTTAGAAGGAAAGGAAGAAGTCATAAGTTCAGAGATCGATTATGAAGTTGGAAAACGCCAAATTATTGTAGATATTAATGAAGCTGAAGCAAGAAGACTTGGTGTTACCAATACCCAAATAGCCATGGAATTAAGAAATGCTTTTGAAGGTCTTGTGGCAACTACTATAAAAAAGTCGGATGAAGATATCGATGTTTTAGTTAGATTAGAAGAAAGTGAAAGATCCAAAGAAGAGACGTTAAAGAAAATAAAAGTAAGCAATGCTCAGGGGAGAAGAATTCCTCTAGTAAAAATGGCAACTTTTAAGGAGCAAGATGGATCTTTTCTTATTAGAAGATTTGATAGAAAGAGAACATTTGCCATTTCAGGGGAAGTGGATAGGCTGAAATCTACATCCAATAAAGTTAATAATGAAATTAAACCATTTTTAGATAAAACAGTAGGGCAATTCGAAGGAATGACTTATCAACTTAGTGGTGAAAATAAAGATACTGCCGATTCACTTGCTAGCTTTAAGAAAGCACTAATTGGTTCGGTATTTTTGATTTTTATTTTACTCGTCGTTCAGTTTTCTTCAATGGCACAGCCATTAATTGTCATGAGTGCAATCCCTTTTGGATTAATTGGTGTGGTTGCTTCATTTATGGTTTTTAATCTACCAATTGGTTTTATGGCCTTAATGGGAATGCTTGGTTTAGTAGGAGTTGTTATTAATGATTCTATCGTCTTAGTGACTTTTATAAATCGTTACTTAAATGAGTATGGTTTTCATATTGAGTCTTTAATAAAAGCTGCAGTCAGTAGGTTTAGACCTGTTATTCTGACTACTATAACGACTGTCGTTGGCTTGCTGCCGGTAGCTCATATGCCTGGAGGCGATCCATTTTTAAAACCAATGGCCACAAGTTTTGCCTATGGTTTACTTTTTTCAACAACAATAACACTTATTTTTGTCCCAACCTGCTATCTATTATATATGCGTATATTAGAATTTTTTCATAAAGCAAAACATTTAGAATAAAAAAAGGCCTGGATACCCAGGCCTTTATTTTAATCATTCCCCAAATATTTCTGTCTATCTTTCATATCTTACTTGATAGCTATCAAATTCAAATCCAGTTCTTTCTGTTGCACCATCAGTGTGTAGAAGTATGGTTAATTTACTTCCAGGTACCCAACCTGTTGTAAAGTTTGTAAGTGCTCTGTCACCAGTTTGGTTTGTAATTCTTCCTTCTTTACCAGCTTCTTGGGACGCGTACCCTGATTGATCATAAACTATATTTCCATTTTCATCTTTGATGATCATGAAGTCATAACCAGCTTCTAAGTCAATTTTTGCTATATCAAGTTTAATAGCTACTGCACCTCTGTCAGATATTTCCTTAACAATAGTTGGTACATTTCTTCCATCTCTTATTCTTGCTGGATAAGTTGCGGCACCATTATTTGTTGAATAGAAGTCTCTAATGATTTCCTCAACATATTGTGGCTCATAACTACCATTGTCATCACCATTATCTTCATCACAAATAGGAGTAATTACTGGTGGAAGCTCTGGACATTGGCCTGGAACCTCAACTGGAACTTCAACTCTTACTGGAACCTCGACAGGAACTTCAACTCTTCTTTCAAGAACTTGTGATTCGCAGATAAGCTCGTATGCTTCCCTTAACCCTTGTTTTTGAGCTGGTGATTTTGCACTATAAAGCATACTTGTATACTCTTCACAGCCTTGACCATTATCAGCAGCAAATGTGAGTAATGCGCTTTTAAAGACAGGAGCTTTTCTTGCTTCAAATTGCATATCCATACATTTTTCTGTTCTGATCTCTAGTCTACCGTATTGTCTCTCAAGCTTATCATAGTCTTTGAAATCTCTATCTCTTTTATTAATCATTTGAGTTAGTTTTGTTTCAAGCTGAGACAATGTTGGAATTGCATTTTTTTCTTGGTTAAGATTTTTAGTTGCAACCGTTAAAGCTTTTTTAGCTCTAGCAACCCTTTGATCAATTGTTCTAAGTTCTGCTAACGTTTTTTTAGCTTGTGCTTTTTTATTAACTAAATTGTTATAAGCTTTCTCTTTTTTCTTTCTATCTTTTTTAGCATCACTACAAGAGAACCTAAATGGACACTTCTTTTTTTCTCTTTTTTTTGCAGCCTCAAGAACAGTTGAAGCGGTAGCGATCTGTGGACCAAGGTCTGTTATTAATTGGTTAAGAGTCTTTTCTAATTTAGGTCTATTTTGTTTTTTTCTTACTAAGTCATTATGCAGATTTGATGCTCTTGTATGTTCACTTTCAACTGTATTTAGCTTTGACGTTTTAGAAGTTACTTTAGACCTTTGTACTTCAATTTTGTCATTAACATTTCTTACTTTTGTTTCCATGGTGAAAAATTCATTTTCTACAGCAGCTAGATCTGCCTTTACTTCAGCACAAATATCCATTTTTTTATGGATTCCTCGGTATCTCTCTCTAATTTGATTTCTCACTCTGTCATTGTTGTCTGCAAAAGATTGCGAAGAAACGCATACTAGTGAAAGCACTAGAAATGCATTTTTAGTCCTGTTTTTCATAATTTCCCCTGAGATTTAATTTAAGCGGCCCTTTGCTCAAATTATTTGCGAGGAACTTACCCTAAAAGTTTGCGCGGTGCAATGGTGCTATTTGACACCATGAATAATTTATAAGTATTTTGAAGATTCTGGGATAAAAATTCTATTACAACCAGGGCAAGAATGTAATTTAAGCTTTACTTCAACACTATCTACGAGGGCCTTGGGAGGTAGGTAACCACATGCTTTGCAGGTATTTTGGGGCGTGATCTCTGCAATGGGACTATATTTTGGACCTTTCGATTGAAGTTCTACAATACGATTTAAAACCTTCTCAGGGATTTGAGGTTTTAAAATCTCAATTCTATTTTTAAGTGTATTAAGTTCATGATAAAGAGGTTCATTTTCTTCTTTAATTTCACCTTCAATTTCTTTAATTGTCTCTAAAGTTCCCTTTAGAAAGTTCTCAGCATTAGTGATGGATTCCTCTAGAATTTCAGTTTGTTCTAAGATTTCTAGGCCTTTTTCTTCTAACTGACTAAGCTCATTTTCATAGGAGTCTATCTGGGTATTAATGGCTTCCAATTCATGTTGAGAAGCTATTTGATTGATTTTTATTCGAGAATTTTTAAGTTTGTTTGAGGTCTCGTTGATTTGATTCTCAATTTTGGTCATTTCAGGTTTTAGTTGCTTGAGATGGACTAAATCATTTTGTAATATTTTATCTCGCTTAGTCCGTTGATCCTCTATTTTTTCAATTCTTTGGAGTTCAGTTTGGATCGATTTACTTAGCTCATCTTTTTTAAGATGAAGACTTTGAAATTCCTTTAGTATTCTGAATATCTCTTTATTCACCTTGTAGCCTTTTTGAAAATGGTGTAGTTATAAATTTATGCAATCTTATAGCAAAGAAAATCTTTTAAAAAGTATAGAAGAATATAACTACTTTATTGTAGATGGAAAAGTACTAAAGCTACATGGCTGGTTATCAAGTTTTATGGAAGATAAAGTTTGCTTTGTCTTGGATAAAGAGCCAGAAGAATATAAGAGCTTAGATGCATATGGTGAGGCCATTGATTTCTTTTTAAAAAAGGAGATTTCACGAGGGGATGAGTTAATAGTAATAGGCGGAGGCGCTACTAGTGACTTTGGTGGTTTTGTTGCAGCAACAATTCTTAGGGGGGTCAATTGGCACGTTGTTCCTACTACATTTCTTTCGATGATTGATGCTAGTATCGGTGGAAAGGTCGGCATAAACTCTGAGTATGGTAAAAATTTGATTGGAGCTTTTCATTTACCAAAAACTACTAAGATCTGTCTCTCATTTTTGAAAACTCTAGATCAAAAAGATTATAATTCTGGTCTAGGGGAACTTATCAAATATTTTTTTATTTCGGGTGAAATTAACCTATATAAAGACTATGATAAAGAGGATTACATAAAGGATTGCGCAAAATTTAAGAATGACATCGTCGCAAACGATTTTAAAGAAAATGGATTAAGGGCCATTCTCAACTTTGGTCATACTTTTGGACATGCAATTGAAAAAATAAATAATCTACCCCATGGGGTCGCAGTTTATTATGGTATTCAAATGTTAATAGATTTTATTCAACCAGAATTAAAATCAGATTTTAAAAATCTATCTAATACTTTAAATATAAACTTTAAAAAAAATGAAAAGATGAATTTTGATGAGTTTTGGCTATTTCTTTTAAAAGATAAAAAGCGTAAGGGAGATAGTTTGGACTTTATTCTAAGTGACCAAATGCAAGGGGCGAAAATTATAAACTTTAAATTGGATAATCTTAAAAAATTAATAAAAGAAAATGAAAACTATTGCCATTACTTCCTCTAGTATTCAAGAGACTCAAATTTGTCCAACATCAAAATCTTATGCTAATAGATTATTAGTTTTAGGGGCCCTTAAAACCGAGCCATTTAAAATATTTAATTTGCCTGAATCACAAGACGTCAAAGATATGATCCAAGTTTTAAAAAAAATTGGATTAAATATCGTAGAAAATTCTAACCATTTAATCATTAAAAATAGTTTTCCTGAATGTGAGGTTTTATCCGTAGATTCAATTCTGCTTCCAGGAAGTGAAGGTGGAACCACCATTAGATTTTTACTTCCTTTGCTTGCACTTGGGGCAAATTGTTATGAACTTCCGTTGAAAGGTTTAATGACCAAAAGACCGATGGAAAACTTATTAGAGAACCTTGAAAATAATGGAGCTTTTACTCATCAAAAAGAAGAAAGCATTCAGGTTAGAGGTCCTTTGAGAAATCATTGTCATTTTAAAATTGATTGTTCTAAAACAACTCAATTTGCTTCAGCCCTTTTACATTTGAAAGTTAAATCTAATATGAATTTAAAATTTAATCTAGCAAATATAACAAGCTCTCAATCATATTTAGACTTAACAAATTTTTTAATTGAACAAACAAGATTAAATAAAGAAATAGAGGTTAGTCCTGATTTTAGTTCTTTAGGATATTTTATTGTTTACGCTCTTTTGTTTCAAAAATTGACCATAACAAATGTGAAACTAATTGACTCATTACAAGCAGATGCAAAGATCTTTGATGTACTGACACAAATCGGTGCGAAGTTTAAGCACAATGAAAAAGGCCTCACTGTTCTTCCTATTTCAAATCTGGATACATGTTTTGAAATTGATGGAGCTACTTGTATCGATTTAGTTCCCACCTTAATTTTTCTGGCTTCTTTTTTAACGGGTTCTTCTAAAATTAAAAATTTAAAGTATTTAAAGTATAAAGAATGTGATCGACTTGAAGCGATGAAAAATATAATGAATGCTATTGGAGTCAATTATATTTATGATGAATTTGCAGATGTTCTCATTATTAATGGAAAAATGACCTATCCCAAGATTGACGAAATAAGAACAGAAGATGACCATAGAATGATTATGGTTGCAGCTTTATTTTTAAAGAAATTAGGAGGGGGGATCTTGGCTCCATATACTGGAGTAAAAAAATCATTTCCGAACTTTTTCTCCATTTTTAATCCATAAAAGCAATGACTTAAAGTTTTTTTAAAAAATATTACGGTTTTATAAACTACATCCGATAAGCTTTCATATGTTAGTAAATTTAGAGAACTTGAAATTGCACTTTGATGGTGATGAAGAATTAATTCTGGAGCTTTTAGAAGTCTTTGAATCCACTTATCCTGGAACCTTAACTTCGGTTGAAACAGCTATAAAAGAACAGAGCTTTTCAGACTTAGAATTACATGCCCATACCCTGAAGGGAATGATTGCTAATTTCTTTAGTGAAGAGCTAAAAGAAGCAGCTTTTAGTCTTGAAAAATCTGGGCGAGAGAAAAAAGATGAAGGACTGGATCAACCTTTAAAAGTACTACAAGAAAAGTTACCTCTTCTTGTTGAGGAAATCAGAACGAGTTTTTAACTACTAATAGCTAAGGGATATCGTATGAGTGAGTTAAAAAAATTACTCTATGTAGATGACGATGAAATGAATGGAAACCTGCTTAAGAAAAGACTTGAGAAAAAAGGTTTTGATTGTGATTTTGTTAGCTCAGCACAAGAGTGTCTTAAAGTGATTAAAACAACTCAATACGATCTCATTCTACTTGATATTATGATGCCTGAAATGTCTGGATCGGAAGTTCTAGTAAAAATTAGAGAAGAAAGTAATAATTTTGAATTGCCCGTTATTATGGTAACGGCAAAGGATGAAGCTCAAGATGTTGTTGATGCTTTAAGAAATGGTGCCAATGACTATATTACGAAACCAGTTAATATGGATATTGCAATTGCTAGAATTAAAACTCAATTGCAAGTTTGTGACCTATTGAACGAAAGCCTTAAAAGTAAGCAAATTAGTACCATTAATACAATGGTGACAACTTTGAACCACGAAATTAATAATCCTCTGGCCATTGCCATAGGTAATCTTACAATCTCAAAAGAAAAAATTGATGGTGAAAGAATTGATAAAGCTTTAAATGCACTAGAAAGGATTACTCAAATCGTAAAGAAAATTGAGAAAATAACTAGTGGCGAAATGGAAGAAGTGAATTATTCCACTTCGGTTAATATGTTTAAGCTTTAATGAAAAACATTCTCATTAGTTCATGCCTTTTAGGAGAAAATGTTAGATACGATGGCGGCAATTGTTTAATCACACATTCACTCCTTAACAAATTAGAGAAAAAATTTAATCTAATATCCGTTTGCCCTGAACTTTTAGCAGGTATGGGGGTACCAAGAGCTCCAATTGAAATAAAGAATAATGAAATTATCAATGAACAAGGAATGAAACTTACTCATTTGTTTGATCCGGTAAAGGATCATATAGATGCTTTGGTAAAAGATAAGAAAATTAAAATAGCTGTCTTAAAAGAATTTAGTCCAAGCTGTGGATCTCATCAAATTTATGATGGATCATTCTCCGGGCAGATAATTGATGGTGAAGGTATAATAAGTAAGTATCTTAAAGAACTTGGAGTTACTGTTTATAGTGAGAAAAACTTATCTAAGCTGCTTTCTTCTTTGGATTAGGAATATTAATAATTTCTTCCGTTTTATATCTTCCAAAACACTCTGAAACAGAATGCTTAAGTATGGCCTTTTTAAAGGCATTATCAATTGCAAGCCACTTCTCTTGAAGCTCTTTTGGAAGATCAGTCTCTTTAAATGCTTCTACTAAATAAGATTCACGTAGCTCCCACATATCTTCTTGAATAAAGAGATGTGGGTGAGCATCTTTTGGACTTCTGCCACAATATCTTTTTGGTCCCCCAAAAGCTCCAACAATAAAGTCAGTTTGTTGGTTGGAAATATGCTCTTGGTCTACATCATGAAAGATTAATCTAAGCCATTCGTCTTCAAATACTTTTTCATAAAAAAGAGTATTTACCTTATGTATTAAATTATAGAATTCTTCACTATTAGGTTCCATCAGATTTTTTATCGGATGTTTTCCTCTAATTTTTAAATGAATAATTTTATCGTTTAATATTCGTTTAAAAGTTCATTTAATGGAGCCCATTTACCGCTAGGCTCTGGAAGTTCTGAAGAGTACCATAAAAAATCTGGGTGTTTACTTTCCAACCATTCTCCACCAATGATATTTCCGTGCTTATTTAGCTCTATTAGGTATTTATAAGTGACAGATTTAACCTTTTGACCTTTTACTCCTGGGACTTCGAAATCCTCTTCAGGTTTTTGATAACCGAGGTATTTTAAAGTTGTGTGATACTCAATTATTGAAACAGTCCCTCTTGCTTTAGAACGATAATACCCAGCATATTCACCCATATTTTTAGCTTCATAGCCAATGATAGGAACATTCCAGACTTCATTTCCTGAGTTCATATCCATAACTACACCATGATTTCTTACATTGATTAGTTCGTTTAAGGCCATATGAAAGGAACCAGCATTTAAATCATCACAGTTGTAACCATTCTTATCCCCAGGACCAGAACCTTGTGGGATATCTTTATTACATCTACTTCCTAACATATAAGTTTTTACAATTCCTTTTGCCATAACATAGTCATAGTAAGCTGCCATAATGGCTTTGATGTCGCTATGATAAAAAGTTACACCATTTAACACTTTCTTTGTTGGTTCTTTGTAGTTAATTGCAGTTGCCGAGTATGCGTGACAAAAACCACCCCAAGTATTTCCCTGAATGACTCTCTTTTCATCTCGAAAGAACTTTTTAATATCAAAGAAGTCTCCATGTATATCTGCTTCGTACCACTTATCAAGAGGACTTTGTTTTTGATTACCTGGCTTATAATCCATATTATTGTGCTTATTTGGCCAATGGTACCCAGACCAAGGAGCTCCGTCTTGATCTAAGTCAATGAGGCCATAATCAGGAATTTGATTTAAGTTTTTAATAGTGATTTCAAATTTTCTTGGATTGTCGGATTTTCCCCATGGTCTAGAATAAGCGCTTGAGCACATTAGAAGCATGGCTATTGCTGTAACTTTTTTCATAAATATTTTCCCCTAATTTTTGAGACCATATAGCACGGTGCATTGTTTTTTGCGATCTAAATTTACGAACCTTGAAAATTATTCATAAAGACACCACCATTGCCGGGGTCAAAAAGGGAATAAATGGTCAAAAGGATTCTAGTATATTCAAAAAACATGAAATTCTTTCACGAAAATTTTGGCACAAAAGTTGCTATTACTAAAAATATGTAACTTCATTTAAAGGGGAAATAAAATGAATGTGGGGAAATTATTAGTCATTAGTACAACTTTGTTTTCAATTCAAGCTTCTGCTGTAGTTTGTGAGGCACAACTTCAAACTCAAAGAGGAAGAAGTATTCAAGACTTTATAGGTCAAGGGCCGACTCAATCTAACGCATGTGCTAGGGCCATAAGGGATTGTAAAATTGCTCAAAAAGAATTACTCAGCGAAGGTAGAAATAGAAAGTCAGAATGTGTTGTTATGAGCTCTACTCCAGGAAATGGTGGAGTTGTTACAAGACCAACTAGACCGAGTAGACCAACTGTTCCGACTATTCCAACAAGGCCAATACCACCAGTTAATAATGGTGGTTATTACGGAGAGCTTGGCCATCTTGAGCGAACGATTGCAACTGGTGGCACACAGGCGAGAAGATATGCTGTAGAGGAACTTAAAGAATATACTTCTTTAAAAGCTTTAGTTATTGCTGTTAAAGCTTTAAGTGACAGTGATTATTATGTCAGAGTTGCAGCTCAAAAATCAGTAAGTGTTCTTAAAAGTGATTTGGATCTATCAAGAATGTCCGTTTCAGTTATCCATGAAATGTCAGCATTAATTACTAGTGGAAGTCAAAGCGTTAGATTAGAAGCTGTTAAGATTGTAGGTATGGTAGAAACAGCGCAAGGGATTTTAACAGTTATTGATAGTCTTTCTGATAGTGATTACTATGTAAGAGTAGCTGCCCAAAAAAGTTTAGATATGTTGATTCAATCATATGACTTCGATAGTGAAATAAGAATAAATTTATCAACTTATTCAAATCTGGCCTTAACAGCGAATACAAATATCAGAAAAAAATCTGTTCAAATGATTGGAAAGGCAAATATTCTAAGAGCACTTCCTACGGTCATTAAAGCTAATAATGATAGTGATTATTATGTTAGAGTAGAGGCAAGTAAAGTATTAAATAATATGATGAATGACCAAGAAATTCATCATCTACCACACCAGGTGTTAAATACTATTAAAAATATGTACTACGGAAGTGCAAAAAACATACGTATGGCGGTAGTTAAGGTACTAGGTGCTACGAAAGAATATAGTGCAAGAAACGTATTATTTGAAGCTTTGGATGACTCTGATTATTACGTGAGAGTTGCAGCAAGAAATGCACTTAACAATATGTAAGTTTAAATAATACTAAATTTTTCAAGGGAGCTTTTTAGCTCCCTTTTTTTGTGGCAAGCTAACAAAAAAGGAAATATTTTGAAATTATCTAAAATGACCAAAAGGGACTTTGAAACTTTTATTAAAATCTCGAAATCCGAATATAAAAAAGATAAAATGCGAGCAAATGGCTTTACAGAGGAAGAAGCGAATAAAATTGTCGCTGAGGACTTTGAGAGATTTCTTCCCAATGGATTTGAATCTGAAGATAATTTTTTCTTTAAAGTTTTAAAAAATGAAACTCAAATTGGATATCTTTGGTATCTCATTAGAGGGGCAAGTAATAATCGCAAAGCTTTTATCGCAGACATTTTAATCTATGAAGAATTTCGCGGCAAAGGTTTTGGAAAAAAGACCATGCTTTTGTTGGAAGAAGAAGTAAAAAAACAGGATTTAAAACACATTGGTCTTCATGTATTCGGTTATAATGAAAAGGCAATTAAACTTTATCAAAGTCTGAACTACCAAACGACTGATTTAGTTATGGAGAAAGAAATCTAATGAAATTTTTGATTTTTTTATTACTTCCCTTTAGCGCCATGGGAAATGATTGTTCCCAAGTAAGTATCGAGCAATGTGGTAAAACCTCTGGTTGTAAAAAAGAAGTAGTTCGGTGTGATTACGTGCCAAAAGGTAAGAGTTTTGAGGATGTTTGTCCTCATGGAGGGAAATATTTTGTATGTCGTGAGAATAATGAAATAAAATTTTCTGAGTCTTCAAAAAATCAAGATAGAAAAAACGGAAATTTCGAAAAATACAAAAAAGAACAAATAATTATGTTGGAGGCCCGCTTCAAAGCTAGACTCATAGATAGAGATGAGTATAAAAAGAATCTCATAAAAATAAATCAAGCAAAATCTTATGATGAGCTTCTTAAGTTAAACACAGGAACGCCAAAATGAAACTCTTTTATATACTACTTGTGTTTTTAGTCTCCTGTGCTGGAATAATGAATTTAAAGGAAGAGAAGATGAATGGAAATGTGGATTTTAATAAATTTTGGAATTACGGTGATCCGGCTGGCACAAGAGAAAAGTTTAATTTACATTTAAAGGATTCAAGAGATAAAGATTTAGATTATATCCTACAGTTAAAAACTCAAATTGCTAGAACCTATAGCCTAAAGCTGGAAATAAAAAAAGCCCATGAACTTTTAGATGAAGTGGAGAAAGCCCTTGATGAGACGACTCCAGTTGCAGAAGTTCGATACTACCTAGAACGCGGAAGAGCATTTAATTCAAATAAAGAAAAGAAAAAAGCTTATGAAGTATTTATTTCAGCGTATCATTTGGCCCATGAAAGGGGTTATGAAAACTACGGGGTAGATGCAGCCCATATGGTTGCTATCGCTGCAACTGACTTAGAGGACAAAGTTAAATGGTCTGAGCTAGGAATAAATGAAGCCAAAAAGTCTCAAGATGATAATACTAGAAAGTGGATTGGAGTATTTTACAATAATATGGGATGGGACCTTTTTGAGGCAAAAAGATATGAAGAAGCTTTGATTAAATTTCAAAATTGTGAAAAATTTTATCAAGAAGCTAATATTAAATCTAGAAAGGACATCGCGAGATGGAGTGTTGCCAAGACATTTAGATTCTTAGGACGTATTGAGGATTCTCTTTCTATTCAAGAAGCTTTATTAAAAGAAGCAGGCGGAGTAGATGAGAGTGGTTACACATATGAAGAACTGGGAGAGTTATATCATTTAAAAAATGATGTTGAAAAAGCGAAAAAATATTTTACTAAATCCTACGCAATTCTATCGAAGGATAAATGGTTACAAAAACATGAACCCGAGCGCTTAGCGAGAATGCTGAAATTAGCTAAGTAAGGATAGAATTTGAGTATTGTTGAGATTCAAGGATTAAATAAATTTTACGGCAAGTTTCAGGCGGTGGAGAATTTAAATTTAACGATTGAAAAGGGATCAATTTTTGGTTTTTTGGGACATAATGGAGCTGGAAAAACTACCACGATTAAAATTTTGACTGGACAGACTTCTTTTTCACAAGGAGGCGTAAGAGTTTTCAATTTTGATGTGAAAAAACAGGTAAAACAAATACATCAAAGAATAGGAGTTGTTTCTGAGGAACAAAACCTTTATAAAAACTTAACCGTATTTCAAAATATCGACTTTTATAGAAAACTCTATCAACTACCAAGTAAAAGAACCTATGAGATTATAGAACTTCTCGATTTAAAACATAAAACTAAAATCAAAACAGATGATTTATCTAAAGGATTGAAACAAAGAGTCCTTCTCGCAAGGTCGATACTTCATGGTCCAGATTTATTGTTTCTTGATGAACCCACCAGTGGTCTTGATCCATTATCAGCTCAGCAAACGCTTAATTTTATCAAAGAATTAAATAGAAATGGGACAACTATCTTTTTGACCACTCACTACATGGAAGAAGCTGATTCTCTTTGTGATGATATTGCTTTTATTGCAAAGGGAAAAATCGTGAAACGTGGCTCTCCAAAACAGCTTAAATATGACTATGGAGTTAATGAGGTCGTAGTTGAATACACTAATGGTAACGATATATTCAAACAAAAATTTTCTTTAGAAGATGAGAGTGTCTTCTCAAAGATTGAAAAAATTAGATCTCAGTATCAAATTTTGGCCATTAATACTAAAGAAGTCAGTCTGAGAGATATATTTCTAAAACTAACGAAAGGGGAGAAGTTATGAGAATTCCCATTTTGAAAGCTATCATAGAAAGAGAGATCTTAGAATATATATATAATCCTCAGGCAATATTATTACTTGGCTTAACTCTTCTTATTAATGCCTTACTTTTCTTCTCCTTAGGTGGAAAAGAATTGGCGATTCCTATTAATATGAGTTTAGTTTTAATGGGTTGTTCTAATACGATGATGCTCTTTGCTGAGGAGAAAGATCAGAAGACTTTCAGCGCTCTCCTTATTACTCCTGCTAGTTTTAAAGAAATTATAATAGGTAAGCTTTTTGTTAACTTCTTTATAACATTTTTTTGTTCTATATTTTTACTCTTATTTTTACAAAGTACTGAATTGGCTTGGTTCCATCTTATTTGTACCTTGATACCTGGTGCATTGATTTTTTGCCTATTTGGGATGGCACTAGGACTTATCGTTACAAATCAAAAAGTTGCTAGCTCCCTAGGAAGTCTTCTCGTTTTAACGTTATTTCTTCCAGAACTCTTAGCTCCTCTAAATCCTTATATTGCAGCTTTAGCTAGAGGAATACCTACTTATTATATTAACAGTATTTTAAAGGTTTCCAAGTATTTCGAATTCTCTGAGCTTTTGAAGTATTATATTCCACTTTTAACTTTTTTATTACTTATCATTTTTTTCGTAATCTCTGTTATGAAAAGCTATATGAAACAAGAGCAGCTAAAATGGAAGTTTTCTTCAGGAAATATTATGGCTTTGATAGCCCTTTTTATAAGTGCCATTATTAGTTCTCATTCACTTAAACCAATTGAATGGCAAAATATTATTCTGGATGGAAAAAAATATTTAAGTCATGAAGGTTTTGTAATTAAAATTCCAGATCTTGAGTCGGAGCATATAACAAAAAAATTATTACAGTTAGAGTTATATAATGTTGTGACTTATGAGAATAAAGATGAAAATTTCTATTTGTTTTTGAGAGTTGATCGAAATTTAAAAAAACTTCCTCTTGATAAGTATATTAACGAGAAAATTAAAGATCTAACTAAGAACAAAAGGAAGGGAATATCTCATATTAAAAGAATGGAAAATTCTATTGTGTTTAATGATAATGAGGGAGCAAATCAGATCCATTTTAAAATGCAAGGAAAGTGGATTTTTCAAACTGGAATTGTGGCAAAAGATCAATTGAGCATACCTCGTGAATTGAAAAATCGGTTACTTGACTTTGACACGGCCATACAATGGCAGTAGCTTATATATTTTTCATGGCCATAAATAATTTAAATTGCTAAATTTCTGGAAATTAACCTTGGAGTTACTCATGTTTGAATTTTTAAACCAGTTATGGACTAATCACTCAGTCGTTATGCTAAGTGTTCTTTATAAAGTCGTTTTAGTTCTTTTAACTTTGATCGTGGCTTATTTCACAAATAAATTTGTCCATAAGTCTATTCATAAGGCGAATGCAAATTCTGATAAAATAGATGAAACCTTAGTGCCGATTATGTGTACGGCTTCAACTGTAACGCTCTTTTTAATAGGTCTTTTAGTTATTTTTGATATCTTTGGAATTAATACTGCAAGTCTTTTAACCTTAATGGGGGCTGCCGGCTTAGCCATTGGTTTAGCCTTGAAAGATACTCTGAGCAATATTGCTGCGGGGATGGTTTTATTAATTCTTCGCCCTTTTAAAGTAGGACATTATATTGAAGTAGGAAGTCACGGTGGAACAGTAAAAGAAATATCCCTTTTCACTACGATTATTGATACAGCTGATGGTATTTATATTTCTATTCCAAATAGCACTATGTGGGGATCACCTTTAAAGAACTTTACCCGTAATCAAAAAAGAAGATTAGACCTTGTGGTAGGTATTTCATATGGGGACTCTATTGATGAAGGAATGAAGGTTTTAAGAAGACTTATAGAAGAAGAATCTCGTTTTTTAGAATTGCCAGCACCACAAGTTATTGTGACTGAGATGGCCGATAGTTCCGTGAATATGCAGTTACGTGGTTGGTTAACGGTAGATGATTTTTGGGCCGTAAAATGGGATCTTACAAAGAAAGCTAAAGAGCAAATTGAAGCTGCTGGCCTTTCCATTCCTTTTCCTCAAAGAGACATACATATTCATCAAACAGGTCAATAAATTTGAAAAAAACTATTATCTTTCTTCATGGTGGACCTGGATTTAAGGATTATCTAGCACCTTATTTTAAGGAGCTAACAAGTGATTTTAAATTGGTGTTTTATGATCAACTTCAAGCAAGTCATTTAAGAGTTGAAGATCTGATTCACCAACTTGATCAAATTGTTGATGAGCAAACTGATAAACCGATTCTTCTTGGTCATTCCTGGGGAGGGGTACTTGCTACCCAATACACTTTAGAAAAACAAAAAAAATTAAGTGGATTAGTTTTGCTGTGTACAGGTCTTAGTTCTTCCCAGTGGACACAATATCATGATGAACTAGAAGAAATGGGTTTAGAGGATGCACCAGCTGAGAAGATTTTTCTCACTCAAGATGAATTAAAAATAGGAAAGCCATTTTTAAACAAGGTGATGGAATCTTTTTCATCTGAAACATTTGACTCGTTAGCTGATACCTATCTTGATAACTATGATTTATTAAGTCAGATCTCTAAAATTAAAATACCAATATTAAATATTTTCGGGGAAAAAGATTTAAGATTTTCTATTAAAGTGACAACTAAGTTTAAAGAATATAATTCTCATATCAAAGATATTAAAATCCTAAATACTGGACATTTTCCTTTCTTAACTTCCGAGGGAAGAACTAAAATATTTAAAAGTCTTAAATATCATCTTGCGTGATTATAGATACTTATTGGTCTTTCTTAAGATTAGTAAAGGTCATTTTCAATTAAGAAGTTCTCTATAACTAACGATAAGTTCCTAGGTAGGGAATTTATTTAATGCAAACACTTCGGGGTAGAATTACATTTTTTGGTCTCATGATCTGTCTTTTTGCTGGAAGTGTGGTTAGTTTTTATACTTTAAAAAAGAATAAGGATTTTTTCCAAAAAACTTATTATCAAGATACTCAATTTAAATTAGAATCCATTACTCAAACCATTACTAATAATTCCGAAAAAATAAAATCTGATGCATTATTTTTAGCTTCGACACCACCAATTATGGGAATCCTTAGGGCCTCTAAAAATAAGGGCATTGATCCTAAAGATGGATCAAGTATAGAAACTTGGAAGAAAAGGCTTCAAACTATTTTTGAGGAAATGCTCTTCATCAATTCTGATTATACACAATTACGTTATATTGGATCTGAAAATGAGGGGAAAGAGATTGTTAGAGTTGAGCGATTTGGAAATAAGGTTTTATCAGTTAAAGAGATAAATCTACAGAAAAAAGGGAATACAGATTATTTTAAAAATACGTTAAAAGAATATCCCTATAAGGTTTATTTTTCCAAAATTTCAGCAAATAAAGAGTTTGGGAAAGTTATATATCCAGTTCAAATGGTTTTAAGGGCCGGTGTACCTATATTTGAATCCAATCAGTCTGCATTTGGTGGGGTTTTTATTAATGCTGACTATACAACTTTATTTAAAGGCTTAGATTTTTTAAATAAAAATACGCATATTCTTCTTATTAAAGATGAAAGTGGTAGGGCTCTAGTATCTTATTCAGATGGTTTTAAGTTTTATACTGATGAGAATAATTTAGAAATCAACCACTCTGATTTATTTAAAATTAAAGAAGATAAACCTCAGGTTTTTAGTACTAAACTATATTATAACGATCTAAATCCTGAACAATATTTAACTATAAGTCTTTCATCGGCCACGAATCAGGTCGAAAAAGAATTATTAGCATCTTATTTAAGTGAAGGAATTGTGGTTTTGTTCTTATTACTTGTTTCCACAATGGTTTCATTTCTTTTTGCTAAAAGATTTGTAAAGCCTTTGGAGTCTCTTCAGTACCTTACTCAGCGGATTAGTCGAGGGGATTATAATGAAGAACATTTGATTTATTCAAAAGACTCAAGTGAAGTTGGATTTTTAAATAATGCGCTTATCGATATGGCCAAAGATGTAAGAGATTCTAAAAAGCAAGTCGAAGATCAAAAAAAGGCGCTAGATAGTTCTGCTATTGTTGTAGAGACTGATGATCGTGGAAAAATTACCTATGTAAATGAAAAGTTTATTGAAATCTCTGGTTATTCTAGAGGAGAACTTTTAGGCCAAGATCATAGAATTATAAACTCTGGTTTCCATGATAAAGACTTTTTCAAAGAGCTTTGGGGAACAATTAAAAATGGGCTTGTTTGGAAGGGCGAAATTAAAAATAGAAGTAAAGATGGGGAATTTTATTGGGTCGATACCACTATTTATCCAGTAAGAGGAAATGATAATAAGATTTTCAAATTTATTGCTATTAGACTAGATATTACGGAACCAAAAAGAATTCAGGAAGATTATCTTAAAGCACTTGAAACCCGTACTAATTTTCTTGCAAACATGAGTCATGAAATACGAACTCCATTAAATGGTATTATGGGCTTTACTGAAATTTTAATGCAAAAGAAACTTGATTTAGATTCAAAGGCTGAAGTTGAGCATATAAGAAATTGCAGTGAAGGACTTCTTCAAATTATTAATGATATTTTAGATATTTCTAAGATGGAAAGTGGAAAATTAGAATTCACCCATGATGTCTTGAGTATTAAAGATTGTATTGAAAAATCTATTAGTGTCGTCGAAACAAATTTAAAAGAAAAAGATCTTAAGTTTGATTATAAGGTAAGTTCTCAGATTGATGAGAAGCTTATTGGCGATGAAATGAGAATTAGACAAGTTCTCTTAAATCTTTTAAGTAATGCCATTAAATTTTCTCCTGATAGAGGTACTATCTCTTTGAATTTATCTTTGGAAAATGATGATCATTCATTTCAAACTTTATATTTTATTGTTGAAGATAAAGGAATTGGCATAAGTCCTGAACAACAAGAAAAGTTATTTGAATCTTTTAATCAAGCTGATAGTTCAATTTCCAAAAAATATGGAGGAACAGGACTAGGTCTTGCTATCACAAAAAAAATTGTAAACCGTCTTGGTGGTGATATTTGGATTGAGAGTGAAATTAATAAGGGAACGAAAATTCATTTTACCATAAAGTTACCTAAGGCTGGATCAGAGCTAATAAGTATAAAGAAACCAAGCTCCAATCGCTTTAATTCAGATTTAATATTAAACCCCAAATTAAGTATGGATGTACTAGTAGCTGAAGATAACAAGACTAATCAAATTCTTTTAGAAAAAATGCTTAAAAAAATTGGTGATTTTAATATTACATTCGCAGAAAATGGAAGAGATGCACTTAATGAGTTAGAAAAGAGGTCTTTCCCGCTTATTTTTATGGATGTTCAAATGCCATTAATGGATGGTTTGACTGCTACTATCAAAGCTAGAAAAGAATTGGATTATCAGGGAATCATAATTGGTCTTTCCGCCAATGCGTTTGAAGAAGATTTTGAGAAAGGTAAAGAAGCGGGAATGGATTATTATTTGAGTAAACCTGTAAACTCTAAAAAGCTTAAAGAAATTTTTCATATTTTAAGAGAAGAAAAAGATTTCGTTCAGTTTATCCTACCTGAAGCCTCATGATCAAAGAAGTCCTTCCTACTGACCCTGAAATTAAAAAATTAATAAATGAGTTGAGTGAACTTAATGGGAGGCTATATCCTTTGGAATCCACCTTTCAGGATTCACCTGAAAAGATGTTGAGTCAAAAAGTTTATATGCTCGGTTTCTTTGTTGATAATAAACCAGTAGGAATAGGAGCTATAAAGCCTTGTGGAGAATATTTTGAAATTAAACGGATGTATGTTCAGCCTGACTTTCAAGGAAAAGGCATATCCGTCCAAATTTTAAGTAAACTAGAAGAACATGCTCGAAAGAACAATATCAGTTTATGCAAACTGGAAACAGGGATTAAGCAGCTTCCGGCCATTAATTTTTATAAAAAAATGGGGTATTTAGAGTGTGAACCTTTTGGTGAATATGCAAAAAATGATTTTAATTTATATTTTGAGAAGAAAATCAATATTAATTCAGCAGTTTAGCCACTTTTAACCTTCCAAATTCTGTCAACATTTCTCCTGTACTCTTTTGAGTATAAGGAGAATGTAATGAATAGAAGAGACTTAATTAAACTGGCAAGTAAAACAACTTTAGCATTAGCTTCAAATCAAATCTTGCAGGGTTGTGGAGTTAAAGTTGCTACATCTGAAGAATTAGAAACAGATTCTACAACGGAATTTGTTAACGGAGAAAGCGGAACTTGGGCGGTAGGAACAACTAGTTTACTATCAAGTTCTTTTCCCGCAGATTCCTTATTTACATCTTCAGCTTCTTGTTCAGTTGCTCTTTCATCTTCGGTAACTCTAGGGCCATGCTATTTTTCTGATACGACGGGGGAGGATATAAGTTCAGGTCTGGTTGGGCTTCCTACTCAATTATGCTTGAGGCTAGTTGATTCAAATTGTAATCCTTTGGAAGGTTATAAAATAGAAGTTTGGCATTGTGATCACCGAGGGGTCTATTCTGGAGATACTAGTCAAAGTAGCAATTCAACGAGTTTTGCTGGAAACTTTTGTACTGGGGGAGATTCTCAAGCAGCACAAAGCACATGGTATAGAGGACTTCTTTGGACAAATGAAAATGGTCGAGTGAACTTTAAAACTTGTTTTCCTGGTTGGTATTCTGGAAGAACCGTCCATATCCATTTTGCAGTCGTAGGTGCCTATAATAATCGTAAGCTTATATCTCAGTTTTGTTTCGATGACTCACTTGTGAATGATATCTTTACCAATCATAGTTCTTATTCATCTAGAGGTGATCAGGACACACCTTTAAGTGGGGGAAGAGATACAGTTTTCCCTAGTGGAAATTATGAACAATTCAAGATGAGTACCATGCAAAACTCTGATGGAACCCTACTTGCTTATCATACCATCGAGCTTATTTAGGAGTAAAAATGATTGAAAGCTATAGAAAAATTTTTGATATGATTTCTCTTCCTGTTATTGTAAAAGATTTATCCAATAATATTGTAACTATGAATGTTTTTGCTAAAGAACTCTTAATTCATAAAAAGAATCTTTCAGTGGATAATCAACTTTATAATTTGTTAGATGAAGATAAGAAGCGTTTTTATGAGGATGATCTTAAAGTTATAAATTCAAAAAAACCAGTCGTTGGAAGATTACTAGAACTAAACCTCAAAGATGGTGATAAAGTCTTTCTTAAATTTGATAAAATACCGTGTTTTGACGCCGCTGGAGAGGTTGAATATATTTTTGTTATAATTCAGGATTTAACTGAGCTTTACTACTCCAAAGAAAGATTTAAAAAAGAAATGGAATTTGCCCATTTAGGTCTAAATACCGCTGAAACGATTCACAATCTTAAAAATACATTAACGGTTGCAGTTGGGGCCACTAATATGCTTATTGACGAGCAAGATAATAATTCTTTACCAGAAATAATTAAAAAAGCTCATGGGAAAATGTTAGATGTATTTAAGGCCAACCTAGAATATGAAGAAAGTGAACCTCAAAACTGTAATATCATGGATGTCGTTAATGAAGTCATTGAAGAAATAGAACTCGCTAAGGATATTGATGTGAGGAATTATCTAAAGTTTATAGTGGACCCAAACCTGTTTGTTGGTGTGAATAAAACCCACTTAAATCAGATGTTAACAAATCTTATTAATAATTCAATTGAAGCCTTGGAGACTGTTTCACTTAAGGAAATCAAAATTGAAGCAGGTCTTTTTTTTGAAGAAATCATTATAAGTATCACTGATAATGGAAGTGGGATACCTGAAGATATTAAGACTAAAATTTTTAACCCATCTTTCACAACTAAAAAGTATTCAAATCCTTTATCTTATGGAAATGGTTTAGGTCTTTCTTATGTGGACAGAATGAGTAAGCATTATAATGGAAAAGTTGAAGTAAATTCTTTCCCTGGTGGTGGCAGCGTATTTACTCTTTTCCTACCGCTGGCCAGAGAGATGGCCTGAACCCTGTAAAAAGTACCAGCTTAATTAAGCTTGAGTTGATAGATGTTCTTGTTTTGGCTAAGTTTTAATGAGCTATCAACTAAGGGGATATTTTGAAAGCTTTTTCTATACTTTTTCTATTATTAGTAAACAATATTGTGATTGCTGGAAGTGGTGAGTATGAAGTCCCTGTTAGGAAAGAATTAAAGCCTCATGCTAGGTTTAAAATGAAAAATATTTCTGTTGTTCAAAATGATAAATTTGTATCTCTAAGTTATTCTCTACCAACTGAAATTTCTGGTATTCCTCTTCCTTCAAATACTTTTACTGGAAAGGTAAATCCAGGGAAAGATTTATATTTAACGGGAACTTTTGGAAATATTGTTTGTGATACATCTAAAATAGAACTTAAAAGCCAATGCCTAGTGGGTTACAATCAAGACTATAAAGATTATCTTGAAATTTTAGATCCTCAAATTGAAGAAGCAATGGAAAGTAATATTTCTGACCCAAACTTACTTATGATTAGAAAAGAAATTTGGGAAGGATTCAGTGGTGATCCTCTCGGGTTTATTTATTTTGATGATATTAATTCATTAGATTTATAGTTTAATATACCTTATTGATCTTGCTTGCCCTATGGATTTAAAGAAGCCAATTTCTTTCAAGTGTTTTAAATCTCTAGTAGCAGTAATTCTTGAAACCTCAAAAACCTCCATATAGTTTTTCGGTGATATAAATTCTCCACGGTCTAAATCTTCCAATAATTGTACCAATGACTCTAGTTGATCCTAAAAATATAGATAAAATTTTTAATGGCCTAAGTTGTGAAGAAATTGAGTTTAGACATATATTTTTAGAAATTGACGAGAATACTTTGGGTGAGCGGATAAAAAATCAAATTATACATTCAGCAGACAAAACAAAAGATGAATGGATTCGTAATTGGAGACTAGATCGCATCGAAAAATGTATAAGTGCAAAAGCTCGTATGCCAAGCAATACTATATTTTTAAATTCTGGAAAATTAAATTCTGATGAACTCTTAAAAGCAGTATTAGATGAATTTAAATATTTTTAGTTTTTTAATCTTTACTATTTTTGCTCTCAAATCTTCATGTTCTAGTCAAACGTATTTAAATTTCAAAGAAGAGAAATCAAGTTACCGTATAGGGGTATTTATCAAGGAGCTAGGAGGAGAGGTTCTATATTCTTACAGAGAAAATGAGAAATTTCCATTTATGAGCACTATTAAAACAGTTGTTGCTGGGCACGTATTAAATACTTTGAGCTTGAAGAGTGAAGCGCAAATTCCATCAAACAAGAGCTTAGTCTCTTGGTCTCCTGAGACGAAAAAATATGTAGGGAATTTCAAAACGATTCAATGGCTTGTGGAAAGTATGTTGAAATTTTCTGATAATACAGCGACAAATATCTTGATTGAAAAATCTGGTGGTTTGGATAAGGTTAATGATTTTCTATCTCAGTTAGAGGATAGTGAAACTCGCTTAGATAGATTAGAACCACATTTAAATAACTATAGGAAAGATGATGCTCGGGACACAACAACACCAAAAGCAATGGCGATAACTTATGAAAAAATAATTTTTGGAAAGTTCCTATCTAAATCAAATAAAAATTTTCTTTTGAAAACTTTAAGGAATAATCAAGTTTCAAACTCTCTTTTAAGATCTTTTATTCCTCCCGATTATCAAATTGCAGATCGATCAGGAGCAGGGGGAAGTGGCTCTAGGGGGATTGTGGCCATTATATTTCCCCTGAATAGAAAACCAATAATCATATCTGTGTATTTAACAGAGTCAAAATTGAGCATAAAAGATAGAGATATTTTGATTAATTCAGTTATTAAAAATGTTTTTCGAAATATTGGTTATGAATTGGAGGGATAGATATCAAAATTATTTAACTCATTTTTTACCTTCTTTCTATAATTACCTTTAACCTTTTACTCACTTTTTGGTCTCGGATTCTCCGGTTTAAAGGGTTTTTTAACTCTAAAGCCATAGATATAATTCTATCTTTGCTTGGATTTGATGAAATAAGTTTTCAAGAAGTTTTGAGCATGTTGAAATTTTTTTGGGTAACAATTTAGATTATGATTATAATCTAAAAAATTAACATTTATCTGGAGGGAATTTTGGAGATTGAAGTCAAAGAATTTACCGAACTAAGCAATGAGATGTTAGTTCATCTAGAAAAGTTAGAGCGAGAGATTTCAACTAAAACTAATTTTAAATATCAAGACTGGTTTCGATATTATTGGTGTGTATAAAAGTGACCACGATGATAAGTACACAACTATGCTTGAAATGAAACTATAACTATATTGGTTGCAGAAAGCTAAGGCATCAAATTGATGCCTATTTCCTTGGAGATATTTCAATTTATCCCATCATTGTAAATAATCCCACCAATTCTATCGATCTCTAATTCACACCCATGAATTAATGTCACTTTATTATCTGTAATTCGAACACTACAATTAAATGTTACATCTTCCTGGCCAACCTTGTTTTTAAATTTGAGTTTAGCAACCTCTTGATCTCCTTCTTTCATTATTGAGCCCCAGAACTCATCATTTAATTCGGCTATGTTATAAATTTGTGGTTCACTTACTTCTAATTTTTCTGGTGAAAAACCTTGAACTGTCAATTCAGTAATGATTTGCTCTTCAATTTCATTTCTGTCATATTCAGCAAATGCCGAAAAAGATAATAGTACTGATAATAAAAAGACTTTCATTATATTTCTCCTTCTTGAAATGTTGCTTATTTTTACAACTCTTTTGTATTTATTATGGCAGCTTTTATGATTAATTGAGTGTTTTTTGGAAAAACAGGAAATCATTATATGTAAAAGAATTAGACAACCAGAAATCATCGGCAGCTGTATGTTTTGTTTACAGTGAGTTGTAATTATTTCAAGTGATGTCATTTTGCTCATTATCAATGATTCAATATGAATAAATTATATTAAAAAATTACAAAATATATGAAGAGGAAAATTATGAAATTGTTACTGTCTGGAGTAATGTTATTGGTAACGGCACAGTCATTGGCTTCTAATGTGGGTGAAAACTACACTGAATGCCTTAACAGTGAACCGTTGTTAAGTGCAAAAGTGAAGGAACTCACGATTATTCAAGAGCATAAAATAGATTTGAATAAGTCTTACGACATAAATCTAGTTGAAGAGTTAGGAAATCATTATGGTGAAGATGTAGTTGTAAGTTTTAAATTTAAAGATGGAAATTTATATGTACCATATAATGGTGTGACAGAATATTATACAAATTATTATAGTGGTAGTGTTAAACTCAATTACGATATAGAACTTTTAAGTTCATCTAATTATTTAAATTCATTTCGCTGTGATTATAGTGTTAGTACTGATAATACGAATCAAGTTTCAAGGGCCGCAATCTATTTTAGAGCTAAGGACGAAAATTGCCCTGTTTATTCCATTAACTTAGAACAAGCTGAATTAGCAACACAGGCTTCATTTATATTTAATACTGCTGGTGTTCATGAGTTTACGGTAGGAGACTTGGCGGATGAACTTGGTGATAGTTTTACAGTTGTATCTAAGTGTGAGCTCTAATTATTTTTTCATTGTGATAAGGTATTATTAAAAACTTGTATGAAATTTAGCGAGGAAGTAAATAAAGTTATGGTAATAATAAACTAATCTGCTGATTGTCTGTCATAGTTTCTTAAACATACACCTTGAGCTTTCATCATTCCTAATTCTTCATAGTAGGGAATAAGGGCTTCATCACATAAAAGATCAATCATGTATAAGTTTTTTAATTCAATTTTCATTTGTTCAATAAGTTTTTTACCAATACCTTTACCTTGGTAAGCAGGAAGAATTTCTAGCAGAGGGATATAGGCAGATAAAATACCATCAGATATACAATTTATAAATCCAATTAATTTATTATCCTCATATGCTAAGACTACTTTGTGACTACCATTTAAGATTTTTTTGAAAGATTCTACGCTCGGAGGATTAGGCCAGCCTACAAAAAAACCTGTTAACTCTAAGTCATTTAATACATTTTTGTCTGTTGTGTATTTTGTCATAAACGTATTATGAGTGAGTTTTTATTAAATGTCATAAAAAAGCTTAATCCGAAGAATAGGTTTTTAGTGTAAGTTTAACGGTTTATATGTCGATATATTTGCTAATTTAATGAAACCAAGGCCATGATTTATTTTCATTAGATTCTTTTTTAATTTCATGTTCATTTCTAATCGAAAATCAAAGTAACTGTATCATTCGTTTACAATGGATTGTAATCCTTTCAAGAGAATTTATTGCGTTCATAATCTCTGACATAATGTGAATATAATTATGAAAAAACAACCAATAAAATAAACGGAGACAATTATGAAAAAATTAATCTTAGTACTTACTTTTTTTTGTTCTTTAAGTATTCAGGCTGACGATAGTTTTTTGAGAAAGAGTTTTGTTACTGAAAATGGAGAAGCTATTATTCAAAATGAAGCGGCTCAAGAAATATATGAAATGTTAGAAGACTCAGGTGCAATGAGAAGTTCCGATGTAAGATTATTAAGCTTAGGAGATGAGCTAAGAAGTACAAAAATCTATTCACCTAAATTAACATTCACCTGTGAAAAAGCAATATACTATACAAAATCTAATGATTCAGAGTCTTCTCCACACTTTAGCTGCTCTCTCTAAAACACTAGATTTTAATTGAGAGCTTGTACGGCAACTCTCAGATATAAATAGAAAAAGAATTTATTAACAAAACATGATTTTAAATCATTACTAAAGTGAACGGAAAATATTATGAAAAAAATTATTAGAACTATGTCATTACTTATTTGTATAAGCAGCATAGCAAATGCTGAAGTAACAAATGTTGAGTCTTTTACCAAGAAAAATAATCTAGTCCCATGCGATAAGGAAGAAATCCTCGAGGCTGAATTTTTAAGTTTCAATAAGGCTTTACGAGACGCAAACAGGATAGGCAAAGATGAATACTATTTTACAACATTTTATTTTTCAGATGGTAGTGAATATGCTCAACCAAGTAGCCTTGAATGCTTTATTCAAGACATAGACTGCAATACTATGCAACGAATTAGAAGTGTCGAAATTTCATCAAAAACTCTTTTTGAAATTATTAGAAATAATTCTGAAATAACGAAAGGCGTAAGAGGTTTTAGTTTACCGGGCTATGGACATGCAAGTGCTACAACAACGGTTGGCAATCTCGATATTGAGGTTGAAGCAGTGGCCGGAAAAAGTAGCAAACTCTCAAGAATAAGCGAAAATTTTAGTAGAAATTACTTCACTGATTTTGCTAGAAAGTACAACGCTACATTCTACTGCCGAAATTGATCATAGTTATTACACTAGGTTTTAAATGAAAATTTATTATTGGTATAACTCTTGTGATGTCTATGGAGTCATTTATAGAAACTAAAAGAACTTATTTGTGCGAGAAACCTATTAAAGAAATGGAGGATAGCTTTTTATGAGAGCCCTAATTTTGACTCTTCTGGTTTTTTCTTTGAAAACCTCAGCAAATGATTTGATTGTTAAGGCCTGTAAAAGTCTTTTAGAGCCGATTCCTACAATCGAGGATATTCAAAGCTGTGTAGACAACTCAAGTCTTGTCGCTAATATTGGAACTAATCTGTTGTATCGTCACAGGACCTCCGGAAATCATTTTGAAGTTAAAATTAAAAATAAAGGATTTGAGAGTGCAGCCATTGTACCTTCTGTTTTTGATGAACTTCATTTTAGTCAGGGGTTATCTTACAGTGGAGACTTGGAGAACACGCATTTTGTTTTTCGACCTAAGGCGGAAATTGTCAAGCCTAACGGATATACTATAATGTTCCGATCCCCTTATGCTACAATAAGTTTAGCAAAAATAATTGAAGACTATATCTTCCCTTATTTATCGAGAGGTTTTAATGTGGTTTTACAACCACTTAGGGGAAGCTATTTAAACTCAGGTGTTCATCAGTACTACAATCTAGAAGCAGATATTGAAGATGCAAAAAATTTAATCAATTGGATTATAAAACAAAAGTGGAGTAATGGTAAGGTGATACCAGCAGGTGCATCGTATGATGGTTATACTGCATTAGCAGCAGTTGCCTCTAATCATAGTGCAATTCCTTTTGCTATAAGTGCTTCGCCAATTGGACGAAATTTTTACACAAAAGACATTGGTTATTACTACAAAGGTTACAGCGTAACTGGAAGAGATGATACAGGTTCTGCGCTTCAGAATAAATTTAACGTTATGAAATCTAGTACTCCATTTACTATTTTTCCATTGCTAGTAAATCAATATTTAGGAAGTGTCGTTGATGAAGTTAAAGTTAATAAAAAAGAAGATAAATTAATAAAGCTTATCAACGAGACAGACATTCCTATTTTCTTCTCTTTCGGAGTCCAAGATGACCACACAAGTTATGCAACAGCTTACTTGTTTGATCATTATCAAGGCCCCAAATATTTACTCGACCATGATATGGGGCATTCGGAAAAGCCCATTGCGCACTATTTGGACTTATTTTTAAGTGATAAACTGAAAACAATTGACGGTACTACGACTATCTTAAAAGAGCCTAACACCGAACTGCTTTTTAACGGGAAAAAAGTTGAGCACAGTCGGTATATAGGTGAAGCAGATATAAATCCAGGTCGTTATCGAGGGCATTATGAAGTTGAAATCGAGTTTGAAAAAGTTACTGATGTTCATGCCAATGATGTAATTATAAGACTCATTCAAACTGGTGGAGGAACCTTATTTTCTAATGGTAAATCTTTTGAGATTCTAGGAAATGCTGGTATCTTCTCGCTCGAAACTGGTAAGAGTGTTTATAAAATCACTGGTAATTTTGTTGATTTAGATGTTAGAGGTAGGGACCAAATTGAAGCAGATATAATACCTTATTTTAGCTCTGTTGATAAGCAATTGATTCCAAAGGTTAAAACGCTTAAACTCAAACTTTTAAAGCTGGACAGTGAATCGCAGCCAACTGAGTAAAAAACTTCTTAAATAGATTTACTTACGTTCATATATCTAAGGTTTTTTTTACCTGATGGTCCATTCAGTTGCTTACGCGAACTTTACTTCCTCTGTTGTAACTTATTAATATAATTCTGGTTTTTTGTAACGAAGGCTATTTTCCTCAGAGATATTCACCCATATTCTTTGAACTGATTTAATAAGTTTTCAACGAGTTGCGTTCATGCTGAAATATAGTGAGGAAACAACTTTGGTTATGGTTATGTCAGAAGTAGTTTTTGTTCTTGATCTTTAAAAATTAAAAATATTTAATAAAGTAAATTTAATAGGAGCTTATTCAATGAGAGTATTTTGTTTATTGATTTCACTTTTAGTATGTACTTTTTCTTATGCTGAAACTGTAAGTTTAAGAGTTTTTACAACAGTGACTAAAGGGCCAATGTTGCCAATTGGATGTGCCTCTGTATCTGCGTCTTTAGGAAACTTGGGAGATGTTCTTGGTGATGAACTTATAAATATTCAGATGAATAATAATGTTGGAGAGTTTAGTCGAAAAATTAAAACATCGAATGGTGATGTTTCTTACTCTCTTGTTGTGAGAAGAGACCCTGAGATGGATTATGATATGAGCCTCAGCGCTTATCTAAAAGTTAATAATAAAGTAGAGAGATCAATGACTTTCAATTTTAATAAAAGGAATGAACTAGAGTTCCCATATACAAGGCTATCAAAGTTCCTTGGTGTAAATGGTCCCTACTGTGAGACTGCTGTTTTTGTAGTGACTCCAATGTCATATTAATTATCTATAAATTTAAATATTTAGAAATAAAAAAGCCTTCAATCAAGAAGGCTTTTTTGATGGTGGTCCATTCAGTTGCTTACGCGAACTTTTCTTCCTCACTCATAAGCTATTAATATAATTCTGGTTTTTTGTAATGAAGGTTATTTTCCTCAGTGATATACGTCTGAATACTTTGAGTTGTTGAAATGAGTTTTCAATAACTTAAGAAGTGTCATTTTTACTGTGAGGAAAAACTTTTGGTTATGGTTATGCTATTGATTGGGACTCCAAGAATACAGAAAATTTAGTCAACTTTAAATGTTCTTTCAGATTTGACTAGCTCTCACCTCTGTAATAGGCTTCTTTTATTGTAGCTTCAGGAGAAAAAATGAAATTAGTCATACTTTTCGTATTAACATCGTTTTCAACATTATCGTTTGCTTCTTTATTTTGTGAAAGAGACTTTAGAGGAAAAAAGTCGTTTGAACTTCTAATTGAACGTTTTCCAAGAGTTGGCGAAGTTTATAATTTTACTTTTAAACTTTTATCAGAGGAAGGATCGCATTTAGAAACAGTTTCGACAGATGTAAATATAAGAGACTTACGAAATGTTTTTGGTGGGGCTCTTGCACTTGAGCTTACTAATTTTTCCAATCCTCTTTTTTCTTCTGATGAGCTTAAGCTAGAATTTTCTCCAATTAACTCTTTTTATAAAAGAAATCAAGTTGAGATTGATGGTGTAACTTATCATGGATCTTGTTTTTGGAAATAAAGCAATAAGTTAAACTAACTAAGAAATAATCCCAGCTCGGACAACAGTTTTTATTAAAATACATCATTATTTGAATTCAAATCCTTTATTAGCAATTGGACATTCTTAAAATAAAAAAGTCTTCAATTAAGAAGGCTTTTTTGTGTAACCAAGTGGGCATTTGTTCGCCTAAAGGTTATCTGGTGGAGCATACACTTGGAAGCGAATAGCTTTCAAGTAGATGGTTAGGGCGAAGACCAGCGAGCCCGTATCTTTATAAGGTGAAATTAGAATTGATTTAGATTGTGAGGGGACAAGACTTGGATCCTTCGATTTTCGCATCCAGCTCAAATCTGCGTAGCCTCACCTCACAAAAGCTGTCGTTCGCATATGGTAAGAAATTGGCATGAAAAGAAAGCTTTGCTTTCTTTGGCTGATAGATCGAGTGACAAAACTTAGTAATATTAGAAGATTGGTAAAAACTCGATCTATTCCTTCAAGTCTTGCTTAAATCTGGGCAATAAAAAACCTCTTAAATATATTCACTTGCGTTCATATACCTAAGAGGTTTTTAATGGTGGAGCATACAAGACTTGAACTTGTGACCACCCGGTTATGAGCCGGGGGCTCTAACCAACTGAGCTAATGCTCCATTAGTAGTTAGGTCATCTATATTACATAAGTAATTTCAGTTTGAAAATCGGAAAAATTTCAATTTCTAGCACTTTATGGTAGATATTGGGCAAAATTACTAAAAGAAGGACCTATGGAATTCTATAAATATTCTGGATCGGGAAACGATTTTATCTTTATTGATAACAGAGAAGGAAAATTTCGCATAAAGCCAACTCAGATTGCCACATGGTGTAAAAGACGTGAAGGTATTGGTGCAGATGGTGTTATCACCATTGGAGCATCGAAAGAGCATGATTTTGAGATGAGAATCTTTAATGCTGATGGCTCGGAAGCTGAAATGTGTGGAAATGGAGCTCGTTGCTCGGTTCATTTTGCTTATAATTTTTTAAAAATTAAATCGGATAAAGCTTTTACTTTTGAAACCATGAATGGAGTTTATGCTGGTGAGGTTGTGGATGCTAATGAAGTAAAAGTTAAAATGACTGAACTTTATGATGTGGATTCCATTAATATTAAAGATCTTAGTGGTAAAAGGGCCATGTATTTAAATACAGGTGTTCCTCATGCTGTTATTCAAGTTGCTTCTGCTGAGGATGTAAATATAAAAAATATTGGCTCTGCTATTAGAAATGATGTTCGTTTTCCAAATGGTACGAATGTTGATTTTTTTGAAGTTATCGATGAGAAATCCCAGACTATAAAACTACGTGTTTATGAAAGGGGAGTAGAAGATGAAACCCTTTGCTGTGGAACTGGAGTAATGGCCACAGCTGTAAGCTGCGCTAAATTCTTTAACTGGGAAGGAACCATTAATGTTTATGCTAAAGGTGGTTTTTTAAAAGCTATTGTGGATAAAGATTTCAAAGATCTCTACTTTCAAGGTGAAGTTCATATGATCTATAAAGGTTCATTAGATTTATAATTCATGAGTGAAAGAATAGATAAATTAATGGTGGATGCAGCTTTAGTTAAAACTAGATCTCAGGCCCGTATGTTGATTAAGCAAGGTGATGTTACGTACAACGGATCTCCTGTTAAAAAGCCAGGACAGCTTGTTGATGATTCATCTCTTATTGAAATAAAAGCGGATCAGCTTTTTGTAAGTCGAGGAGCTTATAAACTCGTTAAGGCCATTCAAGAGTTTGATTTGGATCTTAAGGATAAAATAGTAGCGGACTGTGGTGCTAGTACAGGAGGTTTTACTCAAGTAGCCTTAGAAAATGGCGCTTCGCGGGTTTATGCTATTGATGTAGGTCATGATCAATTGAGCCCCATGCTTAAAGATGACTCTCGAGTTATTAATATGGAAGGGATAAACTTGAAATTCGAATTTGAACTTCCAGAGAAAGTTGATTTTTGCGTTTGTGATATCTCATTTATCTCTATTACAAAGGTCATTCAAACAATTTTCTCATTGTTAAAGGATGGTGGAAAAGCCATCGTTTTAATTAAGCCTCAGTTTGAAGCCGGCAGTGAAAGAATTTCTAGAGGTGGACTTGTAAAATCTGAATATCAATCGGAGATTTTAGCAGAAGTGAAGACTTGGTTTAAATTAAACAACTATAAAATTGAAAAACTCTGTGAATCCCCAATCTTAGGCAAGACAGGAAACACAGAGTTTTTAGCTCTTATATCAAAATAAAATTAGTATTCTACTCTTGAAGTAACGTTTACGATAATTGTCTCAGAACCTTCGTAAAGTCCATGTTCTTCGTAATACTTAACTTTAATAACGTTTCTACCTTCTTTTACTTTTAAGCCTTTATCGCCACTTTCTAAAACAAGTGGAAGGTAGTTTAAGTTGTTTGAACTGTAGTCTGTTACTGTATATGTTTGACAGAAATCACACATTCCATCATCAAAGCAACTTTCTTCTGTTATTTCTGCTTCAAGGTAAGAACCGGATGCTTCCGGGAGAGCGATTCTTTCTGTTGAACAACCCCCACCATGGCCTTCAATTAAACAACCAAATTCCACATCAATTTCAGTTGCTGACATTGTGTTAAAAGATAATAAACCAAAAAATAAGATAATAAGTGTTTTCATTAATTCCCCATTTAAAAATTATTTGGGAGCTTCTTATCAAATTTCTTTGAATTGTGAAAGAAGATTGTATTATTTACTTGATGATAAAGTATTGGAATTAAAGACTAAATTCGTACCTGAAACGTAAAGATTGGATTAAATTGTCTGTAGAAATATCGTATAGCTCAGCTCTTAATTCATCTTTTTCGTATTCAAATTTATAATCACCATAGAAGTTGTTTCCAAGATGGTAAGAGAAAGTATTCGCAACTTTAGTGTGAGTATCCTCAACTTCAATATCTTGTTCTTCAACCATATTGTATTTAGAATAAAGTATATCAATATCATGGTGAAGGTTTTTAAAGATTCTATTTCTGTATTTTATTCTGACAATATGTCTTATACCTTCACGATCGAGGATACTTTCTCCAGATGTATCAGGATTAGAATACGAAAAATTATCAAAGACTGGAATATATGAAAAATTTAAGTACTCATCATTTGGCTTTCCTTCCCATAAATGGAGAGTAATTCCTAATAGACCAACTTGCTGATGAATATAGGGATAATAAGTATTTCCAATTTTTTCCCTATTTTGAGATGCTTCTGAGAAAATACTAATAAAGGAGTTTAATTTGTTTATATTAACTCGACCTTCGTAGAAACTTGACTTGGCAGAGTATCCTTCTGCTGTTACTGGGTCTAAAACTTCTTTTTGAGCCTCAATAGCATTTAATTCATAGGTATATTTCTTTCCTACATTAAAAATGGAAACTCCATAATGATTTTCTTTTTGATTATATCTTGTTTGCCAAGATAGAGGACTTGCAAAAATATTAATATAAGTTTTCTCCAAGTCTTTATCAATTTGGTCTGGGTCAAAAGCTTTTGTTAAAAATTTCTCAAACTTTGATTTTTTAGGCTCTTTAAAGGCATTAGTTTTTTCTATATCTGTTGGAAGATCATATTTTGCAATTCTTGTTTCTTGGAGTTTCAGTTCTTTTTTAAGATCTTTATCTCCATAATCATTAAAGTACTGGGAAAAATCCACTTCGGAGAATTCTTTTACAACCCTAGGCATTTCACTTTGATTGATTGACCTTAATTTATAGAGAGTATCTTTACTCACAAGTTGAGGTCTTGTGACACGATAAATCTTCCAATGACTTGTCATCATAGAGGTTTTAATACAGATACCTCTGGCAATGAACCCATTGGAGGAGGTTAGTTTTATATGATCTTTGGTAAATATGGCATCTTCTAATCCTCTATTGAGAACTAAAATATTTTTGTCATAGACTTTTAAAATCCGTGTATCGAGAACATCGGAGGATTCTAGTGCAAATAAGCTTTGGCCATATAAACCAAGTAATAATACTAGTACTTTTACCATACTATTATTTTAGTACAGTAATGAGAGAGAATGCAGAGGGGTATTATCTACCCCTTATTTATTCATAATTTAGAACTGAATTTATGAAACTGTACTCATCTGCTAAGTTATTTAAAAACTTGAGATTGATAAGCATACTTACCGCTTTAACATTGTAGTTATTTTTAGCACATAGGTTCAGTGCTGCTTTAAGAGTCCCGCCAGTAGCTAAAACATCATCAACTAAGACGACATTTAAATTTTTGTCATTTTTTCTCATTTCAAGAATATCTGTTCCGTATTCTAAAGTATATTCTTCACTAATTACTGGAGGAGGAAGCTTTCCTTTTTTACGAACAGGAAGAAAACCTTTTCCAAATTTAATGGCCAAAGCCGATCCTAAAATAAATCCTCTTGATTCAATGCCTAAAACAACATCAATTTCATCCCAATTTATACCTTTACCCATGTCTGTTATTACAGAATCTAATTCTTCTCTTAATAGAGGAGATACATCTTTAAAGATAACTCCAGCTTTTGGAAAATCAGCAATATTATCAATTAGCTCTTCATAGCGAGGATTGTTCATTATAGTCCCTTTTGAAAATGTTTAGTACAAGATATGCCTATTCAACAGGAATTTCAATAACTGGATTTTTTAATTTGATAATTTCTTTTCTTGATTGAAAAGTAGAGGCTACACCCCTTACTTGTTCTTTAAATTCATCGCTCAGGCTTTTTTGATTAGCATATTGGAATTCCTGAGATTTAAATTCTTGGCGATTTAATTGTCCCTGTTCAAGATGCTTATTGAGAAGCTGTTGGTAAAGCTCATCTGACTCTTGAGAGAAGGCTTGAAAACTTAAAAATGTGAGTATTAAAATTGTCATTATTTTCATGTTAGTGACTTATCGAATGAACTTCAAAAACCTTAAGAAATTTGTAAAAAAACCATTCAATTTATTCAAACTTTACACAGGAGGGTGTGCTAAGTGGTTGAAAATGGGTTTAGGCCGTCGGCATTGTGTTTGCAAAAATATAAATGTGATTAAGGGAGAGGGTTATGAAAAAACTGTTTTTATTAGTATCTGCAATATTTATGGTAACGGCGGCTGTAGAAGCCGCAGGTAACAAAATGGTTAGAGTTAAGGCCATTGGTTCAAGCCCTAGAGGTCAATATGTAGCCTTTGAAGAATTTGGATATAAAGATGCTAATAGGAAATATCCATTTTCTAAAATTAGAGTCAGAAATATGTGGAAGAAAAAATACGTAGAAAAACCCGTAAATATTATTGGGAACCCAGAATCAGATAATCTAAATCAAGTGAGAGCAAAAGCTAAAGAAATCGCAAAAAAGAAACTCGAAAAATTTAATATTTCCCTTTAGGAGAAAATAGTTCCGGAAATTGGTTTTCTTTCATTTAATCAAAATCTTGTGACGATAAGATTATGTGAAGATTTTCCTTATTTGTATATTTAGTCTTATAAATTCAGCTTTAGCTTTCAATGTAAAAGTTAAAACTCCAAAAAAGAATTACACTCTTTCTTATGAATTAGGAGAATTAAGTTTCGACTCTTCTCTTGGTAAAACAAAAATATTTGAAAAACCATGCAATAAAATCTTTCTCAAAAAATTTCAAGAAACATTTGAAGCTCATTTAATGAGAAAAGAAATCTCTAAAAAATCAAAAATAGAATTAGAGTATCTTCAAAAAACTTATCTTATTTGGGAGGAATCGACTCTAGGGAACTTTTTAGTTTCTATGCCTAAAAAGATAGCTCATTTACAGTTAAAAACGAGGGCAAATTGTGATTAAACTTATATTGATGTTTTTCCTAGGTGTAAATTATAGTTATGCACTTGATCCTAATAGTTTAATAGAAAGTGAGATGAGCATTGAAACTCAAGAAAGCGTAACATGTAGTGAAGACTATAAAAAATCACAAGCACTGGCCATTAGTTGTGTTGAGAAAATTTGTGGACCGGCCAATAAAATTAAGCCGGCTTTTTTAAAACCAGAATATTTTGATCAATTTGACTTAGAAAGAGCAGAAAAAAAATATGAAGAATTCAAACCTAAGATTAAACAAACATTGATTAATGAAATCGAGTTTATGAGTAAAGTTAAGGAAGAGTTCTTAAAGAGACTTCAGGCTCATAAAGTGAAATTAAATAATAAAGAAGCAAGCCTTTTTCTTTTAAGATCACTTAGCTCAAGTCTTGTTATCACAAGAGATGTAGATACAGATAAAATAGAAATCTCATTGAAGCCAAAAGATGATCGAACAGAACAAAAAAAGAAAGTCATCCATGGATTTATTGAGCGATTAGAAAAAGCCTTACCTGATTCAAATGAGTTAAAGTTATCATTAGGAATTGGTCTTACACGGAAAGAAAAAGAGAAATTATTATTAGACAAAATGTATGAAATCGATGAAGCAATGTTAACGATGTCAATCCCATTAGTAGAAGAACAGACGAAATTGCTAAATATGCTAAAAACCAATATTGCACAAATTAATTATTTACCACTTACAGTTATGGATTTTATTTCTAAGCGGTTGGATGAATTTAAGATGTCATTAGGAGGAATTCAAGGACTTAGTTTTAAAGAACAAGTTTTTGATCTTTGTAACGAAGAATGTTTAAAATATTTAAACTCTAAAGAATTTCAAGATGAATTATATGCGACATTTAAAGAACAGACCAAGGATTTAAATGATTTTCCTATTGATTTAGTAACGAAGGCTTGTAAAACTCCCTTTTACTTAAATGAATACAATAATGAAATTAGTAAGAAACATACTCCTGAATCAATTATGGGAGAAGTTAAGTATGTTGCAAGTACTTTCTCTAAATTTGTAGAAGACAATTTATCTAGGGAAACAGCAAAAGAATTTAATACTTATATCCAAAACTTTTTGAGCATTGATGGCGCGGGAAAACAAATTTACGGACCACCATCTCAAACTTCTCTTGATAATTTTACAAGTTTATTTGAAGGAGTACCATTTGAAGGTGAAGTTTCAGGTTTTGATGACTTTTCACTTTTAGGGATCATGGCTCAGCCCCGATTTCGAATAAATTTTGCAGATAAATTTTGTGTTGGTGTAGAAAATGGTTTTTCTATTGGAGATGACTTCTACCACAGGCAATTTTCAAAATTAAATATCTCAAGTCACAGTTGTGATAATCCATATGAAGGAAGACAACTAATTGCTCATGAACTTGGTCACGTCTTAAGTCATTTAGCAAAAGGTAAAAATATAAGTAAAAAATCTAGTCAAAAGTTTTTATCATTAAGAGAGTGTGTTTCAACTAGACACTTAATACCTTTCTTTAAAGAGAATGAGCAAGCTAAATTTAATTCAGATCATTTTAAGTCTGAAGAGGATTTTGCGGATTATCTAGCATCTAAAGCCTTTACAAATTATAACAAGTTTGGAAATCCAATCCTTTGGATGCATTGTAGTTACTTGAACACAGAAAACTCGGAGTATTCTAATCTTAAACTGAAACCTTCAAAGATGGACAATCATTCTATTCCTCTGTTTAGACTTATCAATTCTGTTGTAGATAAAGGAGGAGATATTCCTAAGGAATGTGACGATATTTTAGCTGAGAAAGCTCATTTATATGCTCCTATTAAGTGTGAATAAATTTCATATTAAACTTTTCCTGTATAAAATTTATAAATATTAATGACGTATTATTATCTACAATATAGTGTAGCTCCATCTTGAGTTAAGCGGATCGTGTTGAGTACTTAGGTACTCAATGAAGAGGGAAGGAGTTTGATTTGCAATAAATTTTGCAAGTCGTATCAGGGCCTGGATTTTTCCAGGCCATGTATCAAAAAGAAGTGACGTTATTATGAAAAAAATGATTCTTCCTTTAATCGTAGGTATCGTAATAGGATACTTTCTTTCTGGCCAGACTAACCAAAAGCCTAAGTTATCAGAAAATAATGCAGATGAAATTGCCCTCGATCTTCAAGACTATGTCAGACTCCAAAATTTAGAAGATAAATATAAAAAAGCAGATGAAATTCTTGGAAAAGTAATGCTTCTATACCTTGCTAATATCGCTGCGAGGCTGGATGAACCAAGTACAGCATACTTTTCAAAACCTCATGAAGAAAGAACTCATTTACCAGAAAAGGTAAGAGATGATTCTGAAGAAAAAGAAATAGCAAAAGTTGAAAGACCTGAAGTTGTAGCTAGGGAAAAAGTCTCAACTACGCCTGAGAGTATTTCAGAAGATCTTGTTTTTGGTCCAGGAGATTTTAAAAAGGAAATTAAAAAACTAGAAAAACCTAATGTTGAGCAAGCGCTTTCGAATCCTATAAAGACACTCAAGCTGTATCGACGTATCAAGGGTGTTTTTACCGGCCAAATCCGCTATGAAGCAGGTAAGTTCAAAGGACAAACCCATAGAATTGAGCTCGAGTCTGACTTCGTAGAAGAGGATGATCAGCTAAAAGGTACTTACTATTTGGGTATGTCCCAAGATGGAGATTATTATTCAGAAAACAGAGGAAGTGGTGGTAATAGGGGAATTAGACTAAGCCCTAAGAAAGAATATATTCTAGAAGCCTCTCCAACGTCTTTTATCCAAGTTATTCCTAAAGGCCGAAATAGGCTTATTGGTTTTTATTATGAAAATAATAAGTTTACTGGAACTGTTAAGTTAGAGCGATAAGTCATTAAAAAGTAATAAATCTTTACTTTTTTGTAAAGAATCTTTGATGTTATTTATAATTAAGTCCTATTTTTAAGCATACCTCCACACGATACTTAGAACATAACAATTAACAACAATGTGAAACACACGGAGGTAATCACATGGAAAAATTATTTTTAATCGCAGCTTTAAGTTTAAATGTTTTCTCACAAGCAATGGCCATGGAAATTCAAGATCCACATTATATTATGGATGATATTGAAATGTTTGCGACGGCTAGAGATTTTAAATATGAATTTAAAGTTGGAGACATGGTCAAAGTTGAATCGAATTCGTGCTGGTCATCTACTGATGCTGATGGAAACGAAGAGAGTGGTTGTGATACAGAATATAAAGTTCAAGAAATTGTAAAAGTAGAAAAAGAGTATGCTGTTTACTCTTCAAAATATGCAATAACCAAAAATTCCTATAATCAAATTAAGAAAAATCCATTCAAGTTATTAACAGATTTTGAAGAATTTAAAGGTTTAATGGCCAAAGAAAGCCTAAGTGAGGAAAAATCAACTTTAGTTTTAACTGGAGCGAATGAGGAGTATTCACTAGAGCTTGGAGTACAAACGATGAAAATTAAATTTACTATCGTTTATGAAGGACAAGATGGAACATTTGCTTTTCCAATGTACATGGTGATTGCACAAGATTTACCAATTGCTGGTCAAATTGCTGAATTTGGAATTGATAAAGATTTATGGCCAATTCCAGCTAACTGGAAACCTTCTTTAAAAGTTGTTGATTGGTTAAAGTTTATCTAAGAAGAAATTTATAGGCCCTCCAAATGGAGGGCTTTTGATTTATTTTACGATTTGCATTGTAAATGAACTTGCACTGGATGTATCAATTGCGCTCATATCAATTTCACTAAATGAACCATCTGAGTTTTGGGAATGAATAGAGATCTCACCACTTAGATTCTCTCCAACTAGATAAGACTTACCTTCAAAAGTTAAAAACTGGGTTATATTAGCAATACTATTTCCTAGACTATCTTGAACTGGAACATAGTTTCCATTTTCGTCTGAGATATATGTCCCATAATCAGTACCGATTGGAAATTTATGTTGAAAGTATATGCCTTGATCACAGATTCCCGCACCTCTCCACCCTGAGTTTCCATGTGCAGTTCCAGTTATATTTGTCAGTGTGGAACCAGATAACTTATAGATATCTGAGCTTGACCCATCTGTCCCCTTAAAAAACAAAGATCCTTTAAAAGATCCAAGGTATACAAGGGCACTCATTGTTAAAGAGTTGGTTGTTAAGGCTCCTAAGGTTGGTGCATTAACATCTGTTGAATCAGTGCAGAAAATATTAGCAACGCCGTTATTTATTCCAATTGCACAATATTTGTTTCCGTATTTAAATGCTGTTGAGAGAACAGTTCCATCAGATGTTGGATTTTTAGCATGAATGATTACAGAGCTACCATCAGTACTTGCTATGACATCATCTATTCCATCATTTGCTTGAAAGAACAGTCTTCCAGAGATTTTAATGAAGTTACTCGGATTGGAAGGACCACTTGTATTTATATTAGTGACTTTGGTTACATTAGCATCTTTATCTGTCTTAAATAACTCAATATCATTATCTCCATTATGACCAATGGCAAATATTTTATTTTGAAACTCTATACTTGAATTAATAACTAAAGATAGGTTTTTCGTTTGTGGTGTTCTTTCACCCCATGAGTCAGTTCCAAATCTAAAGACATAATGATTTTCTGGATGATTCATTCCATCTTTGTCAGTGTATGTTATGAAATAATCTAAATCATGAGTAAAAACCCCACTAAATTGTCCGTAGGAAGAGGATCCTGGGTGATATAAGTCTATATACGCATCTGTGAAACCTGAAAAAGAGTCTAAGGTAATTTGTGGGCCAGCAGAGGTTTCATATTCATTGTAAAAATTGAAATCATGATTTGTACTAGCACCACTAGAATAGTACTCACCAGGGAAGAATATTGTGTCTCCAAATTTAAATAGGATATCAGCTTCAACTTCGCCTGGGGTATTCCCGATCACGCTATTCATCGTTACAGGCATTAACTCTGCAGAGTTTGCAGTTCCATCACTTACATAAAGTAGCTCTTTAGTTCCATTATTCGCCTTAAATACAATTTTATTATTTATAGATAAAAATGAATTTGGATTAGAGTCTGAAGAACCACTATTAAGGTCACCTAATAAGGTCAATTTGTTATTCAAAATAGAAAATGCTTCATTACCTAGAGCTGAGTCACTAGCTGTGACGACCAAATATTCTTTAGAAGCTTTTTCTGTATTCCCACTATCACTGTTTTTTGAAGCTGATGATCCTCCACTTTCTCCTCCGTTTCCAGCACAAGAAGCAAGTATAAATGTTGATATCATTAGTTTAAATAATTTCATTTTATCTCCTCTTATCAAGATTAATTACTTGATGGAGAATTCGGAATATACAGATAAGTGTTTGACTCAATAAATGCTCAAAATAAAAAGTATTTTTGAAAAAATCAGGAGTTTAAGATTGATCTAGGTAAGAATATATCCCCTTCCTCGTATATTTTTAATTTTATCTGCGAGTAGGGGGATTTTATTTTTTAAGTTTGTTAAATGAGTATGGAGATTATTTCTAGATTTCACATCACCATTCCATATACAATCTTGAATTCTTTCTATTGAAACTAATTCACCAGAAGCTTCATGTAAAAGTGTAAGCAAGTTATATTCGATTATTGTTAACTGAATCTTTTTACCATCATACTCAATGCTCTGGTCTTCATTGTTTATCTTATGATTATGAATAAAAATCTTTTTTGAACATTTGAATTTGTTGATAATTTCAATTATCTCATGGCTATGAAAGGGTTTTTCAATGAGGTAATCAATGCCATTGTTTAAAGCAGCAATACTAACTTCTTTTGTTGCATGGCCGGTCATTAAAATAATTTTTAGTTTTTTTATGGATTTGTTAGCCGTTGGAAGAAGATCTAATCCTGTTTCAAGATTAAGTTTATAATCAAGAAGGACTAGGTCGATAAACTGTGTATTAAGAATTATTTTGGCTTGATTCAAATCGCTCGCTATATAAACTTTAAAGCTCTTGGATAGCTTTTTTTGAAGTTGATCTAAAAATAATTTGTTATCATCTACAATAAGTATATTCATAAATTAAGTTTAACATCCAAAATTAATCGAATTCAACAAATTTATGAAGACATTTCGAATTGAGCTAAAATTGAACATCGTGATAAGGAGAGGAGTTTGGATAATCAGTTTTATAAAAAAAATGCGTTAATACTAGGGATTGTTTATACATCCTTAACATTAATTGTCACATTTTATGAATTCACTCTTTTTTCTAAAGAATATAAATACATGTTTCTTAGTCTTAAGGCTGGGGCAATCATGGTCACATTTTTAACATTAATTTATATGTGGAAAAAAGGTCCAAGTCGAATATTGAATTATATTTTAGATTTTTCAGTTATAGGGTATTGCGTTGTTGGGGAGATATATGCGTCGCTATATGTTTTAGCTCTCTTGCAGGTCTCCTTGGGAAAAGTCTTTCTTTTAAAGCAGAGTAAGAAAGATTTTCTAATAACAATTTCAATAGGAATTGTTTCTTTGATAATAGTAAATATTTTCAAACATAATGGAATCATCAGCTTACCTTCTAGGCCTATTGTTGAAAATGACTATTGGACAATTATACTTGGTTTCACAATATTGATTATACTACAAAAGATTAAATTCTTTGATTCGGTTGAAAAAACAGAAATACAAAAAGAGCGTTTGGTTATTCTCGGCGAAAACATAAATATTTTACTTCATAATATAAAGGCTCAGTTTGCTTCTCAAATGATACTTGTGGATAACATGAAAGACTCAGTCAATGATAAAAATGAACTTCAAGAACTACTTGAGCTCGCAAATAATCATTTAGTTGAAGTTAAAAATTATCTAAATAGTGTAAATAAGTTTCAAAACACTAAAATCATTAGTGAACAACAAAAAGAAACCTTTTCTATTTTTGAGGTTTTAGATGAAAGCTTACTTCTTTTGGGCTTATCTCGCACCTCTATTTCTTTGGCTGGAAAAGATTTAGAAATAAACTTGAATCGAGAGGATATTTTAACCATATTTTTAAATGTGTTTTCAAACGCTCTAAAAACTATAAAAAGAGTACGTAATTTGGAGAGTGAAATAACGATTAATCTAAAAGAAGGCAGGCTAAGAATTTCCTTTGATAAAAGTCATGATTATGAAGATTCAAGTGGAATAGGAAATCTAGTAACTGAAAGGCTCTCAATTAGAAATAATATAAAATACAACTTGAGTGAAGACTCAAAAAAATTAACATATCAATTCGACTTTCAATGATTTAAGGTTCTTCACTATCCGAATCAGTCCAATCATTTAATCTAATATTAGAATATAATAGAGGCATTTTCTTTTGAGTTTTAGGATGAATATAGTTAAAGCTTAATGGACCTTCTACATAGATTGAACTTGTCGGAGTTGGATTCATCCAGACTCTACCTAGGTTAAAATTTAAGCTTAGGGCCATTGGAAACTTATTTTTATAAGTAAATGTACCATCAATTAAGCCTTTAATATTTCCTTCATTATCTGTTTCGTAATGATATCTAGTCTGATTAAAAACATCTGAGTAAGGGACTTTCCTAACTCTTTTAAATACGTGATATGTAAAGTCAAAATCAACTGTAAGATTTGTAGTTTCAAAATTTGTCGTAGTAAAAGTTGTATTATGACTTGAATTTTTACTATCGTTTATATGAAATTGATAATATGGTTTTTCGGAGTCCATCCAAGTAAAAAATACTTGAGATTTACCAGTGAGTTCATGACCAGTAAAAAATTTAAAAGATTCTTTTTCTTCTTTTGATCCATAAGGTCCTAACGATCCAAATGTAACCTTTAAATCATCATTATTTAAAAGAACAAAGTTTTCATGATCAATTTTTGTAAGATAGTTTTTATATTTAGAATATTGAGGATCATTAATACTTGCAGTCATATACAAATGTTTAAAATCCTTTTGCATTATTGTATTTTCAATATGGCCGACACCCATTATATGCCCAACTTCATGTAAAACCATTGCATATAAGTAATTTGGAAGAGACCAATCATAGATTTGAAGATCATCTAAATCCCAAGAACCATCACTTGATTGTTTCGGCTTTGGAGAAAAGATATAAACGATACCCTTACTTGTTCCATTAATTGCATCAATATCCGAATAGTTTCTATAAGCAAAAGCCTTAGGATTAATCATATTATCTAGAACATTTTGAACCTTTTTATCAATGACACCAAAGTAAAAAGTTAAATCAATATCTTTAGTACAGGTTTCAAAGATTTTAATCTTAGTAAGAATTTTTAATCTTTTGTCATAAGGAATTGGATTTCCATTATCATCATATTGATCATAAATTTTATGTTCATTAATATATTTATCCCATGTTTTAAAAGATTCTTTGATTGTTCTTTTGGCTTCATCATAATCAGCTTTGAAATTTGGGTCATGTTTTATACAAACAGAGATATATCCCTCTTTTTTGTCTTGATAAAACCAAGCGGCACCGGATTCAGGAAAATTTGCACCTGATCCTCCGCCATCCATAGCACCACCTTTCATTTGATGAGTATGAAAATCATTTTTTTGATGATTATACTTCTTTGCAAATATTTTTTTGAAATTCATTGCTGCGAATACAGGTTGAGCGCATAATAAGGCCAGTAGCAAAACTTTCATAATCCTTCCTAGAAATAAGTTTTATTGTTATATCATTTCAATTTTGTCATGGATTGCCAACTATGAATTCAAAGGAGAAAACCAGTCAAGATTAACGCAGTAAAGTGTATCTACTTCCTCCGATGCTTGAACAATCTCACTTATTTTTTCGATACTTTCTTTTAAGATTTCTTTCACTTTATCGGTATCGTTATGATTTATAGTAAGAGGAGCACTAAAGCAGAATTCGTCTTCTTTAAGCTCAGAGTGTTTTTCCATCGCCTTAACCCGCCAATTTCCATGATGGTTAGAAATAAGAGGAGAGTTAGAACTTAGGTGAGTTACTGTAGGGCCGACGTCAAGTTTTCCATCTTCTTCTTTAATTAAAGAAACGCTAAGAAGGAAGTCCACAATAGGAGAGACTTTTTTAAGTGGAATGTGTAAAAAGTTTGCAATGTCTTCTTTTGAATTAATATTATCTAAGGATGCACTTAACCTGATAGCACTATAATACCAATTGGAATAAAAAAGAGCTTTCTGTTCTTCTCCTAAGGTCACTGATTTTTTAATTCTATTTTTCATCTCACTTAGTTCATTTTGAATTTTATTAATTTTGTCTTCAAAATATTTAACGAGCTTATAGTTTCCTGCTTTATTCTTTGAAACAAGTAGTAAAAAATATTCAGTTTCTAATTCATTAAAACCAAAGTATTCGCAAAGAAGGAATGCTTGATCCTGGTTAAGTTCTCGCTCTCCTTTAAAAATTTGGGATGTTAAAGTGGTGTGGATATTAAGATATTTTGAAATCTCTAAATACTTTCCTCTTCCTGAATTTACTTGGGATCTTACCCAGTCAGTGACATAGTCTTTGTAGTTTTTATAGTTATAAAGCTTTACTTGAATCATTGTATTTCTCCCATTTGAGATAAATACTTCCAAAGAGCTTTGGTATTGGGTCCCATAACTTTTTTAGTTGATCTAAGCAGATACATTGGAACTAATCTTGATTCTACTTCATTTAAATTATCAATTTTTATGAGTTCACTTCTTTGAATCTTATCATTTACTAAATGTGAAGGAAGTCTTCCCCACCCAAGACCTGATTCAATAAGTTGTTCTTTCATAGAAAAGTCCCCAGTATACCAAAGTTGCTGGCTAGTAGTACCCTGGACATTACTTCTTTTTTCTTTGATAGAGCTTCCAACAATAATTTGGGGAAGAGACTTTAATAGCTTTAAATCAACTTTGTTAGCATATTTTTTCCCAATGACAGGAACGACTTCGACATCAAGAATTTTAATCTTTTCAATATGTTCATCTAATTCAAAATCAGGACCTAAGGCAAAATCAACTTCTTGGTTTTTAATCCTACTTATTACACCATCAATAACATCTGTGCTTAAATCAAGTGTTGTAGAAATATGAGGGTCAAAGAATTTTTCAAAGATATGACTGATGTGACAAATAGGAAATATAGCATCGGCACATATGGTTATCTCTGTTTCGTAGCCGGCACCAAGTTCTCTTCCAACTTTTTCCAGTTCTTTAAAGGTGTTCAAGGTGTTTTGAGCTTGTTTGTAAAATGCTTTTCCATTTTCTGTTAATGTTGGGCGATAACCTTCACGGTTAAATAACTCAATATTAAACTCTTCCTCTAATTTCTTGATAGCGACACTCAAGCTTGGTTGAGACTTATGCATGGCTTCGGCAGCAGCTTTGAAACTTCCATATTTTACAACTAAATCCAATGTAAGTATTTGATCATACGTCATAATTACTAATCTCTATAATTAAAAATTATATAGTTTATATAAAAATAATAATTTTATTTTATGTCTAATTAACCGAGAATGAAAACAACAAAATGTGAAATATAAGCAACAACTAATATATTTCAAGATTTAATTTAAAGGAGAATTAAAATGAAAATGAAATTAATGCAACTTGCGACTCTTGGTTTTTTTCTAGTAACTTCAGCATTCGGAGCTGACATCGATTTAAAGAAAAGTACCCTAAAATGGACTGGGACTAAGGTTACTGGGAAACATTTTGGGAAAATTTATTTCAAAAAAGGATCAGTTGAGATGAAAGATGGAAAATTAACGGGAGGAAACTTCGTCGTTGATATGAATTCTTTTACAGTTGATGATCTTTCAGGAGATTGGGCCAAAAAATTTATTGGACATATGAAAAGTCCAGATTTCTTTACAACTGAAAAATTTCCAGAAGCTAGTTTAAAAATTAAATCTGTAAAAGATAAAACTGTGACAGCGGATTTAACAATTAAAGGTAAAACAAACGAAGTAAAATTTGATGTTACGAAAAAAGGAAAGGCCTATAGCGGTGTTTTAAAGTTTGATAGAACAAAGTTTGATATGAAGTATGGATCGGGTGATTTCTTTAAAAATCTTGGAGATAAAATGATTCATAATGAAGTAACTGTTGATTTTAATTTTGTAGTTAAATAAATAGTTAAAATTTGGGGCGAAGTATGATCACAATTAGAAAAGAAAAGGATCGAGGAAATATAAAACTTCCTTGGTTAAATGCAAAACATTCTTTTTCTTTTGGATCATACTTTGATCCAGACTGGATGGGTTTTGGACCTTTGAGAGTTATCAATGAAGACATCATTGGTGAAGGGCAGGGATTTGATACTCATTTTCATAGGGATATGGAAATTATCTCATACGTGATTGAAGGTGGACTTGAGCATAAGGACACATTAGGAAACAACTCTGTAATAAGACCTGGTCAAATTCAAATTATGAGTGCAGGAACTGGGATTTACCATTCTGAATTTAATCCAGACAAAGGCACGAAAACACACTCAATTCAAATCTGGATTGAGCCTAATAAACTTGGAGTACATCCACGTTACGAACAGTATAATGTGGAATTAAAAGAAGATGATCTAACTCTAATTGTTTCTCCTGTTGGTGGAAATAATATCGCTATGATCTATCAAGAAGCGAAACTCTATCATGGAAAGCTTAAAAATTTTGCTAAGGAGCTTGATCCTCAAAAGAGTTATTGGATTCAAGTATTTCAAGGAATAGGGAAAATAAATGAGCATGAAATTATCGCTGGTGATGGAGTTGCTTTAAATTCTGAAAAACAATTTAATGTTATTTCCGAGCTCGGACTCAAAATACTTTTTTTTGAGTTTGGGTAGAATTAAAAGAGGGACTATTAGTCCCTCTTAAAACGAAGAAATATAATTTTTTAATAATTCGCAGTTAATGAAAATTTATATCCATCAATTTGATAATCAACATCGGTTTCATCTCCAATTAAGTTTGCGACTGCAAATACTCTCGATACATCAGCTCTCGTATAGGAAAATGCACCTGAAAGGTATGGATTAAACCTATAGTTAGTATATAGAACATGATTTTCAGATCCGGGTGACATAAACAATATATAGCCAAGATCCATATCATTATCAAACAAGAGGTTATGAGCAGAATTATTTAAGTACAAATAACCATAGGCCCAATTTTCTGTCGCACGATAATTTATAACCGTCATAAATGCATTACCATTTACATCACAAGTTTCATCAGCACCTTGAGTACAGAATAATCCACCTCCGGCATAAGCTCCTGTAGAGGATGTATTCGAATATGTGTAAGCAAAGCTTAAATCAAACTTTGAATTATCAATGCCATTTAAGTCGGCCGTAAATGTATATCTGTTAACAGTACTTCTTAAATTAGAATCAGCAGGGGGCCCTAAGAAAACTTTATCCCAGTAAGCATATTGAAAAGAGGTCTTAAATTCTCTTGCAAAACTCATATTTCTAGAAGCGAATTCAGAAAGAAAGATATAAATATTGCTAGAATTATTAATATTACGACCTTCTTTATCCTTTAGTGTGGAGTCATAGCCGCTGTTGGTAATTCTTGATTGCTTACTTACATCAAAAACACTCCAAGGTAAGTAGGCGAAGCTTAATTTAAATTCATCTTCATTTGCAAATGAAAATCTTTTTGAAACGGCTGCTCCATCGTTAACTTCTGACATGGTAAATTTATGAAAAGGAGCATCTTTTGGTGTTCCTTCAATAATATCTCGAGGTGAACCTCCTGCGAGTGGAAGTCTACCGATGGTGAGATTATAAGATGGTAAGAAACCCCATTGGATGTAAGCTCTTTCCATATAAACAGAAGAGTCTCCTGGTGAAACCCCTTGCCTTGATTCTCCAAAGTTTAAGGTATCAACATAAGTTTTTCCATCATCATCACCATCATAGTTTTGGTTATACCATAATTTCTTCATTGAAAGTCTAGATGAAATAAAGAGGTTTTTTGTTGGTGAAGCTGAGATATCTATTTTTGATGTGATCAAATGTCTTCCGTAATGTCTTTCATCACTTTCGCCCTCATCTTCTAAAGTATCACCTTTATCCTTAAGTGTAACAGCATAGCTGGTATGTTTAACAAAACCAGATATATTGGCCATACTTTCATAGCTTCTATATTCGAGTTCTTCCAATCTTGCTTCAAGTTCATTTATCTTTTTTTCAAGATCAGTTGTCCCGTTGGCAACTTTTACTAATCCGAGCATTAACAGTAGCGGTATAAGTATTTTCATAACCCTGCTCCTTTTTTCTTACATGTTAGAATACAACCATTCGTTAAGGTTATATTTTTCTTTGCGCACACTTTAAACTGAGTAACTGTCCCTGCTCTTCCCGGCGTTACCTCTTTCTTAGCTTCCTCTTCTGTGACCTTGCATTGTTTTATGACGGCATCAATAAATTGCTGTTTAGGACCAGCAAAAGCTGAAAAAGTAAAAAAAGTTAGGCAAAGAATCGTTAAATTCTTCACATTCAACCTCCAAATATTTAATGAAGCAATCATAGTTGATATTACGAACGGAAGTAAATGTTGCTACAGCATGTTAGGAAACTTAAATTTACTAAAATTTTAGGTCTAGTATAAATTGATCAATTTGATTTTTGGTTACATGAGGCATGGTAATGATATGGGCTAAATCCTTTTCATATGCAAGTTGCCACTTATTAATTAACTTTTCGCTAGGCTTCGGAAATACAACCGTATTTGAAAAATTATTTCTCCAGGCATTTATTTTTAAGTCTTGGAGTTTATCAATTAAATAATCAGCATTATCAATACTTCTTTTTACTATTTCTTTAAAACCGGATTTTTTATTTTTTTGAATAGCGTACCATAATAAAAGAGTAGAGTGCCCATTTCTAGAACCACTTAGTGTGGTGTCAACAGAACCAATATATTCAATTGATCTTCCTATTTTGTCTACAAAGTCTTGCCTCGCCAGTACAATGCCACAAGGCATAGGGGTTCCAAACATCTTATGACCTGAAATTGATAGTGAGTGTACACCACTTGATAAACCAAAACTTGGTGCGCTATCACAAAATGGAAGAATCATTCCAGCTAGAGCAGCATCACAATGAATGTAATAATCAAGAAAAGCAAGACTTTTCATTAGCTCTTTTATTTCATCTAAGGGATCAATTGCACCCTTCATCGTTGTGCCAATTGTTGCCATAATAATAGGAGTTTTAGTTCGGTTCATCTTAAGAGCATCATTCAAATCATCTAAGCACATTTCACCTTTGGGGTTAGTATTGATTGAGATGGATGGCATTTTTAAGAGCTTTAAAATTTTAGGAATGGAGTAGTGAGCATCTTTAGAATAGTAGACAATGCTTTCTGGATGGAGTTCTCTCGCAATATATAGTCCATACATATTTCCCTCTGTCCCACCATTTGTAACATAACCCCAGAAGTTCTTATCTGCTATACCTGTAATATCAGCAATAAACTCAACGACCTCTTTTTCAAAATTGTGTGCTTTAACTTTGTAGGGACCATCGCTAAGAGGATCTCCAACATTGTTAATACTCAACTTGAAAAAATCATAAAGTGGAGAATAGTCATAATTCAAATTGGCCGGATAACCAATCATGTTTTTTGAATAATTTTCTAAATGATTATAAAAAGATTCTAATCGATCAAACACAGCTTCCATAAAATAACTCCTACATATCAGTAGGAGTTTATGTTGCTCAAATTAAAAAGAGTATGATATTTATCAAGTTATATTAATTTCTGTTCAAGCACGCTTTAATCGCTTGTTTAAGCTTTTGATTACGAGATATTAAAGTCCCTGCATTAGTATTACCCCAAGTTCCGCAGCCACCGTGGGTATGAATACCAATGATTTCGTTTGTACTTTGGAGAATAAGGGAAGATCCTGAATTTCCACCCATTGTGTCTACTGTGTACGCAATTCTAGACTTTGAGCTTGCCCATCCTCCAAGTTTTTTGACTTTTCCTGTATGAGTTTGCTGGGCAAAATTTCTGATTGAGTCTTGTCCGTCTTTCCCATAACCACTGATTCTGATTGTTTTTCCTCTCACTTTGGAAATATTCAGATTCACAGAAAGGTGACCTTGAACTTCTCCTGGATACTTCCCAGTTATTGGGTTTTTCTTTAGTTCAAAGACTGCCCAGTCATCACCTTCACCATTCTCCTGCCATACTAGAGTTTCTTTGTTTAAATAATAAATATCCCTTGGATTTGCTGGTTGAGGCTTTGTTTCAATTGATTCTGGAACATTAAAAGAAACTTTGGAAAGTGCTCCAACACAGTGACCTGCTGAAATGGCACATTTATCACTAATCATAGTGGCAGTACAGCCATAGGTTCCTGAAAGTTTTGAAGCTCGCCCAATTTCATTCTCATAAGAAAGAACTCTATCGTCTTCTTCGCCACAAATAGATTTTTCACTTGAGAATGTTAGGGGAGTAAAAATGGCCAATCCTAGCCCTAGCAGCAGATGCTTCATAAAAAAAATCCTTTTTATTTAATTTTAGGCCTTAGCCGTAAAATCTCCAAGAAAATAAAACTGGAGTAATTAGATGGGTTTGATTAACATAGTTATAATGAATAAAATATTTTTTAAGATTATTCACTTTATTAAAATTATCTGGCGTTTAATCACCAGTGTTCCCTTCTTAACTCTATCTTTTTTTGGAAATACAATAGTATTTTTGTTTGCTACTATTATTTGGTTTTTGGAAAAGGACGTTAATCCAAAAATTGCTAATTATATGGATGCCCTTTGGTGGAGTTTTTCTACGACATCAACAGTTGGGTATGGGGATATTGTTCCTGTTACAATTATAGGAAAGCTGTTTGGTATAGCTTTAATGCTCATTGGAGTTGCTATCTTCGCCATTTATACAGCTCTTTTTGCAAGAACAATTATTGATGACGAAAATTACATGGATTAATCTTTTTTTCTTTTTAGAAGGAAAATAAGGCTGAGCCAAGTCACAAGGTTTGTAAGAAAATAAAAGGCACCAACGAGAATCCTATTTTTTTTACTCTGTAGAGATCCTTCTTTTATTTCAGTTGAATTATTAATGATATTTTCAAATTCTTTTTTTATGATTTTTCCAAAACTCTTGTCTAAAATTTCATAATTTATTTCTAGATTGGCGTATCGACTAATGAAATTGTGATTGTATGATCCGATTGTAATCCAGTGATTATCAATCATAGCAAGCTTTCCATGAATAATACTTTTGTCGTATTCATAAATCTTAATCCCATTAGATAAATACCAGTTATAAAAATAATTCTCAATAATTCTAGTTACAGGATGATCAGACTTAGAACCGAAGATGAGATGAATATTGATATTTCTCTTTTTTGCCTTTTTAAGGGCATTTAAAAGCTTTTTACCGGGAATGAAATATGTGGCCAATAAATAAATTTCTGACTCAGACTTACTTATAGCACTAAGATAGCTTTTAAAAATTTGTTTTTTATTTCTAGTCCAGTCATTTAAGTTGGTCTTTACCATTGAAACATTGGTTAAATCTACCTGAGGAGCTCGAAAAGAATTGAATAGTTTTTTATGACTAGGAAAACTTTTTTTGTATAGGGGTAAGACTTTTAGAAAAGTATTATAGACCTCTTCTCCGCTGACAATACAGGCGTAATCTAGCCAAGGATAGTTATTTTCCGGTAAATTAAACTTTTTAGCATAATTAATACCTCCTAGGAGACAATGAAGGTTATCAATAATTAAAACCTTTTGATGAAGCCTACGATTGTAATTTTGAAAAGATAAAAAAGGAGTAAAAAAAGAAAAATAGATTTTATTTCTGTTTAACTCTTCAATCTTTTTATCTCTGAAATCCTGTGATCCAAAAGCATCAAAAATAATGAATACATGAACGTCTCTTTTGGCAGCATATTTAAGTTCTTCTAGAATCTTATTTGTAATTTGATCTTCTTCAAATATGTAAGTGTGAAGAAAAATAAAATTTTTAGCCTGACTAATTAGTTCTAGATTGGCATCAATAAATTGCTGACCATTTCTTATTAGATTTACTTTATTTTTAGAACTTGCACCCTTCATAGGTCTAACTCACAATACAGAGGAAGGTGATCTGATATGATTTGCCATTCTTTTGAATTTAAAACTTCCGCCTTAATTGGAATTAAACCTTTAGAATAAATGCGGTCTAAACTGAGCATTGGAAACATCATTGGAAATGTTCTTCCATAATCTCCATGAAGGGTTTTGTGTACTTCTTTAAGATTTTCAATATCTAAAAGATTCGTGCTCGCTCTTTTGTTCCAATCGTTAAAATCTCCACATAAAAGAGTTGGATGGTGATTATCTATATTAGCTAAAATAAATTTTTTTAAAATTTCATATTGTTTGAGACGATCTCTATTAGTAAGATTTAAATGGGTGCAAAAAGCATGAATAGTTTTATCCTCAATGCTAATTTTTGAAAATAGGATGGCCCTTTTCTCATAATTATTAATGGTTAAATCTTCAACATGAGAGCTAAGAATAGGAAATTTAGAAAGAATAACATTGCCATGGTGCTTATGATCAAAAACGGCATGGTGAGAATAAGCAAAATCATCCCAAAGATCTTTTGCTAAAAATTCAAATTGGTTGGTAATCCAATCATCGAATTTCTTTTCATATTTTTTGTTTTCACCAACAACTTCTTGCAAGAAGACAATGTCTGGATGAAGGATTTGCAAGTTATTTTTTAAAGCATGGAGAGTAAGTTGAGTATTTCTCCAATTGAATCCTTTGTGAATATTTAGAGTTAAAACTTTTAATCTCATACTAATAGTTTAGCACAAGATCTTTTTAGAAAAATGATATAGGTCTGAATTTTACTTCAGACCTATACATTTTATTTTTCAATTATGGCCGTGACACCCATTCCGCCAGCGGTACATATTGAAATTAGCCCTCTTCCAGATCCTTTCTCATCTAGCAATTTCGCTAGGCCGGCAACAATTCTTCCACCGGTCGCTGCAAAAGGGTGTCCAAGGGCAAGTGAGCCACCTTTAACATTTAATTTCGTTCTATCAATTTCTCCAAGAGGAGCCTCAAGACCTAATTTGTTTTTACAGAAGTCTTCAGATTTCCAGGCTTCTAGGGTACAAAGAACTTGAGCTGCAAATGCTTCATGTATTTCATAGTAATCAAAATCTTGAAGCGTGAGACCTGCTTTTGCTAACATTTTAGGAACAGCGTAAGCTGGGGCCATAAGCAGACCTTCATCATCTACATAGTTTACTGCCGCTGACTGGGCAATAGTTAAGTAGGCTAATGGTTTAAAATTATTTTCTTTTGCATATTCTTCTGAACAGAGAAAAACACAACTAGCTCCATCAGTTAAAGCTGTAGAGTTTGCTGCTGTCAGAGTTCCTTTTCCTGAATCTCTATCAAATGCAGGTTTAAGCTTTGCTAATTTTTCAAGTGGAGCCTGTCTTAGAATTCCATCTTTTTTCTTGCCTTTGAACTCAACAACTAAGTCATCATACCAGCCTTCTTCATAAGCTTTTGCTGCATTATTTTGAGACTCAAATGCGAGTTGATCTTGATCTTCTCGTTTTATGTTCCAAGTTTTGGCCATATCTTCACAACTTTCTCCCATACTTTTTCCTGTCCGCGGTTCTTTTATCGCTGGAAGCTTTGGCATGAGTTCTTTCGGATTAAATCCTGCTAATACTTTCAACCTTTCAGGTAAAGACCTTGCAGCTGCAAGTTTTAGTAGCCTGTCAGAAAAGGACTTCTTAAACTCTACTGGTACGTCTGAATTGGTATCAGCTCCACCAGCAATTCCACACTCAATTTGACCAAGAGCTATTTTATTTGCGACATGAACGACAGTTTCAAGGGATGTCCCACAAGCTTTTTGAATATCGGTTGCGGGAGTTGAGGGACTTAACTTTGAGTCCATAACCATCTCTCTCGCTAGGGCAAAGTCATAAGCATGTTTATTTACAGCACCCATGGAAACTTCACCTATCTCTTTTCCTTCCAGTTTAAGCTCTGACACAAGGGCATCCATGGCCGGCTTCATTAGCTCTCTAAGTGTGAGTCCCATATAATGGGTTGAAGAACGCATAAACGGAATCCTCTTACCTGCAATAATACATACCTTCTTACTCATAATTTTCCCCTTTTAGCATAATTTCTAATTACTATTGTAGCACGATCGTTCGTTTTTAACCTAGGCATTTTTGTCTTATTAACTATATGTTATTACAATAATCAAAAGATTTTTAAGGAGTTAAAATGCAATTTCTTCACAGTATGATCAGAGTAAAAGACTTAGATAAAGCGCTTCACTTTTTTGTCGACCTTTTAGGATTAAGTGAGGTGAGAAGAAAAGATTATGAAAGTGGTAGATTCACCCTGGTTTATTTAAAATCGAAAGGTTCAGATGCTGAAGTTGAACTTACCCATAATTGGGATCATGAAGTTGATTATACTTCCGGTAAAAACTTTGGTCATCTAGCATTTGCTGTAGATAATATTTATGAGGTTTGTGATCGATTACAAAATGCAGGTGTAGAAATTAATAGGCCCCCAAGGGATGGATATATGGCCTTCATTAAAACCCCAGATAATATTTCCATTGAGCTGCTTCAAAAGGGAGATCCGCTTCCTGCTGCAGAGCCTTGGGCCTCTATGCCAAATATCGGAGATTGGTGATTTCTGACTAATTTGTTTCTTAATTTAAAAAGACAAAGTTAAGAAAATTGATATTTACTTTTTATTAATAATTTTCCGATAAGGTCATATCTAAGAAATTTATTCTTTGAGGACTATGAGATGGGAAATAAAAAAAACCGTAGAGAGTTTCTAAAAGACTCGACTAAAACGATTATTACCGGAGCTGCTTTATTTCATGCCCCCTACATTATTGCTAAAAAAAGACCAGTAGTTAGGGTTCTAGGAACTCACGTAACACTTCAAGAAGAACTGAGAAAGCTCGCAATGAAAGATTTAGGAATTGATCTTAAGTTCGAACCTAAAGGAAGTGCGGCCGTTCTTCAAAAAGCTTCCAGTAGTCCAGAGTCTTTTGATTTATATGAGCAATGGTCTGATAGTATAAACATTTTATGGCAAGCCAACGCAATTCAACCTATCGATATTGAAAGGTTGAAGTATTGGAATGAAATCAATTCTTTAACTAAAACTGGAAAGGTTGCTCCTGAAGCGAAATTGGGTTTAGGGGATGCACCCAATAAAATTCTCTATATTCAAAAAGACAAAACTCTTGGATCTAATCCAACAGGACAAATTAGTTTTATGCCTTATGTGCATAATGTAGATTCTTTTGGTTATAACACAAATTTAATCCCTAAGGGCATTCCCTATGAAACTGAAAGTTGGGCATGGCTCTTAGATCCAAAGTACAAAGGAAAAGTAGGGCTAGTTAATGCTCCGACGATAGGTATCTTTGATGCAGCTCTAGCCGCACAGGCTTCGGGGCTTATGAAGTTTAAAGATATGGGAAATATGACGATTCAAGAAATTGATAAGTTATTTGAAATCCTCATAGCTAAAAAACAAGAGGGACAATTTGCTGGGTTTTGGTCTTCGGTGCCTCAAAGTATTGAGTTTATGGTAGATAAAAGAGTTTCCATTGAATCTATGTTCTCTCCTGGAGTATCTGGAGCCAGAGGTCAAGGAATTCCTGTCACATATGCTTCACCCAAAGAAGGTTATAGAGCGTGGCATGGAGTTATGTGTATGTCCTCTAAAACAACTGGTCATGCAAGAGATGCTGCCTATGAGTATATGAATTGGTGGCTTTCAGGGCAGCCAGGAGCTTTTATTGCGAGACAGGGATATTATATTTCAAATCCAGAAAGGTCGAGAGAGCTTCTTCCAAAGCACGAGTGGGATTATTGGTATGAAGGAAAAGTCGCTATCCAGAATCTAAAGGGAACGGATGGAAAAATCTCTGTAAAGAAAGGCGAGATTAGAGATGGCGGATCGTATATAAAGAGGTTTTCTAATATTGCAGTGTGGAATACGGTAATGAATAATTACGATTATAGTTTGGATAAATGGTATGAATTTTTAAATTCATAATTAGGCTTAGATGAATACAATTTACAAGTATTTGCAAAACTTTAAAATTAAGGATCAGATCCTTTTTGTATTCCTAGCAATGCTTTTAGTTTATATTTCTTTTTCGTTATTTGGAATTTCTTCTGTGATAAAAGTATCAGATTCAAGTCGAAATTCCCAAATTCAAATGGATAGTTCAGCTAGAATTCTCATTATAGAGAAAATAATTTCAGATATTCAAAAAGAAGCCCTAGCTTATTCACTCAGTGGGAGTTCAGGAAGTCTTAAAAAAATTAAAAACAATTACCAATTTATTAAGGATGAATTAGATCTGGCCAAAGGTGCAGAGGTTAAAAGAGAAAAACTGCATATAATAAATCAAATGATTAATGTGGTAGATCATTATGGGGAAAATATTGAATCCCTAAAGAAGCGATATGAAATCCTTCAAAACTCTCTTAGAAAAGAACTTCCTGAACTTACGGGGCTAGGATTGTGGGAACTAGAAGGGATTTCATTAGCACTTAAGGGAAACACAAAAAAAATTGCCTTGGTTCAAGATATTGAGGGTAAGTGGCTTTTGTTAGCATTAAAAAGTAGAGATTTTATTTCTCAAAGAAAGTATTCAATAAAAAAAGAAATCAAGTCAATTTATGAAGAACTAAAAAATGTGTCCATGAAAAACAAAGAACTTTTTGGCTTCAAAAAAATACTTAATGATTATATGAATGAGTTTAATAAGGCTGTCCAAGCAAATCGGCTTTATTTATCTCTTATAAATGTGGTTATGGCCGGGGATGCGTTAGAGTTTTCTACTTTGGCCGAAAGGCTAGGGGATATCACTTTAGACGAATTAAGAGATAGTGCAACTCAAACAGAACAAATTTTAGATGATTCATTTTGGGTTTCAATTTTGACTTTAAGTATTTCAATTCCACTAGTATTACTTTTTGTTTTTATCTTTAATCAAAATATTTCTAAGTCTATTACAGAGATTTCTCAAGTTTTTATTGATTTTATTAATGGAAACTTAGATGTCTCAATTCCTGGGCTAGATCGTAAAGATGAAATAGGTTTATTGGCAACAGCAGCGGATGCATTTAAAAAACAAGGTCACGAATTAGTTAAAGCTAAAGAGGAAGCGGATAAGGCCAGAAATATTAAATCAGATTTTCTTGCAAATATGAGTCATGAAATAAGAACTCCGATGAATGGAGTTTTAGGTATGGTTTCAATGCTAGAGGAAACTAAACTTACCAAAGAACAAAAAGAAATGCTAAAAACCATTTCTTCATCAGGAGATAGTTTACTTACTATTCTTAATGATATTTTGGATTTTAGTAAACTTGAATCTGGAAGATTTGAACTTGAAAATGTCCCTTTTGAATTATTACTTTGCTTAAGTGAAGTGGAGTTTTTGTTTACTAAGGCGGCTCAAGAAAAAGGTATTGATCTTTATTTTGTCATTGATGGTGATGAAGCACCGAAATTTATTTATGGTGATGTGACAAGATTAAAACAAGTTCTAATTAATCTTTGTAGTAATGCTATTAAGTTTACTTCAACAGGTGAAGTCTTTATGAAAGTGGAAGTTATAAGAGACGAGAACACTCCACGTTTAAAATTTTCAGTTCATGACACTGGTATTGGAATTCCAAAGGATTCTCTTTCCACATTATTTGATGCCTTCACCCAAGCAGATACTTCTATTACTAGGAAGTTTGGGGGAACAGGTCTTGGCTTAACAATATCTTCAAAGTTAGTAGGTTTAATGGGTGGAACTCTAAAAGTTGAAAGTGTGCATGGGGAAGGAACAGTGTTTTTCTTTGATCTTGAATTGAAAGTAGCCAATGAGAATGAGTCGGGTGTTGAAAAAGCCCTAGATGAGGTTGTGAATTTAGAATCAAATTATAAAATTCTAGTCGCTGAGGATAATGAAGTTAATTTAAAAGTGCTGACAAAAATGCTTGGTAAACTTAATCTATCCTACACCCATGCTTGGAATGGGAAGGAAGCTGTAGAGATGGCTCGAAGAGAAGACTTTGATATCATCTTAATGGATATGCAAATGCCAATCATGGATGGAATTGAAGCGACAAGACAGATAAGAACTTTTAATAAAGAAGTTTATATTTTGGCACTAACAGCAAATGTTTTAAATGAAGATAAAGAAAAATGTTTAGCAGTAGGAATGAATTCTTTTTTTACGAAACCAGTTCGATTTAAAGATCTCAAACACTTCTTCACAAGCTTTAAAGTTTAGCGATTTCCAAATTTAAATGCAGCCCCAAAAGTATAACGAGAATCATATTTTTCTGAATCAGTAGCATCTCTATTGTAAACCAGTGTTACTGAAGCATTTAAAGAAAATAAATTTCCAAGGTTTAAAGTGATCCCTGAACCGGCGTAGGGGTCATATTGAACTGCATCTGTTTCAGTCGAATCTTCACCATTTAGAGTCACTTCTCTCGTTTCTTTTCTGGCCCTAATTCCACTTCTAAAAAAAACATTATACCAATCCTTAGTAAAAGGCATGAGTCTTAAGCCAAATAATAAATTTTGAGTTTTGGTTTTAGAATCTGAGTCCCCTGTTGAGTAAGAAACAGTCCCTTGGTTTATTTCGAGTTCACCTGCAAAATGCTCGGTCCCATAAGTCCCTCGAATTCCAGTAAAAACTTCAGTTTTATAGCGACCAGGTTTTGGTGTGTGTTGGTAAGATCTTTCAAAGCCATACACTGGCTCTATTTTAGTTTCAAGTGCTTTTAAACTAGATGAAAGTAGAATTAAAATAAAAAAGGATAAAAATTTCATATATTTAGTTTACTTCAATGTTTCGGTGTATGATAAGGTGAAAAATTAGCCGAAGGACTTTACTCGGCTAAAGAGAAAAGATTTAGAAAACGATAAGTAATTGATGAGAATTCAAAGACTCTTAATTTTACCAATTTTATTTATATGCTTAGGAAATTCTGGGCAAATTAGTTATATGGCCGAGCCGGAGCCTTTACTTGATCAAAAATTTATAGACGCTCTAATACAAGTTTCTGAATTGTTGGAGAATCAATATGAGCCTAGCAACCTAATAGAAATGATTTGCTCTGATGAGTTTTTATATGGAAATGGAGAGAACTGTGGCGAAATTAAACATTGCTCTGGAAACAGAAAGCAACCAAATTTTTGCTTTAATGGTACTATCGTTAAGAATCAAGGCTATGGCGCAAATTTAATGATGATGGATTTCCTTTGCACGGATTTGGAGTTTATTTCTGGTGCACCTGCTGAATATAATAAAATTGCTTTTGGTACTTGCGATATAGAACAAAACACAGAGCTCTTAAGAGTTGAAAATAAGCTGTCCTGTAATTGTGAAAATAAGCCCAATGGAAGTGCAGGTTGGGTATGCTTTGATATAAGGTCTGAATAAAAAAATAGTCTAACTGCAAAAAATTTGTTTATATCTTTTAATGAATTTATTTATCAGATTTTTCATCCACTTTTTTAGAGCAAAATATTCTAAAAAAATTGACTTCAATGGTACTGATTTTTGTGAACTTATGGTTTGTCCCAATGATTTGGATTTAAATATTCACATGAATAATGGAAGATTTCTTTCGATTATGGACATTGGAAGAATGAGGTTAAGTTTAAGAACAGGATTACATAAAAAGGCCATTGAACGAGGTTGGGGATTTGGAGTTGTAGGTGGTTTAAATATTACCTATCTTAAAAGCTTAGCTCCTTTTCAACGATTCTCTCTGAAAACTAAACTGGCGGGTCATTACGATGGCTGGTTTTTCATCGAGCAAAGAATTGAGTCTAAGGGAAAATTGATCGCAGCAGCCTTGGTAAAGGTTATTTTTCTTTCGAAGGGAAAGAGAGTATCTGTTGAGGAGATTGTGGAAGCAATGGGAGTAGACCATATAGGTGAAAATCAATCCTATTTAGAAGAGTTATTCAATTCGGAAAAGAAATTTCTAAAGTATATAAAGAAATAAAAGAAATCGTCTAAGAATATATTTAAAAATGAAATTATTTTTTTAAAAAACAACAAAGGAAGGGCAGGCTGTTTTTCCCATTCTACTCTGTATGTAGAAAATAGGGTGAAACACTATGAAAAAAAATTATGAGCTAATAGCTCTTAAAATTATTCATCTCCTTAGAAGTGAATTTACACAAGAGGAGGTATCCAAAAAACTAGGTTATTCTTTTAATCAGTATGCGAAGTTTGAATCTGGTGTTAAAGCCTTCAAACTTAGTGACCTCTTTTCTACTCTAGCAGTGTTACGTAAGGCGAGTATGGATTCTTTGGTAAAGGAGCTGGGTGTTAGAGTTAATCCTGTTTCTAGGAATAGTATAACGAAAGACTTTCTTACTAAGCATAACTTGATTTCAGAAAAAGTCTTGATGGAAATTTTAGGGATTTCCAAAACACGTGCATGGAGACTCAAAAAGGGAAGATCTGAGCTAAAATTCTCTGAGCTCTTGAAAATAATAGATCTTCATTTCAAATACTTGTTTAAATTTTTAGGGAGCTTTTTAAGTTGTAAAGAAATGGTTCAGCTAAAATTAAGCGAGAATAATTCGTGTGATGCTTTAGATTTATATAAAAAATACCCCGAATCCACATATATTCTTTGTATTTGTCGCTTCTCTAGCGTTCAGGCATTATCACTTGAAGGGCAAAGGAGTAAAATTCGGGAAATAACAAGGCTTGAAAAAGAATATTTTAATTTAATTTTTGACTATTTATTAGAGCGAGGTTTTCTCATTATTGAGAATGGGAACTATAAGTGTGTTGATCAGAGATTGGATTTACCTAATACTGAAAGATCTTTGGAAGCAGCAGAAGTTCTTTGGAAAATGATGTTTGAAAAGCTGAATGCCGAATATGCTTATTTAGATTCTAGTTGGAAAAAGTCATTTTCAATTGCCCCTGTGAGTGAATCGGCAATGAAGAAGATTAAACATCGCCTAACTGAAAATTATAGAGAAGTTATTGAAATAATAGACAAAGATAATGAGTCTCAGAAAACTGAATTGATGTTTTTTAGTCAATTTGTGTTCTCTCATTGATGTATCTAAATTCGAAATTTAAAATTTAAAACTAGAGAATCTAGTTGAAGAATTTCATTACTGAAACAATACTTTTAATATTGTGAGGTATTCTTATGAGAAGAAAACAACAAAATTCTGTTTCAAAGCATGAGTATATAGTTGAGCAAGATTTGATTCTCTCTTTTATTAAAAGGGGATTAAGGAAAAAGCTTTTGAATGTTTTTTTTACATTTCTAATTTTGATCTTTATCTACTTTTTCAAGTTTAGTTAGATTGAAAATAGTGTTTTCATAAACGGAGAAAATTCTCTTGTAATCGTGAAAAAAACTTAAGGCTGAGCTGATCACTCCGATAAGAAATGAGAAGAGGTGAAAATATGTCTACTGAATTAAAAAACTATTTAGTTGAACTTATACCGAACTTTATAAAATATAAGATTATGAGATCTTTGGTCTATGTACCTATGCCTAAAGGTAAATATTTGGATGTTAAATATAAAATCGCAGAAACCAAAGAAGAAAAAGAACAAGCTTACAGACTTGTTCAAGATAATTATAAAAAAGTAGGAATTCGAGTTCGAGAAAATTCCGACCTAAATTTAAATAAGTATTATCTTCTACCTACAACTACCGTTTTTATTGCCAAGTACAAAGATGAAGTTGTTGCAACGGTTTCTCAAATTATGGATGTTGGCTTTGGATTACCTATTGATAGTTTTACGAATATCCAATCGATTCGAGGAAAAGGCGGGAGAGTTTCTGAGTTTTCTTCTCTTACTGTGAAAAGAGAGTGGCGCTCTAAGCACCATGATATTTATATACCACTAGTTTTTTTTGCTGTTAATTATTGCTATGAAGAACTAGGTGTTGATTACCTTGTCTCTGTAACTAATATGAAAGGTGGAGTTTTTTTAAAAGCACTTTTTGGCTTTGAAAAAATTAAGACCTCGTCGACTGAATATATGAATGCCCAAGGCAAAAAATCTTGTGCTCAGTTTTTAGATATGAAAGGGCTTAAAAACTTTTTTAAAGTAAAATACAAATCTCATATTCGTGAGAAAAATTTTTATGAGCTATTTTATCGTTCTCCATGGAAGAATCAATGGATAATAAATGATAAAAAGTATCCCCTTGCTTATGAACCTAGTCTTTCAAAAGAAGACTTTGAGTACTTTTTTTTATTCAAGTCTAACTTACTCGAACAGATGAGTGAAAAAGAAAGTTGCGTTATAAAAAACTTTTATTTTAAAAATTATACCGACTTTAGTTTAGCAACTGTTGAGTCAAATACGAGAAAAGAACCTCGTTACTTGGTGAAAATGAATGCAAAGGTAGAATCAAGTTTTTATATCAAGGTATTAGATATTTCTAAAGATGGGCTACAAGTTGTTTTGGATAAAAAACTGAATTTTTCTAATAATGATGAAATTTCAGGTGTTATTTATTTGAATGATCTTGAACACCTTTCTTTTACTGCAAAAATTGAATGGCAGAGAAATAATTTAGCCGGATTATGCTTTATCACTAAGGAAGAGGATAAAATTATTAAATTCATTGATTATGCAGATTGGTATGGAAATCAATATAATAGACAAGATAATGAAGTTCTAGCTGCTTAGACTTTGTATGAGAAGTTAGTCTTCAATTTTCCAAGTATGATCAGACAACAATGTTACTTTTGCAATAAATTCATCAAAGGGTATTGATTTTCCCCATTCATCAGGGCCAATCATTGAGAGTACTCGTGATTCTTTTTTTCTGTATAAGAAATAGCTTTTTCCTATGAGTGGTTTGAAGCTCATTTTTGCGTTATATATTTGGTAGCTTATATCTGCTCGATCTTTTATTTTATTGGCTTGGTCAGCTAGTAATTTCATTTGTTCAAAAATTTGGTCCAGTTGCATTTGTGTTTGATCTTCCATCGCAGCAACTGCAGAAGATTTAATTTGACCTTCTTCGGTAGGAACAACAGAAAAGCCTCCAACTGAATGAGCATACTTTAGAAGGGAAGGTATATCAGTCGTGCGTTCCTTCATAAGGTCCATATCAATTTTCTCTACATCAATTTCTTTTGGATCATTTTTTTTATTTTTACTCATGCAATACTTTTAAGCTGAAAGCTGCTTTTTGTCCAAAGACTTTTGTGTGACAATGGCTCCAATTATATCACCTTCCACGTTTACAGCTGTCCTAAATGTGTCTAAGGGTTTGTCTATAACTATCAATATTCCTATAGCTTCCAAAGGAATACCAGCAGCTAATAGCACCATTTGCATACCACTCATACTAGCACTAGGCATCCCAGGAGCTCCTATAGAAGAGAGCATTGACATAAAAAATATTGAAAAAGTTGCGACTGGACTTAAGTCAATCCCGTATAAGTGTGCTAGAAAGACAGCAGCTATTCCTTCGAATAAGGCGGTTCCGTCCATATTCATTGTAGCACCTAAAGGAAAAACAAATCCACTTACTCCTTCTGAAACATTAAACTCTTCCTCACAAGTTTGCATTGATATAGGAAGGGTTGCAGCACTCGATGAAGTCGAAAAAGCTACGAGTAAGGGTTTTGCCGCCTTTTTAAAAAGATCTATTGGTTTTACTCCACCAAAAAGCCAAGCAATTGCTGGAAGAACAATTAGTCCATGAACCATAGTTGCCCCAAAAACAAGAAGACAGAAGTTTATGAGTTCTGAAATGATGGCACCACTTGCTTTAATTTGAAATTCAAAAGCGATAGCAAATACTCCAATCGGTGTTAATTTTATTATCCAATGGAGAACTTGGTTTATGACTTTATTAACATCTGAGGCAATTTGAAATAAAGGACTGGCTTCTCCATGTACGTATAAAAGCGCTAGACCTAAAAATAGGGCCGAAGTTACAATCGCTAAAATATTACCTTCAGCTAGTGCTTTAAATGGATTTACTAAGGCCTTATCAAAAACACCTTTAACAATCATTATTACAGAGTCAGCATTTTCATCAATAAGTTTACTTGGTTTTTTGTAAGTGACTCTTTCAGTATTTTCAGAAAATGTATTTAAGCTTACATTTGAGTCTTTCCAAGGATGGATAAAAAAAACAGCTGTAAGCCCAATCATGACGGCTATTATGGTTGTTGATAGGTAATAAGTAATAGTGGTAGTACCCATTGTTTTGAGTTTTGCGAATTCTCCTATATTTAGGATGCCCCCTAGCAGTGAGAAAAATATAATGGGAGCAATCATCATTTTTAGTGCACCTAAAAAAACTGACTTTAAAAGAATGATAATTTCAAAAAACATTGGAGCTTGTTTTGGATCAAGCCAAGTTTTATCAGCAAACATACTGGATAAGAAATAACCTAGTACAGCTCCGATAAAAACCCAAAAAGTTAAGTTTTTTAATAGTTTATTCATAGAATTCCTTTTCATTTTTATCGGTATTTTGGGACTAGAAATAAGGGTTTTCCTGCAAAAGGATCAAAATGCTCCTGAAAATCTGCACCTTGCAATGCGTCTTCTTGCTGTAATCCCGTTGTTTTAATTTGGCATGATCATTGCGATTAATTTAAAAAAGCTAATTGAACAGAAAGTTTATGACGTTTTAAGTATACCTTGGGGAACAGGTATTAACTAAACTTGAAAGGAGATTTATAGATGAAAACATTATTAACATTAATCGCACTTACAGTAACAATGTTGGCTTCAGGTCAAGCAGAGGCTGCTCAATGTAAAGTTGAACTAGTTAATGGAAGAGGTAGATTAGTAGATACATTTCGTGCATACGGTTATAATAGACATGAAGCATGTATGGAAGCTAAGCAAGATTGTAGGCGGGCAGTCAGGGCCGGCTACTATAGGGCAAGAGTTCTAAATTGTAATGTTGTTCAACAAAGAAGAATGGTCACAAGATCTTGTGGAGCATCGCTAATTGGACCTAGAGGAAGAACGATTCAAACATTTTTAGCAACAGCTCAAGGTTTACAAGGTACAGGAGTTAAAGGTGATGCTTGTAGAAAAGCAAAAAGAAAATGTAACAATTTTAAGCAAAGAACTGGAAGATATAGAGCTACGTGTATTTCAGATAGAAATGGTGGTGTTTATACACCTGCACCGATGCCAAGACCAAGACCAATGCCAAGAAGAATTAGAGTTTTAGACGCTTAAGTTCTAAATATAGTCCTGAGAGAAAAAAGAGAAGGCCGTCTTAATCTGACGGCCTTTTTTTTATTATTTTTCCTAAGGTCAGAGCTTAAATGAGTCGAAAATAGAAAGTATAATCTTTAAAGTTCTGGTGAAAAAATGGCTGAAGTTTTAAACAAAAAAATCATGATTGTTGAAGATAGTGAGTTCTCTAGGGCCTTAATTATGGTCAAGTTAAAGAATTATGGCTTTTCAAATATTGATTTACCAGACTCAAGCGTTGAAGCATGGGAAATGATCGCTGATGCTCAGTTGAGTGACTTTCCGTATGATCTTATAATCACAGATTTAAATATGCCAGATCTTGATGGTATGGATTTAATTAGTAAAATTAAAGAAGACCCAATGAGTAATAGTTTAAAAGTTATTGTTATAAGTGCAGATGCTGATAAAACTATTATAGATGTTTGCAAATCAATGGGAGCCCTTGCTTATTTAACTAAGCCATTCGTTCCAGAAGAGCTTACTGCAGTAGTTGAAGCAGCTCTTCTAGATAAAGAAATTCCTGAAATTAAAGGAATGTTTCAGGTGCCTGATGTTTCTTAGAAACATCTAGGCAATGCTAATTGAGTAAGGTGAAAATTAGTATAATTCATATTTCTTTCCATGATGAAATAAACACCTTGTGCATTAAAAATACTTTTTAAATCTGGGCTTCCTTCATGATATCCAAGCAGTCGAATACTTGGCTCGAATGTAAAATCATATTCTTCAGGTAAAAGATTAAATTGTCTATTTCCATTACTATTTAATGTAACATTATTACAAAGTGGGTAGTTAGATGAAATAGAAGCTTTTGTTCTTCTTTCAGTTCCAAATAGGTATATCTTAAAGCGAGCTTCCTCACAATTTAGGTTAAACTTTGTTCCTTCAAGAAAATCAGCTGCTGGCAGTTCAGCTTCCTGCATTTGTTCTATTTGCAGTTTCATCTGATTATTAATTTTGTCCACAACTCTTTGAGCTTCTTGACAGCTAAAATTAAAAGGGTAATCGTCAATATTCTTCCCTTCAGATGCTCCATATGTATTGGAAATTACGAGGGATGCTAAGAGTATAAATCCTAGTTTTTTCATTTATTCACTCCTGATAGTTAATTTTCTTCAGTTTAACAGAAATATGAAGAGATTTGAGAGTTTTGGTAATAACTATAGGTGTGTCTAAAACTTGAACACCGGGGTAGAAACTACATTTCCCCGTATTGGATTAGATCTATTTAGTGTATGATTAAGCTATGAGATTGGTGAGTATCGTTTTTACATTCTTTATTTCTTTCAATGTTTTTGCTTTAAACGGATTAGAATTTACTGATTGTATGGTGAGGTCTATGAATGAAACTCTTAAAGAGTTTGAGCAAGATGACAATGGGTATTGCTCGGAGATATCAAAAGGGGATATTTCTAGGCTTGAAGATAAGTTTTCGGAAAAGTTTGAAGGAAAAATTTATCCTTATGAATCAGAGGATATGATGGAAGCAGAGGTTGGTGAAATGATTCTTGCTGTGTCTAAAAAAATAAATTGTTTTCAAGTTGCAGAAGATAAAAAAATGTTTTTAAAAAATGATATTCATCTGAAACATAATACTCTTGTAGAAAAGTCTATGATGAAAATGCTTGGAGTTAAAGTCATAAACGAAAAAGACTTTAGCATGAAGCTAAAGTCTTTTGATTTAAACCTGTATTGTAAATTGTAAACTACATTTCGTTAGCAAGTTCTCTTCCACTTTCATCAAATTGCATATAGTAAATTGTGAATCCAGCAAAGATAACATTAGGGTCTTTAATTAGAGGTCTGTTGTGCTCATAAAGATGTCTCCATCTTTTGTGAGTGCTATAAAGATCTTGAGAAATCGAAACAAGAGTATCATTTCTTTTGATCAAGTATGGATTCCCTTCTGGTTGCCAATTAAACTGTTCAGCAGGAACTTGATAATTTAAAACATCACCTTCAGTTAAACTTTGAAAATTTGCAAGCTGAGGGTTGTTATTTGCAAGGTCTCTCCATCTAGCATAATCACCATAGATTTTAAAAGAAATTAACATTAATGTATCACCTTTTTGAACTGTGTATTGAGCCATTTGTCCACTGTCCATAGATTCAACCTGCATTGGTGCCGGCTCACTCATATCTTGTGGTACTGTTTCTACAACCATGTCTTCTGGTCGTTCTTCGATAGTGTCATCAGTATATTCCTCTTCTCTAATGTCATCCATACTGTTGAATTCAGTTTCATCTTCTAGTGCGACAGCGTCATCCATCATTGATTCCACTTGAGTTTCTTCTTTAGAGCTCTGACCACTTGAACAAGAAACAAGTGTCATTATTGCGGTTAAAAATAATAAGTTTAAAAGATTTTTCATTGTTGCCTTCCTTTTTTTACTTCTTCGACCAAATTTGTTTGAGACTTTAGAAAAAATAATACCTTAGGGGCGTACTCGGGTACCTTGTCCTTTCCTAATAAAGAAATTAGGATAGAATAATGTGAGGAGAGTTTTAATGAAGTATATATATCTTTTAACTTTAATTTTTAGTTTAATGTCTTGCTCTGAAATTCAACAAGATAAAAAAGGTCTCAATTTTAATAAAGTTGAAAAAGAGTCATTTTCAAAAATTATTAATAAAAAAAGCCTTCGAGAAGGAGCAAATCTTCAAGAAGATAAATATTTACTTAATAGAGATTATCCAATTGAGATCTCTTTATATGAAGATGGAAAATGGTATTATAATCTAGACAATTTAGGTGATGGATACGGTACTTGGAAATATAAAAATGGACGACTCGTTCTTTTTGCCAAAAGAGTCTTATTTGATATGTATATAGACATTGAAGCTACAGATAAAAATGCTAACAATTTTGTTATCAAATTTAGTGATAGATTTGGGCCTCGAATTCTTCGCGCTGAAAATTTAAATCTAAAATAATCTTGTTGGCCGTATGGGAAGTTTGGAAGGAAATGAAAAGTGTGTTTGGGGAAGTGAGAAGAGATCATGATCTCTTTATTACGACCAACAAGATGATTTTATATTAGCCATTTCAAATCGAATTTATGCCAGCTGAATGTCAATTTTGTGTCAATTTAGAAAAATTCTAAAAAAAATATTCTTAAGTTTTTAATGAAACTCTTTAGTTTATCGAAAGTTTAGGCTTGTTTGGCGATAATACTTGATAAAAGTCATTTTAATGCACCCTTTAAATTTAGAACTCTTTAGGTTAGTATTTAGACATTGATTAAACAAAAAAAAGTTAAGAGATTATGGAAAAAACTATTTTAATTTTAGAAGATAATGAAGCCATTTTGGATTTACTCCAGATGAACTTTGAAGATCATGGTTTTAAAGTGATTCCTTATGCAGATGCTATATCTGTTAAAGAGTCAGATTTGGCTTTAGCTTCTATTATTTTATCTGATATTAATATGCCAAAACTCACAGGGATCGAGTGGGCCCTTGAAATAAGAAGAAATGGTAACAAAACACCAATCGTTTTCTATACAGGGATTGCAAATAATAAAAGTCATTATGAGTCAGAGTTAAATGAAATTAAAAATTATGTTTTCCTTACTAAACCAGCTCCATTTAATGATTTAATAAAGCACGTAAATACTCTACTAAATCAAAGTATGAGCTTAGCTTAACCTGAGAATAAATCAATTAAATCCTGATCGTAATCAGTAAATTAAAATCAGTCTTCTTGTATATTTAACTTATAGGAGGTCACTGATGAGTGCAAGACTAGAAATACCAGTTGAAGAATTTGCTAGCCCAATTCAAGCTTTTGCTACACCTGATATGGGAGTAGAAGAAATGTTCAATTTAATAAGTGAGAGAGGGTTTAGGCATTTACCTGTTCTTAAAAATAAAAAACCTATCGGTATCATTTCCATTAGAGATTTAGAGTTTATAAAAAACTTAAATCGGCATTTCGATCTTAAAGCAGAAGATATCATGACAAATGAGCCTTACTGCATTCCTATTGGATCGACACTAGAAGAGGTTGCTTTTCATATGTCTGAGAAAAAAATTGGTTCGGCTATCGTACTCAATGAAGCCGGTGAAGCAGATAGTATCTTTACAAGTATTGATGGTTTAAATGCATTAGTAGAAATATCAAGAGGAGAGTTATAATGGATTTACAAATTAGTTATAGAAATTTAGAAAAAACAGAATCAATTGATGATGTTATTTCTAGAAAGGTTGAGCACCTTAAGAAAACTTTTCATGAGCCACTGGAGATTCATTGGGTCTGTTCAATAGATGGGCATGATCAACATAAAAGTGAAGTTCATCTTGTTAACAGTGATCTGAATATCCATGCCAAGGCAATAGATAGAAATCTATATAAGACTTTTGACATGGCCATTCATAAATTAGAACAACAAAATAGAAAATAGAACTTGGGAAATCCCAAGCTCTATTTTCCGATAGATCCTAAAACTCTTTGCATAAAACCGTTAAGGGCTTCGGTTTTACTTTTGCCTGATTTAATTTGTTTATGTACCTCTAGAGATCCATGAAGGTTTGAAAGAAGCTCAGCTAATACTTCTACTTCTTCATCTGAAAAACCTTTTCCCATCGCCATATGCTCTATGACTTCGATGGCCTCTATAACGTAGTCTTCATCGTTATTTTCAATAAAGTCTAAGGCAGACTTAATTATTGGTAACTTCATTTAAAACCTCTTTAACACTATCGATTTTACTACTAGTTACTTGTTTAACAAGTTTTCCATCTACGAATCCTGCAAATGTTGGTAGGTTTTCAAGATTAACCATTTCTCTTGAATTAGGATACTGCTCAGCATCTACATAGAGAAATTTAACGTTAGCATCAGTTTCTGATAGTTTTTTGAATTGCGGCTTAATAAGTCTACAAGCACCACACCATCCAGCTCCGTATTGAACGACGACCTTAGAATTATTTGATACGATTTCCTGTAAATTGTCTTGTGTAAGTTCTTCCATTTGGTTACCTCCAGTTTTTTATAATATTACTGGAAAATAATTATAATTCTAATTATATATATCTATTACAAGATAGGTTTTAACTATGAGGGCGTAAAGTGCGTTTAAAAAGAATAATAAGTATGATTAAAAAACTTAAAGTCCATAATCCCATAGAGTTATGAAGGCTTGGAACAAAATAATCTTGGTATAGGATGGGAAAAATTCCTCTAAGGCCTGCGCCGAGAAGAACGAAACTCCATAAAAAATATTTTGTTTTCCCCTCTATTTTGAGTAACTGAATAAATGAGTTTATTATTAGAAAGCCAGCTCCTCCGAGTAAAAAGAAGTGTGCTGCAGACTTAGCAAAGTTTAATTCAGGTATAAAAATAGAGATTAAAAAGAAAGTAAAACTCGAAGAAAATAGAATCAAATTCCAGTTATTTTTTTCTTTAAGAGAAGTTTTCAAAATAGGAAAGAAAGTTATTGCAACAGCTACGACTTGATAAGTGAATAGGTCAGAATCAATTATCTGAGATGAATAAAAAAGTTTTAAAATAATCAGTGGCAGTAAAAAAATAAATTCTCTGAATTTAACAAAACCAAAAATCAATAAAATTAAGTTTAAGATACTCAGTGACAGACTTGTTGGGTAAAAATGAATCAGTAATTGCTCAATAGTAATAAAAGAAAGAATTAATTTGTACAATCTAGAATTATCATATGAATTGTAGATAAGGTGAAAATATATAAAAAAGCAAAAAAGCATCATGTATCTATGCCATGAAAATATATTAAAAAAATCATTATGAAATGGATACTGATTTACTATATGAGTCACAATATACATTGGTGCTAAGATTGAAATTAAGAGAAATAAAATAGTAGAGAGTTTGAACATTAAACTATTTTATGCAGAAAAAAAAAGGGTGGCAATGGCCACCCATAGGTATTATATAGCTTTTAAAACTTTGAACTTTATTCTTGTTCTGGCTCCAGGCTTGTGACATCTTCCATAATTTACTTTTGAGATTTCAAATGATTGTTCTAAACCCCTCATAATATTCTGATAAAGATGACAATTTGTTCTTTCATTTAATGAGACAGTTCTAATTGCAGTTGCAATATTCCCATCAATTTCCGAGTTTAAGGCGTCAAAAGTTGCTGAAACTCTAGCTGGAGTGTGGAATCTTCCAAATCTATCAATACCGCCTGTACATCTAACAGAATAAACAATAGCACCTAATTTCTTGAGTGTTTGCTCAACTTTAGTCTCTACAGAGTCACAGTTGTAATAGATACGTGCTCCATTATTAGCAAACTGAGAAATTGTGAATGACTCACTCTTTCTTTCATAATTTGCAGCAAATGCTGAAGTCATTGTAAAAGCGGCAATTAAAATAAGCTTAATCATAAGGTCCTCCTAAAAATCATAATTAGTAATCCAATCAAATCATTTTAGTTATTAAACGACAAGCTTCATATTATTTAGACCGCCGTATTAATGGCCTTGAACATGGGAAGATCTTAATTTTTCGTATTCTTCCTTAAGGTTCTTTAATTCCATATGTTTTCCAATCCAAATCTCCTCGCTGACCTGACCAATCTTTTCAGCAGATTTTTCGATTTCTTTTGCAAAATCATCAAGCTTTTTCTCAATAATTACTAATTCATCTTTGGCATCCATTGAAAATAGTTGAGCCTGTAGTTTGATTTCATCTTTTAAGACTTTTAATTCTTCAATAATAGGATTTTTCATTTTATCCTCCTTTGTTAATTAATTTATAACTGGAGGCTGCTGATAAAACTATCTCTTATAAGATAAAAATAATTGATTAAGATCAGGATTTTGTTTTGCTTAAGTGCATGAAATTAAACAAAAAAAAAGAGAATGTTGAAATAAAATGTTTTGCCGTATCACTTAATAAAACTAAAAGGAGCTCAAATGAAGAAAATTACTTTGATTATGTTGATGTTTATAAGTTGTAAAAGCTTTGCTTTAACAGGTTTAAAAATAGGAGAGAAAAATCCTCTTGCTTCCGTTAAGAGTATTGATGGAAAAGAGATTAATCTCAATGGTAAACAGACAAGTGTTCTTGTTTTTTATAGAGGATCTTGGTGTCCATATTGTGTGAATCAACTTAAAAATATTAAATCATATCTTCAACCAAAATTAGGCGAAGATATTAATTTGATAGCCTTAAGTGTCGATCAAAAAAAGGTAGCAATGAAAATGAAAAGAAATTTTTCGTTTACCTTTGATATTGTAAGTGATCCAAAAGCGATGACTCTTAAAGCATTTAATATTGTTAATAGAGTAGACGATAGTCTTGTGAAAAAATATAAAAACTCTTATGGAATAGATATTGAGGCAGACTCAGGAGAGACGCATCATATGATCGCACATCCAGGTGTTTTTATTATACGAGATGGGAAAATTCTTTTTGCTGATGTTCATGAGAATTATAAAGAAAGAACTGATAATAAGGATATCCTAAAAGCTTTAGAGTAAAAAGTGGAGGTCTAATTTGACCTCCATATTTATATTATTTTTTGATTGGTTTGATAGAAATTTCTTTCAGTTGTAAGTAAGTTCTATCGAATCTGTAACATGATCTATAAGAATTCGCAGTGGTTACTCTCACTTCATTTCCTTTTTCTGTTTCGATAGTAAAGAAATATTCATTCGTAATTATTTGACCACAAACAGTTGGAAACATATTTACAGGATTAAATACGGTACACTTTTTTATATTTGGTATAACTTCATCTTTAAGAAGTTGATTTAAAGTTGGAAACTCCAAGTTTCTTGCAACCGTTAAAACATTTAAGTCTTCTGAATTACATTTTCTAGGAACAACAACTGAAGCCAAAGAATTCAAAGATAAAAAAAGTAAGATAGTAAAAGTTAAAGTTTTCATAGATTCTCCGATTTATTTTTTATTAAAGATCATTTTCAATTTTATTTAAAGTTATTAGTTTTATAAGGTCTTTTAATGTGCTTGCCCTTTCTATATCAACACTTTTCTCAGGTGTAATAGAATTTCTTACCCAACAACCAGTTGGACCAAGAACAACTTCAAGTGCTGATCTTGTAGGTCCACCTATTGTATAAGAAGTCGGATTCAAGCTAAGAGTATTAAAATACATAGTTGGATGAGGCATTATCATGCAAATAACTCTGTTCGTATTTCTGACAATTTTTACATCGTGAAAATGATCAATCCTTCTTTTAAGGATATTAAATTCAATATCACTTAATTTATATTCTTTTTCTAATCCTGCTTCTACGTCCTGTGGTCCTGGAATTCTTGAATAGTCATTTAAAATTTTATTTACTTTAACTGACAGGCCTTGATCAAGATCAACTTCTGCCGTAATCATATAGGTCAAACCTTCTTGATACTTGTTTTGGGAAAATTCATACTTAGCGATGATGTCGCCAGCTTGAGCTAATCCCGAAATAAATAATGCTGTTGTAATTGCTAATGCTTTTAATTTCATATTGTTGTCCCCTTGGTTAAGCCATATTAATGACTTTGCTTTTCTGTTGGGGAATATAGTTGATAAGGTGTCTCTGGTATAGATTAAATTAATTAATTATGTTATTATAAATTAACTAAATACTTAAGTTTGGTATGTAAGAGGTTATAATTATATGTCAAATATCGTTTATGATTATAAAAATTATAAAACCTATTTAAATGAAAAAATTGAAGCTATGCCTTCTAGAGGTCGAGGTGTGCGCTTAAAAATGGCGAAGGCCTTAAATTGTCAAACAGCATATATAAGCCAAGTCTTAAATAAGTATACTCATTTCTCACTGGAGCAAGGTGTAAAGATAAATCAGTTTTTTGAACACAACAAAGAGGAAAGCCGATTTTTTCTCCTGATGCTTCAATTAGAGAGGGCAGGGACTTTAGATTTGAAAAAATTCATTGAAGAGCAAATGGATGAGATTTTATTGAAAAGAGCAGATATTAAAAAAAGAGTAAATATTACGAATACTTTAGCGGAGAACTATCAGCATATTTACTATAGTGTTTGGTATTATGCTGCTATTCATATTCTTTTATCTATTCCAAAGTATCAAACACCTAAAGCTATTTCTGAATATTTAAGAATTCCTATTAATAAAGTTCATGATGTCATTTCTTTTTTAATCGAAACAGGTTTGGCTCAGCAAGAAGGTGAAAGATATTTTATTGGGCAAACAAGAATTCACCTTGATAAGAATTCTATTCAAATTAGGAGGCATCATACTAACTGGAGAAATCAAGCTATGGTTTCTATCGATAAGAATGATGAAGAGGATCTTCACTATTCTAGTGTCATAAGTATGGGAAAAAAAGATGTGCCACTTTTAAAAGAGAAACTTATGAGGGCGATTGAAGAATGTCGCGCCATAATTAAAGATTCCCCAGAGGAGCAGCTAGAAGTTTTAACTATTGATTTGTTTAAGATTTAAATATTTTTGCAAGACAATCTAAGGCTTTTAGAAATTTCAAAGGTCTCGCTTACTTTAGAAATACTTTCAAGCTTTAAAATTAAACTTTTAAAATGATTTTTATTTCTTACTCTACTTGTGCAAGTGTAATTGTTTTCTTCTTTTCTTTCACAAAGTTTGACCGTAATTTCATTACGAGAAAGATTTTCTCTCATTTTTACAATATAGTTACCTAATTCTACAGAAGGTGGCTGAGTGACTGGAAACTTTTGATATGGAAAAAAACTATTATCTTTAATTAAAAAATGATCAAAGTTATATGGTGAAACATTATATTTATTAGTTATTAAATTAAAGCTTTGAATAGATAAGTAACGCAAGGACTTTTGACCATCACTAATAACTCTTAGCTCACAACTTAAATTAATATTGGATGGATATTGATTTCTTTGAGTTTGTGAGGCACTTGGGTCAATCTGACTTCCACCAGAACTTTCTGAACCCAGTTTTTGCTCATTTTCTTTAAAGATTTCATTAAGATCCTTCTCATTAATTTTTAGTTCAGGAATATCAAAATCTAATTTAATTGGATCTTCTTGGCATTCTAAGGGAATAGGGCTTAAGACAACTCGAAAGTCACTACAAAAGGGTAGGCTGTTTGCGAATGAATTATAAGATAAAAGTAGTATTATAGCAGTCCATGTCTTCTTCATAGCCGAAAACTAGCTGAGTGTATTACTTATGTAAAGTCATATAGTTAAATTTTTAGGGTTTAAAATATTAAAAACTCTTAAATTTGCTATAATAATCTTAAGATGATTAAGATTCATGAAATAAATGGCTATATTGAGACTCTGTATCTGGTGGAGTATCCAGATAAATTACTATTACTTGATGGTGGCTGTCGTTGTGATGTTATGGTTGTCAAGAATCATATTGAAACCGTTCTCAAAAGAGATTTCAGGGATTTAAAACTGGTCGTTATTACCCATGCTCATCCAGATCACAGTGGTGGTGCTAATGCATTTAAGAATCATGGGGTTAAAATTGCCGGCTATAAAGATCATAACAAGTGGTATGCTGGTTTTACTGGGAAAATCACTTTTTTCGCTGATATCATTTTAACTTATTTAGTAGCAACTAAGAAAAAGAGAAAAAAAGAAAATATCTGGTTTCATCCGAAAATAGATTTTGATTATATTGTAAAAGATGAAGATACGCTACCAGGCTTTCCAGATTGGAAGGCCATCCACTGTCCTGGACATACATACTATGATTTGAGTTTAGTCAAAACAGATCATAAGCTGGCCTATATCGCCGATAATATCATCTGCAATAATATTAAAAAATATAGACCTTATCCTCTAGCTTCTCCAGAAGATTATAAGAAAACCTTACTCAAATATAAAGAAATGGGAATTAAATATTTTCTCCTTGCTCATCATGGAAAGCATGAAGTTACAGATCAAGAGATTGACTTACTTGTAAACTCTGCTCCCAATAAGCCTCGTATTCATCGATCGAACTTTTTAATGATACTAAAGCATTTATTTACAGTGGCTAAAAAATAAACTTTTATTGATGCTCAAATAATTTTTGATTCTCACCAAGAATAGAGGCTTCGTATTCTTTATCTTCAAGAGAGATTTTGTTTTTCTCTTCTTGAAGTCTGTGACCAAAATGCTTAACTATCTCTTGTGCTGTGATAATACCAATAAGTTGTTTGTCGTTTAATCTGGAAACAACTGGAAGTCTTGAAATTTGAAATCTTTTTAGTCTATGAAAAGCAACCATTAATGATTGATCAGGGTATACTTTTATAATTTTCTTCTCACAAACATCTGCTAATTTCAGATTATGATTTTTTTTAATCATATGCCCCATGATATCACTTTTAGCAATAACACCATATAGTTGATTTCCTTTAATAATGGGAAAACCTGAAACATTAGTTGTTTTTAAAATACGATAAGCATCTTTGATAGTATCGCTGTGATTGAACGTGATAACATCTTTTATATAGGCATCTTCTACTGTAACAGATTCAAGTATTTCTTCATCTTCTCTCGTTGGGAGATGAATACCGTCTTGTTCTGATATATGTTCATAGATTGATAAATTGGATAATTTACTTGAAAGTAAATAGGCAGTGATATTTGCTATCATGAGTGGGAGAATAATATTGTAATCTCTTGTTAGTTCAAAAACCATCAAAATTGAGGTCATTGGAGCTCTAATTACGGTGACAAAATATGCACCCATTCCTACTAAGGCATATGCACCAATATTTGAATTTGCAAGGTCTGGAAATAAAGAGTATGAAAGTGCTCCGATGAAGCTTCCTAACGCTGCACCAACTAAAAGGGTAGGCATAAAGAGTCCTCCTGAAGCACCAGAGGAATAACTTATCGAAGTTGCAATAAATTTCAATAAAAATAAAACTCCGATGACTTTCCAATTGAGCATTGAAGAAGTTAAAGCCTCTTCTAAGGCCATGTGTCCACCACCTAAAATACGAGGCTGGATGTGAGAAAGACCACCAATGATGAGAAATGCAACCAAGATTAGTGTTAACTTATGATTCTTAAAAACTTTAACAGAGAGCTTACGTAACTGGAGTGTTGTTTTCATCCAAACTGGGCCCATAACAGCTGCTACAACTCCAATAATGAGATAGAATATTAATTCTGATGGATTATTTAATCTATAATGAACTTGAGTGAAAATGCTACGTTCGCCCAATAAAACGTGACCTGTAACGGCAGCAACTACGGAACCAATAATAATGGAACTCAGATACTTTGTATTAAGATCTCCTACAACTTCTTCTAGAGTAAAAACAACAGCAGATATTGGGGTATTAAAAGCACCTGCAATACCACTTGCAGAACCTACTGCCACTAAAGCCTTCATTCTTTTTTTGGATAGATGAAAATACTGTCCAACTTTTGAGCCAATACCTGAACAAATCGTGACAACAGGACCTTCCTTTCCAAGAGAGATACCTGAGCTTAAGCTTAAAACTGTAGTAACGAATTTGGCAATGGTTTCCCTAAATGAGATACGTCCGTGGTGTACAACAAGATGTATCTTGATACCTGGAATACCTGAACCTGAGGTACTTTTGTAAAGCCTATTTGAAATCCAGCCAGAAATACCAATGAGAAGGCCACCAAGGATAAATGCTTTTAAATCAAAAGGTTTGTTAGTCCCTACAAAGTCAATGATGTTATGAATGAGAAAATCCAGACTTACAGTTACTAGGCCAGCCAAAATACCAGTCAAAATAGTTAAAAATAGGAAAGTACTTTCTTCTCCTTTTTCACGGTGTAAAAGGGAGAGAAGACTTGATCTTAGCTTGTTCATAGTTATAAATTTAAAGAGTTTTTCTTAAGAATATTTTAGCTCTTATTTGAATTTATCGACATTCAATTCTTTAGATTGAGTAAAATTTTCATCATTGTTGAATATCTATGTTTTTTAAGAACTGGTTTATTTCTCTTCTCGATTTAAGTCTAATGAATTGAAGATGTTGGTTTTCTGGATCACTGATTTTAAGTTTGTATTTTGCCTTATTTTTCCAAAAACATTTAAATAACCATATTAATATGGAGTCCTTTGAAAGAAGTCGTTGGAGAGATTCTTTATTACCAGTGCCTTCCCATAATTCTTGTTGATGAATGATTCTTGAAATGGCCCTAGATATTGATTGATAAAAATTCAAATAAAAAGGTAAATCAAGCCAGATAATAGTATCTGCTTTTGTCCAAGTAATATGTTGAGTTCTAGTATAGTTTCCATCAATGATCCAACTTTTTTTGTTTGCTAAAAAGGCCTCTATTTTGTTAAAAATTTCAGAATCACTAGATTCTTGCCAATTTGCTTTCCAAAATAGGGCATCCAAAGACTGAAATGGAATGTTTGTCTTATCAGATATTTTTTTTGCCAAGGTCGATTTTCCTGAACCTGTTGTTCCGATAATAATTATTCTTTGCATAATTTAACCTTGATTTGACAAAAAGGGAGGATAATCCATATTTATATATAATGAAAAAAATAATTCTGCTATTACTATTATCTGTAAATTTATCGGTTTTGAGTAATGACTCTCTCTTTAAAAAAAATCACACAACAGCACTTGATTATCATGAAAAAAATGAACTTGCTATTGCTGAGCGCTTAAATAAAAAAATTGGTGTTGGAATAAACTCCGATAGTGATTGTCGAAATAAATACTCAATCGATGATCTTATAAATTTACTTATTTGTGAAAGTTTTCAAGGTAAGAAAAAAATTGGTGTTGGCTTCAAGTTTCTGTGTAAAGGTGAAGGTGGAATTAATGATATTTTTAACCTTTCTAACCAAGTTATTGAATGGAAGACAAAAAGAGATTCTTCTAGGTCTAGAGCAGATCAAGATGGAGTCATCTATGTATCCTCTTTCTATGAAACAGTCGACGATAAAGTAACTTTTAAAACAAAGAGATTTGAGAAAACCGTCAATTTATATAAAGGTCCTTTTGAAGTCTTACTGAGCCAAAAAGATTGTCAAGGAAAGTAAACCGGCCTAAAAGGAACCCTAGGCCGGTTGTATAATTATTGAGCTAAATATGCTTCAGCAGCATCACTTAGAAGATTTATAGCTTCATCGTCAGATAAAACTTCCCCTTGCTCAGTGGCTTGAAGTTTATCGATTCTAGCCGCTAACTCAGGTCTTATTTCACCTGTAAAATCGTATACAGCAACTTCAGAAGTAATGGTTTGAGCTTCTTGTTTAC
>CAXPDR010000004.1:0-35321 GCA_964215955.1 Flavobacteriaceae bacterium
TTAGGTAAAGTTTATTTCTGTTAAGCTATTAATTTTAAATAACTTTGTCTAAGAGGTTGTGACCAAAAGGGTATGTACCCTCTAAGAGGAGGTAGGTGTAGGTCCATTTAAGCGGGTCAGTTAAAAATCGTTTTTAGAGATAAGTTAACTCTATCGATATCTTCTAAATCTAAATAAGGAGAAAAGCCAAAGCGTAATCTATTTGCCCTATAATCAGTAAGAATATTTTTAGATAAAAGTCTTTCATGAACGTCTTGGGCTCCTTTTGCAGATTTGAATTGAATTGTTATAAACTGAGCTATTTTATCTAGATCATCCTCGACAATAGCATCTAATAAAGGAAAATTTTTTAAAAAGTGTTTTTGCAAATTCTTAATATATTGAAAGTTTTTTTCTAAGGTAAAACCTTCTTTTGAAAAATCTTTCCATATGGCCCTGAATCTAAAAAAAGCCGTAAAATCCATGGTGGAGCCCCAAAAACGCATACCTTTACCATCATACTCAATTTTATTTGAATGAGATTCTAATGTTGAAAAGGAAGCAAACCAACCGGTGATTTGAGGGCGTAAAGAACAATCCTTTGGAATTGTCGTAAAGCACATTCCTTCACCTGCTTGGGCGTACTTGTAACCACCGGCCATATAAAATATATCATCTGAGATATTAGAGATATCAGTCGGGATAGCACAGTATCCATGGTAAGCATCTAAAATAAAACTGGCCTGTTTTTTTAGTCTTACTAATTCTTCAATTTTTTCTATCGGATAAATGAGTCCTGAATTATAAGCTACATGACTAATAATGATGAGATCAAACTCTTGATGGTTAAGCTCTTTTTTCATTTCTTCATGAAAAGAAGAGGCTTCATTATCAATAGCAATAATTTCAAATTTTTCATCTTCTAAAAAGCGATTCAACTGGCGACTAAGGGAATGAAATTCATTTGTTGTGGTTAGAATTTTGATTTTATCTTGCTCAAAATATGAACTGATAATTTTGATTAATAATTCATGGGTATTTGATGCAAAAGAAATATCTTCAAAACGATCAAAGTTAATATGTGATGAAATGATTTTTTTTACATCAGGTAACAGTTCACCAAAGATATAATCCCATTTTTGATCACTCATTTTTTGAGAAATCTCATAGCTCTCAAGATGGCCAACTTTAGCTGAATTTGGCCAGAAGTGATGACTATGAGCCGCCATATGAATTTTATCTTTATGAGAATTTAAAAAATCTGAGTAATACTTTTGATACATTTTATTTCTCGTGAGCAAAACCAAGTTCTTCTCTAAGGCCTTCAGGGAGTTTTGGTATATGAGTTTTAGGTAGGAGAAAAGTTGCTAAATTAAACAGGTCAATAAAAACTCTATTATTATCTGTCGATCTTTTTAAGTACTCATGTCCTGAGGAACCACCTGTTCCAATTTTGGTTCCAAGCATTCTATGGGCCATGATAGCATGTCGGTATCTCCATGTTGTAAACATTTCGTCGATATCGATAAGAAGATCAAGTAATCTATTTGGGATTTGTAAAATAGGCTCATCTCTAAAAAGTTTTATAAAAATAGCCGACAATTTGGCTGACCTTGAAAATCGAACTAAGCCTTGTTCTTGAAGTTTTGCATATTTTTCTTCATCAAAAAGATTATTATAATTTTCTCTAGTTGCTGCTAGGTTCTTGAGTTCAAACTCTCTTTCTTTCGGATGAAGAGTGGCATTAGATTCAATGACTTTTTTATCTTCATCCAACATCTTATTTATAGACTCTTGGTATTTATCCCAAAAATTATAATTGTCAGAACTAGCAAAAGGCATTCTAGATAGCCAAGCATCAATGAGCTCTAAAAGAGTCGGTTCTTTCTCCATCTCAATGAGAAATTTTTTATCTTCTTCTTTTAGCCTAGAATTAAAAAACTCTTTATCTATACCCAGCCTATGTTGTTGGCGAAGGCCTAGTTTTAACTCAACCATTCGAAATTGAATACTTTGAAATCCTGATGCAGGCATTAGATAATCTCGAAAATCCATAAAGTCTAGTGGGGTCATAGTCTCTATGATATTTAGTTGATCATTCAGAACTCTTTGGATTTCTACGACTCTATTTAGTCTATGGTTTATTGTTCCAAGGTCAGTTGGCTTGACCCGTTCAGAGTGGAAAAGATCGTAAATGGAACCTATTTCATGAATAATTTGTTTGAACCATAATTCATAAGTCTGATGAATGATTATAAAAAGAGTTTCATCATGGGCTTCATGACCATGCTCTTTGGATTTACAATCTTGTGCATTTAAAATTTTATCTAGCTGTAAGTACTCGCCATAATAAATTGGTTCGTATTTCATAAAATATTCCTTAGACTAAATGTGTTAAACATCATTAATCTAGCGCTTAGCTTTTAATTTGGCCAATATTTGTGTATGATTCACTCGTTGAACAATCGATTTGCACTGTGGCAAAAAGGAAAGTGAATAATGGGTACAAAATTTGTAATTGAAAAGTCAGAAGTTAATAAAAATATTCAGGCCCTTCAAAACTATATGAAGGAAGAATCAATAGAAAGTTTTTATATTTCTAGTTTTGATCCATTTTTAAATGAATATGTTCCAATGATTGATTGTCACAGGTATTACATTACTGGCTTCAGTGGATCGGTTGCCGAAACCTTAGTTCCTGCTAATGGAAAAGTTAAGCTTTACGTAGATGGAAGATATCATGAACAAGCAGATATTGAATGTGAAGGTTTAAACGTTGAAGTGGTAAAAGTTCCTCAAAGTCAGTCGACGTCAAAAATTTTAACTCAAGATCTAGAAGCGATGAATCCAAAAAATATCGCTATTGAAGGTGAAAGAACTCCACTGGCATATTTTGAAAAATTTCAAAATATCACAGAGGTTAAAACATTAGATAGTTCTGTTTTACCTGGATTTATTAGTTTTGAACAACAACCTGAGCTTGCTCCAATTAAAGAAATTAGTGATGACCTTGCTGGGAAAACTGTTGCTGAAAAATTAAAGCAGGCGATTAAAAATGAGTCACAGGCATATTTTGTTACGGCAATTGATACATTGGCATGGATGACAAATTGTAGAGGGTATCATTTACCAAATTTAAGTTCATTTTTAGGTTTTGGTTTAGTCACTCATAATAAGGTCTATGCCTTTATTGATTCTAAAATTGAAGTTCAAAGTTCAAATCCCTTAGTGGAGTTTGTAAAAGTAGAAAATAATTTAGGGGAAAAGATTAAATCAGTTATTACTGATTATTCACTCGAAACCGTACACTACGATCCTATGATGCTAAATGCTCAAACCTATTTGGTTTTAAAGGATATTTTTACTACAGATAAACTTGTTGAAGATAAACTTGGTTTAATTGAGTACCAAGCTGTCAAAAATGAGGGTGAGCTCAATGCTATAAGGGAGTCTTTTAAGAAAGCTGATAAGGCCATTTACAACACTTTATGTTGGGTCAAAAATCAAGTAAAAGCTGGTAAAGAGGTGAGTGAAAGAGATCTCTATAATAAAACTAGTGAGATGTATAAAGAGCAAGGTGCTATTGATCAAAGTTTTGGTACCATTGCTGGTTGTGATGCTAACGGATCAATTATTCACTACAGTGATCCTAAATCTGATGTTCTTATTAAAGATACGAGCATGGTACTGCTTGATAGTGGAGGATACTTTGAAAGTGGTTTCGCAACGGATACAACACGAACATTTATGGGAGCTGATAAAGAAGGATCAGCTGAACAAAAGAAAATTTACACTTTAGTTCTTAAGGGAACGCTCAACTTACAAAATGCGGTTTTTAAGCCGAGGACTGGGGGCGCTGGACTGGATGCAGTTTGTAGACAGCCGCTATACCAAGCAGGTTATGATTATGCTCATGGTACTGGACACGGAGTAGGAATTCATGTTCACGAGAGTGGAGCTGGAATTAGTCCCGCACGAAATTTTGAGATGAAGCCAGGACAGGTTGTTTCAATAGAGCCAGGTATTTATATTCCAGGTTTTGGTGGAGTAAGGCTTGAAAATATTGGAATCGTTAAAGAGCACCCGCTAAATGAAGGTTTTCTTTGTTTTGAAAGCTTAGTTTATATTGGGTTTGAACCAAAACTGATTGATGAGTCACTATTAAATGCTCAAGAAAAGATTTGGCTTGAAGAGTATGAAGCGGAATGTGTTAAAAGAGGAACGAGCTTTTTATTTTAAAAGATCATAAAGAATCGTGACTTTAATTCCCATAAAAATTAAACCTAAAAGAAAATAAAGGTGGACCTTTTTATTGCTAATTTTTTCCATGAAAAAATATTAGGCTAGATCGTTTTAAAACGTCTAGTATTGAATAAAAATTTAGTAATACTTAATAAGCCGATTAGCATTAATCCGTAGAGAAATGAGTGAATAAACGGTCCTGGCGAGTTATTGCTGGGATTATCGGTATCAATTGTTCCAAACATGCCGGTACAACCGTCTAGGCGGTTAGGGTAGAGATAACTAATTCCATCAATATCATCTTGGGAAAGGCGAGATAGTTTATCCGAGTTTTGATAATACATAAGAGCTTCTGATTTATTAGAATGCCCAAGCCCAACTGCATGGCCAATCTCATGGGCCAAGACTGAAACCATTTCTGAGCGTGATAAATTTTTAAAGTTCGTATTACTTGAATTATTAATAAGTATAATACTTCCTTTTATGTCTGATCCTGAAAGACTGGTTGGAGCTGAAATTGCGAGATAGGAACTAGATGGGAAATTATTTGCGGTTTCTGAGTTACACGCTATAACTATATCTGATACTTCAGGTACTGATGTTGAATCACTACAAGAAGATCCTGAATCTCTTGCACATAGTTGACCTGTTAAAAATAAACTATCAGAGGTTTCGTAAGTTCCACCTCTTTCTAATTTAAGATTTGAAGTAGGAACTTTGTTCCAAAAATCATCAGCACCTTCCATCGCGATATCTAGCAATTCATTGGCAGAAATTCCAATTTGATCACAAGTACTATTAGAAGTGACGTATATCTTGGCCTTAGAGTCATTATACTTGGCTCCGATATTGGTATTTAGCCTAAAAGCATTGGCCGTAGAAAGACTAAAGAATAGTATGAGTGCTAGTTTCATAAGAGAGCCTGAAAATCAAATTTATATATATATGATAAAGTGTAAGTATACATGCGTTCTTCATCTTCATTCCAGGCGTATATCATAGTGTTAAATCTTGCTCCATGAACTTCGTCAAAGATTTCTAATCCTAAGTCCAAGGTCTGGTTTAGAGCATTACTTCGCTCCTCTGGAATGTAATAAGTTTCTGTTGAATCACCATTATTTAGTTTATCTTCTCCCCCCTCTCCTGAGATGGAAGTTATAACAAAGCTTGAACCAAGCTTTAATTTTAAATAATCAACTGCCAAGTAGCTCACATCTGCTCGAAAGAAAAAAATATTTTTAGAAATACTATCTACAGTTCTTTGGAAAACCCAGCCAGTTTCTGGATGAAAACTATAGGTTGAGTTGAATTCAATATCTAATCCTGCAGCAATATATGGGATGAACTCGAATCCATTGGTGGAATCATTTGAGCTTGCTCTTACTTGGCCATAATTTTCCATCCAGTTTCCAACTTGAAGGTTTAGGCTCTTAAAGCTTTTTAAATCAATAGACCAAGCATTAGAGTTAAGCAGACTTAATACAATGCAGAATAAAATAGTTTTCACTTAAAAATAATAAATAAAATATTAGACTTTTACAAAATAGAACTTACATTTTTTGATCAATAGGATAAAATTTAGACTTAAATAACACGGAGTGTTTATGTTTGATAAGTTAGAAGTTCCAAAAGAGATGATTCCAAGTGATAAAAGATTTGGAGTTGGTCCATCTCTAATTCCTAAAAAACATTTAATTAACTTAGCCGATGTTTCTGAGGGGCTCTTGGGAACAAGCCATAGACAAAAAGCTGTGAGAGATGTTTGTAAGGAAATGCAGGATGGTATCAAAAAGTATTTCTCCTTGCCTGAAGGTTATGAAGTCATTATGGGCAATGGAGGGGCGACATTTTTATTTGATATGATTGGACTTGGACTCGTCAAAAATAAATCAGCTCACTTTGTTACTGGAGAGTTTTCTAATAAATGGTTTAAGTCTCATAACTTGGTTCCTTTTATTGAAACTGAAAAATTTGAAGTTCCATTTGGACAAGGTTTGGATGCTACTGATATTGCAGATGCTGATTTTATCTGTACAACGCTCAATGAAACCTCTACTGGTGTTCAGATTTCAAAACTTCCTGATGTTTCTGAAGACACAGTTCTCGCTATTGATGCAACTAGTGGAGCTGGTCAAATAAAAGTAGACTTTACCAAAGTTGATTTGTACTTCTTTTCTCCCCAAAAAGTCTTTGCTGGAGAAGGGGGCTTTTATATTGCTATTATGTCACCCAAAGCTCTGGGGAGGGCAAAAGAGCTCTATAATCGAAAAACGTATCGTCCAGAGGTCATGAGTTGGGAGCATGCAATTAATAATTCTCTTAAAAACCAGACTTATAATACACCTTCAATTAGTTCTATTTTTCTTCTTAATGAACAAGTAAAACTGATGAATAGCTTAGGTGAGAATCAAGTGGTGTCCATGGCCAAAGAGAAAGCAGACTTTATGTATTCATGGGCGGAGTCAAAACCATATTTAAGTTGTTTTGTCGAAGATGAATCTTATCGTTCCCATGCAGTCGCAACTATTAATGTTGATGATAGAATTATCGTTGAAGACCTTACCAAAAAACTAAGAGAGTTAGATATCGTATGGGATATTGAAGCTTATAGAAAACTAGGATTAAATCAATTTAGAATATCAATGTTTCATAATGTTACTATTGAGAATTTGAAAAAATTAACTCAGATCATTGATTATGCCATAGAACAAGAAGGAGTCATTTAGATGTCATTTTTTAAAACGAATAGCAAAGATCTCGGTATTCTCATTTTTAGAGTTCTTATTTCACTATTAATGATTTTTCCTCACGGAATGTCTAAGCTTTTAAGCTTTGGAACGAGAATGGAGAGCTTCCCCGATCCCTTAGGGATTGGTTCTTTTCTTTCATTATCAGGAACAGTATTCTCTGAAGTCGTTTGTTCTATACTGATAATTCTTGGGGTTAAAACGAGATGGTTTTCTGTTCCACTCTTTTTTACCATGTTAGTCGCGGCTTTTGTTGTTCATGCAAATGATCCATGGAAAGTGAAAGAAAAAGCGATTGTTTTTGCCGTTTGTTATCTTATGCTAATAATTACTGGTGGTGGAAAGTTCTCAGTGAGAGATTAATTATTATTTTTTATGGAAAAAAAGAAAATAAAAAGTCTCAAGTCATTGGAAGCTCTTAAAATTATGGTTACAAAAACGGATTAATCTTTCGCTTCCAGACTTTGTCTTTAAGATCATCCCCAATCAAGTAGGTAAGTTAGTTATCTTTTCTTTTTACCTTTGGCACCATCATTTTTCTGATAACCTTGAAGAAATTCTTGTTTAAATTCTAGAAATCTGTCTTCAAGTATTGCTTCTCTTGCTCTATCTGCAAGTGACTTGTAAAAAGCAATATTATGAGCTGTTGCTAAAATTTGACCAAGGATTTCATTTGAATCAAATAGGTGTTTTATATAAGCACGAGAAAAATTTTTGTTAACATAATCATCAAGGTTAGGTTCAATTGGAAAAAAGTCTCTTCGATAGTTTTTATGAGTTATTCTTATCTTTCCACGATTACTAAAAAGAGTTCCACCTCTTGCAAATTTAGTCGGGATAATACAATCACTCATATCAACTCCGTGCTCCCAAATCATGAGAAGATCCTCAGGCATCCCAACACCCATAACATAACGAGGTTTGTTTTCTGGCATAAGCGGAGCTGTAAACTTAACTGCTTTTTCCATTAGTTCATGACCCTCTCCAACGGACACTCCACCAATTGCGTAACCTGGAAGATCTCTTTTAATCAGCTCCTCAAGACATTCCTTTCTATATTCATCGTAAGTTGAACCTTGGATTATTCCAAATAGCGCTTGTTTTGGGTTATCCCAAGTTTCAATACAACGATCTAACCATCTATGGGTTCTATCTATACTTTTTTTAACGTAATCTGGTTTAGCCGGATAGGGAATACATTCATCAAAGGCCATCATAATATCAGATCCGAGATTTTGTTGAATTTGAATTGATGTTTCAGGTGTCAGTAAAATGTCTTTACCATTGGGGCCTTTAAACTTTGATCCCTCTTCAGTGATAGAGTTACCCTGTAAAGAAAATACTTGGAATCCTCCAGAGTCAGTAAGTATTGGTCTATCCCAGGCCATAAATTTATGTAAACCCCCTGCTTTTTTAACCAACTCAGAACCTGGGGTTAAATGTAGGTGATAGGTATTAGAAAGAATTATTGGGATATCCAAGTCTGTAAGTTGATTTGGCTGTAGTGCTTTAATTGCTCCATGGGTACCAACTGGCATGAATACGGGAGTTGGTATCTCTCCGTGGGGAGTAATAATAACTCCAGCTCTCGCATTGCAGTTTTTATCTTTGTGAATGACCTTATATTTAAAGTGCTTTTTAACTTCTTGCCTAATATCCATAACTTACGCCACTTTATCCTTAATCTGTTTTTGAATAAGAACTTATATAGGAGAAGTGACAAGTATGAAAGACCAAAAGCTCAAATCAGTAATCTTTTTAGGAATTTTTATTGTATGTGTGATGACTTACTTTTTTTGGCCTAGTGAAATTTTAGGGGTCCCAACAAGAGTGATAGATGGTGATACCATTTTAATTAATAATATTAAAGTGAGATTGGCCTTTATAGATACACCGGAGAGTAAACAGTATTCATCTTCGAAGTTGCCTATTGGAAAAATGGCTAAAAACCATTTGGAAAAATTAATTCAAAATAAAAAAATTAGAGTTCATCGAGTTGGTAAAGGAGTTTATGGACGAACTCTTGGAATTATTTATCTAAAAAATGAAAATATTAATTTAAAAATGGTGAGAGATGGTTATGCTCTGGCCCACGAAACTTCGGCGTGGAATTATCAAAATGCAATGTATATTGCCCAGATCAAAGGAAGAGGGATCTTTAAAGAGTCTTTTATGAATCCAAAATATTATAGAAAGTTAAAAAGAAAACTTTAAGCCTGCTTGGAGGGAATAGTTTTGAGAGGTATGCCTTTCGTAGACATGATAATCAAACGCGGCACCTAATACTGCATTATATCCATATAGTGGAAATGTTAGGTATTGGTGAGAAAAGAATCCAGAAGAAAAAGACTCTTTTGCAAAAAGGTCTAATGGGCTTACAGCTCCAATTTCCATATCGAATTGGTACTTGTCTTTGAAGGTATTATGATAGGTAAGTCCTGCATAAACGAGAAGTGAACTAGTAAAGACAAATTCATCAACTTCTATATTATCAAAATACCAGTCTTCATACAGTCCAACTGTGTATCCAAATTTTTCACTAAATAATTTTTCATAATTCAAAGTCTTTCGCCAAAGTAGATTATTTCTAAGATCTCTATTTTTGACTTCTAAATAGTTTTCTAAATTTCCATTAAGATTGATTCTTCTCTTTTCTTTTAAGTCATACCAATATCGAGTAATGATGCTGTATCCACTAATTATTTCAACCTCAACATCAGAAACATCACTTTGATCGTAATGAAAAGTTGTTCCTGCTAGTAAAGATAGATGGTGTTTAGGCGGAATTATTTTTGGTGGCTCTGGTTTTGGTTTTTCTTCAATTTCAGCTTCTGGTGTTGGAAACTCTCTGGCACCTACACATTTGAATGCAACAGCTAATTCTTCTCTTTCTACTTTTCTATTTACTAAAACTAAAGGTTTAATCTTTCCTGAAGGATATTCAAAATAGTTACAACCATTGGAATAAGCGATAGGGGGGATCATAAATATGGATCTTGTTTTATATTCTTCTATATTTTTAATTCCATTAATTCTACTAATTTGGGACATTACTCCTTTTGGAGCCCAAATATCCTTTAAGAATAATGAGTAAATAATGGTACTTACTGGGGTAGAGTCAGTCCTACGTATATAATTTTGGTGAACATCATAATAATTACATTTTAAGACTTTAGACTTAAGGATCTCTAATCTCTCTTCTTCTGATTTTACATGATATTTAAAATTAACTAGGCCTGATTGAGTTCTTACAAAGTTACATTGTCTTTGTTTTAATGGAGAAGGAATTTTTATTTTTAATTTTTTGTTTAGGTCTTCAAAGTTTTTCACTCGATTGAGTTTCATAATCGTTTTTAAAAGATTTGGGGAATTAAATTTTTCAGTAATATAAATTGAGCTTATTTGTTCAACTAAAGGTATTTGGATTTCCTTAATAAGATGAAAATCCTTTGGATTTTTAGCCCAAACTCTGGGCATGAAAATAAGCATAAGAACGAAAAATAAAAACCGCATTCTAAAATGATAGCTATAGATAAAATTTCCTCAAGTGATGGAAACTATTACATTTAAATAAATTAAGAAATATTAAGGTTGAAGGTGAATATATAGGTAAAAATCCTTAGAAATAGGCCATTTTGCCATGAAATTTTGCCAAAACCCAAGAAAGGCTGAAAAACCGCTTTATTTCAACTTTTTAGACAGTAAAAATTTCCTCATATAACTAGTTAAAATCATTATTTCTTAGGTCGAACTTAAAGTCTGAGTTTCCATTTATGCCAGAATCATTAAGTTTTCCTTTAAAATAAACGATAAGTATTAATAATTCATGTTTAGAAGGAGTAATTTAAATTGTTTGCGGTACGTAAGTTCTTAATATTTACACTTATCAGCTTGCTGGCAGCCTGTGGTGGTGGCGGCGGAGGAAGCGGTGGAGGCTCGGGGGCCTCAGGGACTGGTATTGAATCAGAAGCTAGTAAGCTTCGTTGTACAATTTTAATCAATCAAAATGAATCAAATATAGATGGTGTGCTTGAGTTTAATTGTCCCAAAATTTTTGGAGCAGAACTTAGGGCAAATGATAAAAGAACATGGAGTATAGGTAAAGAGAATACCTGTGATTTCTTAACAATAGATTCTAATAAAAAACTAAACGGTATTGCTAATGATGATGATGTTGGGGAGTGTCGTCTTGTGGTTCATGCAAGAACTGGACTCAAGATAACAGTTTACAATGCAACTGTTCAGATTACCAATGATCTTCCAACTCTAAGTATTGCCGATACATCATTTAATGAAGATAGCTCTCCTGGAGTTATCAGAATAGATTCAGAAGTACAATCTAATGAAGAAGGATTTGGTAAGTATTCTTTAGTTCACGCTACAACAAGTGGAACTAAATGTGCTGATCATGGAAGCGTAAGTATTGATGCAGATACAGGTGCTGTTAGTTACACTCCGACCCTTCATTATAATGGAACTTGTAATATCAAAGTAAAGTTTGATGACCAGCACGGTTTAGATAATATTGTAGAAGAAGAATTTGCTGTAACAATTAATCCTGTTAATGATGCACCAAGTGTGACAGGGGATTGTGCAACCACAAGTCTTAATCAAGATATAGCTTATACATGTAATACAATTGGAGTATTTGATCCAGAAGCGTTTGATACTCAGACCTGGAGCTTTGATGGAAGTAATGATTGTGCTTGGGCTGCAGTTGACTCTTTAACAGGGGCGATCACAGGAACGCCGACAGATAATCATGTAGGAAGCTGTACATTAGCAGTCAAAGTTAATGATGGCACAGTGGATTCAAGTGTTTTTTCTAAAACTATAACAGTAAATAATGTAACACCGACTTTTCCTGGGGCGTTTAGTGTGGAGTCGATTGCAGAGGACGCTTCTGCTACAGTAGTCTTGACGGCGGTAAATGTGCAAGCCGATGAAGAGGGGTTTGGTGTTTATTCATTAGATAATGCAAATACAACAGGAACGAAATGTTCAGATAATGGAACGGTAGCTATTGATGCAACAACTGGTGCGGTAACATATACTCCGACGGCAGACTATGATGGAAGTTGTAATGTAAGGGTTGTTTTTGATGATCAAAACCCAAGTGGTAATACTGTCTTTCAAGAAGCAACGATTAATATCACAGCGGTAAATGATGATCCAATAATAGATTCAGTTTGTGCATTAAGTGTGAATGAGTTAGCAGCCTATAGTTGTACGGGAGCATTTACGGATGTGGATAATGCAAGTGTGACTTGGTCATTGGCGCCAGCGAATACATGTTCATGGGCAGCAATAAGTAGTACGACAGGTAATGTTACAGGGACACCGGCGAGATCAGATGTGGGAAGTTGTGATCTAGTAGTGAGAGTTGATGATGGAGCAGGTGGAGTTGTAGATGAGAGTTTTTCTTTAACAGTAAATAACGTGGCACCAGTAGTAACGGTGGCAGATACGACATTGGCAGAGGATTCAGGTTCAACAGAGATTAGAGCAGATGCGGATGTTGATTCTAGTGATGAAGGATATGGAACATATTCATTAATTGCAGCGACGGGGACGAAGTGCTCGGACCACGGAACAGTAAGTATTGATGGTTCAACGGGAGCGGTGACGTTTGCTCCGGATGCAGATTACGATGGGATTTGTAATATAAATGTGCAGTTTGATGATGGTCAAGCTTCAAATAATTTAGGTAGTGCGCAGTTTGCATTATCAATGTTGCCAAGTGCAGATATCGCGCAGATCTCTTTACCGTCAAGTTGTAATGATGATATTGATGAAGATGTGGCGTACTCATGTACACCAGTTTTAACTGATCCAGATACGAGACAGGTAGGAGCAGCGGCTGGAGCAGCTTCAAGTGCTGATACCCATACTTGGTCTATTGATGCTAATACTTGTTCGTTTGCAAGTATTACAGCAGCAACTGGAAGAATGGCGGGAACACCAAATGATGATCAAGTGGGAGCGTGCTCATTTACTATAAGTGTTGTAGGTGATCAAGATGGACTAGGTGCTCAAGTTGCAGATTTAACAGCAAGTTTTAATGTGATAAACGTAAAACCAGTATTAACAAACGTCACAGGTAATCCAGTAGATATTTTTATGCATCATACGACAGCCCCAGCTGAGTATAGTGCGAAGGTAAAAAATACGGCATCAATTGTAGATTTTAATTCTACTGATGGTGCAGGATTAGGGGTGTTTTCACTGGTAACTGCAGCTAGTGATGATTGTGGTGCTGTCGCAGATACTTATACGATTGATACAAATAATGGTGAAGTTACATTTTTACCAAATGATATGTATTCAGGTACTTGTTATATTGCTGTGAGTTTTGATGATGAGAACTCTGTTGATAATATTGCCGATACAATAGAAGCTCAAATTAATGTTATTGATGAAGTTCCACCTATTATATCTTATTTAGATTCAGCAGATGCTGATGGAACTTACTATCTTACTCAAACGGTCAGCCTAACAGTAAAATTTAATGAACCAGTAAGTGTGAATACAACTGGTGGAAGTCCGAGAATCTTCTTAGAAACAGGTGTTATTGATAGAACTGCAACCTATACAGGAATTAGTGGTGATAATACTGAACTATATTTTGATTATGAAATTCAAGAAGATGATAAAAGTGATGATTTAGAAGTACATAGTACTGTTACTATTTTGGATCAAGCTGGTGCTGTGATTGAAGATTTATCTGGAAATACTTTAGTTGGTGGATTTCCAATTCCAAAACCTGCAGATGCAACTGGAAACTCTTTATCTGAAAGAAAAGACCTAGCAATTGAAGGTTCAATTGCAGAAGCTGAAATCAGTGGTTATCCAACAAGGGTTTCTCCTGATTTAGTTTTAAATGTAGATGTTAGTGGTGGTGGTGTTGTTACCTATAGATATAAAGTTGTTCAAGTTGGAACGGCAAATGATACTTGTGATGATGCGACTGGATATTCATCGGATGTTCCAGAATCTACTAATATAACAGATTCGTTAGTTCCATTTCCATTAGGATCGGAAATCAGATTATGTGTTGTAGGGAAGAACGCTTTAGGAAATGAGCAGCCATTAACTTTGGCCACTGAATATGTTTGGTCAAAAGATGTTAATTCTATTCAAAAAGTATCTTTTGGTTCGGTTAACAACCTTCCAAACTGGCAAGATTCGGAAGTGGATCCAGATAACCCGAATAGAATCTTTGCAAGAAACCTTTTAGGTGAAGTTTATAAGTCAATGGATTATGGAGTAACCTGGGAGAAGCAGTGTAAAGTACCTCAAACCTACCAATCTTCAATGGAAGTATCTCCAGGTCCAGATAGAACGGCTTATGTCTATCAATCTGGGGTTATGTATAAAGTAGAAGAACTAGGAGATGTCGATTGTCCTAATATTTTATCCGGACAAAGCTTTACCATTAAACGAACTAATTATGAAAATAATAGAACTGTCCATATTATTAATAATGGGGATATTTACCTTGCAACTAGTTCAAATGGTGGGGTAGAAATTTGGAGATCATTTGATCAAGGAACCAATTGGTATAAATATGCTGATTTAAGTCCTGCGGCAACTAATGACTATCATTTTGATTGGTCAATTAATCCAGATGATCCAACGAAAATGATCTACACCAAACTAAATGGGACAGTTGATCCAAGTCAAGGGACATATTTGACGAATGATGCAGGTGTTACTTGGACTAAAACTTCAGGACAAAAAGAGAGAGGTATAACTTATCACCCGTTTGATGGAAACGTTGTGTATCGAGATTATAGAGCATTTTCAGAAATCTCAACTGATGGTGGTAATACATGGACCTCTGCAGGAGAGCCTGGGTCTGCTTCATCAAGCACTGATAATCATTTAAGATATGACTTTGATAAGGTTACTGGTTATGCTTACAGATTAAGGGAAAATGGGTCTAATACCGAATTACAAGTGGCAACGAACCCAAAAAATAATGGAACTATCTCATGGTCCTTAGTTTATAGTTTTAATACAAATGCTGGGGTAGGGAACTCTTCTAGAAATATAAGTGTTTCTGGAAATTCAACTACACCAACTGAGCCTACAATCTCTGTGAATATTTTGGATAGAATGTGGGTTTCAAGTGATGGAGGAACGACGTTTACTGAAGTTTTTGCTCCTGAGGAATTGAAACTTCTTACAATCGCTGGTGCGGGTGATAACGCAATTTACGGGGCAACTAAAGATTGGCGAGTTGTAAAGACGGTTGATAATGGGGACTCATGGACTTATAAAGTTGGAGATTATTATCACTGTTTAGGAAAACCTCCTAGGCTTCATGTTAATCAGATCGATGTAGATAATATTCTTATGTGGACAGAAAACTACGGAACTATTAATTGTGATAATTTTAATTATTCAACCAATGGGATGAACAGTCTTCTAGGTCGAGATGAATTTTCAATGGTTGCACCAAAATTATTATTATCTACTTCTCCCTATGATCCTGGAAAGTATTATATGTCAGGTAAGGTTGACAGTCAGGATTTCAAGTTTCACGAAACTTCAAATTTTGCTTATGAGACAACTTTAAATACCTCTCCTGGTAATGAATACACAGATCCTATGCCTGATAGTTTTATTCACCCACATGACGATACGATCGTTTGGATGGTGGATAATATCAGTAATGGACGTATTTATGAATACGATCTTTCAGCAAATACAAAAACTAATATTACGTCAAGAACAGGTCTAACTTCAATTGCAGCTATAGATGTTTACTCAGGAGATAAAGGGCAATATTTTTTAAGGGCCATGGATCGAACGGGAAGAATGAAAGTATCATCGGATTATGGTGCAACATTCTCAGATGAAGGAACGACTGGAACTCCATTAACTTCTTGTGATAAAAGATTTTTATATCACCACCCAAGAGATCGTAACCTCGTTGTTACAGCCTGTTTAGAAGGTAATATTGTTGCGATCTCTAAAGACTCAGGTACAACTTGGGATGAGACAGATGTTTACACTGAATATGATATTAACTGTACGCTAACAGGTATCGCAGTATCAAGTTCTAGAATGTATCTTGGATGTAGAAACTCAGATACGATGATTTTTAATTATTCATTTGCCTCCCTTGAAGGTGATGTGGCCGATTCCGTTTTAACTGCAGGAGAGAATGGAAATGCTAATGATTTAGTATCCCACTTTTTTCCAAGTAATTATCCAACTCTGGAATATGCAGTTATCCCTGCAGGTGATACTTGTGATGAAACAGTTGCGAGTTTTTCAACAACAGTCCCTAAGTCCAATGATCCTGCATTTACTACAAGAGGTGAGTATAAGGTTTGTATTAAACAAACAGATTTAGCAAGTGTTGAATCTTATACGACAACTTCGACTATCTTTTACGATACAGGATCACCGACATTTACGAGTATTGATTTAATTAATGATGTTGCTGATGCTGAATTAACTAATATTGAAAGAAATAATGATAACTTATTGGTTGGAAATCTTGTATCAAGTGATCATGACTTTGTTAAATACAAAGTGGTCCCGAGTGCGACAACATGTGATGTAAACCTTGATTATAGTTTTGAAATTCCTAAATCAAGTGATGGTACTTTTGTCGATGCAGGAACTTATAAAGTATGTGTAGCATTAAGTACAAGAGGTGGAGTTAATACTACATATGGTGCATCTTCAGATATTACCTTTGTTCCAACTCAAGTAACAGCTGTTTTATCAGGAACTCCTGTAGCTTATGTCTCTATCGACGATGCTCTTGATGTTACTGTTTCTGGTACTAATGTCACTCAGTACAAATATAAGGTGGTTAATGCCGCTGCTGATTCATGTGGAAGCTCAACTGGATATTCTTCGGCAATCCCAGTTGGTACTAAAATTACTGATAGCTTAAGTGGATATTCTTCAGGTGATAATTTAAGACTTTGTGTCCTAGGTGGAGATGCTTCGGGCTATTTTCAAAACCAAAGAACTCCAACCCAGCATAGATGGGTTTATTCTACAAACTATAGATTAGACTATATTGACTTTTCTACCGCAAGTTCAAGTTTACAAGACTGGCGACAAGTAGCAGTTCATCCGAATAATGCTAATATTATTTATGCTTTAAATACTATGGGGGAAGTTTGGAGATCAAATGATGCTGGCTCTAATTGGGATCTTCAATGTCGTGTAACTGAGTATAGAACTTCAATGAAACTAAAAGTTTCTCCTGGAGATGATAATACTGCTTATATAGGCCATTATTATCAGTATGGAAACCCATTACAAAGAAAATCTATTCTTTGGAGAGTAAGCAGTATTGGTGGAGCTTCATGTTCTCAGTTAGGCTCAACCTTTAGGTCATACACCAAATCCGATTCAGTTCAAACCAAGTTTTCATTTAATAAAGCTGGTCATTTATATTATCTTGAAGACCAGTACGACTCGGTTGTAATAAGAAAGTCCACTAATCAGGGGCGTACTTGGAGTTTTGTTGGTCAATTACAAGATGCAGGACTAAGAGGACAACTTTATATCGATCCAAAAAATGAAGACGTAATGCTAGTTAATACTATTGAAAACAATAGTGGCTCAGGAACTAGAGGGTTATATAAATCAACTGATGGTGGAGAAACTTGGTCTTTTGTTCAATCTACTGGTTTTACATCATCTCAGCAAATTTATTTTGATCCACTAATTGCTAATAGAGTTTATGCAAATAATTCTTATTTTTCTACAGATAACGGGAGTTCATGGTCTACATCAGCTCAATTTGATTCTAATGGAGAGCAATGGTGGGTTGATTCAAGTGGTAAAGGGTATAGATTAGAGCATTCTGGTTCGGACACTGTTCTTATGAGATCAAATACACTTGGAACTCCAAGCTTTTCATCTCTTTATGTATTTAGTGGTATGCAAGCATCAGATACTTCCAAAAATATGGTCTCGGCTACAGGTAATACTATTGCTGTTGTCATAGATAATGCCAAAATGTTTATATCTACTGATGCAGGTGTTTCATTTACTCAAATTTATTGGCCAGGAAGTTCATTACAATTGACTGGAATTTCTTCAGTTGATGGTAAAAATATTTATGGTGTAGGTAAAGGTTGGAATAGTTTTAGAACTGCTGATACTGGCTCAAATTGGGAGTACTTATTCTCTAGCTGGGATGCTGGTTGTAATGAGAATGAAGGGGATGCCAGAGTCTTTAATCACCATTTAGATACTGATTATGTAACTATTTATTCAGATGGTTGTAGAGTAAGAACTATTACGACGACAGATGGTTATGATACTTATACTAATTACAATTCAGGTGAAGGTTCCAGTGATACTCAATTACTAGTTGGATCAAAGAATCCTCAAGTAGAAGGTTTTCTTGAAGGTGCATATAATTATGGAAAATTTCATAAAACAAGTAATAGATGGTCAACTAGGGATTTTGCACAGGTAATAAACTTCAGCCAAGTTGGAGGACGTTATATAGATGGTGTTATTGGATATAATTTAAAAGATAAGACCAACTCTTTTATGATTGTAGATAATGATTCAACTCTTGATATTGTTAAATTAGAGGGAATTCTGGAGGCGAATGATATTACTTCAAGACTTAGCATTCCTGATGTTGCAGGGATGGCAGTTGAACTTAAGAATAATCATTTAAATATCAATCATATTGCTGTTTCACAAAATGGTAGAATGAATATTTCAACTGATGATGGAGAAACTTGGTCTTCCATTGGTACTGGTTCAACTGGCCTGGCTTCTTGTGAAGAAAGACATCTTTATGTGAATAGAGAAAATAGCAATATGATGGTTACTGCATGTAATAGGGGGAATGAGCTAGCTTGGACAATTAATAGAGGTAGTACTTGGACGAGAATGGATCTGGATGCATATTTTGGAATTAACTGTGCCTTAACTGGTGTAGTGATGAATCACTCTGAAATTATGTTTTCTTGTAAATATAATGTTCCGGCCATGAGGTTTAACTATAATCCGGTTAATTTACTAGGAGAGCTTTTCGATGGGAAGTTAACTGCTGGAGAAATTTCAGGTGCTACAATTGCTGGGATTGCAAACTCTAGTTATTATTCTACTATTGAATACGCTGTCATTTCTGAAGGTGGTTCATGTAATGTCTCTACTCCTGGATATTCTACAACTGCTCCAGTCGATTCTGATATTTCAGGACTAGGTGACGGTAAATACCAAATTTGTGTGAAGCTTGATAATGGATCAACTACGTATTCTACCTCTAGTGTTATCACTTATGATGGTTCTGCTCCAGTATTCACTTCGATTAATTTAGCAAATGAAGCTGTCGATGGAATTCAGTTAGTTGATTATTTAGAAACTTCCAATGTACTAGTTGATAGTTTAATCGCTTCAGGACATGATACCGTTTTATATGCCTTAGTTGATGATGCTGTAACTTGTAACGCTGATGTTAGTTACTCAACAGTTATTCCTAGAGCTAATTCAAAATACTTTACAACAGATGGGGATTATAAAGTCTGTGTGGCCCTAAGTGATGATGTTAATCCTGTTGCATATGGACAGTCTGCTACAATTTCATTCTCAAGAGATCAAGTTATTGCTCAATTAACAAATCTTCCAAATAAGGTTTCAGCTGATCTTGCTTTAAATATAACTGTGGGTGGGACTGATGTAGATGCTTACCAATATAAAGTTGGAAATTCTCCGCTAGATTGTTCAGATTCATCTGGTTATTCTACAGAAATAAGCACAGGGACTTTGATCACTGATGATATTTCTGGATTATCTAATGGTAATGTCACTTTATGTGTAAGAGGGATTGATACAGTAACTCACAAAGATCAGACTTTAATTCAGGCGACAGAATATACATGGGAAAAATCGAATGTTGATATGAACTATGTCTCTTTTAATGCTAACTCGTTTGCTAGAAATTGGTTTGATGTTGAAGTTGCTAAGTGGGATGGAGCTCCTCATATTTATGCAAGAGATCTAGATGGAAATATCTTTAGAAGTACAGATAGAGGAACTAGCTTTGAGTTAATGTGTAAGGTTCCACACGATAGTGAATCAAGAATAAGTCTTTCAACCCTTAAGTCTCATGGTGCATTTGTAGTCGCTTCAAATGTTTTATATAGAATTGAAGCCCTTGATGGTGATACTTGTATTAATATTTCAGGTTTATTTACATCTATCAATTCAACTTATCAGAAAAACCCTGTGAGTTTTGATTCTAAAGGTAAGATGTACGTACTAGATGAAGTTAGTGGAACTCAAACTGACTTGTATAGCTCTACTAATCTTGGTGATTCATGGACATTAGTTCATACTTTTAGTGATACGATGACAGGTATGGGTGTTTACGTTGACCCACATGATGATCAAAGACTTTTCTTTAGCTTTGATCCTGGCACTTCATCAAGTTTCAGTGGTGATCTTATTGTTACTCGTGATGGTGGATTATCTTTCTTCGGAAACAATGTTGGCGGTGGTGGTATAAGTGTTGCTGATATTCAGGATCTAGATGTTATGTATGCATTTGATCCAGCTAATCAAGGATATTTATATTCCAATACTGGTTTTTACTCTTCAGATAATCTTTATGATATCTCAAATGGTACAGGTGCTTATGTAGATGATCTTTCAAGATTTGATGTAGATTATAATGGCCTTGGATATAGATTAATTCAAAATGGATCAGATATAGAAGTCCATATCGCTCCGGATATGAGTAATGCGGCTTTTGCTTTAGATAAAACTATTTCTGGTGTGACAGCAGATGAGCTCAATAGAACAATTTCTGTTTCAAGAGATGGAACAACTATAGCTGTTATTGCAGATTCAAAAATGTATTTAAGTTTAGATGCTGCAGCTTATACTGAGGTCTTTACTCCAATTGTAAGACATGAAGTTACATCAATAACTTCTGAAGATTTAACTAACTCTTATGTTATTGATAGGGATTGGAATGTTCTTAAAACAAGTAACTCTGGAGGTACGTGGGCATTTGCAGCGAATTATGCGGGAGGGTGTGCTGAAACACCTAGAATTAGAACCTCAAAAGCAAATACGAACTATGTTATGGCATATGCTGAAAGCACTAATATTTGTCAAAATTTAATTACCTCTACAGATGGAGGATCTACTTTTAATGTTAGAGCTGCATCAGTAAATGCTGCTGCCAACATGACAATTGCTATGGATGCAGCAGACGAAAATAACTTTGCAATTTCTTTTAATATAGGAGCAAGATTTTCGACAGATTTCCTTGCAACTTTTACGACTCCAAGTTTTCCATCGGTGACAAACACTAATCATGGGTTTGACGGAGTATTAAGTACAATTGATAGCAATATTATGTTTAATGTTGTTGGGGATAAGCTTTATGAACTAGATGCCGTTGGTACTACAAAAACTGATGAGACATCTAGATTAACATTTGCAGCTCCTTCTGCGATGGAAGGTTTTCCAGATGGATCCATTTACGTAATCTCAAGAACAGGGCAACTAGATATCTCTACAGATGATGGCGCAAACTTTAGTTCTTATGCAGGTGATCCTGGCTTAGCATCTTGTGCTAAGAGAACTCTTAGATCGAGTGCGGTTGACCCTGCAAATATTATCGCTTCAGCGTGTATTGATAGCACTAGGGCAGCATATACTTTAGATGGTGGTGCTAGTTGGACAGAAGTCAACCTATCAAGTATTGGAATTAGCTCATCTTGTTCAATAAGAGATATTGCTATTATAAATGATGGTTCCAATAAGCTCTTTATTTCTTGTAAAGCTTCCGATGCAGTTTACATTGAGATGAATTAATTTGTCACAATAGATAAAGTCTGGATAAAATAAGTTTATGAGAAATATTCTTTTTATACTATTTTTTATTCTCTCATGTGAAAGCTCTATTGAGGTGGAAGAGTCTGATAGTTTACTTCGTCCTGAAGGTAATGATGATAGAGTTGAGCTTTTAGGAATGACTGTTAATGATATCAGTTCCACTGGATTTGAAGTCGTGATTAGTTATCAAAACGATCTCAATTTGAATGCGACAGGAACCTTTTATTATTGTAATGAAACCGATGATCCAACTTGTGATCCACTTAATGGGACCTCAGTAACAGTTTCAAAATCAGGAACAAAATTTTATCATACGATTAAGAATTTAAGTTCCCCCAATGATCCAGGGGATCGTATTAATACTTTATTTGTTGTCAGTGATCCTGATGGTTTTTTAGGTGTAGACTCATTTGATGCTGATGTTAATTTGTCTCTATAATTAATGTAATCTTCTTATGAACAAAAAAAAAGCCACAGTTTCCTGTGGCCTAAAGTTATGATTGTCTTAAATCTTACCAAAGAATTTTTGCACCTAGGTTTAGACCAATTAAATCATTTCCAATTCCAGAGTTCATTTGAGCATATAATCTGAATAATGGAATATTAAATTGAACCCCACCAAAAACTCTCATGTTTGTGACATCGGCGTCCCCAGAATCACTCTCGCTTGCATCTACAGAAGCAGTATAACCACTTGAAGCACCTGTACCAGTAATTGTTCCTCCAGCATCTAAAGAGACATCAGTTGAACCTTGTACAATATCAGCACCAACACCACCAAATAGAGTAAACACATAAGCTGCTCTTATATAAGTTGATAATTCTATAGGAATTGACCATGTATCAGCTTCAATTTCAAATGTTGCAGTTGTTCCAGTAATATCAGCAGTCGCTGCATCCCCATCTGTCCCAATATTATCATCTTCAATTTCCGATGTTGCCGTGATTTTAGAAGAAGAGGATTGGAAACCAGTGTGAAGAAAAACTCCTCCCCATTCTAAAAGAGAACCTGGAATAAATTCTTTTCCTTCAATGATCTGGTATCTCCCAGTTACAGCGAAGTGAGAAAGATCTCCTTCTATATTTGTGTCTTCTTGGTCTTGATCGATATTATAGCTCATGAAAGAAACGAATAAATCTAGTTTTTTAAGCTCTACTGGTCCAATTTTATCTACAGGTAAGAAATCTAAGTTAAGACCAGCGGTAACTGCAGCTCCGACACCAATTCCTTCTGCACTTTCTGGGTCACCCATATCACCTTGAACTGCAAAACCAGTTGAACCTTTGATCATGAAAAGATCAAATTTATCAGAATAATCCGAGTTGGTTCCTTTGTAAGCAAAGTTATTAGCATTTGCTACACCTGTACCATAATCTCCAATAGAAACATCTGGTAAGTCTTGATTGACGTAAGATTCTAATTCACTTGTCAGTTGTCCACAAAGTGTAGAAGTGTCATCTGATGATCCTGCAACACTACCGCAGTTTACGTTACTAATGTCAATTGTGATTGCAAAAGCACTAAGGGATCCCAATAGCATGGTCGCTACCATGAGCTTTTTCATTTTCTTTCCTTTTGTTAAATTTCAATTTTAACGAATTCCAGCTAATATTTTATGAGATCTAAAAAATTTATTCAATGATATGAATAACTTACCCCCGGTAAATACTTCAAAAAGACTTTACATAAGTCATGAAAAATACTACAAAAACCAACAGATTTAATATGAAAATTTAGGAAAAATTATGAATCCATTTGAAAAGCTTGGAATAGATGAAGACTTTAATGCGTTTTACTCAGAATTAGGTATTGATAAACCTACTGAAATTCAAAGAAAAGCGATACCAAAAATACTTAGTAGAAAATCACTCGTTTGCTTATCTCAAACAGGGACGGGGAAAACTCTAGCTTATGCGCTCCCAATTAGTGAACTTATTAAATGTATTGAAGATGAAGAAGGGCTATCGAGAAGAAAGTCTAAGCCTTATGCGATAATTGTAGCTCCGACCAAAGAGTTGGCAGTTCAAATACAAGGGGTTTTTAAACAAATCTCTCACCATGTAAAACTAAGAGTGAGGACTTTAGTAGGTGCACCTAAGGCATCAGCAGCTTTAAAAAATCAAAGCTATGAAATTCTAATTGCGACTCCATCCAAGCTTAGTCGTGCTGTAAGAAAAGGTGAAGTCGGTGTGGATCAGTTAAAGTATCTCGTATTTGATGAAGCTGACCAGCTTTTTGAAATGGGCTTCAAAAAAGATATTGAAGGCTTTATGGGTTTTGTTGATTATAGCGATACTGACTGTCACTTCTTCAGTGCAACTATGTCCAAAGAAATAGATGACTTCATTGAGGAAAAGTTTAAAAAGAAAAAACTTGAAAGAATTATTCTTGGTAGTGCTCATAGAGTTCAGCAAAAAATTGAAACATTTAATATCTTTGTTGGTGTAAATGAAAAAGAACAAATGCTAAAACTTTTTTTAGAGAAAACGGCCAAGGGAAGAGGTATTGTTTTTATTAATCAAAAAAATCAAGTTGAAGAAGTTGATAATTTCTTAAAAGAAAAAATGCCAAAACTTAAGTATCGTGTCCTTCATGGAGGTTTAAGCCAAAAAGATAGGCTTGCCAACCATAAGGCATTCGTAGAGAAAAAAGCTCAAGTCTTAATTGCATCTGATGTTGCCGCTAGAGGGATTGATATTCAAGATGTAGCCTGGGTTTTTAATTTTGGGCTTCCAAAAACTGCGATCTATTATCTTCACCGTTGTGGGAGAACAGGTAGAGCAGGGAGAAATGGGGCCGTATATAACCTCGTGACTAAATTTGATACTAGAATTATTGCCTCGATTAATAAAGCGATCAAAGAGCAATCTACGCTGGATATTGAAACCATTGCAAAAGATATGAAAGAGGTTCGCTCTCAAAAGGCAAAAAAGAAGCCTGCAAAGCCTAAAAGGGTGAAAGTGACAAAAAGAACCCGAATGTAATTAAATTTTGGTATAATGAATTTATGAATAAATACTTACTTATTTTATTACCATTAGTTTTAGTTTCTTGTTTTTCTGAAGAGAAGGAAAGACTTCCTAATATTTCTAATAAAGAACTCTTAGATATGGCCAGAGTGGGGGATCCTGAACTCGAGCTTGTTATTCCAAGTGATATCTCTCAGACCTTAGTTAACTGTTCTGATTATACGCCTTCTTGTCGTTATGGACTTAAGGCCATTGTCAAAAAAGTTGAAATGCGAGCGCTATATTTTGAAAATCAAGATGATGCTCTCGAATGTGCTAAGAGGATCAAAGGTTATGTCTCCAGAAATTGGGTATTTGATGAAGTTGCAGGGGAGCCAGTACTTGAGCGTTTCGTGGTTAAGTATCTTAAAGCCAAGAAAGCGTCAGAAGTCGAACGTTAAACTCTTTGAATTAAAACATTTTTAAATTTTTGAACCTGTGTTTTCCATAGATTAACATCATCTTCAAGGATTTTGTTTTCTGTTAAAAAGTATTCAAGATTGTCGTTAAATAGTTTTTCCCAACGGTGAATCTCCCCAAGATTAACTTTTAAAGGAATGTGTACTCCAATTAAGTCGTAAGGAAGATGATTGCGATCTTTCATTTCACCAGTTAATTGAAGATTCCAAAAATCGGCAATCCTTGGAATATGTTCATCAAAGTTTTCAATAACGCGAAAATGATAACCAATCAGAACATCCTTTTTAGCTGCCGCATAAAAAGCTTCAATAATTTCTAGAATAAGATTATAACTTATCATTGAAGGGTTCTTGGAATATCTATATGAGTAATTTCTTTGGTGGTGTATCCAATATCTATTAAATGAGAATCCTCAGAAATATTTCCTAAAAAGTGGAGTTTAGCTGCATTCTCTGTTTCATAAAACTTCATACACGCTAACTGATGGATAATGATGGGCGGAATTTCTTCGGCTAAATAAATAACATCATAAAATGTATTACCAAGATTACCCTCTATGAATAAAAGGAGAACCTTAGTTGCCAGTTTAGATTCCAGAGCAATATATTTGATCTTACAATCTTCATTTTTATATTTTGCCAGCAATGGATGATTTTTAAGTTCTTTGTACTGTCTTTGCCCTTCGGCTTTGTATTGAAAACAATGCTTAAAAGTCTCAAAGGTTTGCATCTCAAGGCCAAGTTCACGATAGATCTTTTTCCAAGCAAGTTTTATATCCTGTTGTATTTTAGAATCTAGATTTTGATAGAATTCTTGATAATCAGATTTATTTTTAATCAAGACATCAGGAATGGTAGACTGACTGAGAACTGGCCTTTGAATGATTTCTTTTATTTTTGAATAGGCTTGAGAGAAGAAAATTTTTTGCTCTTTAATGTCTTCTCTTTCCTTGAGCTCGGCTAAGATTTGCTTTACCCCTTCTTCAAAATTATTAATGTATCTAGGGTTAAATAAAATACCTTCTTTTGATTGACCAGGTATTGACCATGTTACAGTTTTTTCGAATTGATCTTCTACAGGATCTTTTTTAAAGATCTTTTTTAAGAAGGGCTTTTTTATCGGCTTTCCATTTTTTAATTCTAATTGGGCAAACCCAATAGGCGAGTTTGTTCTATCTCCAAAAAATAGATAATAAGCAAAACTTATCTCTTCTGGAGCATTTTTCTCATAATCTTCTAGAACTTTAAAGTGAGGAATTTTGTCAGATAGAAGTTCTTCTAGTGAGGGGATAAACTCAGGATCAATTTGATGGATACTATTAAACTTTTGAGAAATAATCATATTATTTTAAAAACTCCTCTCCACAATACGGGCAAAAATGCCAAAATTGCTTATCTAGATCTGTTTTACATGAATGACAATTATAAGGTTCTTTGATTTCATCTAACGTTTCGCCGAAGGCAAAGAGATCTTTTTTCATTGCTCGATAAGTTTGCTCACTTGCGTACCATATCCCTGTAATTGCCTTACTTGGAACAAAAAGGCCATGAGCGACTTTGTTATCTACTTTTATTTCAATTTTAACTTCTTCAGGTTTTTCAAGATCAAAAAGTTGGCGGTTTGCCGCACTTTTCATATGTTTCACTTTATCCAAAGTGTTTTGTATGAGCTCTTCCCTGACTCTATCTTCATTCATGCTAAAATATCCTTATTTTGCAATCACTCCTATGCATCGCACGTTGAGTTTAACATCTTTATCAACTTGGCCTAAGGTTCCCTTGCTTTGAAGAATGGATACTTTCATATCGCCTTCAATAGTAGAAGCGGTCCAGTAAGTTTTGTCAGTATCAGCTAGAACAGCTCTCGCTCCACTGATATCTGCCATTAAGAATTCATTTCTATTTGGAAGTCTCCATTTTAAATGCTCTCCAGTAATCGCATTTAATGATTCACAAATACTCTTATTTTCTTTGGATTCATAACCAGAAGCCTCATTCCAATCAAAAACGCCTATTGTGTGAGACCAAACCAAATCTGTTCTTTTATTTTTCCAAAGCTCAGAACCTGTTGAACTGTCATAGTAAGCTAGTTCCCAGTCTGCTTCACCTGCGATGCCCGACTTTTCGGCACTCCAGTAAGCAGCACTTTCTTCACTATTTTCTTGATGAGCATTACGACACGAATTAATTCTAGCTTCAATTGAATTTAGCTGATCTCCGGTTCCACAAGTTTTATATTGTTTTGTTGTAGGTTTTATATCACCCTCATAAACCTGATCTGGTTTGGGTGTAGGATAATACCCTATAGGAAGTTCGTCTTTTATAGTGAGTTGGATGATATCATCGTAGCTAAGTTGAGATTTACCTGGATCACGAAACATCTGAGATTCAAGAGCAACTGTGGTTGGGACTTGTGGATTAACTTCTGGCTCCCGGTTATTATCTGGGTCTTTATCTTCCTTTCTCCCATTGCTAGGGGCTTCGATACAGGCCGTAATTGTGATGGCCATTAAAACTAAAAAAGTCATATGTTTCATGATAATATCCTTGTAATCCTCTGATATTACATATATTTTGCCTTGGATTATAGCGTTTTGTAAAACTTTCAGAAAATTTTAAAGTTAGCTCCTTAAGTATTTAATAATTAGTATTTTTATGTTATAAATCCACACTCTAAAAGGATAGTATGACACAATTTGGCGTAAATTCCATTTATCTAGCGACCGAAGGGGAAGGGATTCACATAGGAACTCCCCAAATTTTCGTGCGTTTTCAAGGCTGTACTATTGGGTGTCTTAATTGTGACTCAAAGGAAACTTGGGATTTTTTAGAAAACACTATGACTTTAAATGAGGTTATGGAGCAAGTTGAGTTTGAAGCCGGAAAATATCCTTATCGAATTAAAAGAGTATCCATTACTGGTGGAGATCCACTTCATCCAAAACATGTACCAGCAGTTGAGGCCTTAGCAATAGAATTAAAAAAACAAGGCTATTTTGTTAATATTGAAGCAGCTGGAACAAGAGTACTTGATTCTATCTTTGATGTGATCGACTTTATTAGTTTTGATGTGAAAACACCTTCAACAGGGGTGGTCACAAATGAGAAACTGATTGAAAAAGTTCTGACTCAATATAAAGGAAAAGCTCAAATTAAGTCTGTTATTTCTGATAAGAAGGACTTTGAATTTATCTTTGATTTATTTACTCGCTTTCAAGAGAAATATGATTACTCAATTGAGACTCCATGGGTTTTAACTCCTTGTTATGAACCTAACGAAGAGTTTCCAAAAGAAAGATTTATCGAGATTATAAATTTAAACGAAGCTTACGGTTCAGCTTTTAGAGTTGTAGGCCAGCAGCATAAATGGATCCACGGGCCTAATAAGCAAAACGTTTAATTTCTTTTATTCCTCACAAATTGTCGTCATCTTAAAATCAAATGATTCAATTGAACAATGATATTGATTCATTCGGGTCGGTACACAAGTAAGGCCAGATTTTGTATCTGAACTTCCACAAAGTTGTAGCTGATCTAAATGATAAGTACCTTTAAGGTCCTCATAAAATGCTCGAAAATACAATTTTCCAATTGCTTGTTCTGTATTGTATCTATCAAACTGAATCTCCCCAGTTTCTTTATTATAATCAAACTGTCCTAATTCTTCTCCAAGGTTTTCTTTTCCAATTCCTCTTTTAAGAACTAGTCGCCCATAGCTCCCTTTAATGATAAGTCCAAGATTACTGCCTGTATTTTCATCGATTTTAGCAGCAAATTCTACTGACTCTTGAGTCGTTTCAACAATATGCTTTTGAGTTAAGTCTTGGTAAATGACATCGATGCTGTCAAAAATGACATACTTTTCTTGTTTGATAACTTTCTGTTCAACAGTTGATTCAAACTGAATTTCACTTGCATTAATTTTTAAAGTGTAATCTAGAGGAACTTCTGGCAGGGGAGTCGCCACAACCAGAGGAGATATAAATAGTAGTAAAAAACAGGTTAGCTTTTTCATTTTTTTACCTTTTTTCTTTTTTTATATCATTTCTAAGGATGGAATTTCGGGTTATTCACTAATTTACAATGGGTGTAAAAAAACTAACACCCAGTGATAAAGCAGGGATATAACATGGATAATGCTGGGCTTCTGGTCATACTAAAGAAAAGTTAATATGATTTTCTAATGAGAGAGATTATTTTAATTTTATTGATGGCCATATCTGGTCCTGCTATTGCTATTGTTGGTGGTTCCCAGCATACCTGTGAAGAAACTGGTGTTTATAAATACATATTTGAGCAAGGTGAAAAGGAAGGGGGAGTTTGTTCAGGCTCCTTTATTAGTCCAAAAACATTTATTACTGCGGCTCATTGTGTTGCTTTTTTAAAAAAAGAAGGAAGTAAATTTCTCAATATTCTTAATGATAAAAAGTATGAAATAGACACATACCATGTACCTGGATCTTATCACGAACATGCCAGGATTTCTTTTATTTTGGGCCGTCATTATTATCAAAACTGTAGTGGGCAATATGAGACTCAAAAATGTGTTAATCTTAAAAATAAATTTGATGATGCCTATGAGAGAAAAGCATACTTTGACTTAGGAGTCGTTAACCTCAAAGAGTCGGTGCCTAATCATTATACTAAAATGAACATAAAGGGTGTAAACTATAAGAAGATTTATAACTCAACTTTAGCTGGCTATGGTTATATTAGGTTTGACACTTTCTCAGGGCGATGTTTCGAAACGACAAATCATCCCTTTACGCGAGTCTCTCAATTAAAAACCAAGAAATTAAAAAAGTTAGGAAAAACTCATTACTTTCAAGGTGAGAATATGGGGGATGTTCTTTCATGCCCGGGAGACTCTGGTGGTTCTGTGATTCACGAAGGGGCTTTAATCGGACTTATTTCAGGATCTTATACCCAAAAAGGAATTCCAGGAACTATTATGGTGCCACTTATAAAGCATATGAAGTTTATAAAAAGGTTTGTTCGCTAGATTACTCTCTCGGACAATAACCTTCTAATTCAACACATGATCTGGAATAAAAAATAGTGGTCCACCAAGTTTCAGTGAGCTTTGAATTCAGGACAAACTGAGATGAAGGACACATTGTTTTTACCATGCTACCTAAGTATTTATCCGTATTTTTTTTAGCATTAGAGAAAAAGAGAATTTGGCCTTCACAGTAAGAAGTCCTCTTTTTAGCTGGTAGAGGATAAAGCTTCTTGGTAATTGGAGTTGAAGGGTTATCCTTATCAAAGTTTAGCTTATCAATAATATGATAGGTTTGATATTTTTGTGCACAAGAGGCTAAGAGAAGTAATATTAAAAATTTCATTTATGACCTTTTATAAGAGTTATCCCGCCAACAATCCAACCTATGATAAATAAAACTCCACCAAGAGGTACTATCATGGCAAAGGTTTTTGTTTGAGTAAGGGCATAGAGATAGCAGTTCCCAGAAAATAGAATAATTCCAATTAAAAAGCAATAAAATGATCTATTAAAATTGAGTTTGGGAAGGTTATTCATAAGAAGCCCTAAGAATAAAATCCCAAAAGCGTGATAGAAATGATAAGTCACACCTGTTTTATAAGTTTCAATATACTTGGGAAGTAAACTTCCTTTTAGACCATGAGCTCCAAACGCTCCGAGCATTACTGCTAACGCCAAAAGAAAAAAACCTAAACCCATTACTTTTTTTGCATTCATTTTATTCTCACCTTTGTCGTTTTAAGTTATAGGGCCATTGTTAAAATTTCTTTTACTTTTACTTCATCTATATTTTGGTTCTCTCCAAGATTAACTGGGATATGAGATCTCAAAGAAGAAACTATTTCATCAATCTTATCTTCAGTTATTCCATAAACTTTTAGTTTCGTTGGAACACCTACTGAATTAAAAAAGTCTTCTGTAAAGTTAATCGCCTTTTCAATTCTTTCTTCTGGAGTTTCGCCTGTAAGGCCCCATACATTATTAGCAAACATCAATAGTTTTTCTTTTTTATATTCTTTTTGAGTTCTTAGTAAACTAGGAAGAACAACAGCAAGTGATCTTGCGTGATCGATACCATGCAGAGCAGTTAGCTCGTGTCCTATCATATGTGTTGACCAATCATGAACTACTCCTGAGCCAATTAACCCATTGAGGGCCTGAGTTGCAGCCCACATAAAGTTTGCTCTTGATGAATAATCATCTTTTAACTCTAGTACTTTCGGAGCTTCCTCAATTAGTGTCTTTAAAATACCTTCTGCAAAACGATCTTGGATTGAAGTATTTATATCTTTGGTAAGGTATTGCTCTAAAACATGGACAAAGGCATCGACAATTCCGTTTCCTAATTGTTTTTCTGGGAGGGAATAAGTAATGGTTGGATCTAAAATTGCAAATTTTGCAAAAAGCCTTGGGTCTCCACCAAAACCTAATTTATCGTTGTTTCTACTTACTACAGAGAAGTTATTCATCTCACTTCCAGTGGCAGGAAGAGTTAAAATACAACCCATAGGTGTCGTGTCTTTTATGGCCTGTCTTTCACTTAAAATTTTCCATGGGTCATCATCATGATGAATGGCCGCTGAAATAAATTTTGCACCATCAATAACAGAACCACCACCCACAGCGAGGATGAAGTCTACCTTTTTTTCTTTGGCCAGATCAACAGCTTCCATTAGGATATCGTATTGTGGATTTGGTTTTATCCCACCGAACTCGAAGACTTCTCTTTCACCTAAACTCTTAAGAACTTGGTCATAGACTCCATTTGACTTAATTGATCCTCCACCATAAAGCATAAGAACTTTATGTGATTTTGAAATTTGTTTATCTATGTTTTGAATTTGATCTTTGCCAAAAATGACCCTAACTGGGTTGTAGTATTCAAAGTTATTCATTATCCTCTCCAATTTAATAGAAATTTATTTTTAGTATTTTTAACAGCTTTATTTATTGTTAGATTCTTACCTTCGCTTACGCCCTTTTGAAAAGCATGGGGATTTATACTTCCTTGAGACCGGCTGGATGATAAGCTTCTGTATACATATTTGACTTGATCAGATAGCTTGTTTTCAACTAACACTAAACTTTTTTGATCTTCATTCGAAAATTCTTTTCTCGTTTTTTGAATTTTTGATTCATAACCTTTGGCCATACCAAGGAAGAAAGAGTTTTTAGCTTTTAGTCCTTTTTGGTGAGTTTGTTTTTTCCAAAGTCTTTCCATTTCTTCATCTAAAAAATCGACAACGTATTGAGCTAGTTCTAAGTTTTCTTTACTACCACTAGCTTCAATCGCAATTTGGCCTTTGCCATAAAGAAAGACAGGTGCCACTAAAAAATGTTTTAAAATGTCGTAAATGGCAGACATTTTTCCATTACGTTTTTTTGCCGTAATTAATGTATCTGTATACAAATTAATTTCATTATTTTCTAAATTTGCTTTCGCGAGATTGTGTTTTAAAAGTAATTGATTTGCCTTCAACGTTGCTAGGTTGGCTTCATGCTCATTAGAGCTTTGAGCTAATTTAAGCAAAGCTTTAATTCTTGTGATAATTTTTTCTGATGCGAGGTCTCCCACAGGTTGAGCTGAAAGATCTATATTTAAGGATGCCTTTGAAACTTCAGTTCCCCAATTATAATCAAGACAAGTTTTTTGAAAGAATTCACCGTGAGCAGTTTCATCGCTTCCATATTTAATATAACTTAAATAATGGGCCAGTTCATGTCTTAAGACATTTTTGAGAGTATGTTCTTTTAACTCATACATCAGTTTTATATTAATTCCTATTTGATAGGTGTGAGGATCAAAATAACCTAGAGTATTATGAGATTCTATAATCACAATATGCAGGGGATAACTATGGGCCTTAAAGATAAAACGGGTACGCTTGACTTCCAACCAGGCTTCTTTGGTGAGAATCTCTTTAGCTAAGGTTTCGAGCTTTTTAGCAAAGCTGATAGTCGTCTCTGTATAGATTTTCATGAAGCTAATTTAGCAGGTTTAACTTAGGCTGATAAGAAAATAACCTAATAAATAACTTCAAAAAGACACCATTTTAATTACTTTTAACTATGTAAAATTTTTAATTTACATTGCGGTGCGTAACGACTTGGGTGTATAGTTCGCGCGAATTTTTAAATGAGATAAATATGAAAACTTTTTTAACCTTATTTCTTATACTTACATCAGTTTCGGCTAGCGCAAACTTTGACACAGTTTATTCTCCTGTTTGTCCAAGAAGTCATACCGAAGGAACATTAAAAAAGGCCATTAACGGTCAATCTTTTAAGCAGTGCTTAAGTATTCATAATTTACCTGATATTTATCCAGTCCACCTTTTAGGGAAGTGCTATAAGACCCATGTTCCGGGTGAGGTATATGTTAATAGATATGGTGATAATGTTATTGCATGTATTAACAAAGATGCATTGTTAAAGGAGTATGACTCTTCCGTTGTTAATGGTTGTCATGCTGAGTTTGAAAGTGATGGTTATGAATTTTATAATAAATTTGGTTTTAGAACAATTACTTGTAAATATTCAGACTTATAATAGCTTTTTAGAAAACTTTTCTTTAATCCATCTAAACTTTAATAGATCAGCATAATTGGTAGAATTTTTTGTGAGTTCTCCAGATGTTTTAGTCGAAGTTTTTATAAACGCTTTTCCAAATTTTGAGGAAGCAGAACTCATAAGTCCCAGGCCTATGGGCATGATTGCAACATCAAAGTCTCTTTGCTTTTTTGTATTAGAAACCTCTAAAAGCTCCATACCTGCTTCATCCCCATAGACTTTACCCATGCTTATTTTTACTTGGTGATTTAGTTTACTTTGAGAGTGAAGGGCAAAACCACTACCTATGGTTGCACCTACAACTAATCCTGAAAGCGGTGGCATAAACATTGATCCCACCATTACAGGTAAGGCTACACCTAGTGCTTGCTTTATATATCGTCTTCCTCGATATTTAGTAAGAGCTGCTGCGATATTACAGTATCTTGGATTTTCAAGCAGTAATTCTTCTAAAAGACTGCGATAGTTCATAAAATCAAGAATGCTATTACTTGTTCTCATGGTCGTACTATTTAAAACTTCAAATTCAAGCTTCTTTTTGGCGACATACTCTTTTTCTTTTTTGAAGTTATCTAATAATTCTTGAAATGCCATAAAAATATCATCTATATCTGGTTCAGCAGCTGAGATGTATTGTAGTAAATGAACACTTCCAAGCATACTTTGATATTTTAAGTAATGCCTATAACGCGTATCCAGCATGGTTTTATTATAAAACTCATCAAATTTGTCTGGAGCAACCTTTCCCATGACAATGTATTCATCAAGTTTGTTTTTTATCTGGTTTGAATATCTTGTTAGTTGAGTTCTGGCCTTAAAGGCTTCTTCTTTGGTTTGGTCTTCCCATGCATTTAATTTGTAAATAGACCAAATTGAGAGGTCTTCATTGATTTCTTTTTCTGGGGTTTTTCTCCAAGTATTTAGATTGTGAGGGGACTGGGCTAGAGCTGCATGAAATCTTGCTTGTTTTACAAACTTTGGGATTTCTATATAGAGCCAATGAACAAGCTCTGCACATTTCTCTTCTGTCGGATTTTCCATGCAGTAAGAAATATTCGTTAATAGAGTTTCTGTTCCTTTTATTTTTGCTTCAACTTTTCGGATAAGTAAATCCAGAAGTGTAAGGGAAGTTACTCTGTGTTCTCTATCAATTTCAGGCATTTTATTTTCGAAAAAGCCTGTGTTTAAGTGATTAGTTTGTACATTTTGATCTTGGCAGGCAATGTAAAAAGGATTTTCTGAATCGGCATGAACTATATTTATTAGTTGAGTTATAATTAGTACTACGAACCCTAAGCCTCTCATCCTTTTCTCCTTATATGAATAGTTTAAGAGAAATAATGGTTCGACTCCATACTTCTTCTTCAATTTACATTGGTGGATCTTAATCAAATAAGTTGATTCTCTTCCAATTTTTTAAGCTCATCTGTAATTTCTTTCATTTTTGCTGGTCTTATCTTGAGGAGTAACTGGTCTATTTCATGATCTTCAATTATTCCAAGTTCA
>CAXPDR010000005.1:0-42137 GCA_964215955.1 Flavobacteriaceae bacterium
TCTATTCATTAAAAACCGATACCTAATGGAAGCTCCTAGAAAATATCTTGAGGTTTACAAACCTGAGTTATATCAGAGGCTTAAACTGGCAGCATGAGTCATGTTCGCGATGTCACCGATCCTTACAGACTGTTATATTAACGAATTATTCAGGTACTGAGGTTGCTGATTTATTTTTAGAGTTAGGTTTTTCGGTATTAGAATTCTTAGTTTGTTCTCTTGGGAATATAATTTTAGTCTCTTTAGGTTTTTTAATTTTTAAAATTTCTGAAATTGAAAGTTGTGCAATATCCCTATCATTATCCATATAACCACAACTTTGTGTAAAGATCTTATCAAACAACTCAAAGTCTTCAGTGTCAGGACTTTTTCCTTCTTTAAGAAATCTTCCCAAAATTATACCAAAATTAAACTTTTGCAAAATTTGGGAAAATGCCCTTCCTTCAATATCAAGGGTTGAAGCTAATGATGTACACGAAAAGCTTCCATAATCTCTTATCTTTTCAGGAAACAAATCCTTATCTGGGATATTTTTGTCTGGCCCAAGTAAAACAACAGCACTGGCCATATTGAATAAAGTTTTTTCGCCGGAATCTTTACATCCTTTATAGACCCGAGCAATAAAGTTTTTGGTTTCTTTTACATCAACTTTCAGTGGGTATTGATAGCCTTCATAAAAACCTTTTAAAAAATTATAAGATGTGATTTCCTGAGAAGCAAAGTTAGTTCCATTTTGCAAAAGAGAAGAACAGTTAAGAGCAAAGGTCTTACTAGAAATGAGAGAGATGATGAATAGAAAAACGACAAGCTTACTTTTTCTCATTTTTATTTATCTTATTTATTGCAAGACAAATATCTTTTCTCTCAAGTTTTTGAGGGCTTACATCTAAGATTTTAGCTTGATGAGCCATTAGTCTTACAAGGTTTATTTTATCTATAGATAATTTTCTCTTTTTGAGAATGTTCATAATTGATTCAGCTAAGAATAGAGGTTTATCTCCTTTTGCGTGGGTAACTTCATACATAAAATAACCAAAAAGGTCTTGATCTGATGAATTTTCTAAAAAAGACTTTCTTTTCTCTCCTGAAAGCTTTTCCCATTTTGGAGGTAATTTCTTTTCATTACATAGAAAAGTCCTTTGAGAAAAGACTGATGATGAAAAAGTAATTATTAGAAATAGAAGAATTTTATTCACAACTCATCTCACTTGTTCTCAATTTAATAGTTAAAGTATTACTTGGAGTATAAGAAAATTTTCTACTATCAAAGTAGTCTGCTCCTATATCTAAGTTGGGAACTTCTATGCCCTTTACACATTCAATATTTTTAACTTTTTCCAGAAACTTTCTCGTCTTATCTCTCCATAAAGATGCACATTTTGGAAACTCTTTTCTAGCTGAAATACCTTCTAAAACACTAAAAAGTTTATCAACATTACTCTCTAACAATTCTTGAGAATCATTTTCATTATTTGAAAAAGACGTTATAATAGCGAGTTTTTTTTGAAGTTCTAGGACTTCTTTTGCAACATACAGAGAGTTTTCATTTTGCTTACACATGATCTCATTTATTTCAATATCAGTTAACCCACCATCTGACATGGCCATTTCCTGAACCTCACAAATAGATCCTAATGAAGTTAACTCTAAAGATATTTCTGAGAAATCTAAATATTCAAGTCCAGTTATAATATTATTGATTTTATTTAATTTAGTTTGAATCTTATTGTCCAAAGAATTTTCTAGATTTGCACATGTTGAAAGAATTCCAAGGGCTTTTTGTTGGTCATTTTGAAAGTAAGGATGTTCAGCATAAAACTTGCAACTATCAGTTTGATAATCCCCACCACCGACTTCCGGAATAGCAAAACTCATATACCCTTCTGTTAAATTCTGCTCAATATCCACTCTCGTTTCAAATTCCAATACTTCCTTACAAGAGGTGTCATAATCATACTTACACTTAGGAGACGTTGCTAACTTTATAGGTGTAGTTAGAGAACTTAAAATACCTCCATTTATCCAACCTTGTTTTCCACTGGAAGTAACAACAAGGTAAAAAATATCATTCTTACATACTCTTTTATCAGTAATACTTAAAACTTTTTCTTCTCGCTTAACTTTAATACTCGTCAATTTATCTAAATCTCTTTTTGGATTCAAACAATTCTTTGGAACACTATTTAACTCAAACTCAGAAATTACAACTAAAGCATTTGAACTTGCTTCAGAAGTTATTTCAAAAGCTTGTTTGGTAATAACCTGTGCCTCTTTATCGGCTTGAACTCCTAAATGGAAATGATCAATAAATTGGCGAGTCTCTTCTTGTTTTTTTTCTTTTGCAAGTCTAGGATTCTCTAATAGGATTTCAAATAATGGTTTACTTTTTAGCTCGGGGTCCATGGCCATATCTAACATCGTTATCTCTTCAAAATCTTTCCATTTCTCAGAAAATTCTCTTCCTTTCCTAGCGATATCAAAATAAGGGTTTACATCAGTATTCTTGATCATTTTTCCTAAACTAAGTTCTCTCTCAAATTGACTTATTTGGTTGGAATCAACCTCGAACGAGAAGTTTATTTTCTGATCTGGTGGACCTAAAATCTCAGCAGTAATATCTCTAGCCGACATAGTCCATATCCCGAAATAATTTGGCCTTGGAAGTCTATTATTTCTCAGAGACTCTTTACAGAATTTCCCAGGGCTTCCAATATTAAAAAGTGTCGCGAGAATTGCATCATCTTTTGAAATATCATAGCCACACTTCTTATCAGGATTTTTAGCTTGATCACAAATACAATTTTTATATTTATCTTGCGCATCGGCTATAATAGCAACTGTCAATTCTATTGACCCAGCAGGATTTTTTCTAAATTGGGTCAATTCGACATCAGATCTTTCTTTACGATTCTCTTTAGCAGCCAAAAACTTTTCGGCGACTCTCGCAGCAGAAGGTCTAATTTGAGCCCATCCACTAGAAAACTCTTTTCCCAATAACTTGCCATCTTCAGCAAGTTTCCAACTTGTTGCCCAATCCTCTAAGTCATCTAGGATGTCTTGATTCATAGCATTTTCAGCCAGAAGAATTCCAATCACAGCTCCAGGACTTACATTATACTTTTTAGATAATTCTTTAATTCTTGGTCTTACAATTTTAAGAATTTTAATTATTGCTTCATCTGCTTTTTTCCACTTACCGTTTTTCTTTGCTCTTTTACATAAACCACCATAAGTAAAATCCCAACTTCTTCCACCGGTATGCCAGTCATAACCAGTATCTGGGGTACAAGCTTTTTTATACCAGTCTTCAGCTTCTGGATTATTTGCATTTATTGCATTCGAAAAAAGTAATAAAAATAGAGGAAAAAGCCTCAAGGTCTTATTCATTTTCAGTTCCCTTAATACTGAACGATATAAAATTTAGAATTATATTCCACTATTTTTATCGGTCATTTTTATAATAGCTTTAATACTTGAGTTTTTTTATTTTTTGCCGATAAGGAATTGGATTTATTTTATCAAGGTAATTGAAATGCTTAAGCTCTACATGTTTTTTGTAACTCCATTTATTATTCTAACAATGAATCTTCATGCTAGTGAAGAAATGTGGCAGCCTTATAAGGATGAACAATTCACACCTGAAGTAAAGGCTCTAGGCCGTCAATGTAATGTTACTCTTTATCACTATAACGAAATTGATCATGTAAATGGACAAGATTGTGCCCAGCCAAGTGGTTTTCATATTGCTGTTACCCAACCAAGTAGAATTGGTGATGTCAGTAAACTTCGAAGAGAACGAACTGACATTCCAGGAGTTAAAGCAACATGGGAAATTGGCAATCAACTCGGAGGATCGAATTCCCCTAAATGTGCAATCATCTGGGCCCATGGGGCTGTTGAGTCAGACGCTCCTCATCACCTTGGAGCGAGAGATTCAAATTTCGGAGGTAATAACAATAGATTATCAAATCTCGCCATTCAACAAAACTGTCTTTATTACAGTCCAAACTTTAGAGGTAGTAATGGCTATAGTGCTATTCAGAACTTAATTGACTATCTTAGATCCCAGGGAGTAACAGAAGTTTTCATTTCTGGCTCTTCAGCTGGTGCAGCAGCATTAAATATAGCAGCAAACAATCCAAACAATACTGACATCCTTGCAGGGTTATTTTATACAGGAACCTACTCGTCTCCACTATCAGTTTCTAATTCTCCTGCATTTAGGGCCGGTGTACCTATCATTTTCTCTCAAGGTGCAAATGATAAGTATGAATCAATTAGAGATTCTTTCTTTGCTGTTAACGATAGATATCCACCGACTCAAAATCCAAATAATAATATGTGGCTACAAGTTTTTGAGAATGGTGGACATGGAACACCTATAAGAATGACAGACTGGAGACACAATTTAAACTGGGCAAGAATGCAAAACAATTATAGAAAAAGACAAGTCTCTCCCCATTTAACAAGTAATGAAGGTATTAAGCACTGTGAATCTATAAATGTAAGTGGCATTGATAGCTTTCTCACAAGTCAAAAGAACTTATCTTCTTATTCTGAGAGATCAAGCGGTAAAGAAGAAAGTGTTGATTGTAGAGCTTTTAGAAAAGGCGGTAAGTACGAACTTCCTTTCACTTCTGACTTTAATAGAACTAAGGGATGTTGGCCTTTTGTTTACAATCAAGCGGGAGAAGTTGTAGCTTCAGTAAACCAGATAAACTGTATGGTCAGCTCTGGAGAAAATGTACCAGGAAGCTTTAGCTACCTTCTAAAAAACCTTCCCATTAGGCAACCAGGTCCTAATGAATATATAAAACAAAGACCAGGATGCCATAGACAAGCTAAACCTTAAAAATAAAAAAAGGGAGACCTTAGTCTCCCCTTCTTTTGCTATATCATAATTTATTTAAAAACTAAGATTTAACGTTGAAACCTTTAAGTTTCTCAGCTAGAGCAGATGTTGATCCAGCTTCTTCAGTAGCGTAAGATCCAAGATCAGCGTTTTCAGCATTTTTCTTAGATAAAGCAATTTTCTTTTCAGATTTGTCGATAGACATAACTCTTGCTTTAACTCTTTCACCAACTTTTACAACATCTTCTGGCTTCTCAACTCTCTCTTCAGAAAGCTCAGAAATATGAACAAGACCTTCGATTCCAGTTTCAAGTTCAACGAAAGCACCAAAATCAGTCACTCTCATTACTTCACCTTCAACAACTGAACCAACAGGAAGTCTTTCTTCAATTCTCTTCCAAGGATCTTCTTCTAATTGTTTAATACCTAGGCAAAATTTAGAGTTATCAGCATCAACAGTTAGAACCGCAGCTTTTACTGTATCACCAACTTTAAATTCGTTTGCAACATTAACATTTTTCTTAGTCCAAGAAACATCAGAAACGTGAATTAATGCATCAATATTTTCACCAAGGTCAACGAAAACACCAAAATCAACGATTGCTTTTACTTTACCTTCTACAGCTTTACCTAGAGGATATTTAGCAGCTAATTCGTTCCATGGGTTGTCTTGTAATTGCTTAAGACCAAGAGAAATTCTCTTATTCTCAACATCTACTTCAAGAACTTGAGCTTCAAGAGTATCACCTACATTGTGACCTTTGATAGGCCCCTTAGGGTTTGTCCAAGAAACTTCAGAAACGTGAACAAGACCTTCAATACCATCATTAAGCTCTACAAAGATACCGTAATCTTTTACAGATACGATCTCACCAGAAACTTTTGTACCTGGTAAGTAATTATCTTTTGCAGATTCCCAAGGATTCGGTTGAACTTGCTTAAGACCTAGAGAAACTCTTTCTTTAGCATTATCATACTTAAGGATCTTAACGTTAATTTCATCACCAACAGCTAGTAAGTTAGATGGATGCTTAACTCTTCCCCATGACATATCTGTAATGTGAAGAAGACCATCAACACCACCAAGGTCAATGAATGCACCGTAATCTGTAATATTTTTTACGATACCTTTAACAACCATTCCTTCTTGGATTTGACCAAGAGTTTCATCTCTAAGCTTTCCTCTTTCTTCAGCAAGGATTGCTCTTCTTGAAAGAACGATGTTACCTCTTTTCTTATTGAATTTGATAACTTTGAATTCCATTGTTTTACCAATGAACTTATCAAGGTTCTTAGTTGGTCTAATATCAATTTGAGATCCTGGTAAGAATGCCTTAACACCGATATCAACTGATAAACCACCTTTAACTTTAGCGATAACTGTACCTTGTACAGGATCACCTTTCTCACAAGCTTCTGAAATTTTATCCCATGCTTGAAGAATTTCAGCTTTATCCTTAGATAAAACTAAGTTTCCTAGGTGTGATTCAAGTTTCTCTAAATAAACTTCAATAACATCACCTTCTTTAACTTTTAAGCTTCCGTCATAGTTTCTAAATTCTTTAGCGAAAACTAATCCTTCTTGCTTGTAACCAATGTCTACCATAACGTAATCATCTGTAACTGAGATTACATTACCTTTGTAAACTTCACCTTCTACAAAATTACCTGCAGAAGTTTCGCTCAGAAGTTTTTCAAATTCTGTGCTTTCTTTTTTTGCTGTCGTTTCTTCGATTTCTCCAGCGAATTCTTTTGCCCATTCAGGGATTTGAGTTGTTGACATAATATTGTCCACCTTTAAATTTATTAAGTCCTTTAATCAACCATCAAAGATGGATCAAAAAGTGACTATATTCAAACAAAGTTTGAGTGCATTTTTATAGTCTTTTCAGGGATTTATGTCAATTTTTTATTACAGATCTATGTCTTTTTCCAAAAGCCTTTTCATAATAAAGCTGGAGTTTTTGAGCATAAGAATCTAAACCATGGAAATCTTGTATTTTTTCGGAGTTATCTTTAAGTCCATTCTTATAAATTTGATAATTATTTATTATTTTGGCCAGTTTCGTTTTAGCCTCTCGTACGTCTCCGTTTAAATAAGACTCTCCAATCCACGAAAACTTAAAGATTAAATCCTGACGCGCAGCGGTGCGCGGAAATAATACAGGTATCTCATTCATTAAAGCTACAATCTCGTAATCATTCAAAGGTTCATGAAACGCTGTTCCAATAAACAAATCTGTACTTTTTAATTCAGCATCCCGACCCTCGAGGCTATATAATTTTATATCACCTTCATAAAATTCATAATCAAATTCAGTCAAAACCTTCTTTGCTTTTTCTTTTTGATATATTCTTGGCCCTAAAAATATGCATAGTTCTAAATTTTTAAAGTTTTCATGTGAACCCTTTAAGACTCTAAAGATTTTTACAATTATTTTTAATTTATTCAGTTCAAGAATATTATCTATAACACAGCTTATATTTTTAACTTCTTCTGAAGATTGTTCTTTTTTAAAAACTTCCAACCCCCCTCCTAAAGATTTTATTTTACTTCTAGGAATAGGAAGAACCTCTTGAGAGAAATCTTTTAACTCTTCAGAAAGAGTAAAAACATAATCTAATCTTTTTAATAACCAACGATTGAAAAAGTTATGTTTATAATTTTTAATCAGTTGATTATTAGTGAATATTAAAGGAACTTTAGGGTGTGATTTTAAAATAAATGCTGCCACTCGAGCTGACTTCAAAGAATAACAATGAATGAGATCAAACCGCTTTTCAGAGATTAAGCTATTTAATTCCTTCCAAACATTTAGATTTAAAAGAAAGTTTACCTTAGTATTTATATAAACCCTTGGGATGTCTTCAAATTCTGCAACCTTATCTAACTGAGATCCTTTTTCACACAAAATAACAGAGTTGCAACCCGAGTTTCTTAAAAATGCTGCATCAAAAAGAACTCTTCTTTCTATGGTTGACCATTTCTGACTTATGCAAATCAATAAAACGGTAAAGTCTTGTAGAATAATTTTTTCGTGCATGACTATCTTTTATAAGAATCAATTTCACCGCTAATCGACCCTATCTTTATTTTTGCTTTAAATTTTAAAAATATTCTTTCATCATCAGCTGAAAACCAAAAGGTCATATTTCCACCTTCAATGGTTTTACCTTTATGGTTAGTAATGATGCCAACCCTAAATGCTTCTTTTTTACCAAGTTCGGTATCTATTGTTTCAACAGTCTCTAACTGAGCGCTAAGCATTTCAACCTTACCTTGATTTACAATAGGTATTAAATACTTTTTCTTATCCATAGGTAACCCTCTTATAAAATAGAGTATCGAAAATGGATCTTGAAAATATTTTGGGATGAACTCAACTTTCTTTTTCTTTCTCGTTTTATCTTCAGTCACTCGTTTATAAAGAGCATAGGTTTTTAATTCACCATGATCAAATAGCTGCAAGTCATCTATGTCTTGCTTACTTTCCCTTTGTATCAAACTAAACTTTAATGGGAGGAAGCTGTCCTTTTGAATATAAGAATCACAGATATCATCAATTGAATAAAGATAAGAATAAAAATCTGCAGTCTTTACTCTTGCACTTACATGGTAAGCATCCCTCCCACCTAAACTCACTGATTTTTTAGTTCTAATGGTAATATCACCAGTAGAAACTCCCATATAAGAAATATGTAGTTTTACTTCTTCCCCTTCAAATAAAGTTGGCTTAAATTTATTCCAAAAAAGGGAACTTTCGTTATCTAATTTTTTAAATTTTTCAGGATAGTCCTTAGGGTAGCCATCTTTAACGACCTCTTTTATTAAATCTTTTTTGGAGGTCTTCTTTTTTAATTTTATTTTTTTAGGCCTATGAATTTTTCTCTTTGGAATCTCGGTTTTCGTAGACTTCAGTACTTCAACCTTTTTTTTTGGCTCTATTTTCTTTTCAATTTTTTGGTTATTCTCTTCTATTGTTGGTTCGAATTTCTTAAGGACTTTTTCCTCTACTTTGAAGTCTTCTCGCAAAATCTTTTTATGTCTCTCATCTAGTTTTTCATCATTTTGATTAAAAGAACTAATGGATGAGCAACCACCTAATAACAATAAAATAACAACAGTTTGAATGAGTAAATTCAAAGAATATTCCTTTACAAAAGTTCTTAAGAATATTGTATATGGTAATTAACTATAATCAAGATTAAGGAGATCTTTTACCTGAGTAATTAGCTCATCTTCGCCACTTAAGAAATTTACTTCAATATTTATGGATAGAATTCTTGAGTCTTTTGTTACTTTTTTAATCTTAACCATATCCTTCTCACTAGTCACAATAATGGCATTATGTTGTGCACATTTCATTAACATTTCATTGATGTCTTGATGATTAAAAAAGTAATGATCTGGATAAACGAGCTTATCAATAATTTTTGCTCCATGATTTTCAAGGAGATTATAAAAAGAGTCTGGAGAAGCAATCGCAGTTAATGCAATAACATTTTTACCATTCAATTCTTCCATCTTCATAACTTCTTGATCAAAACAATCAACCACATGGGTAGGCTTATATCCTAATCTTCCGATAGTTATATTTGGACGATGATATTTAGCTAGCATTTCTAATAGAGCTTCTAATTGAGTTTCACTCGCTTGATCTGCCCTACTAATTAAAATAGCATCTGCATCTTTTAGAGCTGTAAGCCCTTCTCTTAAATATCCTAGTGGTGCTGTAAAATAACTTTCTAAGGGTAAAAGGGCATCAAACAGAACGATATTAAATGAGCGATAAAGTTGGATATGTTGAAACCCATCGTCTAGTAAGACAACATCTGGTTTAACTTTAGAAAAATATGTTTTTAAGTTTTTTGCTCTTCTTTTCCCGACAATAACCGCCCCACGTTTCATTTTTTTAGAAATCATCAATGGTTCATCACCATACTCATGAGGATTAGAAAGAAACTTTTGTCCGCCACGAATCATACCGGCTTTATGTTCGAGATTTCCTTTGTAACCTCTAGTTAAAATTGCAACTTCTAGCCCATAGCTCTCAAGTTTTTTGATTAACCAGATAATCATTGGGGTTTTTCCTGTTCCGCCAAATGTAATATTTCCAATTGAAAGAACAGGGACTTTGAAATATTCTTTTTTCAAAATACCATACTCATACATTGAACGTCTGGAGCGATATATACTCTCCCACAAAACAGAAAATGGTTTTAATGAAATGTATTTAAAAAAGTCTTTATTCATCTTCTAAAATAACCTTGGCCATATAACTAGGTACAGAAAAACTCTCTCCACTTAATTTATCTTTTATGGTTTTTAGATCTTCAATAACTTTATTATATTCACTTGGCTTACTTAACCAATCAATTGCACTAAAAGCAATATTATACCTGTTTGCCTCATTTTGAATAAATTCGGGAAAAATATAACTACCATGAATAATATTGGTTAAACTTGCGGGGCCATCATAAGGAACTAAAAGTTTTAAAACAGCTTCCGTAAACATAGACACTTTATAACAAACTATCGTTGGAACCTGAAAAAGGCCTGTTGCCAAAGTAACTGTACCACTTGCCGCAATACTTAAATCAGCCCAGTCAAGAGCATCCGCCAACATATTAGAATTCCAAACTTTAGAAAACTCTAAATGAGTTGAGTAGTTTTCAGGCTTAACTGACTCAGACTTTACAATTCCGACTTCAATATCAAACTTCTCGCCTATTAAATCTGCTCCTTTTGCAAAGACAGCTAAAAGACTTGAGACTTCAACATTTCGACTACCAGGAAGAAGCAGTAATCTAATCTTTCTTCCTTCCATATCATTAAAGTTTCTCTCTCTCATATTTTGAATTTTATCACCGTACTCAATCATAAGTGGGTGCAAAATTGATTTAACTTTTGAAACTCCTCGTTTTTGAAACCATTCCTTTTCAAATGGAAGAATCGTAAATAATGTATGAACATTTTCTTCTAATACTTTTGCTCTCCAAGGCTTCCAAACCCAAGCTTGTGGAGCCACATAATAGAGAACATTAACATCCATCTTTTTCAATTTTTTAGCTAATTTAAGATTGAAGCCCTGGAAATCAATAAGTATTGCTGTTTGGGTGTTCCGTTTTTTAACCTCTTCAAGTATGTTATCCAAAGCTTTATAGTAAAATGGAACTTTACTCAGAACCTCGGAAATACCAATTCCAGAAAAATCTTTAAGATGATATTTAAGTTCCATGCCTAAACTTTGTAGTCGGTCACCTCCAACACCAAAGTAGTCACAGTCAGGGGTTAATTCTTTCAGCTTTGGAAAAAAAGTCATCGCATGGTCTTCACCAGATTTCTCTCCTGCGATAATTAAGCAACTTTGTTTTTCCATATTAAAGATTCAACGTCCTAGCTTGTTCTAGACTTTCATTGACCTTTGTGACAAGAAATACTGCATTGACTCCATCTTCGTAAGTGACCATAGGAGAAGTCTTTGAAAGAATAGATTTGTAAAAGTTTTCTTGTTCAATTAAAAGGTGATCTCTTTTTTCATAAGTTTCTTCTTTAACATAACTTCCATCATCGAATTGAGTTGAAGTTCCTTCAGATATGGTATTAGTAAATAAGTCTACATAAATACAACCTTCATCTGACATAACCTCTAATGCTCTAACTTCTTTAACATGATTTCGTCCAGAGGTTATAATAACTTCATCTCCATTTTCAAAATTAAAATGGCTGGTCACGTGATCCCATTTATCAGTTCTAATTTTATGCCCAATGGATGAAACACTCATTGGTTGGTTTTTAAACAAAAATAGCATTAGGTCAATATCGTGGATCATCAAGTCCTGAACGACATCAACATCTGTTGCTCTCCCTTTAAAAGGTGCAAATCTTGTAATTTTAACAGTCTTTTTTCCTTTTATGCTTTGAAACTTATCACTTAGCCTCTCCCAAGCTTGATGACATCTTTCACTATGTCCAACTTGAAGAGTGAGACCATCAGCAAGATAGTTTTTTAAGTCTCTAGCTTGATCAACAGTTGAACACAACGGTTTCTCGCAAAAAACATGTTTCTTGTTTTGTAATAAATATTTTGTTAACTCGTAATGTGTTGAAGTTGGCGTAACAATAACAGCGGCATCTATTTCATTAATCACATCTTCAATTTTATCGACAACTTTAACTCCAGGATAAGTTTCACTCGCAGTTTTTTTATTTGCTTCAAATGGTTCAACAACTGCAACTAGCTCAGAGTTTTCAAGATCGGCTGCTTTTTGAGTATGCCATTTACCTAAGTGCCCATAACCAATAACTGCTACCTTTACCTTGCTCATATTTTAATCCTTTATGACATAAATGATGGAAGTCCAATTTCACTTTCTTTAATGAAACCTATAATTTCTTGAATCACACTATTTCCAGCATATTCTTCAATATTTTCAGGATGAGTTACAAAAGCTCTTGGGGAAAGAGCTGATGCTTCCATCATTCTATAAAAATCTACGACCTCAGAAATTTCATCTTTAGAGTGTCCACGTCTTTTCATTCCAATTATATTCACACCCTTAAGTTTAACTCTATTTCCAAAAGCCGCACAAAAATGTGGAACGTCTTTATCAATTGCACTCGCTGCCCCAATAAAAGCACCTCGTCCAACACTACAAAACGGAGTCACTCCACATGCTCCCCCCATTTGAACAAAGTCACCAATAGTTACATGTCCCGCACACATGGTTCCGTTTGCCAAAGTAACATTATTTCCAATATGACAATCATGCGCAAAATGAACACCAGTCATGAAGTATCCATTATCTCCAATCTTAGTCACCTTGTCCTGCTTAGTGGTGGCCCTATGAACAGTACAGTTTTCCCTAAAAAGGTTACCATTCCCTATAATTGTTTCAGTTGGTTCATTATTATAAGAGCGGTCTTGAGGAGGAACTCCAATGGAAGAGAATTGGTGTATTTCATTATTTTCACCGATCGTTGTATGTCCTTCTACAACAACATGGGAAACAAGTTTAGTTCCTTTACCAATAGTTACATCCTTACCGATAATACAATATGGTCCAATAAAAACATCTTCTGCTAGGTTTGCACCATCTTCAACAATGGCCGTTGGGTGAATGAACTGACTCATCTAATCTTCCTTTTTTATAACATCTAATTTGGCTAAAATTCTTGCTTCTGAGATCTTTTGGCCATTACAATAAACTTCACACGAATAATGAGCAATGGTACCTCGACACTTATCCATGATTGCGTGAATTTCAAGCTCCATTTCAGGAACAATCGGCTTCCTGAATTTTGCAGCCTCACTTCCTAACAAAAGCGTCTCAACTCTGTATTTATCTTTATCTATATGTAAACCAAGAGAAACAAAAGCAGAAGCTTGTGCCATCATTTCTATTTGAACAACACCAGGTACAATCGGGTTACCAGGAAAATGACCTTTAAGAATTTCCATTTCCTTAGTAACTTTAAACTTTGCAATAACATGTGTTCCTACTAAGTCCTTGCTTGAAGATGTTTCAGTGATATTTGCATCATTTGGAACTTTGATTTCAGAAACGGAATCAATAAATAAAAATGGTGGCCGATGTGGCATAAAGTTGAGTACTTGCTGCTTGTTCATTAACATTTTAAACCTACTTTTTTGAAAGTTTTCTTAACGTGGCCTGAGATCTCATCCAGTCCTTTAAAGGACGTGCTGGATGACCCCCGACAATTTCACCGGCCTTAACTACAGCATTTTCACTAACAACGGCTCGAGCAGCAACCTGAGCCCCTTGCTCAATAATCGCACTTGGCGCAACTCCAGCTCCAGCACCAAAGCCACAATAATTGTGAACTTCAACGCTACCTGCGAGCCCCGTTTTTCCACATATAATAACATGTTCATGAACTTTCACATTATGAGAAATTTGAACATCGTTATCTATTTTGGTTCCATTACCGATTTCAGTTGGAGTAAAAGCTCCTGCATCAAGCATAGCATTACATCCAATTTCGACTTCATCTTTTATTTTTACTCCGGCGAGATGCCAGATCTTATGATGTTTACCATCAAAAAAATTATAACCAAAACCATCGGTGCCAATAACTGTACCTGCGTGGATTCGACAATTCTCACCAACTTCACAGTATGGATAAATAGTTATATTTGGATATAAAATTGTACCTTTTCCAATTTTAACTTTAGGTAAAATATTACAGCCGGCCATAATAATAACATCGGCACCAATCTCCACATCCTCACCAATAAAAACATTTTGGGCTATTTCAGCTGTGGGATCAATCTTAGCTGTCCCCATATTTCGACCGTCGGCTTGATAATTTAAAGATTTAAACTTCTGATCGTAAAATGGCTTTGATAATTTACACATGGAATGATCCACTTTCTCAGTAGTAGCCACCCAAAAAAATTGAGCTAAAACTTCATCTTTTTCAGAATCTCCAAGGGAAGCAAAATAATCGGCTTGAATAACCAGTCCAGTAGAGAGATAAGATTTATTCTCTGATTTTCTACCTAGGTTCTTTAAAAAACGATAACCTTTAATAAAGACAAGGGTATTTTCTTCTGGTGCATCAGAATGAGAAATCCCGATAATCTCAATAACATCGGGATTTCCTTTTATAAAATTTAAACTAGAGTCGTACTCTTTTAATTGAGCTACTTTCATATTCTATTTTGAATGTTTTTTATCGTAGGCCTTAATTACTTTTTCTGTAATATCAACCTTTTCCTGAACATATAAGATTGAAGACTGACTTGCTTCAAATGTAACAGCAACCTTCTCAGCCTTTGAAATCTCTTCAATTATCGGAGTCAGTTTTTTAAAGATAGGTTTCTTTAATTCAGCTTCTTGCTTTCTGATATCTTTCTCATATTGCATCATTTGAGCTCTAACAGTCTGAACTTTCTTTTGAATCTCTGCACCTTTCTTAGCTTTAGCTGCTGCCGATAGAACAGCATTTTGCTTTTGAAACTTCTCTTGAAGTTTTCTAATTGCATTCTCTTCTTTTTTAATTAAATCTTGTTTTGATTTGAAAGACTTCTCTAAGGTTTTATTAACGGACTGCCCTTCCTTAATTGTTAAAAGAACTTTTTGAACATTAATAATCCCTACTTTCACATTTGAAAAAGCGATAGAAGAAAAAAGTAGTGCTGTAATTAAAATCAAATTTTTCATATTTACTCCTAATATTTTTTAGAATAATTGACCAATATCAAAGTGAAATTGAGATCCCTCTTCCTCTCCTTGAGGATCAATAGGATAACCAAATTCAAATCTTAAAACCCCAATTGGAGAGAACCATCTAAATCCAAAACCATAGTCCTGTCTTAGTATTAAGTTATCTTGATCAAATTCATCTTCAAAAACGTTACCAGCATCAAAGAATAATACCCACTTCAATCCTGCTTCTTTAATAAGTGGATGCTCTAATTCAAACTGGGTTAACAAAGAAACTTGTCCACCAGTATTAAACCATTCCTTTGAATCATCATCGTCATCATTATCTCTTGGTGTTAAAAATTCTTGAGGTCCAATGTCTTCATATGAATAACCTCTCATATTTCTAGAACCACCCATCTGGAATTGCTCTGTTCTAGGTATATCTTTAGATGATAATGTTTTCATAATTTGGTCATATTTCATTCTTGTTCTAAAAACGAGATCTCCATAAACCGGCTTATAATACCTTCCCTCTAAAGTTCCTTTCAACCAATGCTGATCTCCATAAAAACCTGCATTCTCGAAAGAGACAGCAGCATAAACACCTTCAGTCGGTTCAAAAATATTATTTCTTCTATCGTACCGAAGTGTTGTCTTAAGTGATGCTGACGTTCCGTTTTCATCATCTATTTCTACTGTTGGATTTCTAACATTCTCAAGTTCAGTAACTTCATGTCTCAGAGTTACAAAAAATCTCGTATATTCAAAAATAGGATAACCTACTCTAATATCTCCACCATATTTTCTCGAAGAAAATGATGTTAAAAGACCATTTTCACTTTGATAAATATCAGCTCCAGCTGTCCATTTAGTGTCATTAAAATACGGTTCCGTAAAACCTAGATTATAAGTTTTTTGACTTTCAGATAAAGAAACATTTAGATTTAGGTTTTGCCCCAATCCTCTAAAGTTATTTTGCGCAATACTTGCTTGAAAAAACCCCTTACTGGCCGTTGAGTAACCTGCACCTAAAGAGATTTGACCTGTTTGTCTTTCCTTTAAACTTATTTCCACATCTAGAATATCATCTTTTCCTCTTGGGGATACAGTATTAAAGACAACTGAACCAGGCTCGAAAAAACCAAGACGGTTAACGTTCTCTTTTGATTTTCTGAGTAAACTTCCAGAATATTTCATTCCTTCATAAATACGTAACTCTCTACGAACAACTTTATCTCTTGTTTTGGTATTCCCCTTAACAATTATTTTACCAAAGTAAGCAATCTTACCTTTCTCAAATGAATAATGGATATCTACTTTATTCTCACCAGGGACAATTTGCAGTCTTCTTAATACGTTCGCAAATGCATACCCTTTATCTTGATACATCTCGGTTAAGGTTTGAATATCCTTTCTTAAAGTTTCTTCAGAGTAAGTTTCTCCAGAAACAAGATTAATTTTTTCTCTCATTTCATTTTCTGTAAACAATAACTCCCCATTAAAAAAGATATTATTTACATCAAATTTTGGACCTTCTTTTACATCAATAGTAATAAATATCCATTTCTTATCTTCCGAGACAGTAATGACTGGATTCCCAATATTAACCTGTAAATACCCTTTCGTTTTATATAAATACTTCAACTTTTCTACATCTGTTTTGAAGTAAAATTCTTTAAAAGAACCAGATCCACTCAAGCCGGAAAACAGTGTTTCTTCCTGGGTGTTCATGAAAGATTTTAACTCTTCATCCTTTATCTCATGATTACCAAGGAACATGATTTTTTTAACCTTAACTTTATCAAACTCTTTAATTTGAAAAACTAGATCAAGTCCACCAAATTCATTTTTAATAAGGTCATAACTTATGTTTGCAAGATAAAAGCCTTTTTCCTCATAGAACTTCTGAAGTAAAAGAACATCGCTCTTAATAGTATTAACATCGAGAATATTATACTCTTTGGTTTTTAACTGTTCTTTTAAATCATCACCTGAAATCTCATCATTTCCTTCGAAAGAAATTTTACTGATAATAGGTTTCTCGACGACTTTGATTACAAGTACATTTTTACCTTTCTTAGTCTCTTGATGAAACTCCACTGAATCAAAATACTTCAAATCATAAATCTTTTTTAGATCTGACCTTAAAGTATAATTATCCAAATCCATACCAGGTTTAGTACTTATTTTTTCAAGAATTGCTTCCGCTTCGACCTTTTTACTTCCCTCTACTGAGATCTCATCAACTTTAAAAAGCGTTTTATGACTCCCTAAAGAAGTATTTGCTTGGAGACTATTGATATTAAAGGCGAATAACAATAGTAAAAGAAATTTCATCATCATCCAGTGACCTTATTTTCCATGTGTGTGTGCGCTATCCAGCTGTTTTTAAATAACCAAGAAATATTAGCTAATAATCTGACCATCTTCAATGGTTATTTTATGATGAAAGCTATTTGCTACCTTTTCGTCGTGTGTCACGACAACTAGTGTAGAGTCAACTTCCTCAGAAACACTTTGAAGTAACTCCAAAACAGTGCCAGTGTTCTTTGAGTCGAGATTACCTGTTGGCTCATCGCAAAGCACAAGTTTTGGATTTAGCGAAATAGCTCTAATTATATTTATTCTTTGCTGCTCTCCACCAGATATTTCAAAGGGGTATTTCTTTAAACAATGATCTACATTTAAAAACTCTGCAAACCTTGTGACTCTTTCCTTTATTGGCTTAAGCTTCTTACCAGCAATTTTAGCTGGCAAAAGTAGATTATCCATACAATTCATCGAAGGTAGTAAAAAATGAAATTGAAAAATAAATCCTATATTTTCATTTCTAAAGGAAGATAAACTTTCATCATCTAACGCGCCAATATCTATTCCATCAATGATAATTTTCCCAGAATCGACTTTTTCTAACGCACCTAAACAATACAATAAAGTTGACTTACCACACCCAGAGCTTCCAACAATAGCTAGATCTTGAGACTTCTCTATACCAAAGTTTAAGTTTCTTAATACTTTAGTTTGACCATAAGATTTACAAATATCTCGAACCTCTATATGCATTATGAAAATTCCTGTCGTAATCCAGAAACAATAGTGTTTCTTTTAAGTTTTTGAATAGTAACAAAACCAATAAGTAAAATCCACATTAGTGAGATTCCAAAGACATAGAGATAATCTTCTAAGTTCAGAATGACTTCTAATTTATCTAAAACATAAATATCTCCAGGTACCTGAAGAGAAGGAATTGTAAGAATAAAGTCTTCAAAAATATAAATCAATCCTAAGGCTGACAGACAAGAAACTAGCCAAATAAACAATAATTGGTAAATCCAAAACTTTCTAAAACTCTTAAAGCTCAAACCCAAAGCTCTTAACATAAAGATATCTTGAGATTTAATTTCAAAGACAAAAATGACAAAGGCCACTACATTCAAGATCGCCACAATAACAATTAGCTGCAAAACCATACTAATAGAGAATTTTTCCATTTCCACAGCTTCAATCAAAACTTCAAATTCACTCCAGTAAGTTTCAAACCTGAAATCATCAAAAAGAGTTGATTGTAATTTTCTTTGGAACTTCTCAATAGATCCAGGATCATTAACCTTTAAAAGGCCATAATTTGATACATTTACTTTGTAATCCAAAATATCTGCAAGCTTATTTTTCTCAATATAAATATAACGTAGATCTTTTTCGTAAATTCCATGTTCAACAATTTTTTTAATGGGAAAGGCATTGATTATGGCCGCACCTTGATGCTTCAGTTTTTTAGATGCAAATGCAAGAACGAGTTCATCTCCAGTTTTAAGGCCATACTTGTCAGCAAACTGAGTTCCAATAGCAATACCATCATCAAGAGTCTCTATATTAAGATTCGTTACTTTTGAAAAACTATCTTGCTCAATACCTCTTAGAAGGACTCCTGTACTTTGTTCATCAACAATAGCAAAAGATTCAACTTGTAAAATATCTGAATGAGATACCACAAAATTAAAGTCTAAAAAGCGGTCATCATCCGCTTTATAAAAACCATTTGAAGCAGTATAGATAATATCACCATTTGACTTACCAAGAGCACTTTTAAGACTTTGATCAAAGCCATCCATTAGCCCTATTGTGGCCAATATTACAGATATTGAGAAAGAGAAACTAAGAATTATTCCTACTAAAAAACGCAATGGTGACCTTCCGCTTAGTATGATTCTAAAAAGCGATCCTAAGGGAAGTTGACTCATCTATTCTTCTTTTTCTTCTCTTGTATCAAAGAAAGTTTCTTTCTTTAAAAGTGGAAATAAAATAACATCTCTAATTGTTGATGAATTAGTTAAAATCATAACTAATCGATCAATACCGATCCCCTCACCAGCAGTAGGAGGCATTCCATATTCTAATGCTCTTACATAATCATAATCAGGGTCACAAGCTTCATCATCACCACCATCTTTCATTACAGCTTGGTCTGCGAAACGTCCAAGTTGATCAGTAGGATCATTTAACTCGTTGAAAGCGTTTGCAATTTCCCATCCATTAATAAATAGCTCAAATCTATCAACGATATCTGGATTTGAATCATTTCTTCTGGAAAGTGGAGAAACCTCAGTTGGGTATTGAGTAATAAAGGTTGGTTGAATAAGTTTATCTTCAACAAATTCTTCAAAACATAGAACCATAAGCTTAGCAGTGCTTAATCCATCTAATTTTTTCGGATCAACTTCAAGATCACTCTTAGATTTAAGAAGTGCAATCATTTTAGCTTTATCATTTAAATCTTCAGTTGAAAGATTTGTGTATTCAACAACAGCTTCGGCCATTGGTAATCTTCTAAAAGCAGAACCAAAGTCGATTTCATTTTCTCCCCATGTGATCTTTTCAGATCCAATAACATCTTTAGCTAATCCATGCATAAGCTTTTCAGTGAAGTCCATTAAATCTTCATATGTAGCGTATGCTTGGTAGAATTCAACAGATGTAAACTCAGGATTATGCTTAAGAGATAAACCTTCATTTCTGAAACATCTATTCATCTCAAATACTTTATTATATCCACCAACAATTAATCTCTTTAAATGAAGTTCAGGAGCAATTCTCATGAACAATTCCATATCCAGAGCATTATGGTGAGTGTTGAATGGCTTAGCAGCAGCACCACCTGCAATTGAATGCATCATTGGAGTTTCAACTTCTAACCAATCATCTTGATAAAAGAATTCTCTGATATATCTAACAATTCTTGATCTTGTTCTGAGTTTTTCACGAGACTCAGCCGACATAATCATATCAACATATCTCATTCTATACTTTAGTTCCTGATCAGTTAAACCATGAAATTTTTCAGGAAGTGGTCTTAGTGATTTAGTAACAACTTTAAAATCATGAGCTTCAAGAGATAATTCACCCTTATTAGTTTTAAAGATTTTACCTTTAGCCCAAATAATATCTCCGTAGTCACAAAGCTTATAATCTGCAAAGCCTTCATCAGAAGTTACTTTCTTTTTAACATAGAATTGGAATCTTGTTTTCCCATCATCAACTTGAATAAAAGCAGCCTTTCCGAAATCTCTTACCATCATTGCTCTACCAACTAGTTCAAAGTCAGGAGTTTCTCCGATTTCTTCTTTTTCCATTTCGCCGTATTTTTCTTTTAATTCTGCAGCTGTAATTGTGGGCTTAACGCCATGTTTGTATGGATGAGAGTCCGCTTCAGTAAGCTTTGCTCTTTTTTCCATTCTCACTTTCATTTGCTCGTTAAACTGTTCTTCCCACTGCGAAATGTACTTTTCTCTCATTTCTGATGTCCTTAATTTTTTCGAATTATATAATGAGGTCAATATATATCGTCTTTTTTATAGAAATTCTAGTATTTATGGGGTTTAACGCAAGGCTAAACCGAAAAGTAGCTGGAACCTTTTAGGAGATATATCGATCAATCGTTTTAGCACCAACTAAATCGCCTAAAACATTAACCATTGTTATTGGATAATCCCAGAAACGGTCGACTAGAAGATAGATTCCAATATACTCAAGAGGAATTCCCACCATGCCCATGACAGCACCCACCATCATCATTCCACCTCCAGGAATTCCTGCTGTTCCGGCGGATGAAGTCATCACAAAAAAGAAAACTAAAACTTCATGATAAAAACTTAGTTCAATTCCTGCAAAGCTTCCGAGAAAGAGAATAACAAGTGACTGATATAGCGCAGAGCCGTCCATATTTAGAGTTGCTCCTAATGGGAGTACAAACCCAGAGGTTTTATCTTTTACACCAACGTCTTTAACTAGTACCTGAGCCGAAACAGGTAAAGTTGCAGTACTAGATGCCGTTGTTACGGCAACGACTAAAGCTTTTCTAACTTTAAACAAAAATGAGAAAAACGAAAACTTCCCAATAAATGTAGCCATGCTAAATAAATTAATAAATACATGGATCATAACAGCAATAGTAATTCCTAAAAATAAAGAGCCAAGCGTATTAAAAGAGCTCAGTTCTGTTTTGGAAACAATTGAAGCAAGTAGCGAAAAAACTCCAAGTGGAGCTATTTTCAATATACCTTTAATAATAATAGTCATGAGATTTTGAATAGCCTCAGAAACATCTATGAGTACTTGTCTATCTTTTTGATTTAACTTTAAAGAGGCCATAGCTAAAATAATCGTGAAAACGACTATTTGAACAATATTTCCCTCAGATAAAGCCTGAAAAAAATTACCCGAGAAGAAACTGGTCACAAAGTGTTTGAGCCCAATACTATCTAATTTAGAAACTCCCTCAATACCATAACTAGCAAGATCAGTACTTGGTACTAAAATAAACTGAGCAACAAAAAGTCCTGTAATACAAGCTAACGAACTAGTACTTAAATAGTACAAAAGGGTTTTGACTCCTAAACTTTTCACTTCTTGGAGAGGAATATTTGTAATGGATAAAAATATTGAGGTAAAAACCAGAGGGATAATTAACATTTTAAGCAGAAGAATAAAAATATCACCAATGAATGATAGCCCTTGCGCCAAACTAGGAAAGAAGATTCCAGTAATTATCCCAAGTATAGCTAAAGCAAAACTTAGCCACTCATATTTTAAATTACTCTTCACTTACAGCTCTCCACTGTAGAAAGCTTTTCATAAATCCGTCGAGATCACCATCTAGTACTTTTTCAGCATTACCTGATTCAAAATTTGTTCTGTGATCCTTAACCATTTTATATGGATGTAAAACATATGATCGAATCTGAGATCCCCAACCAATTTCTTTTTTATTTGCTTCGGTTTCAGCTGCTTCTGCTCTTTTTTCTTCCAAAGCTTTTTCATATAGCCTCGATCTTAAAACTTTAAAAGCCGTTTCTTTATTTTGTAATTGAGACCTTTCATTTTGACAGGTTACAACTATTCCAGAAGGATGGTGGGTAATTCTGACAGCTGAATCAGTAGTGTTTACAGATTGGCCTCCAGCACCACCAGATCGATAAACATCAATTCTTATATCTTTATCGTTAATCTCTATTTCAATATTGTCATCTATCTCAGGAGAAACAAAGACGGAGGCAAATGAGGTATGCCTTCTGGCGTTTGAATCAAAAGGAGAAATTCGAACTAATCTATGAATACCCGTCTCAGATTTGAGTTGGCCATAGGCAAAGTCACCTGAAACCATAAAGGTCACAGATTTAAGTCCTGCACTATCACCATCTTGGTGATCCATTATTGTAACCTTAAAAGAATGTTGTTCGGCCCATCTAGTAAGCATTCTAAAAAGCATGCTGGCCCAGTCACAAGATTCAGTCCCTCCGGCACCGGCGTTAATCGACAAAATAGCATTATTAGGATCAGTTTCTTCGGACAGTAATGATTGTTGTTCTGCTTCTTCTAGTGCAGGTTTTAAAGACTCAAAAACTTCAACAGCTTCAGAAATACTATCTTCATCACCATCATCAGCAAATTCACAAAGCGCTTCAAAATCGTCAAACATGGTGGCAACATTTTGATATTTATTCACTGATTGATTAAGAACTGATTTTTCTTTTTGAATTTTAGAGGCATTGTCTGAGTCTTCCCAAAATCCCTCTAAGGTTTCCATTTCAGATATTTCTTTTAAACGTTCCGACTTATTATCGACGTCAAAGTGACCTCCGGATATGTTCTAGAGTCTTCTTCATTTGAATAAAATCGGATTTATATTCATCTAGCTGAATTTTTGTGGATTCGCTCATTCAATACTCCTCTAAGGACTAAACTTTACCTTAAAACAATATGAATTATCAAATTTAAAAGACTTACTACCGTAGTAGATCGCAATTATATGGATTATTTTTTCTTGCTGGTGAATTTGCAGCAATGACCTTGAGAATTGAAGCAAATGTCATTCGGTTTGCATCAGCGAGTTTATCCCCAGAGAAGAAAAAACGTCCAAGATGGAAGAAATCACGAGTTGTTCTCCACCAGCCTTGATTTGTTTCCGGCACTTTTCTGTATTTAACAAGGTATCTAAAAAAACTTTTTGAATATTTTTTCATTGCTCCTGGTAATAAACCTTTAATTGCAGATTTATAAATAGTATAGGCTTTATCAACTTCAATAGGCTCAAGCTTATTTGACATATTTCGATCAAATCTCATAATGGACTTTTCTACAACTAGTAGTCCGGCCCAAGAAACAATGAAATCTCCTTTTTTCATAGGAATTTCTTCTCCATTTTTAAAATAAAAACATGTCCTACTAAATACACCTGTATCTTTCAAATAAAATTCAAACTCTTCCCTAGCATTGACACCTTGTAAAGGATCATCAGCGACAAGCTCATCAAAGTACATTTTTAATCCAGGAACAAAATCAGAAACTAAAACTCCTGGCTCGATCTCATGACTAAGAAAGTTAATGAAATTCTCACGATAGCACGTTGGATGGATTCGTGATTTCTCATCAAGATCACACCTTGTTTTCAAGTAATCATACATCTCATTTGATAAATTCAGAGCAGAAGTCATTGTATTTATAAATTCTACGAACTCTGGAATTTCTATAATGGCATCACCATCTGATTGGCTATGAAAAAGGCTTGTCATCAAAGTAATTGTTTCTGCAGTATCTGCAGAGCGTCCAGGTAATATATATCCTTCTCCTTCGAATATTTCAGTAAAATCTTTCATAAATTGTTGTAGTTGTTTTTGAGAAATTACATAATCGCCCACAGCCTGAGAAGACTCATCACCATAAAAAGAGAAGAAACTTTGCAAGACATGCTCATAAAGCATAATATCAAATATACCGCGTGGATTTCTTTTATAGTCAGGTCCAACTGTTGCCACAAAATCAGATCCTTGAAAGAAACGATAGTCCTTTATAATACGATTGAAGCTTTTTACAAAAGATTCTTCCTCATCATTAAATGTAATGAGATTTTCAAGTTCATAATAGATTCTTTTAATTGAAGACATAAGTCCTTCATTGCTTAAATAAGATCTATAGATAAAAACACCTCTACTAAAATTTTTGTATAAATGCTCTACCAATAATGTATTAATCTCATTCCCAGTAAATCCTTCCTCATTAGAGTCTAAAAATACTTCTTTAGCCTTCAAGAATGAGGATTTATAGGTCACATACTTAAGTAAATCTGGAAAGAATATCTCAACAGTATCTTTAATATCGTCATAATCAAAAACAATTTCAGAAGGCTTATTTTTGTAGTAAAAATTTCTATGTGTTGAAAGAACATCTTCCTTTAGGATTTTTAAAATCTCTTCTTCTTCTTCAAAGCTTAAGGCCTTAGTGTCAGGAAGATCTACAAAATCAAAGACAATTTTTCCTAAATCTCCAAACATATCCATTAAACGAGAAAGTTCTTTTGTACTTAGAGTTTTTTTATCACCACCAACTAAAATTCTTTTTACAAATAAAAGAGCTTTAGAATATTTGATTATATCTTTATTCTGAAAGTTCTTAAAATGATCTAGAAACTCATTCAAACTGATTTCGTTATTATTTTTAGTAATATTTTCTTTAATCAGCCTTCCGATTTTATAGAAAGAATTGTATATCTTAGACTTTCTTCTGTTATGTTCTTTAAACGTAATCTTTTCCTCGGTTGAGAAAAATTCATAAACATTTCCCTCGATCACGATTTCATTTAAAGCTTTTACCAATTCTGAAAGTTTTCCAATATTATCTTTAGACATATAGTTTCTATCAGCCCCAAAGATCAGAGAATTTAAATCAAAAACAGCTGCCAAAATATCATTGGTTCTTTCATCCCCATCTTTAAGATTTTCCTTAACATAGGTCATAAGAGAAGTTTTTTGGAGGTGTCCTGGTTTATCTGACTCTACAACATCAATAAAAATATAGAGATTATGTTCTAAACACTCTAACTCTCCCTTGATATTTTGGGTAAGAATTTGAGTAATAGCTTTTGCATCCATCTTACAGATAGCAAAATGATTAAAAGATTTCTTTTCATCTTCCTCTCTTGTAAAGAGATCACCACATGAACTCAAGAAGATCAAAATAAAAAGAAGAAATGTTTTTACATTTAAAAGCATTATTACTCACTTTATGCTCTTTTTTCCTAAAAAGAGTATTTTAATGAGCTATAGACTGAGTCGTTATTTTCAAATTTTGTCCAATAAGACTCTTCAGACTGGTTGGTACCAATAACGTTCACACCGAAAGAGGCAACAACACTAGGTCCAAAACTATAACTCGTTCTAAACATAGTTAACCTGTCTTCCGTGAGCATGTCGTACTTATAATCTAAATGTACGAAAATCTTCCTTGAAAAATCTTTACTGGCACTAAAATGCACAGCTTGATTCCATCGAGGGTAATTTACTAAAATATCATTTTCAGTATCAAATTCACTTACCCTTGCAATATATCCTAAGTGACTTCTAAAGCTTCCATCATCAAAAGCTAATCCACCACTATAATAATCTTCTTTCTTCTTCTTCATTTTAATACCAGTGTATTGAATATAAGGCTCATCCCCATCTGGAAATTTTTCCGGAACGATACTTATAGCACTAGTATATAGTTTTAATGTTTCACTTAATTTTATCTCAGCATTCCCACCCTTCACATCGTGATAGTAAAACTGAGGTGTAACTTCTACATTAATTTGACTCACTTCTGGTGGAGTTGAAACTTCTGCACTTACTGAGAATTGATTTTCAGGCTTTCTTAAATAAAAAGTATTAATGTATATATTTCCAAACTCGATCCCTAGTTTCATACCAGAAGAAAATCTCAAAACTGCATCTGAGACTTCTGGATAATTCACTTCGTAATAGATAGGAACATCCTTTCCTTCAATTTCTGCACTTGCAGAAGGGGCATCACACCATGCTGTTTTACAGGTTATAGTTCCCTTTTCTTTATCCATTATCATCCCTTGACTCATTTCGGGAATATAAACGAAAGAAGTAAAAAGGCTAATATCTACTCCATTACTATATTTTTTATCATAGAATAAGCCTACCAGACCTTCTTCTTCAGGCTCAAAATAATCAAAATTAACTCTATTATTAACTTTTCCAAGACTCCACACTCTATCCGCATGGGACCAATCAAGGGTTGTCCGTCCAAAAGCAAATCTTGAATTACTATACTTGTAATCTATGATGGCTTCTTTAAGTGAATACTGTAAAACTTCTTCATTGTTCACTTTGGTTTTAATTTCAAAACCTTTATAAGTATTAGATGAATTAACTGATTGATACTTAATATTTAAATGTCCAAAATATTCATTTCCAACAACTTCTCCTACATCTTCAACCAGGCCATTGGTTTGGAATCCAAAGTCTCCACTAAGAAGAGAGGTATTTTTTTTAGTATTTGAAGGAGTTTGATAATTCACTGAAGTAAAATTAGTCGAGGCATGTAAGCTCAAACTACAAATCAATGCTGCATTTACCAGTGTTAGTTTTTTTAACATTTATCCTACTTTTTATGTTCAAATTATAGGCGAATTTTTAGTTCGCTACTTTTTCCATGACTATTATTTTAACATTTTCTTAAGAAGTATGGTGAAAACTTATGATATTTTTGTATTTTTTACCTGCAAAAAAACATGACAAAACGCATCTAACTTATTGATTTCTTGATTATTTTTAACATAGGTTAACTTCTTTGTAAGACTGTATTAGTTGCTTAATTGCACAAAAATTGGAAGAATGCTGCCCTAACAAGAGAAAAGGAAGAGAGAAATGAAATTTTTAGCTGTATTTGGACTAATACTTAGTTCATCTCTATTTGCATCAGATAATATCAAGTTTGATTCAACCAGAGTTTTCATTAAATTAAAAAGCAATAGTGAAATGCCAAAGTCTGAATTAATTCAAAGTGTTAAGCATCTTTTTGGCCAAAACTACCTTGTTTCAACAACAGATGCTGTTGCATTGATTGAAAATCTTAAAAATAATCAAAAAGTTGTAAGTGTTGAAAAAAATTATTTTGCAGGAAAAAGAAAACTCCCAGAAGTAAAGTTTGTAAATACTAAGTCAGAACCAATGCTGAATTTTGCAGCATTTAATGATCCAAGGGTTGGAAGAATTTGGTCATTCCAAGATGCAGCCGACAATGGTGTATCAGTAGACAAGACTTATTTATCCCCACTTGGTACACAAAAAGAAGAAATTATTGTTGCTGTTGTTGATACTGGTGTTGACTACAAACACGAAGACTTAAAAGATGTTATGTGGATTAATGAAAATGAAATTCCAGGAAACAGAATCGATGATGATGGTAACGGGTATGTTGACGATATCCATGGGATAAACACATTAAAAAGAAGAGATGATGGATCGGCAATGGGTAACCCAATGGCAAGTCACTCTCATGGAACTCATGTTGCCGGAACTATTGGAGCTAAACAAAATAATAATGTAGGAATTGCGGGAATTGCATCAAATGTAAAAATAATCGCAATTAGAGCTGTTCCTGACAGTTCTGATGAAACTGACGCTGATGTTGTTGAGTCTTTCTTATATGCAGCTAAACATGGAGCAAAGCTCATCAATTGTTCATTTGGAAAAAGTCATAATGAAGGTGGGATGATTGTGAATGAAACCATCGACCATATTGGACAAACATATGGAACTTTAGTTCTTGCTGCCGCAGGAAATGACTATGGTAGAAACATTGATAAAAACAAAGCATATCCAGCTTCGTTTGAAAGTGACTATCTCCTAGTTGTAGCATCAACAACTAAAGGTGGTAGAATGTCTTGGTTTTCTAACATTGGCCCAAAAAGTGTAGATCTAGCAGCACCAGGATCAGATGTTTATTCAACGGTTAAAAATAATAGATATGCTAATATGTCTGGAACATCAATGGCCACACCAACTACAACTGGTGTTGCAGCAGAAGTTTTGAGTAACTTTCCAGAGTTATCACCATTACAATTAAAGAAAGTATTAATGGAATCGGTAACCCCGGTGAAAAGCTTTCAAAATAAGATGGTATCTCCGGGTCGAGTTGATTTATTTAACTCTCTACAATACACCTTAGAAAACTTTAACTCTTTATAAAAAAAGGACCCGAAAGGTCCTTTTTTTTATAACTTTAAATCTAAATATGCTTTTATCTCGGATTCCTTAATATAAGCATCTTCACTGTAAATGCTCTTTAGCTCACCTACTGTAAATACACTTAATACCTTACGAAGCTTAATGTAGAAGACTTTATAAAATGCAAAAATAAAAGCTCCTAAAATTGTCAATAAGAGGATCATCAATTTTCTTAATCTTAATGATTCATAACTTGCATTTAAATCTCTAGTTAAAGCACTCATCTATTCTCTCCTTAGAATTCATATAAAGAGACGATAATACAAAACATGCAAGAAGTGCTTTAAGCTTTAGTTAAGAGTTTGTCAGAATAATTCCTAATCCTCCACTAATCCCAGCGAGAAAATGAAACATTTATAAAACCAAGCATATCCTGAGTTAAATACATAAAGCCTTGATCTGTTTGAGCCTTACAAATAAAATCACTAGTTTTAATCTGTCCAACACGGGTTTCAAAGATTCTTTGGCACTTAAGGTTTAGTTTTAAATCTGATTTTTCACATCCAGAGTATTCATAAATCCTTTCAATGACTGTCTTTGACTTTTGTTTGTAGTCTTGAAGGTACCACTCATCTGTATTTTGAAAATCTGATGAACCAAAGTCATCTGCGTAAAGTCTATGATTAAAACTATCCATTCCTCCTGTCAGATTCATGCGACAGCTTCCGTGAATAATATTCATAGGTAGGTAATTCCCTAGTTGAGAAAGTTTTGTTCCTATTTCATGATCAATATCTTCTAGACCAAAATGATGAAGATGTTCATGAAAAACAATGGCCAGTAATTCTTCGTAACTTACTAAGTGCCCACGTTCATAAACCTTAGAAAGATCAAAACATACCCTTCCACCTAAGTCATTTGATTTGGCGGTTGCAAATTTTTCTTTTCCATATTTATCAACACAAGACTCACCTTTTGATTTATCAGCTAAATAATATTCTGATTGGTTTATGTCATTAATCATTTCACTAGCTGAAAATTCCAGTCCCAACTTCTTCCATTGATAAGTTGAAGTATACTTAAGAATATACTTGGCCCTTTTCTTTACAACATTAGACTCAAGCATATATCTGATGTTATTGTGGACAGTTTTTAAAGCTGCTTCATTAATATTTTGTCTTACTCTGATTGGAGTTCCACCTTCTTTTCCTTGACCAGCAAAGGCTAGAATAGGTGCCAAAAGAGTAATTGCAAGGATAGATGTTTTCATTTTTCTTCTCCATTATTAGTTAAAGGATAAAATCCTAAATTTAATTGATAAACTTGATTAAAGTTCCCCTGACTTTGCAAGTCTTGGCAAAACTTTAGCCTAAAATCCCTTAAAGCTTGTTTTGCTTCGCTAATAAGAGATTCATTAATACTCATTACCATGGTTCCATGATATCTTTTTGAAATATCAGTTTCATCGAGGGCCTTTGCAGACCGTTCAATTGAAAGCTTTTGATATTTCTTTAATGCTGCATTTGTTAGATTTTCTATTTGAAACTCAGTATTATCATGAGTCAAAATATACTTATTATTTTCAACTTTTATTAGCTCTAATCTATGTAAACGCTCTATAATTATTTGTGTTTCAGTAATGGATAAGCCTAGCGTTTTTGCAATCCAACTATCTTCGTGAACTACATCATCCCACTTTAACAACTCTAAAACGGCATCATGTTTCCAATCAGCAGTTAAGGCAAGTATATCTAGAGAAAGGTTCTCATAGTGATAACCTTCATCCGATTGAATATACTTTAGATCAGCTTCCCCTAAACTTAGTTTTTCAATAAATCGATCTACCAATTTTTTAGTCAAGGGTCTTTTACCCCTTAGAATAACGGATAAGCAGGATGCGTGAATATCTAATTGTTTAGCATATGACCTTAATGAGTAAGAAGGATTAACTTCTTTTTTTCTTTCAAATTCATTCTGAAGGAGAATTCTAAATTTATTAAAATCAATTTCTGGCAGGGCTACATTTTCCATGGCAGTGGATATAGCTTTTATGTTACAAACACTCAAGAATTTTCCAACACCGTGTTGGAAAATATGTGGGATTTGGGTTCCCACATGTAATTTTTACTAACTAACCTACTTGATTGGGGATGATTTTAAAGACAAAGTCTGAAAGTGAAAGATTAATCTGTTTTTGTAACAATAATTTCAAGAGCTTCCAATGATTCGAGATTTTTTAATTTTCCTATCTTCCACCAAAAATGAAAACTGCCCTAACGCCTTCTATTCTAATCTGTTTAAAATACAGTCTGGTACTTCAGTTGTTTACTTTGGCTTTAAGTTCATCCCCACACAAAGGGGGCGGTTAATAATTTTTACTTATTTAAACTAGATTGATCTTCTATAAATTAATGTTGCACCAGCATCTTCAAGTCTTTCAAGATCATACCGATCTAATCTATCTGAATCTACCAATATTCTTAATCTTCCAGAAGCCTTTGAAAGGCTCTCTAAATCGTATCTATCAAAAGTAGTATGCCTTAAACTTATCTTCAAAATAATTCTAAGCTTTGCTAATCTCTCGAGATCGTAGCGATCAAATTTCATATTATCTACTGTTAAAGACATTCTCTTATTTGCCTTAGCTAGCCTTTCGAGATCATAACGATCCAAATTAGTGCTAGAGGTCGATATCTCAAGTTTTACTTTAAGTTTAGCCAGTCTTTCCAAATCATATCTATCAAGACGGTCTGAATTAACTCTAAGTCTCATTTCAGGCTTTAAATTTGCGAGTCTTTCTAGATCATATCTATCAAAAGTTACATCCCCCAAACTAATACTTACGGAAGCTCCGGCTTTTATAATCCTCTCTAAATCATAGCGATCAAACTTCATTGAATTAACACAAATAACTAAATAAGGATTTTCACTGGCCATTCTTTCAATATCATAACGATCCAGAGTTGTTCTTGAAGTGACCACACCACAAGCACGACTTTCAGCAACCCAACTTAAGACTAAAAATACGGTGATAAATAAATATTTCATAATGAACTTCCCCCAAAGATTATTTTCGATCACCTTTTAGCGACAGGAAAGTCATGAGTCAATAAGTGCACTTTGTCCCTAGGATAAACCTTGTAAGATTTAACGAGATCTTACATTTAGGAGAATTTCCTCTTCAAACTTCTCCATAATACGCTCTTCCTCATCAGATATTTCATGATCAAAGCCTAAAACATGCAAGAAGCCGTGGACACTAAGATGTAAAAACTCTTCTTCAAAGGAAATCTTAAATTCTAGCGCTTGAGCCTGACAAACACTATAACAAATATAAAGATCCCCAAGTTCAATCTCAGGAAGAAATTTATCATAATCCCCTTTTCTCACATTTTCTTGAAGAGGAAATGAAAGCACATCAGTAATTTTATTTTTTTTTCGATGGTCTCTATTCATTTCCTGAATAGTTTCATCATTACAAATGCTAATATTGAGAACCATGTTCTTATCAGATAAATATTGGTAATTATTACAAAACTTAATAAGAGAAGGTCCTAGTCGCTGCAGCGACTTTTCAAACAATTTAAGTTCACTTTCTTTAAAGTTAAAATCTTCAAAAAAGAAATTGATCTCCAAACCATCAAATTCAAAATTGATTTCTTTTTCCATTTTTTTCCTGTATCTCTAACTTGTAAGTATTATTATCTCAATTTAAAACAGAGGGCAAATGGAATATAAGAACCTTGAAAAAGCAATAGATGTTATAGCTCAACTTAGAGATCCAATTAACGGCTGTCCATGGGATTTAGAACAAAATCATAAAAGCCTCTTAAAGTATCTTATTGAAGAGTCTTATGAATACATCCATGCTGTTGAGGAGAATGATCCAAAAAAGATGGAAGAAGAATTAGGCGATGTACTACTTCAAGTTCTCCTACACTCACAAATAGCATCAGAAACAAAAGCCTTTAATATCGATTCAGTCGCCAAAGTTCTAGCTGAAAAAATGATATATAGACATCCTCACGTATTTGATAAAGATAACTTTAAGGCTACATCGGATGAAGTTACAGCAAATTGGAAAAAACTAAAAAAGAAAAAAGAATTTTCTATTAACGTTGATGATGCATACGCCCCTTCTTTAGTAGCATCCAATATTCTGGGAGCAAAATCTCAAGATGTAAATTTTGACTGGGATCATATTGACGATGTTCTAGCAAAAGTTGAAGAAGAACTTCAAGAAGTAAAAGATGAAATGGAGACTATGGAATCAAAAGAGAGACTTTACGAAGAAATTGGAGACCTCCTTTTCTCTGTTGCCCAATTATCAAGACACCTAGAGATTGATCCTGAACAAGCCTTAAAAGATGCTAATTTAAAATTCGTTAAAAGAGTAAATTTAGTTGAAAAAGCTGTTAGACAGGATGGCCATGAAATGAATCAGCTTCCAACCGATGCTCTTGAAAAATATTGGCAAAATGTGAAACAAGAACTTCGAAAATCTAAGTAATTTTTTCAATATTCATTCACTTTTTATCTTCCCTTTTGTAATCAGATCCAAACAAAGGATCTTATATGAAGTTTTTAATCTTTATTTTACTCATGAGCTCTCAGCTTTCATTTTCGAATGTTGAACAAAAATGTACTCCTCCTAGTGGAAAGTATACCGATATAAAAATGGTCTTGAATCAATTTGTTTTAAATGAAGGAAGTCCGAATTGGGGTGACTGGTGTTATGAAGTTAATTCTGCTGCAGAAAATAAAGAATGCAACAATGAATTAGACGCTTGGGATGCTTGGCTTCAATGCTCTGGGCTTACCAAATAAATTCATCAATTCAGGTTTAAAACTCTATCAAGAAAATCTGTTTCTATAAGATCAACGCCAAGTTTCTTCATTTTTAATATATCTTCAGGTGAGTGAACATCCCATGCGATAATTTTTAATTTTCTCTGGTGAGCTTTTTGAATTATAGATTTTGAAATAAGAAGTCTATGAACTTGAATCATATCCACAAATTTTAAATCAAAAAGGCTCCCCCACCTCAACCAATCATCGATAACAAAAAGTCCAAAAACAGGACCAATTGTAACGTATAAAGTTTTTTTACCGGGGTCCAGATTATTGAAACGCTCCAACACCTCAGTACTAAAAGATTTATAAATGATTTGATCTTGAAGTTGGGAATTTCTCACAAGTTCAACGATTTTATTTTCGATTCCTTTATTAATATTATTAACATTTTTAACCTCAATAATAAGATGAGAATTTTTAAAGTCTAAGTCCAAAATTTCAGATAAAAGTGGTACTTTTTCTGATTGAAATTCGGGGGCAAACCATGACCCCGCATCCAGAATTTGAATTTCAGAGAAATTTAATTCTCTCACTTTACCTTTACCAGAAGTTGTTCTATCGACGGTATCATCATGAATTGCAATAACATGACCATCCTGAGTTAACTGGACATCAATTTCTATATAATCTGCACCATAATCAATTGCTTTTTGAATAGCTAAAATTGTATTTTCAGGAGCATATCCACTAGCTCCTCTATGTGCAATTACTTCAACGGCCATAACTTCGAGACTCAAAACCAGTAAAAAAATAAATTTCACTAAATAAGACCACCACGCTTTAATAAAGCATCCGGTGAAGGTTCTTGTCCTCGAAACTTCTTGTAAAGTTCCATAGGATCTTCAGAGCCACCTTTTTCAAGAATATTTTCTTTAAAGCTCTTTGCAATCTCGTCATTAAAAATTCCATGATCCTTAAAATATGAAAAAGCATCTGCGTCTAAAACTTCAGCCCATTTATAACTATAATAACCAGAAGAATACCCACCAGAGAATATATGGCCAAATGAACATGACATGTTCGTCCCTTCTTCAGCTGGAAACAATGAAAGATTTTCCATCGCTTTATCTTCAAATTCTAAAACATCTGTCACATTGTCAGGATTAACTGTATGCCAACTCATATCTAAAGTTGCAAAACTCATTTGTCTAATTGTTGCAAGTCCTTCTAAAAACTGTTGATTCTTCTTTATCTTCTCGATTAAATCAGAAGGAATTTGCTCATTAGTTTCATAATGTCTTGCGAATAAATCAAGACATTCCTTTTCCATAACCCAGTTTTCCATGATTTGAGAAGGTAGCTCAACAAAATCCCACAAAACACTAGCTCCTGCAACAGAGCGATAATTCGTTTTTGTTAATAGCCCATGCAGTCCATGTCCAAACTCATGAAACAAAGTTAAAACTTCATTTAGAGTCAAAAGGCTTGGCTTACTTTTGGTCGGTTTAGTAAAATTACATACATTACAAACAAAAGGTCTTTTCACTTCACCAAATTGAAGCCCTCCGTTTCTAAATGTAGTCATCCAGGCACCTGGTCTTTTCTCGGCTCTTGGAAAATAATCACCATAAAATAAGCCTACAAAATTATTTTCAGCATCTACAACTTCATAAGTAATTACATCTTCATGGTATTTTGGAATGTCCTTACGTTCTTTAAACTCAATTCCGTAAAGTCTTTTAGCGACTTCAAAAATACCATTTAATACATTCTCTAATTTGAAATAAGGTCTTAAAACTTCATCATCAAAATCAAGCTCTCTCTTTTTTAGTTTTTCTGAGTAATAAGCAAAATCATACCTTCTTAAATCTCTATCTCCAGATAGCTCTTCTTTCAAATCTTTTAATCTTTCTAAGTCTTCTTTTGCTTTAGGAAGGGCTTTTTCTGATATCTCTTCAATAAATTTAAAAACCGTATTTTTTTCTTTTGCCATTCTATTTTCAAGCACAAAAGCAGGATGATCTTCATATCCAAGTAATTTGGCCCGCTCAGATCTCGCCTTAATGGTATCTAAAACGATCTGTCTATTGTCGAATTTCCCCTGAGTCGCTCTCGTAGAAGAAGCCTTAAAAATTTCAGCTCTTAGCTCTCTATCTTCACAGTATTGTAGGACAGGGTAATAACTTGGAAAGTCTAGTGTAAATGCCCATCCCTCTTTATAACCTTTTTCTTCAGCTTTTTCTTTTGCCGCTTCTTTAGCTCCTTCAGGCAGACCTGAAAGTCTAGCTTCATCCTTTATCACGAGTAAAAAGTCGTTTGTGGCATTTCTCACATTTTCTGAAAAATTATGAGATAATTTAGAAAGTCTTTGATCAATCTCTCTTAGTTTTTCTTTATCCTCATTATTTAAAAGAGCTCCATTTCGAGTATATCCTTTATAGGAATTCTCTAATACCATTTCTTGTTCTTTGGTTAGATTTAATTCTGATTTTTTGTCATAAACTTCTTTAATTTTTGCAAAAAGATCTGCATCTAAGCTTATATCACTCGTGTATTCAGTAAGAATCTGATTAAACTCTTCTGAAATTTTTGATAACCCTTCAGTGCAATGAGCACTGTAAAGGGCATAAAAAACATTTACAACTTCATCAAGTCTATCTGCTGAACATTCTTCCTTAATAATAATGTTTTCAAATGTAGTATTCGTTTCTTTTTTTATTTTTTCTAAATTCTCTTTTGCTTCTTTAATAGCCTCTTTAAGTGCTGGAAGAAAATGTTCTTCTTTAATCTCATTGAAATTAATGGCTTCAAATGGATGATTCGAATCTTGTAATAAAGGATTCATAAAAAACTCTCTTTTCTAATGATTTAATTTTTTTTGTTCTTTAAATAATAAAATAATTGCTACAACCCATAAACTTAAAAATAGGAATTGAAGTTGCGATAAAATATTCATTTGCAGATTTGCAAACTGGGCAAAAACAAAAGCGATACTAGCTTTTGCAAGTCTATAAACAAACATATCAGTAATATATTTTGCACCAAACTTTTGAAGACTTAAAAGTGGATGATACATAACATCCTTTACGGCAGCAAAAATGGAATAATCAGTACCTTTCATAGTAATAAATACGGCACCAATAACAAATAAAGAACCTACTCCAAAACCAAGACCACCGAGAACTAAAACTAAATATAGAATTGGAACAAATAAAAATATTGTTCTAGTTTTAATTCGCATCAATATATAGGGCAAAATAACAAACTGGAGAAATAATGATAGGACATTTATATAGGAATAAAACTGACCAAAATAAGCAGTTCTTTCGTCTTTGACTGTTACAACTTTCTCAAAAACCATATTAAACTGAAGATCTGCAATAAAAATTACAAATTGAGAAAGAGCAACAACACTCCCAATGAGCAAGACATACTTTTTAACGCCTCTGATTGCTTGAATTGGAGTAATAGACTTATTAGGCTCTAAACCTTTTACTTTAGCATCTTTCGTAAAATAAAAAACAACAACTGTTACAGCAATAAAGACTAAAGAGACATAAAAGACAACTTCAGTTCCATAGTACTTAGCCAATACACTCGTAAGTTGGCCTCCGATAATTCCACCCAAACTTCCTGCCGCACCCATTGGACCAATTAATCTCTTAAAAGTATTTAAATCATACAATGCATTAGCAAAAGCCAAAGCTGAATGAACTAATAAGACTATATAGGCTTCCTTTGTTGCAAATAAAACATACGCCATTGGCTTAATTTCAAGCTTGTAACCTATGAAAGCAGATATTAGTGCAAGTATGGAAAGGACTCCAGTAAATAGGTAAACCCTATGAATCCCAAACTTCGCTTGTAATTTGTTATTTAAAGTAATCATTGCCATGAGAACAATGACACCTATAAAAGTGGCGAAAGAGTATTGCTCACTTGTGTATACATCATAGAAAATAGCACCTGTTGCACTTCTTACTAACGGGTAACTAAATAAAACAAAGAAATACGTAAGAAAAATAAAGATGTTGATACGCTTAAGAGACGGATCTAATTCTTTATAGAATTGAATGAAATTTTTCATTAAAGATATTTATCGCCTTTCTGAGCCTCTAGGAACTCGTCATGGTCGCTAAAGGCATCAATATTTAATTGTGTCTCTAGTTTAACTTTTTCTGGCTTTTCTGCAACTTGTTTTAGGAAATTAAATAGACCTTCCCTCGTTTCATCACTTAATAAATGTTCAACTAAGCATGAATCTTTATGGGCCACGTCATCATCAACTTTAAGAATGTCTTTCATAAAATAATACATCAAGGTTCTTACTGATAAAATTCTATGAACTTCATCATGTCCCAGCTTAGAGAGAGATAAAAACTTACTCTCATCCTCAACCACGAGCTCTCTTTTTTTGAGATTATTAAGTGCAGTTGAAACACTTCCCTTGGTCAACCCAAGTTCCTTTGCAATATCGGTCACACGAGCATAACCCTTTTCCTCTTTCAATTTGTGGATTGTAAGAAGATAATGCGCCATTGAATGGGTTAATTCATTATCTGAAGTATGGGTAATTGTTTTTTTATCTGACATATATCAGTAATCTATCTAAATATGCCCTATATGGCCACATGCTCACAATTATTTGCAGCTATTGTATGGCCTTTTTTTCACAAAACAAGTATAAATACCTGATTTTACGTTGAAAATTTAGAGATACTAAATTCCTAGCTCTCCAGAAATTAGTCTTGTGCTAAAATGACTATAATTTGGGGAACTTATGAAATTACTATTTTTACTAATTATATCATTCAACTTTTCTGTTTTTGCCAATTCTAATGAAAGTGCTTTCGATGGAGTCACTGATAACACAGATGTGACTGATGAAGAAAAACTGAAAGCCGAAAATTATATCCACCAAGGTAAGGCCACTAAAAAAGCCCAAGAGATGTGTGAAGATGAAAATGGTGGATACTCAGATCTATGTAATGAGGACACCAAAGCATTCAAAGAAGATTCTAGTATGCGTAAACTTGAAGCCCTAGTTCCAGCGTTAACTCAAGCTTATGCAATGTTCAATACTATGGCTTCAGCAGGTGGTGGTGGTGGTCTGACCGCTAAGGTTCAAAAAGATGGCGAACAAGTTTGGACTAAAGATGGAAAGGACGTTCCTGAGGGAACGGAGGGAGCGACTGAAAAAACTGAAAGCAAGCCCGATTATTGTGGCTATATTGGAATGGTAGGTGAGGCTGTCAATACAGGCTATATGGCCATCAAAAACGATAAAACTCAACAATCTTATGAACAAACTAAACCCGAAGCAAAACAAGTTGCATCCTTTTATGCAATAGCTGATAGTCATAAAAACATGCGAAAAGCTGCAACAGTTCAATTTGGAACATGGACAGCAACGGCAGCTTGCTATGTAGCCTACGCCACTCAAGCGGCTTACAGCGGAGACTGGAAAGTCTATGCAAAAATGGCAGCAGCTGGGTTAATCGCAACATATTATAAAAAGAAAGCCGACGCCCATAAAGAAAGAGAAAGACTTTTAAAAGAATTAGCAAAATCAATGCCTCAAGCAGGTGAATGTAACCCATATACAAATAGGTCGTGTTTTTGCTCAGAAGATACCTCTTATACATATGACCCAGTAAATTTTAAAAATTATTGTGTTCCAAAAGAACTTGCAAATAGAGATGGAGACCTTTCAAACTCTACAGTTTGTGCCGATCAAAACGGGAAAGTCGATGCGAGCTGTAAATGTGCAGAAACAAATACATGTATTGATAAAAAGCTTAAAGTCGCAGGAATTAACCTAGGTCTTGAACCTACTCGTCTGAAAGACCCTTTAGCAGCATTAAAACCCGTTTCTAAAGGAATGATCACGAGTGATCTCAATACAGCTGCTGCAAAGAACCTTGCCTTAGCTAACAAAACGTTAAAAAACTACAAGCCTACTGACCTGCCTAAGCTATCTAATCGTCAAAAGAAGATCGCCAAAGACTATATCAAAAATGGTGTCCCAAAAGCTGCTGCCATCATGATGGCCAAAGCTAGTAAAGGTGGCTCCGCCTCTGCTCCAAAAAGTGCTTTAGCTGGCATTGGAGGAAATGGTATTAAGAATTACGGAGGTCTAAATAAAAAGAAAATAGCAGCCATGCAGGGACCAAGAAAAAAGTCAGGAGGCTCGGTTGCAAGTAAAAGAAGTAGGTCCACTAGGTCTAATCCATTTGCTCAAAGAGGAAAATCTAGAAAAAGTGGACCAGCAATAGAGATTGAAGATTATGCAACTAAAGCGCAAAGAGAAGCTGAAATTGTTAAAGACAGTGATAAAGGAATTTTTGAAATCATTTCATATCGATATAAAATGAATGCTTGGCAACAGTGGAAAGAAAACCTTAAGCCCACAAATTGATCATCATTTAAACATTCGTTATATATTTATCACTCCAATAGACTTAAAGGCTTAAAATCAAATAAGTATTTTTGGAACACTTCTTGCTTTACCTAGTATTATGAAAAATTTATTTATATCTATTTTTATTTTATTAAGTATTAGTAACAGTATTGCTCTGGAGAGAATTTCTAGGTTGGATGAATCACGAGATGATCATGTCCCAACCTACAAAGAAAGAGAGAGTAATGACGCTTGGAAAGTCATATTTGATACAAAGGTTGAAATCTTTGCGGAGGGAAAAACAAAATCAAAATGGCAAAGTTTTAAAGACAATTTAGACCCCACTCTAACGGAGAATCTAGAAGACCTAGCTGTCCGTGAAATTCACGTTATACCTAAACAATCAATTTTTAATCAAGACAGCTATACAGTACCTATGGCCTTTGATTTAAAATACTATGAAAATGTACTTCAACAAGGAACTGCAAATATTCTTGGAGAAATTACGATTAATAGAGGAACTGGAGATTTTAAAATAAAGCTTAAATCTTATAGTATGTCTCAAAAACCAGAAGAGCATGGAAGAAATTTTGGTTTACATAAAAGGTTTGATGAAGAATACATGGAAACAGTTTCGTGTAAAACAATTCTTAAACTATTTAATGAGTCAGACCCTCTTAATCAGTTAGAAAAAATAATGCAAACATATATTAAAAATAACTCTTAAAGTCGTCGACATATTCTGACCTTCGCATACCGACTAAGATATAATCGACGCCAAAGCTTTGGTATTTCTCAATGACCTTTTGGCATAGTTTCAAATTACTTTCAAAAAGAAGGCCCTTATCAATAGCTTGCTCTTCAAATTGATTAGCTCTTTCATTCATATTTTGTTTCGCAAATTCTCTCGCATGATCATACAAATCATAAAAACTTTGAGATTCTTTTGGAGATAAGTCCCCTCCCCAAATATTGGCGATTAATGGAAAAAAATAGCCCATAAAAACTTGATCAACAGCATCTAAAGAGTTTTGCTTGTGCCATATTTCTGAAACCTGCTTCATAAGAGGAATATCAAATAATTTATCACCGTCATCTTCTCTAACAGTCAACCATTTCACAACTAAAGGCTCTATACATTGGTTAAAGATTTTGTCCGTGTTTTCTTTTGTCTTATAGTCTTCAGCTACAGGATAAGTTGCCAGCCTTAAAAGTCCTTGTTCAGAAAAACAGTTTAAAGGACGATTAATTATTGTTTTCAGACCAAAAGTTTGGGCCCGTTCAATTAAGTGGTCCCCCTCGTATTGTCTTTCTAAGGCTCCCATTTCTAAAATATTCATTGGAAATTGAATATATCTAAAATGATGATTTTTTCTCACACTTCTCGCCGCGCCAACAACAATATCCAAATCAGTTGATTCATGATCCTCTTTTGGATCAACAAAAGTATTTGAACTTATACCATAGGAATGAATAAGTCCTCTATCAACGAGGTCTTCCATTTTATCAAAGGCTTTTTTAATTCTTTTATAATACTCTTCCTTAGTACTTCCCTCTGACTTCAAATAATATTCGGGGTTATGAAGAAGATAGCAATCAATGGATTCAACTCCTAACCTTTCAAGAGACCGTTTAATTTGATCTTCAATGAAGTCTGGATGAATTGAGTGCTTTAAAGTTTTATCTAGAGTCACAAGATCTTCTGTCGCTAGGCCTTTAGTATTTAATTCCTCAATAACTTCTAAATTACTTCCTTGAATATAACCGACCTTAGAGATGAGAAATGGTTTCTTCTCAGATTCTTTAAGCACCTCACCAATAAGTTTTTCAGACTCTCCATCTGTATAGTTAGCTGAAGTATCAATTAAAGTGACTCCCTCATCTATTGCTTTCTTAAGAGCGTCCTTATGCTCTTTTGAACGGCTACTAACTCTATATCCACCAAATCCTACTTTACTCATATTTAAACCTTCTTGTTGAAAGTCTTATTTACCTAAAAAAATGTAATTTTTACAGTAGTTTGATATTTTGTTGCGCATCGCACAAAACAATTATAAAACTTCCCTACTTTAAAACAAAACTAAGAATATACAGGCTCCCCAACCAATGCCTGTAAGGAGAAAACAAATGAAAAAATTATTATCTGCAATCGTATTACTTGGATCTTTAAACGCATTTTCTGTAGCTATTGATGATAACAACTACAACCCATGTAGCGAATACGGTGGACAAAACGCACTTGCTTGTACTTTATCTACAACTTTCTCACTTCCTGTTCTTCTAATTGCTGATCAAGAAGTTCAATTAACTCAAGCTCAAGCAAACATGATGGTTCTAAGCGAAATTGAATCAGGTGAAACTGCTGTTACTAAAGCAATCGCTGATGCAAACGGAACAACTGTTGAAGAAG
>CAXPDR010000006.1:0-73908 GCA_964215955.1 Flavobacteriaceae bacterium
TGCGGTTATTTTTGAATAAGTTGGAGCTATTTTTAAAGGATACTGGATTATTGGCCAGTTAACGCATGTGGGTGGTCAAAGTCGCTTCTATTTTAAACTAGGTCAGAATGCCAACTACTGGACACAATTAAACATTTTTTACTTAAATGCATTTTTATATGAAAACTCAAAATCAGGATGAGCTTCAGAAAATTGTTTAATACCTTCATTCCTAAGTAGGCATGCTGGACATTTTTCACAGCCCATTTTCTCAACCCCTTCATAACAAGAAAGAGTGTTTTCAATTAAAAAATGAAGTATTCCCATTTGATAGGCCAATTCTAAAGTTTGCTTTTTATTCATATAAACAAGTGGTGTTTTTACTTCAAAATGAGAATTTCCAAAATCCATTCTAAGTGCTGCTTGAATAATATCCATATATTTTCTGGAACAATCTCTATACCCAGAGTTCGCCTCTTCAACTTCTATCACACCTAAAAAAATAGCATCAGCTCCTAAGTGCTCGGCATGTATTCCAGCGATTCTCGCCATCAAACCATTTCGGCCAACGACTAAAGTATTTGGACTTTGGTTAGTGTTATGTTCAATCTTTAAGTCATTCTTTGTCAGGGCATTTTCAGTAATCTCAGACAGACAATTAATATCAATAACAGTCCTATCGACTTTCCATTCTTCACATATTTTCTTTGCAAAATCCAATTCTTTAGAATGTCTTTGTCCGTATGTAAATGACATGGCCAGAACATTTTCAGCTCCAAACTGTTCTATGGCCAAAGCAAGACAAATACTTGAATCCATACCACCAGAGTGAACAACGATAGCCTTTTTTTTCATACTTACTTCTTCTCTCTCCACGATTTTAAAGTCGAACTCGACTCCCAATCATATGCAGTTTTAATAATAACGTTGAGGTCATCAAAGCTTGGAGACCATTTAAGCACCTCCTTAATCTTATCGGATTTAGCCACTAAAACTGGAGGATCTCCTTCTCTTCGTGGTCCCTTTTCAACCTCAAAATTGATTCCGGTTACCTTTTTTACTTCACTTACAATTTCCTTTACTGAATAGCCATGCCCATAGCCACAATTGAAAATATTTGAAGTTTTCTCAGAGAATAAATACTCTAATGCTTGGAGATGAGCTTTTGCAAGATCAGCAACATGAATATAATCTCTAATACATGTCCCATCTTCGGTTTCATAGTCTTCTCCAAAAATATACATTTTATCTCGTTTTCCAGTCGCAGCTTCACAAGCAATATTTATGAGATGAAAGGGTTCGGGGAAAGCTTGGCCAATTTTCCCATCAGGATCAGCACCGCATACATTAAAGTATCTAATGGCAACAAAGTTAAAGTCCTCTTTAGCATTACTAATATCTTCTAGCATCCACTCGGTCATAAGTTTCGAGCGCCCATAAGGATTAATCGGCAATTTGGGAGTTTCCTCCATAGCATAACCTGTTTCCAGTTCACCATAGGTCGCTGCTGTAGATGAAAATATAAAAGAAGAAACATTATATTTTTCACAAGCTCGAATCAAATTCAATGCATTTATTGTATTATTGTCATAGTATTTTACTGGATCTACTACGCTCTCAGGTACTTTAATCGATCCTGCAAAATGCATAACGCCATCAAATTTATGCTTAGAAAATAATTCATCTAAAAGACTTCTATCTCCTAAATCACCCAAAACAAAATCACCATATAATACAGCATCTCTATTACCTGTTGATAAATTGTCTAAAACAACAACATCATAACCTTTTTCCCCAAGCTGCTTTACAACGTGAGAACCGATATATCCTGCACCACCAGTAACTAATACTTTCTTTTTCATAAAGAACCTTTTATTTAACTGCCTTATAAGCATTAATCCTTCCACTTCCTAGTTTTCCAACAAACCAAGGATTAACAGAATCAATATTATCAACACTATTTAATAGTTTTCTTTTAACTTCTTCTGCAGAAAAGTTCGGATGAGAAGACCATATTAAAGCTGCGACAGCAGCAACTACTGGTGCGGCCATAGACGTACCAGATCTTCTTCCATAGGTATTAAAACTCGATGAATAAGATCTAGTTGTGGAATAAACAGGATCTCCAGGAGCGCAAATATCAATACCAGTTCCATAATTAGAGAAGGTACTTTTAATATCTCTCGCACTCTTTTTTTCAGATTTAACTGAACAAACCAAAATTATATCTTCTATATTCTGCCTTGGGGGATTTTCCGTTGAGGTATTCCCAGCGCTATTTACAAGAAGAATATTATTCTTTTTGATCTCCTGAACCATATCTAGGTAAGCTTGGTCATCAACGAGATGATCAATATTATAACTTGTGGATATAATATTAGCCCCCATATTAATCGCATATTGATACGTTTCCACAACCACAGCACTAGTCCATGATCCTTCTTCTCCGTACCACCTAAGAGGCATCACCTTAACCTTCGGCGCGATACCACTAACCCCCAAGCCATTATTAGATTCTGCCGCGATTATTCCCGCAACATGGGTTCCATGAGTATACTCATCTTCTGAGTCGGTATTATTATCTCTACCAATGAAGTCCCATCCGTAAACATCATCAATATAGCCGTTACCATCATCATCAATATTATTGTCTGGAATTTCATTTTCATTGACCCACCAAGAGTTTTTTAAGTCCTCATGCATGACTTGAAATTCATTATCGGTCACAGCAACAATGATTTCTTTTGATCCCTTCGACACAGACCATGCATCAAGAGTTTGAATCATCTCATGGTGTTTTTGTTTTAAGAAATCCGGATCATTTGGAGTTTGGTCAAACTCTTTATATTCACCAAAATATTGGTAATTAGGATAAACCTTTTGAGCAACAGCATTTAATTTTTTTGAGTTCTGACTCTCAACTAAGTAATAATTATCACCAAGCCTTCTTTTAATATTGAGTAGACCTTTAGTAGAGTTTGCCTTCACTATAAATTCTCCAGGAACTTTCATCCTAAAGTTCACTCCCTTTTTAAGAGGTAGTGCAAAAAGAATTGATGGTGATAAAAGAAATACAAAAATAATTTTAAACAATTTAAGGCTCCTAAAAAAAACTATCCAATATCTTTTCATTAAGAGCTTTAAGTGTCAAAAAAGAGTGCTACAGCTTGATTCCCTTGAAAGGATTTTTTAGATTCTTTTTTGCATCTTTTTCAGCTTTTTTCTTCTTCTTTTTAAAATCATTTTCAACTTTTTTAACCTGTCTCTTAGCATCATCTAACTGTTTGTTAAAAGTACTTTTTAACTGATTCACTTGTTTATCAACTGAGGATCTTGCCGAACTAATCTGAGATTCAATTTGAGATTTAATTCTATTCTGTGCTGCAGTTATTTTTTCAGAGATTAATGATCTAACAGAGTTTTCAATCGCTTGAGCCAAGTTGGATTTAATATCAAATGCCAGACTACTCCATTTACCTGTAACTTTTGCATCAAGAGTTAAAACTTTCGTTTTTCGTGCGACATCATTTAAGACTTCTTTCATCGCATTACTGCTAGCATCAACGTCATACACAAGGTCTTTAAAGTCGTTATCTATTTTCAGTTTCGCCTTATCAGCGTCAAACCGTCCACTAAACTTAGTATTAACATTAGACTCTTTAATCACAAACTTAGTATCCTTGGATTTACTTAAGGCTTTATCTTTAACCTTCATAGACCCAATTTCACCGACAAGGTCTGCAGTTGCTTTTTCCCTATGATCAATTGTCATTTTCACATCGATATTTCTCATTTCCAAACCAGGAAAATCCGCCTTTGCTTGTGCGGTAGTGAGTTTTCCAGTTACAATTTGATCATTGGTCACATTTTCAATTTTTCCAATAACAGACCCCTGATCATTTTTGGAATCAATCTCAGCAAGCTTTAACCAAAACATTGGATAAGCATTTGGTTTTCCAAACTGATAATCTCTCCCCTTCTTTCTCGGAGTAGAGACAACTTTTGCCTTTTCCTTCTTTGGAGGCATATATTTTTGCGCAATTTTTTGATACTTTTTAACTTTTTCAAGTTTATCTAAAACTTCAGGCCCAAATAAAGTCTTAGCAATAGATTCCTGATCAAGAGTCGGAAGATTCATTCTTTTCTGTACCGATGCTATATCTTTACTTATATAGCTTTCAGCTTCTTTATAATCTTTATCTATTTCTTTAATGGAACTATTAAGGTTTTTATTTAATTTATTATAAGATTTTAAAGATTTATTTAAATCTTTATTTACTTTATCAGCTTCTTTTAAAATTCCTGGAGCTTTAACTAAGTTCCCTAAATCTTTCCATTTTATTTTATTAAACCTTTCTTTAAGTTTATTTAAATCATCTTTACTTGGTAGAGACTTAAATTGTTCAGAGAGCTCTTTCTCTTTGGTTTTAACTTTAGCCGAAAGGGCTTCAAATTTCTTTTTTGACTCTAAATTCTCTGAGACATTTTGTGAAACATCACCCGTACTTCCTCCACCTAAAACACCTGCGATATCACCAAAAACATTACCTTCAAATTCCTTACTTACTTTTTTAAGCGCTTTTTTCGTTTCAGCTTCTGCTTTACTTTCTTTTTCAGACTCTGGCTTTGGTGGAACAACAAAACCAACTCTCTTTCTCTCAGTATTTAATCTAATATCACCAACTTTTGCTAAGTCGATAACAAACTTTCCTCTCAACAAAGCATCCCATAAAAGCTTAAAACTTATATTTCCAATTTCAAATGCATTATTTTTTGGATTAGACTTATCGGTAAACTGTATTCCACTCACTTTAATTTTTAAATCACTAAAAGAGCTTTCAACCTTTTTTACATTTACTTCAGCACCATTAATTTCTTGTCCGACAATTTCTATGGTTTTTTTAATAGTTGTATCCAATAAAAAGATATTAAAAACAACTACTAAACCTACAAAAACAATAAAAGGAACAACCGCACCTGTCCTTATAGGCCCTTGTTTCTTTTTTTCTTTTTTATCTACTTCTTCGCTCATAAATTATCCGTATAACTCATCATATTTTGCATACCACTTATAAAAACCAGTAGCCTTTACAGCCTTCCAAAACTTTGTCTCTTGAAACTTCTCTAGAACTTTTGTTCTATATTTAACAATTAAGATTTTTGAAACAACAAATATAATCGGTGCTAAGACGATTGAGGTCACGCCCGCTCCCATAACAACTGAATTATAGAATTTAGTAAATGGTATAATTGGAAGATTATACAATGTAGTAAAAAGCCCCTTAAGAGTACTCATCTCTAAAATTATCATGCCAACGCTATCGAATACAGGATCAAAAACATAGGCAACCATTGCAAAAAAGAATGCAGAGGCAAAAGCAGCTCCCACTTGGATTCTCAGAAAAAAGATTAAAACAAAGACTAAAAGTGTTTGAAGAGAAAACATCGGAGCAAAGCCCAGAATTAATCCACAGGCAACTCCAGCAGCTATTTGGTTCTCTCCTGTATCAGAGTTTAAAACTTTTAGGAGAGAAAATATTTGTTTTAAAATCAATGTCATACTGAATCCTTATTATATCGCCTTCCCTACAGCGTAATAGGTAAATCCCTCTTTCAACACATGTTTTGTATTGTAAAGATTTCTTCCATCAAATAAAATTGGTTGCTTTAATCTTTCTTTAATTTCTAAAAAGTCCGGCGCTCTAAATTCTTTCCACTCAGTTAGCACAAGTAAAGCATCAGCTCCTTCAAGGCAATCGTACTTTTTATCACACTTCATTGCATTAAAAGACATCTCTTTTGATAAAGCTTCAAAGTTATCAGCAGCCTCTGGATCATAAAATTTAACAGCTGCACCATCTTTCGTAAGTTCTTCAACAATATACTGAGCGGGGGTTTCTCTAATATCATCTGTATTCGCCTTAAAAGCAGTTCCCCAAATAGCGATAGTTTTCCCAGAAAGGTCCTTAAAGTGATCTTTCAGCTTTTCATACATATAATATTTTTGTTTTTTGTTAACTTCTTCAGTAGCCGAAACAATTTTAAAGTCAAGTCCCAACTCATTTGCTTTATAAATTAAGGCTTTAACATCTTTTGGAAAACATGATCCTCCATATCCAGGACCTGGATATAAAAACTGAGATCCAATTCTCGAATCCGTTGCTATACCTTTTCTAACCTCAGTAACATCAGCACCTGTTTTATCACATAACTGCGCGATCTCATTCATAAACGAAATCTTGGTAGCCAAGAAACAATTCGCCGCATACTTTATCACTTCAGCAGATAGATTACTTGTTCTCACCATTCTATTTATTTGTCGGTTGAATGGTTCATAAAGTTCTTCCATCATTGTATATGCATAGTCGTTATCTGTTCCTATAATGACTCTTTCAGGCTTCATAAAATCATCAACTGCTGATCCTTCCTTTAAAAATTCAGGATTATTTACGATATGAAATTTCTTAGTTGTTTTACCTGTTAAATATTCTTTTACAGCTTTTCCTGTACCAACTGGAACTGTGGACTTGAGAACAACAATTAAATCATCTTCTATGAATGGCACTAGAGAATCTAATGCTGCGTAAAGGTATTTTAAATCAGCATTGCCGTCGTCGCCAGAGGGAGTTCCTACGGCCATAAAAACCGCTTTTGCCTCTTTAATTGAATCGTAACTAGTAGAAAAAGAAACTCTTTTATCTTCAATATTTCTTCTCATCATCGACTCTAATCCAGGTTCATAGATAGGACTTTTCCCATCTCTCATGGTCTGAACTTTCTTTTCATCAATATCAATACATGTAACTTTATTTCCCATCTCTGCAAAACATACACCTGACACTAAGCCTACATAACCCGTACCAATTACTGAAACTTTCATATAAATACTCCTAAATATTTAAAAAATTGATATTAGCATATATATCTTCAAAAGAAACCTAAAGAGCTTAATACCAGACTGTTTTTATAGGTTTAGTTTTACCTATTTTTCTAAGAATTAATTAAGATAGAAATTTCAAAAACCGATAAGTTTAGTGTGAATTTTAAATGCTTTTTACCTATTATTCTTATTTTGCACCTTATGAACGCCAACGCAAAGAGCCATCTTTTTGAAGGAAAAGTACTATCCGTTGGGAACTCATCAATAATAACACAGACCACAAATGGTGATGAAATATCCCTTAAGGGGAAAGACATATACATTCCCCCTCAAGATGAAGTTAAAAGCATTCCAAATTACAATCCAGATAAGATCTATTTCTCGATTAAGGATAGTAAGGAAAAGCGGTTTTTCTCATTCGATAAAAGCGACTTTGATTTTCTAATTCTTTCGGGTGAATTTGGAAACTGGGCAAAAACCAAATTCATGGAAATGACCACCAGTAAGCCAGAAGCAAATATCGCCTACATGCAGATTTATGAAGTTAATGAAGATTTAGATATAAACCTTATAGCTCCATACGGTTCAAAAAGTGAAAAATTAAGCAAAGGAAGTCGATTTCACATCCAACAAAGTCCTTATGGCAATAGTATTATTTTTGTTCACACAGACAAAGGCTTGGAACAATTTTTTATGAATGATGAAGAACAAAAAAAGCTTCTTCTAGGATTTAAAAATAATCAATTTATGGATTTAGGACCTTTTTCTTCTTACACACCACCTATAGTTGTAGCAGAGAAAGCAAAAAAAGATTCATCTCCTCCTCCTCCTGAGCCCTCAAGTTCTAAACCTCCCCCAAATGTGGGATCAGACAAAACTCCAGCGACATTGGGGATAACACCCAAAATTGTTTCGGGATCACTTAAAGAAGTAGAAGAAGTTCTTACTCCTCTAAAGAAAAAATGTGGGGATGAAGACTCCGAAATGAAAGAAGATGGATTATTTGAGTCCTGTGATTCTGATAATAATTTTTTAGAACCAGAAATTGCTGAACTTTTAACCCCAACTGATACATATAATGAAGACCCCAAAAAGTTTTGTATTCTGGCAAGCTTGAAGAATTCAGGAGCAATTAAGAAAAAGGCTCGATGCTCTAATGGAAAACCTGATTCTGGATCCTATGCTATATGTAAATCTAAAGCCTATGTAGACTACCTTTATAAAGAATTAACAGATATGAGTTCGTGTTTAAGAAATATTTCAGCCGCAGAAATGATTCCTCTTATTAACACCGAATCTAGATTTAATGCGAATGCTTATAATTACAATCCTGGAACGACAACTCTTAATGCAACAGGATTACTGCAAACAATTCATGATGTCTATAAATCTGGAAAACAGATTCTTAGATTAAATAAAAGCCACGATTTATTTGATGCGGACAAGTCACCATATTGTTCAAAACTTCTTTCAGATTTTACTAACAATTTAAGTTCTAGTGATTTTACTAAAAGAGATTTATGCCATAGAACTGATTCTGTAGATAATATAAGAACAAATTTATTTTTGGCCATGGCCCAATACAGTAATTCTAAAAAGCAAGCGGACAAAGTCATCTCAATGATAGAAGATACATGGCTAAATAACTCCAAAATTTTCAATCCCGATGAAAGAAAGAAAATGCAAATCGACATAGCCAGACTAATGCATAATAGAGGTGCTAGAAAAGTTGAAACTTTACTTGAAATGTTTTTCTATGATTTATTTCAAGGTTCCAACCCAAAGACTCATAATAAAAGATTTCACAGAGCAAATGGAAAAAGAGAAGGACTAAGACCCGATAAAACAACCTCTTATTTGTCATTTTATGAATCTTATCCTCACGGAAACCCTCGAATTTATCCCCTATGGGGACGTCCAAACGTATTCCAAGCCCCCCTAGATCACGAAGTCTTTTCAAAATATTTTTCTTCTTATGTGTTTTATGAAGGATCTCGTGTGACTATCGGAAATATTCTCGTTGATAAATTAGAAGGTAAAGAAGTTAGTATGCGTAAAGCCTATATACATAAAAATGGACCAAAAGCAGCAAAATATATCGAACCTAACCATCCCGAATTAGAAGCAGAAGGTGGAACATATCTTTATAAGATCGAGTGTGAACAAAGAAGGTTAACCTTAAATGCAAGGAAATTGGCCTCTGATAATAGCATAACTTGTGATTATCCATCTGCTTCTGATGAAAGACTAAGAAATATAAAAGTTATTATTGGCTGGGAAGGAGAAGTTTGTAATATAGATAATAAAGGAGTTGCATCCCGTCATCTTTGTATTGCAAAAGACCCCTTTAAAACAAAAGATAGTAAAGGAAAAAGAAGACTTACAGATTCAGAGATCATCAAATTTCAAAATAATGATGACTATCTCAAAGAATGTGATGAGCATAATTTAAGGGGATTAGCAGCAAATCCACTAGCTGAATTTTATTCTTCACAACCGGAAAGATACAAATGAGACTAATTATCTTTTTATTTACTTTCTCTGCACTTGCTCAAACAGCTTATAATCCTGATATCGAATTATATAAGCTGAGCCAAATGTCAAAGCCACAAAAAATTTTAGATGGTCTAAAAGTTTTAAAGCTTAAAAATCAAGAAAGAAAGAAAAAATTGGTAAAAGCTAAAACTTATAACGGGAATGAATTTAACTATATTTTAACTCTAGATAAACTTCTTAATCTTTTACCCAATAATGTAAATGAGATCCCAGATTGTACAAATTTGTACCATCAAATCTTAAATGGTGATAAAAGACCTTGGGGAGATCAAGATCAACCAACCCATCAAGTTTGGCAAGTGTTTGAAAAACTTTGCACCAAGTAATCCCGACTAGGATATTCAAGTTCTCTTTTAAAATTATGCTTTTAAAATACCCTATTTATTGAGTACTATATCAATATATTAATTTAAATAAATAGGTCCGAATGCAAAACCAGAATAATAAAAAATCTCTTTATGAGCTGATCTTTACCATTGCTCTTCCTGTCTTTTTACTCAATAAACTAAGTGATAAGTTCGGAGAAAATGGTCCAGCGATAGCTCTTTGTATTGCTCTTAGTTTTCCCATTAGTTATTTTATATGGGATTGGGTTAAAACCAAGCATATCTCTATTATTTCTATTCTTGGATTTGTAAATATTCTTTTAACTGGAGGCTTTGCCCTTTTCCAACTTAATAGTTTTTGGTTTGCAGTGAAAGAAACTTCAATACCACTTCTTATTGGGATTGGCGTTGCATGGACAGCATTTACATCAAAACCATTAGTAAATAGATTTATTACTAATGAAGAAATTATAAATGTTGAGCTTATTAATAATAAGCTTAAAGAACTTAATACAAGAGAAGACTTCAATAAAGGATTAAAAACTTTAACTTTGTATTTTGCTGGAACATTTTTAGTTAGCGCGATTCTTAATTATGTATTGGCGATAAATATTGTCACAGATATTGCTCCTGAACTGACAGAAGTTGAAAGGATGAAAATTCGTAATGAACAAATTGCAGATCTTACTTGGAAAAGCTATTTAATTATTTTAGCACCAAGTTTTGCAATGCTCTCTTTTATTATGTGGAGAGCAAATTCTATTATGAAGAAGTTTACGCATCTAAACCTTGAGCAAGTCTTAAGAAAGTAGGTCCATTGAAGTTGCATTTTTTTTTAACTTTAATCGTTGTTTCCCTTTCTACCAATGCTTTATCTCAAAAGAAGAAAATCAATAAATCAAAACCCCAATTAGAAGCCTATGGAAAGGTTGCAGTCATGGGTTATGTATTAGATCAAGATCTCAGCCTTGAAGACGCCGGTTCCAGAATCGGTTTCAGGGCAAAACATTTAGTATCAGAGCTAGGTGTAATTGCATACGCCAGAGGTGAATGGAGATTTAATGCAATCAATAACACTTCCGATCTCTCAATCGGAGCCAATAGTAATTTCGTGAGTGAATCAAATTCTTCAAATACATTTTCAAGAAGGTTAGGATTTTTAGGTTTTAGATCAAAGTCTTTCGGGGACTTAAGACTTGGAAAGCAATGGTCTGTTTACACCGATGTTTCTCATTTTACTGATGTATTTAATCTCTATGGTGGAGCTGCAAGTGGTACCTATAATTTAAATACAGATGGTGGCCAAAGCGGAACTGGGCGGGCCAGTAAATCGATTACATATAGAAATAATTTCTGGGGTTTTCATTATGGTCTTCAAGCCAAACTCATACAAAACAATCAACTTACAGTTGCCAATACTGAAACAGACTTAAAAGCAAAAGATGCATTTGGAGTAAGTTTAAAAAGAAAGTTTTTTAAAATACTTGAATTAGGTATTGCCTATAACCAAATTGATATGGAGGGTGATGAAGGTGCAGTAACTGGTTACAATGGAAAAAACTCTTGGTCAGCTGTTGCTGGATTTGTTCTTAATTTAGAATATTTGAAAATCGGTGCTATATATAACCAATCAGAAAATCATGAACTTGATTCAGAGGATGAAATAATTGATGGAGAAGGTGTTGAAGCCTATATCCGATACTTTTATACACCAAAAACGACTTATTATTTAGGTTATAATCATCTCAAGCCAAGAGATGATGACTATGAAAAAGACTACAAAATTGATGATATAATCGCCGGATTTGATATTAAAGTTTCTGATATTAGATTCTATTTAGAAGGAAAGGCTTCAAACTCCAAAAATCATGAGGGAGAAACTGGAAAAAATAGTGCAGGATTAGGAGTCGTTTACTATTTTAACTACTAGGTTCTTTGCCAAATTTTAATGGTAGGTCCAATAGTCATCAAAACAAGAATAATTCCATAACAAACGAGAGCAAATGAAACCGATTTATAATCAGCGATAAATCCAATCAACGGTGACAACAGAAACATTAAAACTCCATGGAGAAACGTTTTAAAAGAGTTTAAAGTCGCTCTATTATAAGAATCGATGAATTGATTTAAGTAATGATTCATTATCGATGTAGAAAGACCGGCTTGAATTTGCATCCCGATTGTACTTATAAGAGCAAAAATAGAACCAAAAGTTACTCCTAAAGAGAGTAAAACAAAAACATTTAAGCCAATAAGAAATAGAATCATTCTTTTTTGCCCTAAAACTTTATCTACCTTATGAGTGATTCTTGAAAATAAAGCTGCAATGGCCGTAAACAAGGTATAGTAATAACCAAAATTTTCAGGATTCACAGAAAAACTATATAAAATTTCTTGAACGTATTGAAAGAAGATTTGTGCGCCTAATGAAAAACTAACAGCGATGATCAAAACATATTTAATAATTTTATGATTTTTTAAGTAATTTAAACCTTCATGAATATATTTTAAATATTCTTTTAGATTTTTTACATGCTTAATACTATTTTCATGAGAATGATCTATATGCGGATGGACACCGGTCAAAATAATGATCGTTGCTAGAAAGGTACAAACAACGGTTCCGTAATAAGTCGCCAACTCTCCCCACATAGAAATAATTAATGGAGAAACAAGAGAGCTAGTTGCAAGTCCTAAATAAAACATCGCCCATTTTGTACCTAAAACCTTTGGTGTGTCTTCCTCCCGTTTTAAAATTTTTAAAGTATCAACCATAAAGGCCGTATCTGCTCCACTGTGAAAAGCTTTTGCAATTCCCCAAATAACAAATAATCCACAAACTAAAAAAAAGTTTTTCTCAGTACCTAAAAAAACATAAGTAAGAGCAATTCCCAATGAAGATATGGCCATAGACACCTTAGGTCCAAACTTATCGGCGATAGAACCTGCAGGGATTTCCCATAATAAGGAAGATATAGCCTGTATTGAAAAAAACAACCCTATCTGAGAATAACTAAATCCTCTGTACTTTAAATCTATAAATATAATTGGTAAGGAAAACCTCATTCCACATAAAAGTGCGTAGAGATTAATCTTAAATATATTTTTCTCCATTCAAGTATCTTATCAAAGAACTTACTTGATCAAAACCTAGTGTCCATATTTTTTTAGGACAGTTATATCTAATGTAAGGTCTAGTCAGTATTTTTATGTATTCATTGAAGCTAGACTGTTTCCAGGAAAGTAAGTTTATAGGAGGTAACAATGAAAATACTTTTAATCTTAATCTCAGTCATTTTAAATTCTGAAGTTTTAATGGCCATGGAAGTTAAACGAGAACCAGGAAGAAATGGTATCTATATTATTGATGGGGATACACCCGTTTATAATTTAGATTTATTAGAATCCATCAAAACACCTAAATCCCACGACAAACTCATAATAAATACTCTTATGGGTAATGTTTTAGACCTGTGGTCAAGTGAATTAGCTCTAGACTTAACATACTGTATATCAGATGAATTTAAAGATAAAAAAGAAGATGTTATACATGCAATGAGCCTAGGGACCCAAGCATGGATGGATCACGCTAATATTGTTTTTAGATATATCCCTGAGCAAGACTATAATTGTGATGAATATAATGAAGTTGTAACTTTTGATATTCGCAAAGTAGATTACGGAATGTATTTAGCGAGAGCTTTTTTCCCGAGTACACCTAGATTACAAAGAAATATTATGATTGATACTTCTTCATTCAAGTATGGACAAGATGCATTTATTGGCTTTATCAAGCATGAATTAGGCCATACTCTTGGATTTAGACACGAACACATTCATACAAATGCAAAGAATAATTGCCAAGAAGATGAGAATTTTAAATCAGTAACAGAGTATGACTCAAATTCCGTTATGCATTACCCTCAATGTGGAGGTACTAACAATATTTTAAGCCTAGAACTTACCGATTTAGACAAGCTTGGAGCTGAATTAGCTTATCCATTTAAATGATGTCAGAAATTGTTAATTGTTTTATTATTTTAAAATCAATAAGATGATCGCCCTATGGAAATGAAGATATTCGACATTCTTAAAACCACGCTATTAGAAAAGCAAAACAAGAACTCGCTTTATTCCATTAGGGCCTTTGCAAGAGACCTTGGCATAGGTAAATCAACATTACACGATGCTATTTATAATAAAAAAGACTTATCCCTTAATCTTGCAAATAGAATTTTGGATAACCTTGGTTATGGAGAAGCCGAAAAACAAGATATTATCAATTATAATTACTTCCCAGAAAAAGATATCCTATTCAAAGAAATATCAGATACAGAGTTCCAAAAAATTTCAACTTGTGAGCACTTTGCCTTACTTAGTTTATCAAAATTAAACAACTTAGATGCAAATTCAACTAGTTTAGCAAAGTCCTTAAATATAGAGAAAAGTCATGCGAAAAACATACTTGAAGATTTATTAGAGCTAAAACTTATTATCGTAAATGATCAAAACAAGATAGAGAGAACATCTCGATCTCTTCGAACGAGTTACGATATTAAGAGTGATACAATTCAAAATTTCCATAAAGAAACTCTGGTTAAAATTCAAAATTCCATTTCGGAAATTGATGTGGAGCTCAGAGAGATTGCCTCTTCAACCTTTTTAATGCAACCAGAAAAAATAAAAGAGCTTAAAGAAGAGCTCAAAAACATAAGAAGAAAATTAGTTCAATCTGTAGAATCGACTCATCCGGACTCGACTCCTTTTTTACTAAATTTCTCTCTCATCCCCCTTTCTAAAAGGAGTTTAGATGTCTAAGTTTACTTTTTTTATCACGGTTTTTCTTTCATTATCAATATTTGCAAGAGGTGATGAAGTTGGAAATGGAGCAGGTTATTATGAAAATCGAGTGAGTTTTGTTTTTCAAAATCTAGAAAATTATCTTAACAGTAATAACTCAAGTCTAAGTCATGAAGAAAAGATAATAATCACTGAGATCAAAGAAAACCTAGATATAATTCTTGAAAGTTCTAATCTAATATTTGTTCCCCAGGATGATTCCTTCTTCATTGATAATGAGTTTAGACTTGCTTACACCTTTGATAATATTGGAGCAGATATTCATTTTAATTTAAATATTTTATACAATATCCCTCAGCAAGAACTATCTACAACTATTATTTCGATTCTTATTCATGAATTAGGACATCAAATTGGCATTGAAGACCATTTTAAACTAGATGTACTAGGTAATAAAATAGCTCAATCTTCTATAAAAAAATACACGACATATTTTTTTGGGGAATTAGATCAATTGGGATTTTTTGAAGTAACCAGCTTTAATCACCCAAAAACTTCTGATTTAATTATTTTAAACTTTCAAAACTCTTCTATAAATCTCACTAATGAAATTGAAAATACCATGGGCTGTGTCGGAAAATTCCAAGGAATTAACTTTTATCAAGAAATTATATCAAAAGACTTATTCGGTCTCCTTATCTTTGAATGTTATGATTCTAAGAAATCAAATTTGAAAACAATAAAAATTGAAATTATCAATCATGGAATTGTTGAGCCTTCTGTAAAAATCACTTATTTAGAATAAAAAATCCCTTCTTTTAAATTAAGTGATAAAATAATCCTATGATTAATGGTGTATTATTTTCCCTTCTTGCCTGTTTTTGGGGTGGTTCATTTGTTGCTATAAAATATGTCATCTCAGATATTCCAGCATTTACGGCTGCATTTTATCGAGTATTTTTTGCCAGTATTTTTTTGGCCATAATCTATCTTAGATCCATCAAACTAAATAAATTTATCTGGGGAACAGAACTTATTTATGTGACGATTGCAGGCCTATGCTCTATAGGGATTCCATTTAGTTTACTTTTTTGGGGAGAACAATATATTACCCCCTCAATTGCTGGAATTCTAAATGGGACCGTTCCTTTTTGGACATTAATCATAGGTCTTATATTTCTTAAAGATCCAAAATCGGTTTCTACATTTAAAGTTATCGGCCTATTTCTCGGGTTCATTGGAATGAGCTTTATATTTGGGCCTAAAGTAAAAATGGAAGGTAATATCGAAGAACTTTATGGGCTTATTGCCATCGTAAGTATGTCAATTATGTATGGTATTGGTACTAATCTAAATCGAAAGATTCTGATAAGAAATCAAAATATCCAGGGGCCGACTAGCCTTTTCATTCAACATATAGTTGCTGCGATATATTTAGGTATTATTTCTCTTTTCATTGATGGTCCTTTTCAATGGAACCTTTTGCTTATTCCTAAAAATGCCTTGTCAGTATTTTACCTTTCATTTATATCCACAAGTTTAGCTTTTATTATCTTCTTTAGACTTATTAGAGAACTTGGAAGTGTTATGGCATCCTCTGTAACTTTCTTTGTTCCAGCAGTTGCATTGATTTTGGATATCGTAATCAACAATCATCAGCTAACTCTATTTGAGGGGATTGGAACTTTAATTATTTTCCTAAGTATGTATTTTCTAAAAGACAGAAAAACCGCATAATAAGTTATTAATCGCCCTCTTTACATGGGGATGAACTTAAAGCCAAAGTAAACAACTGAAACACTAGACTGTGTTTTAAACAGATTCGACTAGAAGGCGTTAGGGCAGTTATTATTTTTTGTGGAAAAATGGAAAATAAAAAGTCTCGAGTCATTGGAAGCTCTTGAAATTATTGTTACAAAAACAGGTTAATCTTTCACTTCCAGACTTTGTCTTTAAGCTCATCCCCATTCAAGTAGGTTAGTTAGAATAAGTTATATCTGAATATCCCTAGAATTTTCTATTTGAGAATATGAATAAAGAAAAAATACTAAGTGAGAATTAATGACATCAAATAACAATTCAACTTGACCACCAACAACAAAACCAACTAAATAGCTTGCTATTACCCAATGTAAATTACTTTTCTTTCGAATAAGTTCAAAAAACCAAAAGACCAAAAATAAAGTAAAAGCTAAGAATCCAGGAATTCCGTAATTTGCAGCATGTTCTAAAAATATATTATGAGAATGTCCTGAATAATTTTTAGACCAGATATCATACTTTTCTTTAATTTTTGGGACATTATAAGAAAACTGATCTGCTCCTAAACCAAAAACTGGCTTTTCTTGAATACTCTTAATAGCAGAATAAAATTGACTCATTCTTTTTTTGTTAGAGCCATCATTGATATTAAACATCCTATTATTTGAAGCTTTGTTATAACTGATAATACCAATAGCTAGAACACCAAGGATGCCTCCTCCTATTAAGAGTTTTCCTACCTTTGGTTTATATTTCAAAAGCATAAATGAAGTACCTGCAACTAATGCCAAGACCGCCCCACGGGTTTCACTTAAAACAATCGCCATAAAATTAAATAGACAAAATACAGCTAACCACTTTTTTGAGATTAAATGATTAATTTTATCAAAATTAAACCATGCTCCTATCCCCAAAATAAGCATTAACGCCGAGGAATATCCGTACCTCATATAGTTCGTAAATCCCCCTACTCTTGTATGGTATTTACCTGGTACTGCCATCATTTTCACAGGGTCAAACTCAAATTTCGATCTTGCAATACCAACGAAGAGTCCCACAACTATAGTAAATAAAAGAAGGTTTAAGAGTCTTTTTAAATGTTTTTGCTCTTTAAAAGAAAAGAAATATGTAAGGGTTCCTATACAAAAAATTCCAAATCCATAATACTTTAATTCTTGATAGGCTTTATGAGGTTTGATTAAATTTTCGTGATTGATAAAAGTGGCGATTAGTCCCCATCCAATAAGTGCTAATAACGCCCATGAGCTCTTTGGTAGTTTATACCTCATTCCATTCTTAAATAAGATTAAAGTTGGGATAAAAATAAGAATATGATAACCCGAAACAAGAGTAGGACTTGAGGTTAAACCTAAAAATAAGAAAATTAATCCCCAATATATTACCTTATAATTTTTTGTTAATTCCATATGATTTAGCCAATGTATAGTTTTAATAAGCGTTCTTGTTGATAAAGCCCTTCCAAAAAGTTAAGAAGATAATGGAAATATCTAACCAGAATGACCAGTTTTTAATATACCAAATATCACATTCAATCCGCTTTTCAATAGACGTATCACCTCTCCATCCATTTATTTGCGCCCAACCAGTGATACCTGCTTTAAACTTATGTCTTAGCATATAATTAGGAATATCTTTTCTAAACTGATCAACATAAACCGGTCTTTCAGGCCTTGGACCAACTAAACTCATATCCCCGACAATAACATTCCAAAGTTGAGGTAATTCATCTAATGAAGTTTTTCTAATAAATTTTCCAATTGGAGTTACTCTAGGATCATCTTTAACAGTCCAACCTTCAGTGTTTTTATCCCCTACAACCATGGACCTAAATTTCCACATTTTAAACTCTTTACCATCAACACCCATTCTTACTTGTCCATAAAATATAGGTCCCCTACTTGTTAGCTTCACAAGTAACGCTAGAGTAATCATCAATGGTGAGATAAGGAGTAGTCCTAGAGAACAGGAAAGGAAATCAAAGATTCTTTTAAGAAGTAATCCCAAGGGCTTTGCATTTGGCTCATTGATATTAATGATTGGTATTCCTTTAAAATTTTGTAATGAATATCCAAGCTTAGCATACTGAACATCAGGTAAAATCATAATGGGAATAATATATTCTGATAACTTTTCTATATAAGATTGGGCAAGATTAGCTTTGTTGGTATTAAACCCAATAACAACACCATCACAATTCATTTTTTCAAGTTCATTAGGATCAAACTTCATATTTTTCTCAAGTGACTTAAACTCAGAAGGAGCATCAAACCAGTTTAAAACTTGGTAATTCGCAAAGTCTTTAATAATCTCATAATATTTCTTAATGCTTTCACCGTGTCCAACTAACACAAGTTTTATTGGAAGTTTTACTAAGAGATTTCTTATATAAAGTTTTGCGAGAATGAGAAAAATGGAAGAAGCTCCAACATACATTCCAAGCATTATTCTAGATAATCTTTCATGAGATGAGAAAAAAGAAAGAGTTAAGAAAATAAAGAATGCTATTAAGTTTGCTTTTATCAGGTTAACAATATCCTGAACAACACTATCAAATTTTGAATTGTCATAAACTTTAGTGTTCTTAAAAGTAATGACACAAACAACGGTTAGCAAAATACCATAACCAAAGTATCTCTCGAGTAATCCTGATGCAGCATTGCCTCCAATCTCTAGCTCAAACCTAAAATAATAGGCGAGCATCCAAGACCCAAATACTAAGATGGCATCTAAGAATCTATTTTGATAATTTAGTCTTTTAACTGATCTATTCATAATTCCTATCGTCAGGGTGCATAAGTTTTGGTTAAATATATTACATGAGTATACCTAATGAGATAAAAAATGACATGGAAAAAGTCTCGATAATAACACCATGCTTCAACGCTGAGGTTTATATAAATGAGACCTACCAATGTCTTAAAGGCCAAACTTACCAAAACTGGGAGTGGATTGTATTTGATGATTGCTCCACAGATAACTCTTTCATGGTGTTACAAAATCTATCAATACAAGATAAACGGGTGAAACCCTTTAAAAATGGTGTTAATTCTGGTGCAGCCGTTACAAGAAATAATTGTCTAAATAAGGCGACTGGAAAATATCTAGCATTTCTAGACTGTGATGATCTATGGAATACTGAAAAACTCACCAAACAAATCAATTTTATCAACAAAAATAAAGCGTCATTTGTTTATTCCGACTATCAAATGATTAATGATAAAGGTGATTGCATCAAAACGATGAAGACACCAACATTTGTTTCCAAATCTGATTTACTTAAATTTAATCCATTTGCAACCTCTTCAGTTTTAATCCTTAGAGAAGCTGTAGAAAAAAATGGTATTAGATTCTTAGAACACCTAAGAAGAAGACAAGATTATCTATTTTGGTATGCAGTGATAAGTAAGACATCAAATGCGATAGGAATAAATGAAGCTCTTTCTAAATATAGGATTGTAGGAAGCACCTCACTTTCTGCTAATAAGAAAAAAATGGCCATTATTCAGTGGCAACTTTATCGTAATGAATTCGGATTAAATTTAATTCAATCAAGTTACTATTTTATTCACTACGCCATTCATGGTATCAAGAAATACTTTTTTAAATAATCAGGATAATATGAATTTTTTAGTCAAAATTAACTCAAAACACATTCTCATTTTTGTTTGTGCCTTCTATACAATTTTTAACCTGCTCCTAATTCATCCTGCGAATCTCGGTGTAGAGAAAGTGAATGAAAGAACATATGGAAAAATTGATCATCACATATTAAAAGTTTGGAGAAGAGCTAAAGAGAGATCAATAAAACCTTTTTTTGAAGTAAAAGATCACATGCTCTACCATGAGAGAAATCCTGCAATATTTCAATTTATTGTAGAATTATATCAAAGAGCAGGTTTTAAAACTCCAATTTTTTTACAACTTTTATTAATATTTTTAGTCAACTTAGGAATTATAGCCCAAAGAACTTGGCTTAAAGAATTCTTTAACAATGATATTATTCCATCAATTTCTTTGTTATTTATTATTTTTTCCCACTTCCTTTTGTTTATGGGACCCTCTTTGCATCAGCATCTATACAATTTCACTTTTTTTAATTTTAGCATGATGTTTTTAGTTAAATTTTTAAATACGAAGAAAAGAAAATACTTTATCTTCACCCTACTCTCCTACTTTGTCATAACCAACAATTATTATATGTTCTGGGTATCGACTTATATAATGATGGTTGGGGCTCTTTGGTCAAAAAAAGAGAAAAAACTTATTTTAAAAAGTTTTCTACTAGGAACACCAGTTATTCTAACTTTTATCCTTTTATTTTTTCAGATTTCTTATGTCAAGGGTGGAGTGAATAAGACTATTGACACCATTGAAACTGCTATAAAGGCTAGGGCCTTAAACCAAGAAGTAAAAGGAAATAATCCAGGCTTTAAGAAAACAGGAGTATCTATTGCCAGATATCCACATATAGCCTCCCAGAGGGTTGAAAGATACTTTTATTTATCAGGTTTTGCATTCTTCATTGTATTTGGAATCACCCTTTGGCTAAAGCGAAAAAATAAATCTCAGTTAAATTACCGACTTCTGTATGCGGCATTCCCCGCAGGGTTGAGTTGGTATATTTTGATGTCTCAACATACAGTCATGCATTATCTGTCTGGTAGGTATAGTTATATGCTTTGGATGTTAATTATGTGCTATTTTGTTTATGAGGTAATTATCTATTCTAAAAATAAATTTCCAAATACACCCTGGAAACCATTTCAATATCTTTCCCTGTTTCTTCTGGTCTATATTGGCTATGGCTTTTCATTTGTAACTTTGACTACTTTTTTCGGTAATATCTATAGAATAACCTACGAACATCCTAATCTAATGGAGAAAGCCAAGAGAGGTGACCTTGAATCAAGATTAAAGCTTTTTTCAAATAAGTTTCTGGTGGAATATAACTGGATCCCAATTAATTGGATTAAGGACCTACAAAATAAAAATATAGAACTTTGTCCAGGAACCCAGTATAAATTTCATAAAAAATTCAACGAATTTTCTTATTTTTATATCTATAAGGACTCAAGCTCGCCTGATTGTAAGAACGTTCGAAGATTAATTATCGGTAATTCTAACAAGCAAAGAAAAATAAAAGGGCCAAATGAGTTCATACAATATTGGAAATATAATAACCATATTGTATTTAAGTTTAAAAACATTGATGGTGATCGTTTTGAAATTCCAACTATGAAGATTTAGGAATTCCAATATTTTAAATATTTTTGAGTAGCTGATTGAACTGTAAAATTAGTAAGAATAGACTTTTTGGCCATAGCCCTCATATTTTCAAAGGAGTCTGAACTGTTTAATATATCCAAACAAATCTCATAAGCTTTTTCAGTATCAAGCTTATCAACAATGAATCCGGTTTCTCCATTTATAACTAATTCTTCTATTCCGAAAGTATTAGAGACGACACAAAGACATTCCTTTGCCATAGCTTCCTTTACAACATTAGGAAGTCGATCTCCACTATAGCGTGACATAAATAAGAAAATATTAGATTGTTCAAGCTTTTTTAAAACTTCCTCATGAGATAATTTTCCATAAAATAAAACATTTGCCTCAATACCCAAGTCTTTCACTTGTTTTTTAAGTGTACTTTCAACAGGACCTGTTCCTATAAGATGTAACACTAACCCTCTTTTTTCTTTAAGTAACATAGAAAAAACTTCAACAACCTTATCAAACCCTTTATCTTCAATCATTCTTCCAATACAAACGATATCATTCTTAGATTTGTCTAGTGAATTATTTTTAAAATGTTCTGCATTCACTCCTCTGTGTACAACCTTAACAAGAGAACTATCTACTCCTAATTTATCTATTTGTTCTAAGTTATAAAATGAGTGAGTCCACAAAAAATCAGCCTTATTTGCAATATCTTTTGAAATAGATAGACCAAATCCCAGATCGTAAGCTCCAAGAAACATAGATAGCCTTGGAGAAGATTTAGACTTTTTTAATAGATACCCTAGATTTGAGGTAAAGTGCCCCCAAAATAAATGCACAATATCGTATTGATTATTTATAATTTTATTCCATATATAAAAATTTTGAGGCCCAAGTAAAAGACATTTAATAAATAAAGTCGGCCGATTGATTTCATGGGAGATAAGCCAAAAAAGCCAATTAAAAAAAAGAATTGGATTCAGGATCATGATCATAAGTCCAAACATATTTGTACCTAGGTCAGCTTCATACACACAACTCTTACCAGTAAAATCCATCTTATCAGTTGGCCTTAAATTATATACATCAATTTTTTCAAGGTTTTTTTCCATTTCAAGGACATCATTTACAGCAAAAGTTTCAGACCAAACAGGAAATCTTACAAAAATGTAGGCTATTTTCATGACGAAAGAAACCTCTTCTGTCCAGTGAAGTCTCTTTTCAGTCCATCAATAAGACCGAAGTAAAACATTTTAAAATGATTCCAAGTTCTAAAGAAAAAGAGAACTTCTATAAAAAGTTTAATCATTTTAAGAAAGATAGCCAGGTTTAACTGCCAACTCACTCCATCACCAGTCTCTCTTAGGTAATCATTTTTCAAGAAGTGATTTCTCGTATTGAAATATAAATAAAATGGGCTTTGAAAAGGCCTTTTAATAGGACCCAATGTTGAAACTTCTTCCTTAAAAATTTTTTTCTTAAACTCTGGATTTCTTAAATAGTAAACATCTGTATGCTTAGAAGCTAAATATCCGTACATTGTATCATCGCCACAAATAAAAAATCTTCGATCAGGTAATCCAATTTTATCTACAATTTCTTTATGAATTAACATCCCTTCCATGCAGCCTGTATTCACAATTGTAAAATCCTTTCCATTAAACTGTTCAGAACCAAATCTTTTAGAAAGTCCTGTTTTGGGATCTAATAACTTTTGCCATTTAAAAATTTTACCCGTTTCTGTATACCTTTTCGTTGGATGCAGACATAATGATTGATTCTTAAATAAAAGCATTTTTTCTAAACAATCAGGAAGGGGCTCCACATCATCATCCATCAACCAAAGCCAATCATAACCTTCTTCTAAACCTTGTTTGACTCCATGATAAAATCCCCCGGCACCACCAAGATTACCTCCGGTATTGAAGTAGCTTATTATTGAACTCATCTCCATTAACTTTTTAACTTCTTCCTCGGTGCCGTCGCTGGAGTTATTATCAATAACAAATATCTTATCTAACTTGGTTGTCTGGTTTAACAAACCGTTCAAACACTCAAGTAACATTTGTTTACGTTTGAATGTAACTACAACTGCACAGATTTTCACAATTTACTCCAATCCCTTAGGTTGACATAAAGCAACATCTTTTTGTATCGTTGCATTATGTTATTTAGTTCATATCAATTTATACTACTTTTCCTACCAGTATGTCTCGTAGCTTTTGCCTTCTTTAAAAAAAGCCCAAATAGAAATGGATTAAAATTATTTTTATTATTGGCCAGCCTATTTTTTTACTCTGTATGGAAATTTGAATATCTCTTCATCATACTGTCATCTATAATAATAAATTATTTTTTAGCCCAAAAACTTTTTCAACAAGAAGCTAAATCTAAAATTTTACTTATATTTGGAATAACGTTTAATTTACTTTTATTGGCTATATTCAAATACTTAGATTTTACTATTTTTAATATTAACTATATTTTTAATACAAACATTCCTCTTCTGCGCATTGTTTTACCCTTAGCAATCAGCTTTTTTACCTTTCAACAAATTGCTTTTTTAGTAGACGCATATAAAGGACTGGTCAAATCAATTAATTTTTTAAACTACGCACTTTTTGTGACTTTTTTCCCACAACTTATTGCTGGTCCTATTGTTCACCATAAGGAAATGATGCCTCAGTTTGATTTGGCACTCGATTCTAAACAAAGGTTTGATTTTCAAGAAAAAGGTCTTTTTCTTTTTGCTATAGGATTATTTAAAAAGATTTTTATTGCTGACTATTTTGCAGTTGTCGCCAATTCTGGTTTTGATGGAACATTACCACTTAACTTTTCTGAGAGTTGGATGACTTCATTGTCTTACACCTTCCAGTTATATTTTGATTTCAGCGGGTACTCAGATATGGCCATTGGACTAGGGCTCATTTTTGGAATTAAATTGCCTCAAAATTTTCATTCTCCATATAAGGCTGTAAGTATTCAAGACTTTTGGAGACGATGGCATATGACTCTTAGTCAATTCCTTAGGGATTATCTCTACATTCCACTGGGAGGAAGTCGTTGTAGTGAAATAAGAGTCTATAGAAACTTATTTTTAACCTTTTTCTTAGGTGGGCTATGGCATGGAGCTAGCTGGATGTTTATTATTTGGGGTTCACTTCACGGGACGGCTCTAATTATTCATAGAGTGTGGCAAAAGCAAGGTCTTAAAATGCCCAAGTTTCTAGCGATATTAATGACATTTATGTTTGCAAATATTTGTTGGGTATTTTTTCGAGCAACTAACCTAGACCGTTGCAAAGAGATATTGTTAAGTATGATAAGTTTTGAAGGTGGATTTAAAATTGAAAACATTATAAATCCTTCAGATTATGCAAATTACTTTTTGATAAGTATAATTATGATTTGGTTTAGCAAAAACTCTTTTGAAATAATTTTTGATGGAAAAGATCACTTAAAAACAAAGCACTTTTTACTCTCTGGTCTAATTATATTATTAACACTTTTAAAATTATTTAGGACAAATAATGTCGAATTCATCTACTTCAATTTTTAGTTCTAAATTCTTATATACCTTTATAAGTTCTCTTGTTCTATTTGTTCTTTGGACCTTAGGTCATGAATTATTAGCGCACAAGCTGGATAATAGTTTTATTAAAGATTTACTAAAATTAAAAAGTGGAAATTCCAATTGTTTGATTATTGGAGACTCTCATACGAATGATAGCTTTAGGAATACAATAAGTGAATGTGAAAGTTTAGCTTTAGGTGGAGTCACAATTCCTATGATTGAAGATGCATTAATCTCTTCAATAAAAACCAATAATTTAAAAAGAGTTGTCATTGGCTTTGCTCCACACTACTTTTCAGACAAGCGATTAAGCTCGACATCAAATGCCTACTTTCAAATTACTGAATGGTTCACTCCTTATCCAAACCTCATAACAAGCAATGCATTAGTTCAAAAAATTATTGGTCGCTATCAAAAAAATGATTATGATTATTCTATTTTTTTCAAAAAGTTTCCTATTCGAAATGAAAAAAGTTGGGCAAGTAGAACTATTGAATACAAACAAAGAAAATCGATGCAGGCAATAAAGGACCACAAAATTTCAATTGAGATTGTAAAATCTAAGTATTGGAGTCATTTTCTAAGAATTCTAAAAGTTCTTAAAGATAATAATATAGAAAGCTGTTTTATTAATACCCCTAATCTTCCAGTTTACCATACAGGTATTCGAAAGTATTTAAAAAAACAAGAATGGAATCAAGTCATAAGTTATATAAAAAACAATAATCACACTTATATTGACTTCAACGAAATCGTAGAGGTACCAGAGACTTTATTCAAAGACCCTGAACATCTTACTCTTCACGGTTCTCAAAAATACGCAAAGGCGATGATTGACTCCTGCTTTACTTCTTATTAATTAACCTAGTTACAGGGTAAATTAATCCTAAGAAAAAATATTTAATTGAAAATTTAATATTTTTGTTCGTTATGGAAAGGATGAAATTGGAGGTAATGAACGCTAAAATAGCACCATATACTGCTCCAAAAACTGAGTACTTAGGAATCAAATAAAATTGATACCCCACTACAAAAACTGTATTAATCCCAATATACCTCAAATAATCTAGTCCTTTATTTTCTAAAACTAAAATTTTTCTTCTCGCAGCATCGAAAAAGATAAAGATACAATAGACAGTCATAACTTGAATAATCTGGATGGCCAATGAATATTTTTCGCCAAATATGAACTTTAAGACTTCTCCACCAATAACATAAGTTCCAGTCATAAGCACAATGGAAGACCAAATAAGAACGCAATAAAGTTTTTTCATTCTTGTAAAATAGAAATCCTCACTCCTCTCTTTTGATTTCACGAGAGTTGGAAACAAAGTGGTTACAATTGCCTGAGGGATAAAGATTAAAGTTGTGAATATTGTAAATGCTAAAGAATATTGTCCTAATTCGGTAGGACCTTCAAACATTTTAATCATAAAGATACCTACTTTTTGCTCTATAACAATAAATGCTGCCACAAAAAATAAAGGTAATCCTTCGATATAATAACTTTTTAATAATTCCTTATTTATATGCCAATGACGCACTCCATTCATCCTGACATACACAATAAAACAAAAAGAAATTGAAATAACCATTTCAATAAAATATGCATACATGAAATATTCAAATGGCATATCCAGATAAATGAACAATAATTTTAATGCGATACTTGTAATGTAACCTGCATTCCTTCCCATGACTAATTTACGATACTCTAGTTTAGCTTCATACCAGTAAGCTATGCTATAAAAGACATGCCCTATAAGTAGACTTGATAAAATCATAACCAATTGCTTTTCATGAAGGGAGATTTCAATAAAACTTAATGACCCCCAAATGATAAGAATTCCCACAAATGAATTAATAACTTTTAATAACGATGACGTTCCTAAGATTTCACCTTCACTATACTTTTCCTGAACTATATCTCTAGAGATTAATTCTCCTAGTCCAAAGGTAACTATCGGAACAAAAATAAGAACATATTGAATAACATAAACAAGTTTTCCATAACTTTCTGGTCCTAAATGATTTACAACCAATGCAGTAACAAAAAAACCAACTGCCATCCTCAATACACGTTCAGAGAAAAGTAGCCCAAGACTCTTCAAAACTTTTAAAATCGTTGGACGATTTTTAAATAAAACTTCTAACTTACTTAAAATACTATTTCCCATATTTCTCTAATTTTAACACATAATAGTGAAATTCTAATCTATGTAAACACAGTAAATTATACGCTTCGCACAAAGCTATATTCATTTTATTTACTTTTTTTTTTTGTTATAGTAGATGGCTAAATACAACAAGCTTTATATAAACGGAAATCCAAATCAAAAGGGTTTAATAATGAAAATTGCTACTCTTGATTTAATTGACTCTATTTATCATGATAAAGAGGCAGTTCTTGAGCTAAATCTAAGCAAAGAGCAACAATTCGACTCATACCATAATTCATTTTTTACTTCCTACTGGAGTCAATACACCAACCTCAAAGAAATCACGCTGAATTTGGATATCTCTGGCTCTGGTCTTGCAAGACTCATCAAAAGAGCTGGGAGTGAACATACAACACTAACTGAAAAAGAAATCGGCAGTGGAAAATTAACGCTGACTACTAGTATTCCTTTTGATTCGAGTGCAAGAGTTTATTTAGAATTAACCCCTAAAGACGGCGAAGAGATAATAATTAAAAATAATGCTTATTGGAGTACTAATCAAGAGCCTGAGAAAAATGTCAAACTGGCCATTATCATGTGCACATTTAATAAGCAGAGCTATGTAAACAAGAACTTGAATCTTTTATTGAACCATGAAGATTTTAAAAATTCAGATATTGAGTTATTTGTGGTTGATAATGCCTCTAATCTTAATCTCACTAGTAATGATAAACTTCATTACTTCCACCAAGATAACTTCGGTGGAGCAGGTGGATTCACAAGAGGTTTGATTGAAGCTAGAAGAATGAATAAATTCACTCATTATCAATTTATGGATGATGATATTTTACTAGACCCAGATATGATCCTCAGAGCGAAAAACTTCTTGTCTTTCACAAACAAAGACTTTGCATTCTCTGGTGCGATGCTCTGCATGGATAACAAAAACAGACTCTGGGAAGCTGGAGCTAAATATCCACACCCCAGTAAGAACTTAACACCCGCTCCTTGCTTTTATAACACACCTCTTAGCCCCAAGCTTCTTGATGATATCTCGCAACCTTATGATTTTGACTACGGAGGATGGTGGTTTTACACTTTCAGTGAAGAAATTGTTAAAGAAATTGGACTTCCATATCCATTCTTTATTAGGGGGGATGATGTTGAATACAGCTTAAGAATTCAAAAAGCAGGCTTTAAAACAATTAATCTACCAGGCGTTTGTGTTTGGCATGAAACATTTTTTGGAAAGACTGGTTATTGGTTACAATACTATAACACAAGAAACTATATCACTTTTAGCCTTATGTATTTCTCATGGAGGCAATCCTATAAAATGGGATTGAATCTAATAAAGATGCTGTTATCGGATCTTCTCTTTTTTCAATACCAAAAAGCAACCATAATGAATAAGGCCATCTTTGATATTCAGACTTCCTTGTTTCATTATCATAAAAAGTCCACTCCTCAACACCAACAGAAGCTACTTAAATCTATAGCACACATAAAAGATAGAAATTCTGAGGGAGCTTTAAAAGAAACAGTTATTCCTGGTAGAACCAAAGATATAATTTTGAAGCTCGTAACTCTCAATTACCACCTAGTCCCTACAATTACTAATCGAACAGCGATTATAGATAGTCATGCTTGGAAACCTCGTTTCTTGAAGTCTAAAATTCCACCAATGGTAAATGAGATTGTGATTAGTAATAGAAATAATTCCCAAAGCTTTGCTTTCAAGAAAAACCCTGCGTTATTTTTAAAATTAGTGTTGGTTACTGCATTTAATTTGACAGCATTTTTATGCTTACTTCCAGTATATAAAGTTGCCATACCTTTTCTCTTCAAACAGTATAAGACAACTAATTTTTGGAAGTCATTTTTAAAAATTACTTAGCAATTTCAGATTTAAAAGTATTTAGTGCCATACTAATTACTTGATGCATATCTAGATATTTATAGGTACCTAATCTACCACCAAAAATCACATGACTTTCATCCTTAGTCTCCGCTAGGTACTTAGCATACATTTCTTTATCTTCTGGAGTATTAATCGGATAATAAGGATCATCTTCCTTCCCAGCAGTTCTAGAAAATTCTTTAAAAATAATAGTCTCTTTATCTGATTGCTCTCTTTCCGGATGATAGTGCTTAAATTCATGAATTCTAGTATAAGGAACATCTGCTTCAGCATAGTTCATAACTGAAGTACCTTGAAAGTCATTCATTTCTTTTCTTTCAATTTCAAAGTCAATTGTTCTCCAACCAAGAACACCATGTTTATAATCAAAATATCTATCAACAGGCCCCGAATAGATCACTTTTACTTCAGCAGGAATTGAATCTTTAATTTCGAAGAAATCAACTTCAAGCTTTACCGTTATATTTTCATGATCTAGCATTTTTTCAAATACCTTCCCATAACCATCTACAGGAAGCCCCTCATACTTATCTTTAAAGTATCTATGATTATAGTTATATCTAACAGGTAGTCTTGTTATGATATTTGCAGGAAGATTTTTCGGATCAATTTCCCACTGCTTCTTTGTATACCCATAAATGAATGCTTCATATAGAGGTTTCCCGATAAGAGAGATCGCTTTCTCTTCTAGGTTTTGTGGGGTTTCAATATGATACTTTTTAATTTCAGTCTGAAGAAACTCATAAGCCTCACTAGGTGTTAAGTTTTTTTCATAGTACGAATTAATGGTCTCAAGATTTATAGGCATAGTATAAACTTTGCCTTTATAAGTCGTATAAACTACATGTTGATAATCATTAAAATCTGTAAATCTTGAAAGATAATCCCATACCTCCCTATTTGAAGTATGGAAAAGATGTGATCCGTATTTATGTATTTCAATATTCGTTTCCTTATCTGCAAAAGAATAAGAGTTTCCACCAATATGATTTCTTTTATCAATTACTATAACTTTCTCATTAAGTTCATTTGCAATACGCTCTGCAATAACTGAACCATAAAAACCAGCTCCAACTATTAAATATTTTGCGTTATTTAATTCTATATTTTTCATAGCGTTTACCTTATAATTTTTTGAAATTAGCTTAGGGTTTAAGGTTAAATGCAAAATTTCAAGATAGCAATTAAGAAGTTATTTAATTACTTATTTGGGTCTCGTTATAGTGTGTTTTTATTTCATAGAGCCACAGATAAAAATGAAAAAAAAATATACTTCAAGCAAGCTTTAATGAAAAACACCAACATGATGCACAGTAACAGAGACCTGATTAATTTTCACATTAACGAATTCCCTGAGTTCATCCCATACTATAAAAGAATTATAAGCAAAAATCGTAAGAAAAGCCCACCTAATGTTCCACACAATGAATTAATTCAGCTTGCTCTTGATAACTTTTACAGCTTTTGTAAGAAAGGAGCTTTTACTTCACACAGGGGAAATATCATTCAAAATATGGATACATCAAGGCACATTATTTTCTTCATTCCCTTTCACTTACTGGACAGAAATAATGAGAATCCTGTTTACTCTTCAACTACGAAGTTTTATGAGGTACTTATCAAAGTTATTGTAAATCAAACTGATTTTATTCCAGTTATTCAATTTGGACTCAATCCTCTTTACGATGAAGGCTTTAAATTTTGTATTTCATACCATACGAAAGAAAGACCTTACACACTACATATTAAGGAGTCTGCATTTCCTAATTATTTTACTATAGATAATAATGGCTACGCGGGATGGCATTCCTGTACGAGTAATCCAATCCAAAGCAAAACGACAGATAAAGAAATAAAACTAATTTGGAAAAAAGAAATTAGTGAAATTCTAAAGAAAAAGGAAAGTAAATATAAACAAGGAAATAAAACATTCTCATTAAGAGATGATTTTATTTTTGTCCCACTACAGATTCCTGATGATATAGTAGCAGATCTTGCCTTTATTAATACGATTGATCTACTTAAAACTTTAATCAACCGTATTAATGAAATACCTTTTAAATTGATAATTAAACGCCACCCCTTTTGTAGATCTCCAGAAGTAAGTGAAATTCTTTCTAATATAGATAATGAGAATATATTTATTTTTGATGGTAATATTCATGATGTGATACCTTACGCAAAAAAAATACTAACTGTTAATTCAGGAGTAGGATTCGAAGCGTTACTATACAAAAAAGAAATAATTGTAACTGGAAAATGTAGTTATCAACAAGTCGCAACAATTTGCCAAGATGAGGATGACTTAATGAGAAAAATCAAACGAAGTGCCTCACCAGTTAGTGACATTGAAATTGAGAATTTTCTAGGTTTATACTTTTCAGAACATGTCTACCACAAAGATCAAGAAGAAAAAATTGAAAGTCGTATAATAGAATACTTAAGACTAAATAAACTTTCTTAAAAAAGCATTCTTAGCACGAACTACAAAACTCATAAAAAATCTTACTTCTGAAAAATATGATTTAAAGAATAACACCCAATTCCTAGAAGGTTGTAAACCAGAAATTGCTAAAAGAGCATCTCTTGTAGTTTTCGTTGAATTAAAATCTAGAGTTGTAATTGTATTTTTTAACCACGGAAGATAATCCCAATCGGATTTCTCAATTAAGATCCTTTTAACTGAATTGGCTGTGTACTCTGAGGCTCTCCATTCATAATTTTTAAAAGTCGCTGAGATATGATCTGGCATAATTATAACTTTTTTTCCAATCAGTAATCCTTCAACAATGCATGTTGAATGCGTAGTAATCACAAATGATGAATTTGCGATCTGATCCCATAAATTCTCGTTTGCATACTCTTCATTTGACCTTGAAGTTTTATAATGATCTGGGTACTGTGGATGATTTCGAACTACAACTTTTTTCCTAAAGGTATTTTCTAGATCTAATAAAAAAGGATTTACTATTTCTGGAGCGGGTTCTTTTTGTCCTATATAAAGAATATAACCCTGATCCTCAGTTTTAATGTCCTTAATCCCATCTAATTTTGGAATGCCACTATAAACAATATCTCCTCTTCTATACTGTGGATAAAATGCCGTAAATTCTTTTCCAAAGGCCATATAAAAATCGCATAACCGATTAAACCAATGACCATTCCAGATTTGAAATAGTCCATGTTGAAATCCAATTACTCTAGTCTTTGGATATATTTTTTTGATTGGTGAATATAAAGCAGCTCCAGGAAAATTTTGAATATCTGTTAATAAAATAAGAGAAACATTCCTAATTTCGTGCTTAGCAAAACTACATATATTTTGAATGACAGTATTATCAAGTTTAATTTCTTTTACAGGAATTGTCTTAAGTATTTTAAATTTTACATCACTGGTATCTAGAGATGATGGATCAAAAGTAAAAGGGATAAAAATTAAGTTTATCTCAAAGATCTCAGATAACTCATCAAGAACTGACTCTATATTTTTGTATCCTCGAATATTATTAAATATAACTAATATTTTTTTCAAAAACACCCCAAAACTAACTAAATAGTTTTCTGTGTAGTTTTAACTTAATTCTATTGAGAAAAAAAATGACAATATATTTAAGAAGAAAAATCTGACTTAAAATATATTTGAAACTGAAAGGTTTTTCTAACAAGACTGTTTCTTGAGCTTTATAAACTCTAACTTCATTTTTTCTTTCACCCTTCCCAACCCAAACTTTAGAAAATGGATGAAACCCCCAATCGATATAAGACATCTCTAATTTTCTAAATTTAAGTTCACTTTCTAAATCGATATAAGCTCTTGCAAAACCAATTTGGTCAGAAAACCAGTTATGTAATCCTTCTTCAGAAATTTTTTCGATCCAAAGATCAACGAACTTCAATGTAGTTTCATTTACTGAAATTCCAATAACCCCAACTGCGAACATTTTCTGTAAATTACTTCCAGAGTTTCTTTTTAAAACTTGAAGATCAAAGCCTTTTCGATAAAAGTTAAAAAACGATTCAAAATCTCTTCTTACGATTGAATCCACATCAAAATATGCAACAACATCATATTGATTAATCGTCTTCCTGATGAACGTTCCTCGGATATTTGCACAATACCCTTTCATGTCCTCAACTTTTTCAAACTTTTTTTCTTTTACTTCATATTTAACATTGTGCTTTTCGACCCAACTAATTTCATTATCTGTAGGGTTAATCAAAAGAATTCTGACATCATCACAATAGTTATACTTTCTCAATGAACGAAAAAATATTTTAAATTTTTCGAAGTATCCACTATCGGATACACAATAAATACATCTTTTCATTATTAACCTTACGAGCAATTTTAATCAAGGCCTTTCGCCAAAAAGTATTAACTTTAATTATTTTATAATTTTTTAAATCTTCTATTAGTTCAGCTCCAAAAACATAAAATTTAATTTTTCTTGCTTCTCCTAAAAATAACTTATTATAAAGGTCAAAAAGTGACCTTAGTTTTTGCGTATTGAATCTAGATTCAATAATGGTTTTTGTTATATTTTGATATTCAGAAATTAAACTTGGAATATGATCAATATCAACAAAAAGATGTCTTTCAACAAGTAGCGATAAAAATCGATCTAAGAGATCTTTATCATAAATTTCACATGCTTTACCCAGCATTTTTTCAATATTCCAACCATCTATATTATTTTTTTCTAAATAAAAGTCTAAAGTAAATCCCTTTTCGGTATAAGACGCTCCCCCGAAGTTAACTACCGGTTTCCCCTTCATTAAAGATTCTAATCCAACAGTTGAATTAATACATAAAACGAGATCGGAGGATTCTATAATTTTAATCATGTCTGCCTTAATACAATAACTAAAATTATTTGTTTCACAAATAGATCCAATAATATCTTTTCCCGCGCCTTTTCTCTTTGGGTGATCTTTCACTATTACATTATAGTCTTCTGAGTTAAGACCATAGCTCGAGATTAAAGTATTTAAAAAATCTTCAGCAGAGTCAACAAGTGGGGAATAGAGTTTTATGTTAGAATCTGAATCCACTTGCAAAGCGACAAGTATATTAGGCTTTGTTCCTGAGACTTTAAAAGAATCTAAATGCTCAGTTCCCATGACTGTCTTTTTAGTTGCATATAACTCTTCCAGTTTTTGTCTTAAGTTTTGAGATATATTGAGACTCTTTGGAATATCAATTTTTCCTTTTAAACTCCCTCCATAATTTACCCCTATTGGGTCTATTACTAATGAATCAGGAAAAAGGCCATTCTCATAAAACAAACAAGGAACACCATACATGTCCGATACGAGTGATAGGCCCAGCGCACAAATCGGTAGCCCGTTTAAGGATATACTTAAACAAGGTTTTAAATTTTCAAATAAAAATGCATAATATCCTAAATAGAAATATTCTTGATGCATATAGTAATCAGACGTTTTAGGCAAACTCGTAATTTTACGCCCAGACAACTTGTCATAACTAGAATAATCATCCTCTGAAGGTAAATTCTTTCTCACTTTTTTACCAAGTTCAAAAAAATCATTAACATATTCATCTGAAACTCTAACAGATAGAGCTTTTAAACCTTCTGATATAAACGCTAACTGAGTTTTTTGAGACCTAGTAATAAATACTGGATCCAAGCCCTGCTTTTTTAAAACTTTGTCTAATTTCTTGATTTTATGGGTTATTTTATGGGATTCAAAACTCCAAACTATAACCTTGCTAGACATTTGTCTTCCTTTTTTAAGTCTATGATAATAATCAGAATAAATTTTCTTCAAATGAATAATAACATATACTATAACAATACAATAAATATAAGGGGACCCTAAATGATAAAAAATTATTTTTTAAATAAAAAAGTAAAAAAAAGATTCCAAGAAACCAAAGAACCAATTAAAATTTTTGTTGCTTGTCAAAGGTCTCATGATCTAGTTGTCAAAGTACTAGAATGGTCAGTTCAAAGGACAACCACATACCCCTTTAAAATATACAGTATGTACAAACAGGAAATCCCTTTTGAAATGCCAAAAGACGATAAAAACAAACCTGGTACACCCTTTTCATTTCAAAGGTTTATGATACCAGAAATGTGCAACTTTAAAGGTAGAGCGATCTATATGGATTGTGACCAAATACTTATAACTGATATTGCTAGGCTATTTCACAGACCAATGAATGGCTTTGACCTTATGCACTGTGAAACAGGCAAGAGAGGTACTAAAAAATTTGCTCAAAGATCATCAGTAATGCTGATTGATTGCGAAAAAACAAAATGGAAAATCAGTGACTTAGTCAACGATATGAATGAGGGTAAGATTACATACCAACAATTAATGATTGACATGGCAACAGAGAACAAGGGAGTTATACCTTATACTTGGAATTCTTTAGATAAATATGAGCCTGGAAAAACCGATCTTATTCACTATACTGCTAAGAAAACGCAACCTTGGATCAATCATAACCATCCTGACTGCCCGGAAATTTGGTTTAACTATTTATATGAAGCTTTAGACGCTGAATACATTGACATGGGCCTAATCGAAGAAGCACTAGACAATGGATGGGTTAGACCTTCAATGAAGTATCAGGTTGAAAACAGAATTCTTAACCCCAAGGATCTGCCTCAAGAAATTAAAGACCTAGACAAAGACTTCCTAGAAAGAGCTAAAAAGAATAACTATAATAATATGGACGGAGATTATAGAGCCATTATGTCTTGGAAGGATCTATCTGGAACCTCCATAGAAAAAGCGTGACTCAAAAGACCTTTTAGTTATAAAATTATAAAATGATTATTTTTAATTTACTAATAAGGAAACAGCGGAGCTTAATTTCCGCTGTTTTTATATTTATCCATAAATACATCTTGAGATCAAAGCAAACAAAATCATGGTTCTTTTTCTTATCGAGAATTTCGCCTCATAATAGTAACGTTTTAAGATTGGTAAGCTCTGCTCCTCTAACCACAAATAAAGATATTACTATTGATGAATTTGAAGAAAAAATGCTCCTACCATTTATTAAAAGCAATCACCCACACTTCAGAAAAAGGTCAATTAAATTTTTACGAATACTGGGTCAAGAATTTACCTCTAATGGACATTCCAATCTTTCTTTTTCTGTATCTAAAAATTTAGCTTCATATATTGAAAGACTTGAATCAGAGTATAAAAACAAAGAGTATTCACTTTACCAGTTTCAAGAGATAAGAAAAATGGGAAAGTTTACTAAAGAAAATCTAAATAATTTATTAAATTTAGCGAGATCTCTTTCAGTAAATGACTCGCCCAATCTAATTTATAACACAATACTCACATCAATGAAGCTTCACTTTGAGTTTTCTAAGACTAAACAAGAACTAGTTGAACTTCATGAAATATTATCAAATTTTGAAACATTACTAATAAAAGAAATTTTTGAAGGTAAGATTTCAAAACTTTATTCTCTAGTAGTTCGAATTGATAACCATAACTTGTTTAGCGGTTACATTTCAAAAGAAGAGAAGGAAAAGTATAAAAAACTTATTAGAAAAGAAGAAATGGAAAATCATCCTATCCTTAATTTAAATAATAAAGAAATATTAGAATTAAAATCTTCTCTAGAGAATAACTTACTTGAGTTTAATTCTTTTTTAAATCAACACAAAAAAATATCAATCGTAGGTAACTCTCCAATTGAAATAGGACAAAATAATGGAAAACTAATTGATAGTAACGAACTTGTTATTCGATTTAATAATTACAACACCAATCTAGAGTTTCAGAATGACTATGGATGCAAAACAAGTATTTTAGTACATTCAGGTGCAACTAATGTTGTCATAAAAAAGAGTGCTAAATTTGACTTTCTTCTTTTAAGTGGTTTTGATCTCCTGTACAAGAAAAGAAAAGTAGATTTTATCAAAGATCTTATCAACCAAGGACATAAAGTTGTAGTTTTTCCCGATGAAATTTGGAGAATGTCGCTAAATGAATTACACTCGACTCCGAGTGCAGGTTATCTAACAATTAAACTTTTAAAGTCACTTTGGAAAGAAAATTTAAATCTTGAAAATATTTTTGGTTTTTCATTTAAAGGAAATAACAAAAAACTCTTTAACTCAAATTATCACAACAAAAGCCAATCTTACAATAAACACGACTGGAACAAAGAACAAGAAATTCTATTAAAGATTTTTAACTAAGGTGAAATTGTTGTTGAGCCTACTTGATTTAATCCAACAGCCCCGGTTGTATAAATATTTTCCATCGCTGCTATTTTAAAGGAATATAAGTCCACGCCACGATACAAAATATCGCTATCGTCTTCCTTTCTGTCTTCTGCATCCCCCCCAATGCCTAAGGTCACATAATATAAGCCTGGCAATGCAAGCGAGTCAAACTCAACTTCTAAGTTTACTATCTCGCCCTTTTTTACACTTAGACCACCTACGGCGTTTGGATATCTAAATCCTGAAATAGACAGACCCGATTCTTTTTTAATTGTAAACTTAAAATAAACATTCTCAGCAGGGGCATCAAATTTCACCAAAAAAACGGCTTTATAACGATTTCCATAACCAATAGTTGTAACTTTTTGATTTTTTTCATTTTTTAAGTAAAAGTCCAAAACCTTCAAATCATGATTAAACAACTCTTGCCGACTCAAGGAGTCATAATTACCAGAACTTGACTCCGAAAATGAAGAGGCTTCACCGTCATTGAATTTATTTCCAGCTTTTAATTCTTCTAAATAAGCTTGTTTTCTTTCTCCCTTTAAATTTAATAATGTTTGATATTTAATCACTGCATCTCTTGGATCCGAATCATAAATGATTTCTCCACCTTCTATTATGGCAACTCGATCACAAATTTCAACTACGGATCCCAATGAATGAGATACAAAGATAATAGTTTTCCCTGAATTAATAAGTTTTTCCATCCTGGCATAACTCTTACGTTTAAAAAGCCCGTCACCAACTGCTAATACTTCATCAACAATTAAGACATCAGGGTCTACTGAAGTATTGATAGCAAAAGACAGTCTAGATCTCATTCCAGAAGAATAAGTTTTTATAGGCTGATCCATGTAATCGCCTAATTCACAAAATTCGACAATTTCTTCTTCTTTTTCATGCATTTCCTCTCTTGAAAAGCCAAGAATAGCACCTACAAAGAAAATATTCTCTCTTCCTGTAAATTCAGGGTTTAAGCCTCCACTTAATTCTAAAAGTGCGGCTATAGAACCTTTAACTTTAATTTGCCCAGAAGTTGGAGCAAGTACACCAGAAATCAACTTTAAAAGAGTCGATTTTCCAGCTCCATTCCTTCCTAATAGTCCAAAAACCTGCCCCTTAGGAATAGACAAACTCACATCCCTAAAAACATATTTTTTAGTATGGTAATTTTTATTTGGAAAAATAGTCTGTAAAACTCTGTGTTTTCTAGATCTATAAAGTTTAAATATTTTTGTTAGATTCTTAATTTCAATAGCTGTTTCTTTCACTTAAATTACCTCCGCAAAATAAGGTCGTGCTTTCCTATGAATTGCAACTCCAGCAGATAACAAAATTATTGAAACAATGAAGAATCCCATCATCGTCGGCCAATACTCTAATATTGAAACATTATTTATAAATGAATCCCTATAGCCACGAACAAAATAATAAAGTGGATTATAATCAACAACAAACCTGAATCGCTCTGGAAGTCTCTCTACATTCCAAAAAATCGGTGTTCCCCAAAAAAAAACACGAGAGCACAAAGGTATAATCTTTTTCAAATCAGGAAAGAATGGTTCTAAAGATGAAAGAATTAAAGTTATCCCAGCCAAAAACAAGGTTGCAAGTACAAGGTAAATAATTGCTTGGAGCCAATAAAGTGTAGGATAGACTCCTAAGGCCAACAAGAAAACAATCATTATGCCCAAAAAAATAAAATGAAAGAATAATGACATCCCAATTTGAACAAAAGGAAGTAGCAATAAATTAAAGTTAACTTTGTTTAAAAGAAATCTATATTTGGAAATAGCCCCTACCCCACTATTCATATTATCATTAAAAAAGTAGTAAGCAATTAATCCACTAAATAATAACGGTGCAAATTCCTTTAGATCGACGCCATCACCTTTTAATCCGAAGCCAAATACAAATAATAGTAAGCCCATCATGAATAATGGTTCAATTAACACCCAGAAAAGACCGAGATAAGACTTTATGTAAGAACTTCTAAGGTCTCTCAATAATAATTCTTTGAAAACATAAAAATTATCTATTTTTCTAATAATTTTCTCCTAAATTCACAATAAAAGATTGGCCAGCCCAACTATATTGGTAATATGGGGTTGAGTGAATATTGTTAACTTTAGACCATTCATCAAAAGCTTTTCTCACTCCTCTAGTAGGATTTCCTCGATAGCAATAATAATCATCAAAAACCAGAACTGTTCCATCTTGCAAAAATGGAAGGATATAATTTAAAACCGACTTTGCAGATGAGTATAAGTCACAGTCAATATGTATCAGCATTGCTTTTGACACACCATGAGTATTATTAGATAAAGTTTTATCATAATATCCCTCAATAAAACTAAACTTATCTAAATCAACTTTTGAATTAATAAGGTTTTCTTTAATACCATCAAGAGTACAGCTATAATCACCTTTTTGGAAAGCTGTATAGCCTTCAAGCTCATCCTCTATATCTAACTCAGGAAGCCCCTCAAAAGAATCAAAAACAAAAAACTTAACATCATTGTATTCTGGATTATCAGTACAAGTTTTCTCATAAGCCTTAAATGCATGAACTAATGATTTTCCTTGAAAACAACCAAACTCTAGGTAATCCCCTTTAATTTGGTTTTTAATTAAGAAATTAAACATTACCTCCATAATACTTCTTCTTTCAATAACACCAGTTAATCCTTTAGAAAACTGCTTAGAAGCCAACTCGGAATGAATGATATTTTTAGCTACCTTCTTTTCAAATTTCTTTAATCTAGAATCAACAATAGTTTTTGAAACTTCTTTCGTAATTTTGCTTATTCGCTCTTTTAAAATTTTATCAAGAAAAAATTTTTTTAATGATTTTTCCCCATATTTAGTTTCCGTCTTCTTTTTCAACGAGATATTCCCTTTAACTTTCTTAATGTCAACATTTTCAAAATAAAATTTGTCTACTAAAAATTCTAAATCAGAATCCCAACAGTCTTCAATTCCATTTAGTCTTTGATTTACTTCATTCAATATATTTGGAGTTATCATTTCTCTTTCATAGTGATGTTCCTTAACAATAATTGACTCATCAAACAGATTCGGAACTTGTAAAAAATCAGATATATACTGAAGCGACTCACTTGATTTAAAAATAAGGTCTTCATATTTGATATGGAGATAATTAAAATTATTTTTTTGAGATTGAATAAATGTCCAAGCATCAACCCAGTCATCTAAAGCTGCACTTGTACTGTCTTTCTTCCAATAATCTTTTCCCTTTTTTGTATTTGCAGCTCTCCTTAAATAAGAGTTTACAACATCTAGTGGATGTCTAGTTATATGAATGACTTTAGGAGATAGACTTTCTTCGACTATTGTCCATTTCTTTTTCCAATAATCCGGTAACTTTTCTCCTAGCCATACTCCATTATTTATTTCTGCCCCGTAATTCAATTTAAAAAGAGTTCTTAAAAGCTCCACAGAGTTTTCCCTAGAAAACTTAAAAGTATCTTGAAGAATATGTTCTCTTCTCCAATTTTCTTTTTTTCCCTTTTCCCTATCAATAACGCCAGCTATTTTTTTTTCTCTTAAAAAAAGACCTGGTATTTGCTTGTCTAATAAAGTGGATAAATTTTGTTCGTTTGCTAAGAATATTTTTTTATTAGAGTTAAGTACCCTAGTCATCATAGTTGTTCCGCTACGCGGACATCCTCCATGAATCAACCAACCATTTTCTTCCATATTTCCTCTTCAATCTCTCCTATAGAATAATTTATTAGTTTCTCTAAGCTTAAACCATACTAAACAAATTTAATTACTTTAACTTTATTTCAAATACTGAAGATTTATCATGTTTAATAATTTCAGAAATGAAATCAATATGATTTTTCAATTCTTCTACCGCAGAATCTCTAATTTCAAAAATCAACCTAGTGTTAGAATCAGAATGTTTTTTAATTAAATCAAAATAAATATTTAATGGGTAATGAAAACCACAAGATTTTAATGAATAAATTAGCTCAAACTTCTTATCATTAGGAATTATGATGTTATTTACATCAATTAGATTATACCTAAGCTTTCTCTCATCCCAGTGTTTTTTCAAATACTCAAAGCTAAGATAAAACTGCATATTATTTGCACTATCGAACCCAACATCTCTATTTTTTTTATTTTCGTTATTTTTTATATCACCTTCAAGAAAATTCAGTTCCGTCCCAAATTTCTTTTGAAACATCTCAGACTCCAAAGCCAATCCACACCCAATTTCTAAAAGATTAGATGGTCTAAAATTTAGATATTTTGATATTGTTATAAACTTCTCTTTTCTATCATTAAGAAACTTTTCATTGTTTTCCCAATTCTTAGCCCACTTCATGTCAATATCTGTTGAGCTTTTATCAGAATCTCTGAATAGTTTTTTTCTAAACGCTTCTAACACAATCGTTCCTCCAAATAATTTTATTACAAAATACCAAAGATAACGGCCTTGGACAAAGAAAAATACAAGAATCAAGAAGCTAATTTACTCAATTCCCCTCCTCCCTACAGATGCAATGCGTTACACATAGTAGTGTTGAACTAAAATACAAAATCTTATTTGAATACAACATAAAGATAAACCGAAATCAAAAGAACTTTAAACAATCATCCCTGCGGCAACTGTCTCATTCGAGAACTCATCAACTAGAATAACCGATCCAGTATTTTTATTGCTCTTAAAGGCATCAATGAATAAAGGCTTAGATGTCCTGACTGTTATTTTTCCAATGTCATTTAAACCAATTTCCTTATCATCATCAACTCTATGTAAGGTATGAACATCAACCTTGTACTGAACATCTTTAATCATACACCTAGTGTCCCTAGTCGTATGTTTTAAAAGATACTTTCCACGAGGAATAAGTTTTTTCTCATTGAACCAGCAAATCATTAAACTTAAATCTTGAGTTGCAGTAGGTTGACGATTTGCCTTGGTAATCATGTCTCCACGAGATAAATCCAACTCATCTTCTAGCGTCATTACAACACTCATTGGATGAAAAGCTTCCTTTATCTTTGGATTACCTAAACTTTCTATTGATTTAATTTTAGTTCTAAAACCCGATGGTAATAATGTCACATCATCACCAGGCTTAAAAACACCACCCTCAACTCGGCCCGCAAATCCTCTAAAGTCATGAAAAGTATCAGATTGTGGCCTAATCACTCTTTGAATTGGAAATCTAGCATCTATAAAATTATGATCTGCTCCCAGGTGAACATTTTCAAGAGTATATAGAAGAGTACTACCTTCATACCAGCTCATTTGCTGTGATTTATCGACTAAATTATCTCCATCTAAGGCATTAATTGGAAGAATATGAACATCTGGAATATTCAATTTAGATATAAAGGCCGAATACTCATTTTTAATTTCTTCAAACCTTTGCTCTGAGTAATCAACAAGATCCATTTTATTAACACACAAAACAAGGTGTTTAATATTCATCAAACTCGCGATAAATGTATGTCTTTTAGTTTGCTCAACGACACCATGTCTTGCATCAACTAGTACAATGGCTAGATTAACATTAGATGTACCTGTAACCATATTTCGAGTGTATTGAATATGCCCGGGGCAATCAGCAATAATGAACTTTCTTTTTGGTGTTGCAAAGTATCTATAGGCAACATCAATCGTAATTCCTTGCTCACGCTCAGCTCTTAAGCCGTCAGTTAAAAGAGCAAGGTTTACTCTTTCATCTCCACGTTTTTTGCTGGATTCTTCAATCGCCTGTAGTTGATCTTCAAAAATAGATTTGGAATCATATAATAATCTTCCAATTAATGTGGACTTGCCATCATCAACTGAACCAATTACAGAAAATCTAAGTAAATCAATATTATCTCTTTTTAAATTTTCCATTAAAAATAACCTTGTTTCTTTCTATCTTCCATTGCGGTTTCAGATCGCTTATCATCTGCCCTAGTCCCTCGTTCTGTCGTTCTAGAAGCAGCGATTTCATCAATAACTTTATCAAGTGTATCAGCTTCAGAAATAACAGCTCCTGTACAGGTTATATCACCCATGGTTCTAAATCTTACTGAAGCCTTTTTAGGTGCTTCAGTTGGAAGTAGCTCCATTATTTCTTCATTGGCATAAAGAACGCCATTTCTTTCAAAGATTTCTCTTTCATGAGCAAAATATAATGATGGAAGATCTATTTCTTTTTGTCTGATGTATTCCCAGATATCTAATTCAGTCCAGTTACTTAGTGGAAAAACTCTGAAATGTTCTCCAGGCTGTTTTTTACCGTTATAAATTGACCATAACTCTGGTCTTTGATTTTTAGGATCCCACTCTCCAAATTCATTACGGTGAGACATAAATCGCTCTTTAGCTCTTGCCTTTTCTTCATCTCTTCTCGCACCACCGAATAGAGCATCAAATTGATGTTCTTCTATGGTTTCAAGCAGCGTAACACTTTGAATGACATTTCGACTTTTAAAAGGTCCAGTTTCATCTTGAGCTGTACCCTTTTTAATTGAGTCTTCAACATGGCTAACAATTAAATCTAGATTATATTTTTTTGCTAAATTATCACGAAACTCAATTGCTTCTTTAAAATTATGTCCGGTATCGATATGAACAATTGGAAATGGTACTTTTGCCGGCCAAAAAGCTCTTCTGGCCAAATGAACCATAACAATAGAATCTTTTCCTCCAGAAAACAGTAGTGCTGGTTTTTCAAACTGAGAAGCAACCTCTCTAAAGAGATAGATTGATTCTGACTCTAATTGATCTAAGTGATTTAACCTATAATCCATAATTTACCCTTAAATTTGTTCACTAATACTATATTACAGTATAGAATTTGTGAATAAAAAAGCCCTAAACCGACTTTTAGAGAGACTATGACTCATAACACAACCAAACATAATTTTTCTTTAACGCGAGCAAACAAAGAAAAAACTCACGAAACCACAGGTAGAGTTATTTGGCTTACAGGTCTTTCAGGATCAGGAAAATCAACTATCGCTAATGAGTTGGAAAAATTAGCCTTTTCGGATAATAAAGTTGTTAAAACTCTAGACGGAGATAATTTTCGCCTTAAATTATGCAAGGATTTAGGCTTCTCCCAAGAGGATAGACTTGAAAATTTAAGAAGAGTCTCTGAAGTTGCTAAATTATTTGTAGAAAATGGCACGCTTACAATTTGTAGTTTTATATCTCCCCTTATTTCTCAAAGGGAAATGATTAAAGAGATTTTAGCAGATGACTTAATTCTTATTCATATTGATACAGACTTAGAAACGTGTAAGTCTAGAGACCCTAAAGGTTTATATATAAAAGCGATCAAAGGTGAAATCAAAGATTTTACTGGTGTGAGCTCACCTTATGAAACTCCAAATAATCCTAATCTAACAATTAATACCACGACGATGTCAGCTGAAGAAGCTGCCCAAAAAATTTATATTTACTATCTTGAAACGATAAAATAAGGATTTAAAAGATCTTCCTTATTATAGCTTAAAGACTCATTGGTCTCATGTATCAAAACCTTGGCGCCAGCATTTTCAACAACAGCATGAGCTGCAGCTGTATCCCACTCCATTGTAGGACCTAGTCTTGGATAAATATCTGCACTGCCTTCAGCAACTAAACAAAACTTCAATGAACTTCCTGCAGAAACCATTTCAAGATTTGAATGTTTAGATTTTAAAGTTTCAACAAACTCTAATGTTTCTCCCGATAAATGGGATCTACTTGTTACAACTTTGAAATTATCTTGCTTCTCTTTCAGCGGAAGTTGAGTTGGCTCATTACCATTAACGGATTTATAAGATTTTCCATCTTCAGTATAATAAAGCGTATTAAGCACAGGAGCATAAACAAATCCATCAACCACTCTGCCATATTTTGCAAAGGCTATATTTACTGTAAACTCACCATTTTTCTTAATGAATTCTTTGGTACCATCTAGTGGATCAACAATAAAACATGCGTCCCATTCTTTTCTTTGCTCATAATCTAATTGATCATTTTCTTCTGAAAGAATTGGTATTTTGGGATATAACTCTTGTAGTTTTTTACAGATAAAATTATTAGCTAATTTATCCGCCTTAGTTAAAGGGCTTTTATCCTCTTTAATCTCGATATCAAAATCAGGACTATTATAAACTTTTAAGATTTCTTTTCCTGCACCAATTACGATTTCATTAAGCGCATTACTAGATATCATAACGATGTAATATACCTTCAAGTTTATTATTCTCAGCAACAAGAAGAATCGTAATTTTTCGCTCTTGCATAATTTCTTCTGCTTCAACAATTCTTTCATTAGGGCTAATAACAACCGGATCATTTATGGCAAAATCAGATGCTTTCATCTCAAGGGCTTTTTCTTTTTTCTCCCTAAGAAGTCTTCTGATATCTCCATCTGTTATAATTCCTGAAATCTTTTCATTATTTAAAACAACACCAATTCCTAATCTACCTTTAGAGATAATTGCTAAAATATCATCAAACTCAGTTTCAGGAGTTAAGATTGGTAAATTCTTAGTAATCATTAAATCAGAAGTTTTAGTTAATAACTTTCTTCCTAAACTTCCTCCTGGATGAAATTTTGCAAAATTTTCAGGTTGAAAATCTCTTGCTTTCATTAATGCGACAGCAATCATATCACCCATGGCCATTGTAACCGTTGTGGATGTTGTAGGAGCTAATTCTAGTGGACAAGCTTCTTTAGGGATTGAAATATTTAAAAAATAATCGGAATATTTTGCTAATGTAGATTCCCTCTTAGCAGTAATTGCTATCACCGTATTTTGATTTTCTTTTAAAAAGCTTAGAATTTTGATGACTTCTTCAGTTTCACCAGAATTTGAAATTGCAACAACAACATCTTCGCTATGAATCATTCCTAAATCACCATGGTAAGCTTCTCCAGGATGAACAAAGAAAGATCTCGTTCCCGTACTCGCTAGTGTAGCAGCTATCTTTTTTCCCACAATTCCAGATTTTCCCATTCCTGTTATAACGACTCTGCCTTTTGTATTCAAAATGGCATTAACTGATCCACTAAAATCATCTGATAAATTTTCTTTAACAGCATTCATGCCGCTAATTTCAATGTCTAAAACTTCTTTACCAATTTCTATATAATTCATAAATATTTCTTATAAAACAGACCTAATTTCTAAAAGTTTTTTAATCATATCTTTGGCTTTATGCATTTGAATCTGGCTACTAGCATCAGACCATGCATTGTCTGGATCTGGATGGGCCTCCATAAAAATACCATCAGCACCGGCAGCAACAGCAGCTTTAGCAAGAACAAAAATCTGCTCCCTCTTTCCTCCAGTTGTTTTTCCTAATCCACCAGGCCTTTGAACACAATGAGTAGCATCATGAACCGTTTTTACGCCAAAATCTTTCATAATTTGAAAACTCGACATATCAACAACTAAGTTATTATAACCAAAACTCGTCCCTCTTTCAGTTAATCTAATATTTTCCCTTTCCAAATACGTTGCTGCTTTTTCAACAATATTTTTAGTATCGCTAGGTGCGAGGAATTGACCTTTCTTCACTTTTAAAATTGAGTTATGCTCCTTACATGCTTTTGCCCCAGCAACAATCATATCAGTCTGGCGACACAAAAAAGCTGGTACTTGTAGAACATCAACGATTTTAGCAACTATTTCTGCTTGTTCAGGATAATGAAAATCTGTAATTGTTTTTAAATTAAATTCTGTTGCCACCTTTTGCATCCAATCAAGTCCTTGTTCTAATCCAGGCCCTCGTTTTGAATCAATCGCGCTTCGGTTAGCCTTATCAAAGCTTCCTTTAAAATATATATTCACTTCATTTTCAAGATCAGAAAACTCTTTGGCTAGAAACTCCGCTGTTTCAAATACTAACTTTTCAGTTTCCAGCATACACGGACCAATAAAAAGGTCAAGTTTATCATTTTTATCAATTTCCACGAAGTAACTCCTCAACTTTAATAATATCTTCTTCTGTATCAATTCCAATTAACTTTTTTTCTGTTTCAACCGCGCCAAATGAAAAGCCAAATTCTAGTGCTTTTAATTGTTCTAATTTCTCCAAAGATTCATAGTGTGAGTTTTCCAGTTTCGAAAATTCTAGAAGCTTTTTAACCTTAAAGCTATAAACACCTATGTGCTGATACCATGGAAAATCACTCAACTCTTCTCTAGAATAAGGAATATTATTTCTAGAAAAATATAGACATTTCTTACTATTTGGAGAAAAAATACACTTAACAGTGTTTGGATTTTTAAAGTCTTTACTTTGAGTACTTCTTTTCTTCACAATTGTGACAATATCAAAGTGAGAGTTTGAATTATGAAAATCTCCAATTTTTCTTATTTCTTCCCCAGTCAATAAAGGTTCATCAGCTTGGACATTTATTATATGGGTGTAGTCTTGCGTAGAAAAATATCTTTCTAATGCAATGGCAATTCTATCTGACCCGGAATCTGTTTTATCAAAAACCTTTACAACATTAAATTTCTGCAATTGACAATAGTCGAATATCTTCTGATCTCCAGCAACAAAAGCATAATCAAATCCACTTTCAGTTACATTTCTATGAACGTAGTCTAAAATTACTTTACCATTAACTTTTTCTAGTAATTTACCTGGAAAACGAGAAGAGTCATAACGGGCTGGAATTAAAATTATAGTTTTCATAAACAATTATTTATCATATATCTCATCAAAGTCACTTCTTTTCTTTATGGGTAAGAAAAATTTCTCTCTATTCTCTGGGGCTAAATTTAAAAAGTGAACCAAAGCTTGGTTGTGATTTAATCTAAAGTATTTATCTAGATTCAAAAGAGTTGAACCAATGGCCCCTTCTAGTTGAGTAAACTTTTTTCCATTTTGCTCCTTAACATTTTTTATTAAATCAGGTGCTAAAATTTTATAAAAATCCTCTTTTTGAACATCCAGATATTTATTAAATTTTTCTTTAAGAGCTTTTTTATTAAACAGAACGATATTGGTATTAAATAGGGACCTTTCGTCTCCCACCCTAAGACCCAAATCCTCAAAATAGCTTAATTGGTTAGCTTTTTCGGCTTGAGCTTTTTCAACAATAGTTACATAAGATGATCCATCTTCTTTATTTACTAAGGCAATTTGCCCACCCTTTTTATCTTTTTCAAGTTTAGTAGTCGTTATCATTACAATAGGAACTTCTTCTTCTACTATCCAAGTTAAAATTTTCTGATCAGGATTTGATCTTAGGTCCTCCCCGTTTCCAATACATGTAATTTCATTTGGAATTGAACCCATTTCAAATAATTCAATGAGCTCATTAAAACCTAAGAATGCATGACCTCCTGGAGCTTCTCTTTCAAATGTAATTTCTCCAACATCATTTAGAGTTGGCATCATCAATTGATTTATGCTTTCAGTCGTTTGAAGTTTATCTGAGCTAAAAATTTCTTTATAAGTTTTATCGCTTACTTTAGGGTGTTTTAGATTCCAAATATCTTCAACGGCTTTCTTAGTTTCACTATTAACAAGATTTTTAAACCTAACTTTACCTACAATATCATTAGAAACAAATTCTTCTGCCAATAATAATTGAACTTCCGCAATTGAAGCTACTTGACCTTGATAATTAATAAATAAATCAGTTCCTTTGGCTCCAAGTTCTGACCTATTTGTATATTTCTTTAACAGATCGTCTCTTTTAACACTTGTTCCAAGTCCAGCTTGCATCTTACATATCTCAAGAGTAAAGTCTTTGAGCTTACTTGAGGAGTTGTAAGTAAGGGCTTCATAGTCCTGAATAGGAATTTTCTTTAAATCATTTTCATTAACAATTGGTAGTGGAAAACAGTTTGCACCATTCGCCCCATCATTCATAACAAGTTCAACTGCTTCATTATTTTCATATTTTTGATAAAGAGAGTGAAAATATGAATAGTTTACTTCAATGCACTCTTTAGAGAATTTACCTTCATACTTTTGAATTAATAAGTCTTTCATCACTTCCTCATTGATATAGATTTTATTTCTTTAAAGTTTTTAAACTTTAAGACTGTATATTTATCTTCTTGAAAATACCTTTCATACTCATTGGGATAAGTTAAGTCTGTGTATTTATCATTTATAAACAAACGTTTAACACTTCCCCTTCTATATTTAAGGGCTTCAATTAAAACATATAAATGTCCATCAATAAACTTTGAAGTCTTATAGTTAATTTCTGAAGTTAGTTTTTTGACATCATCAGTTTCAAAACTCATCCATTCGGGATCTAAATGCCCATAAGCCTTTGAAAACTTGTTTGAAAAAAGTTTAAACCTTGCATTAATGTCCCCTGCAGTTGCTGCGTCATACAACTTTGAATAATTGTATAACCTTATAAAGTTCATGACTAATGTTCGTGAATTTATATAACCAAAACCATAAACCCCATAAGCTAAGACAAAGATCCATAAGTATTTTGTCCATTGAATAAGATTATTATCCTTAACTTTATTTTTTACTTCATAAAAAAAGTACCCAAGAAAAATCATCCACAAGAAGTATGAATACCTACCAGCAACCACGTGTACAGAGGTGTGTTGAAACATCAATAAATACCAAGATAGACCTGCAGGAACGAGGAAATAGAAAAATTTATAATTTAGTTTCGACTCTTTGGCCCTAATTCTTTTAATTAATATTATAAAAAGAAATAAGAAAACAATTCCCGGTAAATAAAAGTACCTTTCTACTCTTGAAGAAATTGTCATTGGATAACCTAGCCAGTCCTTGCCACTCATTTTTTTCTTAAATGCAGGTTCATCAGATCGAACTTTATCAAGCATTCTAGCTTCCGCAGCCTCCCTAACCTTGTCTAATCCTTTATCAATTCCCCCGTGATAGTTAGTTACCTGAATTAAAAGTAAAACAACTGTAAACAATGGAGCTAGGCCCAAAAGAAAAGCCTCTTTAGTAAAAAGCCTATTTTTAGCAAAATACAAAACCCCTACCATCATAATAAAAGTAGAAACCCAGAACATATAATAATTTTGGCAAAGAAAGAAATATGAGACCCAAGTAAAAAGCAAATATTTAAATTGATTTCTCTGCACAAATCTTACGATAAAAAACATGCAAAAATTAAAAAAGGCAAAGTTGTATGGATGCTGGTGAATTGTACTTCCAAAAAATGTTAAAAAATGTGTACCAAGTATAAAGAGATTACCTACAACGGGAAAAATATCTGATCTAAAATATTCCTTTAACCATAAGGACTGGGCTATAATTCCAAGGATTACCAGGAAAATCAGAAAGACCTGTAGCGGTATTGGAGACTTTGCTCCTGCTCGTATTGTTAGTTCAGCTATAAACTTGAATAAACCCGGATTACGTTTATGAAATAGTGCATGATCTTTTACCTCATTAAATGGCTGCTTAGCGTTAAAAGATGCCATTCTCCAGACTCGTAATATATGTCTATCCTGTTTTCCATAAGTACTTTTTCCATGCTCTCTCACGGCCAAGTTTACAGGATGAATTAAAGTCACCGCAAAAACAAAATAATAGCAACAAGTAAATATCAATAGCCCCTTTGGGCTTATTTTCCATTTCATTTTCGTCCATTCTCTAATATGATGCTATAAATAATAAACTTATAAAGAAGATTAGACTATGAAAAAACTTATTGTCATTGTTCCTGCATACAATGAAGAAGAAAAAATTGAAGATGCAGTAATTGCCCTAAACGCACTCAAAGAAGAATATAAACAAAGAGAAATTGAGTTTAAAGTTTACGTCATTAATGACGGATCTAAAGACAAGACATTAGAACTTGCACAAAAAGCTGGTGCTGATCGAGTTGTTAAGCATAAGATCAACAGAGGACTAGGTGCAGCAATCAGATCTGGCTTACAAGCTGCTAAAACTGATGGTGCAGATATTGTAGTTAAATTTGATGCTGACCTCCAACATAATCCAAATGATATCTGGAATCTAATTCAACCAATTTTAAACGATGAAGCTGATACAGTTTATGGCCATAGATTCAATAAAATTGCTTATAATATGCCTTTCGTAAGAAAGTATGGAAATAAAGTTTTCATTGGCTTAATGCGTTGGCTTACAGGGTGGCCTGTTTATGATTCCCAGCCAGGTATACTCGCTGTTAATTCCTCTTACCTCGCGAATTTTTATTTACCAGGAGATTACAATTACACCCAGCAAATTCTTTTAGATTCCTACCACAAGGGAATGAGGTTTGCTCACGTAGATGTAGAGTTTAGAAAAAGAGAAACTGGTAAATCATTTATTTCATACAAATATCCTTTTAAGGTTTTGCCACAAATCCTTCAAATTGTTATTGGGGTGAGACCATTAAAGTTTTTTGGACCAATTGGTATCTTTTTCGTCCTACTGGCCCTTGGAGTTTCTTTCGTTGAAATCCTAGATTATATTTTTGGAGATGCAAGAAAACCAATTGAACATGTAAATCTAGTACTTGGATCTTTCTTATTTGGTATACAAACTTTATTCTTTGGTCTTCTAGCCGACTTAATTGCTAAAACAAGAAGATAATGTCCAAAATTAAGTCTATTCTGTTTTCTCAACCAGTAAAGTTCTTAAAAGGTGGAGCAGTCTTAAAGGTTTTTAGTTTTGGATTAAATTATATCCTTGCAGATTACCTAGGACTTAATAAAGAGTTTGCATATGTCTTCGTTTTAATTGCAGACTTTCTTCTAGGTTTTTTAATAAATAGATATTTTATCTTTAAAAAAACAGAGAAATCAGAAAAAGACTTAAAAGTATTTAGAAATTTTATTATTGCAGGATTAGGTTTTAGAGGCCTTAACTGGGTTATTTATATCTGTATTTTAAAATATTTTGAACTTTATATACTTGTCGCTCAACTTATTGCCACATTAATTGTTTTAGTTTTAAAGTATAGTGTTTATAAGAAAATATTCAAATAGCTAACACTAATTTATACAGCTATGGGAAATATACTTTTCAATCTCCCTACAAAATATTGGTATACGTTTTCTTAGAAAATTCTTTATATGATTTATAGACCTCAGAGATGCTCTATCATTGTTTTCTTTAGCAATGGACTCGAAATGGTTTAGTAGAACATCAGTTTCTTTACTTTTTATCGTGTGTATTAGCTCTTTAATCTTTTTTCTGAAATGATCTTTAAAGTCATCATCATTTTTAGAAAGGCGGATAAAAATTTCTTTAAAAATCTCTCCTTTATTTTTTTTATGGTCCACAACCATCTCTGTGACTGCTATATTAAAATCATTCGTCGTACTTTCATACCTATTATAATAACTTTTTCTAAACGCACCATCAAAGTCCCATGGAATATACTCCCATTTTTGATCCTTTTTCATATTCTTGTAAAAAACACCTTGATGCCAGTCACCATTCCCTGTAAACATAACGACAACTAAAGTAGAGATGATAGTTTCGATATCTAATAAATCAACTACATCTTGATAAGTTAAATCTTCATTATTAACAATATTTCCACGCATTCGTTCATAGGATACTCGATCCTTAATAGGCTGAGTTCCTCTCAATTTAAGGAACATAAAGTTATTATGGCCTACAGATTTTGCGAATTGTTTTCTCGTTAAATGCTCCGTAATAGTATAAAGCCCTTGTTTTTTCCCATTTAAATAAAATAGGACTGTTTCAAACTTTGCTGTTTTAGTTCCTAATTTTGAATAAAGGTAAGAAATAAATTGATTGTAGAACTGAAAATGCCCTTCCCTTCTAAGGACAAGTCTTTCAATATCAACACCTTGTTTTCGAGTTATATCAAATTTCTTAAGAAAGCTTGCCTCACCATATTCCTTTTTAAACCAAAACCTATAGCTTTTCTTTTTTACTTTCTCTTTTCTTGAGCCATTACCATGTTGACGTATTCCAGCGAAACTTTCAAACTCAAGTTTTCCCTTATGATACAACTTAATATATGAAGCTCTTTCCCAAAGTCTTCCTCGCTTAAAAGAGTTTTTTACAATTCCCCTTTCCTCGCTGTATAAGTCATTAGGATCAACCCATACTGATAAGACTGGAATAGATATTTTAGGTAGTTCAATGTCCATTTTAATGAACTCTTTTAATTTATCAGTTACGATATAAGCTTGATCAATCGGATTATAAGCGTTCCTAGTTCTTCCGGTGTAAATAGCCTTTGCATTTTCCGATTCATTTAAGTAGATTTGAATTCCTTCTTTATAATCATCCTTCATTAGCTTCTTAGAAATCAAAACTAAGGCAAATAAGCCTAGAAAATATAAAAAGGTTTTCAATTGTTTCATTTTATAAATGAGTTTGATTGAAGAAAATATTTGTTTTCACGTTTGGACTTAGCTCAGCTATTTGACTCTTGATTTTTAAAATACTGTCTTTATCTTTTTCTGAAAAAGAATATGAAATTGTCGCACCAAACTCAGTCTCAGTGATACTATCTAACTTTCCACGAACTAATCCTGTGGAAAATCTTTCAATAAGATTATCTTGAAGCTTATTATCAGAATCTGGAAGATTTAAAATAATGACACCCTCATATCTATTTTTTCGAAAAATAGGAAAATCTTTTTTAAGAATAACCAACCCTATGAAAGAAACTGCCATTATTAAAAGTAAAAAAGAAATATTAAATGTTGCACAAGTAATACTGGATGCAATTACAAGTAAAATAAAACCAACTTCTTCTGGGTCTTTGATGGGAGTTCTAAACCTTACAATAGACAAGGCTCCTAATAATCCAAGAGATAACGGGATTGAGAACTGTAGACAAACAAATATTGCGGTAATAGCAACTCCAAGAATTGGAAAAGCCCTATGAAGGGTACTACCTGTTCCTTTTGTGCCATAAAATCTGACATAAAGATGAGAAACTAAGAAAGATGAAATAAGTGAACACATTAATACAAAGAAAAATGGCCCAATTCCAATATCCATCATCTTTTGGATGCCTGAATTAGATAAAACTTTTATATTTAATAAATCTTCCATTATTAACTCCTAATAAGCTCGTTAAAACAGCCCTCATACTTAGAAAAAGAATTCTTTTGAAAGCCAAAATTTTCAATTATTTTTAGCCTATCTGGGGAGACAGCTGAATGTCCCTTAACTTCTAATACACAATTTCTTAAAAATGTTGGCTTATACTCTTTTCTAATTAAATTTCTATTTGCTTTTTCAATATGAATATCGCTATCAACACATAATCTTAAACCAGTGAGAGGATCGATATACCTAGTCCTAAAATATGTAATTTGAATTGAAGGAAATAAGTGACCAGAAAAATATCCTCCAAATGAATTTAATTCCCTAAAGATACCATAAAACTTTTCAGAACTAAGGTCTATATTTTCTAATTCATTTGGATTCATAGGTCGTTTTTTAAAACGCTTTTCACCAATTTTAAGTTTTACTTCGTGAAAAGCCATGTCAGAAGATTTATTAGTAACAGGGTCCCTATACCAGCGAATACGATATTTACACTTAAAATGATCACTTTCATCTTTTTCTCTTAGATGAAATAAGTCTCGTGTATCAAAGTAAATACTAGTAATAATGGCCTTTGGGTAATCAGGGTCCGGTTCAAAACTTAGTTCCATCCACTCCCTCACTTTAGGAGCTACGCTATTTGCGGTTATATACTTAGTTTCGAAGTCATTCATTAAATTAGTATAGAATCAAACCTTTTCTAAGTCCAGAATCCATAGATCTTTTAAAATGTTATAGCTTAATATTTTGATAAAAGTTCAAATTAGATTTATAATGGTCAACACAGATCTCAAGACCTTGGTCAAGCGTAGTCTTTGGCTCCCAATTTAAAAGTGACTTGGCTTTTTCAATATTTGCCCAAGTTATCAACATATCAGCTTTATTCATAGGTAAGTTTTTCACAATGGCTTTTTTTCCCAATAACTGTTCATAAGTTTGGATCATTTTATTTATAGAAATAGGGTTGTTTCCTCCTCCAAGATTAATAATTTCAAAGCCTAGTTTTTTTCCTGCTGCAATTGTTCCACTGGCGATATCATCAACAAACGTGAAATCACGGGACTGTTCACCATCTCCAAAAAGTTGAATCTCTTTTCCTTCATCAATCCATTTCATAAATCTAAGTTGAGCCATATCGGGGCGACTAACAGGTCCATAAACGGTAAAATATCTCACAATTGAAACATCAATTCCGTAGAGATGATGATAAGAATAGGCCATAACCTCAGCACCTTTTTTAGTAGCAGCATAAGGAGATATTGGTTCACTAACGTCTAAAGTTTCAACAAAGGGCATTTCCTTTCCTGCATATAAAGAGCTTGTTGATGCTAAAACAAATTTTTCAACATTATGCTCGTGACACAAATCTAGTAAGTTTAGATTACCTTGGACATTTGTGCTTACATACACGGATGGATTTTCCATACTATAGCGAACGCCTGCTCTTGCAGCTAGATTATAAACGATATCAAAGTTATGTTTTGAGAAAACCTCTTCAAGTTCGGACTTCACCTCAATGTCGACTTTATAGAAAGTAAAATTTGAATATTTTTCAAGATTTTTCTTTCTAAACTCTTTGAGGTTTACATCATAGTAATCATTTAAATTGTCTATTCCAACAACTTCAACACCTTGTTCTAAGAGTAATTCACAAGTCCTACTTGCTATAAATCCAGCAGCGCCAGTCACTAATACACATTTCATAATCTTAGCCTTTTGTTAGCAATATCATATATCAAAAAGAGCAATTTCAAAAATAAAAGAGAAGTATATTTGAGCTTATGATTTTAAAAGAATAAACTAAACAAATGAGTAATTTAATTTTAAGTATAATAACATTTCTTTTAACGGTACTTACTGAGTTCCTATTTTCCATTTATCAAGGACTTCCATCAACAATTCCATTTCAAAACTATATTGGTTTATTTATTGCTCTTTTCCTATTTAGTTTTATTAAAGGTTACTGGCTGAGGCTAGCTGGCTTGACCATGATTCTCGTTCTCAGTTTTTTCCAGATGATGCATATTCAATTTTACAGTATGCCAGTTTATCCAAATGCAATATATCTGTTTTTTACAGAAAGCTCTGAAATCTTTTACACACTCAAAGAAAACTTACATTTTTTCTTTATTCCAATCATATTAATTATCCCTTCAGTGCTTATCATTTGGATCGGCCATAAAAGGCTACCCAAACTAAAATCATCTATTTGGGTTTCAAGTATCTTTATTTTTTATTTGGTTTTTAATCCCATTCGAACCTATATGACAGGCAACACCTGGGGAAGACAACCATCAGGCCAAGAGTTTATGGGAATGAATCTTTACCTAAGTATTTCTTACTTTTCTGGAAGAATTCTCCCCTATAAGATGTTAGGTGGTGAGAAACAAAAAAGTTTTAAACCCCAAGTTAAATTTACAAAAACTAAATCCTTTGATGGAAATATCATTTTAGTTTTAGGTGAAAGTCTTTCTGCTAATCATCTTTCTCTATTGGGTTATAATGTAAACACTACTCCTTACCTCTTAACCTTAAAAGAAAATCCAAACTTCTATTATACCAAGGCCATATCATCAGGAGTAAGCACTGATGTTGCTGTAGCGATGTTTATGAATTCCACTTATGGCCTAAGAGGAAGCGAAGATGTTATAAAAGGTAAAAATTGCTTATTTAACTTAGCTAAAGATAGTGGTTTTAAAACCTACTTCTTCTCTTCCCAATCAGAACAACAATTAAGATATATTTCTAATAGTATCTGCACAAAAAAAATTGATTATTATAAAAGTCTAGATCTTATAAATCCAAGTATTGATAATCCAAATAAAGCAGATGATAGAATAACTATCAGAGAAATACCAAAAACATTTGATGAAGAGTCCAAACAGTTTCTAGTTCTCCATCAAAGAGGAAGCCATTCTCCTTATGCTCTTAGATATAGTGATCCGTACTTTTCTCTAACTAAAGATAAGAAAAAAAACAGAGTCATTCATTATGATAATAGTGTATTAGAGTTTGATAAATTTATGCAGGAGTTGATTACATTGGTACAAAGTTATAATACTCCCACCATTGTTCTTTATCTTTCAGATCATGGAGAAGGCCTAGGAGAGGAAGGTGTTTGGGGGCATGCGGCCTTAAAAAAACCATCGATTGAGATACCATTTTTAATTTATACCCATAATACTGAACTAAAAACTCCGCCGACTTTACCTAAAATTCCAACTCAGTTTAATATTTCTTTATATATTTCTAAACTCTTAGGACATGACCCAACACCCCATTATCATGAATTCCCAAAGAATTTTCAAATACTTGGAAATGATATAGATGGATTTTCTGGTTATCTTGATGTGAAAATGAATGATACTGGTGAATACACAATTCACAAGAAAGATATCTAAGCTTCTTTACTTAATAGATAATTAAAGCTAGTAATCAGCTATGAAAAATTCACTAATCTTTGTTTTACTATTTTTAAGTACTTACTCTCACTCTGTTGTAGTAGAAATTAAACAACTTTGTAAAAATGATAGCTTCTACTCTCAAGAAATAGAAATCCTAGCTCCAACTACGGCAGGTCACTTAACAATACACATGCTAGAGCAAGCTGGAATCGATTTTTTAGGGAATGAAAATGGGATTAGTGGTCTTTTAAATACTCCAACAGGACTTGATTCCTACGAAGTGATTTCTGATAATCATATGCGAGCTTATGGTTGGTGTTATTCGGTTGATGGATCACAGCCAAATGTTCTTGCTAGTGAATATCCATTATTTCCAGATTCAGACTGTAAGTTAACTTGGTTTTATGGTTATGCAGAGATGATTGATAATGAGTGGATTAGTTATTGCAAGCCAGTATACTTAAAACCAAACTCATTCGTTTGTTCTAAGAACTAGATATCGTAACGATGTAGAATACCTTTAAAGTTTTCATTCTCATCTACAACAAGTAATGTCGTAATTTTTCTTTCTTGCATGATATTTTCGGCAACTACAATTCTTTCATTTTCTAAGATAAATGCAGGTTTTTTAAAGCCAAAGTCTTTGGCAGTTTTAGTTAAGGCTTTTTCTTTTTCATTTTTAAGCAACCTACGAATATCTCCATCAGAGATAAGCCCTTTAATTTCATCATTTTCTAAGATTACCCCAACCCCAAGTCTAGCCTGTGAGATTACTGATAAAATTTTATCAAAGTCATCATCAGGAGCAAGTACTGGTAAATTTTCAGTTTTCATGACATCTGATACTTTCGTTAAAAGCTTTCTTCCCAAACTTCCACCTGGGTGAAATTTAGCAAAGTTCTCAGCCTTAAAGTTTCTTGCCTTCATTAAAGCAATAGCTATTGCATCCCCCATGGCCAAGGTCACTGTTGTTGAAGTGGTTGGAGCTAATTCAAGGGGGCAAGCTTCTTTGGAAACTCCGATATCGATAAAGTAATTAGAATGTTTTACCAAGGTGGAGTCTTCTTTACCCGCCATAGCAACGACTATATTTTTGTTTTCTTTAAAAAAGGGAAGAAGTTTTATAACCTCCTCAGTTTCACCTGAATTTGAAATTGCTAAAACGATATCACCACTGTGAATCATTCCAAGATCGCCATGATAAGCTTCTCCAGGATGCATAAAAAAAGCTCTGGTACCTGTTGATGCTAATGTAGCCGTAATCTTTTTTCCAATGAGTCCAGATTTCCCCATTCCTGTGACAACACAGCGGCCCTCAGCAGAAAGTATTGTACTAATTATGGAGTTAAAAGAGTCATTCAATTTATTTTGAACTTCCTTCATCCCATCAATTTCAATTTTAAAAACATTATTGGCTTCATCTAAATAGTTCATATCTAAATTTTATCGAATATTTTTTAGTAAGCCAAGCAGGCTAAAATAGAAGAATAAATCAATTTTCCGAGACAATTAAAAAACTACAATTAGGACTAAGTTCTAGTTCTAATAATCCATCATCAAGTGCAATACCTGATTCGTACTGTTTTAAATCCGCCTCTCCAGAGATACTACCAGAGAGAACTACAATTGATGATTTTGCACTAAGGTTAATATGAAGATCTTTTTGGCTCATATTTGAATAAAGCTCTACCTTAAAGTCCGCACGATCTATTAAGTTTACAATACCGACTGTACCTAATAGGTCTCTTCTACAGTGTCGCTCTAATTCATCATTTAAACTTGGATTAAAGTTTAAAACACTTTTAGCTTTTTCAATATGTAATTCTCTGGGGTTTCCATTGCTTCCTAATCGGTTCCAATCCCATACTCTATAAGTCACACCAGAGCTCTGCTGGACTTCACACAATGTTATACCAGCTCCAATAGAATGAACTGTTCCAGCTGGAACGTAGAAAAAGTCACCTCTTCTTACAGGGATATAATTTAAAAAGTTTTGAACTGGTAATTGAGATTCAACAGCATTAAAAAATTCCTTCTTAGTTACACCATTCTTAAACCCTAAGAAAATTCCCGAATCTGGTTTTGCATCCAAGATAATCCAGTATTCAGACTTACCAATACTATTTTCATTAGCTAAAGCAAACTCATCTGTAGGATGAACCTGTACTGATAAATTATCAGAAGTATCAATAAACTTGGTTAAATAAGTCAACTTAGCAAAGTCAGACAATGGTTTATCTCCTATCAAAGAAGACTTCCCATCTAGCGAGGAAATTTCCCAAGTTTCACCAACTTTTTCAGAAGGATCAATGGCTTTTGCTTCTGCTAATTTAGTTCCAGCCCAAATGGTATTGGATATAAATGGTTTTAATTTAACAAATTTTTTCATGCTAAAGACTTTAACAAATATTAGCTAATGCATAAAGAATTATTGCTAAAAAACTAAATAAATAATACACTAATGCATCAAGTATAAAGGCGGTAAAAGTTGAAAAAGATTTTCATTCTTGATGGTGCTATGGGCACTATGATTCAAAAGTACAAGCTTACTGAAGAAGATTATCGAGGCGAAAGATTTAAAAACTATCACATGCCGGTGAAAGGAAATAATGATCTTCTTTCAATTACCAAACCAGAAGTTATCAAAGAAATTCATAAGCGCTTCTTGGATGTAGGTTCAGATATTATCGAAACCAATACCTTCTCTGCAACGACCATTGCTATGGCCGACTATGAAATGCAAAACTTAGTTGATGAAATGAACATTGCAAGTGCAAAAATAGCAAGGCAAGTTTGTGATGAGTATACAAAGAAAAATCCTAGTAAACCGAGGTATGTTGCAGGATCAATTGGTCCAACTAATAAAACTGCTTCAATGTCACCCGATGTTAATGACCCCGGTTTTAGGGCCGTAACATATGATGATCTTGTAAAGGCATACAAGCAACAAGTTAAAGGCTTAGTAGAAGGCGGAGTTGACTTTCTTTTGGTGGAGACAATCTTTGATACTCTAAACGCAAAGGCAGCATTATTTGCAATTGAAACTTATTTTGAAGAAGAAAATAAGCCTCCTCTGCCAATCATGGTTTCAGGAACTATCACTGACGCTTCAGGAAGAACTTTATCAGGTCAGACAGTTGAGGCATTTCTCTATTCAGTCTCACATCTCCCGCTAATGAGTATTGGAATAAATTGTGCTTTAGGTGCAGACTTAATGAGACCATACATTAAGACTTTGGCAGAAAAAGCTCCCTTTCAAATTTGTATTTACCCAAATGCTGGTCTTCCAAATGAGTTTGGAGAATATGACCAATCTCCAGAACAGATGGCAGACATTGTTGAAGAATATTTAAAAGAAGGTTTTATAAACATTATTGGTGGGTGTTGCGGGACAAGTTATCAACATATAGAAGCCATTGCAAAAAGGGCTCAAAATTATTCTGCAAGAGTTGTCCCCAAGAAAGATCATCTTGCTCACCTGTCAGGACTAGAACCTTTTACTGTGACCTCTGATATCAATTTTGTGAATATTGGTGAAAGAACAAATATTGCCGGTTCTCTTCGTTTTAAGAAAATGATTGCAGAGGGTCGTTTTGAAGATGCTCTTGAAGTGGCCAAAGATCAAGTTGAAAATGGAGCACAAATCCTTGATGTAAATATGGATGACGGAATGATTGATGGTAAGGCCGCCATGGTTCGATTTCTAAATCTCATTGCAGCAGAACCTGATATTGCTCGAATACCTATAATGATTGATTCCTCTAAGTGGGAAATTATTGAAGCTGGTCTCAAATGTGTTCAAGGAAAAGCTGTTGTAAATTCTATTTCTCTAAAAGAAGGTGAAGAGGTTTTTATTGAGCAAGCAAAGAAAATAAAACGTTACGGTGCAGCTACTGTTGTCATGGCATTTGATGAAACTGGGCAAGCAGATACTTTTGAGCGCAGAATTGAGATTTGTGAAAGAGCATACAAAATTCTAGTTAATATAGTAAACTTTCCACCTGAGGATATCATTTTTGATCCTAATATTCTTGCTATAGCTACAGGAATAGAACTTCATAATAACTATGGAGTTGATTTCATTAATGCGACTAAATGGATTAAAGATAATCTGCCTTATGCTAAGGTCAGTGGTGGTGTTTCAAATTTATCTTTTTCTTTCAGGGGAAATAATATAGTACGTGAAGCTATCCACTCTGTATTTTTATATCACGCCATAAAAGCAGGAATGGATATGGGGATTGTTAACCCTGGAATGCTTGAGGTCTATGATTCTATACCAAAAGACTTAAGAGAACGATGTGAGGACGTTGTTTTAAATAGATCACCAGAGGCAACAGAAAGACTTCTAGAGTTTGCTCAAACTGTAAAAGGTGAAAAAAAGGAAAAGGTAAAGAATGAAGCCTGGAGAAAACTTTCAGTTAACGAAAGATTATCTCATGCTTTAGTTAAAGGTATTACCGATTATATTGATGAAGATGTCGAAGAAGCCAGACACCAATTTGAGAGGCCGCTTCAATTAATCGAAGGTCCTTTGATGGATGGAATGAATATTGTTGGTGAATTGTTTGGCGAAGGTAAAATGTTTTTACCTCAAGTTGTAAAATCAGCTCGAGTCATGAAAAAAGCTGTGGCTTACTTGAACCCTTTCATAGAGAAAGAAAAAGGGGCAGGTTCATCTCAAGGAAAAATTCTTCTTGCAACAGTTAAGGGTGATGTTCATGATATTGGTAAAAATATAGTTTCCGTTGTTCTTAGTTGCAATAATTTTGAAATAATTGATATGGGAGTTATGGTTCCTTGTGAAGATATACTTAGAAAAGCTAAAGAAGAAAATGTAGATGTCATTGGGCTTTCTGGTTTAATTACTCCTAGCTTAGACGAAATGGTTGATGTTGCAAAAGAAATGCAAAGACAAGACTTTGAAATACCTATGATGTTAGGTGGAGCTACGACATCTAGAATTCACACTGCGGTAAAAGTGGATCCACATTACGAAGGAACAGTCATACATGTAGCCGATGCCTCAAAGTCTGTTCCTATTGCTCAAATGCTTTTAACTCAAAAAGAAAATATCCATGAGCAAACGAAATCTCAATATCAAGGGATGAGAGAAAATTACAGTGGTAAACAACAATACGAAACTATCTCCATCAATGAAGCCAGAAAAAACTATTTCCCCATAGATTGGGAAAAGTCAGTGATAACTCAACCTAAATTTCTTGGGGTACGTGAGTTTAACGATATTTCATTAGAAACTCTTAAAAACTATATCGATTGGACCCCATTCTTTTCAGCATGGAGATTGAAAGGTCCATATCCTAAGATTTTGGAAGATGAGAAATATGGAGAAGAAGCTCAAAAGCTCTTTCAAGACGCTCAAAAATATATTCAACTATTAATTGATTCAGGACTACAGCTTAATAAAGCTAAAATTGGATTCTTCCCAGCAAACTCCAAAGTTGATGATATTGAACTTTTTGACTCTAATCACGATCAAACTATTGAGACTCTTTGTATGCTAAGATCTCAGAGAAAGATGAAAGAAGATACCTCTTTTAATCGCTGCTTAAGTGATTATATTGCTCCCAAATCAAGTGGAATTAAAGACTATATTGGTGCTTTTATTGTTACGACGGGGCTAGGCTTAGATCCTATTTTAAAGAAATTCGAAGACGAAAATGATGACTACTCCATTATAATGATTAAAACTATTGCAGACCGTTTTGCAGAAGCCTTTGCAGAATATATGCATGAAAAAGTTAGAAAAGAGCTTTGGGGCCATGCACCAAATGAAAATTTTTCTAATCATGATCTTATTAGGGAAAAGTACAAGGGAATTAGACCAGCACCAGGTTATGCCTCTTGTCCGGATCATTCAGAGAAAAAGAAACTATTCAAGCTATTAAATGCGAATGATATTGGAGTGACTCTAACAGAGTCCTGTGCAATGTTTCCTGCTTCTAGCGTCAGCGGTTGGTACTTCTCGCATCCAGAAGCTAAATATTTCAATATTGGAAAAATAGAAAAAGATCAAGTTTTAGACTATGCTGAGCGAAAAGGTTATAATCTAGAGGAAACTGAAAAATGGCTTAGATCCATCCTTATTTATGATTAGGAAAATGAATGACTAAAATTATAGACCATATTAATAATTCTAAAGGAAAAACTCTTTTTTCAATGGAGATTCTTCCACCTATGAAAGGACAGGGTATCCAAAATTTGTTCAATCAAATTGAGCCTTTAATGGAGTTTCAACCAAAATTTATTGATGTTACTTACCATCGTGAAGAATACATGTATAAAAAAAGAGAGCATGGTCTATTAGAGAAAGTTTCTATTAGAAAAAGACCTGGGACCGTTGGGATCTGTGCAGCCTTAATGAATAAGTTTCACATAGATACAGTACCTCATATTATATGTGGAGGTTTCTCCAAAGAAGAAACTGAAAATGCTCTCATAGATTTACAGTTCTTAGGGATTGATAATGTGTTGGCCTTAAGGGGAGACGCCATTAAAACTGAAGGACGTTTTACTCCTACACCAGGAGGGCACAATTACGCGTCTGAATTAATCGAACAAATAAAGGGAATGAATCAAGGTCAATATTTAAATCAAGAAGTTGAAAATGCTTTTCCAACTAATTTCTGTATTGGTGTTGCTGGTTATCCAGAAAAACATTTTGAAGCACCCAACTTTCATACGGATTTAAAGTACTTAAAAAAGAAAGTAGATTTAGGAGCGGAGTATATTGTTACTCAGATGTTTTTTGATAATCAAAAATATTTTAATTTTGTAAAAGAATGTAGAGATGCTGGAATTAATATACCTATAATTCCAGGATTAAAGCCTATTAGCACCAAAACTCAATTAACAGTTCTTCCTAGCATTTTTCATATCGATTTACCTGACGACTTAGTAGATGCGATAGAAAAATGTAAAAATAATGAGGATGTAAAAAAAGTTGGAATTGAATGGGCGATTCAACAATCAAAAGAGTTAAAAGCAAAGGGCGCCCCATGCCTACATTACTACGCCATGACAAAAAGTGACAATATTGTAGAAATAGCAAAGGAGATTTTCTAAATGTTACCTTACAGCAAGTCTCTTCTTATAATTCCTACTTTCAATGAAATAGATAATATTGAGAAAATGCTCAATTATATTAAAGAGCTCTATCCAGATTTACATGTTTTAATTATAGATGATGGATCACCAGATGGAACTGCAGATGTAGTTAAAAAGTTTCAAGAAAATAATCCAAATTATCACCTTATAGAAAGACAAGGAAAACTAGGATTAGGGACTGCCTATATTACTGGGTTTAAATGGGCTTTAAATAGAGATTACCAATTTGTATTTGAAATGGATTGTGATTTTTCCCACGACCCTAAAGACATTGAAAAAATCCTAGAAGCTGCGCAAACTAATGATTTAGTTATAGGTTCTCGTTATATTGATGGCATCAGAATTATTAATTGGCCTTTTAGAAGATTACTTCTTTCTTATGGGGCTAGTATATATACAAGATTGATTACAGGTTTAAAAGTTCTAGATGTTACTGGGGGCTACAAATGCTTCTCTAGAAAAGCATTAGAGCAACTAAACTTAGATAAAATTATTTCTAATGGATATTCATTTCAAGTAGAACTTAATTTTAGAATTTGGTCAATGGGTCTTAGAATTAAAGAAGTGCCAATCATTTTTACTGAAAGGCGAGATGGCCAATCAAAAATGAGTGGTGGAATTGTCAAAGAGGCCATTTTTGCTGTCATAATTCTTAGGATAAGAAAAGCTTTTGGACGCCTATAGATGTTAACTTTTCTCAATGAAATAGATACCAATCTTTTTTTATTTTTTAATAGTCTTCATCATCCCAACCTTGATCCTATAATGTTGGCGATTTCATATAATAAATATTTAATGCTTCTGCTATTAGGAACTTTTATATTTTTGGGATTTTATGAGTTTAGAAAAAAGTTCATCATTCCTTTAATATTTGTCATACTCAGTTTTGGCTTAAGTGATCTGATTTCAACCCGTGTTTTCAAAAATCCTATAAAAAGGCTTCGACCATGTCATAATCAAGAACTCTCACAAAAAGTCCATTTAGCTGGAAAAAAATGTTGGGGAGGAAAGTATGGCTTTGTCTCAAGCCATGCTTCAAATAGTTTTGCTCTCGTATTTATTTTTTGGCTTTTTGTAAAAAGAAGAAGAAAACTGATCTCCGCATTCTTTGTTTATGCCGGCTTAGTCGCATACTCTAGAGTATATCTGGCCAGACATTATCCAGGCGATATCTTTTTTGGAGCGCTACTTGGTTTACTAATTTCTTATCTTATGTATCGGTTATATCTCAAATTAGAAAAGACTTACTAACCGACATACATACGTGGGGATAACTTAGTTATCCCGTACAGAATTTAAAGTCATGAAGCTTTCATCAATCTTCAATAATTTAAATAGGTTAGTTAATACTTATTTAACTTCAGCTTGCTTCTAGTTTCTTCATGAAACGAAACTGCCCAAAATTATCATGTAAATCTGAAAAAATTATTAAAGATGGAAGCTACTTTAGAAGAAATGATTCCAGAAAAATTCAACGTTTTGTTTGTAAAGACTGTGGTGCAAAATTCAGTGCAAGTACAGGGACACTTGAGTTCAAGCAAAAGAAACGTCGAGTTAATGATCTATTACTAAGTTTGTTCTGCGCGAAAGTAACCCAAAAAAGAGCTGCTAGAATTGCTAAGGTGAATAAAAAAACTGTAGCAAGAAGGTTTGATTACTGGGCAAGAAAAGCCAAAATTAAAAATGTAAGATTTAACCAAAAATTACGTAAATCTCAGGTTAATCATCTACAGTTCGATGATTTAATAACAAAGGAGAAAACGAAGTTAAAACCAGCTACAGTAACCGTGGCAGTAGATGCAAAGAGAAGGTTTATCTTAAGTGCAAATGTTGCTCAGATACCTGCATTTGGGCATTTGGCAAAACTATCTAGGAAAAAGTATGGTTACAGAAAGTCAGAACATTTGACTTCATTAACAAATACATTTGAGGCTCTAAAATCAATAGTTCAACCAAGGGCACTCATTGAATCAGATGAGCATCAAAGCTATGATTTGTTTGTAAGAAGTTACTTCCCAAGCTCCGATTATAGACAATACAAAAGTCAAAAAGCGACAGTTGCCGGACAGGGAGAACTTAAGAACAAAAACTATGATCCAATCTTTTGCATAAATCAAACACTAGCTATGATGAGAGATGGTATCTCTACTTTTGTAAGAAGAACTTGGTGTACGACTCAAAGTTTGGAAAAACTTCAAGGTCATTTAGAAATTTTTATCTATTATTACAACCAGAGATATTTGGGAGGTTTATCCCCACGTAAAGGGGGCGGTTAGAAAGAACTAGGCTTCAGGGATCGGTTTATTACTCAAGTCGATATAAACCTTATGCCCCTTAACTGTAACTCCATCTAGATTAAGCTTTTTAATCATTTTCATAATGGTTCCTCTAATTGAGAAAATACCTAACTTAGCTTTTTGTAAGTGAATCTCATAGATCTCTTTTTTCCTATCTGCTTTTACAGTCCCCCTTGTTCTCAGCCATAAGTTAATATAACTATCTATTTTACTCACACCTGAGAAAGTTCCCTTTTTGATTTGGAAGTTAACAAATCTAATAACCATTGGAACTAAAGATTGCCCTCTTTTTTTAAGAAGAGTTGCCACAGAATCAGCCATATCTGGATTTTCAGTTAAGAGATCCTCAAAAACAACATCATCAAAATCTGAAAAATGAATAGACTTAATTTTAAGTAAACCATTTAAAAGTAATCCATCTGCGATATCTATATCATCACCATTCCCAATATCTAGATTCGTAACATCGGTTTCAATATAAGCTTCGGAAAGTTCGTATTTTGTCGGAGAAATATACAGATCCAAATCACTACTAGTAACCGAAAAGATTTTTTTATCAGATTTAATTTGCATATTATCAAATGAAAATGCTTTAAAAACATTTAAAAAGCTAAAGTCAAAATCCAATTCAACTGAAGTATTAGGATCACTGATAACAAGATTCTTTTCCTTTTTATCAACCTTAATCTTTATATCAGAGTGTCTAATTTTAACTGAAGGTAGTTCGTAATAGGCTTTTTCTGCATGAGCTTTCCCTGTTTCATCCAAGTAATCACCATTGATATTTTTTATATCGATGATAGGAAAAAGGGCATAGGCTGCTGAGGTAAAATAAAAACTTAGTGCAATAAAAATAATCTTTTTCATTTAGAACTCTTTTTAAATTTGTTTCCACATGTATAACAGTTTCTTTTTTTCATAATTCGCATTTCATTAATTTTTTTATAGAAGGCAGAAGATGCCTTTTTGGCAGAGTCACTTTCTAATAACCATGAGAATTTCGAGACACCAGGGAAAATTTTAGTGAGATAGATAACAACATCACCACCGGTATGAATTTTTCCACTTGGATCGATTAAGTGAACAACTTCCTTACACTCATCCTCATTAAGCTCAGGATAATTAATATATACACTTTGATCGTAAATGGACTTATATTCTAGAATTCCATCAGTATCCAAATATTCAAGTGCCTTTTTAAATCTCGTGCATAGAGCACATTCTGAATCATATAATAAAACAGACTTATTCATACCTTCCTCACTCAAAGATTTTAGTCTTTAAAAATGCTTCATAGCATTTACTAAAATTGCCCGTATCATAATCCCCGATTAGTATTTGGGATTGGATTATATCTTCACTAATTTCCTTTCCTTGCTTCTGTAATTCAAAAATTACATCTACAACATCATGCGCAAAAATAAAAATACTAGAAAGCGGAAATATCTGACTCCCACTTAAAGCTCTTGGAAAACCTGAACCATCCGGTCTCTCATGATGTTCCAATAAAATCTTATCAACATCAGGTGGAACGTCTTTTAGTTTTTTTAATAATTCTTGTACCTCGTTAGGATGTTCTTTAACTGTTAAAAGTTTAGACTCCTCATTAAAAATACTTTCATCTAAAGAAGGGTCTCTAATAGTTGCATCATGCAAAAAACCTGCAAGAACAAGTTTATTTCTAGTATCAGGAGAATCCCACTTGGTATTTTTAAGTATTGCAACAGAAATAAAAGACAGGGCCACACTGTGGGTAGTTAGATATTTTTCAGGGTGTCCAAAAATATGTTGTTCTAGTTTTTTAAAGTCCTTACTCTTTGCAAATAGATCAAGTGCAAAATCTACACTTGATGTCGTTGCTCTTACAACTTTTTCGGAGAGACCAAGATGAGTTACTGTAGACATGATGACAGAATGAGCATCAAAAACTTTTGATTCTGAACTAGTTTTTTCATCTTTTAGAATACTATCAATTTCATTAACCACATGATTTATAAAGTCTATGGCGTTTTCTCTTGATATAACTAGGTTTTCAATTCCTTTATTCAAATACTTTTTATACTCTTGCTCTGAGAAGATATCTTGTTTATTTAGAACCTTCATGACTTTGCCATTATTTAATTTAATGAAAATATCGCAAGGTAAAACTTTCGTTTTCAATAATAAATCTAAACTAACATCAATATGAATATCTCTGTTCTCACAAAAGCTTTCTCTCTCATCATACTTTTGATTGTACTTTTCTATAATTTCTTGAATTCCTTCATAGAGATACGGTTTGGTAATATCACCTAGAAGAAGTGTACTATTCTCAAATTCGGAATGATCTTGTGAAACTTCTGAACTACAAAAAGCATAAGGAATTTCTATTTTTTGTTGGATTAAATGTTTATAAACCTCTCCACCATTTCCATTTGGCATATTATAATCGCAAATAATAAGATTTATATTTGGATCATTATCAATTATCTTAATTGCTTCATTTCCTGATTCAGCATGAATAAACTCAGACTCAACCTCACAATTAAAGGTGAATTCAATTATATCTCTGATATCACTATCATCATCAACAATTAAAACTCTCATAGTTTAATTACTACCCTTCTAAGTTGATCTTTAACATCGATTTTTTTAGTGCCGATCACTTTTTTATCAACTTTAAACTTTAAATTATAAGAACCTGGATTTAATACTAAATGAAACATTCCTGTATGGTGACTTAAATAATTATTAACAAGTAGATTATTAGTTTCAACTTCGATTTTATAATCTGTTATTTTTTCTCCATTAACAGTAACACTTCCTCTAATACCAGACTGAGAAACTCTCTCTAAAAGGTGCATCCAACCTGCTTGATTTCGCTTTACAGTTTTATCTCTCCATGTAGCATAATCAGGATGAAACCCTTCTTTTCTACTATTTAACTCTATAACATATGGAATAACTTGATAGGCTTCATACATCCAATCAATATCACCACCATCAGCATTATAAAGAAGCTCCCAAGCCGTACCTGCTGCATAATTTAACTTTTTTCCAATTTCTTTCCCAATTTTTTCAATGACATCTTTATTAATTGTTCTCTCAGGATTACACCCTAATGGATAAATAACTAATTCAGAGTAAGAATGATAAGAAATATCAAAGACAGGCCTAGTTTCCTTAATGAAATTCATCATCGCTTGTGTTTCAGGTTCTGATGCAGGACTTGGACCACGATAAGTTTGAGATGATCTCCACCCACTAGATCCATTACATTTATTCCAACCAGCTGGATAGTTTCTATTCAAGTCAACTCCATACCCTCCACGAGTATTTTTTCTCCACCATTTATCACTACTCCACATTTTATTATTTCCATCAACATTAAACATAGGAATAACCCAAATTTGATTTTCATTGACCCAGTTTGTGATTTTAGGATCACTAGAATAACCATTTAATAATGTTTCAATAATATCCAGCGAAACTTCTGGAGTCATAATTTCTCTTGCATGGTGCATAGAATTGAACAATAAAGTCGGTTCATCTAACTCATTAACTTCTGGATTATCTGAAATTTTTATGGCCCAAATGTCTCTTCCCTCAAGGGATTTTCCAATACTAATTCTTTTTGTAATGGCCGGATACTTATCCGCAAACTCCTTAACTAATAACTCGATTTCTTCCGGGTTTTTATATTCAACATCTGGAGCAGCTGATACTCCTTTAATTTCGTTAATTGTGACCTTATATCCATTTTTGATTAATAACTTGTAATCAATATCACTAATAAGAACATCTACAATTTGATTTTTAGTATCAACCCCTGCAATATCAAGATCCAATTCAGACATTTCTTTCAAAGTCTTTTGAAAGTTTTCGGACTTTACCGAAGCAATCATCTTCCAATCATTTTGAAATGTTGGATTCACATGTGTATGTGCATCAGCAAACTTAGAAATTAGAACAAAAAAAATGGTGATAAATAGAATATTCTTTACAAGTGACATACTGACTCCCATCCATAGGATTAATTTTTTTTCCTATATAAGGACAACAAATAAATAACAAAACGTAAAGGTATTACTATTGAAGTAAAATAATCGGAAATTAATTAAGCAGCATTTAGCTTTAATGCCCCGAACTCATTAGGCCATAGGTGCTCTGCCTCTTCTAAATATTCATCAGCTTTTTTACTATTTCCATCTTTTCTTAAGGCATCAATTAAGACTCTCATTGCCACAGGGTCCTTGTGACCATTATTCCAAAGTTCTAATCCTTTTGAGATGATCTCAGTATTATTACTTGAGTTACTATTAGCAATATAGCTACCAATCATATATGAACCTTGATCCTCTGGATTTGTATCATACCTAGAAACTAATTTCTGAGCATCATCAAACACATTGTATTCGACCAAAAGCTTTATCATTGCTGTCAGGAATTTAGCTGTACCCGAACAAGACACACCCACTTTATCGAAGATAACTCGGCCCTCTTCAACTTTATCATTCATAAAGTGGAATTTTCCGTTGATATACATTCCAGAACATACGTAATTGATGACATCCTCAGTTCTTTCATCTAATTGAGTGAAAAGATCATAATATAGATCCATATCAATATAATTTTCTGTTATCATGGCCAGTCTTACTACTTCTTTTAGACGGTCAGGGTTAGCTGGAAAATATTTAGCAATATTTTTTACAACTGAATAAGCCTCAAAAAACTTCTCATCTTTCATAAAAAGTTCATATAAACCAATTTGACACTTAAAGTGAATATTATTGATGGCCAATCCATCTTTATAATCACCTTCAGCTTCTTCCATCAACTCCATCATATACTTGGTTTGTCCATGATAAAACATAGCAAGAGAAGGTTTTTTATTAAGGCCTTTAGCCTTATCAAAAAGCTCTAATGCTTCTTCGTATTCTCCGGCAAACATCTTTTCTTTCCCGGCTTCAATAGTTTTAACATATTCACTAGGATGCAACTTACCTATGACAGTTCCAATTAAACTTTTTTCTAAGCTTTGTACTGTATATGGTTTTATTATAAAGGTATCTACATCTTCTTCTGCTGCTTTTGCCACAGCTGACTGAGAAATATTTGAAGTAACGAGAATCATGACCATTTTTTTCTCATCAGGAAATTTCTCTCGAGTTTCTTTAAATAAGTCAAAGCCTGAGCCACCATTTAATTCATAGTCTGATAAAATTAATTTGGGTTTTTTAGTGGTAACGACATCGATAGCTTCTGCATAATGAGCAACGCTATCAATACGTGATCGATTAGCGCCCATATCGACTAATGTTTTAGTAAGACGTCTTCTAGACGCAGAACTCTTATCAGCAATTAAAATATCGCCGGAGCTTAAAAACTCTTTAAATAGTTCTTGTTTCTTACTATCTTTCATCTAAATATTAGTACCCCTTTGCCATCTCCATAAATTCGTTAATACTTCCTTGCCTTTCTTGGTAAAGTGCAATGAACTTTTCATAGTTTTCTTTATTTATTTTGTCTAATGTAACAATTAATGTATCTTTATGTTCACTCAGTTCTTCAATTTCTTCTATTGTTCCAGCGCATTCAACTTTCACTTTTTCACCTTTATAGAGGAGTGATACCATCGCCCTAACATGAGAGCCTACTGCCAATGAATTCTTAGGGGCCTGAACAACTAGTTCATCTTCATAGAAGTCCTCAAATTCACAAATGAAAGTAATATCATTTCCTACACTTGTTTTTTGTTTCAATACAACCTTTAATTGTCCCGACTCCAAATCCAGGTTTACTTCTTGCCCTATGATTTGATTTAAATCAGGACCTTCCTTTTTCTCCTCTTTTTTGGCCTCCCCAATATAAGTCGTTTTAAGATCAATTGGCTGTTCACTACCTTCATAATGTTTTATCCGCTCAGCTTTCGTTAATCCTCCACCTAAAGCATCAAGCATGTCTGCTTCATATTCAGTATTTGAATAAGCTGAGTTATCAGAAAAGGTATCGTCAATTTGATTATGAGTATTCTCATCAGGGTGAGTTAATTCCTCGGACCTAGAACTTACTTCATCTCCAGGTTTATTCGGATGAGTTAATTTATCATTCGAAGATTCAATAATAGGAGTACCGTCTTCATCTTTCTTTTCAGCTTTAGGATTAAAGCCATCCATAACAGCGTAATTTGATAAATCATCTTTCTCCTCTAAAGGAGAATCTTCTTTATCATAGATACTTCCATCATTTTCAGACCTTTTTTGGGAAGACTTCTTAAGTTCATCTAATGGGTTCCCTAGACTACTTTCTTGAGCACCATGATTTTTACCTTCCTGATTTACACTTCCAGAAAGTGGGTCTCCGCCTAACTCATCTGTTGATGACTTTCCACCCATATGTCCAGGAATTGGATCTTCATTAAATGTTGGATCTTTTTTCTCATCTCCTGGTTTGACTTCACCAGGGTTTACTTTTCCAGAAAGTGGATCTCCACCTAACTCATCTGTTGATGACTTTCCACCCATATGTCCAGGAATTGGATCTTCACTAAATGTCGGATCTTTTTTCTCATCTCCTGGTTTGACTTCACCAGGGTTTACTTTTCCAGAAAGTGGATCTCCACCTAACTCATCTGTTGATGACTTTCCACCCATATGTCCAGGAATTGGATCTTCATTAA
>CAXPDR010000007.1:0-56223 GCA_964215955.1 Flavobacteriaceae bacterium
CATAAACCATTCATTCAACTAACTATAAAACTACTAGAGTTTTTTATTGAACGGGTTCCTTCTCATCTATTTTCGTATCCCGAAGGACACAAAACTTTTTTACTTAATTATTCAATTGTCAAAGATCATGTTTTTGAGTTCCGTATGTTTAGCACTCAAAATTTTAATCTGCAATCTTTTTTTTAACTTTTTTTCAAAGTTTCTAAAGTTAATTGGTGGAGATGACAGGAGTCGAACCTGCGACCCTCTGAATGCAAATCAGATGCTCTCCCAACTGAGCTACACCCCCACATTATACTTTAGATCAATGATTGCGGATCGCTAATTTACTGAAGTTTCAAATTAAAGTCAATCTTTTTTTTGCATTAACTTAATTTTTTTTTATTTTTTTGAATTTATATAGATTTTACCCACACAAACACTTTATCCATACCTGCTGGCCCACCAAAAACCGTTTTACTTTCCAAAATGGTAGATTTCATTTCAAACTTACTTACTTCTTTAAGGAATGTTTTTAGGTTTTCCCTTGGAACATATAGATTGAAATAAATTCCACCAGGTATTTGTGTTCCAGGTTTAACATTATCAACTTGTTTGATTCCATAGGAAGAAATCATGCCAATAACTTTTTCTTTTATTCTTAAAGGGTTAACAGAAGCCATCATTACCCTATATGCTTTTCGCCTACCATACCTGTTATTTCTATATCCACCTTTTCTTACTTCTTCATAATTTGATTGTTCAAATGTTGCTGCAGAAAAGTCTTTTGGAAGAGTATCGACAGATGTTAAAACAACATCAGATTCAACCTCATAACGAGTTGAAGCTGTTACATCTTTAAATACCTGCTTGCTTTCTAATTGCTCTAACTCGTTTATTCTATCCTCAGTAATTTCATTAGGGGTTGGTAGGGAGGAGCTCTTAAAGGATACGTTTTTATCTAACCAAAAAAAGTTTGGAGAAAAAAGACTGATCTTTTCAACGAGGTAATCTTCGTAAGTTTTATTTCCAACCTTAACTAAGAAAATAAAAAGAGCTCCTAAAACAAAAAGGAAAACTATTTCGTTTAAGAATTTAAAATTTCTTTTAACAAAGCTTCTTTCTTTTAAAATCTTCTCTTGTAGTTGAGTTTGTGGTTTTGTACAAAATTCAGTGTAAATTGTTTTCCAATCATCATAAAGCGTAACTTCTAAGTCTGTCATCACTTCGTCATTTGTAGCGCCAACAATTTCTTTCGACTCTGGGAGTAACTCTTTTAGCTCTGAAAACGTGACTGTATTACCAGGAGATAAGATGTTAGAAATTTGAAGTTTGTTATTTATATCTTCTTCTAAATTTGGGAATTGATCTACAAAAAAATTTCTTATAATGAGGCTTAGTGATGAAGGCTCATAATTCGAAAGCCCAGAAAGAGTTTGAATTTGTACATTTTTAAAAATGAACAAATATACAATTAATTTTCTCTCTAACCAGTTAATCCAAGATAAGACTGGTCCCTGACTAGCTAAACTTTTAGCCATGGCTAGATTCTCAAAATATTCACTAATCTCCAATTCTATAGGGAAAAGCTCCCTCCAAAATTGATTAAAAGACTCAAGGTTCCTTCCTTCCCATGAAATGCTATGTAAATTAAGATTTATCCAAGCCTTAAAATCATCAATATTTTTTAAATTTAAGATAATTCTATTGTTATTCATCCATACTAGATTATTACGTGTTTAACTACTTTGAAAGAGTTTTTTAATTTCAATAAGATAGCGGAGAGAGTGGCCAGGTTTTCCTCCCCTTGAAATAAATTTGTTTAATATCGTATCATTGTAGTTGGAATGATTTTTATCATTTTATCTTTTACTAAGGATTATTGATGGACGGAGTAAAACAACAAATTAGAGCAAGACAAGTAGAAGCTGTTGAAAACCGCCATCAGTTTGAAGTAAAGAAAATTAAAAGAGAGCTAAGAGATGAGATAGATAAACTTAGTGAAAACAGCAAAGCCACTATTACTAAAATTAAAAAAGACTATGACAAAGAAATTCTAAATGAAAAAAATCAAATGGAAACCAAGCTCATTGGTATCAGAAAAAAGAATAAAGAGATTTTAGAAAGTGAAAATATGCGTTTTGAGAGGATGGTTAGCGAACTTCAAGACAACCACAAAACGAAATTAGCAGAATTACAAATAGCACAAGATAAAGAAATTGAAAAACGTGAAACTGAACATCAAACTTATCTTGAGAATGCTGAACAAAAGTTTGAATCAGAAAAAGTTAAATATGAAGCATAAATCATAGGAGAACCTAAAGATGAGCGAGACAACAAACGAACAAAACAACATCTTTATCAATGGAAGACAACAGATTATTGAAATGCTTCAGTTCATGGATGAAAAAGAAAAACAAAAATTATTAGCAAACATAAAACAACGTAATGCAATTATGGCGAGAGAACTGTCTGAACAAAGCTTCTCTTTCAAAAACCTTTTTCAATTATCTAATGAAAATATTAATAAGATTTTTAGTAGAGTGAACCATGCGATCATAGGACTTGCCTTACATCCCCTACCAATTGACCTTCAAAGAAAGGCTCTAGGTGCAATTGAAAGATCTTTAGCAGAACAGGCTTATTCAATCATGTCACAAGATCTATCTCACAAAAAAGCAGAAATAAAGAGAGCACAAGAGAAAATAATTCAAACTGCTATTCAACTGAGCAGACAGAAATATATTAGTCTTTAATACTATCTCTTAATCTCTTTAATTCTTCATCAGTAAAACTTACTGAGTCGTTCAATCTTTCGTCTATTATATTATGGCCTAACACAATTTCTGCAGTATTAGTCACCTTTCCAGATAGTTCAAACATTATATTTTCTAACCAGTTCGCTGATGAACTAAGAAATAAATGAATTTCTGCAGTCGGGATTTTAATTAATGAAGAATCTTTCAAGGCAACAGCATTATTTTTATAGATTGGTTTTTCTTGTAAGACACTATCTTCACCAATGATCCCATGATCGGTTTTAGAAAACATAGGAATTAATCGATTTTGACTAGAGATATTAAAGACAGCAACATGCCCATATTCGAGAAGGTAGATATAATCTGCATCTTCACCTTTTTTAAAAAGTAACTCTCCAGAAGGAACATTAACTCTTTCATACTCAGATTCGTTTGCTAACATATTTCTCCTCCAAAAATCCATTCAACAGAGTTCCATATCTAAGTCCATAAGTAGACACATAGACATCCTCAATACTTAGCCAATCAAATACAGTAATGGCTAATTTTATACCTGAATGAATAGTTCTAGATCTCTTTCCCAAGAAAGGAAACAGATTCAAAAGATCTTCTTCTTTTAAATTTTTATATTCATCATACATTTCTCTAACATTTTGTGCTGTAAATTCACACCCGTTTACCTCAACTTCTTTAAACTCTCTATTTTTTAAATGCATATTTGCAACGGAAGTCATAGTGCCAGCAACACAATATAGTTTTTTAGTGAGAATAGAGTTTAATTGTTTTTTAAATTCAGTGTTTATGCGTCTAAGATTTTCTTCTTGAGTATTATTTGCAATCCAGTTATTCATTCGAACTGCACCAACTGGCATAGAGAAAGAATTAACAATTTCCTTTGCGGCACAGTCGACATGAATTATTTCAGTAGAAGCTCCACCAATATCCATAATAACAATATTTTCACCAGTAATTTTATCATCAGCTAAAATACCTGTCGTTGAATAATATGCTTCCCCTTCTCCGCTGATTATATTGACTCTTATACCTGTTTCATCTTTTACATGATTAAAAAAAAGTTCTGCATTTTTTGCGACTCTACTAGCTTCAGTTGCAGTTGTGAGAATGTCACTAGGATCTATCCCATAATTTTTGGCAATATCAGCATAACTCTTTAAAACCTCAAGAGATTCTTCCATCGCAATTTCAATAAACTCTTTGTTCAAATCTAGATCTCGTCCTAATCCAGTCACATGGGAATGATTCTCAAGAACTTTTAAAGAACCTTCTTTAACTTCTCCTACTAACAACAAAATTGAATTTGATCCTATATCAATTGAAGCTCTTTTCATTTAAATAATACCCTCTAAAGTTAATTTATAATCTCCTTTAGCTATTCCCTTTTCACTAATGATTCCGGTAATAAGGGTACCATCTGTGATGTCAAAGCTCGGATTTAGAGCTTCAGACTCATGGGGTGCAATCCTATGTTCTTTATAATTTAGAATTTCAATTTCTTCTCTCATTTCAATTTCGATTTGATCACCACTTGGTGTTGAAATATCAAAAGAACTCGAAGGTGCTACAATATAAAAAGGAATATTATAGTGCTTAGCTAAAATAGCTAAATTGGAAGTACCAACTTTATTAGCAGTATCTCCATTAGCAACTATCCTATCAGCTCCAGTGAAAATGGCATCAACTAAGCCATTTTTCATCAGGTAAGAAGCAGCCCCTTCAACTACGACTTTGTGCTGAATTCCTAATTTCATTAATTCAAAAGCTGTTAATCTCGACCCTTGTAAATAAGGTCTTGTCTCATCAACCCAAACATTTTCAATTCTTTCTTTTTCACCTAAATGTTGAACTACTCCTAAGGCTGTACCCAGCGTTCCACAGGCTAAAATACCGGTATTACAGTGTGTTTGAATTTGATATTTTTCTTTACCTAGCAAGCTATCTAACTCGACTTCAGCATATTGGGCCATTGCACGATTTTTTGCCTCGGCTTCTTCAAGTTGTAAATTAGCAAACTCTAGTACATTTTTATAAGCATTATCAGTATCTAATTCACCACTCTTAAGCATTTCAACAACTCGATCAACTTCAAATGCTAAATTAACAGCAGTAGGTCTAGCGCTTTTTAGATATGTGGCCGCCTCTTGAAGCTTCTCAGGTTCGTAAGTATTTTTCTTTAACCATAAAGCTATTCCAAATAGAGCTGTAAAACCAATGCACGGAGCACCTCTTACAACCATGGTTTTAATAGCTTCAAAAGTTCCTTCAAGAGAGTCATATTCATTATAAATTTCTTCTAAAGGAAGCTTACGCTGGTCAACCAAAAAAAGCTTATCTTGTTTAAATTCTATTGGGTTTAATACTTTATTCATAGTTTCCTCACAATAACTCTAAAGGCGCAAATTTAACTAAGAATTTCTTTCTTGCACCATCTTTAAATAATATAACAACTTTTTCATCGCTCCCTACACCATCAACTTCTTTTACAGTTCCTTCCCCATAAAGCTTATGTTTTATTCTACACCCAACAGGATATTTATATTCAAATTTAGGAGTAGAAACAATATATGTGGATTCTCCTTCTTCTTCATATGCCGAAACTTGTGAGAATTCATCAGAGAACTCAAAGTCATTTTGTCTCTTCTTTTTTAATTTAGTTGGAGAGCTTCCTTTTTTATAAGGAACATGGTTGTAAAAGTCTTCAGGAATCTCATCGATAAATCTGGACGGAGGATTAAATCTTAAACTTCCCCATAGCATTCTAGCTTGAGAAAATGAAATATAAAGTTTTTTCATGGCCCTAGTCATTGCAACATAGAAAAGTCTTCTTTCTTCCTCCATTTGGTCTTCACCCTCTTCCATACTCTGAAATGAAGGAAAAACCGTCTCCTCGGCACCAACGAGAAATACATAAAAATATTCTAACCCCTTAGAGCCATGGATTGTCATTAATGAAACCTCAGCAACGGGATCCTCATTTTCAGAATCGACAGAGGTATCAAGAGTTATCGTCTCTAAAAAGCCGACAAGACTAGCTTGGTCTTCGTCTTCTTGATACTGCTTTATAGCTGAATATAATTCTTCTAAATTCTCTATTCTTCCTTTGGCTTCATAAGTTTTTTCCACCTCCAATGATTCTAAATAGCCAGACTCATTTAAAAGTTTTTCATATATAAGTGATGGATTGGCCTTTTCATTATCTAAAACTTTAGCCTCTGAAATAACGTTTACGAACTCTCTTAAACCAGATTTAACCTTTGAACTAAGTCTTAGATGTTTAAAGTCGTCATAAGTATCAACAATTTTACAAATCATCTCCCACAAAGAAAGATCGAGCTTTATTGCTTCATCCTCTATTTTCCTAAGAGTTCTAGCTCCAATACCACGGACAGGGGTATTAATAACTCTACTAATGGCTAATGAGTCTTTATCGTTAACAACACACCTAACATAAGCAAGCATGTCCTTAACCTCTTTTCTTTCATAAAACTTAATTCCAGCGACAACTTTATAAGGAATATTTATGCGTCTTAGAGCATCTTCGACCATTCTAGACTGTGCGTTGGTTCTATAGAAAATGGCAATTTCTCTAGGATCAACACCATCGCTGACTAAACGGCTAACATTTGTTGCGACAAACTCTGCTTCAGATTTATCATCTTGGCACTCAACGATATCTATGGACTCACCACGATCATTGGAAGTCCACATCTCCTTTCCTTTTCTATTTATATTTTGGGAAATTACGTGAGACGCAGCTTCAATTATGTTCTTACTAGATCTATAATTTTGCTCTAATTTAATAAGTTGAGCATCAGAAAATATTTTTTCAAAATCAAGTATATTTCTAATATCTGCTCCACGCCAAGAATAGATAGATTGATCCTCATCTCCCACGACGCAAACATTTCGTCGAGCTTCAGTAAGTAATCTAATAAGTCTAAATTGTGCCCTATTCGTATCCTGGTACTCATCTACCAAAACATAATGGAATCTTTTTTGATAACGTTGCAAAACTTCAGGAAAACTTTCAAATAGGTTTAATACCCCAGTAATCAAACTTCCAAAATCTGCAGCATTTGATTTATGTAATTCTGATTCATACTCTCTAAAAAAATCAAAGAAAAGGTTATCCTCGTCGATTTCTTCTAAAGTCTCTGGATCCTTACAATCCAAGTAATAACCTAAGTTTTTCAATGAATCTATAAATTGAAGAACTTCATTTGGATGAATTTCCTTGATCGAAATTCCCCTTTTTCCCAATATGGCTTTCGCTATACTTTTAGATTCCGAAGTATCATAGATTGTGAAATTACGACTGAGGCCTAAATATTGAGCTTCATTTCTAAGAACTCGTGCACAAAACGAGTGAAAAGTTGTTACCTGAATAGCACCAAAATCAATATTATTGTCCTGAGCAATTCGCTCCCTCATTTCCTTTGCAGCCTTATTAGAAAAAGTCACTGCGAGAATTCTAAAAGGACTTACTTTCTTCTCATCTAACAAATACTGAATTCTTGAAACAAGTGTTCTTGTCTTTCCGGAGCCAGCTCCTGCAAGAATCATTACTGGACCTTCTGTTTCAACAACCGCTCTTTTTTGAGCCTCATTTAGATGATCTAGATTCATTATTCGACCGTTACAGACTTTGCTAGATTCCTAGGTTTATCAATATCTGTTCCTTTGAATTTTGCAATATGGTAACTTAATAATTGAAGCACAACATTGGTAACAATAGGCCTTAAATCTGTAACACCACAAAAATCTATTCCAAAATAAAAATTTGAAATCTCTTGTAGGTCTTTATTCTCGCCTTCTCCAACTATAACCATAACACCCTTTCTTGCTTTAACTTCTTGTGCATTAGATAGAGTTTTTTCATACAAATCACTAGTGACAATGGCAATATTAACCATATTTTCATCAAAAAGAGCAATTGGTCCATGCTTAAGTTCACCAGCTGCATAGCCTTCAGCGTGGACGTAAGCAATTTCTTTTAACTTTAAAGCCCCTTCTAGAGCAATAGGAAATTGATCTCTTCTTCCTGTAAAGATAAATCCCTTATGGTTATAGATTTCTCTACAAATATCCTTTATTTCTGATTCTCTTTCTAAAATTTTAAGAATTGCTTTTGATACATTTTCAAATTCTAATTGCGTGTTTTTATCACTCACTTTATTTTCAAATGCTTTAGAAAAAAGATACCCAGCCAAGACCATCTGGGTAAAGGCTTTCGTACTTGCAACTCCAATCTCAACCCCACCATGTAAAAGTAAATTCGCGTCACAGTTTCGAAATAAAGTCGAACCTTCAACATTTACCATAGAGAATGTCTTCACCTCACTAACAGAGCATAATTCTTGACAGGCCAAAGTATCTGCAGTTTCCCCGGACTGACTAATAAAAAGACCGACGTCATTAGATCCAATTAAAGGTTCTTTGTATCTAAATTCGGAAGCGAAATCAGAATTAACTCTTATTTTATTTTTTCTTTCTAAGAAATTTTTAACAACTAAGCCTGCATGCAAAGCTGTACCACAGGCAATGATGTGAACAAGTTCTGGTTTCTTGGCTGTCATTTCTTTTAATTTTTTAAGCATATCCTCAGTCGAGTAAATAGAATAAAGTTTTTTGACAAGTTCAGGCTGTTCGAAAATTTCTTTAAGCATAAAATGTTCATATTTTCCCTTAGAAACTGACTCAACCTTCATTTCTTTTTCTTGAACACTGTAATTTTTTGAAGGTTTTAATTCTAAATCAAAAAACTTATAGTTCGCTGAATCTGCTCTATTATCTCCTACACATAACGTAGAATCTTCAGGGAAATAGATTTTTGTTGTAAAGCCTACCAAAGCATATGGATCTGAGGAAACATAAACATCGCCGGAATCCTCATTATAACCACAAACAAGAGGGGCTCCCTTTTTAATTGAATACAATTTATGTGATGATTTTTCGATAATAACAAAAGCTGAATTTCCTTCCATCACCTTGAAGGCTTCAACAATAGATTTTTCTACGCTTTTTGTTTTTTTAAACTCATCTGTCAATTTCCACAAAAAAGTCTCAGAGTCTGTCTCTGAATGAAACTCGTAGCCTTTTGACCTTAGCTCTTCTCGAATTATATTTGCATTTTCAATAATACCATTATGAACAATTGAAAAAGTATCGTTTCCATGAGGATGCGCATTTGTATCATTCACACCACCATGAGTTGCCCATCGTGTATGGCCAATTCCTATTGTAGAAGAAAGAGTTTCAATACCTTCTAGCAAATCTTTAAGATTCTGAAGCTTTCCTTCCTTCTTGTACACCTCTAATTTATTTTCATTAATAACACTAATTCCTGCTGAGTCATAACCTCTATATTCTAATCGAGATAGTCCTTCAATAATTGGAGTTAACGCCCTTGAGTTACCGCTATAACCTACAATTCCACACATAATGATGCTCCCTTATTGGGTCTACCATAGCATTTTAATTTGAATGTTTCTATATAAGAGCGCGAAGCGTTAACTCTTTTTCTTTATGAATTTCTTCGCCATGTCCTCTTTGGTGACTTGCCTTTGCCTAGCAATTGCAAATGCTCCATCTGGGACATCCTGATTTATTGTTGAACCGGAACCAATGTAAGACTCATTTCCAATACTTATAGGTGCAATCATTTGGCAGTCACTTCCAATAAAGCTATTTTTTCCGATAATTGTTTTATGCTTATTAGCGCCATCATAATTACAAGTTATAAACCCACAACCAATATTGGTATTTTCCCCAACTTCTGCATCGCCAACATAGCTGAGGTGAGAGACTTTTACACCTTTCTCTAAATGAACTTTCTTAGTTTCAACAAAATTTCCAAGTTTACACTTATCACCAATCACGGAACCTTCACGAAGCCGTGCCATAGGCCCAAGGGCTGTATTATCGCCAACGATACATCCTTCTAAATATGAATTTGCCTTAATAAGATTATGACTTCCAATTTTAGAATCTTTTAAAATAACTCCATTTTCAAGAATGGTTCCTGTTTCTAAACTCGAATTTCCGAAAATCGAGACATTTGGATGAATGACTACACCTGCATCAATTTTTGCAGTTTTTTCAATAAGAACAGTTTCTGAGTTTTTTATTCTCACGCCTGCTAGCATATGTGATTCATTGATACGATTTTTTATTATTCTTTCAGCTTGCTCTAGTTGAACTAAATTATTAACTCCAAGAAAATCACTCTCAGAATCAAAACAATAGGTCTTTACATTTTGATCCTCTTTAAAAAGATCCGTTAAATAAAATTCACCCGATTTATTATTATCATTTAGGTTATTAATATGTTCTTTAATATGGGATGTTTTAAATATATATAAACCAGAGTTTACTTCAGTAATTTTTCTTTCTACCTCTGTAGCATCTTTTTCTTCAACGATTTTAAATCCTAAACCAGAATTTTTAACAATTCTTCCATAACCAAAAGGATTATCAGTGTGAAAGCTTGCGCATACAGCGTCAGCCTTTGATTTTTTTAAATCAGAATATAATTTTTCATAAACATCTTCCCTGATAAGTGGAGTATCAGCACATACAACAAGTGTATACTCCTGCTCATAGCCTGAAGGATTAGAGTCAAAATATGTTTTAAGGGCATGCCCAGTTCCTAGCTGTTCAACTTGATGAGCAAATTCAATTTTATCTTGTGGTAACCTTTGCCTAACAAAAGATTCAACTTCGTCTTTTTTGTACCCAACAACAAAACCATATTTAGTTTGTAAATTTTCTTTTTCTTCAAACTCTTCAATACCATCTATTACGTAATCAACCAAAGGTGCACCTAGAAGTTCAATCAAAGGTTTGGCAATATCAACTTTTAATCGAGTTCCCTTACCTGCAGCCAAAAATACTATATTAACAGAGTCAGACATTTAAATACCTTATGTTTAAATTATTAATTATTAGCAAACAAATACTAGCCTAATCAGTATAATCAGTCCTTTATTTAATGCTATTTTCCCACATTTTTAAAATAATTCAAAAAACTCTTAAAGCTTGCTTAAGGAATCCCGAAAAGATTTAGGCAAAAGGAATTGTATAACGTTCAATATTTAGCTGGAGGAACACGTTATGGTTACGAATTATGAGGGTGAAAACATAGAATTTAAAGAAACACTCCCTCTGTTACCTATTAGAGATCTTGTTGTATACCCCTTCATGATCCTGCCATTATACGTTGGAAGAGATTCATCTATAAAAGCTGTTGATGAAGCAATCAATAACACTGATAGATTAATACTTTTAGCAAGTCAAAAAGAAATTCAAGCAGAAAATCCAAGTCCAAGTGAAATATTTAATCTTGGAACAGTTGCGATGATTATGAGAAAGAGGAATCTCCCAGATGGAAGATTAAAAATCTTAGTACAAGGATTAACCAAAGCAAGAATAACTGAGTACCAGCAGGCTGACCCATTTTTCAAAGTTAAAGTTGAAAAGGTTGAAAGTGTTGATGTAACTGAATCCAGCGAGGTTGTTGAAGCACTATTAAGAAGCGTAAGAGAATCTTTAGAAAAAGTTATAAATAAAAGTAAATCGTTATCCCCAGACATTTTAATGATACTGGAAGATATTCACAATCCTAGTCGTTTTGCAGACTTAGTTTCATCAAATCTAAATCTCAAAGTTGAGCAAGCACAAGAAGTTTTAGAAATTCTGGATCCTATCCAGAGATTAAATAAAATACATGACATTCTTTTAAGTGAGTTACAAATATTAGAATATCAACAACAAATAAAGTCGACTACAAATGAAGAAATATCTAAAAGCCAAAAAGAGTACTTTTTAAGAGAGCAAATCAAGCAAATGAAGACGGAGCTTGGAGATGGTGAAGCGACAGATGAATTTACCGAAATAAAAAATAAAGTTCTCGACAAAAAGATGCCGGAAGATGTTGAAACTGAATGTCTAAAACAGTTAACCAGACTTGAGCGAATGCATCCTGATTCTTCAGAGTCAAGTATCCTTAGAAGCTATCTAGAGTGGATGGTAGATTTGCCATGGTCAACTGCATCTGAAGAAATAAATGACCTTCAGTTTGCAATGGATGTATTAGATAAAGATCATTTTGATTTAAAGAAAATTAAAGAAAGAATTTTGGAACACCTTGCAGTTCGAACTTTAAAAGGTGGAAATGTAAGAGGGCCTATACTTTGTTTTTCAGGACCTCCAGGGGTTGGAAAAACATCCCTAGGTAAATCTATTGCCAAGGCAACGGGAAGAGAATTTGTAAGAATATCTCTTGGTGGTGTTAAAGATGAGTCTGAAATAAGAGGACATAGAAGAACCTATGTCGGAGCAATGCCAGGAAGATTTATCCAAGCAATGAAACAAGCAAAAACAACCAATCCGGTTATTATGTTAGATGAAATTGATAAGCTAGGTTCAGATTATAAAGGTGATCCATCAAGTGCTCTATTAGAAGTACTGGATCCAGAACAGAACTCTAACTTTAGAGATCATTATTTAAATGTTCCCTTCAATCTTTCTAATGTTATGTTTGTTGCGACGGCAAACGTATTAGAAAATATACCTGGTCCTTTGAGAGATAGAATGGAAGTAATAAACCTAAGTGGATACACTCAGGAAGAAAAATTAGAAATTTCTAAGCAATACCTTATTCCAAAGCAAATGGATGAAAATGGGATTACAGACAATCATATCGAATTTCATGATGAAGGTGTTAAAACAGTCATAGATGGTTTTACTAGAGAGGCTGGTTTAAGAAATCTAGAAAGACAAATTGGATCTCTTTGTAGAAAAGTTGCGAAAAAGATAGCCACTGGCGAATCTCAAATGACTCATATTCTACCTGATTCGGTAGAGTCTTTACTTGGACCTGCATTATACAGTAAAGAAGACAATAAAGAATATGATGAAGTTGGAGTCGCAACTGGTCTTGCATGGACTGCTGCAGGAGGTGAAATTCTCTTTATAGAATCAACTAAGATGAGAGGTAAAGGTATTACCCTTACCGGTCAATTAGGTGATGTTATGAAAGAGTCAGCTCAAGCGGCAATAGGTTTCATTAGAAGTAAGGCTTCGGAATTTGGAATTCATGAGGATGCTTTTGACAATAATGAAATTCATATCCACCTTCCAGCAGGAGCTATTCCTAAAGATGGACCGAGTGCGGGTATAACACTGGCGACAACAGTTGTTTCATTACTGACAGATACTATGATTAGTAAAGATATCGCTATGACTGGAGAAATAACTCTAACAGGTAAAGTTCTTCCTGTTGGTGGAATAAAAGAAAAAGCTCTAGCGGCCATGAGAGTTGGAATTGAAACAATAATCATCCCGTGGAAAAATCAAAAAGATTTAGCAGACATTCCAGATGAATTCAGAAAGAAAATAAATTTTGTGCCTGTGAAAAATTTTAATGAAGTTCTTGAAGTAGCAATACTTGACTGGGAACCTCACATAAAAAGCTTTAAGAAGAAAGAGAAGCAACAGATAGCTCCAAAACCAAAACAATCAAATATGGCAGCATAGATAAAAAGGGAGAGGTTACTCTCCCTTTTTTATTTCAAAATTATCAAAACGCGTTATACTAGATAAGTAGAAAATTATTCTTCACGTTAAGGAACTAGTTCATGGAAGCAGTAGAACCTAAGCAACAACATAGAATTCTAATAGTTGATGATTCTGATTTTTCAAGAAGCAGTATTTCAACTATGCTCGATAACCCCAAATATAATATAATTGGTGAAGCAGCCAATGCGAAAGAAGCCATCAATATCTTAAAAGATCGTAAAGCACATCTTGCAATAATTGATGTTGTAATGCCGGAAGTTAGTGGAATAGAGCTAGCTGATTATATAACGGAAAATTTCTCTGATACGGGAATTATCATGATTTCTTCTCTTGGGCATGAAAGCATTGTCATAGATTCTATTTCAGCTGGAGCAAATGATTATTTACAGAAGCCTTTTACCAAGGAAGACTTAATAACATCAGTAGATAAGATTCTAGAAGATATAGAGGAAGCCTAATGAACTTAGAATTAAACCCCAACAAAATTAAAAATATTGAAACAGATATCGTCTTACCAGCAATTCAAGTTGATGAAGTAAATATTTATAATCAAGCTTATCTCACAATTGATACACCATTAATTAAAACTAATATCGCAAGAGAAAAAGCAAATAATGAACTTATGATTTCATTTCCATTAGCAGGTGAATTAAAGGGAATGGTTCATTGTTTCATAGATACTTATAAAAAAGCTCTTCCTGAATCCGAAATGAATTATCTTAAGAACCTTTTTTCCGAAAGCATGAATATTCTTATCGGTAAAATGCTAACAAATATCGAAAGATCTAATGATTATCATGTCATTCTTGGAAGTCCCATAAAAGACAATAATATTAAATTTGGTAATTATATACAGAATAAAGAATTCGATGTTTATAACGTTGGTTATAAACTCATTTATAACGCCTTAGAGTATGATTGCCGCCTTTTATTCTTTCTTAATAAAACAAAACATATTGAGGTTTAATTAATGATATCTTTTTTATTTAAATTTTCTTTGGCTTTTATCGCAAGTTTTTTAATTCTTTCCTTTCATATTGATAAAAAGCCTATCTTCTACCATGTGAGCCAATTTACAGGTCCTTTAGGAACTGAAGTGCAAGACTCTATTGGAAGAAGTGTTAAAAGAAGTTTAAATAAATCAAAAGAATTAAGCACAAATTTTTTCAAAAATGCTGATCCAGTTTATGTTAAAGATTCCATTAATAGTTCAAGAAGTGCAACAAATAATGACAATGAATTAATACTTGAAGAGATTAAGCGAGATGAAGCTAAAAAGCTCGATGAACTCATTCATAAAAATTAGATATACCGAAAACTCTTTTTCTGTTAAAAATACAACTATATGAGTTCAAAAAATCAATGTGACCATTGTCATGAGGAAATTATCATTCCCGAAAGATTAGAATTAGAGGGAAACACTTATAACTTTTGCTGCCAAGGCTGTAAGACAGTTTTTGAAATAATTAGGACTCAAGATTTAGATCAGTATTATACTCTTAGGGAGCAAGCTGAATTAAAGAACTTTACACCAGTAAAACAGTCGAATCAAAAATACTTATACTTGGATGATGCTGAATTTCAAAAAAAATATTCGCTCATTGATGAAAATTCCATCAACTTTATTTTTTATCTTGAAGGTATACATTGTATTGCATGTCTTTGGTTAATAGAAAAACTTCCAGATTTTGAAAAGGGTGTTTTATCTTCTCATCTTAACATGGCGAAATCTACAGTTGAGATTAAAATAGAAAAATCAAAAAAACTGTCTGAAGTTGCAAAAAAACTAGAATTATTAGGCTATCCTCCTCATCCATTGCTTGAAGATACGGATTTAAAAAAATTACAAGCAAAAGAAGAACAGAAAGATCTTATCAGAATTGCCATTTCATTTTTCTGTGCAGGAAATATTATGCTAATGGCCTTTGCGGTCTATGCAGGAGCTGAAGGTCCAATTAAGCAATATTTTGATTGGTTAAGTTTAATTCTCTTTATTCCAATTTCTCTTTATTCTGCCATCCCTTTTTATAAGAATGCTTGGAGTTCATTAAAAAACAAATCTGTTTCGATTGATCTTCCAATCGTAATTGCTTTAATCTTAGGAGGGATATTTAGTGCCTATAGTGTAGCTTTAGAACTTAATCATGTTTATTTTGATACCCTTACTATTTTAGTATTTTTGCTTTTATTATCTCGTTTTCTTTTGAAAAAATCTCAACAACGAGGTTTGGCAGCAGCAGAAGTATCTAATTTCTTTACAAATATTACGGCAACCAAAATAGATGAAAATAATGATAAGAAGGAAATCATTGCAAAATTCTTAAACATCAAAGATAAAATAGAAATTCAGCCAGGAGACACAGTACCTGCTGATTCAATAATCATTGAAGGTGAAAGTTCAGTCAATAATTCTCTTATCACTGGTGAAATTACCCCTGAAAAGGTCTCAAAAGGTTCAAAAATATTTTCAGGTACCATCAATATTTCAAACTCTCTAATCGCTGAAGTCGTAAGTGATTCAAAAAATTCAAAATTAGGAAAAATTCTTAAAAGTGTTGAAAAAGGTTGGAATAAAAGAACCAAGATCATTACATTTACTGATAAAGTCGCACAATATTTTGTTTCGACTGTTTTAACTATCTCCATACTTAGTTTTATTTACTTCTCCTATTTTTATGACATAGATACAGCTTTTATCAGAACCTTAACTTTAATAATAATCACCTGTCCGTGCGCTCTAGGATTAGCAACTCCCTTAAGTTTAACTTTGATATTATCTAAACTTGCTAAGAAAGGTATATTAGTAAAAGACGAAACAGTTATTGAGCAAGCAAGTAAAACTCAAAATGTATTTTTTGATAAAACAGGAACTCTTACCAATGGAAACTTCAAAGTTACGAACTGGAAAGAACTAGAAGATGATACATATTATAATATTATCTTTAATTTAGAGCGCTTATCCAACCATCCAATTGCCAAGTCTATCCAGACCTATATTTTTAAAAATCATAAGGAAGATCTAACTGAACTCCCCCTAAAAGATTACGAGGAGGTTTTAGGGCAAGGGCCCAGAGCCTTAATTGAAGGTGCATTGTATGAAATAAAGCCCATCCTTGCTTCCCAATTATCATCAACCCATATTGGTTTATTTAAAGAAAATAAACTCATTACTGAAATAGTCTTAAAGGACTCGATAAAAAAAGATGCGCTTGAGACTCTAGATAAAATAAGAAAACAAAATATCGAAACGTATTTATTATCCGGGGATAACCCTAATATAGTCACAGAGGTAGGAAAGGACTTACTATTTAAGGAGGAACATATTTTTGGGGGTGTTAAACCAAATAAAAAAAGCTCAACAGTTGAAAAATACCCAGACAATATTATGCTAGGTGATGGTGCCAATGACGCAGTAGCTTTGAGTCATGCAGATATTGGAATTGCTGTTCATGGAAGTGTTGATATCTCTCTTAGGGCCAGCAAAGTCTTTTTAACTAATAACAAGCTTGAAAATATACTCAAACTAATAATAAGTTCTAAAGAAACAATGAAGCTTATTAAAAGAAATCTAGGCTTTTCGTTGGCCTATAATCTAATTGGTTGTGCCTTGGCATTACTTGGACATATCTCTCCCCTTCTAGCAGCGATTCTTATGCCCCTTAGTTCGTTTACAGTATTAATTTCAACCTTATGGGGAACATCTGAGCTTAGAGCTCAACTAAAATAGAACAAGTTTCTCACTTTTAAACATGATCTAAATCATTATAATAAAACTAAATTTCGCTTAAATTGAACAAGAAGGTTTTTATTCTATTTAAAGGTTTTTATTCTATTTATAGGATAAGGGAAGTTTTGTGGATATTTTATTTTTTACTATTCCGCTTGCACTAGTCTTGGCGTTAGTCTTTATCGGGATTTTTATTCTTTCCGTAAAATGGGGTCAGTATGATGACCTTAAAACACCTTCGTTCAAAATTCTATTAGATGATGAAAAAGTTGCCAATAATAAAATGAATAATAAAAAGGAACAAGAATGAGTGAAGAAAACAAGCAGTTGGAAACATTCTCTTACGACGATAAAATCGTAAAAATGTTTGCAGGGGTGACACTTCTTTGGGGTGTTGTAGGTATGCTTGCTGGTGTGCTTATTGCAAGTCAGTTAGCGAACTGGAGATTTAACTTTGGTTTAGAGTGGATTACTTTTGGAAGGCTTAGACCTCTTCATACTAATGCCATTATCTTTGCCTTTGTAGGAAATAGTATTTTTTCTGGTATTTATTACTCTCTACAAAGATTGTGTAAAGCTAGGCTTTTCAACGATACCCTAAGCAAAATTCATTTCTGGGGTTGGCAATTAATAATTGTGGCAGCTGCTCTAACCCTTCCTTTTGGTATTACTGCTGGTAAGGAATATGCAGAACTTGAATGGCCAATTGATATAGCGATCGCAGTTGTTTGGGTCGTTTTTGCTGTTAACGTTTTTGGAACGATTTGGAAGAGAAGAGAAAAGCATATTTATGTTTCTATTTGGTTCTATATCGCAACTATCTTAACAGTGGCGATGCTACATATTGTAAACTCACTATCTTTTCCTGTAAGTTTTATGAAAAGTTATCCTGTTTTTGCAGGGGTTCAAGATGCCATGGTTCAATGGTGGTATGGTCATAATGCAGTAGCATTCTTTTTAACGACTCCCGTACTTGGTTTAATGTATTACTTCGTTCCAAAGGCCATAAATAGACCTGTCTATTCGTATAGATTATCTATTGTTCACTTTTGGTCATTAATTTTTATCTATATTTGGGCTGGCCCTCACCACCTTTTATACACAGCACTTCCTGATTGGGCACAGACATTAGGAATGGTATTCTCAGTTATGCTTTGGGCTCCATCGTGGGGTGGTATGATCAATGGTCTTCTCACACTTAGAGGAGCATGGGATAGAGTTCGATCTGAACCTATTTTAAAGTTCTTTGCAACTTCTTTGACTTTTTACGGGATGTCCACGTTTGAAGGTCCACTGCTTTCTATCAAATCAGTAAGTGCATTAGGTCACTACACCGATTGGATCATTGGCCACGTTCATGGTGGTGGAATTGGTTGGAATTACTTTTTCGCAGCAGGTATGACTTATTACTTAATTCCAAAACTTTGGAAAACTGAGGTTTACTCTGTTAAGCTTGGAAATATTCAATTTTGGACTGGGACAATTGGTCTAGGTCTTTATTATGTATCAATGCTTATTGCAGGAATCACTCAAGGTCTTATGTGGAAAGCAGTTGATGTAAATGGTGCTCTTGTTTATCCAGACTTTGTAGAGACCGTAACTAAGATTATTCCACTTTACTGGGTAAGATTAGTTGGAGGATTGTTAGTATTCTCAAGTATGATCATCATGGTTTATAATATGATCAAAACTATTAAAGGTGCAAAAACTGAAGATCAAACAGAAGATGTATTAAAAGCACCTGCTCCACTTTGGAAAAAACAAGTTAATTCAGACAAAGGACATAGAAAACTTGAAGGTATGACTGCCGTATTTTCAGTACTCGCTTTCGTTGCTGTCGCTGTTGGAACTGCAATAGAGTTTATTCCAGCCTTCATGTCAAATAACTTCATTGAAATTAGTGATAAAGTAAAACCTTACTCTCCACTAGAATTAGCAGGAAGAGATATCTACATTAGAGAAGGGTGCTATACCTGTCACTCTCAGATGATTAGACCTATGGCCAATGAACAACTTAGATATGGAAAAGTTTCAGAGGCTACTGAATTCATCTATGACAGACCTTTTCAATGGGGTTCACGAAGAATTGGGCCTGATTTAGCAAGAGAAGGTGGAAAGAGACCAAATTTTTGGCACTACCGTCACATGATTGATCCAAGAGAAATGTCTCCAGGATCTATTATGCCTGAGTACTCATGGTTAACGAAAAAGAAAACTGGCTATGATATTCTCCCTAAAAAATTAAAAGTTATGGCGGCTCTTGGAGTTCCTTACTCTCAAGAAGATATTGACACTGCAATTTCAAATGCAAAAGCACAAGCTGAAGAAATTACAAAAGAAATGGAATCTAGTGGTGTAGAGATGAAAATGAAAGACAAACAAATTATTGCTCTTATTGCCTATCTGCAAAGACTAGGCACAGACCTAGGAGGTAAATAATGAAATCTCAAGTTTTATCAAACTGGAATATTCCATGGTTACCTAGCCTAGTTCTCATTATGTTTGTTGCAATTTTTATTGGCATGTTGTTTATGATTTATAGAAAGGGATCCAAGGAACTATATCAAACTACTGGAAACTTACCTTTAAATGAAGATGGAGTTACAAATGAGTAATGAAAATAATGAACCAAAAGTTGAAGTCCTAGAAGGTGAAGAACATCTTTTAATGGATCATAATTATGATGGGATTAAAGAACTTGATCATCCACTGCCTTCATGGTGGTTAACAATTTTCTACATCACGATAGTCTTTGCAGCTGGATACTACACTTACTATACCTTCATGGGGGGTCCAACTCTGACTGATGAATTCAATGAGGAAATGAAAGTTGTAGAATCAGCTCAAAAAGCCTGGGAAGAAAAAAATAACCAATTCAATGAAGACGACTATAATGCTTACATTGCAGGAATGGATTCTAAAGCAAAAAAATCTATAAAAAAGATCTATAGAAGAAAATGTAAAGCCTGCCATGGAAAAGATGGTGGCGGAGGAGTAGGTCCAAATCTTGCTGACAAACATTGGAAGAACGGAGATGGTACAGTTGCTGCCATCTACAAAGTAATTGATAAAGGTGTTGTAGATAAAGGAATGGAAGCATGGGGACCTAAACTAGGAAAAGAAAAAGTTATGGGTCTTGTAAACTATGTAAGAAATTTTCAAGGAACAACTCCAACAAACCCAAAAGAACCTGAAGGGACACTTTACGAGTAACTTATGAAAGAAGGACGCCAAGAACTCCATGAAAGCCGTTTAGCGACGACAGATGAAAAGGGAAATAGAGTTTATATTCACCCGGAAGACATAAATGGTAAATGGAAGGACAGGCGTTCATATTTTTACTGGTTTTTAATTAGTATATACCTTGTCCTGCCCTGGATTTATGTTGATGGAAAGCAATGGATTCTTCTTAATATTCCAAAAAGAGAATTCACAATATTTGGCAATGTGTTCTACGGACATGATGGTCCACTTCTTTTCTTCTTAGTTTTAGGTTTTATAATTCTTATGGCCTTTATTACGAGTCTTTGGGGAAGAGTCTGGTGTGGGTGGGCATGTCCACAAACAGTATTTATTCATTCCTTATTCTTAAAGGTTGAAAGACTAATCGAGGGAAATTCAAGGAAGAGAAAAGCTCTAGATAAACAAGAATGGAATTTTGAAAAACTTTGGAAACGAACTATTAAATGGGTTTTTTATCTTATAATTTCACTTCATATCGTTCATTCGTTTTTGGGATATTTTGTAGGAACAAGACGATTATTTTGGATAACCATGGAGTCTCCTAGTGCCCACTGGAGCTTATTTATAACCATGCTTGTAATGACTGGAATCATCCTATTTGATTTCGGATGGTTTAAAGAACAATTTTGTATCATCGCATGTCCCTATGGAAGATTTCAAAGTGTAGCCATGGACAATAATTCAATGATTGTAGCTTATGACTATAATCGTGGTGAACCCAGACGGGCTAAAGATGTTCCTAAAGACAAAGAAGGTGATTGTATAAACTGCAACCACTGTGTGAAGTCTTGTCCTACTGGTATAGACATAAGACGAGGTACTCAATTAGAGTGCATTGCTTGCACAATGTGTATTGATGCGTGTGATAATATTATGACCAAGCTTAAAAAGCCTACAGGTCTCATAAAATACACAACTGAAAATGAACTCACTGGAAAGCCAAAACCAAAATTTCAAATTAGAAGTTTCATTTATCTTATTATCTTATTTATTGTAGGAGCGGGACTAATTTTCTCTTTAAGTAGTCGGTCTGAACTTAAGGCTCAAATATTAAGAAGTTCTTCTACTCCTTATCAAATAATAAAAAGACAGGATAGTGATCCATTAGTTGTTAATCAATTGAGACTTAAGATATCTCAAAATACAAAGAATAAAGAAAAACTTTTAGTTAAGCTTGACCCATCAGTTGTAGGAATTGAATTAACAATACCTTATGAAGTCATCGAAATGGAAGAAGATAATTTTCAAACTCCAGTCTTCTTTAAATTCTCAAAAGTTATTTTAGACAATGGAACAAAAACGATAAAACTCAATATAACAAACACTGAAGATAAAATTATAAAAACACTTGAGGTAGACCTTGTTGGCCCAATTAGATGATATTTACACCACATCTACATATCTTATTCCTTGGGTTACTTTACTCATTGCTTTAGGCGGAAGTCTACATTGTGTTGGAATGTGTGGTGGATTAGTAATGGCCTTTGCACCAACAACGAAATCTAGCATAAACTATCAATTAGGACGCCTCATAGGCTATGTAAGCATTGGTGTGTTAGCATCATTTATTGGTGATATTATTTCAAAATATTTTCAATCGGATATTATAACTCTTCTCATGGCCATATTTATGGGATCCTTACTTATCATGTGGGGAATTAAACTCATAAACCAGAAAAAACTTAAAATGAGACTCCCAAATTTTGTAGGGAATTTCGCCACAAGCTTATACAAAATCAAATTGATTAGAGAACTACAAAATAAAAATATTAAGGCTCTATTGCTAGGTTTTCTCTCAATCTTTCTTCCCTGTGGTTTTTTATACGGACTTGTTTTGGTTGTAGCTGTTTATAATAATCCGCTACTCGCAGGCATTAGTATGCTGACTTTCTGGCTAGGAACTTTACCGGCCCTAACCTTTGCACCTAAAATTTTTCAAAAACTTCTCAATCCTATTAGAAACAAAGCTCCAATTCTTTCTTCAAGCTTTTTAATCATCATAGGAATTACAACTATCTCTTTTAGACTCTATCAGTTTTTAACTACTGGGCACTGCCATTAGTTACTAATAACTCCTGGAATAATACTTGGCTTAGTAGCTTTTACCGAAGGTTGCTTACCATTTCCATTACAAAACTCCCCACCAGTTTGCACTAGGGTCTGTCCCATATTATGGCTGCCACTTGATTGTGCTGCAAAAGATACTGATGAAAATAAACCTAATGTTACCAATACTAAAAATGCTTTCATATACTCTCTCCTTTAATATTTAGTACTAATATATAAGCAGGATGCATGCCAAAGCAGGGTATGTGATTTTAATAGTTTAAATGAATTAATTTGAAAATATTTTAAGACAGTGTTTAAGGTTTATACAAAAGGCCATACGATGGGCCTTTTGTATAATATTTGACGATAAATCGAAAATTTGAATTTAGTTACCTAAGGCCGTAGCAGTTTTTCCTTTTCCAACAACTCCATCTTCATTTATAACTTTATCCCCATTACAATCGATACCTACATGAGAAGGATACTTATCCAGACCAAGTCTGGCCATTGCTTGTGATTCTGACTCATTTTCAGCGGCAAAAGATAATGACGAAAATAAACCTAATGTTACTAATACTAATAATGTTTTCATATGCTCTCTCCTTTAATATTTAGTACCCATATATAAGCATGAACCATGCCAAGTTTGACTCTCTCTAAATGGCTTAAATTACATAAAAGGAGTAAGGTTCAATTGTAAAAAGACTAAACACTGTAGATTTTTTTAACAAAAATACAGGTATTATTCAGCAAGACCTGTGTTTAAAAAAGTCGTTAACCCCTTACTTATTCGAACAGACACCTTTTTCGTTTTTAATTGAGGATGATTGACTTCTAGCACAAGGTCGAAATCTTTATTTTTTTGCATGATAGAGCCTCTTAACATTACAGTTGCCCCACCTATTTCTTGGCTAATAGGCTCACTCTCATCACCAAAGACGGCTTCACGAATTTTTATTTGATCTGTCTCATTTAATACGCTAACAGTTATATCATCAGTTTCGTAACCAAATGGAACCTGTACATGAACCTTTAACTCAAAGCTTTTAACAGAATTTGAAATTTCAATATTTCCTTTAGGTGTTTCACCTTTAACGAACTTTAGGAGTGCATCAATAGATGGATTTGAACAAACTTCAGACTTAATACATGACTTTGGTGTATCGGCTACCCCATGAAAGTCTTCACCATCCCCAAGAATAAAGTCAATATGCATTCCTCTGGTATGGACCTCTTTTGCTATGTTTGTTTTCATTATCTTGGATTTAATAATCTCATCTTCATCATAATTAAAGGAATGATCAATCGCAAAAATTGAATCTAGTTTCATACTAGGAATATTTACAATCAAATCACCTTCATAAAGATTAGACTCCCTATTTTCTAACCAATTTAAAGAAAAAGGTGCCATGGCCGCAATATTTAGAACTTGAATATTTTCTGAAATAAAACTTCTCGCCTTTATTAACCTATTTAAAGTGACAAAAGACTTAAAGCTTCCATACTTCATATCCACCAACTGAACTCTACCTGCAGGGGAGATCAAATTTCTCTGAGCACCAAATGGATAAAGAATTGCATTTCCAAGATTTGCAAAGTCAGACCCCCAAAATGGAGTTGAAAGGGTTATATACCTATTTAATCGTTTTACAACGGGATCATTCTCATAGTTCAAAAGAATCCATTCCAAACTTATAAGTCCACCTTGTGAGTGCCCTATTAAGTTTAGATCTTTTTTCTTAGTCCCTTTTGGTAGTGATTTGATAAATTCGCCTACTTCGTTTGCAAAATCAGTTACGCTTAAAGAACTATTACTGGTTTTATAACTGAAATGATGAGCTTGGGCACATTTAACTTTTGCCTCTAGAGTCTTCTCTAGTGATCCAAAATGGCTGTCTAAACCGGCAATACCATGGATAAGGACAAAGTGCTCAGTCGTTTTCTCACAGGCTTGAGAATTGAATATAGTTACGCTTAAGATAAAAAAGATAATTGCTTTCATATATTTCCTTATAGTTTAATTAATAAGGTAATATATTCGAAAAAAGATTTCAGAGAATTTGAACTATTTTCTAAGTGTCAAAATTTTATACAAAAAAAGCCATTCAATAGAATGGCTTTATTACCAAATAATTTTTCAATACTTTTAATCGTTACAAACGCCTTTAGCTTCATCCCAATTCTTGCAACTTTCTTTAGTGGCTAAAGGGTCAGGTTTCTTCTTGTCATCTGTCCCTGTGTTATTTTGGACCTTATTGTCAGGTGCTCCTCTATCTGTATTGCAGAAATCATTACCACTAGCTGCATAACTCATAGAGAATGGAATTATAAAAAGTGTTAAAATTAATAGTTTTTTCATATCTGTTCCTTCCTATTATTTTACATATTTAAATTAACACCAGCAGGTTTCACGATAGCAAGTAAGTTTTGGAATGCTTGCGTTACCTGTAATGCCATTTTATGTCCTTGCTTTGATTCTACTCGCTTAATTTCGCCGTAGTTATCATAAGCCACCTGAATCTTACCAACTTTGACCATTTCAATCTCAACCGGCTTTCCTAAAGAGTTATATTTAAAAGATAGAACTCTGGATTTACCTGTCTTCTTATCCTTATCAACCATCTTTTGGATCTTACCCTTATTATTATATATCAATAATACTGCTTTACCTTTAGAGTTTTCAGCTTGTTTTAAGTTACCTTTATTATCGTACTTAAATTGGGTCGTACCATTTTTGTTCTTAACCTTTGAAATCTTATTATGAACCTTGTCATAGGCGATTTCAACGTATTCACCACGAGTAGAGCTTTTCTTAGTTAAAAGACCTTTATCGTTGTATTCAAAGTTTGTAACCACTTTTCCTCTGGCAATTTTTAGAGGCAATCCACAACATTCAGAATAGATAGTCTCTGTTTTAATACCATTGATTTTCGTCATGATTCTATAGGTATACCTTGAACCATCTGGTCTTGTTTTAATCTCATATTCGTACTTATTCGTAATGAGCTTATTGTTAAAACCTTTCTTAGTAACTTCGGTCCAGTAATGATCCTTAGGATTCTTTGAGGCTGCACCGTATTTGTAAGAAGTTTTATCTCCATTTCTGTCTGTAATTTCCTTGATAAAGAAAGTTTTTGGCTCATATGCCATTTTCATAGCATCTTCTTTTTCACCTTTCTTTCTATTTGGATTATAAATGACCTTTAAAAGGTTGTGGTTATTATCGTACTCAAATCCGTATTCATTCCCCCCAACATCTTTAGAGTAAATTAGATCATCTCCGTTATATTTAAACTCAGCGACTTTGTCTTTTGCTGACCACATTTGCTTAACTTTACCGTTTGAGTACCAAGAAAAGTAGATTTGCTTAGCAAAAGAATCCTTGATGGAATAAAGCCTCTTATCTTTATAAACAAATTCAACAACGTAATTGTTCTTATCTTTGATTTTTGTAAGTCGTCCTGCTTGATTAAAGAATTCAACCTTACCATCATTTGATTTTCTCTCAAATCCATCTTTTGTAACTTTTACTTCCTGGATACCTCTTTCATTTGAATAAAGAACTGTACCATTTGCAATTTGAGACTTAACTCCAAACTTTCTAGCATAAACATGTCTAAGCTCGGCGTTACTCACCAATCTTTTCATAAGATTTTTTTCAGCATTTCCAGTGAGAGGAGATCTTTTTCTCATGGCATCTACAATTTTTTGAGCAGCTTTTTTGGGATCGATTGAATTTTTAGGACAAAATCTAGTTCTTCCACCTGCACCATGTTCGTGTACAACAACACAACCATCTGGTGACTTTACAAGTTTCGTCTCAAAGATATTTCCCCAACCAAAACCAAACCAACCTTTTTCAGTTGATTTAGAATTATAGGTTCTCGTCATCTCAAGAGTTTTACCTGTCCCAGGAACAACTATATCAGTATAAGAAATATAGAAGTTACCATTTTTTAAGTTAACACCTGAGTGAGCTCCGAAACTCACTAACAAAGCTAAAATAAAAATTGCATTACTTTTCAAAAATCTCATTTTCTTTCCCTTTGGATTGAAAAATTTCTATCAATCTGTTTACTTATTCGGATGATTTATAAAATTACTTAAATATTTTATACTTTAATTTGAATAACTTTCCACATCATGAAAGCACCAAAAATATTAAGTCCATAGGCCACAATTAGTAGTATGATTCCAATAGGTGAACCAAACAATAATTTCAAGAAGTTAGGATCTGTTGAAGCAAAATATGCACCCATCAATGTGGGCATGGAAGCAATCATTCCACCCTGCATTTTTCCTTGGGCAACAAATGTATCTATTTTTTGTTTAAGTCTAACTCGTTCTCGAATCACGTCTGCAATGGTGTCGAAAACTTCAGCAAGGTTACCACCAGTCTCTCTTAAAATATTAACAGATGAAACAAACATGTCATTATCTTCAGTTGGTACTCGCTTTACTAGGTTTTCAAAAGCTTCATCTAAGGGAACCCCAATCTTAGTTTGTTGTAAAATAGAATTAAATTCCTGGCTAACTGGAGCAGGTAGTTCTTCCACTACCATTCCAATAGATTGAGGAACTGATAACCCGGCCCTTAAACCATTAGATAAAAGGTTTAAGGCATCAACCATTTGAGTTTCATATTTTTTTATTCTTCTTTCAACTAACATATTCATAAAAGGTCTAGGAGTCTTCCATCCTATAATTATAAAAATAAACCCTATGATTCCACCTGCAGTAAATAATCCAAAAACAAAGAATATCCCCATGATGATGACTGGAATTCCAAATGAGAGAATGAGTAATCCGTAGGTAACATGATTTGGTTTTATATCGATATAAAGCAGATCACATTTTTGTAAAATAAAATCTCTTGTACCAAAAGTTTGGTCTTCAATCCAAGCAAATAATTTAACGGAATTTTTATACGAATACGCAAAAAAAAGGATTCCTATAGCAAGAAGAACTCCTTTCTTCCCAACAATATCATAAATGAAAGAAGTTTCTTTTTGAGGAGCAACGACTTGCCCTAATACAGGGTGAGATATCATCATTATAAATAAATAAAATAATTTATTCATTTTTAAACAATCCCCTTGGAATCTTTACACCTTTTCTTTCTATCTTCTCAACAAACTTGGGAATAAAACCAGAGGCCATATACTTCCCTATTATTTTTCCGCCTTTTCCAATACCTTCTTGCTTATAAACAAAAATATCTTGAAGGGTAATAACTTCTCCCTGAAGTCCACCAACTTCTGTAATATTCATGACGTGTCTTGATCCATCCTCAAGCCTTGATTGTTGGACAATCATATGAACTGCAGATGAAATCATTTCCTTAATTGCTTTGGGAGAAATACCTGTCCCTGCATATTGAACAAGAGTCTCCAATCTAGAAATACAATCTCTTGGTGTATTTGAGTGTACAGTAGTCATTGAGCCATCATGCCCAGTATTCATAGCTTGAAGCATATCTAAGGTTTCTCCACCTCGACACTCACCGACGACAATTCTATCTGGCTTCATCCTCAAAGTTTGTTTAACAAGACATCTAATATCAACAGCACCTTCCCCTTCTAAAGAAGCCGGCTTTGTCTCAAGTCTAACAACGTGATCCTGTGGAAAGTTTAATTCTGCAGAATCTTCACATGTAATAATACGTTCATTTGAAGGAATAAAAGATCCTAAAACATTAATTAAGGTCGTTTTACCAGAACCAGTACCACCTGAAACAACGATATTTCTATGTGCCTGAACGGATATTCTTAAGAAATCGGCCATATTAGTCGTCATTGAACCAAACTTTACTAAGTCTTTATAAGTTAGTCTATCCTCAGGAAACTTTCTAATTGTTATCGTTCCACCATCTAAGGCACAAGGCTTTATAATCGCATGAACTCTAGAACCATCCTTAAGTCTTGCATCTACATAAGGAGTTTTTTCATCAATTCGTCTACCAACTTGTGAGACGATTCTTTCAATTACATTTAAAACCTGTCTGTCATTTGTAAAAGTAATATCAGATCTTATATTTTTTCCAGATTTTTCGTAATAAATTTTCTCAGGACCGACAACCATGATCTCTGAAACAGTTTTATCAGATAATAAATCCTCTAGTGGCCCCAGTCCTAAGGCTTCATCAAGAATTTGTTTAACGATATTATTCATATCTTCTCTAGTATTAAGAATTCCTTTCGTATCTTCCTTACCAAGGAGTTCAACCACTAATTTTTTCGTTCTTTCTCTCAATATTATTTGAGCCTGCTCATCATCACTATCTTGTTTCTTAGTATCCATCTCTTCAACCAAAGCACGATGAATTCTAGACTTCAAATCTGTCCATGGGTCTCTTCCTGGTCTTCCACTAGAAGACTTTTTTACTTCTGATTTTTTAACTTGGGCATTTTCTGGTTTTTTTAATCGCTCTAATGATTTTAAAACATTTTTTTGTTTTATTTGTCTGACGATTTCTACTACACCTTGAGAAAATGGGGAGTTTTTTGCAATTGTAAAAATTGGACTAGAGGTACTTAACGCCCTTATACATCCTTGATCATCCTTAGGAATAACTCCGAAAACGGGTCTTCCAATTTGCCTTCCAACAGTCTCAGGAGTGACAGGATGCCCTTTTTGGAATTGATTCAAATATACAAACATCATCTCTTTTGGAAATAGCATTGTTACTAACTCTGAGAACATACGCTTAGATTGATTTACAGCCAAAAGATCTGGAGTCACCACAATAGAAATCATTGTGGAAAATTCCATTGCTTTAAGAGCTAATTCATTAATCTCAGAACCAACATCAATAATTGTAATTGGATAGAGATTTGTAATAGCTTTTAATGTTTTGCCAAGTCCTTCAGGGTTTATCTCTTGAGCAACCGCAGCTTCTGATGGCATACCTATATAATGGACTCCCATCTTGTGTTGTCCAATAAACATATTGATAGTTTTAGGATCTATACTTCCATTGAATTCAGATAGATCTTTAATATTTTTTTTAGATCTCAAACCCGTAATAATATTTTGATCACCACATGCTTTCTGGTCAAAATCAAGAAGAAGAGATTTTTGTCTATTTTCGGCAGCAAAAGCAAAAGCCAGATTAGCAGCGACCTGAGATTTCCCAACACCACCTTTTCCACCAATAATGGTAATTATATGTCCTGGCATTAACGTTCCCTCTTTCTAAACTTTTTTCTAATTTCTTCAGTTCCCTTAGAAGCTGAATCTAGAATCTCAGGAGTAATAAAAACAACAAATTGGGATTTTTGAGTCGTATAACTTTTAGATCTTAAAAGATTAAACAAAGATGTTGCTTGCCCAGTATCCTCATCAGTACTAGCTTCTTCACCACCATCTGGATCATTCTTATCATAATTCGTTGCTGAGTTAGATTGCATTATCCCACCGATTACTGCTGAATCTTTAGACTTAACAGTCAGATTAGTTTTTACCTCATTTGAAGTAACCTGTGGAGAACCGTCAGAACTTGTTCCATTTGGAAGAGATACTGTTACGTTTAAATTTTGCAGCTCTACATTTTCCTGATTTTGGATTTTAGGAACCGTAGTCATTTGAAATAAAATAGATGCTTCTTTAGCTTCTTGAGCATCACCTGTTCCAACAGCAAAGTTTAATTTAGATTCTTTTTTAATAAAAATTGATTTCTCATTATTTGTCACGGCCATCCCAGATTGAATAACTCTTGCGTAACCCGCTTGTTTCGCCGAATTCAGCTTTGGAAATAACCTTGAAATTGTACCTGAGAGTGTTCCTGACTCATCTGTCGAAATTCCACCAGCCTCATTTTTACCAAAACTAATTTGAGAGGCAGTTGACATAAAAGGTGCCCACTTAAAAGAAAATACTTTTAAATAATCTTTTGATAATTCAACAAATTGAGAAGAAACTTTTACCAGCTTTGGTGGTGGCTCTGGGTCCTTCTTTTCATTGACATTTATAAAGTTTGCAATTTTTCCTTTTTCAGTTCCTTGAACTCTTGCCCCACCTTGGGCCATACCAAGTCCAACAAGACTGCTTGGAATATAATATTTTGCAATATTCTCAGCTAATGTTTTTTTACCATCACTATTTACAACGCCCTCTAACCAATAATCCTCGTTTACAACTCTTACAGTGACATCTTTCATACCATTGTTATTTATAGCTTCTTGCATTTCTCTAGCAATAATTGTTCGTGTTTGTCTGGCGTAATCTACTAGTAGCATTACTTGTGGATATTTACTCAAGACTGTCATTATTCTTCCCATTTCACCGGGAACAACAATCTCTCCCCCCACTACAACTTGATTACCCTTGATAGTAATTTCTAAACCTTCAACATCTCCAATAAGTTCTCTTAATTCTCTTACTGTATTTGAATTACCATCAGATGTTATATTAACAATATACTTTTCTCTTACTTCTCCAACAGTGTCCCTTATAGTCACTGAGGTTTTACCTGGTTTTAGACCTCTAAAAAGAATTTCTCTTTTTGCCGGAACAATAGATAACTTCAAAAGGCTTTCATTTCCGATTTGAATATTTTTATTATAATTATAATCAACAGTGATAAGTTCATCGATTCCGATGGCCAGATTCATATTGATTTCTTTAACCTTTGTGGTTTCTTGAGCAAAAATCAATGTTGGAATAAAAAATAATAATAAAAAATATTTCATTTATCTTCTTCTTTCTGATTGAGCCTTTTTTTCAGCAAAATAAGTCTTTGCTTCAGCTGCATCTTCACCTAAGACATCAAACAGTTTAGTTCCACCAATTCTTTCAATCGTTTTATCTGTATTATTTCTTAGAGATAGATAAACACCTTTACCAACTTTTTGTAGGAAAAGAAGTTTTTGAACTTCGTTTGGTGAAAGTTCTAAAGTCACTGTATTAAAATTATTATATGTGTTTAAATTTAATTTCTTAATTTCATTTCCAATTTGACCAACCAGTGGAATTTCTTTTGTTACTCTCTTTCCCGTTGCTAGGACATAAACATCTTGAATAACCGTTTTTGCTTTCATTAATTCAATTCTTCCCGAACCATAATCAATAATAGAGAGTACATCGACTCTATCACCCGGCTTGATCAGCTTTCCAACGGCGGCATCTTCATTAATTTGGATAGAAACAGCTCTTTTACCTTCCGAAATTTGTCTCGATAAACCAGTTTGTTCTCCAGGATAAATAACTCTCGGTGAAGTGATCTGTTCACCTTTTTTAATTGAGGTAGCTGCGATTGTATTATAAAGTGATTCAATTTGGTTAAATGCTCCAGGCATTTTATAACTTCCAGGAACAGTTACAATCTGTAACTTTCTATCATCAATGGTATCCATTGCATTGATATCTTCCTTGGCCACAACAACTTGAACTAAATCACCATATTTAGCTTTGAATTCAGCTTCTCGACCTTCCATATATGACTGCACCATAAACACAGCAATACCTGCGATAACTAAACTGAGGGTAAAAGCACGACTATTCATAACCGATCCTTATAATAGATTACTACCTATTATTTTATACTTACCGGTGTTTTTTTATAATGTGGAAGAAATGACCTAGGCTTTATTAAATGATCTGACAGTGCTGTAAATTTGCACCCCCACCCATAGTCGCAGCTCTTGGATAAGGGACTATTTCGGTTCCGTTTTTAACATAAGTAGCACCACAAATACCAATAACCGTTTTAGTTCTTATAAATTGTGACGTCTCTCCAGGGTATCTATCCTCACAACCATCTTCAGAGTCTCCAAGCGGAAGTCTAAACTTAAAACAAGGTGCGATTGGTTCACTACCGGACCTTAGTTCTGTTGCCCAGCCCATGATTTGAAAACCAAAAGTCTGCCAACCATCTGAAGGCTCACTTCCATCCCTTCTAGGTTTTGGTAAAGTTGAGTTATTTTGTAACCTATAAAAGAAATAGCCTCGTGTAACTTTTTGTTGGTTTATTGAAGAATTAATCGCGCTGCCAATAGACAAAGTCACTGAGTAGAGCATGAGCATAAATGGTAAAAACAATAAGAACTCTAATATTGCCTGACCTTTATCGTTTAAAATTTTCTTTTTTTTCTTAACAGCCATTATCATACAAAACCATTGTAAAGTCTTCTGGCGAATTACAACTAGGATTACCAGTCATAGCACCACATATTAAGTCGTAACAAGTTTTTCTAACCGGCTCTTTTCCAATTAGAGATTCTGATAATAAAGTTGCTTCCTCAGTGGATCCAACAATAGACATTGATGAAATAGGTTTTGAAAAAGTAGAGGTAGTCCCAACATACAATCCATTTCTCGTCCCCATACGAATCACTTCAAAATCAGCATCTACACCAAAAGCTGCTAGTGGATATTTATCGAAAACGTCTCGAGCCTGTCCAGCGGCATTATTTAACGTGTTATCCACATTATCAACTCCAGTATCGGCAGTGAGATAAGTTCTTGATGCCATAAAATTAACATAGTGGTTTAAGTATCCAGCAGTTAAGTTTAGAGCCAAATTTACAAATAAAAATACAAAGCCTAAAGAAAATGCAAATGTTAAAATGAATTCTATAGCAGATTGACCATCTTCATGGCCCAGGATAGGGTTCTTTCGTACCAAAGAATCTTCCTCCTGCGTATGAGTCATGAGACTCTGTGCCGTAGTTTGGTTTTGAGTATCCTTCTCTTCCATATAAAGCATGTCTATAAGTATACTCCAATTCTCTTTTATAAACATCACCAAAATCACCATCCTTTCCAAAAAGCTTAGTAAAGGGATCAGATGAAACAACAAAGTTTACAATTAAGGCCACAACAGCAAACAGCAAAATATATTCTACTGTTGACTGTCCTTTTTCATTTTTTATAAATAAGTTTTCCATCCAAACCATACCCATGAGAGAAGAATAACAGGAGCATAAGGAAACTTACGTCCAAAATAGTTTTTCAAAACACCTTTCTCTTTTGCCTTTATTCCCTCTATTATTTTACTCCAGTTAATAATGAGGTTTTGAATAAAGGCTATACTGCCAATAATGACAGTACTTATAAGTAAATAATAAAAAACCTCATCTTGAAATTTTAACGGAATCAAAAGAAAAACAGTCGCGAGAAACTTTGAGTCTCCCCCTCCCATTATCTTCAACATAAATAACATAAAACCTGCAAATATAAAGACTATCGTAAATTGAAAAGTTTCAACACTTACTGGATATAAATCAGGAAATGAAATAAAAAGAATAATGGCAAAAATAATGTTAATTAGTGACCAAAAATTTTTGATAACTCTATATTTTATATCCAAATAAGTTACAAATAGAAGCTCTATAAATATGAAAGCATAAATCACCCAAGGAATACTCATTACTCCCTACCATTTGCATATTGCTTAAAAAAACATTGCTCCTCACAAACACCCACTGTGAGGTTTAAGCTTAATACATGCCCAAGATTTCCTACTGAATCACGCATGAAGTCTCTAAATGTGAATGCAATTTTTGAAGTTAAAATAATAAGAAAAGCGACAAGTAAGAGGTACTCAACTAATGCCTGTCCAGATTCCCGAACACGTACTTGTCTGGAGTTCAAACGTAAAAAGCTCATGTATTAATAATACATGAGCCCTATATAAAATTGATTAAGTGGAAATTTATTCCAAGTTCTACTGAAGTCCGTCTAGGATTTTATCAGTCTTACCAAATACACCATTAATTAAGTTATTTAACTTTTCTTGTAGGGTATCTTTAAATTTAAGAATGATTACCGCAACAACTGCTACAAGTAAGATATACTCTGTAGAAGTTTGACCGTCTTCGTCTTTTAAATAATTCATAAACTCTTGTAGCATAAGTACTCTCCTTAAATGGTACTATGAGCCTATCGGTCAACGGACAAAAAACTTTATAGGCTTTTTCAAAATTTTATAAATTATATCATCCAAGCCCACTAAAAACAACGCAACGCAAGGGCGTCATCCATAAATCACTGAAAACACGAAAAAATGGCTGTAAAGAGTAAAAATTATATCTAGCAAATAGTTACTAAAAAAATTGGCAATTATTTGCTATAATAGCTATGGGCTTGGGGAAACAACACTGAGTTTCGCCCTACAAATTTTCAAACGGGAGCTGTCCCTGGTCGTGGTGAGCATGCCCAACAAGTGTTAAATTACACTTGCTAAATGGGAAGCCTTTAACGACTACTAATTGCGCCCACCTATTTATTAGGGGCGCGAAACCAAAACCGTAACCTCAAGCCCGCTTTTCACCGTCAAAGTTTTCTAAAAAGCCATAAAACTTGACACTTCAAGTAATCAAGTTGAAAATTTTAATATGGAAAGTCAAATCAACGAAACTATCTCTACTAAATGGATTGAAACATTGGCCTTAGATGAAATCAACATGGAAGAATCTGGTGTTGTAAATTTCAGTGAGCATTTAGATCCTATGCATATGCTTGAAACCTCTTCAATTGAGTTTATGGAGGAGTTAAGAGATAGATTTGAAATCTATATGACTAAATTTAATGAGCTTAGAGCTAATAGCACAGACCAAACTAGAAAAATTAAAATGTTTAAGATTTCAAATACAGTTAATGATTTTATGCTTTTTAGAAATAGCTTAAAACTTGTTGTAGCAAGAAGATCAGCAGATGTGATCTCTCTTGGCTTTCTTTCTAATTCAGGTGGATTGTTTGCAGCTAGATTGAACTATCAACCAAATTCAACTCAGAAAATTCATGAAATCAAGGCCCATGTTGGTGCATTCAATGATATTAAATGGAAATTTAATGGCGAGAATGTTGAAATAGATTCACTAGTTAGGCATTATTTAACTGAGTTTATTAAGCATTCGGCTAGATAAAAGTAATTCCGGCAGTCGCGACTTTTTTAGATCTTACACTTCCAGCTAAATTCTTTTTATAATTATTAATTGATTCTTCTATCGTTCCAATATTAATACCAAATAATTCTTCGACATTGGTAGTGTCCATATTAAAGTGTAGTTCCTCTCCAAGGGATTGAAGTGCAATAGCATTTTCAGTTTGAGGAAATTTCCAATCTCCCTTAGCGAGAAGGCTTTGGTTTCCACCAAAGATTTCAAGATACTTTGTTGCAAATTCATATCTTGTCATGGAGTCTTGAGTATCAATTTGTAACAATCTATTTGTTACATTAGCTTCAATTGCCTTATCTAAGATACTACTAAGCGTCTCTATATCAATGAAACCAGTTTTTACTTTGGTATCGCAAATTATTCTTTCACCCAGATATTCGTTACGTTCAATAACTTCAATCCATTTCAAATCATTTTGATTATAACTGCGACCAAAGATCGGACAACATCTAAAAATAATATAGTTTAAACAAGATTTTTGAATGTAGAATTCAGAGGAAGCTACCGTGTTTCCATAAACACTAGACGGCATGGGAGTATCATTTTCTTTAAACTGAATGTTTTCGCCAGAAAAAATATAAGCTGAACTAAAATAGATAAATTTTGAGTGGTATCTCTCAGAAGCCATTGAAACATTAAATACTCCTGCAGTGTTTAGAGCATCTGCAACTTTTGGAAACTCCTGACAAGCATTCAAGTCTGTCAGTCCTACAGCATAAATAGTAATATCTGGTTTAAATAAATAAACAACTTTTTGAACCATATCTTTATTATGAACATCACATTTAATAGATAAAATTCCTTGGATATTTACTGGAGTATTAAAGTATGTACCAACAACGCGATATTTTTTTCTTAAAGACTCAGCTAAATTCGACCCTAAAAAAGATGAAAGTCCAAAAATTAAAACAGTTTTCTTTTTGCTCATTTTTTTATTTTAGCATTGAATCTCTCATTTCATAAGTATGGAAAATTTGAATACTGATTTTGATGTTTGAGAAAATAATAAAGGGTTCCTTTATTCAAAGGAACCCTTGTAGGATGTGATTATCCATTTAATAGTTTAAGTGCAAAGTTTGGCGCTTGATTCGCCTGTGCTAGTACTGAAACCCCAGCTTGATTAAGAATATTATTCTTCGTCATATCTGCTGTTTCACTAGCTACATCTACGTCTCTAATTCGTGAATTCGCTTCACTAAAGTTTTCTTCCGTAACTCCCAAGTTGTTAATAACTGAGGTAAGCCTGTTTTGTAGTGCCCCAAGGTTTGCTCTAACCCCATTGACTTTAACGAGTGCATCGTCAAGTCTTGCGAGTGCCATTTGCGCACCTTGCTTACTTGTAACTGACTCTGCGGATAAGCCAAGTGACTCAAGAGTTGAAACAACTTGTGAACCATCATATTTAATTCTATCGTTAAGCGGGTCATTTCCTGCTCCAACTTGAATTTCAACGAGTCCACTCGTTCCATCAAGAAGTTTTCTACCATTGAACTCTGAAGACATAGAGATTCTTTGAATCTCTTCTTTAAGCTGCTGAAACTCAATGTCTGAGAAACTTCTTTCTGTATTTCCAACTGTGTCTGAGGCTGCTTGTACGGCAAGTTCACGCAATCTAATGACAATGTTGGAAACCTCTGAGAGTCCTCCTTCCGCTGTCTGTATGAGTGATATACCGTCATCTGCATTCCTCTTAGCTTGTCTGATACTTCGGATTTGCGATTTCAAGTTTTCACTTATAGCTAATCCTGCAGCATCATCCGCCGCTCTAGTTATCCTCTCTCCACTTGAGAGTTTTCTTAAGTTACTATTTAAATTTGTTTTCGTCTTACTAAGCATTCTTTGTGCAGAAATACTCTGGACGTTTGTATTTATTCTTAATCCCATTTTATGCTCCGTCGATAATCATCTTAAACCTCCTGTTTGTTTTCGAGCTTCCATGCTCTATTTTTGTTAATCTTGTGTTGGTAAACCAACTATTAATATTTACCAACTTCGCACTCTTACTTTACGACATCACATCCTACTGTCTGTTTATATGTATAAACTTCTTGCAGGAAATTTTTTACATTCAATCAGCGAAATTCACATTCGCTCCACTAGGGGTAACCTTAACCGTTAGCCGCTGATTGGATTAATGATAATGCACTACTTGTTGAGCTATTTGCTTGTGCTAGTACCGATGTACCTGCTTGCATTAAGATATTATTCTTAGTTAACTCAGCTGTTGATTTTGCAATATCAGCATCTCTTACTCTTGAATTTGCAGCACTTAAGTTCTCAACACTTACTTGTAAGTTATTGATCGTAGACTGAAGTCTGTTTTGAAGTGCACCAAAGTCAGCTCTAATACCTGAAACAGATACAATTGCCGAGTCAATGGCCGCTAATGAGTTTTGAGCTGAAATTTTATCAGCAACTGATGCTAAGTTTAGTCCTAATGCCGCAACATTTACATCTGCACTTGAAGCATCAAATGTAAGTCTGTCACTCAAAGGGTCATTTCTAGTACCAATCTGAATATCAAATACAGCACCTGTACCATTTAAAAGTGGAACTTTATTGAATTCTGTAGAGTTTGCAATTCTATCCATCTCAGCTACTAACTGCTCAAACTCAACATTAAGAAATTTTCTTTCAGTTGGCCCGATAGTGTCCGAGGCAGCTTGTACTGCAAGCTCTCTAAGCCTGATCAAGATGTTTGAAGTCTCTGATAAACCACCCTCAGCAATCTGAACAAGTGAGATACCATCAGCAGCGTTTCTTTCTGCTTGACCTAAACCTCTAATTTGAGCTTTTAAATTTTCTGAAATCGCTAATCCCGCTGCATCATCTCCAGCACGATTAATTCTTTGACCAGATGACAATTGTTCTAATGTCTTCTGTTGGCTGATTCGAGTTCTATTCAAATTTCTTTGAGCATTTAGACTCGAAACATTGGTGTTAATTCTTAAACCCATTTTATCCTCCTTGATAAGGGTTCCACTGTCCCATCCTTGGACCGTGGGATGATTCAAGATCATCTAAAAGCTTTATCGTCGAAGATTTCTTCTTCTTTAGAAAAATTGTAAAAATATTTAACAATGGGAAAAAAAGGCCAAAAACAAGAAAAAGCCAAGTAAAAACAACAACTTAAGGTGTGGAAATATTTGCCCCTTAATCATTTTTAACTTAAAATATTTAGACAGTTCCATTTTTAAAGGTGTCTATGAAGTATTCAAATCTTAAAAATTCCAAAGAATATGTAGAAAAAACCATCAATTTGATTGAAAACGCCTTTAATTACACAAAAGAGCATTCCTTTAATACAGACTTCTACCCTTTAATGAAAGAATCCAATCATAAGAACTGTCATATATTAATAGATAATGATGTTGTCGTGGCCCATATTGGAGCTTTAACCCACCAGTTAAAGGTTAAAAACAAAATATATTCATTCACTATGTTTGGTGGAATTGCTGTTTCAGATAAATATAGAGGTAAAGGTCTATTTAAAAAGTTATTTAATGAAGTTATTAACAAATACCAAGAACAGGCCTTCTATTTACTCTGGAGTGAGAAGACTAAGATGTATGAGAAATTTGATTTTTATCCTTGTGGCCAATTAAATCAATACGAATCAAATTTTAACAATTCATCTTACACACAATCAAACTTTAAAGAACTCTCCAAAGATGACTTAAAGCAAATTAAAAATTTATATAATTCCGAAAATGAACTGCGTCCTATAAGAAAAGAAAAAGATTGGAATGAATTAGCTTCTATCACTTCGACAGATCTTTATTTAAAAAAAGAAGATAACATTATTAAAAATTATTTTTTTAAAAATAAAGGTGCAGACCTCACGAATATTATTCATGAATATGGAAATGCAAGTGAAGAACTCACAGCTTACGGAAGTTTATGGACTCCCAAGAATTTAAATCTGACGCCTATCTATTTAAATGCTTTCCTATTAAAACCTGGTGCTGAGTTTAAAGATTTTATTTTTAATTATTGTCAGATTGAAATTGAAGAGCTCACAGAGAATTCAAAATTTATATTTCAAAAACAAAATTACGAGCTGAGTAAAGCTGAGTTACTGGCAGGTATCTTTGGACCAGGCAGATTTGAAGAGTTAAATTGTCCTTTTCTTTTTATTCCTGGTACTACTAGTATTTAGAAACTTTTTAATATTTTCTAAATCTTATAACGAAATTTCGTTCAAAAATTAACGCGGTTGCTTGCTATCAGCAAGTTTAGTTAAGAATAGAACAATATTAAGTTATATTTGCATAGACAAATGCCTCTAAACTCAATATGTAATTGCCTACACGAAAATATAGAGAGGGATATTTTGAAAACTTACATCAATTCAGTTTTTAGCATCATGCAAAAAATAGGGAAATCATTAATGGTTCCGGTATCTGTTTTACCTGCAGCAGGTTTACTTGTTGCCCTAGGTAGAATTTTACAAGATGCAGGAATGACAGATCAAACGATCAATAATGAAATTTTAGTTTTAATCGGGAAACTATTTTACAGTGGTGGTTTAGCGATCTTTGAACAACTTCCAGTTGTCTTCGCCATTGGTGTTGCTATCGGATTTACAGGTGGAGCTGGTGTTGCTGGTCTTGCCTCTGCTGTTGGTTATTATACTCTCGTTAATATTTTAAAAGTTATTGGTGAATTTAGAGAACTTACTCTTGAAATTAACACTGGAGTTTTTGGTGGTATTATCATGGGTCTTATCGCTGCTAGTCTATACAAAAAGTTTTATCAAACACAGCTTCCAAGAGTATTTGGTTTCTTCGCTGGAAAAAGACTCGTTCCAATTCTAACTGCTGTGGCTGCAGTAGGAACAGGACTTGTTTTAGGAGTCATTTGGCCTCCAGTACAAGAAGCAATTAACGCATTTGGAACAAGTGTTATGTCATCAGACTTAGGACCAGCTTTTTATGCTGCTGGGAAAAGATTATTAATCCCAGTTGGGCTTCACCATGTTTACTACCCTCCTTTTCTTTATGAGTTTGGAGAATATGTAAATGAAGCGGGTAAAGTTTTGAACGGTGAGTCTGTTAGATATTTCGCGGGTGATCCTAATGCTGGTAACTTCATGGCCGCAGAATTTCCAATCATGCTATTTGGTCTTCCAGCAGCTGCTTTTGCTATGTATTTAAGGGCACCAAAAGAGAAAAGAGCTGCAGTTGGTGGTGTAATGTTATCTGCTGCCTTAACTTCAATTATAACAGGGATTACAGAGCCAATTGAATTTGCCTTTATTTTCGTAGCACCTCTATTATATGTATTTCATGTTATTGCAGCATTCGGGGCAGGTTTCTTAACAAATTTATTTGATATTCATTTAGGTTATACATTCTCAGCTTCTTTGATTGACTTCGTAGTTGGTTACTTTAATCAACAAAATAGCTCCATGCTCTGGCTGGTTGTAGGTCCAATTATTGCGCTCGCATACTTCAGCGCATTTTATGTTTTAATCCCAATGTTTGATTTTAAAACACCGGGTAGAGAAGATGAATCCTCTAATGAAAGTATTAGTGGTTCGTTTTCAAGCAAAGCATATGAAATTTTAGTTGCGATTGGGAAAAAAGCAAATATTAAGGATCTTGATGCTTGTATTACAAGACTTAGACTAACAGTTAATGATGCCACTTTAGTGGACCAAGCAAGACTTAAAGCACTTGGTGCATCAGGAATTATGAATTCAGGAAATAACTTTCAAATTATTTTTGGAACAGAGTCAGAACATTTAAAAGAGGAAATTTTAAATATTGATGAAAGCAATTTTCAAGTTACTGAAACAAAAGTTGAAACGCCTAAAGCTGAAATTATAAAAACAGTAGATGCAACGGGAAAAACGAGAACTCTTAAATCTCCTTTAATCGGCCAAGTAGTCGATTTAACCGAAGTTCCTGACCCAACTTTTTCAGCTAAATTATTAGGAGATGGAATTGCCATTAAGCCTACTGAGGGGATCTTATATGCTCCAGTTGATGGAGAAATTGTCCAGATTTTCCACACAAACCACGCTCTAGGTATTAAAACAGCTGAAGGCTCTGAAGTACTCATTCACATTGGTATCGATACTGTTAAGATGAAAGGTGAAGGATTTAAAGCCTATGTTAAAACTGGAGATATGGTCAAAGAAGGTGATAAACTCATTGAATTCGACTTAGATTTGATAAACAAAAATGCTAAAAGTGATATAACACCAATTGTAATCACCAATATGGATACAATTAAGGAAATAAAGGTTAATGCGAGTAATTCAACGATTACTCAAAATGACTCATTATTTACTTTAACACTTAACTAATTTGAAGGTAAACAAAAAGGGATACAATCATGGAAACAACATTAAGAATTCAAAATGACGAAGGTTTACACGCAAGACCAGCTGCTGCTCTTGTTAAAGAAGCAAATAATTTCAAATCAGATATTAATTTAGTTTATGGTGACAAAACGGTTAATGCTAAATCAATCATGGGATTAATGACTCTTGGTTTAACTAAAGATGCAGAGTTCACTCTTCAAGCATCTGGAGAAGATGAATCTCAGGCGATTGAATCATTAACAAATTTAGTTAACGAAAAATTTAACTTACACTAAGAACTTAACTATGGAATTACATGGAATTGGTGCCTCTGCTGGTATCTCAATTGGAAAAGTTCTTAAGATTGACAGTGCTAAGCTTGAAATAAAAAGAATTGATAATATAAACCCTCAAGATCATTTAGCTCAGCTTGCAAGTGCTATTGAAACATCAAAGCTTGAAATTTCAAAAATCAAAGATATAACTTTTGAAAAATTTGGAAATGAAAAAGCTGCTATTTTTGATGCACATTTACTTATTTTAGAAGACCCTGAAATTAAGTCTCAAGTAGAAGCTTTTATTAATGATAATAAAGTTAATGCATCATTTGCCCTCAAATCGGTTATGGATAATTTCATAACGTTGTTTGAATCCATGGATGATGAATATATGAAAGAAAGAGCTTTAGACATCAAAGATGTATTTACAAGAGTTCTTAATCACTTGGAGGGAATACAAATAGTTGATCTCTCTTTATTAGATGAAGAAGTTGTTTTGGTTGCTGATGATCTAACACCATCTCAAGCTGCAATTATGAATAAAAATGCTGTAATTGGCTTTCTTACAGATAAGGGTGGAAAAACTTCTCACACTGCTATTATGGCCAGATCTTTAGAGATACCAGCTGTAGTAGGGCTTGATACTATAACATCACAATCAGAAAACGGCTCTACAGTCGTATTCGATGGGAAAAACGGTGATGTATATCTTAATCCTAATCAAGAACTTCTTAGTCATTATAAAAATCTTAAAGAAAAAGAACTTAAAGAAAAAGAAGAACTTTTTAAACTCGTTGGCGTAGAAGCGAAAACAACTGATGGCTTCAAAGTTGAAGTCGCCGGAAATATTGGGTCATTTCAAGATTTAGATTCATTTTTTAAAAATGATGCTGAATCTGTAGGCCTTTATAGAACTGAATTCTTATTTTTAGATAGAGATTCAATGCCATCTGAAGATGAACAATTTGAAGAATATAAAAGAATAATTCAAAAACTTGATGGTAAAAAATGTGTTATTAGAACTCTTGATATTGGTGGAGATAAAAATCTTCCTTATTTAAAAGTTGAAGAAGAAGAAAATCCATTTTTGGGCTATCGAGCAATTCGAATTTGTCTTGATAGATTAGATATATTTAAGACCCAATTAAGAGCTCTTCTTAGAGCAAGCGTTTTTGGTCCTACTGGTATTATGTTCCCAATGATTTCAAGTCTTGAAGAATTAAATGCTGCGAAAGAAATTTTAAATGAGTGTAAGACTGAGTTAAATAACGAAGGTCAAAATTACTCATCAGAAATTAAGTTAGGAATAATGATTGAAATTCCTTCAGCTGCACTTATGGCTGATCTTTTAGCAAAGCATGTAGATTTTTTCTCCATGGGAACTAACGACTTAACTCAATACACATGTGCAGTTGATAGAATAAATCAAAAAATAAGTCATTTATATAATCCATTTAACCCTGGCTTGTTAAGGCTTATTAAAATGACTGCTGATGGTGCTAATAAAGCGGGAATAGATATCTCAATTTGTGGATCTATGGCCCACTTTCCTGAGCTTATTCCATTCTTTATTGGATGCAAGATTAATAAGTTAAGTATGAGCCCAATGCATATTCTTAAAACTAAAAGAAATATCCTTAACAAGAATCAAGCAGACTGTGAAAAAATGATTTCCAATTTACTAAACTTAGAAACCGCAGAAGAGACTAAGAATTTTTTAGAAAAATTTATAGAGGATAAAAAATGAGAGAATTAATTTTAATAGTTACATTGTTTAGTTCTAGTGTGTTTGCCAATAACTATCACTTGGCTGGTACTAATAAAATTTCTTATGAGAAAAGTATTGAACTTCTTCTTGCGAACATAAACCCAGCAGATACAGTTAGAGGTACTGTGGTTGCTTCACCATCGAGATCAAACCCTGATTATTTTTATCATTGGGTAAGAGATGCTGCTCTTGTAATGAATCTAATTTTTGATGCTGCACTAAAAGAGACAAATCAAACGAGAAAACAAAAGATGTTCTCAGCTTTATATGATTACGTTGAAAGAGTTAAAAGCAATCAAAAATCTTCTGGTTTTTGGAATTTAGGAGAGCCTAAGTACTATGTGGATGGAGCTCCATATACTGGTCCATGGGGAAGACCTCAACATGACGGCCCAGGCTTAAGAGCAATTACCCTTATAAACTTTGCAAATTACCTATTAGATGAAGGACAATCTGAATATGTTCTGAACAACTTATACACATCGATCCTACCAGCAATTTCCCCTATAAAACAGGATCTTGAATATGTAGCGAGACACTGGGATAAGCCAGGGTTTGATTACTGGGAAGAGGTCAAAGGTCTGCACTTTCCAACAGCTATGGCCCACCGAAAAGCCTTAATCTTAGGAGCACAACTTGCAAGAAGATTAGGAGATTTTGGAGCTGCAAATTTCTATGAGCAAAATGCAAAGAATATTGAAGGTTTAATTCATCAATTTTGGGATTCAAGTAAAGGTTATATCCAGTCGACTCTTAATCAAACAAGAGGTGTTTGGAAGTCCCAACTCGATATCGCTGTTGTATTAGGTGTTCACCACGGCGGACTTAATGACGGCTTTTATTCAGTTGATAACCCTTTAGTTTTAAAAACAGTTACAAAAATCCAAGATACCTTTAAAGCACTTTATGAAATAAACACCTACTCAAACAGTACTATAGCTCCTTCTATCGGTCGATACCCTGAGGATTCTTACAATGGTTATAGAACTGGTGATATTGGTCACGGTTGGTTTTTAGCAACCTTTGCCATGGCTGAATTTCACTTAAGACTCGCTAAAAGTCTTGAGAAGAACTTTAATATAACTGATAACGAATTTTACTGCGATCTCATTGGTTACCACATTGATTGTAGTAATTTTCAAAATCAACCTAAGAAGTACAAAGCTAGAATTTTAAATGCTTTAAGAGCCAAAGCAAAAGCTTATTTCAAAAGATCAGATGTTCATGCAGGAAACCATGGGAATATGGACGAGCAAATGAATAGATTTTCTGGTTATATGGAAGGTGCAAAAGACCTAACTTGGAGTTATGCCTCTCATATAAGTGCTTTACTACAATTATAAAATCAACAACTTACAAGGTGGGAAATCTCCCACCTTATTGAATATTTTTCACTAGTTTTAATTTATTATTTACTCAAATCCATTTAAAAGCTAAGACCCCTCTTAAATTTCTAAAAGGGGAAGCAAATTAAAATTTTTATTTTATTATCATTATATTTTCCCTTTGCCATTTTAGCGAGTTCACCCAATCTACTCCTAAATGAATCGCCTAAATCAATATGGGCAAAAGTTGAAAATGAAAGAAGCCGAATTATAAATCAAGAAAAAGAACAAAAAGATCTTTTAAACTATCATGAGATTACAGTAGAAGGTAGACTAAGTTTTTTAATTCTTGGAATTGAAAAGTTAAGTCGATTTCATAATATTAGTTTTAATGAACTCATGTATTTAAATAGACAGCTAAAAGAAAACACAGACTTAAGTGAAGAAGAAATTTTATACCTTATTGAAGAAGACTTAAAACTTGAATCACCGAACCTTATAAATCAGACTCGCTCGCAAAAATGACATTACTGACAATCCCCAGCAAACATAAGATAGGATTGGTATCTCTCCTAAGGTAGTGGCTTTAATATCTCCTAAGATTAAAACTCCCGACAAAAAAAATGTTGAAGAAAGCAAAGTCAAACCAAAAAAATAAATACTTCGTGATAATTGATTGATCTCTTTATTGGTACCTTTAAGGTTTAAATCTACTGTATAATTATTTTTAGCAAACTCTTTTAAAAACCATTTTAAGTGTCGTGGAATAACTCTTATAGAACTTAACAAGTCTCGTCCGGCCCAAATACTATCCTCTATCAAAACATCTTTAGAAATGAGATCTTCCATAATTGAACTCAATTCACTTTCAATTATTTCAAAAATATTAAGTTCAATTTTAAGTGATTTTCCTACACCATCTAATGTCATGAGGGCTCTAAAGATGACAAACCATTCTCTTGGAAGAAAAATCTCATGTTTACTCAATGTACTGACGATTGAATGAGTCAAGGCCGTTGCATCCATTTCATTCACACTCATTCCAACAAAAGGAGTGAGTGCATCTCTAATATCTCTTACTAATAAATCATGGTTTGGAATATTGTCATAATCTGCTACATCTAAAAACTCAAGAACTAAGTTCTCATAGTTATTGGATAGAAGAGCAAAAAGAATCGCTGTCAAATTTGACCGATTCTGTTTACTTAAAATTCCAACAAGTCCAAAGTCAAGTAAACCAATTTTATCATTTTTTAATTTTAGAAAATTACCACCATGGAGATCAGCATGGAATATACCATCTGCAAGCATATTGTGCATAAACAGCTTTACACCTGTAACTAAGTTTTCTTTAAGAGCCGGATGTTCCTCAATATTGGTCAATTCATTAAATGGAACCCCATCCAGAAAGTCCATTACCAAAATTTTCTCTGAACTAAGCTGTCTATGAATCCTTGGAATTACAAAAATGTTTCCTTCATCAATCCTTTCTAACTTCTCCCTAATTCTTTGATTATTATTTGCCTCAATTAAAAAATTTAGTTCTAGCTGAATACTCTTAAAAAAATCTTGAATGGCCCTTGATAATCCTAAATATTTTAATTCATTAGAATTTTTTTCTAAACGGGAAATGATGAAAGCGATAATCTCAAAATCATTTTGTAGTGTTTTCTTTATTTTAGGACGCCTAACCTTAACAACAACATCGGTACCGTCTTTTAATTTTGCTTTATAAACTGCACCTATAGAAGCAACTCCAATAGGTACTTCCACAAAGTCATCAAATACTTCTTCTAAAGGCTTTTTAAATTCTTTCTCTATTTTTAATTTTGCATCTATAAAATCAAAAGGTGCTACATTATTTTGAAGAAGTTTTAACTCTTTTATTAGTGCAGGATCTAATAGATCCTCTCTCGTTGAAAGTAGTTGACCAAACTTTATAAATCCTGGCCCTAGTTCTTCAAAGGATTTCCTTAATCTAAAACCGACTGTTCTCCAAAAATCGTATTCACTTTGATCTGTCGAAATTTTAAACCTTGATTTTGGAATGACAAAATCAGGAATAACAAGATGGAGCTTTGTATTCAAAATAAACTCATCAAAACCGTGCCTTGCAAACACAGAGAGAATCTCTCTAAATCGAGTAGCATTTTTTAAGGTTTTTGAAATATCTATTCCAGTTTTGATAAGATTCATTATTTTATTTTATTAGGAGATGAGAAGAGATACAAACCCCTGAAAATAAAGACTATTTTACCTATACATCAGATTGAGTTGTAAAAATTTCGATTAAGTTTTCATCAGGATCAAAAACTTTAAAGCTGTAATATCCAGGAGCATAATCATAGAACTTTGGTTTTGAATGTATAATATAATCTTGCTTCTCTAGTTCCTTACAGAGATTATCAACTACTTCTTTTTCAGAGCAAAATAAAGAAAAGCTAAGTACCCCTACTCTATGCTCATGAGAAATAAATTGTTTAACACGATCTTGCTGTGAAATAACTAACCCGAAAGAACTCCAATAAGTAAAAGCATCCTGGTGATCTTCTTTCTTCTTTAGTGGAATGAACTCAAAAAGACTATCGTAAAAACTTTCTGACTCTTTTATATTTAAAACTTTTAGCTCAATTTTACTTATGTAGGTCGTTATTTCTTTCATTAGTATAAATTAATCAATTTAACCTTCTGAGTCAAACTTATGAGAAGTCTAGAGACAAAAACGAGTTTAAGTTGTAGAATAGAAATCTATGAAAACTTTAACTCTGATAAGCTTAATCATAGCTTCCTTTAATATATTTGCTCAGGAAACTTGTTCAAGAGTTGCCACAATCAACTATCAAAAAGTTTTGGTTGATGCTGGTTCAAATAAAAAAGGTGAAGGATTAAGATTTTACTTAGAAAAAGACCCCATTAGCAGTAAACTTCTCGACCAATATCAAGCAGAAAATAAGCCGACACTTTTTAGTGCATCAACAAGTACTGTCGGATCCTTACTAGTTCTTGCTGGTCTTTTACAAACTAATAAGTCTGATGGAATTCAAAATAATAACACCCTTATTTATAGTGGCTCCATCCTTGTTGCACTGAGCTATCTAACTTCAAAAACTATGAAATTCAGCTCTGAAAAAACCTTGGACCAGGCAATTAAACAGTATAATAAAAGAAATACTCCAAGGATTTATTTCTCCCCATTTAAGGACAACAATGGTAATTCAAATATTGGTTTAGGCTTACAACAGGAGTTTTAATGAGTTTGAGATGCTATAATTGCAAGGAAGAAATCTTTCTTTCAAGCACTGAAAATATTGCCCGATCTGAAGAATGTCCAAAGTGTTATGTTAATTTGAGAGCTTGTAGAATGTGCGATTTTTATGATAAAAATTCTTATAACGAATGTCGCGAGCCCATGGCCGAAAGAATTGTTGATAAAGAAAAACCAAATTTCTGTGATTTCTACAAAATTAATACAGGGATTAATAAAGAGCAAGTTAAGAATGACGCACTTGCTGCTGCAAACGCTTTATTTAAAAAATAACGGAGTAAATTATGTCTCAACATCCAATGACTTTAACTGGAAAGAAAAAATTAGATGATGAATTAGAGCAACTAATCAAAGTTGATAGAGAAGAGATTAAAATTGCTATCGCAGAAGCAAGAGAGCATGGAGATTTAAAAGAAAATGCTGAATATCATTCTGCTAAAGAAAAACAGGGACATATTGAAGGTCGTATTGCTGAGCTACAAGGAAAAATTGGTGGTGCAAAAGTTATAGATGTTGCTGCACTAGACAGTGAAACGATTGTTTTTGGTGCCACAGTTACCATTTATAATGACGAAAAAGATGAAACAAAAACCATCCAGATTGTTGGTGAAGATGAAGCCACATCAGGAGCGGATAAAATTTCTTATAACAGCCCACTCGGAAAAGCTTTACTTGGCAAAGAAGAGGGTGACGAAGTTATAGTTAAAGCACCTAAGGGTGATGTTATCTATACCGTTGAAGAATTTGAGTACAAATAATCTAAACTTTTGGAATCAATCAATACTAGTCTTGGCCAAGAACAAGAAGCCAAGTCAAAGCTTATTAAAGCTAGAGGATGGTGGCATAAAAACTCTCCTCGACCTCGTGTGGCTTTTTCCCTTAAGATTACAAAAAGCACCAAAAGTTTCCGATTTTAATAAAATCAATGATGACCAACTATTTTTCGGACGCGGAAAAGTTATAAATATTCGCTTTACTCCTGCCTTTGGAAAAAGAGGAAAACGAGGAATTCAATTATTTAATTGTACCTGTGTAGTTAAAGACATTTTTAGTGAAAAGTACCTCAATTTGAAATGGTTTAATACCTACCCTTCCCTAAAAAAACAGCTTGAAGCACTAGAAGAATTTAGTTTCCTCGGTCAAGTTAGTTTATTTCAAGGCTCTTTTCAAATTATAAACCCCACTATAAACCCTAAAGATGCTAATACAGAAAATGGAGTTTTAGTTGAATATCCTACCTTTAATACCGTACCAGGAAAACAAATTGAAAAATTCGTCAGGCTTATTCCAAAATCTTTATGGGATATACCTATTTCCAATCTTGAATCAGAATTTCTAAAAAATAAAAATTTAAATAATGCATTCTTAGCCAAACATGGACTCATCGAATATTCAAAAGATAATATCGAACTGGCAGATAAAACATTAAAGTATTTTGAATTTTTCAGCAACCAACTAAAAGTATTAGCTCGGAAATATAGGCTTAAAGGTATTCGTACCGAGAAAATAAGTTTCTCAAAAGATGAAAAATATAATGCAAAAAAACTTCTTCCTTATGAGTTAACAATAGATCAAGAAAATGTTTTTGAATCTATTTTAGAGGATTTTTCATCAGGAAAGCCAATGATGAGAATGGTTCAAGGTGATGTTGGTTGTGGAAAGACGACTCTTGCCATCCTAGCCACTTATCTTATGAGCTTGAAAAACAAGCAAAGTGCTATAATGTGTCCCACTGAAGCACTTGCGACTCAACATGCAAATACTTTCCAAGAGGTTTTAGGCGAAAGGCTTAACATTTCGCTTATGTTAGGAAGTACTAAGAAAAAGGACAAAGAACGAATAAATGACGGACTTAAGTCTGGTGAAATTGATTTAGTAATTGGAACCCACTCTTTAATTCAGGATTCAGTAGAGTTTAAGAACTTAGCCCTTGCTATTATAGATGAACAACACAAATTTGGAGTTGAACAAAGACAAAAACTTAGTAAAAAAGGTGAAGCTACCCATACAATGATAATGTCGGCAACGCCGATTCCTAGAACATTACAACTAGTACAATATGGAGACTTAGATATTTCTACTATACGAGTTATGCCTTCAGGAAGGAAGGGAACGCAAACAAGAATAGTAACAACCAACACCTATCAGAAATATTTGAGTTTTTTAAAAACAAGAATGAGCATGGGAGAACAAGTTTATGTAGTTGCTCCAGCGATTGAAGAAAACGAAATTATTAATATAAAAAATGTGAATAGTATTTTAGAGGTTTATAAAAAGTATTTCCCCGAATACAAACTTGGGGTTCTTCATGGACAATTAAAAAGTCATGAAAAGTCATCTGTACTCACTAGCTTTGAAGCTGGTGAAATTGATCTTCTTATTTCGACGACTGTCATTGAAGTTGGAATAAACATTCTAAATTCTACAGTCATCTCTATTTACAACCCAGATCGTTTTGGACTTAGCTCCCTTCATCAGTTAAGAGGACGCGTGGGTAGAGGCTCCAAACCAGGATTCTGTTTTTTAGTAACTGACCAAAATACTTCACCTGAAGCCATTACAAGATTACGAGTCATAGAGAAATCTAATGATGGGTTCGAAATTGCTGAAGCAGACCTGCAAAACCGAGGAATGGGTGATATCTTTGGTGTTAATCAGTCGGGTCACACTTCCCCCTATAAGCTTGCAAATATTTTCGAAGATAGAGAGATTTTTGACCAAGTTAATCAAGATGTGGAAAATTTAAAAATTCATAGGACTGAAACTTTAAATAATTATTTACTAAGTCTAATAGAAGATACAAAAGTCTCCTCTACAATTTAAGAAAAAAAATCGTTATAATATCTCTATGATAGAAATAGAAATTCTAAGCTCGAATGATCCAGATAGAGTTGGAAAATATCAAATTTTTCATAATGAAATGACCATCGGAGCTCAAAAAGATAATTTTATTTATTTACCTACAGATGAAGTTCCAAAAGAGCTATTTATGATGAATATACAAGAAAATAAGCTACATCTTAAGCTCATGCAGGAAGATATCACTTTTCATTTAAATGGAAAGATCACTAAAATTTCTAAGCAACTTAAAATTGGAGATATTATTAAGCTAAATAACTTCTCGTTCAAAATTACCAACTATATTGAAGAAAAAGTAATAACGAGAAAAGAGTTCTTAAATAATAAAGTTGAAGAAATTGGTAAATCTGACCATGACTTATTAAACCTGATTCAAGCCTTAGGAAAATAAAATGGGAATGAAAGAAAATTTTAGTAATTTCTACAAGACTTTGGATGGGGAGCAAATTTTTTATAGTACAAATTTCGAACCTGAAAAAAAAAGAAAAGGCGTTCTTGTTTTTAACTATGGCCTTGTTTGCAGTAATCATCACTGGCAAGATCAAATTTCTTTTTTTGATGAACTTGGTTACAAAATATTAATCCATGATTACAGAGGACACTTTCAATCCACGGGTAAAGAAGATATTGAAAAAGTTAATTTCAAACAAATTTCAGAGGACCTCTATGGATTGTTAATGCATTTAAACCTAGAAGATGTTGTTTTACTTGGACACTCAATGGGGGTTAATGTTTGCTTAGAGTTCACAAAAACCTATCCTAAGATGGTGTCAAAACAAGTCTTAATTTCAGGAACAATTCTTCCTGTTCATAATATTATGATGAACACTCACTTAACGGGCTCACTAAAACCAATAATTTTAAGTATTGTTGAAAAGTATCCTAATGAAGTAAATCTATTTTGGAAATTCGGTGGATGGAATCCTGTAGTAAAAAAACTCATTCATAGTGGTGGATTTAATATTGATAACGTCAGTACTGAGTTCATCGAAATATACTTAAACAAAATTGGTCAGCTTGGGCCTGAACTTTTTTTCCAATTAATTCATCAAATGCAAGTTCATGACATTCTCGCTTTTGTAAATAAGATTGAAACAAGGACTCTTGTCATTGGTGGAAATAAAGATAAAGTTATTCCTAATTTCTCACAAAGGCTTATAGCTGAAAAACTTAAAAATTCCGAGCTTTACATTATTCATAAAGGATCCCATGTTCCTCAAGTAGACTTCCCTGAAGATACCAATGAGAGAATTAAGCTTTTTATTGAAAATTAACCTAGAAAACTTAGTAGATTTTTAAATAATCTCGTACGTGCAGATATAACCTGAGACTTTTTATATTCTTGATGTGAGGCTTCTCCATCAGTATTCTCAATATGGCTCTGTCGATCGGTAATTTGAACTTCATAAGGATAAAAGAACCTAATTTCATTTGCTATATTTGTTGCATCCAAGTCCAACAATCTTCTAGTCACCTCATTATTTGGATCATTCTTTTTTGCAAACTTTCTTACTTTATTAAAGTTTTGGTAAAATGGATTCTGATACTTTATTAATTGTCTTCCAGTGAAATGAATTGCGCTATAATCAGATGATGTGTGCTCATTATTCTTATACTGATTATTTTTAAATAAACAATTTTCGGCATATTCTTCTAATTTTTGATGGAACTCAACCTCAGTCCAATTATTTCTAATAGCATCCTTACAATGCTTTACGTACTGTTCCTGGAATAGGTTTAAATCAATTAACGAGTTTTGCGATCTTGAAGGTTTTATATTATTAACCATGACAATATAGTTTTCACTTAAGAACTTTAAAACCCTTAAACAATCAACTTTGTCTTTTGTTACAAAACGAATTCCAATCCGATCAAAAAGTTCCTCTGCAACGTTTTCCTTCTTGTGTAAAAGTTTGATAATGATACTCTCTCGAGTTTTTTTAGATTTGGTTTCAAACTCTACTAAAGGAATTTTAACTGTTTGGTTATCAGAACCTAAGTATAACTGATCCTCTGAATCTCTATGAACATATTTATAAAAACGATCAAAAATTTGCGTCTGGATAGTAGAATAATACCTATATCTTAAGTCTTTATCTAAATGCAGTATAGTATGCATAACTTTCATTATCATACTGGCCCAAATGGCATCTTCTTCCTTATCAGTAACACTAGAATTACCAGTCGTAATTAGAAGTAGTTCTGAAATATCAGTAATGGTATAAAAAACACTAGGAACTGATAGGTCTAAGCCATCTGGAGTTCCTTCTTTTAAAAAATACTTTTTGATAAATTGAAGAGCTTCTTGGAAATTTCCAAACATTTCAGCATTTTGAATAGGGTCTGTTAAATCATATCCATAGCCTTCTAAAAAGGTTAGAGCTTCTTCTTTGGTTTTAAAATTGGATAAATAATTTTTCGCATCTAGAGAAGAAGTTCCACTGGCCATGATGTCCAATGTCTCCCAATTAAAGTTATAGCTATCCAAATATTGTGGACGGTTCATTTCAATAAATCCTTCTCAAATAAGTGTTTGAAAGTTAACCTATAATCAATGAAAGATCAAAATATAAAGTTGAGCCACAAATTATCACTGATTTTCCTCAGTTTTTTTGGAACAGGATATTCCCCTAAAGCACCGGGCACAGTAGGAAGCTTAGCAACAATTCCACTCATTATTTTATTTAGTTATTTGAATTTTAGTTTTTTAACCGTGGCCATTATCACTATAGTTCTCTTCATTGCAGCTTGTCTGATAACTGAAAAAATTCAAAAACAACTTAATATTCACGATCCAGGCTGGATCGTAATGGATGAAGTTATTGGGATGTTGATAACCTGGTTATTTATTTTTCCAAGTATAACAATTTTAGATTTAAGTTTAGTTTTTATTATTTTCAGAGTGTTCGACATTTTTAAAATTTATCCCGCAAGTTGGTTTGATAAGAAAGTAAATCACGGACTTGGAACCATTGCAGATGATGTCATTAGTGCCTTCTATGCAGGTTTAACCTTGTTGGGTGTAAAATACTTCCTTACAATACTTTAAAAAACCAACAAAAACAGTCAGTTAAAAAATCCGTAATTTTTCCGTAATTTGCTTGGCTAATTTAAAAGTTAATGGTAACTTGATATTAATTACTACAAATTTAGGAGAGAAGAACATGGCAACAAATCAAATGTCAGATGAAAACAAGAAAAAAGCATTAGACCTTGCGTTATCTGGAATTGAAAAGCAATTCGGAAAAGGCGCTATAATGAAGCTTGGAACTGAGCAAACTCAGAAAGTTCCCGCTATCTCTACAGGATGTTTAGGTATTGACTTAGCTCTTGGTATTGGTGGTATTCCTAAAGGTAGAATTATTGAAATCTACGGTCCTGAATCTTCAGGTAAAACAACTCTAACTCTTCACATCGCAGCTGAATGTCAAAAAGCTGGTGGAACAGTAGCTTTTGTAGATGCTGAGCATGCACTTGATACAGCATATGCTGCTGATCTTGGAGTTGATATTCCAAACACTTTAATTTCACAACCAGACTCAGGTGAGCAAGCTTTAGAAATTACAGATATGCTTGTTAGATCTGGTGCTGTTGACTTATTAATTGTTGACTCTGTTGCTGCTCTTACTCCAAGAGCTGAACTTGAAGGTGACATGGGTGACTCTCACATGGGTCTTCAAGCAAGACTTATGTCACAAGCACTAAGAAAACTTACAGGATCTATCTCAAGATCAAACACAACTGTAATTTTCATTAACCAATTAAGAATGAAAATTGGAGTTATGTTCGGTAACCCAGAAACAACAACAGGTGGTAATGCTCTTAAATTTTACTCTTCAGTGAGAATGGATATCAGAAGAATTGGTGCAATTAAAGAAGGTGAAAATGTAACTGGGAACAGAACAAGAATCAAAGTTGTTAAAAATAAAGTTGCTCCTCCATTTAAACAAGTTGAATTTGATATCATGTACGGATCTGGTATTTCTCAAGAAGGTGACTTAATCGACCTTGCAGTTGCCGAAAAGATTGTTGATAAAGCAGGGGCTTGGTACTCTTACAATGATGGAAAAATTGGTCAAGGTAGAGAAAATGCTAAACGTTTCATGATGGAAAATCCTGAAATCATGGAAGAAATAAGACATAAAGTTCTTGTTAAAAACGGACTCGCAAAAGGTGCTGAAGAAGAAATTAACATGGAAACAGGAGAGATTACAGAAGTTGAAGAACCAGCTCCAGCAAAAAAAGGTAGAAAATCTAAAAAATTACAATAAAAATTAAAAGGCACACACACAAAGCTTTTTAAAAAAGAAAAGGGAGATGAATATCTCCCTTTTTTATTTCTTTTTAAATTCAATTAGTGTCCAAAAATTTGGATATGAGTCAATTCTAAACTTTTTTTCATTAATTTTTTCATACAAAGATAAGCACTTAGTTTCAAAACTTGAATTTAATCTAAACTCACTTGAATCTGCTTCAAAGTAATAAAAATTACTATCCTGTGGACAGTTTAAAACTTTATGGCCTAAACGAATAAACTGAAGTTGCACTCCAAAGGCTGACTCATACATCCCAAAAAGCCAAAGTTTGGTATCATTATTAGAAAAATAAATCCTTGTATTTGGTTTATCTTCAACGAAAGATTTCACTTCACTCAAAAGAGGATCATACGCTTTATGAGACTGCCAACTTAAATTCATTTTCAGCCCCACCCCAAGAACAAATAAAAAGCTTATCAATAAAAAGTATCTAATATAGTTATTCGTCTTTTCCAAAAATAAAAAAACAAAAACATTAAAAAATAGAAGCAAAGAAATAAAATATTCGGATTTTATTTCGTTATAATCTTTAAGTCTTAAGTAAAAATACATTATTATACTTACAAGACTAGTAGAGATGATTAAGCCTGCTGGTAATTTAAGTTTTTTTATTTTTATATATTGAACGAAACCTATAATTGCGATGATAGAGACTATGCCATAGATGATAAATAACTTAGGATCCAAACTTTGCGAACCAAAAAAGAGTTCAGCAATGTCCTTAATAGTTCCCTTAAGACCATAATCATATGAACCTTTTGCAAAATTACTCATCCGGTGCATGAAAACGACAGGAGTTTTAAAAATAAATAAAACCAAAGAAATAAAACCTAGAAAAATCAATTTTTTA
>CAXPDR010000008.1:0-61614 GCA_964215955.1 Flavobacteriaceae bacterium
AATAGTTCCCTTAAGACCATAATCATATGAACCTTTTGCAAAATTACTCATCCGGTGCATGAAAACGACAGGAGTTTTAAAAATAAATAAAACCAAAGAAATAAAACCTAGAAAAATCAATTTTTTAGTGAAAAATTTCTTTTTTAACATGATCATACAAACGAGAATTGAAATGCCTAAATGGATATAAGTCATATAAAAAAACATACTTCCTATTAACAGGCTTCCAAGATAAATAATTAAATCTCTCTCCTCTATTTCTTTTTTAAACATAAGTTGGGAATAAGCTATGGTGAGAAACAAAAAATAGTGAATATACATATAAACATAGTTACTTAATGCTTGAAATTGAAAATTTAAAATGAAGCACAAAGGAAACGAAAATATCAAAAGCTTATTTTTCAAAAAGATTTTTCCAAATCGGTAAAGAACAAGAATAGAAATTTGGTAAAAAACAAATGCCAACACTTTAAAAGAAGTATGGGAAAATCCAAATAATACTTTCCAAACTTTACCAATAAGATAGTAAAATGGTTGATGATCTGAAGAACAACAACATGGCTCATTATATCCAAAACTTATCAGGCTTAATAGACTTCTATTAACGCAAGAATAGGTGGTTGGTTCGGCATATTTAAAGCTATTTCCAACATCAACGAAAAAGAACATTATGGATGAAATCAAAATAATTCCCCACAATGAATAATCTAGCTTTCTATCAATAAAATTCATATACTTAGTGTGAAGAAAGATCTTAACTTTGTCGATTACAGAGAGTGTTTTTTTTGCTAGATTGTAACTATGGATAACAGCAAACAAAAGCTTTTTGAAAATCTTAAAAATCTCAGTTCAAATTCAAATGAATTATTAAAGCTTTCAGAATCTTTTGAGACTGATGAAAATGAACAAACTATTATTTCAGAAGATGATCTAATTAAACCAGAAATTTTTGTTAATAATAACGAGACCGTTAAAAAATCAAAAAAAGAATCTACCTACAAGAAAGCTTTTGACTACTCTATTCGAATTTTATCTTTAAGAGATTACTCCACCCACAAGATGCGTCAAAAACTAAAGGAAAAAGGATTTGAAGTCGAACATTCAGAACAAGTCATTGAAAAACTATTAGAGCTTAATTATCTCCGAGATGATGAATATGCCAGAATGCGGGTTAAACAACTTATAATAAAGGGATACGCCAATAGCTACATCATAAGAAAAGTTAACCAAGAAAAACTGAGTATCACTAATGAACAGATAGATCTAATTAGAGATGAACAAAATCTAGGTTCAGACTCACAAATCAGATACTTAATTGAAAAAAAACTAAGAAATAAAGAAGTACCTACAGATTATGAAAATAAAATGAAACTTAAGAATAAAGTCATTTCTTTTTTAGCATCAAAGGGTTATAACTATGGACAAATTAGTTCAGTCATTGGTGAGTATATTTCATGATCAATTTAAAACTTGAAGACTCATGGAATCAAAAAATTGGTGATGAACTTAACAAAGATTATTTTAAAAGCTTAATCAAATTTTTAAATAATGAACTTGACCAAGGTAAGGTCATTTACCCACATGGATGTGATATTTTTAATGCCTTCCAATCCACACCATACAATAAAGTCAAAGCAATAATTATCGGACAAGATCCTTATCATGGTGAAGGCCAAGCTCATGGCTTATGTTTTTCAGTTAGACCAGAAATAAAAACACCACCATCTTTAAAAAATATATACAAAGAAATGAATACTGACTTAGGCATAGAGCCTCACCATAACGGTTATCTTCAATCTTGGGCTGAACAAGGTGTACTTATGCTCAATAGTGTTTTAACAGTTGAACAAAAAAAGCCTGCATCTCATCGAAAAAAAGGTTGGGAACAATTTACTGATAAAGTGATTGAGACTCTAAATGCAGAAAAAGAAAATCTTGTTTTCATTCTTTGGGGTAATGATGCCAAAAAGAAAGCCGAGATTGTTGATCGAAATAAACACCTTGTTTTAGAAAGTGCCCACCCTTCACCTTTTAGCTTTAAAAAGTTTTTAGGCTGCAAACACTTTTCAAAAACAAATAATTATTTGAAGACGCATAGTATTTCTGAAATTGATTGGAAGTTAACTTAATTATTCTTTTCTTCTAAAAGATTTAAGATTTTATCCATCTTAGACTCAAGACTTTTAATCCTATTTTTAAGAAGTTCATTTTCTTTTTCTAAGGTCTCAAGGCGAGAATCCTGCTCAGTATTTTTAAGAATTAATCCAGATCTCATAATCTCTACTATTTCTTGGTTTTTCTTAATTTCTTCAGCTTGCTCATTGTGAGCTTGAATTAAAATAGAAATAAAAGAATTATAGTCAACTCCAAGATAATCATCAATCTCACTCTTAGTTACCAGCTCTGGTAAAACTCTCTGAACTTCCTGAGCAATTAGACCATATTTTAATTTGTCATCAAAGTTTCTTGATGGAAACTCATCCTTTCTCATAAAATAAGTAACCCCTCTTAGGTCAGATAGTATATCTGATGCTCCTTCAATTGAATTAATGTCGTACTTAAGTCTTTCGTCAGAAGAGTGAACAACTGCTCCATCAACCCTAATACGACTCGCCGAGACTTGATCACCAACTGTAATATCATCACTTACGCTTATATCATCATTAACTGTCAACAAATCCCCAACTGTTAAATCATCCGAAACAGTTATATCATCATTAACTATGAGTTGATCATTTACTGTTAAGTCGTCACCAACAGTAACATCAGAATTTGTTACAAGTGTTCCCGTTATATCAGTGCTTGAAAGATAGATTGTATGACTACCTGGAGTACCAATTGAAACATAATTATCTGTTCCTTTTGGCCCGATAAAGTCAGTATAAAGACCATCTAAGTTTCTTATGGATTGATCACTTCCTGAAGTTTGGGATATGATTCTTACAAATCCTCCCCCACCATTAATATCAATCGTTCCAGCACTATTTCCAATCATGGTGACATTATTTCCTGCAGGATCCCCCCATAACAATCCATTTGAACCTAAGAAGTTGGCATTTCCTGATGCAATATCGATTGCATCTTGAGCACCAATAGGATCTAAAGTTAGGGCTGCATCGACAGCACTTCCAGTTATTGTCCCACCAGACGCTGGACCAACCCTAATTCTTGGATTCCCGGTGACACCATTGAATTCAATATAACCTTCACCATGGGCTATCCAGTGACCTTCTTCATCCGCATCAATTATACTGGCACAAGACTGAACAATATTGTCAGAAACATTATCTACCTGGCAGCTCATTTGAATGGTAAAGCTTTTATTTTCTGATCCGTAGATTGCATTATTTTTAACTTTGGTAAGATTAAAAGTCAGATCACACTCACCAATTACGGAAGTTCCTGAACCATTATCAAATCCATTAATCACAACAGAGTCAACTTTCCAATCTCTAGCTGTTGGTATGGGTTGACCAAAAGTGAACTCATCATCTCCTGATCCTCGTGAATTAAATGCACCTGTATTTAAAGTAGTCGCGTTGGTAATATCTCGACCGGTAAATGCATTTCCACCATTAACCTGGGCAGCAATACAATTCTCGCTTTTAGAAAGACGAGACTTTATTCTGTCTTGGAAATTTCCTAAATCAGTTTTTGCTGTCATTGTTTTTAAACTTTTATTGGCATTCTGATTAATTTGCATAACCCCCATGGCTACCATTACAGATATGGCTGCTGCCACAGTAACTTCTACTAGGGACATACCTTTTTGATTTTGTAGAATGAACTTTTTCATTGGGTTACCTTCAATTAACGTACACCTTTATTTAGCTCCATTTATTTTAACTCTAAACGAGTTACATACTTTTAAAACATATAAATAAAGTCTAACTAATCTAAATTACGTTAATTTATAAATATGGGTTTAAATTAGCTGCCTATTAAATTTGCCTACATAATAATTATCTCTATTATATTAGTATTTTAGCTAGGGATGGAGATGGATAAGTTTGCCTCTGAAAACTTAATTAAATTAAGCCGAAGCAACTTTGATTTATCGTATTTTCAACAAGATAGCCAATTGCTTGCGATTGAACATTTTGCTCTTGTTTTTTAGATAGCCTTAATTGTATTTCATAAAATGAAAATTGACTGACTTTACTAATCAGACTTTTACTGACCTCTAACTTAATACCTATTCTGCTCAACTCAAATTCAAGACTAGTTTTTACTTGTCCCTCTGACTTGAAGAAGTTGCATGGGCCCATTAAATTTGAATTTATTTTTGCCTGAATTTTTAAGGCGAACTTGTGAAAGTTTTTATTTTTTTCAGTTTCTTTAGCTTTATTAGTTTGAGTTACCAATAACGTAAAATGAAAAATAATTAATACTAAAAATATTAAATTACGTTTGGTGTTTTTTTGAAAAATTGAATAGAATTTTCGTATGTTCAAAATATTAAAAGTTCCACTATTTAAAAATTATATCTTTATTTCATTTATTATATACTTTATTTTCAATATTGGAACGCTTGATAATCTTCCATTTAGTGATGACATCTACCATATATTTAATCATAGCTTTTTAAGGGATATTAAAAATCCTTTAAATTTCTTTAATCCTTGGAGTGAATTTTTTAAAAGCTGGGGATTAACCTATACCTACTTTTGGGTGATTTTTAGTATTTTTGGAAAAAATATACTTGTATGCAAAATTTTAAACTTAATCCTTCATTTTTTTAACCACATTTTATTTAAAAAATATCTAAGTAGAAAAATATCTAACCAAAGTCATATAAATATCCTGGCATTAATTTTTTTATTTTCTCCCCTTTCTATTCTAACGACAAATTGGATATTTCAAGCCAAGACTTTGTTATCTGTTTTATTCCTTTTGTTATTTTTAATTGAAGTTGAAAAAATCAAAAGCCTAAATTTAAAAAATCTTTTTAAACTGATGGGATTATTCTTTCTTACACTTACAGCAAAAGTTGTCGCGATATTAATTCCTTTGTATACAACTTTTTTGTTTTATAAAAGATTCTCAATTAAAAAAAGTTTAGTCTTTAACACTCCTCTTGTCTTAATAGCTTTGGTTTATGGTCTATTAAACATAAAAGGTATCACTTATATTCAGAGTGAAATAAAGAATCTCAAAGCACCTGCGATTAAAGTCAGCAAAGACCACGTCATTCCTTATCAAGAAAAAAAGACCCCCAAAATTGAAGTATTCAAAGAAGTCACTCAGGGTGCAGTTCACTACTTTGGAAGCATCGGTCACCTGGAAACATTTAAAGAGAAGTATATCGTTTCCGTTCAAAACTTAGGTCGACTTTTTCTTTTGAGTATAGGATTGAATAACTATTTACCATTTTATGAATCAAATCTCGCTACTTTTTTAACTCCCTACATCTTTCTTTATTCCCTGATAGGTTTCTTCTTTATCTACTTGTGCCTAACAACTAATTTAAGTTACCCACTTCTTATTTTGGTATTATTTTTGCCTATCTCTGGCTTTTTTTATGTTCCCTATATGAAATACTCTTTCACTTCGGATCATTGGTTTTATCCTGCGGGTATTTTTATCCCCTTTCTTTTACTAAAAATTTTTCATTCAAAGAAGGTTATTGTCGCGATTCTAACAATAAGTATTTTGAACTTTTCTTATACTGTTTACAAAAATTATAATTTTTCACAGCTCCTACGGGAAAATTATGCTCAAAACAAAAACCCATTTATCCTAGAGGTTATCGCCCAAGAGAATACTTTAAGTAACAGGACTAATGGTAATTTTGTACTTTACTCTCATATTTTAAAAAATGAGGATTTCAACAATCCAAAAATTTATAAGACTTTATTGGAGTTAAAGAATAAAAAAAATGCACATTCTTACCAAGAGTATTATGGGCGTTTTGCTGTAGATCAAATTCGGTCTGGTAACCTAAAGAGTCTTAATGCTTTTGCTCAAAAACATGATTTTATTCTCAACCCAAAACAAATGAAACTTACTGGTATTTTAGGAAAGTTTTACAATCAAGATATAAGTGACAAGGATTTAGTTGGTCTAAAGCACTATTTAAAAGAAGTCTGGATGCAATCTAAGGATATCAACCCTTAAATTATAGTTCTTCATATCCATCTCAAGATCAGAAATCAGTAATAAATCATTTAGATTGTTTTCACAATATAAGTACAATATGGTGATGGTTTGTTGTTTTACCTCAAGTTTCTGATAACATTTTCGGTTTTCTCTTGTTCTTAAGGAAAAGCTTCCAGATACTGGAGTTTGAGAATAAATGACAAATTTATAAAAGCCAGTATAAAATTCTCCCAATCTTAAAATTGGGTCTTTATCTACAAGATTCACAGTTCTATAAAAATCATATTTATCATCACTAAGACTTTCTATGGATTTTTTTTCATTTAATTTAAACATATATGTTGTATTTGGATTTAATTTTAAATTTAGATTTAGGTGATTTGGATTTTCAAATTTACCAGGCGTCACAAAAAGTTGAAATTTATATAGCTCCTGCCCACTCCACTCTAGTTTCATTTGGTTTTCTTTATCAATAACCTTAAGAGCTTCATCAAAGATCCTATTTTCGAATGAAAAGTCGTATATAATTCCGATGAAATTGTAATTATAAAGTTCATCGGCCCTTATTTTTATTTTAATCTCGTTAACGGTTTGAGCTGAAGTCCGAAATATAATTCCTTTCTCGTTTTCCTCGACGGTTACAGCAGGGCCGGATATGTGAAAATAATTATTTCGATCAAGCTCAACTCCCAATAAGCCCTCCCTAAGCCTCTCATCCTGGGACACATTATTTAAGATTTCCAATTTAAAGTATGGGTTTTTTAAATCTTTATTAAATAGCGTTGCAAGATCTCCATAATTTTCAATAAATTCATGCTTAAGCTCTAAAAAACCAAAGGAATCAATATCTAACCAATTTTGTAACCTGACCGGATAATGAACTTCATCCGTATTTAATGGCTCAAATATCATTTCTGTAAAATTAATGTGATAAAATTTTTTGGCAACACTATCCTCATTTTTGATGTTTTGAATAGGTGCATCCTTAGTCATATAACCAGAGATTTGATATTCTATTAACTTATGGAGATTATCCAAGTTTTCTTTTGGGAATATTGGAAGAAACGAATTCCAATCTTGACCTAGCCCACTCCAACAATAATGATTCGCTTTATAAGAAACTCCACATGCGAATTGACCTGGAGATGTGGTCGAATTTAACCTGTCCCAATAGAAGGATCCTTCGGGTATACTTTCTTGATCTAAAACAACCACATTATTTGCGCCAAAAACCCAATCTATACCTGTATTAAGACATGGGATTTTTTGATTAAGATGAGTCATGATCTTGAAATTCATAAAATTCAAAATACTTACTCTTTTGTCCTCAAAATGAAATTCATCTTCTCCCAATTTGACTATTAATAATTCTGAGTCTGGTGCAATAAAACTTAACAATTTTTCTATAATCTCTGATTTTATTTCAACACATGGATAAATTAAAATATTTTTACCAAAATAGCTTTTTGGAGCATACTTTTCAAATCGAACTTTATCTTCAATCTCACTCATTAATTTTTTGGATTTATCAAAATTTATAGAATAAAAATAAGAGTCATGGCGATGATTATATCTTTTCTCTAGTAGCCTTGTATAATACAAAAGTTCTAAATATTTTGATGATAATAGGTGAGGCTTTTTGATTATACCTTCGAACAGGAGATATGAATCCATACAACCTGAGAAATAGAATAATTTAAGGTTGTTTAACGTAAAAAAAATATTTTTTTTAGTATCTAATTTATCATCAGCCACCAAAATCTGCACATTCTCTAGAAAAAATCTTTCTTTAAGTGTTTTTCCAAAATCCCATTTTTCAAAATCTTTAAACAAATAAGCTCTTAGGATTCTTATATATTCTGAATTTTCAACAATAGAATTAAATAAATATAAAATATGATCATTACTATATTTAAGCCATCTTTTGTTGAGTTTTGGGGTTTCTCTATGAATATAATATTTCTTTTGCTCAAACTCATCTGCATATACCAGTAGATCCTTTATTTTACAAAACTGTCGATATAACAGATAGGTACTATAATAACATCCAACCTTTCTTGTTCTTATATTTCTAAAAAGCCATTCAAATTGAAAATATATTTCATGAGCTATATCGATGGCGAATTTTTTAGGATGAAATCGATACAGTAAGTCCAATTTCTCACCTTTAATCGGGATCCATTGATCGACATCTATATATTTTAATCCGCCATACTGGATCAATAACTTAAAGTTTTCTTCGCTATGAAAATCAAAATCGCTTACCATTGGAAAAAACTTATTCATTTTTTTAAAAAGTCTTTGTAGCTCTAATTTATTCTCCTCATTATCATCACCAATGATAAAAAAATCTAAATCACTTATGACAGGAATAAAATAGTGTTTTTCAAAACTGCCCTTTAAGTAAATACCTTGTATATAATCTTTTTTTAACAAAATATTTGACACTCTCCAAATAGCTAAACGATAGACTTGAAGATAAATCTTCTCTATCCAAGAAACTGCACCTAATTGAAATAAAAAATTTCTTATTTTATTTTTCATTTAAAAACTCTTTTAACTTTATTCCATTCTCTACAATATTATTACTCAAATAAATCTCATAAGTATCGGAACTCCTTAATAGATTTATCGCTGCAGTTGTCCTCGAGATTAATATTGTTGTATTTTCAAATGCATCCTTTAAACTCATACGCAAAAAATATTCGATAATCATGGGTAAGCCTAAACCAACAATCATATTTCGAAAGAGGTATTTTAACATTTTCAATTTAGACACTTTTTTTATAACCGGATTTCTATAACTACTCCTAAACCCTTGGATTAAAATATTTTCATCACAAACGCTCACTTTATTTCTAAAATCACTCAATGAAATTAATTTTTTCCTAGCATAATGCTCTCTTTGAAAATCATAAAACATATCTTCTTTTAAATAAGGAAACTTTGCTATCAATCCCTCATCACTTTCAACACCAAGTCTCAAGGGAAAACTTCTCACTCCACCAGCTCGGTTAATAACCGGAGAATCATCTGAAATAATTCCAGCGTCATCATCCCTTAAAAGTTCCAAAAACGTACTCGTTTTTCCACCTTTTGAGTCCATCATTAATAAAAGGTTTTTATTTTTTATGGTTACTCCACAAGCATGAACTTTATGCAGACCATTTAGGTCCATAAATCTGCCAGAGCGTGAAAGAATGATGATGTAGATTAACTCATGCAACATTTCATTTGATAAAGAGAAAATCTCACATGTTTCTGTTTTATAATCGAATAGTGTTACAGCTTTACCATAATAGTCATTATACCTTATTTCTCCTTGGTCATAAGTTATAGAATTCTGACTTTGATGAGAAGATATTAAATTTTTTGGTATCAAAATTTCTTGATCTTTGATCAATATATTTAATTTTTTCTTAACACCAAATTTTGATTTTAGATAGTATGAGAAGTCTTTTTTAAGCTTCTGTGAGAGATCAGAGTTTAAATTCAAGATTGTTATTTCATAACCATTTATATTAATAACTAATTTATCTGACATAATTTTTTAATCCCTTAAGAAAACCAAAAACAATTCCAAGTGAAAAACTCACCTGTATACTCCAAATTATTTTGAAAGTATAATAAACAACTTTAAAGTCATTTAACTTATAACTATAAACTAGTCCAAAGTATAACGTCGGAAATGCATGAAGAAAGAAGCCTAGGGCCAAAAGCTCAAAATTAAAAGTTAATCCAACTAGAAGGACCATTCCCCCAATAAATGGGAGAACAAAAATGCCCCTAAACTGAAGTAAGTCTTCTATAGAAACGACTCCTCTATAAAAGCCAGATAAAAAATGTATCCGAATTAAATCCTGCCACGACTCTCTTCTTTGGTGATAAACATAAAGATTGGAATCATAAACTAACTCCTGAGCAATCAATGATATTCTTTTTAAAAATTCATTTTCTTCACATCTTTTATGATCTTCATTAAAATAGATGTTTTTTTCATCAATAAATTTTTTATTTATCCACAAATTGCAAAGAGTAAGTTGATGCTCACTTGCCATTTTAACAATGCCAGATTTAGTACTATGTCTCTCCCATGTGCTTCCCATGACAAATTTGTTCTCAAGCGCTAATTCAAAAGTTTTTTGAAAATTATCACCATCTAAGGGTGATCTATCTGGACCACCAAGAATTATACAATTTGTTTTCTTAAGCCTTTCCAAAACTTTTGAATAGTATTGACTTGGAAGGTAAGCATCATCATCTAAAAACTGAATATAACTAGCAGAACTTTCCTTGATCAAAATGTTTCGCGACGCCCCAGGACTTGGAAAGACATCAACAACAATAGACTTAATACTTCTGTTCTTTTTTTGCCTTTCCAAAAAGCTAATAGTTTCAAGATCTTCCCTGTGCGTCAAAACAAGAACCATATTAAGTAGCTTCGGCTTTTGAAGAAAAATACTATCAAGACATTTCTCTAACAGATTCACTCTGCCAGTTGAGACGATCAAAACGTCAAAGGTTAATTCCATAACTCTCAGTGATACGAAAACATTTAATATTCTAGTAATTATGGTATATAAAATGATGTTGAAATAACAGCTAATTATAAGGAATACTAAATGCTTTCATCTCAGGAAATTAAAGATAAATTTACCCAGTTCTTCATTGATAACGGCCATGAAAAACTAGAGTCCTCACCACTAATTCCCCAAAATGATCCAACATTACTCTTTGCAAATGCTGGTATGAATCAATTTAAAGATTATTTCACGGGGAAAGCTAAAGCTAAAAATCCTAGAGCTGTCACAATTCAAAAATGTGTTAGGGCCGGTGGAAAGCACAACGACTTAGAAAATGTTGGTTTTACAGCTAGGCACCATACTTTTTTTGAAATGCTTGGGAATTTCTCCTTTGGTGACTATTTTAAAAAAGAAGCAATTGCTTTTGCTTGGAAATTCTTAACCGAAGAACTAAAGATTCCAAAAGAAAAACTTTATGTAACAGTTCACGACTCAGATGAAGAAGCGAGAATGATTTGGCATGAGCAGGAAGGTGTTCCATTAGACAGAATTTTTTATATGGGTGATAAAGATAATTTTTGGGAAATGGGAGATGTTGGCCCTTGTGGACCATGTTCTGAAATTTTTTATGATCACGGTGAAAAATATTCTGATGGTGCAGACACTTCGGAATGCCTACTAGCAGATGAGGGAAGATACGTTGAAGTTTGGAATCTTGTCTTCATGCAATTTGAAAAATATAAAGATGAAAGTGGTAATATTCAAAGACGGGAACTACCAAAACCGTCCGTTGATACAGGTGCTGGTTTAGAAAGACTTTCTGCTTGTCTTCAAAATGTTTACTGGAATTATGATATTGATTCACTTCAAACAATAATTAAACAAATTGAGAATATTTCAAAGAAAAAATATAGTGATAAAGAATATACAACTAACATGAGAGTTGTATGTGATCACATCAGAGCTTCTGTCATGCTCATTACTGATGGGGTTATGCCAGGTAATGAAGGACGGGGATATGTCTTAAGAAGAATTATCAGAAGGGCCGTTCGACACCTTAATGAATTGGGTGTCACTGAAATCGGCTTCTACAAGCTTGTACCTGTTGTTTTTGAAACCCTTGGTAAAGAATACCCCCAAAATCAAGCCAATACTGATCTAGCAGTAAAACTTTTAAAGCTTGAAGAAGAAAAATTTAGACAAACATTAAAAACGGGGCTGGATCTTTTAAATAAAGAAATTAAAAATATTTCCAAAGATGAAAAGTTTTCAGGTCAAACGGCTTTTAAGTTATATGATACATATGGTTTTCCAATGGATTTAACTGAAACAATCCTAGCAGAGAAAGGAATTGCTCTTGATGAGGCGGAATTTGAATCTGCAATGGCAAAACAAAAAGAATCATCAAAGGCTGCTTCTAAATTTGATGTACAAGAGGACAATGTAAAAATCTTTTATGGTCTTAAAGAGAAATTTGGTGAAACGAATTTTATTGGTTATCACAATTTAAAATCAAACTCGAAATTATTAGCTATTGAGCCACAAGGAAATTACAGTGCTTTAGTTTTTGAAGAAACCCCATTTTATGCAGAAGGTGGTGGTCAAGTTGGAGACCAGGGAATAATTAAAACCCAGTCAGGAGAAATTGCCGCTAAAATTATAGATACTGTTAAACCTGTTGAGGGCCTATTTGTTCATCTATGTGAAGAAATAAACCACTCTCTTTTAAAAACAGGTGACCACTTTATTCTAGAAGTTGATAGAGAGAAAAGAGAACTAACGATGAGAAATCACTCAGCAACTCACCTTCTTCAATCGGCCCTAATTGAAGTCCTTGGAAATCATGTTAAACAAGCTGGATCTAGAGTCAGTCATGATTCTTTACGCTTTGACTTTACTCAACCAGAAGCGCTTACCAAAGAGCAAATTTCAAAGGTCGAAAACCTTGTAAATAAAAAGATAGCTGAAAGCCTTCCTGTAGAAGCAAGTGTGATGACTAAAGATGAAGCCACAGCAAAAGGAGCCATGGCCCTTTTTGGAGAAAAATACGGAGAAACAGTTCGAGTATTAGAAATGGGTAATTTTTCTCTTGAACTTTGTGGTGGAACACATGTTGAAAATACTAAAGATATTGGCCTATTCACCATTACCTTAGAATCATCTCTTTCATCTGGAGTTAGAAGAATTGAAGCAACTACAAGTTTAAATGCCTTCAAATATCTCAGCCAAAGATCTCAGACACTTTCGCAAATTGAAAGAAACTTCTCAGCAAAAGATGAACTACTATTTTCAAAGCTTGATTCTCTCCAAAAAGAGTTGAAAGCAAAAAATAAGGAAATTCAAAAACTCAATGATCAAATTCAAGCAGAAGCTGCTAAGAATATGTTCGATACCAAGGAAGATCTTGGAAAAGACTTTGGATTAGTACTTGTTAATCATAAAGGGGGAAATCCAAAAGATCTAAGATCAATATCCGACAAGTTTATTGATCAGAACCAGTCCGACGTGCTCTTTTTATATATTATAGATGGAGATAAAATTGCTTATCTCATTCGAACCCATAAAGATAATAAACACATAAATTGCTCTAATGTAATGAAATCGGCTCAGGAGATTGTGTCTGGCCGTGGTGGAGGAAGACCTGATATGGGTCAAGGATCTGGATCATCTGAAAATACCGATAAATTTATTGAAGCTATTAAACAAGGCTTAAAGGAATTGTAATGAAATTTTTATGGCTTACACTTCTAGTGCTGATTTCTTGTACGAAATCAGAAAAGAAAACTGCTAGGAATGAATTTAATTATGCATTAACATCAAATGTTTCGACCCTAGATCCAGCTGTAAGCTATGATACTGTTTCCGCTAAAGTTGTTTATCAAATTCATGAAAGTATGTATGAATATGATTATCTAGTAAGACCTTATCAGCTTAAACCATTACTAGCAAAGGAGCTTCCTCTTATTGAAAACAAGGGACTCACCTATACCATCAAGCTGAAAAAAAATATTAAATACCATGACCATGAAGCATTTGCTGGAAAGAAAAGATTTGTTATAGCCGAGGACTTTATCAATCAAATTAAAAGGTTGGCATTGAAGTCTACCCGAAGTAACGGTTGGTGGTTATTTGATGGAAAAGTCAAAGGTCTCAATGAATTTAGAGAAAAGGCTGGCAATGATTACAACAATATATTCAGTATGAATGTTGAAGGCCTCAAAGCGCTAGACGACCACACGTTACAATTTCAACTAACTCAACCCTACCCACAACTTCTCTATACTCTGGGAATGGCCTTTACAAGTCCAATACCAAAAGAAATTATTACTCATTTTAAAAATGATTTAACTCAGTTTGCCGTAGGTACAGGTCCCTACAAACTAAATACTTGGAAGAAGAATTCAATTATCAAGTTAGAAAGAAATGATGATTACCATGAATCATACTATCCTTCTAAAGGGGATCGTTTCACTAATGAGAAAAAGCTATTAGCTGATTCTGGAAAGAAGTTACCTTTTATAGATAAAATCAACTTTCATATAATAAAGGAAGCTCACACCAGATGGCTAAATTTTAATAGTAAAAAAATTGATCTCATTGTTTTAACTAAGGACCACTTCCCACTAGCACTAGACGGAAAAGGGAACCTTAATGAAGATTACAGAAAACAAAATATTGAATTACAAATAGCACCAACTTTAACTTTTTGGTGGTTAGCCTTCAATATGACTCATCCTATTCTAGGAAAGAACTTAAAGCTGAGACAGGCTATCGCTCATGCTGTAAATATTGATGAATATATTGAGAGCTTTACAAATAACATAGCCTTAAAGGCAAACTCAATTTATCCTCCAGGTGTACTTGGATACGAACCCACTCATCAGCTTCCATTTAAATATGATGTTGAAAAAGCTAAGAAACTACTGGCGGAAGCAGGTTACCCAAATGGAAAAGGCTTACCTGAATTTAATTACGATGTAAGAGGATCATCCACTGTTTCTAGACAAATGGGAGAATTTATAGAGAAAGAATTAGAAACAATTGGAATCCAATTAAAGGTTAATCTCAATAGCTTTCCAGGTTTTTTAAACAAAGCAAGAACGGGTCAATTAGAAATGTGGCCAGGTGGTTGGGCCATGGACTACCCTGATCCGGAGAACGTTATACAATTATTAATTTCAAAAAATCACCCACCAGGGCCAAATTCTACTTTCTACTCTAACCCAAAGGTAGATAAATTATATAACGATCTTTTCAACGTTAAAGATCAGTCAGAAGTTTTAAAAATAACTGACCAAGTTGAAAAGGAAGTGGCTAAAGACCTTCCATGGATATTGCAGTTTTACTCCAGAAATTACATACTCCACCACGGTTATCTTAAGAATTTCAGGCAATCAGACCTTGTAACTAACAATTTTAAGTACTTAAGACTGGAATAAATTTCCGCTATTGATAGATACTGCTGCAGGACTAAGGTTTATTTTCTAAAACTCGATCTGGAAGGTAAGAATATCTTCAAAACTGAGGTTTAAAAGATGAGATTATCCTGCAAGACAATTTTTTTATTTTTAGGGCTTATTATTAGTACCGCCGGATTCACTAGGGATCATTTAATCTTTAGTGTATCAGAAGACCTACCCATGGGTTATGAGAATGAACAACTCAGACGCAACTACTATGTTAATATGGGTGCCAATCAAGGACTTGAAAAAGGAACCGTATTAAATGTTTTCAGAGTTGTTTCCAAGTCTAATCCTTACAACAACAAAAAAAGAATTAACTACAGAATTCCAATAGGTAAACTTGAGGTTATTCATTCTGAGGACGAATCAGCTGTTGCTTACGTAAAACAATTGAACATGAATATTAAAGATCCAATTTTTGAAATTAATAACTTTATGATTGGTGACCACGTAACCATTGACGTTGAATAGTTAGAATAGCTTTTTACTTTTAACTAACTTTGCAAATATAGAGTTTTGCTCGCAAGAAATAACATCCAAGGCAAGAACATAGTCTTGACCTTTTTCAAATTCACCAGTTGCAACATAAACTTTTTTAATATAATGCCCATTAAAAAATCCTATAAAATGGAACTGATGGTATTTATTTTTAAGCCCTTCATACCTAGAAACTAGAAATACTCTACGCATCATGTACTCTCCTTTCGATAACTTAGTAAAATGAAACAAAAAGGAAAAAACTTTCATATTAATAAGTATTTGAAGTCATTTACAAACGATGTGAATTTGGAGAAAATTAAGACTTACTTAAGGCAAAAAATTCTATGCAAGATATTAAACATACCATTTGCGATATTCTGATTTACCAAACAAACAGAAGTGCAAAGTTAAATTCAATCGGTGATATTCAAAATAAAAAAGTCGCCCTAATGAGTTTTTCTCAATACAAAAATACAATAGAGTATTTATCCCTTGCCCTTTCTGGTCTTGGGTTAAAATCTCAAAAAAAAGTATGTATTCTCAGCAACACGAGAAAAGAATGGAACTTTTTCGATCTTGCAATTATGTGTGCTGGTGCAGTCAGTGTGCCAATATATCCTTCTTATACAGAGGATGAAGTTCAATACATTATTAATCATTCTGATGCAGAGTTCTTAATTGTAGAGAATGAGTTACAGTTTAAAAAAATCATTGAAATTCAAAATGAAATTTCAATAAAAACTATAATTTGCATTGATTATATTGAGCTAGAACTTAAGAAGAAAATTAAACAAGAAATTGAAATCGTTCAATATGATGATTGTTTAAATATTGGTGTAAAACAAAGCCAAACCAATCCTGATCAGTTCGCCCATACGATTGAGAATATATCGCCCGATAGCCTTGCAACTATCGTCTATACATCAGGAACAACTGGTGAGCCAAAAGGTGCAATGATTAAACATAAGGCGCTATTTCAGGTCTTATATAATGTTAAAAAATTCACTCATAGTTCCATCAACTCTTCTGATCGATTTTTGACCTATTTACCCCTAAGCCACGTTCTAGGAAGACTTGAATCGTTCTTCCCTTTAATTTTTGGTTGTGAAGCTGTTTATACCAGCGATATGAAAAAGTTATTAGAAATAATTCCATTAACAAAACCAACACTATTAGTAGCTGTTCCTAGGGTTCTCGAGAAAATCTATGAAAAAGCAATGAAAAGCATAAAGGCCAATGAAATTAAACATAGTGTTTTTAAATGGGCCAACACAGCTGCAAATAATTATTTTAATTGTATAGCTCAAGACAAAACACCAAAAACGACAACTATAATTCAATACCAACTTGCCAAAAAAGCCGTTTTTGAAAAAGTATATAATTTATTTGGGGGTAAAATTCGATATTTTATCTCTGGCGGTGCACCCTTAAGCCCAACAATTATTGAGTTTTTAAGAAATTGTAATCTTACAGTACTTGAAGGGTATGGACTTACCGAAACAGTGGCCCCATGCTTTTTAAACCCCCTGAATAAGCAAGTACCAGGAACTGTCGGCCATCCGATGGGTGATGTCCAAGTTAAATTTGCTTTTGATGGTGAAATACTTATTAAAACTGAGGGCCTTTTTTGTGGTTATTATAAGAATGAGGATGCCACCCAAGAAGTCTTAACTGATGACGGCTGGTTTCACACCGGTGATATTGGTGAATTTACTTCTCAGGGATTTTTAAGAATCACAGACAGAAAAAAAGACATTATTATTACTAGTGGTGGAAAAAATGTTGCTCCACAAAAAATTGAGAATATGCTAAAGCTTCGCCCACACATATCCCAATGCGTTATCATCGGTGATCAAAAGAAATACCTTACCGCGTTAATTTCCATAGAAAAAATAGAGCTGCAGAAGTACTTTAAAGAGTTTGAAATTGACAGTGAATGTAATATCAAGGACTTAAGTAATCATCCATCTATTATTTCTCTAGTTCAAAAAGAAATTGATGCTGTAAATCAAGATTTGGCTTCATTTGAGACTATTAAAAAATTTAAAATTGTTCCCGTAGAAATGGGAGTTGATAACTATCTTACACCATCACTTAAAATTAAAAAGAAACGAGTCATTGAAGATTTTTCCCAATTAGTCGATTCTATGTACAATAGTCACTAAACACTTTACAAATAAAGCTAAAATATTTATAAAAGTAGATTCATTAAGACATATTAAGAGGTAAAAAATGGCCAGAGTAACGATAGAAGACTGTCTAGAAAAAGTAGAAAACAGATACGAACTAGTTCACCTAACAGCTAAAAGAGTTAAGCAACTTAGAGAAGGTGATGATGCTCAAGTTAAAAGCAAAAATAAAACCATTGTTACTGCACTTAGAGAAATTGCTGCTGGAAAAGTGACTCATGCTCCTATTGAAGAGTACGACTCAGACGAATTCTAAAATTTCTAATTAAATTTTATAAATAAAAAGCCCTCTTTTGATCTGTACCCCAAAAGTGGGACGGATTAAAAAAGGCTCTTTAATTTAAATGCCTCCGATATTCACTCGGGGGCATTTTTTTTAGAGCTAACTGTGGTCGCCTATGATTATAGTAATTTATTTGTTTCGTCACTTCCTTTTTCACATCTTTTATTGTTTCACATCCTTTTAAGTCTAAATGATCTTTCAGGATTCCAAAAAAACTTTCAATCGGTGCATTATCAATACAGTTTCCTTTTCTCGACATGGATTGAGTTACATTATTTTGTTTCAATAAATCTCTAAAACTTTTATGAGTAAAATGGACTCCCTGATCAGAATGAACCATTAAACTTGATCTTTCTTGTTGATTTAATTTACTTAAAGCCTTATTCATCGCAGAGTTTGTTAGTTTTAAATCAATTCTATTTGAGACTTCTTTTCCTACAATCTCTCTCGTACACAAGTCCTTTACCGCTGCAATATAAGCCTTTTTACCTTTATATTTTACTTCTGTGATATCTGTTGAATAAACCCTATGTGGCTTTTCTTGTCTGAAGTTTCTATTTAATAGATTTGGGAATGTCTCATGCTCCTGCTTCTTTTTAACGAACTGCCGATATTTATTTTTACGTCTAATCTTAGTTTCAAGTTTATACTTTCTTTTTATTCGAGCTATTTTCTTATGGTTGAATACTAAGCCAAACTCTCGCTCTATAAGCATTTTTAGCTGTCGTATACCTATTTTTTGATAGTGTTTTTCAAATACATACTTAATTACCTCATAATCTTCACTATCTTTATCTTTGACTGAAAATGCTCTGTAGAAACTACTTTTACTAATACCAAATTCACAACAAAGAATTGAGATTCTTAATTTTGGATTGCTTTCCTTGGCCTTAACAATCAAATCCAAGCATGCTTTCTTTAAGCTAAGGCCTACTTCTTTGCATATCCAAGCATTTCCCTTTGAATCGCCACTAAAGCTTCAAGTTCTTCATATGTAGGTTTTTTGGGTCTACCTGTTGCTTTACCCGAGCCTCTATTATCGATTTTAAAAGCAGAGTTTCCATCTTTTTCAGCCTTCTTTTTCCACCTTTTTAAGCATGACTGACAGTACTTCAATTTAAAAAGTTTTGGAGATATTCCCTTTAGCTCAAAGATTTCATTTGCAGAAAGACCTTCTGAATACTTTTTAATGGCCCATTTTTTGAAATTGACAGTGTAGATAATGTGTTTTTCTGTAATTTTTTCTACGCAAGGGTTTTTGAGTAATTTACGTAATTGATAGTCTGATAGTTCATGCATTTTCTGTACTCCTAAAAAACAAACCCCATCATATCACAGATGGGGCTTTTTTATTTGTGTCCCAAAAATGGGGTACAGATCAAAAGGAGCTTTTTTATTATTGAACTAAATTTTCTCTACCAAGTGTTGCGTACTCTTTTCCTGTTTCGGGATGGACTAAGATATCTCTATTCTTATAAATCCTAGGAGTTGTATATAGACGTTTCATTGCTTCTGACTTTGGCATAATTTTATATCTATCAGGATACATCTCTTTTAATTTTTGGCTAACTTTTTTGGCCTGTGATGCAGGCATACTTGGAAATAAATGATGCTCAGTATGATAACCAAAGTTAAGATTTAAAAATTCCATAATCGGATTATTAGTTACAGTTAATGAGTTCACAAGGGGATCATTAATTTTAGTATAAGGAGAAATATTATGATTTGTTGAAATATAACTCATCACTGTGTAATTCATGGCCAAGAATGGAATAATTACAAGCCACAACCAGTTCTGAGGACCAACGCCTGTTATATAAATGAGAGCAAAAACTAAAACAATAGCAAATTCTCTTGTGACTTTCTTATGATCCATTTTTTCCCACATTTTGTTTCCAAACCTCATATAAGCTTGATTTAAAACGGCTTGAAAAGAAAACCAGTAAAAGAAATAAAAATAACTTCTAAGGTATCCAGAACCTGGGCTCAAAGGAAAAGCAAACTTCATAAATTTACTTCTTTTCCAAATCATCTTAGTAGGGAAAGCATCAGGATCCTTATAAAGAAGCTGAGTATTACCATGATGAAGTGTATTGTGCCAAAATCTCCAATAAGTTGGACTAATTAAAAATGGAGTAAATCCAATAAACCCTAAGAATGTTTGAAGTGCCCTATTTTTAACAACAGCACCATGTAACACTTCATGAGCGAGAAAGGTATTTCCAGCTAAACAAATTCCCATGAAAATAGCGATAGGTAATTTAAAAAACCATGCAAGAGGTTGTGTTATCAAAACATATGCACAAAATAAAACACAAGCAGAGTAAAACACACCATACTTAAGTCTTGTCGGCTCGGCTTTAAACATTTCTTTTGGTAATGCTTGTCTTACTTCTCTGTTGTATTCACCAAGACTTTTTAAATCATCATTCGATTTTTTATTGTTTTTTATTTCTACATTGGTCTTTGTTTCAACATTCTCTTCTGTCTTTGAAGTAGTTTCCAATTCATATCCCCTGTTAATTTCTGTGATGTGTTAGAAATCTATCAAAGGATTCACAGGAAGTCATCCAAAAAGCAATGCAGTATTAATGATTACAAGAGCTAATTTGTTTATATAAATACAGATTATTCGCCTTTACATGCTCTTTAACTTGATTATAAAGATCTTTATTTACGTAGAGGCTTCCCAATAAGCTACAAAATAAAGTTTTTGAAAGTAAGTTCAAGCTTTTTGAATCTGCCTTTTCGGTAACTAAACGACTAGAATCCTTAGGTTTCCATGATGTCACATTGTAACTTGTATCCCTTGGCCATCCAAGAATATACTGCTCATAATAGATTATGACTTGCTTACCTTCATAATTATAAAGCTCTTCTGCAATTTGATGATCTCTTACAGAGAAGAATGAAGTTAGTTTATCACCACTTCCCTCGTCAATCGTTCCCTCCCAAGTTGGAAGAAACTTTCCCTTTTTTGAGATTTTTGTGAGATTCCCTACCCTTTTTCCACTAGAAACTGGATAATCCCAAAGCACATATTTGGCTACGACAGCCAAACTTAAAAATATAATCGGTGTTAAAATTTTCCATTTCCAAGCCATAATTTATTTTCCTGCAACGCTCATATTTTCAAAACGAAGTTTTGGAGCAAAGAAACCATTGTCTGTGGTTCCGTAAATCTTATCTCCTATCAACTTGAGTTCTAATAACATCTTATGAAAGTTCCCAGAAACAGTCACTCCCTTAATGGGTTTTTGTCTTTTTCCATCCTGACAAAGATAACCAGAGGCTGCGAAAGAAAACTCTCCTGACACTGCATTTGCTCCAGAATGAAGTCCTTGCAGTGAAATAACTTCAAGATACTCACCATTGGTAATTTCTGAGTCCTTTGTTTTCCCTTCAGAAATAACCTTTGTTGTTCCACTTATCCCAAGAGAAGACTTAGCTCCTCTTCCAGCATGACCAGTTGTTTTGGTCTTAAAAAAATTAGCCGTGGCCGTATTGTGATAAAATGAATTTAAAACTCCGTTTTCAATAAGGGTTAAATCATGGTGTAAATACCCTTCAGAATCAAAATGTGATTTAAAAAAGCTATCTTTATATTTTGGAAGGTCTCTAATTGTAAACTCACTTGATGCAACTTCTTTCCCTAGTTTTTCAGCAAAAGGATTGGTTTTCTCCATCGCTCCTTTCCCTGAAAAGATATTAGAGAAACATCCTAAAATTTCAGAAAATGCATCACCATCAAAGATAATATCATAATGCCCTGTTGAGACTGACTCTGCTTTCATCCATTCACTAGCATGAGTCAAACTCTCACTGATACAACTTTCAATGTTTAAATCTTTAAGACTTCTACCTATAGAGCTATGATAATGCATTCCACTTTTTTGAGCCTCTTGAAGTAAGGCTGAAGTATAGCAAGATTGATAATACTCACTTGAGTAGCCAAACACACCATTTGAATTTAAATAATACCTAGCAGAGTCAACCTCAGACAATCCATTATAAGGTACTGATTGTACTCTTGAATCTCTTTTCTTTACTTCATCTTCAAGTCTCAAACAAAAATCTATTTTTTCTTCGGTCGTAGTTTCATCTTTAACAAACTCACTAGGATAGTGAAAATTTCCTTCTGTATTTTCTATCTTTTCAAATTCGTTTACTTCCGAATTTATAGCATTTTCAATTGCTGCTTTGGAAGCAATCTCAATGGCTTCATCATCTAAACTTTCAGTATAGGCCAATCCAACTTTATGATCTTTAATTACTCGCACTCCCATAACTTGTGATCCTGAAACCTTATATTTATCAATTTCACCATCTTGAGCACTAAGGGAAAATGAGTTTCCTTTGGAAAGAATAACATCGCATTGGTCAGCTCCCAGTTTTTTAAGTTTATCAATAGAACTCTCTAAAGTATTTTGAAAATCTATTTTCATTACGCCTTCCCTCCAACTAAAATTTCATCAACCTTAACAGCGGGTTGACCAACAGTTACTGGAACACCTCCTGAAACCGACCCACAAATACCTGCAGCAAAATCGAGATTATTTCCAACCATACTGATATTCTTCATTATATCTCCACCTTTCCCAATAAGAGTTGCTCCCTTTACAGCGTCGGCGAGTTTTCCATTTTTTACTAAATAACCTTCCTGAACTGCAAAGTTAAATTCTCCAGTTCCAGGATTAACGGATCCTCCACCCATCGATTTGGCATAAAGCCCATCTCCCATGGACTCTAGAAGCTCCTCTAGGGAATATTGTCCAGCTTCGATAAAGGTATTTCTCATTCTGGATGCTGGTGCATATTTATATGACTCTCTTCTTGCAGAACCTGTTCTAGGATGTCCGGTTTTTATCTCCCCCATTCTATCGCAAAGAAAATTCGTTAACACTCCATCTTTAATAAGTTGAGTTTTTTGAGTTTCCATTCCTTCATCATCAATAGAAAGGCTTCCCCATAAATTATCAATTGTTCCATCATCCACTGCTGATAGGGCTTCGTGAGCAATCTGAGTTCCTTTTTTATCCCAAAACTCAGAAGCCTTTTTCTCCACCGATGTTGTTTCCAAAGAATGTCCACAAGCCTCATGAAAGATAACACCCCCAAAACCATTATCAATGACAACTGGCATTTGTCCTGCAGGACATGGCTTAGCTTTTAAAACATTGACTGCTTGTTTGGCTACATAATCACTAACCCAATCCACATCAAAATCTTCAATAAAACTATAACCACCTCTAACTCCAGGGTTCCAAGACCCAGTAGCTTGCTCATTACCATCCTTTGCAACTGCATAAGTACTTATACGGCAATAAGGTCTAGTATCATTAAAATGCATTCCCTCACTATCAAAGATCTCAACTTCTTGTGTTCTTAGAAATAATCCAACATTTACTTGTTGAATCAACTCACTATGAGATCTTGTTTTTTTATCTATTTCATGAAGTTTTTTAATTTTTTCTTCAAGACTCGTATTTAAATTTTTCAAAGAGGAGATCTCTTTAAATTTTTTGGTTGTAAAGTCGACCGAGATATTTTCCTTAGGAGATTTTTTATATTTTTGGGCAAGAACCTTAGTCAGATTAACAAGTTCTTCTTTATCTTTAGAGTTAGTATAACCGTATAGAGCTTTTGTTCCAAAAATTAATCTTATCCCCACGCCAAAGTCCACACCAGACCTTATATCTTTTATTCTTGAGGAATTCATACTCAATGTATCCAAAATACTTTTTTCAACAAAGATGTCACAAAAATCAGCGCCCTGATTTAATGCTTCAAAAATAATATCATTTGCAATTGATTTATCTAACATGGATCCTCCAGATCTATTTCTTTGAATGATAAATTATACTATAATTGATTTTTATGGCCAATGAATGTAAGTAGGAATAAGAATTAAAAAGTCCAACTTACTTGAGTAGATTACTAAGAGAGAGAATATGAAGTACAAAAAAATAGGTGTAATGTGTGGATCGAGTGATGTATGTCCAAAAAAATATTTAGACTTAGCTTTTGACCTAGGTCAGTATCTAGCAAAAAATAATCATGAGGTAATCTATGGTGGAGGAGCAAAAGGTCTAATGCGCAAAGTTGCAGATGGCGCATTACAAAACAAAGGTATTGTTACAGGTTATATGCCTGAATTTATGATTCAGGTAGAATGGCAACATCCTGAGTTAACTCAACTATATATAACTAAAAATATGAGTGAGCGAAAATTTAAAATGATGACGGGTTCAGATGCGACTATTTTTCTACCTGGAGGTTGTGGAACGATGGAAGAATTTTTTGAATGGTTGAGCTCAAAGCGACTTGGTATGTATTTAGGGCCGTTAATAATTTTTAACTTTGAAGGCTACTATAATCCATTAATCGAACTTCTAGAAAAAATGGAAAAAGAAAAATTTCACAATACTATTCATAATAATATGTGGTCGGTGTGTAATAGCTTAAATGAGTTACCTAAAGTATTAGAAGAAGCTCCCATTTGGACTAAAGATGCTATTAACCATGCATCAGTAAAGAATGATTAAAAAAGATAACTATATCACTCCCCAGGGCCATCAAAAACTTGTAGATGAATTAAATCAACTTGTATTAGAAGAAAGACCTAAAATTACTAAAATAATTCAATGGGCTGCAGGTAACGGTGATCGCTCAGAAAATGCAGATTATATCTACGGAAAAAAACGATTAAGAGAAATTGATAAGAGATCAAATTTTCTAAGAAAAAGAATTGAAAAAGCTCAGATTGTAGACCCACAAAAAATTCAATCCAACCAAGTAAAATTTGGCGCAACAGTCACAACCTTAAATGAAGATAATGAAGAAAAAGTATTCACGATTGTCGGTGAAGATGAAATTGACTTAAAGAAAAATTATATTAGCTGGAAAAGTCCCATAGGACGAAATCTTCTCAACAAATCTATTCATGACCTCGTTGAAGTTTCCACACCTAAAAAAACTCTAGAGCTAGAAATTATCTCGATTGAATACAAAGAAATTTCATTGTAAATTTAAGGATTTATACTTTTCTACTCAAGTTTAAGTAATTCTTTCTTTTTACCGATAAAATACTGATGAAATTAATTTTGAGATTAACATACCATATAGCAAGTATTATTTTGGGCCTATCGATCCCAGTATTCTTTGCCTATTTAGACATGTGGGAATTACAAATTGATACAAATATGAGTAATTTAATGGATATGGTAAAAAGTCAAAATATTTACCAATTCAGTGCCATCTTCTTTCCAGTGACTTTCATGATCGTTACAGAGCTTATCGTTCAAGTAAAAGCTAAAAATCGTGAAGTATTACAAGAATTTGAGTATTTAAAAGTTCTTTTAAATGCAGCACCAGACGCCATTATTTTTTTAGACGAAGATCAAAGAGTTATTTTTCAAAATAATCAATTCAAACTTTTATTTAATAATTTTTTAAATGTAATCAAAGAGACCAATATCACGGACTTCTTTAATCAAGTGGAGTATCTTCAAAAAGAAATAACCCTTGACTCTAATATTGCAATTAATCACCCATTTTTAATGAGTTTTAAACTTGCAAAATTTAATAACAGAAAAAACTACTTCATAAGTTTCAAAGATTTAAAGAACTTAAAAGATAAAGAAAAAATCATTGAAGAACAAAAACATCAAATGGTTGAAAAAAACAAACTAGCATCTCTAGGTGAGATGGCTGCTGGTATTGCTCACGAAGTTAACAACCCCTTAACTGTTATTCATTCAAACAACTCTATTATCAAAAAACTAGTATCTAAAGATAATTTAGACCCAGACAAGTTAAAGAAACTAACTGAAAAGACACGAGAGCAAATAGAAAGAATTACGGCCATAATCACATCACTTAGAAACCTATCCAGAGGTATGGCAAATGAAAACAATGAGTCTTTTGCTTTTGGTCAGGTTTTATCTGAAGCTATAAGTCTTGCAAAGATTAGAGACAAATCAAAAAGAATTATCTTTCAATTTAACAATCAAAATTACAATGTTTTTGGTAATCGAGGTCAAATAGTTCAAGTAATCATCAATTTATTAAATAATGCGATTGATGCAATTGAAGACATGGAAGACCCGTGGATTAGTTTAGAACTGACTGAAGATGAAGACAAAATTAAGCTTTTTATTACCGATTCAGGTTCTGGTATAAATGAAGATATTTTAGAAAAGATCTTTGTCCCAATGTATACAACGAAAGACGTTGGAAAAGGGACAGGACTAGGCCTAAGTCTTTCTAGGACTTTTATAGAACAAAATAATGGAACCTTAGATTACACAACCAGAGGTGGCAATACATGTTTTGTAATTGTTTTACCAACTGCTGAACCAAAATCATCTGAAAAAGATATTGCAGCTTAAAAGAATACTTTATAAGACAAATAAGAAACAGAAGTTTCGTGTTTAATATCTACTTTATAAAGTTCTGATTCATCCCCTGAATATTTAAACCCACCAAACCTCAAAGTCTGATTTCTTCCCATAGGCATAGTATAATAAACATGAATTCCTTCACCATTTACGAGGTTGTAAAAGTCGTTCGCGTATAGTGAAGTTGAATCTGTTGGAACTCTATTTTCATCATTATTTATGTACTCTAGTCCAAGAATATCTCCACCATTAGTCTTGTTATCAAACGTATAGTTTAGTGTAAATAAGTAGTTATCACTTTTATAAACACCTGCACCAGTAGATCTCACATCAAAATGATTCAAAGTAATACTCGTATTAACTCTAGACTTAAATATACTATAAACTCCCCAGTAAATTGTGTGAGAAGTTGTTCCTTCATAATCAACACCACTATTATAATAATCTTCATAACCACTTGGAGCTGTTCCTTCAGAGAATTGTCTAGAATCATCATAATACTTATCAAAAGTATAAACACTATAAAACAAATCGACTTTATCAGCCCAACTTGCATTTAAGTATGAATATTCTGTAAGAAGAGTTATCAATGAACCATGAGATTCTACATTTTCATCAGATCCTCCAGCATCAGAATCATCGATCACCTGACTGGATCTATCCTCATCATCCACCTGAATAAAAGGAGTATAAAAAAGTCTCATCTTTAAAGAGTGATCTTTAGGTAAGTACTTTTTAAAGTTGTGAACAACAGCAAGACCATCGAATATAACATTATAAGACATAAATGGATAAGTTCCAGATCGACTGACTCCATCAACTTGGTGAACAGGAGGTCCGTTATTTGTTGTCATTCTTCCAATAGCTAAACTCCAAGCAGGATCTTTAAAACGATAATTTAAATAAGCTGTATCAAAATGAGCTCGGCTATCTTCATAAGCATAGCCGCCTCTAATAGATTCAAAATTAGGATTATCTGTTCCATCTCGACCACTTCTTCCGGCCATATTCCAAAACTTAGACATTCCTAAAGTTGAATAAAAAGTAAGTTGGGAATTAATTTGAGCATCAAAGTTTAAATCAACCCGCATAAACATTGGAAGAATATAAGAGTCTTTATCCGAAGCAGAAGTTAAAGTCGATTGTAAACCAGAAGGAGCATCATCATGCAAATCAGTTCTACTTTTATTTACGTAGACAGACTCAATTTGATTCTGAAAACTACCACTAAAACTAAATTTCTTTAAAGCTTGTTTTAATTCAAGATCATCAATCCGAGCTTCCATTTCATTAACTTTGGTGGATACACCTTCCTGTGCAAATGCAATAGTAGTTAATCCCATAAGAATTAAAATTAGATTTTTTTTATTTAAGATATTTTTCATTTTCATAACCTTAAAAATAGACTTTCCATCTTAGATACATTGACTCAGCTTCTATATTTACATATTCTTCATTCCAATCAGTAATTCCAGCTTTATAATTAAAGTAACCTAGACTTAATATTTGATTAACCCCTATTGGTTTCGTTACATATAAATGATACCCGTTATTAGAATGCCTCGTATAAAACTCTGAGATATATAAAGAATTATGATCTTCCAAATAGAAGATATCATCGGTGTTAATGTACTCAAATCCAAGAATGGACTTCGATGAAAATTCATAATTTAAATTAACCAAATAGTTAAAACTTGATTCATCATCTAATCCATCAAATCTTTCTTTGAAGGTATAATAAGTATAGCTAAAACTAAGTCCGGTTTTTAAGATTTTTTTAACACCAAGGTATAGAGCATGACTAGTTGCTGAAGCATACTCAGCGTCATCATCTTCATCATCTTGAAAAGCTTCTTCATAGAAAGATTCATAATTCCATAACATATAAAAGATATCAAATTGCTCAAAATACATTGAATCTGTATATGAATATTCGGTTAAAAGAGCTGTTTGACTTTGAAGAGCTTCAATTTGTTCTTCTGAAGATTCATCCTCGGCTTCTTGATGTCTTTTATTCTCATCAATATAAACAAATGGAGTATAAAATAATCTTAGTTTTAAGGAGTGATTTTTTGGCAATAACTTTGATGCATTATAGATGAGACCTAAACCATCAAAAATAGCATTATAGCCAAATCTCGGGTATGTTCCTGATCTTGTCACACCTTCGACCTGTTCAATAGGAGGCCCATTATTCGTGGTCATTCTACCAAGCGCCAATGAAAAATTATCTGTAAAGCGATAGAGAATATAAGCAGTATCAAAATAAGCTTCAGAGCCACTTAAACTATAACCACCCTTCATAGATTCATATTGCGGACCAGTCCCAACCTCCTCAGGTGTTCTACCTGATTGGTTCCAAAACTTTGACATACCAATTGTTGAATAAAAATTAATTTTATTAGTTACCTGAGCATCAACATTTAAACCAACTCGTAAAAGCACAGGATTTAAAACATAAGTATATTTCTCAGATGAGTCTATATCTTCATTATCACTTTTATATGATTCAACATGATTAAGAAAACTTCCTGAAAAATTGAATTTATTCAAAATACTTTTTAGCTCTAAGTCGCTTAACCTTTGATCGAGTTGATCAATTCTTGAATTTGAATCCTCTCCAAAGACCATAATAGGAGTTATAAAAAGTATTATAAAGATCCTTAACATTAATCTTCCCCAACAACGGCACCAGCTCTAACTTGTTCGATCTCTTTGTAGATTTCATTAATTCTTCCACAAGTCATAGTTTTACATTGATTAATTACCAGAGAGGTAAACTTGGCTGAACACTCCTCTCCCTTAATGAGTTCAATTAAGGACTTCTTAAGAAGAAGTAGTGACACTTTATCATTAGGACATTCTTTCTTAATTTCTTTTTGAAATCTTCGTATTTTACTGTCTGCATGACTAGAAAATACGAAACAACACGCTATAAAACAAACAAATATAAATCTCATTTCAAAAGGATAAGCTTATTAGAAATCTTCTGTAAAGCCATTAGTTTGTTGATTCTTTATACACTGACTACTTTTAAGACAAATTACTCCTCCCTAACAGTATGAAAATACGTCCCCCAAATTGGCATCAAGCTTGTATCTACTAAGGCAGAGAGAAAATAAGGGGTAGAATATGAAAACACTTTTTACAATAGCATTATTCAGCATGATAAGCGTTGCTTCAGCAAGTATAAAGCCTATTGCATGTGAAACAAATTTTGGTGAGAAGTCTTTCACGATTGAAGGCTCTACAGTTGCCTTTCACCAGGAACAAACTGATGGAAGAAGTATTTCTTCTATTTTAGGAAGTAGAGTTCAAAGTTCACATAAGGGATTTAAAAGAACTGTCTATAAAGATGGATATAAACATTTAATAAACATAGAAAATAGAAATAAATTTAATTCAAGCAATGACTTTTTGGCAATTACATCTCCGAAAGGTCACAAGATGACTTTTCCAATAAATTGTAGCTTTGTTGAATAAGTCATCGCAATTTCCCCTAAAAAGAAGCCGGTTTTCCCCAGCCGGCTTTTTTTGTTTCTTAAGCAGAATCTCCAACAAGACTCACTTTATTTTCACTAGTACTAAACTTAGGAGAGAAACTAATTAATATATCTCCAGGCTGAGGTTGCTCATCAAATTGAGAACCAAATTCAAAAGAACCATTCTGTCTTAAACACATACAAATAATACTTTTATCATTATCATTTAAGTATTCTTGAAAATCATAATTCTCAGTAAGTTTGGTATCCTTAAAATTCCAACCATATTCATAGTATTTCATTAAATTTTCATAGCGAAGTTCAAGAGAGTTAACTAACACACAGTAAGAATTCTTATCAATTTGATACTGATCGTGAACAAAGTTTCTACTTTGTTTTAAATGATAGACATTATGTACACCCAAGTATTTAGAAAATCTTTCACAAGCTAGAATATTAAAGGAATCATTTTCACTCATGGCCATTAAAAATGAATAATCTGAGAGATCGAAATCCTCAGTTTCTAACCTATCCAGTATTTTTCCATAATAACAATTTATTCCCAACTTCCTAAATGGAGCAAGCTTGTACCAAGAAGCAGAAGTTACTAAAACAGGAATTCCCATGTTCTTAAGTTTCAAAGCCAGATCGGCTACCCAAGGCATGGTTCCAATAAAGATAATACCATTAGAGTTTTTTGATTCTAGATTTAAAACCTTACAAATTGGCTTCAATAGAATGCTATGGCAAATAACCGTCGAAATAATAACTAAAAATACAATTGGAAGAAATATTTCCCCCACAACAATACCGCTGTTAACCATTTCAGCACTCAAAACAGCAGCGACAGAAGCCGCCACAATCCCTCTTGGACCAAAGAAACCAATCAGAAACTTTTCCCTCTTTTTGAGATTAGTATTCATGGTTGAAAGATATATTGCTGCAACCCTTAAAACAAAAGTGACCATAAATATAAAGACCATATGTTTTAACTCGATCATTTTAAACACAGAAAGCGGGATACTCGCTGTAATAATAATAAAGACAAAACTTATGGCCATAGTCGTAATATTTTCTTTAAACGTTCGAATATCAAATAAAATGTCTAACTTTGAATTCCCTACCAGTAGCCCTAAAATCGTAACAGTTAATAAACCTGACCCGTGCTGTATTTCGTTACTAAAGACAAATGAAGCCGCGACCATAGTAGTAACAAATGGAATCTGTAAGAACTCAGGAACAAATTTATGCTTTATCGCCTTTTCTAATAAAAACTTTGCTCCAAAACTAAAAAGAAGAGATATAACTAAAATGCTCGTTAATGCTAAGAATACATCGAAGGCAGCAGTTTTTTCACTCAAAACAATAGCGTCATAAACAACAACTGCAACGATTGCTCCCACAGGATCTGTAAGAATTCCTTCCCACTTCAAATAACGAGAAACATTTTTATTCATGTTGGCTTCTCTTAGGGCCGGGATAATAACTGTTGGTCCCGTAACAATAAGAATCCCACCAAGTAGTGCCGCAAATCCCCAAGAGACGTCCATGACAAACTTGGCAGTCCCAGTGATCAAAATAAAATGAATAATAACCCCAATAGATAAAATTCTATTAAGACCCTTTGAAACTTCTTTAAATTCCTTGAAGCGTAATTGCATAGCCCCATCAAACAAAATAAGCGCAACACTAAGTTCGACAATAGCAAAAATCATATCCTGCCCAAACACCTTTAAGGGATCAATTACGCCTAGAACTGGCCCGACAAAGAATCCGGTTAAGAGTAGGCATATGATTACGGGGATTTTAAATTTCCATCCTATCCACTGAGAAACTAAACCTAAAGAGATAATTAATCCGATTGTAAATAGCATAATCCTCCGTCTCTAATAATAATTTTTATTGATCTTAACATGGAGCAAAGTAAGCCAAGTTACTAAAATGGCAAATTTAGAAGAGTTTAATATTCATAAATAAAGATTTAACAATTCATTTAGTTCTTTTAAGCTTTTTAGTTTAAATTACGGCCCTTTTTTGCTATGTTTTTAAGCTCTTATACAAGTATTAAAGGAATATTAAGATGGAATACAATTTTTCTAAAATCGAAAATAAATGGCAATCATTTTGGGATGAACACAAAACATTTAAAACTGTAAATGATACCTCAAAACCTAAATATTATGTTTTAGATATGTTTCCATATCCTTCAGGAGCAGGACTTCACGTTGGTCACCCAGAAGGTTATACGGCCACTGATATTATGGCCCGTTACAAAAGAATGAAAGGATTTAATGTTCTTCATCCAATGGGGTTTGATTCATTTGGACTTCCAGCTGAGAACTACGCCATTAAAACGGGAACTCACCCTCAAATAACGACAGAAAAAAACATTGAGACTTTTACCAAACAGTTAAAGATGCTTGGGTTCTCATTTGATTGGGATAGACAAGTCGCTACATCTGAAGTTGATTACTATAAATGGACTCAATGGATTTTTGTTCAGTTATATAATAAAGGCTTAGCTTACGAAGATGAGATGAATGTTAACTGGTGTCCAGAATTAAAAACTGTCCTTGCCAATGAAGAAGTCGTTGATGGGAAGTCTGAGGTGGGTGGTCACCCAGTAATTCAAAAGCCAATGAAACAATGGATGTTAAGAATTACTGATTACGCTGAAAAACTACTTGCAGACTTAGATGATGTCGATTGGCCAGAGTCAGTTAAGGAAATGCAAAGAAATTGGATCGGAAAATCAGAGGGTGCAGAGTTAGCTTTTAAAGTAGATGGTCAAGAAGAAGAAATTAAGGTTTTCACGACAAGGCCAGATACTCTTTTCGGAGCAACCTACATGGTAATCTCTCCAGAGCATAAATTGGTTTCAAAACTTACAACTTCTGAACAGAAAGAAGCGATTGAAGCCTATCAAAAAGCAGCAGCATTAAAGTCAGACCTCGAAAGAACTGAACTAAATAAAGATAAAACAGGTGTTTTTACTGGTACCTATGCTATCAACCCAGTAAATGGAAAAAAAGTTCCGGTTTGGATCTCTGATTACGTCTTAGCAACCTATGGAACAGGCGCAATTATGGCCGTTCCAGCTCACGATCAAAGAGATTATGAGTTTGCAAAGGAGTTTAATCTTGAAATCTCTCAAGTTCTTGACGGTGGTGATATAACCGAAGCAGCCCATACCGGAGACGGTGTTTTGATAAATTCCGATTTTTTAAATGGCATGAATAAAGCTGATGCCATTACTAAGATGATTTCTTGGTTAGAAGATAAGAAAATTGGAATATCTAAAATCAATTATAAATTTAGAGACTGGTTATTCTCAAGACAAAGATACTGGGGTGAACCATTCCCAATCTTAAAAGATGCAAAAACAGGTGAAGTGGTTAGATGCCTTAATGCTGATGAACTTCCAGTAGTTCTTCCCAATGTTGAAAAATATGAGCCATCAGGTACTGGTGAGTCCCCTCTAGCGACAATAGATGACTGGTTATATTTCACTGATCCAGTGAGTGGAAAAGAAGTTAGACGTGAAACAAATACCATGCCTCAATGGGCCGGTTCATGTTGGTATTACCTAAGATATATTGATCCAACTAACACTGAAAAGCCTTGGGATGAAGATTTAGAAAAATACTGGATGCCAGTGGATCTTTATGTGGGTGGAATGGAACATGCAGTAATGCACTTACTATACGCAAGGTTTTGGCATAAAGTTCTATTCGATCTTGGCTTAGTTTCGACTAAAGAACCTTTCAAAAAACTAGTTAACCAAGGAATGATCCTCGGAACAGATGGCGAAAAGATGAGTAAATCTCGTGGTAACGTTATTAATCCAGACGATATTGTAAAAGACTATGGAGCTGACACATTAAGAATTTATGAAATGTTTATGGGTCCGCTAGAAAAAACAAAACCATGGTCAATGAATGGTGTTAAAGGAGTTTATAACTTCTTATCAAAGGCATACAAAACTTTTGCAGATACATCTTTATACTCAGAGGATAGTGAAGAGACGACTAAACTTCTTCATAAAACCATTAAAAAAGTCACTAGTGATCTAGAAGAAATGAAATTTAATACGGCCGTATCTGCGATGATGATTTTTACTAATCACGTAGCTAAAGAAAAAAAGTTTTCGAAAGAAACAGCCCAAACTTTCGCCCTAATACTTTCCCCAATGGCACCACATGCAGGAGAGGAAATTTGGAAACTATGTGGAAATGAAAAAACTCTTGCTTATGAAGCATGGCCTAAATTTGATGAAGCTCTTGCAAAAGATGATCTTATCACCATGGCAGTTCAAGTGATGGGTAAAACGAGAGCGACTCTAGATGTACCAGCTGATATTTCCAAGGAAGACTTTTTAAAGCTAGCAAAAGAAAATGAAAAAGTTGCGAAACAACTAGAAGGGAAAACGATCGTTAAAGAGATTTATGTTCCAGGAAAGATTTGTAACTTTGTTGCTAAATAATTTCCCAATCAGATACCGTTAAAATAAAAAAAGGGAGCCAAACGAGCTCCCTTTTTACTTTCTTATTAGCTAAAGATTAATTTTTAGGATTCTCTTCTTCCTCATCCTCACCCATTAAGTTGATGAACCAATTACCAATTGAGTTTAAGACTCCATCTAAACCATCATAGGCTTCCTTCTTAGTTTCAACAACACTATTATGGGCATCCATCATTCTATCAGCAGTTTGCTCAACTGCGATTTGATGTATTTCAAGCCCTGCATCCTTTATTTCAACCGCCTTATCACCAACTGCAACAACTCCATTATGAACGTCCATCATTCTATCTGCTGTATAATCTACAGCGACAGCATGCTTATCTAAAACAATATTTACCATCTCGTCTCTTGTTCCTACAACTGTGTCACTAACTTCGTTTGCAGTCGCAACGACAGAATTCTTAGCACTAACAACTCCATTATGAACATCCATCATATTATCAGCTGTCTGCTCAACAGCAATTCCATGTATATCAGCGATAGGAGTAAGGATATTAGAGTCTATCGCATTACCAAAGCTAATAAGGTTTTCTTTCACACTATTAGTAATCTCATTTGTTTTATCAGAAACATACTTACCTAAACGTAAAGAGTTAACATGAGATTTATGTTTTTCGACAAAGTTTTCAAGTAAAGATTTTGACTTATTTACTAAATGAATTGTTCCATACAAACAAGAAAGGTCTTCATTAGAAATATGATTAGGATAGTTCACTAAAACCTTATCACTTACATTTAAAAATTGATCTAAATCACTTATGAGTTTAGGAAAATAAACTATTCCTTCATTTTCAATAAGAGGAATTATTTTAGTTTCTGAGACATTCTCTTGAACACTTGATGAACATGCTCTCAAAGCTACTTCACCTCTTTTAGATATTTCTTCTTTAAGATTCTCAAGATCTGCTCTTCTTTCTTGTTTTTGCCTTTCTGTTACTTGTTGCGCGACCATAGTCATGTAGGGATCGGCCATTACACTTACGCTACTTAATAGTGTCGCTGCGACTACCATTTTTGGAATAGTTTTCATTATTCAACCTCCGAATTTTCATTTTTTCTTTAATTCTAGAATGAAAATTTACCCGATTCTTTAGATTTCACTTTTTTACAGCCTCTGCCTATTTTTTTGACAAAATCGTATTGATCTCACTTATCGAAAAATCAGCTACTTAAAGTGAATGCATTGCGTATTCAGCTTTGGTGAATATTTAAATATGATTTTTAAAATAAAAATTCGGGGGAAAATATGAAAAAATTAGGAATTTTAGCTCTACTTTTAATCTCATCAGTGAGTTTTGGGGCAACGACAGCAAAAACTTCAAAGACAAATAGCACTTCATTTGACGTAAGAGTTCCAATCAAAAACTGGATCAAGAAGTTTAATGATGGTTTTAGAGTGGGAATTGCTCAAGGATCACTTGAAACTAATGTGAGAGCAAGACAAACAGGTGGATTTGATAGTTCTGCAAATGAAGGCGCACGTACAAAGTTTCAAATTCATGCTGGTTACGAAAAAATTAGAACAAAAACATTTGGTTACTCTGTATTTGGTGCATATCAAGACCTAGGTATAAATGAAAATGTTTATGATGCCGATTTAAGAAATATGAGAATTATGGGTAATGCTACCTATGGTTTAACTAATCAAGCTTATACTTATGGTGGTCTAAACTATGGAAAATTCTATGGTTCAGAAGAAATTGAATCTAATATCGATGCAGGAATTGGTTTTCAAGCAGGAATTGGACTTAAACTACATAAGAAAGCAAACCTAGAGGTTGAGTATCTAAGCTTGATAAACGAAGGTCGTATTCAAAAAACAAACTATGACCTAACAGGAAAAGGTATTTTAATTAAGTTAAATACACCATTTTCATTTAATATCTAAATAAAAGTTAATTTACTTAAAAGCTATATATAGATATAAAAAGGGGGAATTAAACATTCCCCTTTTTTATTGGAGACTTTATGCTTAACCAACTCAAAAAAGAACTTAAACCTCTTCACGAGGAGCTCTACTCTCACCCTATTTACAAGGCCGTAAATGATAGTGAGAAATTGAAAACATTTATGAGTTATCATGCATACTCTGTTTGGGATTTCATGAGTCTGGTTAAATTTCTACAAAATCACTTTGCTCCTAGCCAAGTACCCTGGAGACCAATGGAGCATAAAGATATAGTTTACTTCATTAATGATATTGTTTTAGAGGAAGAGTCTGATAAAACTGAAGATGGCCAAACAATGAGCCATTTTGAAATGTATTGCATGGCCATGGCCGAAGTTGGAGCAAATGCAGATAAGCCGTTCTCATTCGCTAAAAGTTTAAACCATCAAAGCTTAGAAGCTGCTTTTACTCAGTTTGAAATAAATCCATTCATTAGAGAAGGTAATGAAAAAACTTTTTCATTCTTAGATTCAAATAAGCCTCATATAGCTGCAGCTGCTTTTTGCTTTGGAAGAGAAAATATAATTCCAAATATGTTTAGTGAACTTTTATCTCAAATGAATATCACGAAAGATGATGCTCCTTTATTTTATTACTACCTTTCTAGACATATCCATCTTGACAGTGAAGTTCATGGACCGATGGCCATTAAGATGGTTGAAATTTTATGTGGAACAGACCCATTAAAATGGAAAGAAGCGACTGAAGCTGCTAAAGAAGCAATTGAGGCGAGAATTAAATTATGGGATTTTATCTTAGAAAGACTTGAAGGGAAAAAAGAGAAAGCTCCTTCTCAGGAGCTTTCTAACTTATTATCTACAACTAGGGATAGTGAATCTCTTAGAGAATAGGTAATCACCTTCAAAATCATCATCATTGTATACAACTCTGATCATTCTTGAAGTTGAAACTGAATATGGAACGTCAACAGTACCATCTCCATCAACCATAGGTCTTGTTGATCTAACAGGTCTGTATAAGTAATCATAACCTACAGTATAGAAATCTTCTCCATCATACTCTTCAATTTTAACTTTTTTAAGAGTTCTAATTTGGCTCGCTGATGCCATACAAGTATCAAATATACTCATGATTTTTCCACCAAACCAAATTTGGTCATTTTCAAAATCAAGATCCCAATCAGCTCTCAACTGAGCCCATGTTTTTTTCTTTAATCTTTCAACATAACCAGCTTGTGCTGATGATACTGTTGCAAATAAAATTGTCATTAATGTAATAAAACTCAACGCTTTCATATAGTCTCCTAGGTTAAATGTTTCTTTGAGCATCAATTAACACGCAAATAATGGATTGAAACGTTAAGGTTTTGTTATGAATGATGCTTACACTAAATAAAGTTAAGCCAAATTAGTTTCTCTAAATGTTATTTTTTTCTTAAAATAATAAGACTTTTAATAATTTAACCAAGGATGAGTATGGAATTAAAAATTAACACTCAACAGCAATATAATGAATTTTTTAGAGAAAGCAAAGAGAGCCTTAATGATTATTGGTCTAAAAGAGCAGAGACTTTTGAATGGTACAAAAAATGGGATAAAGTGCAATCTGGTGACTTTAATGATCTAGAAATTAACTGGTTTACAGGTGGTCAAACAAATATAACTCTTAATGCTCTTGATAGACATGCAAATAAAACTCCGGGTAAAACCGCAATTATTTGGGAAGCTAATGATCCAAATGAAGAGGAAATTTACTTCACCTATAAAGAACTACTAGAAAGAGTATCTCAGTTTTCAAACGTGCTTAAAGAGCAAGGAGTGCAAAAAGGTGATCGAGTTTGCTTTTATATGTCCATGGTACCAGAGCTTCTTATCGGTGTTTTAGCAACAGCAAGGATAGGAGCTGTTCACTCTGTGGTTTTTGGTGGTTTTTCTTCTGTCGCTCTAGCCGGTAGAATTAATGATTGTAAAGCTAAGATTGTCGTAACTCAAGATGAAGCTTTTAGAGGAGATAAAACAATACCTCTCAAAAATATTACCGATGAAGCCTTAGAGGAATGTCCATGTGTTAAAACAGTTCTTTGTTTAGAAAGAACTGGTGGAAATGTTCAAATGAAAGTCGGTAGAGATTTATGGTTAAACGATCTTCTTAATCAAGCCAGTCCAAAATGTGACCCAGAGATTATGAATTCTGAAGATCCGCTATTTATTTTATATACTTCCGGGTCTACAGGTAAACCTAAAGGTCTTCAACATACCACAGCTGGTTATATGCTTTGGGCTTCAGAAACTTATAAAAATGTTTTTCAAACTAAAGAAGATTCAATCTTTTGGTGCTCAGCAGATATTGGTTGGATAACAGGACACTCTTATATCAGTTATGGTCCTCTTCTTAATGGGTCAACCCAAGTTATTTTTGAAGGTGTGCCGACTTGGCCAGATGCTGGAAGATTTTGGAAGACTATAGACAAATATAAGGTGAGCCATTTTTACACTGCTCCTACGGCGATCAGGGCCTTGGAAGCTTGTGATGTAAGTCTTGTGGAAAGCGCTGATTTAAGTTCTCTTGAAGTTTTAGGTACTGTTGGTGAGCCAATCAATGAAGAAGCTTGGCATTGGTATAATGATAAAGTTGGAAAAGGAAAATGCCCAATTGTAGATACTTGGTGGCAAACAGAAACAGGTGGAATTATGATTTCATCAATTGCCGGTGTGACTCCAACGATACCTTGTCACGCAACTCTCCCCCTACCGGGCGTTCATCCTATTCTTGTGGATAACGACGGCAATGAGATTAAAGGAAATCCAGCAGAAGGAAACTTATGTATCACCACTCCCTGGCCGGGGATTGCAAGAACAATTTATGGTGACCATGAACGTTACCGCCAAACATACTTTTCAACTTATCCAGGAAGATACTTTACAGGAGATGGGGCTAAAAGAGACAAAGATGGAAATTATCGAATAACAGGAAGAGTTGATGATGTCATTAATGTTTCAGGCCATAGAATTGGAACCGCAGAGGTTGAAGATGCGATTAATGAACACGATGCCATTGTCGAAAGTGCTGTAGTTGGCTTTCCCCACCCTATTAAAGGGGAAGCACTTATGGCATTTATGATACCGTATGGAGATATAGATAAAGAAAGTATTCTTTCCTCTGTAAACACTTTAATTACTGAGCAAATCGGTCCTATTGCAAAGCTTGATAAGGCGGTCGTAGTCCCAGGTCTTCCAAAAACAAGATCAGGAAAGATTATGCGAAGAATATTGAGAAAAATTGCTGCCAACGAAATCGAGCAACTCGGAGATACATCAACCTTGCTAAACCCAGAAATAGTTGAAAAAATAATAGAGGAATTTAAATAATCACGGAGGATATGATGAAATTATTAATCACAGCAGTTTTATTTTTAAGTAGTAGCTTAACAATGGCAAGTGGAGTTTGGGATGTTACCAATCACACGAATGAAGAATTAAAAACAGAAGCTGAGATAGCAGCAGCACTACATACTTTTCCTCAGATACTAGAAAAGTGGGATGGAGAAGCTTCTGAAATTAAATATCTTCATCTAACAATTATAAACTTTGAATGGACTGGTGAAACATTATGTTCAGAAAATGATCCAAGACTTAAGCATGAAACATTAACCTTTATTGCTTGTCCGCAAACAACAATTGGAATGAACTGTTTATTTGAAGTTGATCCTGTTTTAACTCCGACTGGAGATCCATGTAAAAAATAATTCTTTTTTAAATTATAAAAAAAATGGCCACTCTTTGAGTGGCATTTTTTTATAATTTTAATCAAGTAATAAAATATGTAGAAATCATCACAAAATTTTCAAATCTCAAAGAAGAGTTTTTCTTTTAAATTTTATAAAGTTTAAACAATATAAACTATAGCAAGGTGGCTTTATGAAATTTTTAACAATTTTACTATCTATTTCTACAGCTTTTGCAGGAACTCCATTAAAGGTAACTGCAGAAATAGATGAAGTTTATGTTCCTGCAGGTTTTGACTCAAATGATAATTCAGAAATTATTCTATCTGGTTATCTTCCCAATAGATGTCACAAAGAACCTAAAGTTGATGTGAATGTTTCCAATAACCAAATTTTTATCAAGTTAACAACTCTAAAATACCATCAATCAAACCCCTTCTGTCCAGAGGTTATAGTTCCTTTTGTAAAAAAAGTTGAACTTGGTGAGTTAAAAGAAGGTCGTTATGACGTAATAATCAATAAGGGAAGTGTGTCTGAACACTATTCATTTATGAATATTAAGGAAGCACAAACGAGTAATATTGATAATTTTCTCTATGCAAACGTACATAGTATAAAAAGAAGTCATGAAGATAATGAAATTAGATTAAATGGTTACAATGAATCTGATTGTCTCGTTTTAGATGATATAAAACTCATCAGTAATTATGAAAACACGTATTCAATACTACCAAAGATGAAAAAAATTCAGGATTTTTGTCCTAAAAAGATGACACCTTTTAGTTACAGAGTTGAATTACCAGAGAATCTGAATTCTGATGATATTCTCCTACATATAAGATCTTCGGATGGAGAATCTGTAAATAGAATTATTCATACATATTAAAAAAAGCCACTCTATGAGTGGCTTTTATCATTTGCTAAAACTTACAACTTTACTAAAAAGCCTTTTGGTAACTTTTATATTTTTTGCACCCAACTTTTCTAGTTCTAACTCAATAGGATTTTCTATGTAATGTTTGTAAAATGGTTCATGATAATACTTGGGAAAATCATCTAAAACCTCATCTAAAAATGGGATATCACCTTTTTGTAAACTTTCTAAGGCAATACCTTTACCATTCACAGTAAGACAATTAAGTTGTTTTTTTAAAAGCTCTTTTCTTTCTTTTGATGGTAATTCATGTAATAAAAACACATGATAGATGAGATCAAAATTCCCAGACAAATCAAGCCCATTCATTTGTTTAAATTCAACGTTTTTTAAATTACGATTCTTTCGAGCAAAGGAAGTATATTCATGACTTAAATCTGTCGCAATAATACGAGAGTCTTTTAAATGCTTTGCTACAATTTCGGTCCCACTACCAGTTCCACACCCAAGTTCAACTATGTTTTTAGGAGAGAAACCTCGCAATTCCTCAAGAATCGTTCTTCGCATGGGTCCTGCCATCCCTGCAAACAAAAGATCCACTTGATGATCATATAAAGAAGCCGAATGCTCACTAGTATAACCATCAGTCTGAAAATGATACTTTCTATTAAAGTATTCAGGATAATCAGTATCTGTTTTTAAATCATTTTCATTTCTTGTGATTAAAATTTTTTCATAATCTCGATAGACATTAATTAACGAAAGAAAATGTTTAGCTACTTCAATTGGCCCAATTTTCTGTCTTTTGACATTTAGGTCCGTACAAAGCTTTGCATCTTGCGCTAAACAAGTTTCGATATACTTAATCATCTGCTTTTTTAATCGTTTATGTTTCTCTTGATCTCTTAAAGGGTGACCTTTTAAGGTTGAATAAGTATTGAGAATATTAAATTCTGCAATATAAGGAATTAGAGTTAAAAAGTTCTGAGTCAGATTCTTGTAATACTTAATCATGGGGTAATATTAACATAATTAACACAAGTATAAATTAGACAAAGATTCTTTTTATTTAAAATGTTTTATAAGCCTCGACGTACTCGTGATGCTCAACTTTTGTTTGATCATCTAGACATCTTAAAAGATACATATAATCATAAACAGAGAAGCCATCTTCATCATAATTGTTCAATGTATAAGTAGGAGCAATATTTAAGCCACAAGTTTTATCACCAATTTGAATTTGAACTTCATTTGATTCTATGAATTCACTTGTCACAGAATCTTGAACCTCAAAGTCCTTAGGATGCATCTCAAAATTCGCAATCATAATTATATGAGCTTCATGTATTTCATGTGTAGTTTTCGTTTGAGCTTGAGCTGTAAGAGAACCAGAAGAATACATAAGTAATGAAATAAGTAATGACTTTAACATCATCGCCTCCTTAGGAAATTTTAGCGTATGTTCACCTAACACAGAAGTTAACACGCAGCAACAAGCCTAGTAAATTATACAAACCAAAAAGCCCCTCAACAGAGGGGCTCGAAAAACATTATTTTTGGGGTTTAAAGAAGATTTTACTCTCCCCTAAATCTAATTTTACACTAAATGAGTTTGTATAAACGAGAGATTCTAGAAGCTAAAGAGAAGAAATTCTGAGGCTTACTTTATGTAAGTCGCAAGCAGAGCTTCTTTTTAGCGACAACGAAGATCGACGTTTAGCCAAGCTCAGATATTATGAACCACAAGCGATACAATCATCAGGGTTGTCCAAAGAACACATCATTGCTTCCTCTGCTGTGTATTGACCTGGTTGAGCTTGAATGACAGGTTCAGCTGTTGTTGCTGCTTGTTCTTTTTTGTCATCTCTTACAGTAAACTTAATAGCATCAGATGCTGCTTTAGTACGTAAGTAGTACATACCTGTCTTCAATCCGCTTCTCCACGCATGGAAATGCATTGAAGAAAGTTTCCCCATATTTACATCTTCCATATGAACGTTAAGTGATTGAGACTGATCAATATAAGCACCTCTATCAGCGGCCATATCCAAAATTGCTTTTTGCTTAATTTCCCATACAGTTTTGTAAAGAGCCTTTAAGTTTGCAGGAATTGTCTCGATTGCTTGAATTGAACCATTATGCTTGATGATTTCATTTTTCATCTTATCATTCCAAAGATCTAATCTAATCAAATCCTGGATTAAATATTTATTGATTACTGCAAATTCACCAGAAAGAACTCTTCTCGTATAAATATTTGAAGTGAAAGGTTCAATACACTCATTATTCCCTAAAATCTGAGAAGTAGAAGCTGTTGGCATTGGTGCCATAAGAAGTGAGTTTCTCACTCCATGTTCTTTGATTTTAGCTTTTAGCTCATCCCAATTCCATCTTGTACTTGGAGTAACTCCCCACATATCATGTTGTAAAATACCTTGAGAAACAGGTGATCCTTCGTAAGAATCGTAAGCACCTTTTTCTTTAGCGATATCATTTGAAGCAGTAAGAGCTGCAAAATAAATTGTTTCAAATATTTCTTTATTTAATGTCTTAGCTTCTTCAGACTCAAATGGCATTCTAAGTTTAGCAAAAGTATCTGCGAGCCCCTGAACACCTAACCCAATAGGTCTATTCTTCTTATTAGAGTACTCAGCCTCTGGGATTGGGTAATAGTTAAGATCAATAATTTTATTTAAGTTAACAGTTGCTTTGTAAACAACATCAAATAATTTTTTATGATCATAAGTTGCTTTATCAACAAACTTAGGAAGTGCGATTGAAGCAAGGTTACAAACTGCAACTTCTTTATCATCTGTGTATTGAATAATTTCAGTACAAAGGTTTGAAGATTTAATTGTTCCAAGGTTCTTTTGGTTAGATTTCTCATTTGCTGCATCTTTATAAAGCATAAACGGAGAACCAGTTTCAATTTGAGATTGAAGGATTTCAAACCAAAGTTTTCTAGCAGGGATGGTTTGCTTAGCTCTACCTTCTTTTTCATATTTAGTATAGAGTTCTCTAAATTCAGCACCATAAGTATCAGCAAGACCTGGAGCTTCATGTGGACAGAATAAAGACCAATCTTGTTCAGCTTCTACTCTTTCCATGAAAAGATCATTTACCCATAAAGCGTAAAATAAATCTCTTGCTCTAAGTTCTTCTTTACCATGATTTTTCTTAAGTTCTAAGAAATCAAAGATATCTGCATGCCAAGGTTCAAGATAAACAGCGAAAGAACCTTTTCTCTTTCCTCCACCTTGATCAACATATCTGGCAGTATCATTGAATACTCTTAACATTGGAACGATACCATTTGAGTATCCGTTAGTTCCCTTAATGAAAGTACCTTTAGCTCTAATATTATGAATTGAAAGTCCAATACCACCAGCTGATTGAGAAATTAATGCACAATCTTTTAATGTATCGTAGATTCCGTTAATTGAATCTTGTTTCATAGAAAGTAGGAAACAAGAAGACATTTGTGGCTTATTTGTACCTGCATTGAAAAGCGTTGGAGTTGCGTGAGTAAACCATTTCTCAGAAAGAAGATGGTAAGTATCTATTGCAGCTTCAATATCTTGCCCATGAATACCAAGAGCAACTCTCATTAGCATATGTTGAGGTCTTTCTACGATTTTTCCATCAACTTTTAAAAGATATGATCTTTCCAAAGTTTTAAAACCAAAATAATCGTATTCAAAGTCTCTTGAGTAAGCGATTTCAGAAGCGATTCTATCTTTATGCTCATTAGTTGCGTCCCAAAGTTCTTGAGAGATTAATGGCATAGTTTCTTTGGTTACTTTATCTTCATAGTTATAAAGTTTTTCCATTGCTTCAACAAATGAATCACTCGTACTTCTATGTAAATTAGCCACTGCGATTCTTCCTGCCAACCTTGAGTAATCTGGGTGCGTTGAAGTCATATATGCAGCAACTTCTGCTGATAGGTTATCTAATTCAACAGTCGTAATTCCATCAAATAAACCTTGAATCGTTCTTTTTGCAACTTCCATTGCATCAACAAACTCTACATTTAAACCATAAGTTAGTTTTTGAATTCTAAGAGTTATCTTATCAAACTTAACTGGTTCTTTTTTTCCTGATCTAGTTATAACAAACATTTTTTCTATCCTTCCTTAAATTAAAAATCTGCGTCTAAATTAAAATCAAATCCACCATCACCTTTAACAGAGTTCATAACTCCTGCTTTCTGGTATTCAGCAACTCTTTTTTCAAAGAAATTAGTTTTACCTTGAAGAGAAATTAACTCCATCCAATCAAATGGATTTGAAGAGAAATAAATCTGATCACAACCAAGTTCAAGCAAAAGTCTATCTGCAACAAATTCTACATATTGAGCCATTTGCTCAGAATTCATTCCAATCAAAGAAACTGGAAGTGCTTCAGTAATAAAGGCTTTTTCATACTCAACAGCTTCTCTAATTAATTCTTGAACTGTCTCTTGAGGTAATTTATTTTTTAGGTGTTTATAAAGTAAGCATGCAAAGTCTGTATGAAGCCCTTCATCTCTTGAGATTAACTCATTTGAGAAAGTTAATCCTGGCATTAATCCTCTTTTCTTTAGCCAAAAGATTGAACAAAAAGATCCCGAGAAGAAAATTCCTTCAACTGCAGCAAAGGCTAATAGTCTTGTAGCAAAATTCGCTTCCTCAGAATAAATCCACTTCATGGCCCAGTCAGCTTTCTTTTGAATGCAAGGGATATTGTCTACAGCTTTAAATAAGTAATCCTTTTCTTTTGGATCATCTATATATGTATCAATTAATAAGCCATATGTTTCCGCATGAATATTTTCCATTGCAATTTGAAATCCATAGAAACATCTTGCTTCAGGAATTTGAACATCATTATAAAATCTTAAACAAAGGTTTTCGTTTACAATTCCATCACTAGCCGAGAAGAATGCTAAAATATGCTTGATATAGTGCTTTTCATCATCATTAAGTTTTTTCCAATCCTCAAGATCTTGATATAAATCAATTTCTTCAGCTGTCCAAAAAGACGCCATAGATTTTTTATACATCTCCCAGATGTCATCATACTTAATAGGTAAAAGAACAAAACGATCGTTACTTTTATCAAGAATAGGTTCATTAACAGACATAGCTTCTCCTTAATCCGTGTGCTGCTTCGTGCTAGGACTCAACGTTCATATATAAATTTTTAGAAAGTCTCTCTCTCAAACTTTGCTTCCTCCGCGGGAAAATTACCTGATCAATGGGGTCTGGCTTAGTAGTTTTTTAATTCTAAAAAATTACGTCACAGTTGCGGGACAGCTCCGGATTCTAACCGGATTCACCTTTAATCATTGTGTGTACTTAGATTAAAGAAACAGGCATCTCATGCCAAGGAAAAATTTCTTACAAGATCTCATTTTTTGGAATATGCTGTGGTATCAGTGCCTTAACGCAACCTTAACACCACAATATATAGGGCAGGTGTCAGAGCATCAAAACAGATTAATTTTATACACTACTCGTCATTCTTTAATATTCACAATAAGTATTATAGAATTTGTTTATGATGAGCATTAAAAACATTACAACATTAATTGCAATGATCGCATTGTGCGTAGGAATCATGGAAGCAAAGTCTTTTTTAGAAACTAATTTTGTAGACAACGATACCCCTGTAAAAGAGGCTTTAAACAAGTTTCTTAATGGGGAATTACCTAAAAATTAAACGACTTTTAACCAAAGATTTAATAGTGATAAAACTGCCCCTGAAACAACAGGAATAGTAAGATTATCATCAATATTAAATGCACTTAACAACTCAGAGAGTGCTCCCACAATTGCGCCAAAAAATAGAAAAATGATTAAGTTCGGTGATTTTAAACCTATGATCCAAGCAAAGACTAAGGAAGCCAACAAGCAGGTAACAAAAGCTGCCACTGTGCCCTGTAAAGTCTTATTAGGTAAAAGCCTATCCTTTCCCATATAAACCCCGACAATAGATGCAATTGGATCTGCAAATACAAGATAAAGTATACTCATAACAGCAATTTCTTCTTTAAATAAAAATATAGTTAAACCTGCACCTAGAGCGTAGAAAGGAAGCCCTGAGAAACTTAATTTTTCAGATCGACGCATAATTGGGCCAAATAATTTAGTAAGCTTTTCGTTTAAATTAGGCTTTTTAAGTCTTTGAAAATCAAGCCAGAAGCCAAATATGGCCACTGCAAATGAGAAATACCCCCAAAACTTTATTTCTACATCAAATATATAATGCAAGGCCACACAGAAAACGCCACACATCATATGCCACAACCTTCTGGTTAAATGTAACTCTGATCTCTTAGGTAAAGCGCTTAAGACTTGGCTATTTTCATTCTCCATTATGTTCCTTCATAATAGTATTTACTTTTAAAAGCATTTTTTATCCTTATAATGACATTATAAATAACAAAAAAATAAAGAGAAAATCAATAAAGATATGAACCTTAGCGACCAATTAAAAAATTCAGATGGCATTTTAAAACCAACCAGAAGATGTAAAGTATGGGCCATTGGTGGTGGAAAAGGTGGTGTAGGCAAAAGCTTGGTAACAGCAAATACATCCATATGCCTTGCATTAATGGGATATAAAGTCGTTACAGTAGACCTAGACTTAGGTGGAGCAAACATGCACACTTGCCTTGGAATTCCCATTCCAGAAAAAACCCTAAGTGATTATATTTCAAAGAAAGTCACAAATATCAAGGATCTTCTCGTTCCCACACCTATCAAAAATTTAAGTATTATTTCTGGTGCTCAAGATGAACTAGGAATAGCAAACTTAAAAACTATGCATAAAAATAAAATTCTATCCAAACTTGGAGAACTTGATGCTGATTACGTCCTCTTAGATCTTGGAGCTGGAACAACCTATAATACTCTTGATTTTTTTATTAGTGCAGACAAGGGAATTTTAGTTATTCTCCCAGAACCCACTTCAATTGAAAACACATACCGTTTTATTAAATCTGTTTACCACAGAAGATTAAAAATGATTGAGGAATTACTTAATATCCAACCACTAATAAATGAAGCGATGAATGCCAAGATCTCTACTCCACAAAGTACCCCAGTAGATCTTGTTAAAAGAATAGTTGAAATAAACCCTGAGATGGGATTAAAACTCCAAAAAGAAATTGAAAAGTTTGAACCTCATATCATAATGAATCAAGTCAGATCACAACAAGATATAGATATTGGATTCTCTATTCAAAGTGTTTGTAAAAGATACTTTGGAATTCAGATGAATTACTCAGGCTATTTGGATTATGATGCGGCTGTTTGGCAATCAGTAAAGAAAAGAAAACCTTTACTTATGGAGTTTCCAAACTCAAGACTTGTTAATAATTTTGATAGAATTGTTCATAAGCTACTAGAGCTTAATTAGGATCAATATGAATTTAAATGATAAAAAAAATTACTACGAAGTATTAGAGATTCCTACAACATCTACCCATCAAGAAATTCACAATGCTTATATAAAGACCAAGAACGCTTACTCAGATGACTCTGCAGCGCTATACTCACTAATGTCGCAAGATGAATGCGACAAAGTTGTTGAACAAATTGAAGAAGCATATTCAATTTTAGGACACGTCGAAAAAAGAAAAGAATATGACAAAGCCAGAGGCTTAAATCAAAATCATACACCTGAAGGTTTTGTTGATCACATGAATCAAAAAACTGACTATACACCTTCTCAATCGATTGGTGATTTATTAAATGAAACAACCCACCATCACAGTCAAACGGCAAAAGAGAATGCACTTAAGGAAGAATTCAAATATCAACAAGAACATTCTCCTAGAAGAGAATCAGCTGTTTCTAAGATTCAAGCCTATAAGAAATTTAGCCTTAATTATGATGTTGATACAAATCTTGAGCAAGAAATTGAGAACTGTAGCTTGTATACTGGTGATTTTTTACAAAAAATCAGAGAATATAAAAATGTAACGATTGAAAGAATGGCGGAGATGACAAAAATCTCCAAAACATATATCAGAAATATTGAAGCTGAAGAATTTTCAAAACTTCCTGCTGACGTCTACACAAGAGGATTTGTTTATCAGTACGCTAAATGTCTAAAGTTAAACCCAGATATCGTCGCTGCCTCTTATATCGGGCATATCCGAAAGCTAAAAAATCCTACTGCATAATATGAATGATAAAACCATTCAAATTACGATTACTGATGAAGACATTAAAAACTATAAGAGACTAGATGCATTCCTTGCAGATAAAATAGAAGGTTTAAGTAGAACTTTAATCAAAAAACTGGCCAATGATGGACATCTAAGATCGAATGATAAATTCGAACTCAAAAAAATGCCAAAAGCAGGTACTATATTAGTATTCTCTCCTCCAGAAATGCAAGAAACAGAATTAATTGCAGAGGACATTCCGCTTGAGATTCTTTTTGAAGATGAATTTTTAATCATCCTTAACAAGCCAGCAGGCATTGTAGTTCATCCAGCACCAGGAAATTACACAGGAACTCTAGTGAATGCAATTCTTTTTCATTGTAAAGATCTAAAAGGAATTGGAAATGAAAAAAGACCTGGAATTGTTCATAGGCTAGATAAAGGAACCAGTGGAATTATGGTTATTGCCAAAGAGCAAAAGACACACGAAGGTTTAGTAAACCTATTTAGTAAACATGATATCGAAAGAAAATATGAAGCCATATGCCTAGGCTCGAAACTTCCACAAAAACAAACATTAGAATCTTTAATTGGAAGACATCCCAACAATCGCTTAAAGATGACAACAAATATTTCAAATGGAAAGAAAGCCATCACTCACATGAGTGTACTAGAAGAGTTCGAACGTTTTACCCACGTTGAATTAAAATTAGAAACAGGAAGAACTCATCAAATAAGAGTTCATCTTAGTGAGCTCCTCAATAGTCCCATTTTAAATGATCCCACCTACGGACGAACTAAAGAAGAACAAAGATTTTTTAATAAAGCTTTAAAAGACTTGATTGGCCCATATGATCACCCTTTTTTGCATGCCAAAGTTTTAGGATTCATCCACCCCATTACAAAACAAAAGCTTCACTTTGAACAAAAACCACCAAAAATCTTTACAGATACTATAGAAATATTAAGAGCGTCTTATTAAGAAGTTACTAGAAAAGACATTTAACAAAGGTATTCTTAGGATTTATAACGATAAACCAGATATTCCTTTCATTGATATAAAACAAACCCACTCAAACCTTATTTCTGAATATCAAGGAAAACCGCTAACAAATACTGAAGGTGATGGTATAATCATAGATCCGAAGAAATATTCGCAAATCAATCTGGCCATCAGAACTGCCGATTGTCTTCCCGTTCTATTCCTTGGAGAAAAACTAGCTTTCGTTCATGCCGGTTGGCGCGGTGTCCACAATAAGATTTTAACAGACCAAAGGATTCAAGATTTAAATATTACAGATATTTATATTGGGCCATTTATAAAAAAATTTGAAGTTCAAACGGACTTCAAGCAGTTCTTCCCACAGAGTCACCATTTTTATGAAACAGATGAAAAGCTCTTTTTCGATCTAGAGCAAGAAGCTAAGGATCAGTTAATCAAAACTTATCCAAAAGCAAATATTGAGGTATCACCTATATGCACACTGGAGAATAAATCCTATAATAGTTTCAGAAGAAATAAAACATCTTTAAGAAACTGGAATATTTTTACAATAAAATAGAAGAGGTAAATATGAGCGAGAAAAAAAGTTTAACACTTAATGGATTAGTCATTCCAAATTTTGTTTTCATCTTAATTAACATTGGAATCGTTTTTGTTGGAGCTTATCTTACAAATCATTTTTTCGATACAGTCTATCCTTCAGGAATTTCGAGTGGTTCTAGTTTTTGTGATATTAATCAATTTTGGGGATGTGATAAAGCTACGAAATCTGCACTTGGTGTTATCTTAGGAACACCAACATCTGTTTTTGGAATTATTATAGGGATTTTTGGAATTCTTGTTGGTTTTATCGGGAAAAAAGAACTCGAATCAACAGCAAAGGTTATTTATGGAGTTAACCTCATTGCTTGTCTTTCCTTATTTTTATTTTCTTTAGTTTCACTTGGATCTTTATGTCCTATGTGTACAGTATATTATGTCCTGTCGGCGGCAGCGTTCTTTATGCTTTATAAGTTTTCAGACCTTACTTTTACAGTAGATATGAAATGGGTAGGTTTAATGCTTGCACTAGTTATTGTTCCGATGATTGGTTTCAATACATATATCAGTAGTATTGAGGAGAAAAAGAATAATTTAAGCCAAAGTTATATTACTCAATTTAGTAAATTAAAAGAATATGGCGACCCTAAGGAAGAATCACCATTTAAAGTTCATATGGGAACAGAGAACTTTGCAGATGCTCCTTTAAGACTATCTGTTTTTTCAGATTTCCAATGCCCATACTGTAAGGCCGTTGCTGAACAACTTCCAAAACTTATTGCAGAGTTTGGGGATAAAATTAATATCCAGTATATGTTCTACCCTCTAGATGCAACTTGTAATAAAAAAATGAAAGGGGGTATGCATCCATACGCTTGTAATGCGGCTTATTTGTCAGCATGTGATAAAAGCAAATTCCCAGAAGTTCATGATTACATCTTTGAAAATCAAAATGAAATCAATATGAACAACATAAAATTGTGGGCTAAAAAATTTGACATTGATACTGCTTGTCTCGAAGATAAAACAGTTCAAGGCTATATTCAAAAGACTCTTGAAGCTGGAGAGCAATATAATTTAAAGTCAACACCAACTATGATAATCAATGGAAAAAAACTTGAAGGAATGGTTCCTACGGTTTATTTAAAAGCAATTTTAAGATCATTAATAAAATAATATGTACAAAATAATTGAAACCCATTGCCATTTAGATTACTTAAAATCAAAGCCTCTTGAAGAAATTCTTCAGGAGGCCAAAGATAATGGGATTGAAAAAATTCTTACCATTGCGGTAGAGCCAGATAACTTCAACGCCGTTAAGGAATTAGCCGAAAACCATGAAGAGGTTTATTTCACTCAAGGAATTCATCCCCATGATGCCAAACTCTCTACTGATGAAGCGTTAAAAATTATTGATGAAAGGTGTTCTATTTCAAAAATGTTAGCTGTTGGCGAAATTGGCCTTGATTATCATTACAATAACTCCCCCAAAGAAATCCAAATAGAAGTTTTCAAAAAACAACTACAGATTGCGATTGATAAAGATAAACCAGTAGTTATTCACTCTCGAGATGCTGATGCTGACATGATGGAAATTCTTAAAGAATACGCTCCAAAACTAAAAAGAAAAGGAGTTGTTCATAGCTTCACTTCGGGAAAAGACTTAGCTCAAACTGCTATTGATCTTGGATTTTATCTTGGGTTCAATGGAATTATCACTTTTAAGAATGCCAGTAATGTTAGAGAAATCGTAGAGATATGCCCAATTGAACAACTTATTTTAGAAACAGATTCCCCATTCTTAACACCTATTCCCCATAGAGGAAAAGAGAATTCTCCAAAAAACCTTCCTTATATATTAGAAAAGGTCGCTGAAATAAAAGGATTGGAACCCTCAAAAGTTGAGAATATCTGCTATCAAAACTCTATTAGGCTATTCTCTTTCAATCATCTCTAGATTTTCAATGATATTGTTTGATACTTGTTTTTGCTTATCTCTTGGAATAAAAGGGTAATTTACCTGTTTAAAGTTCTCATTAATTTTTGCTCTGTAAACTCCCGACTTAGGCTCAAAGCTATTTAATTTAATTTTATCTCCATTATTACTTAAACACCCCATGGCCGTACCAAGATCTTTTAAACCTAATCTATATCCCAATAATTGAAACTCACATGTCTTTTCAATTTCAACAGAACTCAAATTTTCAAGTTGAAAGATCTCATCCACAAAGCTAGAGCCACAATCATTATTAAGATATTCTTTCCCTAAAAATGCGATTTCTTTTATTAACTCAAATTTCTTTGGTGCCTTGCTTTTAAGAGTTCTTGCATTCATTCTATAGGCAGCAAAAGATTCAGCAAAGTCCTCTAAGTGACTTGCTCTAGAATATTTAGATAATAAATTATCTGCTTTGTTAACCTGATCACCTTTTATTTTATCCCAGTTAGATAATTTAATCCAAGCCAGAGATTCATGAATACTCAGCTTAGCTCCAATTAAATGACCAAATTCATGCATAATAGTGTAAGCCTTAGATTCAAGAGAGCTATTAATCCACACTTTAAAGAAAGTCATAGTTCCGGAATTTATATTCATAGTCGCAATTCGTAATCCAAGATCTCCTGGATAACTATGATTATCCTTTACCATTTTCTTCATACGCGGTGGAAACATAAACTTTGGTAATTGTTCAAAAGACCAAATAATGACATCTAATTCTGATTCAGAAAAAGAACTTCCTTTTTTATTAACCAAACTCGATGCATTGAAAGAAAATTCTTTAGCAATATAAGTTAATTTTTGAGCATAAGTTTTACCAAAAAGGGAGTAAATTTCACACTCAATGTCCTCACAAGAACCGTCCATCCTAAAGTTTCCATAACCTGTTAGCAAACGATATAAATCAGACATATTTTTGTATTGATTTTTAAATGTCTTACCATTTATGTAGGTACTACTCTCTTTCTCTCCACTTTTAAGTTCATCAAAATAATCTTGAAAAAACAAATCACTTTTACCGTATCGAGTTAACCTCTCGGTTAAGCAACTCGCTGATTGAACTTGATGATCCGAAACAGAGTGAGCAGGAACATTTGGAGTTGGAGTTAACCAGTCCCAGAAGTCTGCATAGGCTGCTTGAGAAAATATAAAAAATGATAATAAATAGATAGAAAGTATCTTCATTCGAGTCCCCTGTATCCAATTCAAGTATCGACCTAGAAACGACGTGTCACGATTATTCGACATAAGGATACTTTTTACACTCATCCAAACACTTAAAATTACGTTAAAAACCATAAATAAAGAGAATTTTTCTAAAATCCACAATTCAACAACAATTGAAAGCTACTCTAATTCTAGAAATGGAGGTGCTTATGAAAACTAAAATTTTTATTAAAAGTCTTATTATATCAGCTTTATCTTTCACCAACTTTAGTTATTCCGTGGAACATTGCCATGGTCCTTCTCTTGAGCAAAGGCAGGAAAAAATCAATCAAATACTACAAGAGTGCTCGGTTGATTTGGAGAATATCTGTGCTGACTCTTCAGCGTACGTAAAAGAACTCCCTAAAAACTTACCTTCAGATGCTCCCAAGCCTACTCAAGAGATGATGACAAAGATATCAAAAATAGAATGTCTATCTGATAAGTTTAACCAAATTGATGAAAATCTTTGTAGAGAAAATATAGAAAAACATATTGAACATCGGCAATTGAGAGGGTTTGAAAATTCCTAGTGTCAAATTAAATTGTTTACTCCTGGAACTTATTAGCTTTGCCGATTTAGTGATATAATAACACCACAACTGGAGAGAGTTTTGAAAAAGTTATTATTACTAGAAGATGACCCTATACTAGGAACTGGCCTTCAAGTTTTATTCCAACTTGAAGGCTTTATTGTAAGCTGGGCAAAAACAATAAAAGAAGCCATGGAGGTATTCAAGGTTGATCAATTTGATATGGCCATTCTTGATGTCGGATTGCCAGATGGCTCTGGGATTGATTTTTGTAAATGGTTAAGAGATGAAAAGTATCCAAATGGAATAATTATCCTTACAGCTCAAACAGATGAAGAAAGTACGATAAAAGGATTAATGAGTGGTGCAGACGATTATGTTAAAAAGCCTTTTAGCAATAAAGAGCTCATCGCTAGAATTCAAGTAAATTTGAGACAAGAAACAAAAAAACAAAAAATCATCATTGGAAAAACAGTTATAGACTTAGAACATAGAAAAATAGTTTACGATAACAAAGAAATAAATCTCAAAAGAAAAGAATTCGATGTTTTAGTTTATTTTGCGAAAAAACCAGAAGCAATAATTACCAGAGATATGATTATTGAAAATGCACTAGAAAATATAGAAGTAAATGATAGAACAGTAGATTCTCATATAAGTCACATCAGGTCGAAGTTACAAAAAGCAGGATGTTCGGATTTTGTGATTAAATCTGAATATGGAATAGGATATAGAATGGAGACAAATTGCTAAAATCTAAACTTTTTAAAAAATATTTACTCATTGGATTTAGCTTGACCATAATCTTTTTTATTTTTGGTTGGTTTACAAACCATATGCTCATGACTATTGATCGAGAGCTTCATAGAAAAAGTGGTCCACCACCACATTTTAAATCCGGAAAACCACCTTTTCATAAGAATGGTGGGCTACCACCTCCTCCACCAAGACATAAAGGCCCTATGTTTAAAATTATGGCGGTCCAATTACTGGCGATTCTCTTAGCAGTTGGTTCGACAATTCTCATAATTTTACTGCATTTCAAAGGTAGAACCAAAGAGATTAATAGGGTCATAAATCAAATTAAGAATGGTGATTTAAAAGCAAGAATGCCCTTGGGTGATCAAGATGAATTTGGTCTTGCAATGGGAAAGTTTAATGAAATGGCAGATGAAATAGAAAGTTTAGTAAATAAGCTTAGAAAGACAGAAGCAACTAGGCGTGTACTATTAAGTGAACTTGCTCACGATATCAGAACCCCCTTAGCTTCAGCTAATAATTTAATTGAAATACTCAAAAGTCATAAAAGTGAGAAGCTCATGCAAGAACAAAGAAACGAGCTACTAGAACTCTCCTCGAATGAAATAAACTATATTGCAAAACTCGTTGAAGACCTTTTATTCTTAGGAAAGATAGAAGAGCCTGGCTATAAGAAAGTTGATACTCAAATTCGAATTAAAGATATTATTGAAAATATTTCCAATCAGCTTAAACTAGAATACACCCAATTAAATTTTGAGATAAACAGCCCTCAAGATTTAAACCTACAAATGGATACAGTACTCACCCATAGGTTAATGAGAAATGCTCTTGCAAATGCAGCATCTTTTGCCAAATCAAAGGTCCTTGTAAATATAGAACAAGTTAATGATAGAGTACTTATTAAAGTCATAGATGATGGACCTGGAGTTTCTCCAGAACTTGAACAAACATTTGGTTATAAAAAGTTTTCTCGAGCTCAAATAAATGCCCCAGATGGAAGCGACAGAATATCGATTGGACTTGGCGCCGTAATCATGCGAAGTATCGCTGAAAACTATGGTGGACAAGTTAGAATTTTCAAAAATCCAAAAGAATTAGGGTCAACTCTCATTATTGAATTAAAAGCTTAAACCTTAAAGTTTTTTAAAGCATCTGCCATTGCACCTTTTGGCGTTTTAGAGGGTTTACTCGATCTAGATTTTTTTGGTGATTCTTCGCCATTAATATACTCAGTATAGGTTGGAAGCTCTCCCTTATATACAATACGATCTAAATGTTTAACGTATCCAGACCAATGCCCTGTATTATTATCAGTTCTTTTGATTCCTTCGAAAGTATGCATTTTAGAATCCATTAGATCTATCATATGAACTAGCATGGCTTCACTAGTCTGAGGTATTTTCGGAGACCCATATTCATATTCTCCATGATGGGAAAGTAAAATATGTTTTAAATGAAGCTTCATCTGATAAGGAAAATCCTTAATACGATATGAGAACCTATCTACAATTTCCAAGCCCTTTACTAAATGACCTACAAGCTTTCCTTCTTCTGTATACTCAACATTAAAATCATCTGTAAGCTCATAGATTTTACAAAGATCATGTAAAACAGCACCAGCAACAACATATGATTCATTCACGTGATAAACAGGAGAAAGCTTAACAGCTAGATTAGCACAGCTAAGTATATGCTCTAGAAGACCTGACTGATAAGCATGATGAATTGTTTTTCCTGCCTGCCACTTAAGTAGCCTTCTTTTAATTTCTTGATCTGCTAAAACATTTTTTAAAAGATCTCTAATATAAACATCTTTTAAACTATTAACGATCCCCTCTAGTTCAGTGAACATATCCTCTGGGTTTCTTTGGGCTTTAAATATAAAATCATCAGTATTTATTTCTGACTTAGCGATAGAGTCTATCTCTTGGATAATAAACTGCTTTCTCCCTTGAAATATATTGGTTTTCCCCTTAACTTTTGCAAACGAGCCCTTATCAATTTTAGCTGCTATATCTTCTGCATTATTCCAAACTCTACTCTCTATATCACCAGTTCCGTCAGCAAGGATCACATTTAAGTACTTCTTTCCATCCTTAGCTTCTGCAACTGCTATATATTTAACCATAAAAGTTGATTCAACTTCTTGTTTAGGCACCAAATCTTTGACATTTACTCTTTGCATTTAAAATTTCCTTTTGAGAGATCTTCATTATAGCTAAAATGCCCATTTTAGCTATAAATTGAAACTAAAATCGGCAATTAATTTATGTTCTTTCCAGCTCTTTTATGGCATATTGGGCAAAATTTTATAAAAAGGTGGTGACAATGAGCACAATTAAGCTTGGTATTAACGGCTTAGGTCGTATCGGTAGAACAGTTATTAGAGAATTTGAAAAAAGAAAATCTGAAGGTTTATACTCCAATGTAGAAATTGTTGCTGTAAACAATCCTGGAACACCTGAATCTTTTATTCACTTAATGAAGTACGATTCATTACACGGAAAATTTCCTGGAGACGTTAAACTTGAAGGTGATGTCTTTAAATGCGGTTCAAGTTCCATGAAATTCTTTACTCAAAGAGACCCAAGCGAAATTGACTGGTCGTCACAAAATGTTGATATCGTTATCGACGCAACAGGGATTTTTAAAGATAAAGCAGGTTTAGGAAAGCACTTAAATGGAACAGTTAAAAAAGTTATCATGTGTGCTCCTGGAAAAGATTTAGATGGAACATTTGTTTTTGGAATTAATCACGAAAGCTATGATCCTGCTAATCATAACATTGTATCAAATGCAAGTTGTACAACAAACTGTTTAGCTCCAGTTGCAAAGGTTTTAAATGATGCCTTTGGAGTAGAGCAAGGTTTTATGACTACAATTCACGCTTATACTGGTGATCAAAACATCCTTGATGCTTCTCACTCTGATCCAAGAAGATCTAGAGCTGCTGCAATGAGTATGATCCCTACATCTACAGGTGCTGCTAAGGCGGTTGGTTTAGTTCTTCCAGAACTTGCTGGAAAGCTAGACGGATACGCAGTAAGAGTTCCGACTCCTGATGTTTCAATGGTAGATCTTTCTGTTACTCTTAAAAAAGCTGCAACAAAAGAAGAAATTAATATGGCCATGAAAGAAGCAGCTAATTCAACTCTCAAGGGTGTATTAGGTTATGAGGATGAGCCTCTTGTATCTGTAGACTATATGGGTAATCCTAATTCTTCTATCTTTGATAGTTTATTAACTAACGTTATTGGAAACCAAGCAAAAATTGTTACTTGGTATGACAACGAAGTTGGTTTCTCAAATAGAGTAATTGATTTAGCAAACTATATTGGTTCTAAATTCTAAGAGAGTTTTTATGGCACTTAAATTTATTGAGCAAGCTGAGTTAAAAGGTAAAAGAGTTTTAGCGAGATTTGACTTCAATGTCCCACTAAAAGATGGAACAATTACTGATACATCAAGAGTTGATTTGGCATTGCCAACTATTAAATATCTCCTTGAAAACGGTGTGTCCAAATTAACTCTAATGAGTCACCATGGAAGACCTAAAGGACAGGTAAATCCAGAGTTCTCACTTGAACCTGTAGCAAATTATTTAGCTGACAAGCTTGGAGAAGAAGTTATCTTAACTGAATCTGCAGTAGATGCAGGAGTTAAAGAGCTTTTAACTTTAAAAGATACTAAAGTCGTATTACTTCAAAACTTAAGATATCACCCTGAAGAGGAAGCAAATATTGAAGAGTTTGCTCAAAAGCTTTCAGAGTATGGTGATATCTATGTCAATGATGCTTTTGGAGCAGCTCACAGAAAGCACGCTTCTGTTCATATTATTAATAAGTTTTATAGTGGTAGAGCTTATGCAGGTCTTCTACTTGCTAAAGAAATTAAGTCCTTGGATCAAGTTTTAAACGCTCCTAAAAAGCCATTTGTTGGCGTTGTTGGTGGGGCTAAAGTTGCTGATAAAATCAAAACGATTGAAAAGCTTTTAGTATCCGTTGATAAGCTTATCATCGGTGGTGCTATGGCTTACCCTTTCTTAAAAGCTCAAGGTAGAGAGGTTGGAATTTCCTTATGTAGTGATGAGGATGTAACGCTTGCAACTTCTATTCTTAAAGCTGATAAAGGGAATAAGATTACTCTTCCTTGTGATCATATTGTCTCGACTGAATTTGGTGGAAAACCAGAAGAAACTGACAAAACAAATATTGAAGCAAATAAAATGGGCCTTGATATTGGTCCTAATACAATTGCATTATATGGTTCAGTTCTTAAAACAGCGAAAACTGTTTTATGGAATGGCCCAATGGGTGCATTTGAAAACCCAGATTACGCTAAAGGTACATTTGCTCTTTGTGAAATTATTGCAGGTTTAGATGATGCCTTTACGCTAGTCGGTGGTGGAGATTCTGTTGCTGCTGCAAATAAGTCTGGTTTTGCTGATAAGTTTTCTCATATCTCTACAGGTGGTGGAGCAAGTTTAGAATATATTGAAAAAGGAGAACTTCCAGGAGTTCAAGCCTTAAAGTTTGGAGTATAAGATGGCCAAAAATTACATGATTGGAAATTGGAAAATGAATCAGACTCTAGAGGAGATTGAAAACTTTTTCAATTCAGTTGATTTATCTAATAACCAAAATAATTTTTGGATCGCACCTCAAACTCTTCATATTTCAAAATGTTTGGAACTTGGATCTAAAACAGGCATTCTTATTGGATCTCAAAACTGTTCAGATCAAAATCATGGAGCCTTTACAGGTGAAGTATCAACTGACTCATTAATGGAGTTAGGAGCTCACTTCACATTAATCGGCCATAGCGAAAGACGAACATATTATAATGAGGATGATAACTTCATTAATAAAAAGGTGGCTAAAGCCATTGAAAAAGGACTCGTTCCAGTACTTTGCATTGGCGAGACACTAGAGGAACGAGAAGCTGGCAAAACTTTTGATATTGTATTAGGTCAGGTTAAAGCTGGGCTTAAAGGTATTGAACTTAATAATGAAGCTGAATTAATTGTGGCCTATGAGCCAGTTTGGGCAATTGGAACTGGTAAAACAGCAAGTCCTGAGCAAGCTGAGGAAGTGCACGGAAAGATAAGAAGCTTACTTGAGGAGCTTTACGGTGAAACCGGAAAAGATATCAGTATTCTTTACGGTGGTAGTGTAAAACCTGCTAATGTTAAGGAATTACTAGCACAGCCAAATATAAATGGTGGTCTTGTAGGCGGTGCGAGCCTCAAAGCTGAAGACTTTTCACAATTATGCGCTGCATGCTCGCTTTAGTATTCACATTTAAAGAGAATTTTGATACAAATTTTCACTAAATAAATAAAGAGGATTTTTAAAAATGGTAAATGGTTTAATTATATTTCACGTAGTTGTTTGTATTTTACTTACAGTTGTAGTTCTTGTTCAATTTGGAAAAGGAGCAGAGGCCGGAGCAATGATGGGTTCAGGTTCTTCTCAAGCCATTTTTACTTCATCTTCAAAAGGTAATTTCTTTACAAAGATGACTACTGCTTTAGCAATTTGCTTTATGGTTAATTCTGTTGCTTTGACAGTGTTAAAATCTAAAGAGTCTCAAAGCTCTCTATTTGATAATGAAGCTCCAATTGCAGCTCCATTAAATAGTGATTCAGAAGCAGCACCACTTAATACTGATGCTCCAGCCACTGAGCCACAAGCTAAAGCTGCTGAGCCTGCTAAAACTGAAGAAACAAAATAATTTAAATTAAATTTTATTTGATACTAAGGCTTCCGAAAGGAAGCCTTTTTTTATATTTTTAAGTATTCCTTAAACTAAAGCCTAGAATTAATTACAAGAAAAGTCATATCTTATACAAGCACTTAACGAGCTATTACTTTGCTGAACTGCACATCCGGTAGGATCTCCAAACGATGTCTCCACAGAGTCAGCTTTTGATTCATTATCTTGTGTAAGAGAACAGTATTTATCCATGATTTCGTTAATTCCTTTTTCTTCGGAATGACTCTCTAAAGCTGATGTAACAGTAAGATAACTAATACCTGGAATATAATCATAAAAACTCAAATCTATTGTATGCCCAAGAATTATACTAAAAGAATTTTCCTCTTCTTCAGAGACCTGCTCTAACATTTCATTGATCTTATCGTTACTTTCAAGGTAAGCAGGTGCAACTTCTGTGCTTGCAAAACAAGATACAGATGCAAATAAAGCTAATCCTAGCAACAATCTCTTCATAAATTTCTCCTTTTTTTCTTTTATCCTACTAGAAAAGATTAAACTCATTACAAAAAAATATATGAAGTGAAAGAATTATAATTTTGTTTAGTTATTTGACAGTGTTGGGTCTCTCTATCAAAAAAGTTGAAGTTATTGAAAATTCATTGGGACCCACTTAGAGTTCAGAAATCCACATACTTGTAGGATCTTAAGCTTAAAATACTGCATATTTCTATATCCATAAGCCCTTTTC
>CAXPDR010000009.1:0-8807 GCA_964215955.1 Flavobacteriaceae bacterium
TGTCGTCAATATTTAAAGTATTGTGCTTTTTAGCTTTTTTTCTCAAGGTCCATGCAGTATTGACTGTAATTCTATAACTCCAAGTACTGAATGTAGAATCACCTCTAAATTTTTCGATAGCTTTCCAAGCTCTAATAAAAGCTTCTTGTGCTACATCGTTTGCCATTTCTCTGTTACCTGTAAGTTTATAAGCAAGAGAAAATACTAAATCTTGATGCCTAATAACAAGCTGTTCAAATGCGCTTTTGTCTCCAAGTTGTGATTTTCTAACTAACTCCGAATTAGGGATTTCATCACTGTGATTATTTGCTTCTGATGTTTTATTCATTTTCTATATTAAGAATAATTACGAAAACTTAATAAATCTATCTTTTTTCTCTATGAAGTTGGTGTTTTCTACAATTTGAACAATATTTTTTAAATTCCATTCTGTCTGGAACGTTTGTTTTGTTCTTAGTAGTTACATAATTCTGTGCTTTGCATTCTGTGCAAACCATAGTTAAAGGTGGTCTCTTGTCTGAAGCCATCTTTTACTCTCCTTTTTTTACTAGTAGCGGCGGGCAGACTTGAACTGCCGACCTCACGATTATGAGTCGTGCGCTCTTACCAACTGAGCTACGCCGCCATAAGACTTATTTTAGTCTCTGAGCCCTCTTCCGGGATTGAACCGGAGACCTCTTCCTTACCATGGAAGTGCTCTACCGACTGAGCTAAGAGGGCATAGTGCCGAGAGTAGGATTCGAACCTACGAAGGCGTAGCCGGCAGATTTACAGTCTGCTCCCTTTGGCCGCTCGGGCATCTCGGCATAACAATAAAGTCTATATAGAGTTTAGATTATAAATAAAAATTAGTGAGATGAAATTTTAATTGATTAGGATTGATTTGTGGATAAAAACATTAGAAAACAACTTCAAAAATGGCATGATTATAATTTGATTTCTGAAGAAACTTTCAATGAAATAGTTGAATTTGAGAAAAATTCAATCCCTACTCAAAAATCAAAAGTAGCAAGAGCAATAACACTAATAGGAAGTCTATTTTTATTGTCTGGTCTTTTAGGAACACTACCTTTAATTTGGATGAATTTAGCTTACTGGGCTCAACTGTTGTTTTTGATAATAATTACTGGTTTTCTATTCTACTCAGCTAGTTACAGTGAAAAATTTGAAGATAAATTTCTTTTTATTTTTAAATCCTCTGAAAGAGTTTCGTCAATATTATTTTTAATTTCAACAATTTCTTTTGGCGCAGTGATTGCATTTACCTTAAATATAATTAATCAAACAAATATTTTGACTATTAATGAGGATATTTCAATCTTAATTGTTTCATTTTCTGTTTTTTGTTATGCAGCATATTTATATCAACGAACAGAAATGATTTTTCAACATATTGCCTTTTTTTATTCATTGATTTTTCTACTTGGGTCAATTGGAAATACAATATTTTCCAACATAGAGCCTTGGGCTGGTGGTTTGTTTTTATTTTCGATAGGTTTTATTTGGGGTCTGTATACCTATTCAAACACCATGAAACCAAGTTGGCTTGGATATTTTTTATCATCAACAACTATATCTATTGGAACAATAATTCTTGTTTCTGATTTGCTCGGAGATAATGTTTTACTCGAAATTATTTTATTGATACTAGGTTCAATTATTCTTGTTTGGGCAAGTATCCAACTATCGGAACAAATAATTTTTTTTGTTGGAGGTTTAGGTTTGGTAGTAAATCTGCCGAGATTAATTACAGAACTTTTGCCTGATAATATTTGGCCTCCATTAATTCTACTATTGGTTGGAGGAGTTTTAGTTGGAGTTGGATTGTATTTGAACACATTAAGAGGAAATTTGCTGTCTTCAAATGACTAACAGAAATAACTTACTTTTATCAATCACGATATTACTTTTGACAACTGTAGTAGTTGGAATTTTTGGTATAGTTCCTTTTCCAGAATATGAAACATCTCTAAAAAAAGATTTAACTGGAAAAATTATTTATTTTTCAGAAATACAAAGTAAAAATATAATTCCACCAGCACCTGATATTATTGACAGTTGTATTTATGAGATTAATTTAGAAGAAAAGACTTTAAGTGAAAAAATAATAATTTGTCAAAGTGACTTAAGTAATTATTCTTATGAAATATATTTTTATGATGCGCAAATAACGAATAACAATGAAGTTCTTATTAGGTACTGGAGTGATTTAAATAATTCGGAAAATATTTTACTAATAAATATAGATACTAAACAAGTAACCGAATCAAACGAAACACTTCAAAGCAGAAGTAACTACAAGGTAAACCCTCAGGGCGAGAGAATTTTAGACTATTGGGAAGGAAGAAGTCCTGAGAGTAGAAATGTTTCATTATATTATCAAAAAGGCAATGAAGTAATTGAGGTCTTTTCAGAAGCTGCTCCTACCAATTATTATTTTGAATCTTCAAATTGGTCTCAAAATGGAAACAATATAGTTGTACTTGATTCTGAAGGTCAAATTATCATATTTTCCAAAAATAAAACCTATCAACCAATAAAAATAATTTATGAAAAACTACAATTTAGTGAACAAGATGATTCTCGAATTGTTTCAATTATTGGATGGAGCGATTAGATAAACTCTTTTTTTGGTCTAACACCAATTTCACTAATAACATGAGATGCACTCCTGTTAGCAATTTCTGCGGATTCAGTTAACGAGAATCCTTTTTGAAGGCCATATAAATATCCGCCGGCAAAAAAATCACCAGCACCAGTTTTATCTACGACTTTTGCTTCTGTTGCATTGAATCTGTATGGCTTTCCTTCGTCAAGAATTAAAACACCATCTGGTCCGAGAGTGCAAATTAGTTGCTTGATATTAGGGAATTCATCTTGAAAATATTTAATAGCTTTGGTTATGTTGCTTAGTTTGAAAAGAGCATTTAATTCATCCTCATTACAAAATACAAAATTGATATGACTTTTAATAAAATCTATAAAACTCTCCCTATGCACGTCTACACAAAAAACATCAGATAAGCTTATAGCATTTAATCCACCAGATTTTTTGTTTAAGATTGCTGCGTGAATAAAAGCTTCTTTGCTTGAAGGCTTATCCCATAAATATCCTTCCATGTACAAAATTTCTGCTTCCAAAATTGCTCTTTCATTTAAATCTTGAATTGTAAGGTGTTCACCCGCACCAAGATAAGTATTCATTGTTCGTTCACCATCAGGAGTAATAAAAATTGCACATAATCCTGTTTGATTATTTTCAGACTCATAAACTGTAAAGTCCTGCAAGCCGGCACCTTTAAGGCCTTTTTGGAACTGCTTCCCTAATTCATCATTTGAAATTTTTCCAATAAATCCCGCTTCTCCTCCAAGTTGAGAGATCCAGTATGCTGTATTTGCCGCAGATCCGCCAGCTTCGTATATTGGACTTTCCATATTTTGAAGAAGAAAATTTGAACGTTCTTTATTTACAAGAGTCATTCTTGCTTTATTTAAATTTAACTCATTGATTTTAGATTCTTTTATTTGAGTTAAGGAATCAACAAGTGCATTTCCAATACAAATAATCACAAATAAAGTTTAAATGATTTGTCCTGGATTACCTTCTAAGTCATAAATATTTTCAGTAAAGTTTCTTAGCTCTTTCATTCCACCGGCCATGTTATAGGCTTCTATATCTTGTGAAATCATATAGTTAGTTACCCTGGCTGACCTTGAACCAGACCGACATACAACTATATATTTTTCATTTAGGTGAAAACTATTCATATTCTCCATTATTTCTCCCATTGGTATATGAATAGCATCTACGTGGTGGCCAGATATCCATTCATCTTTTTCTCTGACATCAACAAGCACAAATCCATCTTGTATCAAATCTTCAACCTCATTTGGTTGAACCGATGGAGTACTATTAATACCTAATTCCACTTTGAGCTTGCCTTAATCTTCTTACTCTTTCAATCGTTGGCGGATGGGTTGAAAATAATTTACTAAAACTATTCCCAGAAAAAGCTTTTAATGGATCAGATATAAAAAGTTGACTGACTGCAGGGTTTACATTCATCGGAACCTTAGAGTATCGCTCAATTTTTTCTAGAGCTGATGCTAAAGCCAGTGGGTTACCTGAGATTTCTGCACCTGTTTTATCAGCACCGAATTCTCTAGTTCTCGATATTGCCATTCTTATGATTAAAGAAGCTATAGGCGCTGCAATAAATGCCAAAATTATTACTGCAGGATGTGTGTTTCTATTCCTGTTTCCACCGCCCCAAAAGGCCATCCTAGACATAAAAGAAACTGCAGCTGCCAACATTGCAGCAATACTGGATACTAAAATATCTCTGTTTTTTATATGAGATAATTCATGGGCCAAAACACCTTCTAATTCATCTCTATTAAGAAGATTTAATATGCCTGTAGTTACTGCAACTTTTGCATTTTTTGGATTTCTACCTGTTGCAAATGCATTTGGTTGATCACTATTAATAACATACAGTTCTGGCATTGGCATCTTTTCTTTTTGAGTTAGGTGAGAAATAATTTGAGTTACTTCACTAAATTGTCCGTCTTTAATTGGCTGGGCGCGAGTTGATTTTATAGCTAAGTTTCCAGAGAAAAAATAGATGAATCCATTAAAAATTAAAGCAAAAAAAAGTGCTGATACGAGATCAAAACCAAAGGCTGTTGCAGAAAACATTACAACTAGAGTCATAAGAGTAAGAAGAGCTGTAGTTTTTACAAAATTCATAATTTAATTATAAAATCTTTAAATTTATAACTTTTCTGCAATGAGGCAGTAAAAGCCTCCTAAACCATTTGAATCAACAATTGCTTTCATTCCATTCAACTCAGAATTAATCTTTAATTTTTCAATTCCTTCAGCAGCTATATACTTTTCTTGCAATTCATCAAAAAAAATATTGAATCCATTATCAAGTAAAAAATCTCTTTGTAATTTTAAGGTCACATCATAACCAAGGTATTTAAGTTCTCTAGATATGGAGGAGAAGTTTACGTCGTAAGTAATATCTATGTTTCCTGGATCTTGAATAGGGTCAACAGATAAATGATGATTTTTATATGTTCTTAACAATGAACTATACATTCTCCTATCCCTGTTTTTTTGTTCATAACCATAATCAAAAAGTAAAATTTTTCCCGGATTGATTTTTTTAATGACTGAATTTAAAAATTTATCAATATTGACTTGAATCTCAAACTCATAATCTTCATTTGGAACTATATTATTTTTATTTACCCAATCAAGTTCTTCATTTCTGATAGGTCTTAAGCCATATGCCAGTGAGGTATCCTCTAATAACACTACTTTTTCATACCAACCTTCATCTCTATAAAATCCAATAGAGCAAGGGATATTATCTAATATTTCATTTCCAAAAATTAAATCAGAAGTTTTGGTAATCAATTCATCGATAGTTTTATGCGTGTTTATCCCTTTTTTAATTAATTCTTCTCTTGCAGTAGAAGACAATTCAACAGCATTAATTTCTTTTATTCCAATTTGTTCAATCAAGGAACCTGTACCAGAACCTATTTCAATAATATTTTTTAAAATACTTTCAGAATTGATCCAATTTCGTATTATTTTTCCAAAATATTTCGAAACTTCTGGAGACGTTAAAAAATCGCCTTCTTTATCAGACCTTACAAAATCAGTATTAAAAAATCCTAGTTGAGAATATAAAGCTTCCTCCATAAAAGTGTCGAAATATATAAATTCTGTGTCATATTTTTCATGTAAATAAGAGAAAAAGTTTTGTTTTGGCAAATCTTAATTGCTAAAAAATATCGAGGATACTTCTCCAAGATAACTGAAAATTCCTGGAAAGATTCCAGAAACGAATGTGATGAGAACAGTGAAGATACCAACCACTTTAAGAGGGTTTTCAAATTGAAAAATTTTCTCCTCATTTGAAGATTTAAGTTCATCCATCCATATAACTTTTGATATCCTTGCATAATAAACTAATGCAATAACAGCATTTATTGCACCAACAACTCCGAGAATAAGTCCAATTGAATTTGCTGAACCTAATAAACTTCTAAATACAACAAACTTTGCGAACCAGCCACCTAAAGGAGGTATTCCTGCAAGTGAGAAAAAGAATACTGTTGTCAAGACTCCGGCTATTGGTGATTTTCTTGCAACCCCTCCCCACTCATAAAAGTTTGATGATCCGGCATAATTACTAAAAAGATGCACGGACAAAAATGCTCCTAAATTCATAAATGCGTAAATAATTAGATAAGTAACACTTGCAAAAATTCCATCCTGATAATCTCCAGTAATTCCAGATATTGCAATTGGGGCTAAAATAAAGCCAGCTTGAGAAATAGATGAATAAGCTAAAAGTCTAACTGGGTTGTTCTGTTGCAACGCAACCAAATTGCCAATTGTCATAGTCAAGCCTGAAATAATTACAAGAATTATTCCCCAGCTTGATCCTGATCCTGCAAAGACTTTTGTTAATAAAATAATGAGAGCAACAAAACCGGTTGCTTTTGAACTAACAGATAGATACGCAGTTACAGGAAGGGGTGCTCCTTCGTAAGTGTCTGGTGCCCATGAATGAAAGGGAACTACAGATATTTTAAATCCAATACCAGATATAACTAATATTGCACTCAGTAATACTACTGGAGAGTTAGCTAGAGATGCACTGAGCAAATATGAAGATATATCAGAAAAAAGTAGTTTACCTGACAGACCGTATATAAGTGAAAATCCATACAATATAAGAGATGCTGATAAAACTCCTAGGAGAAAAAACTTAATTGCACCTTCATTTGATTTTCTATCACCTTTTTTCCAACCAGAAAGTAAAAACATAGGAGTTGAAGCAAGCTCGATACCAATGAATATGGTTAACAAATCTCTGGAAGAGCTAACAATTAGTGCACCTAAAAGAGAACTTAATAATAAGTAGTAATACTCTCCCTGGTAATACTTATCGCTTTCAATAAAGTTGATTGAAAGAAGGAAGGTTAAATAAGTTATTAATATAAATAGTCCTTTGAAAATAATTGAAAATTTATCAACAACAAAACTGTTTTCAAAAGCATAGATTGGTGACGAATAGTTTGCCCATTGGATTACTAAAGGTGCCAAAGAAAATAAAGTTCCTAGAAGTGCAAAAGCAGCTACATAATATTTTGATTTTCTTGGAAGAATCAAATCGAGAATTAATGTTCCAACTATGGTAAAAACTACAATAAGTTCAGTAGATATTGCAAAATAATTTATAGAAATTTTTAACCTCCAAAGGCTTTGGATAGCATTGCTATGACTGCATCATTTGTTGCACCAAATATTAATTTAGGAAATACCCCAATTAATACTGTTAAAACAACTAGTGGAATCCATGCTGAAAGTTCATAAATATCTGCATCATGAAGATCTTTGTCTGACCATTCATCTGATGGTTCTCCTAAATTAACTCTTTGTAACATCCAAAGTAGATAACCTGCAGTTAAAACGGTCCCAATAGCTCCAGCAACCATAGAGGTTCTAAATACAGTTATATTTAAACCATCCAGCGGATTGTAAGCTCCTAATAAAGCCATGAATTCTCCCCAGAAGCCAGCAAGACCAGGGAGGCCTAATGACGCCATCGCAGTAAACCCTAGCAATGCACCAGTTTTTGGAAGTAGCTTCATGTTTCCACCCAGTCTGCCCATATCTCTAGTGTGATAAGTATGTGCCATAGAGCCTGACAAGAAGAACAACAGTCCAGTGATTACCCCGTGAGCAACCATTCCTATCATTGCAGCATTGATTCCTATAGGCGTAAGAGAAGCGATCCCTAACATAACAAATCCCATATGACCAACTGATGAAAATGCAATGAGTCTCTTTAAATCTGTTTGCGCAAGGCAAGCCAAAGATCCATATATAATTCCGATTGCCGAAAGAATAGCTATTGCTGGAGCCCATGCTTTTGCCTGCTCTGGAAGTATAGGTATTGCAATTCTAACAAAACCGTATGATCCAAGCTTCAATAGAATTGCAGCCAGTAATACTGAACCAACAGTTGGAGCTGCTGTATGTGCATCTGGAAGCCATGTATGAAGAGGCCACATTGGGACTTTTACAGCAAATCCCAAAAATAATACTGCAAATACCAGCGTTGCAAATGTTCCTGTAAATGCGCCTGATGTTCCCAGTTCAATTAACTCAGGAATACTAAATGTTTTATTTCCACGATAATAAAGCCCCAAAAAACCAAGAAGCATAAAAGCCGATCCAAATAGAGTGAAAACAAAAAACTTGATACTTGCATAAAGTCTTGTCTCTATTTGATTTTTAAATCCAGATACAGTCCTTACAGTCTTATCACCCCATATTCCGATCATAAAGTACATAGGCAATAATACAATTTCAAAAAATACGAAGAAAAGAATCAAATCTAATGCGACAAATGTTCCATTCATTCCTGTTTCAAGAACAAGTATTAAAGCTAAAAAGCCTTTAGGGCTTTTTGGCTCAGGTAAATGTTCTATAGAATAAATTATTGCTAGCACTGTAATAAATGTTGATAGCACTAAAAGGGGAAGGGATATGCCGTCTATACCTATTTCATAATTTGCATTTATACTTTTAATCCACGATATCTTATTACCAAGTTGGAGTTTGTCGGCTGAGGAAAAATCAAATTGAAAAAGTAAGACTGCACTTAAAACAAAAGTGATTAGTGAAGAAACTAATGCAAACCCTTTAATTAATTGTTCCTGAGCTTTTGGTATCAAGGTAATTATAAATGCACTAATTAAAGGAAAGAAGACTA
>CAXPDR010000010.1:0-62901 GCA_964215955.1 Flavobacteriaceae bacterium
TCTATTCATTAAAAACCGATACCTAATGGAAGCTCCTAGAAAATATCTTGAGGTTTACAAACCTGAGTTATATCAGAGGCTTAAACTGGCAGCATGAGTCATGTTCGCGATGTCACCGATCCTTACACTCCAAACGTTTGACACAAACACGATTATATTTTTCATCACCATTTATAATCTTGGCGACGCCAACGATCTCACCAAGGGCATATCCCTCCATTCCTTTAAATTTAAAGCTTAACCTATTACCAACTTTAAAATTAACAATATTTCCGATATTACTTTTGAAACTAAACCCATCTTTAGACAGATCTAGCATTTGAGCCTTAAACCATGAGTCTTTCCCATAATTATCTTCCCCAAACATGAACTCAACCTTAAGATCATTACACCGTGCTCTTTCGCTTTTTCGAATATTTTGTAACATAATGAACTCAGGAACTTTTACGACCATGTTAAAATTATTATTAAAATAAATCATGTTTTTAAAGATCGTGTTTCGCTTTTCAGAAAAAAAATATATTGGTAAGCGAGTATCAAAACTAAACACCCCTTTCTTAGGTAAAAACTCTAATTCTGATTTTTTTATATCCAGTCGCTTAAAATGGGCTGATTTTTTTATTCGATGAATATTGTCGATATTTTGCCAAAGAATTATCTTATTTTTCTTGCGTAAAAAGGTGGAAAATAAAGTATTAATCTGTTCTTGAAGCTGCACCCTAATCATTTCATCCTGAAACATTCTAAACCTCCTGGCAAAGCTTATTAGAGCAAATATCCTGCCATTTACTTAATGTGTTTCTAGGTAATTAAGCTTTAATAAAGCCTCTAGGTTCGATATATTGTCGAAACTTCACACACCTTCTTATTAAATTCCTACTAAAATAAAATACATGCCACTAAAGAAAAAGACGAAAGAGAAAACAAGAAATTTACTAGGAAGTTTCTTTTCCCAAATTGATTCAAAAAGAGAGCTAAAAATGACACTCGTTATAGAGATTCCTGAAATACTGGCCAGATGAGCCGTTTTTATCGCTTCAAGATAAAGCCCTAGAGAGAGAAAGGTGCCAAGAATTGAACCAGTAATAACCAAAGTAAGGGATCTCGAACTTAAACTTCGAATTCCGGCGAAAAAATGAAAAGGCCTGAAACGGGAGATAATAAAATAAGAAGTAAGGGCACCAAGACAGCGATAAAAATTCCCTTCAAATCCTGAAATAGAAGGATTCATATCAAAGGCATATCTTGTAATTGGAATTCCCACAGCATCCAAACTCATGCCAGCTAGTGCCATGACCAACCCTGAGATCTCCCACTTTCCTGAAGATTTAAATTTCTCATAGGAAAAGGTAAATAAACAACATATGAAAAAGAAAATACCAATGAGCTTTCCCTGCTCTATATCCTGTCCAAAAAATATAAAAGATAGGGCACCAACAATGACAGGATGGAATCCAAAAATAACAAGAGTTCTAGCTGGCCCTAATTTAGCAAAGGCTTGAATTAAAAAGATGTCCCCAATTCCTAAAGCAATAAAGCCCGAGACAAAGAAGATAGCAAAGTTTATAAATGTTAATTCATGAAAACCAGTTGTAAAAAGAACTACTAAACTAAAACCAATCGCTGCAACACTAGCTTTCATCGTGTTCATCCACACAGAAGAGAACCTTCTGGCATAGTGTGTAAAAAACATGGAACCTAAAGCAAAACAAAAATTAGCGGTTAGAACAAGAATATATGGCTTCATCAAGAGATACTATCATAATTTTTTGGACTATAGAAAAAATTTATCCTAGTATTTGGTATGACTTTAACACAACTTGAATACGTACTGGCCGTTTATAAACATAAGCACTTTGGAAGAGCTGCTGAATCCTGTTTTGTGACTCAACCAACATTGAGTATGCAACTACAAAAACTAGAAGATGAATTACAGGTTACGATTTTTGATCGATCCAAAAATCCAATTAAGGCCACAGAAGAAGGAATGCTGGTCATTGATCAAGCTGAAAGAATAATTAAAGAGCAGAAACGTCTTTTTTCAATACTTGATGAGAATAAAGAAGAGATCTCGGGAGACTTCAAACTTGCAGTTATCCCTACCCTTTCTCCATATATTATTCCTCTTTTTATTCAAAGCTTTGTTAAAGAATATCCCAATGTAAACTTGGAGATTCAAGAGGCTAAAACAGAAGATATAATCGAGATGATTAAAAAAGACGAGATTGATGCAGGACTACTTGCGACTCCATTACATGAAAAAACAATACAAGAGAGAGTTCTCTACTATGAACCTTTTTATTTATTTGTTTCAAGTAAACATCCATTTCACAAAAAAGCCAAAATTAAAGAAGAAGAATTAGACTTAAATGAAATCTGGCTTCTGAATAAAGGGAATTGTTTTAGGGATCAAGTTTTAAATATTTGTAGTCAAAGAAAAGAGGGTCATCTAGACAATCCAATAAACTTTGAAAGTGGAAACTTTGAAACGCTTAAAAATATGGTCCTTAAGGGATTTGGGTATACGATTTTACCACACATGGCAGCAAAACAACTTTCCAGTCCACACAAAAAACTTTTGAAACCATTTAAATCACCTGTTCCAACTAGAGAAATCTCTCTAGTATTTAGTAAAGATTGCCTAAAACATAGAACTATTGATGCTCTTGAAGGTGAAATCATAGGTTCTTTACCTGACGATATCAGAACGATAAAAAAATCAGACCTTCAAGTAGTTGAATTTAATATTGAATAACACTAATAGTCGATAATTAAAAACTGTTTAAGTCTAAAATACCTATAGATAAAATTTATCGCTGAAATAGAGATTTTCAATTGTATTTCTATTCAAAAATAATGGATAATGTCCTCAGTTTTAAGCGGAACCCTAACCTTATAAGGAGAATTTATGAGTTCTTTAGTTACAAAAAAAGCGCCTGAGTTTAAGGCAACTGCAGTTATGGAAGATGGATCTTTTAAAGAGATCGCACTATCAGATTACAAAGGGAAGCAAGTTTTATTATACTTCTACCCACTAGATTTCACATTTGTTTGTCCATCTGAAATCTTAGCTTTCAACAAAGCTGTTGGTGAGTTCAAAGAAAGAGGTGTTCAACTTCTTGGTTGTTCAATTGACTCTCACTTCTCTCACTTTGCTTGGAGAAACACTCCAGTTGAGCAAGGTGGTATCGGTGAAATCGATTACCCACTAATTGCAGATGTTTCTAAAAATATTGCAAGAGATTACGGTGTTCTTTTCAATGAAGAAGTTGCATTAAGAGGTTTATTCTTAATCGACGGTGAAGGAACTGTAAGACACTCTACAATCAACGATCTTCCACTTGGTAGAAACGTTGAAGAAGCTCTAAGAGTAATTGATGCACTTCAATTCCACGAAGAGCACGGTGAAGTTTGTCCTGCAAACTGGAAAAAAGGCGAAGAAGCAATGAAACCAACTGCTGAAGGTGTTGCATCATATCTAGCGAAGCACGCTAAGTAGTAGTTTTTCCCAAACAGAAATAAAATTGGCCCTCTTATGAGGGCCTTTTTTTATGGGTAAAGTTTATAAATTTAATTACAAGCGACACCAAAAATACTCCCCGTACCTGGTGACCCCCCTTGATCGCAATACACTGTGCCAGTCATACTTGTAAAAATACCTGTAGAGTCGTTCACATTTGTAATATCCCAGTTATTAAGATCTAAAGACGTTATCCCTGTCATTCCATAGAACATATACTGCATTTTTGTAACGTTAAATGTGTCAAAATGGGATAAATCTAAACTCAATAGACTATTACTATTGGTAAACATTCTCTCCATTGAAATAAGGGAAACAGTATCAAAATTCGATATATCTAAGTTTACTAAACTAGACATATCTCTAAACATTTCTTTCATAGATTCAACCTTTGTAGTCACAAAGCTTGATAAATCAAGAGTTACTATTGAATTTGAATACTCAAACATATTATCCATATGAATTACGTTTGAAACATCAAAAGAACTAAGATTCAAGGTGGTCAGATTGGACATCCTACTAAACATATACCTCATATCTGTTGCTGAAGATGTATCAAAATGTGAGAGATCAAGAGATACCATAGAGTTTACCTCTCTAAACATATTTGAAAAATCAGTAACTGCACTTGTATCAAAATTAGAAATATCCAAACTTTGTAAAGAATTACAATCCCAAAACAAATAAGAAAAAGAAGTTGCTTTGGAGGTTACAAATGAAGACAAATCAAGAGTAACGATTGATGAAAGGCCAATAAACATTTTTTGCATAGAGGTTACATTTGAAGTATCAAAGCTTAGTACATCTAAATTTGTTAAACTTGCCATACCTCGAAACATTTCTGTCATAATAGTGACATTACTAGTATCAAATGTACTCAAATCTAAAGTAGAAATCGAACTGGCACCATTAAACATCCCGCCCATATTTGTTGCTTTTGAAGTATTGAAATTTGATAAATCTAAATTAGTCAAAGAACTAACACCGAAAAACATATAGTACATATCAGTGACTTTACTGGTATCCAAGTTTGAGATGTCCAAATTCACTAAATTACTAGTTCCAGCAAACATACTTCTTGTAGTAGTAATATTTGGCGTGTAAAAATTTACTAAATTAATATCTGTAATCCCAGAAGATCCTTCGAACATTCTACTTACATTCGTCGCAACTGTAGTCCCAAAGCTTGAAAGGTTCAAATTAATAGTACTAGTAATGTTTGCAAACATATAAGATAGGTTTAAGACCTGACTTATATCAAAACTAGATAAATCTAAATTCGTAAAAGATGAACCATCAAACATGCTACTCATATTTGAAACATTAGAAGTATCAAAATTAGTTAAATCAAGAGAAGAGATTGCAGTCATACCTCTAAAAGCTCCAGACATGTTTGTAACGCTAGGAGTATCAAAAGTTGATAGATCTAAAGAGGTTAAAGAAGTCATGTAACAGAAAGTACAATCTAACCTATCAAGCACTAAGTTTGTGAAGCCTGATACATTTAAACTTGTGATCCCATCCATCCCATAAAACATATCTTGCATAGTCGTTACTTTGTCAGTATCAAAATGAGATAAATCAAGGGAAGTTAAGCTGTCTGCATCCCAAAACATTCGATACATACTTGTAACTTCACTAGTGTTAAAATTACTAATATTTAACGTCGTAAGAGAAGTCATTTTCTCAAACATATCGGCCATTGTAGTTACTTTTGCTGTATTAAAATGAGAAAGGTCTAATGTAGCTAAACTAGAAACATAAGAAAACATATAGCTCATATCTAGAACATTAGATGTATCAAAAGTAGAAATATCTAAGTTTGTTAAAGATCCCATCCCTGCAAACATTTGTTTCATATTTACAACATTAGTTGTAACGAAACTACTCAAATCAAGTGTTGTAAGCTGGCTCGCTCCATTGAACATCCTCCAAAAAGTAGTTGCACTGCTTGTATCAAAATTTGATATATTTAAAGAAGTCAATGAATTCATAAGTCTAAAAGTTCCCTCAAAACTTACAACTTTTGCGGTATTAAAATGAGATAGATCTAATGAAGTCAGGCCTTGAGCATAATAAAACATAGATGACATACTCAAAACATTGGCCGTATTAAAACTAGAGATGTCTAAAGTTGAAAGAACAGTTGTTCCTTGGAACATTGTCACCATCGATGTCACTTTACTAGTATCGAAATTAGATAAATCAAGACTTGTTATTGAGGACATACTTTCAAACATTCCTTCCATAGTTGTGACGTTTGCAGTATTAAAACTACTCAAATCAATAGAAATTAAAGAAGACATTCCTTTAAACATATCAAGCATACTAGTCACTTTTGTCGTATCGAAATGACTAAGATCTAGTGAAGTCATATTACTCACACCAAAAAACATTGAAGCCATACTTGTAACATTACTCGTGTCGAACATGGATATATCAAAGTGAACTAAACTTGTATTATCACGAAATAAATTGTTCATATCAGTAACTAAAGACGTATTTCCTCCAGTAAAGGAAGTCATATTAGAGGCACCATAAAAGCCATTATTTAAATTGGTAAGACCAGTGTTTCCTAGGTATTCAACTGAAATTAGTTTGAGTTTGTCAGAGTTGTTATTTAAATAAATTCCTTCCATTGTTCCGCTAATGGTAATGACATAGTCACCAGGAGAACTATAAGTATGGGTTGCATTTGGATCACTTCCCGAAGTAATAACATTAGACGTTCCATCTCCCCAATCAACGGTAAAGTTATTACTCAAGTCAGTTCTAAGAGGTAAAGAAATGGTTTCATTTGCAGCTGTGGTACGCCAGACAGATGTGAAGTTATTAGGATCTAAGACGATCACTAAAAATATTTCATCATCCGTATAGACTCCATCACTTGCAGAAATTTTAAACTCGTATTTACCATACTGAGAAGCCAATGGAGACCAGTTTAGCTGGCCAGAGTTTGCATCGAAACTCAAACCAGTGAGAGTTCCACAACTTGCTCCTAAAATAACACTTCCATCCTCAACATTATCAAAAGTACATGTATAAGTTAGAGTATCACCATTACCATCTAAATCATCTCCACCATCATTCGCATCGATGGATAAATTAGCACCCTCTTTTAATTTTCGGTTATCACTTATGGTATCAATAGCTGGAGAATTGTTTCCTTGAACTTCTATCGTAAAAACTTCCTCATCTGAGTCTTCCCCATCAAAGGCGACAATTTTAAACTCATAATCACCTCCCTGCCCGGTTTGAGTAGTCCAATCTAATTTACCCGTTGAACTATTAAAGCTAACTCCTGTTAAAGAAGAACAATTATTTGAATTTAAAACGATAGAATCAACGGTAGTATCATAATAACAAGTATACGTAAGGATATCACCATCGATATCTTTATCTTCTCCACTTTGCCCAGCGTTGATTTGAACGATACTTGTGCCTTCTAATACTGCACTTTGATTAGATATCAAATCTAATTTAGGAGCAGTATTTTCAATCGTGATAATAACATTTTTCTCGACACCTTTGTGTTCAGCAAAAATAGTCGCTTTTCCCTTTGAGTTCGCTCTAAAAGTTGCAGTAATTCCATCATCGTTAATCAACAAAGAACCAACTCCCCCTTGAGATCTCCAGGTAGCTCCTAAGAGTTCATTATTTTCACTTCCCTGATCATCCTTGAAAATTAGCTCAAGCTCTTCACCTACTTTTAAATTCTCCGATTGTGTTTTAAAGATAAGTCCAAGTTTCTTTGCCTCAATATAGAAGCTTTGATCCATATTGGATGTTTCTGTAATCCTCTCAACTTGGATTTCAGACGTACAAGCACCATACAATAAAGACAGTAACATCAACGTTAATAGGCGTAGTAAATATTGATTATTACAAATCGCTTTCACTCTCATATTCTACTATTCTTATCGGCAATAAATTAATTTTTCCTTAAGCTATTGAATTAGCTTATCAAACTGGCTGAATTAATTAACATTGAAGAATATAAGTAAGAATAGTGCCTACAAAAGTTTGCACAATCGAAATAGTAAGTTTTAATAACAGAGGATCGAAAATTTCTAAATAAGAAGTTTAAAACTGAAGTGCACCTGTACTTTCCTCTTTTCCTTGATAAATCTTCCCAAAATTATCTTTGAGATTTATTTCACTTCTATCAATTTCTTTATTATGATCATAATTTTTAGCAAACTGAGCATCACAGCTCATTGGAATTTTTAGTTTTCCTGTAGCAACACTTTTAGCCTTCCCTCTCAACATTGCCGCACTAGCTCTACTAAATTTAAAAGGATCTCTACTTTCATCAAAATATTCATTATCCTCATCTAAGAATTGAGTAATGGTCATCAAATCAAGTCTCACCGTTTCCGAAATAACAGCGACACCAGTTATGAGACTTAAAAGAACTGATTCTACAGGTGATTTTAAAGCTCTCTCTGAACCTGAAACTTCTCTATCTTCAAGATAACACTTACCGGCTTCAACAAGTGGTTTTTCATATTTACATGTAACTCCATAGTCAGAAAAAAAATCACTATGTCTAATACAACTCACATTTTGGTATCCACGTTTAGCCAAAAGACTCTCGAGAGTATCTATAACTTCGCCAGGCTTAAAACATTTTTCATTCTTTTCTTCATTACAAAATTTATCTTTCAAGAAGATATCTTCGGTTTCAAAGATGGTAACCTCTGCTCCAAAAACTTGTATACTTCCTAAAATAAGAGTAAAAATTAGAAATTTTTTCATAAGCCCGCTCCTTACAATTATATACGCAAGTTGGTGGCCAAGATGAATTCGTAAAATTAGTAGTTTAGATAGAAGAAAATTAAACGGTTTCAAAAATCTGTATAAAGTTTAGACAAAAAAGCCCTCTTTCGAGGGCCGTATAATTAGTTTTCTAAACTTTTCATAGTAGTACAATACTCTTCCATACTTTCAGCTAGTTTTTTATTAGCATTAGAAATTATTTCTATCTTTCTTAGTGTTTCCTCATCTTGAGCATGACTAAAAAACGGATTATCAAAAGACATTTTCAAGAATTGAGCTTGTTGTGTGTATGCTCCATCCTCAGCACAAGGCTCATCAAAGTTGAGTTCATTGGCCATCGTTACATTTGATAGTAAAAATAAAGACAATCCCATAAATAATAATTTCATATATACTCCTGTTTAATTTTATTAATTATCTCTTAAGCCAAAGAAATTTTGAAATTACTTGAAAGATTTATGGTGGGTGTAAAATGTTTAAACAAAAAAAAGCCCTCTTTCGAGGGCCGTATTAATTAAGCTTTTTTAGCTGGGTTATCGCATTTACCATCAGCACAGCTTGATTTACCGTCACAGCTGCCGCATTTGTCATCGCAACAAGATTTATCTGGCTTACAGCCATCTTTACATACCTTAGAATGTTTTGAACAACACTCATGCTTTGCTTCTTTCTTACAACAAGCTTTTTTTCCACTTAATTGTGCGCAAGATGTAAAAATAAACATTGAAAATAACATTGATCCTAAAGCTAAAACTTTCATAATTTCTCCTTTAATTGTTTTGTTAGTTTAGATTAAATAAAAATCAGCCAACAATAGGAGGGCGAAAATTTTCTTGAATAAAGATTTTTTGGTATTGAGGGCCTACTGGCCAATTATTTGAAGTAAAGCGTGAAGCAACTTTAAATGAATTTTTTAGATTAAGAGCTTCATATGCCAAAAAATGACAGCAGACTGACATACATTCATTACAACTATTAGAAGCAGACTTTTTCTCAGTCTCTTCGCGATCAGAATGCTCACCGTCATGACAGTGAACGGAATTAGTAGAGTCTAATTCTGTCTCAGATAAATGATGAGCCAGTTCTCCCGCGACACCATGACAATCATTAGCTGGATTAATCAACATAAATATAGAAATAGATAAAAATACTGTAATAAACTTCACAACTATATTATCGGAGATTTCTTAATCTCGCTCAAGTAGGCAAATGTCAATTTTTCGTAAATTCTTTAAATTTACAAGGCAAAGCTAAACCAAAAAATTACTTTAGCTCGTACCAATTCTCAGCGGTCCCCATATCAACTTTTAGAGGTATTTTGAGCTGCACTGTATTTTCCATATACTCGCGAACAAGGCCCTTCATTATATCGACTTCATTCTCAGGAACTTCAAAAATAAGTTCATCATGAACCTGAAGAATCATTGTTGATTTGAGATTTTTTTCTTTCAAGACTTTATCAATATCCAACATGGCCTTTTTTATAATGTCAGCGGCAGTTCCTTGGATAGGTGAATTTATCGCCATTCTCTCGGCCATAGATTTCATCTGGCGGTTAGTTGAGTTTATATCCTTAATATATCTCTTTCTCCCAAACATCGTTTCAGAATAACCCGTTTCTTCACATTTTTCTTTTAATGAGTCGAGATAACTCTTCACTTTACTAAATCGTGTAAAATAATTGGTTATATATTCTTTTGCTTCGCCAGGAGAGATCCCAAGCATTTGAGATAATCCAAATGATGATTGTCCATACATAAGTCCAAAGTTTATGGCCTTCGCATAACTTCTATCTTCTTTAGATACATCTTCTAATGGTATATCAAAAATCTCTGCAGCCGTTTGAGCATGAATATCTTGATCTTCTTTAAAGGCCTTAACCATAACATCATCTTCAGAGAAATGAGCCAGTAGTCTTAACTCAACTTGAGAGTAATCAGCTCCAAGTAAGACATGACCAGGACTTGCTTTAAAACCTTTTCTGAGTTTTCTTCCATTATCCGTTCTAATAGGTATGTTTTGTAAGTTTGGTTTATCTGATGAAAGTCTTCCAGTCTGTGCAACATGCTGATTAAAATGAGTATGAAGTTTACCATCCTCATGAACTAATTCAGGTAACGCTTTAACATAAGTTGAATTTAATTTTTCAATTTCTCTATATTTTAAAATTAAACCAGGGATTTCACTTTCTCCCATCTTATCTAAAGTCTCAAGCACAGAAGAATCTGTTGAGGGACCAGTTTTAGTTTTTTTAATTATTGGCAACCCAAGGTCTTCAAAAAGTAATTCACGAACTTGCTTTGGTGATTTTAAATTTACTTCTTTTCCACATTTTTCAAAAACGGTTTTATTTATATCATCTGTAATGTTTGAAAACTCTTTTTCTAATTGAGAATAAAATGTTGTATCAAGGTTAACCCCAGCAACTTCCATTCGAGTTAAAATAGGCATTAAAGGTGCGTCTAGTTCATAAAAAACTTTTGATAAATTCTCTTTTTCTATTTTCTTTTTAAGCCATGGAAAAACACGAACACCTGAATATAGCCTTTTTGCAAATCCAAATTCAAAACTTTTTTGGCTAGCAATCTCTTCAAAGTTCTCTTTTCTTAACTCTTTTATAAGAGGGATATTTTCAGATAAGAATTCTAATGCCATAGTTTGAAGATTATGTTTTTTTTCTGGATCATAAACAAAATGAGCTTGCGTAATATCAAACAGGTCTAATTTCTCAGCTTCTTTTAGTGCTGAATAGAAAACTTTAACATTAGTCGTCGCAATTGTTAGTTCTGATTTCTTTTCAATTTCTCTTAGAGTTTGAAGAAAAGGAAAATCATTTGCATAAAACAAATAATTCTTATCACCTGTTGCGATACCATAAACCATTGGATCTAAACGATGGTAGTCATCGTGACTAAAAAACGCCTCAAAATAAATTTGATCTTCATTGTTTAAGGATTCAAAAATAGCTTCATACTTCTTAGGGTCTTTTACCACTTCATAATCAATATAAGTTTTAGGCTTGGTCACTGTAACGGAGTTACCTGCTCCAGCAGAGACTTTAGCTCTTAACGATTTAAAATTTAGCTCATCTAAAAACTCTAAAAAACCTTCATGCCCTTCCATAGAGTATTGTAAGTCTTCAGGCTTCATACCTAATTCAAGATCTGTCACAATCTCAACTAACTCCTTAGATAGATGTGCATCTTGCCCATGTTTTTCTAAAGCTGTCTTTGCTCTTTTATTTGAAAGAGTCTCAATGTTTTTAAAGAGTTCATCTAAAGTATTAAATTCTGCTAAAAGCTTAGCTGCACCTTTTGCTCCTATTCCTTTTACACCCGGAATATTATCTGAAGTATCCCCTAATAATGATAAGTAATCTACAATTTGCTCTGGATACACGCCCATTTTCTCAAAGACTTCATCTCTTCCAAAAATTTTATCTTTCATAGTGTCCAACATTTTAATTGGGCCATCTACAAACTGCATAAGATCTTTATCCCCTGAAGCAATTAAGATTTCGTCAAAGTCATTCTTAAATTGAGTAACAAATGATCCTATCAAGTCATCCGCTTCATAATTGGGAATTGCTAAAGCAGGAATTTCCATTTTTTCAATAAGTGTTTCAATCAAGCCAAACTGTGGAATCAAATCCTCTGGTGGTTCACTCCTATTAGCTTTATATAGTTCATACTTCTCATTTCTAAAAGAGCCACCTTTGGTATCTCTTGCTAAAACAACATGAGTTGGATTGTAATTCTGAAGAAGCTTCATAAGCATAGTTAAAGTTCCATACACTGCATTTACCGGCAATCCTTTAGGGCTTGTCATTGGTCTAATGGCAAAAAATGCTCTAAAAATAAAACTACTTATATCGACAACGATTAATCTTTTCATTATTTACTCCATGGATTGCATGCAGTTTACGATGTTATTTGAAGGCTGTAAATTATTAGCTTAGACTTAGATCAAGCCTTAAATAATTGATGATTTATTGCAGGGAGACATTCCCTTCTCTCTTGGATCAAACCAAGAGTCCTTAGCATTTTGTATATCAACACGGTTTGGGTCATTACCAATAACAGTCGTATCTGCCATTACATCTCCTAGCCGGTGGCCAGAGTCTAGTTTGAACAAAAGGTAAGTTTCAAACAATAAAATTGGTATTATGAGTATCGAACAAAAAATCAATCCCCAAGGAGGAATGATTGCAAACGCTAGCGGAACTGTAATAGGTAAGTTTCTAATGACTGATTGCTTTGTATTACACGGCTTTCCATCTTCTAAGGAAATTACAGCAAAGCCAATAAACCTCTTCCCTACTGACTGCCCTCCATACATAGAGTCACAAACACATAAATAGAAAAGAGAAAGAATTAACCCAAATGGATAAAATAGCATCGCTAAAATTAGTACGATAAATAGGTCAATACCCTTAGCTATAAGTCTTGAAAAAATAGCCGTTTTAATTGTTGAACGTAATAAATACTTTCTTTTCATATACAATAATTCTACAAAATAAAATCAAACCATTAAATAGGTAAAATCAGGTCAACAATAACACATTGCGCGTAATATTTATGCTCGAATATTCACTCATATTGTGCTATTTTTTAATCTTGAATAAAGGGAGATATATTATGAGTAACCTAGTAAGTGTTAACAAAGACTCATTTGAAACTGAAGTTCTACAATCGGATAAGCCTGTAATCGTTGATTTTTGGGCTGAATGGTGTGGACCTTGTAAAGCATTAGCCCCTATTTTAGACGAAGTTGCTTCAGAAGTTGCCGGTGCTAAAGTGGTTAAAGTAAACGTAGATGAGGCCGGGGAATTAGCTCAGCAATATGGAATTAGAGGTATTCCAACTTTAATCTTCTTCAAAGGTGGAGAAGTTAAAAGTACATTAGTTGGAAACCAACCAAAAGCTGAAATCCTAAAAAATATCACAGACTTAGTATAAGTTTTTATGGCCATGGACACCACATGGCCATAAAATATAATCTATGAATTCAAATTACATAAAAGAATCGCTATCTCAGTCCCAAGAAACTTTAAATAAGTTTATCGCAAATGAACGTAATCTAGTCCTTATGGATAAGGCCATCACAGCTTTTATTTCAACTGTCAAAAGTGACGGAAGAATAATGGCTTGTGGAAATGGTGGATCAATGTGCGACTCACTCCATTTTGTCGAAGAACTAACTGGCCGCTATCGAAAAGACAGAGATCCTATTTGTGCAATCTCAATGGGAGATCCAGGGCATATAACCTGTGTTGCAAACGATTATGGATTCGATCAAATTTTTTCACGAAACGTCCAAGCTTGGGGAAGAAAAGGTGATTCATTATTAGCCATTTCAACCAGTGGAAACTCTGAAAATATTATAAAAGCCGTAGAAGTTGCTAAAGAAAAAGGTATTAAAGTAGTCGGCCTTCTTGGTAAAGATGGTGGAAAGCTAAAAGAGATGGTTGATGTTCCAATTGTTGTAGATTCACCTATAACTGATAGAATTCAAGAAATTCATATCAAACTCATTCATATTTTTATTGAAGGAATTGAGCGAGCTATTTATCCAGAGCATTACGAAAAATAGAATTACCTTTTCCTTTTTCTCATCCTTTTGATTCGGTTTCTTTTATTACGACTCTTTTGCTTTAGTAGTCTTTTTTGCAATAAAGGAAATACGGTCCCGAGAAAAAGAAAGTAAAACATTCCCCAGTTTAAAAGCTCTAGAGAGCTCAAGCTAGAATAAATACTTTGAACATTTAATCTTTCATCATAATGTCCAAAACTCAAAGAGTAATCATCAAAAAAAGTAAGAATTGTAAGAAATGAGACAAACCTTATTGCAAGTGATTTCGCTGTAAAAAGTTCATTTTTTGTAAGATCCTTTGTTAAACGAACTAATTCTCTTGAAAGTACAATAAAAATAAAAGCTGCCCCATTAACACCAAACTTTAGAAACATAATCAAACAAGAGAAAACTATAATAATGATTCCACTTTTCACAAAAGAGTTTACTGATAATGGCTTTTTCTTCTTTTTCTCATTTTGAGTATTGTTGACTATTGGAGCACATAATATGAAAGTAAAAAACAGAGCACAAAACTCTAAGATTAAAAAATCATCTAATTTAAAGGATAAATTCCCAGCAAAACGATGAAGTAAGACATCAGGAAAAAATAAAGCCAGAAAATAAACAAAACCAATTCCAATTTCATATGAAACGGCAAATGGTATAATGTACTTTAAATAAGAATTCATTTCTTTTTTCTTAATTGCGGTAGGAAAAAGACAAATAACATTCTCAAAGTTTCCTCCAAAAAATCATTTTCTTTTAAATGATACTTTAACCATAAAACCATTTAAAGATGGACTATTTTTCAATTTTACGAGGCTTAATAAAGAAATCAACTATTAAGGACATAGCTCCCACTAAAATAAAATAAATTGCTCCCCAATTAAGAAAAGTTAGCTGATTAACATCTCCACCTAGATGGGATATACCTAAACGTTCATCATAAGCACCAAAGCCTAAATCAAAAATTAATAGAACCATTAAAGACATTAGGTAAAAGAATGCACGCGCCATGCTTTTACCTAGCTCGGTAGCAAACTCTATTTCCTTATTCATAAATAAGGTATAGGTCCTGGAAAGGGTAAGAATTAAAAAAACTCCTAATCCATAAGTTCCAGCAAAGCCTATCGCGAATAGAGAGTAAATAGAGATCAAAAAAAGACCAATAAAAATTCTATGCTTTACTTGAAATAGCTTATGAGGATTTCCCTTACCTTTTGAAAAAATCACAGTAAAGAATACTCCCGAATGGGCCATAAAAAACTCAAGTAGCATTATAACAGCCAATTTGGAAATGAAATAAGAATCAATATAATCAAGAACAAATTCGGGATAAAAAACAGTACCTAGATATAGTAAGCCCATTCCAATTTCACTACTTATGGCAAAGGGAAGAAATAATCTAAGTACAACCTTCATGTTTTACCTATTTTTTTCTGTCCTTCAACGATACATATGGCTTATAAACTTTTTTGGTTATCCTTTTAAAAAAGTCTGTAAAAAAAGTAAATAAACCAAAATAGATTATTCCCAATATTAATTTGGAATTTTTGATAAACTTCGTAACGCCATCACCAGTCACAAGAGTCGTATGACCGAAATCAAAAACTTTATCAATCATTGAAATAAAAATCATGATACCAACAAAGAGTATAACTTTAAAAAAAACAAATTGCCTATAATCATTATTGTCCAGGCTAGAACTAGTCAAAAGAGTTTTAAATTCGCCAAACAAGACGAAAAAAAGAAAAAATAAAGCAGACAGACCTACTAAAATATATCCAAAAAGGGCTAAAGCTAAAGATATTCCGAAAGGTTCTAATACCTTTTCTACAAAAGAACTATCTTTATTAAGGTTAATTTTATAGACAATGATTGCTGTTACACCAATAGCGATGAACTCAGCAAGTATAGCATCCACTAAGTCTAAAATAACTTCTACACTAAACACTGCTTGTAAAACAGAGGGAGAAAAAATGAGTATTAGTAAAAACATTAAACTAAAAAGATTATGATCAAAGTAATTTACTAGATCTTTTTTACCACGTGCCACTCTATTCCTTTATATCCAGGGTTATACTGATTAGTTGAGTTTTCTTCTTGGATTTTTTTCATGTTTTAAATCTAGCATAAATGAATTTACCCAAGAAAATCTAGATATAGGCAATTTTTGTCTGTTATATCTCCTAATAATAATAGCTTACAATATAATCAATCATTTAGAATTTAATTACTTCAGGAGAATATATGGAAGAGTCAAGCGTTACAATGATCAGTCAGATGGCAGGTTTTATTCAAAGTGGTGGTGTCTTTATGGGGATCATTCTTGTTGTATGGGGAATTGGAATTGCCATAGCTTTTGAGAGATTCAGAAAACTTTCAAAAGGATTCGATGTGGACGGTGCTTCCTTCATGAATGAAATTCAAAGATATGTTCTCTCTAATGATATTCAAGGTGCGATTAGAGTATGTTCAGGAACTGCTGCTGCCCTTCCAAGAGTTCTTAAAAATGGTCTAAAAAGAGCGAATCAAGGAACAGAGCAAATTCAAAATGCTTTAGATGCAACAGCCCTTGAAGTCGTTCCTAAGGTTGAATTAAGACTTAACTACCTCCAATTAATTGCAAATATTTTAACTCTTTTTGGTCTTTTAGGAACAATTCAAGGTCTTATGAGTTCATTTGCTGCTCTTGATAGTATCGATCCTGCACAAAAAGCAGAGTTTTTATCTAAGGGTATCTCCACGGCGATGAACACAACATTTTTAGGATTAATTACAGCAATCTCAATTATGGTTATTCATGCATTTCTTACGAGTAAATCAGATAAGATTATCAATGAAATTGATGAGTTTAGTGTAAAGCTATTAGACCTTCTGGGAACTAAAGAAAAATCAGAATAATAAGTATTGAGGACTAGATGAGCTATAGAGCGCCAACAAGTAGAAAAAGTAAAAGAAAACAAGAAAGAATAAATCTTATTCCAATTTTAGATGCAGTATTTATTTTTATCTTCTTTCTTTTAATGTCTACGCAATTTGTAAAAGTTTTTGAAATTGCCAGTGATATCCCAATTGTATCTGACTCTCCTCCACCGAAGAATCAGAAAAAACCATTGGCGCTCACTCTTACTATAAAAAAGAACAGATTAGTTTTATCTCAAGGTATCCCATCAAGAGTTGTTAAGTCTTTTGGAAAAACTTCTGAAGGTGATTATGACCTGGAATCCTTAAGAGAAAGATTGATTGCAATTAAAAAGAATAATTTAAAAGAAGAAAGTATTATCCTAGAGCCTGAAGTTGATCTTGAATATGAAAAGATCATTAAAATCATGGATGCTGTGAGAATGCTTCGCAATACAGATGAATCTCTTTATGTAAAAGATAAAGAAGGATTAGACGTAAAACTTAAAACACTTTTTAGTAAAATCGTGTTTGGTAACTTAATGAGCTAAAAAGAAGAAAGTATGGCAAGAAATAGATCGATAAGAAATAAAAGAAAAAGAGATAAAAAAGAAGTTATCGATGTCGATATCACTTCTCTATTAGACATTCTAGTGATTCTTCTCGTTTTCTTACTGAAGTCTTATAATTCCTCTGGGGTAACCCTTACCATTCCAAAGGGAATTGAGTTACCTGTTTCGGAATCAATCTCTCTTAACAACCCTGGAGTTATGATTCAAGTATCAAAAGATAAAATTTTTGTAGACTCCGAGACTATCTTGGATGCTGAGAATCCTCCGGCTCAAATTTATGATCAAGGGAAAAGAAGAATTATTCCTCTATATAATGAGTTAGTTAAAAAGAAAGAACATATAAAAGCGATTGCAAAACAAGCACCTGCCGCCAAACCATTTTCAGGTATTGCCAACCTTATTATTGATAAATCATTAAAGTACTCTTACGTAAAAAAGATAATGTATACATGTGCTGAAGCTGGTTTTAAAGAATATAAGTTTGTCGTAATGGGTGAAGAATAGATCAACCGATCTAGTTAAGAAAATAAAGCGCAATCTTTGATAAGATCATGGCCACAATTATACAAGAATAAAAAATAATTAACTTTTGCATTTAAGCTTTACCTTTATTCTCTCCCCAATCTTTAACTTAACACGCAGTCAAAGTGCTGGAAACTAGTGCATTTTGGCCCTTTATTTCAAGCTTATTCAAATGTAAGAAACATAATTTTATCAATTATTTAGAGGTAAAATTTAATGGAAACTGAATGTAATAAGGCTTTGAAAGATAGAGACCTTTAAAACTCATCTTCCAAAACTCCTGTTCCATACACATTTCCAAGTCTTTTGGGAGATTTTTTCGGCGAATATCAGTAACCTGTACATAACTAACCTTCCCATTTTTCTTAATGGAAAGTTGATTACAAGTACCAATCGTTTGTTTTTTATTCTTTTCAAATCTTAAATAATTACTAAAACATGCCCCTAGAACAGAGGATTTAATTTGTGCGACAGTTACAAGGTTCTTCTTTTCAAACTTACTACTCTTAGAAAGGCAGTATGAAGAATCAACTTTTTTACTTTTAGTTCTTTTTTTCTTATGTACATCCTTATTTGAAGCACATGAGAAACATAAGCTTATTAATAATAAAAGACTAGATTTTCTTCGGATAAAAGTTAAATGGTTGTTTAACATCTACAGTTCCTCCACCCATTGGACTTGGAAATTTAATACCTCGTAATACACCAACAACACATGTCTTAACCCTTCCAGGTAAACTTGATTGTCCTTCAACTCCTGCCCTTGTCACGTGCCCAGAAGCCCCAATAAGAAAGTTAAGTTTTACGGTTCCTGAGATATCTCTTCCTCCGTTACGATCTAATTCTTTTTGATAACATGATCTGAAAAATGGAATATTATCTCTTAAAATTCTTCTAATAACATCTGGATCCATTGAACCTAAGACAACAGTTTCAGATGGAATACCTGCAGTATAAACACCTGTTTTTGCCGAGAGTCCTTCTGTTCCCTTGGACTCACCAAGCGTACCTGTAGTTGAACCAGTTAAGCTACCAACTTGAGTTCCAACTTTTGCTTTATTGACATTTGTTGCGACTCCTCCACCTATTGCTCCAGTAGAAATAACGCTTGAAGAAGTTTGAGCCGTTCTAACCCCAGAAATACTTCCACCTTTTGCCATTAAAGAACTTACAGAACTCTTAAAGTCCATTGATTTATACACATCTACTCGTCCTTTATTATTATTTCGAACATTTGAGTATCTCTTTCTATTTACTGATTTTTGGTTACTTTTACTAGGTGACTTAGAAGCTACTTTAGAAGCATTATTTTTCTTAGGAGCTGGATCTTTAACTCTTTTGACCTTCTGTACCTTTTTAGCTTTCGATGAACCAGGATTTTTAGTCACTTGTTTCTTTACTTCAGACTTTTGAGAAGTTGCTTGAGATTTTTTAGGCTTACTTTTCTTTACTACTGGTTTCTTTTTGGCCGTTTGTTTCTTAACAGGCTTCTTCTTCGACTGTTCCACTGTTTTATTTTTATTTATCGTTAATTTTTGCTTGTAAAGAATTGTAGCAATCCGTTCAGGATCCTTTTGATCATCTTTTTCTTTATCGACTTCAATAAAGTTTAAAGCGAGTAAAGGAATAAAGACAAGTAAAAGCATAAAGATTACATATTTTCTCAGATCTTTATCCCTTCTAAAAAATGGAGCTGGCTTTACTTTAGGAGGACTCGTAATTTTACGAACATAAATCTCTAATTCTCCACTTCTAAGCTTAACGATGTCATTCTGTTGGATATTAACAACACCACTATTACTTTTTTCTACATTCTTATCCTTCAAATGCCAAAGCTCATAGTTGTGAAGTTGATAAACGTTACAATTCCCTTTTGATATTTCTACAAACGGTACTTTTTCTTGTTTTCCTAAATAAGGGAATTCAATTTCTTCTGACTTGCTAGTGAGACCTGCTATTTGATAAGTACCGTCTTTTTCCGGTAAATAATCCACAGAGTATACTTTATCTCTAAAAATGATCATGACCTCCACGGCCTGTTTATTGTGCTCATACTTAAAGATTGGATACAACTCAGAAGAATCTTCAAAAATATATTCCGAATAATCCGATTTAGGATCTGCAGAAAGTGGATAAACTATATATGGAATCTCATCAGCGATCTCTGGTGTAGCCTGTGGAAGACTAGATGGTTTTTCTTCAGTTTTTGGAACTTTTGGAACTTCTACCTGCTTAAGTATAGAAGCAGAACCTGCTTCAGCCTCTAAGGATGGTAAAACAGGAGGTAGGTCGGCTTTAGGCTTATATTCTTTAAGGCTTAGTGCAATAGGTCCCAATTTTATACTTTCACCAAGAGCGATTTGAGATGCAACGGTTTTCTTATCACCTACAAATGTACCATGTTTGGAATTCATATCATAAATTGAAAAGCCATTAGGAGTAATTTCTAGAACAGCATGGACACTGCTAATACTCCCATGAGGGATTATAATGTCACATCCTTCAGATCTTCCGATCAAATAACGTCCAACACCAAGAGCATTAGGTCTATAGCCTTTAAGCTTTTGATCTAATTCAACTTGATAATGTTTACTAGGTAGTTGTTTATCCGTTTGCACTTTAAGTTCCTTGTTTTATAAAATCGAATCTACTGATTTTTTCATTTCTCTATTAAAGTTTCTTTTTAAAGGTATCTTATTTTTAAATTTTTGTTTAAATCTTGGACCAATCGATAAATCTCCAGGAGAGCTATTGGTACCTTCTACATCGAGAGCATCAAAGTCAAATCTTTCAAACTTTTTATATTCATAGCGGACATTCTTTTTGCCTCGAGCGAAACTATTCATAGAAAACAAAAAGCTTAGTATTAATAAAACTCTTATCATTTTTTGACTCCAATAAATCTTTTAACATCTGATAGATAACTGGACCAAGACCCAATCGTCTTCTCATCTAAATCATCGATAATATCTACAGCTTGATCTGTATTACCGCCTAAGTGACTTGCAAGTGCAGCATTGACTCCATAATTAGCTTGTTCCAAAAAGTCCGAATCTATTTTACTAAAGTAGCTTACAGACTTTTTAATATCATTTTTCATTAAATAAGCAGTTCCTAAAATATTAGAAACATCAACATCCTTAGTATTAACTTTGCTAAGTCCTTCTACTAGCTCTATAGCATCATCATAGAGACCATAGGTCAGAAACAAATAGGCTAAATTCATTCTCGGGACGGTATTAAAACTTCCACTTTTAATGGCCTTTTTAAAGGCGACTAAAGCTCGAGAATGATCTCCCTCTCTAAAGTACATAACCCCTAAGTTATTCAACGCAGGAGCGTAATTACTCTTGATCCCTAATGACTTGTTGTAAAACAAAAGTGCTTTTCTTCTATCGTTATCAAGTAAATAACATGTACCAACTTGATTCCATAAGATTGGATTATTAATATACTTTCGATTAACTTTTCGAACCTCTACAAATGCTTGTTTAAATTTCTTCTGATAACATAAATTAGCGATTTGTCCGATATCATCTGTTAATTTTAAATCGCCTTCATACTTTACAACACGCTGAATACTTTCTTTATTTGTAATAGATGTCTCAGGTAATTTAACATTGTCATACTTATCTTGGCTTTTGCGATATCGAACTTGTTTAACTGGTTTAAAATCAGAGTTTTTTATATTATTAACTTCCTTATAGGTAGTATGCTCAGTTTTATTACTGGCACAACTCACAAGGAAAGCGAATACAAAGATTAGCTTCATTTATATTCCCCCTCTATCCATAAAAATAATATTTCCAGCAGAGTTAAACTTCACAGGGAATTTATTATCTTGAAAATAATGATTCTCACTAGACAAAATTTGATTTTTTCTAATAGCGTTCTTCGCTTCATTGAGATATGCGTTTGCTGCAGTATAAGCTGCTTTAATTGGAGCTGAGATATCTTTTTTAAATGCCTGAATATGTTCTTTTTTAAGGCCTGTCGGAACTGTGGTTTCAAGCTTTTTAGCAAAATCGGTATAACTAGTATTCAAGATTCGATAAGCCCTTAAAACCCCTTGTCCAGAACCAACCTCAACGACCTTTTGGGCTTGTTTTTCTAATAACTGTAATTTTGAAAAAATACGATCAAAGTCTTTTTTGAAATTATTTAAAGTGGAAAAATTCAGAAGTTTTATTTGTGCAACGGTTTTTTCCATTTCTTTAACTTCTTTTTCAGCAAAAGTATTCAGAGCAAATATAGATACAATCTTCTTTGCTCTTTTTGCCTTCAAATATAGTTTTCTCGCCATTTTTACAAATGCTTGTTCTTTTCTTTTATTATTAAAACGTGCATGAATATCAGCTAAATTTAAATAATCATCTATAATGCGATTATAATGAGCTTTGGAATTGGTTAATTTGCCAACATAATACTCGTATCGATTCCAATTTTGTTTATTTTTATACTCACGCATCACCTCAAATTCAATTTCTTGAAGAACAGAATTTGGAATGCCACATTTTTTACCACCGCTAATAAGCTTTTCAGTTTCTTCAATATTTGATATTGATAAATACGTAAAAGCAGCATTCTTAAATGACGTAATTTTCTTTTTCTCTCTAACCTTACATGCCCTTATATAAAAGTATTTTGATAAATTAGCTGATTTTTCGAACTCTAAAGAATTAAATAAAAAATTTGAAAATGTAATAAATGAGCCACTGAAATTTTTAACGTCTTTATATTCCATTTCTTTTAAGGCTTCCAGACTCCATCTGTAGGTATTGCTTGTATCACCAAGCTCAAAATAAAGTGCTGCTAAGTTATATTTTGCATTGACCTTACTTCTTTTCGTACTATAAGGGTCTTTAAGAATATCTAAATATCCAACAAGTGCTACCTTCTTATTACCTTTTGATAGCTCACCTTGAACATCATCAATCTGCATACTTGTAAGTAGCTCTTGTAGTTTTCTTCTGTATTTTAAACTTGCAAAATACTTACCTGCTTCAATTTCTTTAACCCAAGCACGAACGGCATCATTCCTCTTAGCCTTTCTATCAATATCCATAAGCTTTGCAATCATAGCTTCTTGCTTGAGATCTTTAGGATAAATAGTTTTAAATCTATCTAGAACACCTTTAGCTCCCCTATAATTGTTACTACCAATATAATTATTAAAAAGTCTTTCATAGACTTTTATAGAAGCTTTACCTCTAGGCTTCTCTTTTAAATATGCCTCAAATACATAAATATTTTGATCAGTAGAGCTTTTTGATGCGGACAACACGGCCATCATCCCTTCAATCGATTTAAACTTAAATTTATTTTTATTAGACTTTTCAGAAATTTCGTAAGTTTTTTTATAATTTACATAAGCTTGGGTATTAAGCTTTACTGCATAAGCTGTTTCACCTGCTAAGTAATAAAACTCATCAGAACGCTTGCTTTCTACACTGGCTAAGATTTCAAAATAATCTATCGCCAGCATGGCTTTTTGTCTTCTGACCTTTACTAAGCGGGAATAAGTTTTACCAATGGCCTGTCTTTGCAGTATGGCAGCAACCTTCTCCATCTGAAAAACAAAAGATTTAAGTTGATTTTCTGTTAGTAGGTTTTTCTTAAAAGATCGGTGTAATTCTTTTACCACATTTAAGTGTTTTCCATACTTCCCAAAACGTTGATGTAAATTCAACTGTTCAATATATATTTCTACCAATTTCCTTTGATCTTTCTCATACTTCAATGCTTGATTGAAAACTTTATCTGCCCTGGTGTATTTTCCTTGATCTAATAAAGCAACACCTATTTTTAATAACTGATCAGTGAAGTTAACACCGATTCTTTTGTAGAATTGTACCCCTCGATCTATTTTATTTGCTGTGGCGTAAAACAAACCGATATCTCTTTCTACTTGTGCGCGCATATCAATAAATTTATCACTGCTTGATACTTTAAATACTTCTTCCATTTTGCTTATAGCGCTGCTGTATCGATTCTCTCTAAAATAACACCATGCTAAGTTGAAACTATCTTTTGTCCACCATTTATCAACTTTATTTCTAAGAGCCTTTTCATAGAGAGGAATAGCTTGTCTATATTTTTTCTCATTATAATAGACTTCAGCTAAGGAGATTTGAGTTTTTATTTTTGTATCTCCACCTTTCGATTTTTTGTTGGCAAGACTTAGATATTTTGTTGCTGTTCTAGTTTTATTCTCTTCTTTGGCATTAAACCCTAAAATATAATAAACCTCTCCTATCCGAGAGTAATTTTTAAACTTCCGTGTAATTAGAAGGCAATAATCAGTAGCGTTCTTAAAATACCGATTAGATTCAGCAAAGAATTTTCGCTTATTTACTTTAGATCGTCTTTTAGCAGGAATGTCCAGATAATCAGAGTTTTCTTTCTCCCTTACTAAACGAGCTTTCTCTAAATTCAAATCAGCTAATCTAAGCAGTAAGTCTGGATTTCTATTTCCACTTTGTTTAGAAAGCTTTTGAACTTCTACTATTTCCTCATTAATAATTTTAATTATGGCTTTTCTACGCTTTTCGACTTCGTCATTGGCAAAAGACACAATGGAAATAAGTAAAAATATAAACGGTACTAATTTAAACATCTAACACTCCGGTTTAAGGGCAAAAACATAGTCGCCTAATTCATCTGCCCAAAACTCTCCATTAAAGTCCCAAAAATATTGTTTTTCATTTCTTTCGATATACTGAACATCACCTCTAGATCTTTTCTGCTTTGAAAAGTCATAAAGTTTTGCTTTTCTCTGGGCCAAAACCTCTAATTTTATGTAACTGATTCCTTCAAACGCTTGATACAATTGCTGATAAAAAGAATTGAATTTACCTCTCAAATAAGCCCCAAGAATCAGTTTATGTACCCTTAAACTGTCTTGTAAATTTTCCATGGCCAATGCTTTTAGCCTAGATTTATCCTTATCTCGAACTGCTTCGAACTCTCTAGCTAGTCGTTGAAGCTGATTTTTTTGTTCTTTATAACTAAAATCACTTCGAATCGACTTTAAAATTTTTCTAACTAAAGAGTTTGGAGCTTTTCCATTCTTCTCAAAATCAATCATTTGATTATAAAAATAAGATGCTTTTTTTGAGTTTCTTCTCAAACTACTATGAAGCTTTCTAAATGAATGCCAATTTTCATCATAAAACTTATCACTTACAGATTTTGCATCTTGATAAAGACAAAGTTTCAGATAACTTAAGGCTGTTAGCACCTCAACTTCAGGATTAAAAAAGTGCTCAAACACAGGAGCTTTATAACTTACTAACTTCCCTAAAGTCCTATTGTAGTTTCCTTGATAGAAACTATTCCACGCTTCTTCAAATAAGATTTCAGGCCATATTCTTGAACCTTTAGGCACATCTAAATATAATAAATCAGATCGATCATAGTTTTTGTTGTTAAACTCTACTCTGGCCTTTCCTGCGATACAACTATCCCTATTTACTTGATAGTTCATACCGGAAAAGTTCTCTGATGTGGCAATACAGGTTTGATATTTTGAAGTAGCAAGCTGTGAATTTCCTTTAAACGCAGTAATTGTAGCTTCCATATGTTTTGCAAACGGATAGATTTTATGGCCAGCTTGTACTCTTGATAAATAATCTAGTGCTAAATTAAATTTTTGTTTTCTAAATTCTTTTTTGGCCAAAATATAATAAATTGAACTCGAACCTGATCTTGAAAGATATTTTCCAGGAAGTGTTTCAAAATGTTTTCCACCAACATTTTCAATTAATTTAGTGAGAGCATTGTCCATCTTGCGGTTAAGGTTTTTACCATCTCTCAGTAGATAATTTTTCATAAGTGGTAAAGCTGAAAAATAATACCCACTACTTACAAGCTCTAGAATGATACGCTCTGTTTTGTCTTGATAGTTTCCAGCTAAAATGGTTTCAGCACTCCTCCAGCTGGCAAAACTAGAAAATGAAAAAGTTAATAATATAATTCCTATAATTCTGTTGAACATCCTGTTCATCCTTTTCTAATCTTTTATTAGAATGTGTAATTTAATCCAAAATTAATGGTATAAAAATTACTCCAACTTTTCTCTGTATCATAGCTAGCACCATCCGCTCCAGCGAAATCAGCATTCAGATGTACCGCCCTAAAATCAAGTCTAGTACTCCAACTTGGTGTGATATAAAACCTCAACGCAGTCATCCAGGTTGGTCCAGATAAAGCTTCCTCTGTTTTCTCATTGGCAGAACTTCCACCTTTAAACTCATTTCTGTTATCAATCGTATTAACACTTGCCATCCCAAGTCCGAACATCCAATCATAGTAGAAAATTTTATTAAAAGTATTTATTTTAGAATAAAATGGAGACCACATAAGCATAGCGCTAGTTGCTGTATCCATCTTTCTAAAGAATGGAACTGCACCTTGATCGTTCACTGAATCAGATGTTGCATTTGTACTTCCATCAGCCTGAGTGTAGGACAACTCAATTCCCCAATCTTCGGAGAAAAAGAAACCTCCCATAAGATTAATCTCAGTAGAATCGATAAACGCACCAGATGTAGAACGCCCATATGTTCCACCTATATAAAGGTTTCCTTTCTTTCTAAATTTTCTATTTTGAAGAACATAAACTTCTTTATCTTGATCTAACCATGAGAAGTCGTACATGGAATCCTCAGCAGCGAATACAAAAGTTGAAATAAAAAGAGTCATTAAAGATATTAAGCGTTTCATAACCTTCCCTGGTTTTATTAAAAATCATTCTAACTCATTAAATTTTAACATTTTTTAAATTTCGTGCAATATAATCAGGAACTTTTAGTACAAAGAGAACTAAAGCTGCATTTTGGGCAGTGATCTTCATTTATTTGACCAAAATTATTTAAGTTACTGAAAAACTCAAATAAATAGTTTTCAACATCTAAAAAAGAAATAGTTTTATCAAGTAATTTTTGTTCATCAGAAAAACACAGAACTAATTTGATCGGTTTTTCTTTAGCAACACTTCCCGTAACAAAAAGAGCATAGGCGTAACTTATGAGTTGAAAAAAGTAGCTATCCATATTTGAATTACCGCTTAACCCCGTCTTGAAATCCCAAATCTCTGTGATTTTTTCATTTGAAGCCGAAAGACAAATCAAGTCCGGTATACCAGATATCATATAGCCAAAAACCTCAAACTTCATTGGTTTTTCTGAAACTAGTTCGAAGTCTTCAACATAATTTTTTAGTTTATCAACAGTCCAGTTAATGGAATTTTGTATATTAAACTCGTTAACTTCCATTTCTGAAAAGTCATTTTGAATTATTTTTTGAGAAATTTGCTCATGAAAATAACTTCCTCTTGAACTTCCACTCATTTTAACATTCTTAGAGTTTAAATCCTCTGCTTCAATTTCTTCTGTATAATCAAAAGAGTTTTTACTACTACCGAAGATTTCCATATCCTCTTCATTTAGTTTACAAATATTACTTAAGTAGAACTTTCTTGGACAATTAAAAAAGCTGGCCAGCCTAGTTACTGATAGCTCAGGTAGAAATAATCCATTGTCATTTTGAATACTCACCTTTAAACCAAGCTCATCTGTGTAAATTAAGCTAGGCCGATTTTGGATTGTTCTTTCATATTCTGAGTTTCTTAATTGATTCAACTCGACCCATCTTTCTTCAATAGGATACTCTTGATTTTTAGTTAAAAATAGCTCAATGGCCTTAAACCAATGACCAGATTGAGATTTACTTCTTTTAATTGTTTCAAATTGAAAGTCGACAAAGCTAAGTTCATTTTCGGCCCTTGTATTCGCGACATAGAACAAACGCTTTGATTCATTAAAGTCCTTACGCTTGGAAATCTCCTCTTCAAGTATTAAATGAGGGGTCTTAAACCTTTTTTTCCCATAAATACTCTTTTTCCATTTAAAACTAAATGGAAATTTTCCTATCGTTGCTTGTGACATCGCCATATTCTCATTAGTATAAATACCACCAACTAAAACATGTTCAAATTCAAGTCCTTTTGAAGCATGTGCCGTCATTAAAACAACCTTTTCACAATCGTTACCAAATTGAAATTCATTGTTATAGGACGTACTACTCAAACTTTGTAAAGAAGAGAAAACAGCTGCGATATCTAGCCCACTCGTATTAATTAGTTCCCTTATCGTACTTAAATTTTGACCATAATTCGCAGTAGAAATACCTACACCTTTTAACAGGTTCAAATAAGATTGATAATATCCAACAAGTTTTCCCTCCAGATGAAATTTTTCTATGTCTTTTTCTCTAAGTTCATAATCCAAATTCAAGATTTTCATATAACTCGAGATTTTCAGGGATAAATATTTTGATTTATTATCGTTAATATCAAATATTTGACCAATCAAAACATAAAAAATTCCAAGAATAGGATCTTCAATAAATGGAATTTTCAATTGTGCCGTAAATCCAATATTATTTTTAATAAGTACATCTATTAGTAAAAGACTAGGTTTGAGTCGCTTATAAAGGACTGCTGACTTTTGACCACCTTTCAAATTTAACTTTATTTGATCCAATAGCGCCAAAGCTTCATAATAATCTATTTGAGCATTTGAAATTTTTTCAGAACTATCAAAAAAGCTTAAATCAACTTTGAGTTTTTGAATCCTCCCAGGGTTTTCCTCTACACCAGGGTCATTCTGGTAATCAACCTTAACTTTGTTTTGATCAATTCCCTTAAAGTTATGTCCTAAGCCAAAAACATAATCAAAAAAGATATTATTAAAATTAATAATGTTCGGAGAAGATCTATAATTATTATTAAGAGTCAGGTTTTGAGGTATGAGTTTTTGGCACTCTAAGAATACACCTAACTCCCCTCCTCTAAAACCATAAATGGCTTGTTTTAAATCTCCGACACAAAAAAGTTTAATAAAATTATCTTTTATAATTTTTCTTAATATTGAAAACTGAATAAAGGAAGTATCTTGAAACTCATCAACAATGAAATAATTAAATTGTTCACCAACCAATTCTACGGTTTCTTTATCCTCCAAACCTTTATATACATAGTATTCTAAATCAGCGAAGGTAAGTCCGACCCTTTTTCTGTATTCGACTTGGGTATAATCGAATAAGTCTTTAATTATCATAAACCATGGAGCAACGTTTTCATCATAACACTCAAGGAAGTTTGAAAAGTGTTCTCCATTTTTCTTTAAAAAATCTTTTATTGATTTAAAGGACTCATAATATTCAATTAACGATTCAGGACTATTCTTTGCACTTGGCTTGACTGGAATTTTATAATCCAAATTCGCCAAAAATTCATTAAGTTTTATAATCCCTGAAAAATCTGCTTGGATGCCATTTAATTCATTCATTACTGAAGTCAAAAAAACAAACCATTTCTTATCAGAATACTCTTGATATAAGTTCAAATCAGGTTTTTGCTTAAATACATCTGAAAATCCATATAAATCTAATAGCTCTTTACAAGTATCATCAACACCTGATTGATCAAAAGTAAAATTATTAATTTTCTCCCACTCAACTCTCAAACTAGGATCTGAGAAAATTTTACAAATACTATCATGTAGAGAATCTTGTTCCTTTAATATCACCTCAAATAAATCATGTTCTCGAAATTTGGTATTCAAGATCCATTTTTCAAATATATTTTGGATTTGTCCCTTGAACTCATTTTCAGTGAGGATATTTTCTTCAGCTGAAACTCCTTTTATTAATCCTTGCTTGATTAGTTTCAAACAAAAACCATGAATCGTACTTACATTAAGATAAGAAATATTCTCTAAGACAGAACGCCAAAAATCTTTATCCTCCTTACTTTCTTCTAAAACAGCAGAGAACTCATTTATCAGTCTTATTTCAAGCTCCCCAGCGGCTTTGTTAGTAAAAGTCATAAGAACAATTTTTCTAAGCTTTCCTTTGATATAAGATGAAAAGTCCTCAATTGGTTGTTCATTTTTATATTGAGAAATCCAGCTTTTGACGAGATAAACCATGTGCTCTTTTAAAACAAAGGTTTTACCTGAGCCTGCTCCTGCCTTGAGCAGAACTCCCCCATTATGCTCAATAGCTAATAATTGCTCTGAATTAGGAGTTGCCATTAATCTCTCCCTTTGGACAAATTTCTGCTATAGAGCAAAACATACAAGCTTTTTGATTTTTTGGTTCAGGAATAAAGTTCTTATCTTGTTTCAGTTTTTCTATTAACTTAGACTCAAACTCTTTAAATTCTAGCACGTGATCTTCAAAATCTTCCATAACTTGGACTTTAGAAATTTCATTTAATTTTTTTAAGTCACTACCCAGTTCTTTCGAATTAGTGAAAAATGTTGAATTCTCGATATTGGAAAGATCAATATACCCGATACAGACTTCGTCTGTATTTAAATCAATTTTTGCATCATTAATTAGCCTCATAAGGTAGAACCAAAGCTGTATTTGCTCAAATTCTTTGACCATCTTAAGACTAGTAAAGCTTGAATTACTTCTTTTAAAATCTAATATAATCCTTCGATTTTCTCTGGTTGCAAAAAGGTCAATACTACCATTCAGCTTCGTTTCGAATTCTTTTAAAGAAAATGGTTTTTCAAAACTATAATCAAAAAAGAGATTTTCCTTCATTTCGACTAAAAGAATAATTGTTTTTTTAGTATAGGCTAAAATCTCAACAAAGTTCTCTTGGCTTATGGCCTTATCTTCATTGGTTACTGTTTGACAAATTTTCTCAACTAGCTGAATAAAAGCTGTCTCATCCCAATCATTTCGCATTTTAAAATAAGATTCAATAACCAAATGCTCTACTCGCCCTAAATCTAAAACTGATAACTTTCCTGGTAACTCATACCGAGGAGAAATTTTTTCAATATAATTCAAAGCAAATTTTCTTGGACAATCGTAGTATTGCTGAAGTTTGGAAGCGGATAATGAACTGACCTTATAATCTGTAAAATCAAGCTCAACCGTTTTTATTTCTCTTGGTTTTTTATTAAATTTTTTGTCTAATTCGTTAAATTCAATTAAAGAAAATAAAGCATTTAAGTTTGGATTGTGTTCAATCAAATTGTTTTCAATGATAAAAGTCACTTGGTTATCTTCTACAAACTCCTTAAGTTTAGACTTAATAATTTCTTTTTCTAGTTCTCCTCGGCGAATAGGACCAATTGAGCCTAAATACTTTTCAACATTTTCTGAATAGTTAGAGCTTCCACCGGTCAAACTGGAATAACTTGAACTAAGACAAAAGCACACTTCCTTGTTTTTAACATCTTCAATCTCTCTAAAAGATCTAAGGGTTGTTTCAAATTTTTTCTCAACACTCGCAAAGTTTATTCTTGGTAAATCAAGCAGAGTTGCTTCCATAAAAACCTGAAAATCAAAATACTCAATCCCATCAATATCACTTGATAAATCGGTCCATTCTTTTAGTTTTGCTAAAAAGATGCTACAAACTTTCAAATAGCGAAAGTTTTGGGTTTCAGCGGCCATCAAGGCTTCATTTTTTAAAAATTCATTCACATCTTGTGTTGGCTTCATTGCATTAATAAAGTTTTCCAATTTCATTTCCAACTCTTTAAAACACTCAGAAAACATATCAACAGAAGTTTTATACTTCATTTTTTCGTCATCAATTTCTTGAATATCTTCTCTTGTTAAGTTTTTTGCACCTAAAATGACATCTGTAAAAGTATGATCTAAATTTAAATATTCTTTTAAATAGCCTTTTGAAAAGCGAATAAGATTTGCGCTAGTTTCACCCTTGGTCTCATTATTAGAACAGTCAAAGACTTCCAAATTATGGTCATCAAACCATTTTATCCAATCAGTACCAATTGATTTTGAATATGCTGATTTATAAAAAGGAATATAGACATCATCTCTTAGCGCAAAAGATTTTAGTAAATCTACTTGCGATCCGGTTAAATGGTCAAATCCATAAAATATTATATGCCGGTCAAACTCTTTTGCAGGATCAATATCTCCCTCTCGCAGAGTTTCTGAAAGCATAAAGTAAGACCCATGTTCGTCTACAAGCCCAAGTTGATCTATAAAACGATTAAGCCATAGCACGCCATGGGAGAGATCTTCCTCATAATTTTCTAATACTGTTTCGAGTACGCTTTCACTAACAGAAAAACTTCGAAACTCAGTTAAAAGGTTAAAAGCTTTCTTAAAGTCAGTATAAGAGTTTTCTTTACCTAGCTTTTTCCAAACCGCACCAAGAATTAGAAGTAACTCAGATTTTCCTCGATAGTTTTCCAAAGCACTCTCATCTATAAGCTCATTTAACTCTTCTCGAATAAACTTTGAAATTGTAAGACAATTAGCACTCTTACCCATCGAGTCAAAACGGTTTCGTACAGAGTCAGCGATCCCAGGATTAGGACAAACGACAACAGTTTTATCACTGGCAATAAATTCTTCAACAAAATTGAAAAATTCTTGAAATTTTGTGATTAATGGGATCTTAAGCATCTTTTATTTTCATCCAAAAAGTTGTAAAACTCGTATTTCAAAATAACATACATAAGATGAGTAAAAAATGGAAAACGTAAGTAGACAATATTCTTTTATTTGTAATCAAAATGGATTTACAATAAGTGTCATTGAAGGTGAAGCTTTAATGAATGCCATTAACAAAATCCACAATATTGGACCCCACGCATTAGACTACTACAGAAAAACAGTTCTAAGTTCTATGCAAATGGTAAATTTTCTAAAACCAGGTGAAAATTTAGGATTCTATGTGGATAGTGAAGAACCATTTTTTAGATTTAAAATTGAAATCCATAATTCGGGAGCGATGAGGACTCTTCTTCTTCCAGAGGAATTTGATGACTTTCCAACAGAAATTACTGGTAAATGTCGAATCCATAAAATGGTAGCAGGTAAAGAGCCTTATACATCGATACTCGAATTAGAAAAAAAACCAGTCCAAGAAATTGTTAATGAAGTTATGGAGAAATCTTATCAAACCAAAAGCAAGATCATCATGCTTCCGAATTCTAATAGCTCACTTATGTTAACCAAACTTCCCCCTTCAAATGTTAATAAGAAGGTTGAAGACTTTGATGATCTCTCACTTGAGCAAATTGAAGAAAGGTTTCAAAACTTAATCAATGCCGCTCTCACCATTCCAAATGCCACTGTTAAGGATATGGATGACTTATTCTCTACTAAAGACCTTCTTTATATTGGTAGCAAAGAAGTTAAATTTCACTGTCCATGTTCTCATGAACGAATGGTTGGAAATTTATTAACTCTTCCAAAGCAAGATCAAGAGGGAATTTTCTCGGACAAAGACTCTGTCGAGACAAGATGTGATTACTGCAACACAATTTACGAAATCAAAAAAGAAGAAGTTCTTAAAGAGCTTCATTAAGCTTTACTCAAACGGGTTAATAATAGAAAACTCTAGACCCTGTTGTTTTGCTCCACTAAAGATTCTCATCAAAGCTTGGTTTTGATCAAAAATACCACAAAAATTTTCTGCCCTTGCACCAAATGCATAGGTTGGAGACATAAGGAGACTTGGGTTTACCCTCACATATTTTGCAGATTTCTCATACATCGTCCATTGACGACCAGCTTTAGGGAGTTTTAGGTTCGTTGCATCTGAAGATGTTACAAGTACAAGCATGTCAGATGATTTTTCTGCTTCTTTTTGAAAGAATCTAATAACAGAGTTAAGTTCGAGTAACTCTGCTTTTGCTTGTTGAATTTTATTCTTCTTTAGGAGATTTTGATAATTATAATTTTGAAGAATATAGAGATAGTTTTTAGTATTTTTTGTAAATTCGCTATAAGTTGTTTCTACATTACGAGATAAACTTGTAAAACACTCTCCACTTAGACAAGCTTTATCATCGTAAATGACACCTGGTTTATAGTTCATCTTTTCATTTACATGAAATGTGTTTTTAGTTTTTTTATTTGTAGTCATTCTCCAAATTACAAGTTCATCAACAAAGTCATCATTATCCTCACAAGAATTTGAAGCTGTTAAAGATTGTTTCTCCATATTTAAGGATTCAAACAGCCCGACTTTATAGTTTTGAGAAGTTAAATATTTCCAAATAGGTTTATGACGAAAATCTTCACATGAATTTTTTAAATCTTTCTTTCCAGTAAGTTGAGCCTTGAATCCTTTAAAAGCATTTGGTCTCAAATCATACAAATCATAATTCCACATAGACCCAATACAAATAGAGTTTTCAAAGGCGGTGTTTCTATTTCTTCCATCATTAGAAAATTTAAGTAAGGCCAAATGGTCAGGTGCAAGTCCTGCAATTTGAATCCAAACAATTTTAGTAGGAATTCTTCCGAACTGATGTTTTTGTAAGTTTAGACTTGTAACTTGAGCACAACCTAAAAAGAAAATAAAAACAACTAAACTTAAATATCTCATGTATTTTCCTCTAAATTAAAAAGACTAGTGATATTGGCCATATTTAAAATAGGAAAACTGGCCATTAATACTAGGATCAAGAATAGATTTATGAACAATAATTGACCAGGAGTAACTATAAAAACCAAGAATCCAGCCAAAATCATTAAAATTGCTTTCTTTAACAAAAACCTCAGTCTTATTTTGTCTTTTAATAGAATAATCGCGGCAACAACGCAGTAGCCAGTACAGATTAGCGGTATATACTTCCATTCAAAATACATCCCCACCAATATGCCTAAAATAGGTACTCTCCATAATGTCTTGATCTTTCTTGCACTTAGATTTTTGATTGCCAATATACATATCAAAGTCATAAAAATTGAAAAAATTCCCACTAACGAGGTTTTTAAAGCAAGCTCATGCTGAGCGTAAGATATTTTATCGGTATAAAAAAGAACTTGTGTTGCCCCTAAAAACCACACCAGTGCGCAATGCGCAATAACTAAAACCTGATTAGTTTTTAATTCCGAGAGTTGAAATAATAATCTCCAACTAAAAAAAATATTTATTATTAAAAATAGTATGAATGAAAAAATCATTTTGCTCTTTGTTATTTTATAAGTATCTACTGTATATATTCTTAATTATATAATAAAATACATATAATTAATGTGTTAGAAAAGTATTTAATCAAGGAGTTGTGCGATGGATCAGGTTTTGGCCACGAGGGAGATATTTTGGCAAATACCTACATCATTTAAAGTATTGATGTATGTTTTAATGTTTATCTCACTTGGAGTGATGGTAAAAGGTATCTTAGATAAGTTCAATTATGTCACTCAAGGAAAAGGGTTTAAATCTCTACTTCCGGAAAACTTTAACTGGTGTCGTTTTACAGAGACAATCTTTTTTACAGGTAAAGTGACTAGAGACAAAAAAGTTGGCTTTTTTCACAGTCTTATTTACTACGGATTTGTGATCCTTTTAATTGCAACAGAACTTGTTGCCATTCACGCAGACTCACCTTTTAAAATTTACAAAGGCGTAACTTATATTGTTATCTCATTTTTAGCTGATATAGCTGGTGTAGCAATCCTCATAGGTATCGCTCTTGCTTACAAAAGAAGGTATATTGATAAGCCCGCATATTTAGATGCAACTAATCCAAAAAGAGAAATGTTCATGTATGGAATGATTGTATCTCTTGTGGTTATTGGTTTTGTTCTTGAGGGAATGAGAATTGTAGGTGCTGGTATGCCTGCAGGAGAAGCAGTTTGGTCTCCTTTCGGGTGGATACTTGCAAATATCTTTTACGCAATCAATATGCCTGAAACAACTTTAGCAACTATCTATAAAGGGCTTTGGTTTTTTCATATGGTTAATACCATGGCCTTCATAGCTAGTATTGGTCATACAAAATTCTTTCATATTATCGCCTTACCACTTAATGCTCTTATAACTCCTAAGAGAAGAGGTGGAGTTTTAAACCCAATGAACTTTGAAGATGAAACTGCTGAAACGTTCGGTCTTGGTAAAGCAAGTGAGCTTACTGCAAAACAAAGAATGGATACTCTCGCTTGTGTAGAATGTGGAAGATGTACTCAAGTCTGTCCAGCTAATATCGCTGGCCGTCCACTTGATCCGAAAAAGATTATAACAAAGACAAGAGACACATTAGAAACTGCAGGCAAAGAGGATGTAGACTTTTGGGAAAAACAAGTTTTCTCTTCAGCTGAGCTTGATTCGTGTACAACATGCGGTGCTTGTATGGAAGAATGCCCAGCAAATATTGAACATGTTCAATCAATTATGGAACTCAAAAGATATAAAGCACTTACTCTAGGAGACATCCCTGCAGAAGCAGCAACATCAGTAAATAACATCAGAGTCAATGGAAACCCATGGGGTGTTTCACAAGACGATAGATTCAATTGGGCCGATGGTATGGATGTTCCAGTTATCGAAGCCGGTAAAAAAGTTGATTATTTATACTACGTTGGTTGTGCTGGATCTTATGATGCTTCTAACCAGAAGGTTGTAAAAGACACAGTTGAACTACTAAAGAAAGCTGGTGTTGATTTTGCTGTTATGGGAAAAACTGAGAAGTGTAACGGTGATCCAATTAGAAGATTTGGAGATGAATATTCATTCTTCGAAATTGCGATTGAAAATATTGCAAACATGAGACAATATGATTTTGGAAAAGTTGTTACTCACTGTCCACATTGTCTTCACACCATCGGAAAAGAGTATGCTAAATTTGATGACGGCGACTTTGAAACGATTCACCATACAGAATTACTTGCAGACCTGGTAAAAAATGGAAAACTAACTCCGAAAAAAGAAGTTAAAGAAGAGCTTACTTATCATGACCCATGCTACCTTGGAAGACATCATGGTGAATATGACGCACCAAGAGAAATATTAAATAGTATTCCAGGTGTAGAAGTAAAAGAAATGGTAAAAAACAAAGATAAGGCCCTATGCTGTGGTATGGGTGGTGGAAACATGTGGTATGAAATGCATGAAGGAAACGATCTTGTTGAAAACAGACTTGAGCATGTTGGGGATACAAAAGTATACAAACTTGCTACATCTTGTTCTTTTTGTATGATAAACTTTAACTCTGGTAAAGGTAAAGTAAAGGAAACGGAAGAACTTGAAGTTGAAGATATCGCATCAATTTTATCAAAATCTGTTGAATAAAACATATCTTAGGGAGATCTTAACCATCTCCCTATTTCTCTTCCTTGTAAAAGGAGCCAATGCTACAGGTTTATATACCGGGTTCTTCCAAGATATAAATCTTCAGAAAGAAAAATTCCAAGTACTCCTCAAACGATACATCAATAATAATTTAGATCTAAAATCTATTAAAGATCTATCTGAGGTAAAGCTTAATCAAGAATATTTAACTTTCATTTTATCAAATTCACCTAGTAGGTATACCTCATTTGCCAGTACTGATAAATGTAGCTTATACGATCTTTTAAATACAAATTTGCTTCGATCGCCTATTGGGGAAATAGACAGGCTTCTTATCACCTATGAAAATAAAGACGGTCAGTTTGAAACAAGATTGATAAAGAAAAATTTATTTTTAGATAGAGTTGTTCCCTACCAATGTCCTAAGTTCAAAGAATTCAGTCAGCATTTTAATGCTAATAATTTGAGAAATACTTTAAAGAAAATCAAAATTCAAATTCCTCAAACCGAAAAAGAATGTATTCAAAACATTACAACATTCCAAAATGATGTGAAGTCCCCCTACTTATGCCAAATCGCAGAAACAGTAAAGGCTTCAAAGAAGAATGAAATTCGTTATACAAATATGAGTTCGGCCCAAAAAGCAAGAAATACTGATTTACTCTACAAGATTGAATTGGCTAAGTCTTATCAGAGGATCTTTACCAAATTGGGGTTGGAAACGATTACAGGTTATTGTGAAAACCTAGCTCAACCAATTTTATATTGTCGTAATTTTTTTAGAAGTAATTTATGGTCAAAAATTTATAAAAAAGACCCTAAATCAATCCTTTTCAAAACATATTGTACTGAAAAAAATATCAAAGACTGCCTTATAAAAATCAATTCGGAAGATTTTAATTGTCATTTTAGAGGAGAGAAAAATACCTCTCTTTTTCCAAAACAAAACTGTAAATCTTTATCATCAAGTCTAATGAAAAATAGATTAAACTTAAATTATGAAGATTGTCCTTCGGTGATAAAAAATGAAAGTATGATTAATATTTCTAGACTATTAAATCATTTATTTCCAGACGATATAAAATCTAACAAATCTTGTAATCTAAACACCATTTATCCATTCGCAAAATTCAACAAAGACTTTCTGGACTACGATAGCTGGCAAGTAAAAATATGTTATAACGATACTCTAATAGGAAATGATAAAGTTTGCCTCCCAACAATATTCGGTGAAGCAGATAATAGTCCATTATCTATATCGAATGTTATTCAAAAAATCACCTACAGATTAAAAGGAAATAATTCTAAATGTAAGATAATAGACAAAAGAGATTACAATCCTACTCTTTTAGAATTTAAAGCTGGTTGTTATATTATCAATGACTTTAAGCAATGTAGTGGAGAGGATTGCAAATTCACAGTCCTTCTAGATGGAAAGCCATTTGATAAGTTCAAAATTGATTATAATTTAAATTTTGATTTTTTTCCGACGAACTATTTAACAGAAAATAAATCAATCATGAAACAGATGAGCAAACACCTTAAAAAAGAATTTAAATCTGTTAAAAACACAACCGTATTAAAACGATACTTGGAAATGAATAAGAAAGTTGTTGTCGTCGGCACCGGGTGTGCTGAAGATATTTTACCTAGTTTCTTTAAAAGAGAGTCCTTGAACCAATGTCACCCTGTTGGAATAATAATTGACCAACTCATTGAGAAAGATGGACTCTTTTCGGTTCAACTAAGAACCACTATGGACCATATACAGGCTCCACGTATAGTTTCTTGGCAAAATGTTTTTACTGGCATTAAGCAATATCAGAAGATACACCCACTTAACTCATGGGAGCTATATGCATTTTATTAGAATTTTGTTCTTATTCATAATATTTTCAATGACAGCTAATGCTGCTTTAAAGGAATTAAAATTAAAGCAAGATGCAACCAAGATTAAACATATCTCAAACGATGGAAAGATAACTTATTATCAAAAGTCATCTGGAAACTTGCACTATTCAACAAACTACAATTTCAAAACCATTTTAAAAAACCCTAAAAATACTTATTACCAAGTTTTTGCTTCTTCCTCAGAAAAAAAAGTTGCAATTTTAGCAGACAAGAACTTTTTCCAAAACCCAAATTTTCAAAAAGATAAAACCATTTATTTAGGAGATTATGGTAAAGAATCAAAGCTAAATGAAATAGGAAAAGGAACGAAACCACAACTCCATTTGGAGGATAGTATCTTAACATTTTTCAATTTCATGGAAAAAAGTATATATGTAATTTCCACTTCAAATAACTCTCGAAAGAAAATTAAAATTCAAAATAAGTTTTCTCCTTATTTTGTCCCTGAAATTATGGCTTTAGGCCCTTACAGCTTGATATATACAGATGTGAATACACAAGGCCAAACAGCATTACTTTCTTACTCCTTTACTGATAAAAAGTTTACGACCATTTATAAATCACAAACACCAGGAACAAAGATTGAATTGTGCAAAAGAAATGATCAAAAAATTGTTTTTGCGGAGTTCCCACTTGGAGACATCCAAAGCTCTAGCCAAATTTTTGAAATGCCAATTTATAACAATGAAGGGTTTAAGAACTTCTCTCAAATCTACTCTAGTGAGTTAAATGATGTTGGAAATTTAATTTGTGATGATGAAAACTTATTTTTCGTAAAGACGACCTCTTTTAATTCGATTTTAAGTTCAAAAGAAACAATTATAGCAAAATTAGATAAAGAAAATAATCTTGAATTAATAAAAGAAAGCGAAGATATCTCTCAGATTAGTAAATTAAGTAACTTAATAATAGGTACAAGGCTTGGTAAAAACATAGTTATTTACGGAAAAAATAGTCTTTTAGATGATGAAATTAAGCTGGATAAAAAATGATGAGAACACTATTTATTTTATTCATTTCTTTTTCTATGAATTGCTTTGGACAGCAAAGCATTTCTTTTTACGAGGGTGTCACTTCAGACCTAAGTTTTCCAATTCTTCATTTATCTAAGTTTAACCAATTACATCAGTTTAAAAATGAGTTGAAACTAATTAATGACAGTGCGCAATCCATAAAAAACTTAAAAAGACTAAACTTAATCATTTCTACAGAGATGAATAAGCTGATTTTAAATACTAAATTTGAAAGATATATTTCTAAAAATATCATAACGAGTACCCAAGTTTTGACGGCACAAAAAAAATTAGAAAAGAATAAGACAATAATGAGTAACTTTTCGGCTTCAATAATTACTCGAATTTTGAAAGATTTTGAGCCATTTCTGGCCCAAAATAAACTAAATCAGTTCCAATCATCAAATCTAAAAAATACCATGAATACAAGTGAGAGGCTTTTATTAACAAGATTAAATAAATACTCTTCTCCTTGGTTAAGCTTTTTCCTCGTAAACCCCATTGATAAAGTGAACTCATTCTTTAATGAAGTGGCAGCGCAATTTATAAAAAATCTTGTCATTCAAATTAAAGTCATTAAAATTCATAGTTTTCAACAAAGTCACTCTCCAATTCAACTAATTACCGGCATTGATAAAATATCTCCTCCAAAAAGTATGAAAGTGGCGCCACAAGAAAATGAGTCTAACCAGCTAGATCCCCTTAGTATCATTAAAAATATTCCTAAAAAGTCTCGTTCTGAATCAATTAATGATCTCCTTAAAAACTTACCCGGCGCACAATAGAAATTAATTACGACCTAAGCTCATTTAAAGTACTTTAGACAATTAACATTAGGTGTAAAATTTGCTAGAAATATTCCATAGAAAAGGATTCAAAAATGGGATTAAATAAAAAGCCTTATAAAGGTTGTAGAGACTTCTTTCCAGCAGATATGAGAGTAAGAGAGTTTCTTTTTTCACAAATGAGAAAAACTGCTGAATTATTTGCATTTGAACCCTACGATGGGCCTCTTTTGGAAGAAGTTGAACTTTATAAAGCTAAGTCTGGGGAAGAACTTATAAATGATCAAATCTACTCCTTCACAGATCGAGGTAAAAGAGAAGTTGCCATCAGACCAGAAATGACCCCTACAGTTGCAAGGATGGTCGCAAATGTGCACAAACAAGAATCTAAACCTATCAGATGGTATTCAATCCCAAATTTGATGAGATATGAAAAACCCCAAAGAGGAAGAGTAAGAGAACATTGGCAATTTAATGTTGATATTTTTGGCGCTCCGGACAATCTTGGTGAAATTGAAATCTTTAGCCTGATAACAACATTCTTAAGAAGCTTTGGAGCGACAAAAGAGATGTTTTCTATTTTGGTAAATGATAGATATCTAGTTGATGGAGTATTTCAAGACCTTCTCGATTTAGACCAAGACTCTGCCTATAAGTTATATAAAGTCATTGATAAAGCAAAGAAAGTCACACCTGAGAAACTTGATATAATGATTTCTGAAATCATTACAGATCAATCCAAAAAAGAAATCTTTTCCAATTATCTAAGCTTGAAAAGCTTTAATGATGCTTTAAACTTCATCACCCAATATAATCTAAGTGAAAGATGTAAAGTATTTAAAGAGTTTGTAGAAAAAATTAATCAGTTAGAAATAAAAGATTATATTAAATATGATCCAACTATTGTTCGTGGACTTGATTATTATACAGGAATTGTTTTTGAAATCTTTGATAATCACCCAGACAACAATCGAGCGATTGCAGGTGGTGGAGCATACGCCAACCTTTTACAGATATTCAACGAATCCCCACTACAAGGAGTTGGGTTTGGTCTCGGGGATGTAACTTTAAGAGATTTCCTAGAAACACATAAATTATTACCTGATTTAACTAAACCAAAACATGATTTATTCCTAGTTTTCACTGATCCAAAGAATGAATTAGCAACTTTAAATCTTGGTGGAAAGTTGAGAGATCTTGGAGTAAAAGTTGAAACCAACCTTGGAACGATGAAGTTCAATAAAATTTTTAAGACGGCTGAAAATAAAGGCCATCGCCTAGTGGGAATTTTAGAGGAAAAAGATGGAGAATTAAATCTTCAAATAAAAGACTTACCCAAAAATGAAAAGAGTTTTTATAAATTAAATCAAATTCAAGAAATAGAAAGTAAAATAAAGAAAGGATAAGTTTCCATGACAACAGAAACCAATATTGAAAAAACTTTTGAACCTGCCTCTGTAGAAGATAAATGGTACAAGAAATGGAATGATGGAAAATATTTTAAACCCAAAACAGGAAAACCTGGAAAAAAACCATATACAATTTTAATGCCTCCTCCCAACGTTACAGGAAAGCTGCATATGGGACACGCTCTTAATCATACAATAATAGACTTACTTATCAGGTTTAAGAGAATGCAAGGACATGAAACTCTTTGGATTCCAGGGCAAGATCATGCGGGGATTGCAACTCAAGCAAAAGTTGAGCAAAAAATTTACAAAGAAGATGGAAAAACAAAGCACGACCTAGGTAGAGAAAAATTCCTAGATGAAGTATGGAAGTGGAAGGAAGAATATGGTGGACATATTATGGAACAATTCCAAAAGCTTGGTGATAGCTGTGACTGGGATTATTTTACCTTCACAATGGATGATGGGCCAAACGAAGCAGTCAAAAAGTGTTTTGTTGATTTATATAATGAAGGACTAATTTACCAATCTGATTATATCATCAATTGGGACCCATCACTTCAATCAGCCATATCTGATGCTGAAGTCGACCACAAAGAAATTCAAGGTAATTTTTATCACCTTCACTATCAAGTAAAAGACTCCAATCAAGTTTTAGAGATTGCAACAACAAGACCGGAAACTTTATTTGGGGATACTGCTATCGCAGTCAATCCTAATGATGATCGCTTTGAGCACCTGATTGGTAAAAAAGCCATTGTACCTATTTGTAACAGAGAAATTCCTATTGTTGCTGATGAACACGTAGACATGGAAGTCGGAACAGGTTGTTTGAAGGTTACTCCTGGTCATGACTTTAATGATTATGAGATTGGAAAAAGAAATGAATTAGAAATTATCAATATTTTAAATAAAGATGGAACTCTTAATGAAAATGCAAAAGCCGTTGAAGGCTTAACAACAAAGGAAGCAAGGAAAAAAACAATAGAGCTTCTCAAGGAAACTGAACAACTAGTTAAGGTTGAACCCCATACACATCAAGTGGGTCACTCTCAAAGATCTGATGCAGTTGTTGAACCTATTGTTTCTAAACAATGGTTTTTAAATACCGAAAAAATGGCTGCACTTTCGGTTGAACAGGTTGAAAAAGATGAAATGAAATTCTTCCCAAAGGGTTGGGAAAACACTTATTTTTCTTATCAACGAAATCCAAGACCTTGGTGTATTTCACGACAACTTTGGTGGGGTCATCAAATCCCGGTATATTATTGCCAGTCTGAAGAATGTGCACATACTTGGGCTTCAGAAAGTGAAGAAAAAAATTGCCCAAAATGTAATAGCAATGTTAGGCAAGATGAAGATGTCTTAGATACATGGTTTTCATCAGGCTTATTTCCATTATCAACTCTTGGATGGCCTAACCCAGAAAGAATGAAAGAAAAAGGTTTTGATAAATTCTATCCATCAGCAACTCTTGTCACAGCATTTGATATAATTTTCTTTTGGGTAGCTAGAATGATGATGATGTCAAACAAAGTTACTGATAAAGCTCCATTTTCGGATACATACATTCACGCCATAGTTAGAGATAAAAATGGTGTTAAAATGAGTAAATCTCTAGGAAACGTACTAGATCCACTAGACATTATCAAAGAGTCAGGGTGTGATGCGATGAGATTTACCCTAGCAGTCAGTTCAGGATATAATCGAAATATTAATCTGGATCCAGCAAAAATTGAAGGCTATAGAAACTTTGTTAATAAGATATGGAATGCATTTCGATTTATACATCCGTACATGGAAAATGCGAACGATAAAGGCTTTGAAATAACTGACCTTCATCATCATGAAAAATGGATTCTTTCAGAACTAAATAATGTTATAGCTGATGTTACTAAATCAATTGAAATTTATAGATTTGATGATGCCTGTAACACTATTTACCAATTTGTTTACGAAAAATTCTGCTCATGGTTTATCGAACTTTCAAAAGGAATTTTAAATTCAGAAAATCAAAACTTAAAGGCTCAAAGGGCCAATGTTTTAAAACACTGTTTTAAAGAAATCGTAAAGCTATTACATCCAGTAACACCATTCATAACAGAAGAGATTTGGTCATTTCTTAAAAAAGAGGATGAGGATCTTCTCATTGCTCAGGACTATCCTTTAGTGAATGCTGATTTTAATTTTGAATCAGATGTTTCTAACATGGAAAGATTTATTGAAATTGTTACATCAATTCGAAATCTACGTAATGCTGTAATGATTAAACCTAAAGAAGAAATTGAAATTCGTCTCTATACAGATGATGAAGATCTCGCAAAGTATCTTTTTAAAAGTAGAGGTTTTTTCAAAGAGCTTGCTAAGGTTAAATCAGGAAAAATAAAAGATAAATCCATAGAGCGACCTGCCAAATCTATTATGCGTGCCACTGGCCACACAGAAGTTTTTATTCCTTTAGAAGGTGTCATTGATATTGATGTTTTTGTTCAAAAGCTTCAAAATGATAAAGTTAAAGCTCAAAGAGAGTTTGATAAGGTTGATAAGAAACTTAAGAATCCAAAATTTATTGAAAATGCCCCAGATGATGTCGTGGAAAAAGTTAAAACCGAAGCCAAAGAATTTAAGGATAAATTAGATTCAATAAATAATAGTCTAGAAAACTTTCAATAGATAAAAACTAAAAATCCCCCTAAAACGAGGGGGATTTTTTATAGTAAAATAAATTCTGTTTCTTTAAAGACTTTCAGCTTCTTCTTTTTTCCCAGCAAGGTCCCTTTCAATCAATGGGTTAACATTTTGTTGCTTTCTCATCATCTCATTTTGCTGAACTTGCTCATAGCTTTCTGTGTAAATCGTAAATCCAGTATAAATTCTATCTGGGTGATGAATAAGCACATCATTATTTTTCCAGATATCGTACCAATATTGACCTTGTCCCTCATATCTTTTTTTGGAGATTTTCTCAAGATAATCCCCTCTTCGAATTAAATATGGATCCCCATTAGGATTCCAAACAACGCCATTGGCCCCCCGAACTTTAAACTTCAGTTTATCTCCTTCACGAATCGTATAATTCTCAACACTGGAGACATTATTCCACTCTGCTAGGTCTCTCCAATTTTCAAATTTATTATATAATTTAAATGAAATAAGCATTAAACTATCATTTTTTTGAACAATATATTCTTCAAATTCTTCTTTATATTCTTGAGAGTAATTATTTTCATCATATGGTGCTGCAACAGCCGCCACTTCCTCTGAAGGGTCATATATATCTTCAGGCTCCACCACTTCTGGTTCTTGTCCAATTGCTGCGATTGTTTCCTGAACTTCTTTCTGATCTTCCTCAGATACTGCCTCTACACCAGGTTCAAGAGCACTCATATTTGCCTGAGTTTCGGCTTCTCGCTTTACTTCGGTATACTCAGTGACTTCTGGAATGACTAACTCAACAACTCCATCCTCACCCGTTTCATTTAAAATTAGACCATCTTCTAATACCGCAATCTGTTTATCTTCTTGATTGACTTTATCCCCAGAAGAACAAGCGACTAGAAAACTTCCAATAATAAATAAAGTAATAAATCTATCCATAATCTATCCCAATTAAAGGTTTCTAAGATACATTTCGGATTTATTTAATGAAATTTGAGATAAATATATTAAGTTGGTAGAATTTTCCTATTTAAAAAAGATAGCCAAAACCAAGCCCAACTCTCATAACATTTACATCAGAAGGACCTGAAAGAATATGGTATTTAAAGAGTGTGGAGATAAAGTAGTCTTTTTTGACCTTACTTAAAAGAAATAGCATAATCTTTTGCCCAGTGTATGAGGAATCATCATTATCATTTGATGAACCAGCTGTTCTCGATGAAAAAACCGACTGAGAAAGACTGGCTTTAAATAAAAAACCTCTATTTTTTATTTTGAATCCTTGGCTATAACCGACTGTAGCGAATCCTATTTGATTTTCATCGAATAGAAGTTCTTCGTCCGATTCAACACCGGCCATGCTAAAAGTATTAAATTTTTCATAATCAAAACCACCATAGACATTAAATTTAGCATTGGCGATTGGATGCTGGTAATAAACGTTCCATCCTATTTCAAGAGGGACTTCTACATTATCTTCACCTAAATTACTAGAAGCTGCCAAAAGATAAGAAAAATAAGCTGATGTCGCAATTGAATACCTATTTGATTTAGGATAGTGGGTGTACATCAATCCCAGGGTAACCGGAGAATTTTGTTTAAATTCAACCTTAGCAACGGAATCATTTTCCTGACTAAAAGTTCCTACAGAGGCCATATAGAAGGTACTCCATTTCTTAATCCCCTCTTTTTGTTCTTTTTTCTTCTCTACTTTTTTCTTTATCGTTTTAGCAACCTTTTTTACATCTTTTCTAAAGGCTTTCATTTTTTCCATATCAATAAACTGAGGATCTAGATAAACACTAATAGTTTCCCCAGTTTCTAAATTTCTCCAATCTTTAATATGAGGATTTGAATTCAAAGTTCGATCTACCATTGCTGTTTTTCTGTTAATAATCGAATCTTCCCTAACAAATCTTCTTAGGATTTTTGCAAGTGTATCTTTTGGATAAACGACAACTTTTACTTTTACAAACTTAGCATTTTTCTGTTTGGCTATCTGATCAATAGACTCAGACAGGGTAGAAGTTGAAAATGTTAATGTCGCTAGTAATAAAATAAAAAACTTAACCATAATTAATTACTCTTTTTTAAAAATCATCTAATGGAGAAATTGGGAAATATATTTCGCCTAATTTACTAAACTTTGACACTCGTCCCCACTTATCTAAAATTCGGTATTTATAATAATATTTTCCTTCACCTTTGGATTTTATGCAATCTTTATTTGTTTCAAGTTTTTTTCTATACATTAACCTCCAAAAGCCATTCTGTTTTACTCTGGAACTATAAATATGAGTATCATACGTTTTAGCATACTTATTTCTCGGAAGTGTGAATTGGTAGCAGTCTTTATCGTCTATATATTTAAGAATTATTTTTGGAACAGTGAGATTATTTATACTTGGTCTTTTAAGTTCAAAACTAAACTGCTCAGATTTTTGAACAATCTCATTTTCTTCAGGCACAATCTCCCATATATATTTCCCAAAATCTTCAGTTTCGAACTCATAACTTAAGTCATCAGTGGTTGTTTCTTTAACAAGCTCCTTTTTAGGTCCAACTTTATAGATTCTAATTTTATAATCTAAATCATCAGGATATGTTCCTCGCCTAGTCCACTTAAGTCTAATTTCAGCTTCATCTTTTTCAGTAACAACAACCTTTCTGGTTCTATTATTCTTAACTTTATCTAAAACTTTGAATTGTTTTTCAAATAATTTTTTTGTCTCATCTAGAGATGTAACTTTTAAATCATAAATCCCGGGTCTTAACCGTTTAAAGCTCAACCCCTTTCCTTTAGTCAACTTATTTACAGCAAGCTTTCCATCCTGGTTCATGACCTTTAATCTAAAGGTTTTATTTCTAGGATTGTTAAAGGTAATCTTTTGAACATTATTTTCATAGGCATCTTTTTGCTCAAACTCAACTCCCTGTAAACCTTTTTTAAGGTTGATCTGAATCTGGGTTGCTGCAGTTTTTTCAAACTTCTGTTCAGTAACATTTATTTTGTAATCACCAGATTTAGATAAAGGAACACCAAGGGTATTACCTTGTACTAATTTTGAAAATTTTGGAACTGAATCATCTTCTTTATGCTCAACCTCAACTCTATACATTAATTCCGGCCGGCCTGACCAAGAAAGTTGCACTTTATCCCCCTCATACATCTCTGAAGGCTTTTTCACTTTAACATCAATATTCCTTGTATTCTTGATAAAAAAGCTATCATAATCCTTTTCCTTACCCTCTCGAATAAAAAACTCTCCTGTATTCAAACTTGAAATATCGACTTTTCCATCTTTGACTAGGACTCTTTTTATTTTTTTAAAGTTCTCTTTATTAGACAGTTCAACACTTCTCAAATTTTTAAACTTATCTGTGAGCTGTATCTTAGAAGTAAATAAAGGATCAACTCTTTTTTGGGAAACAATTTTAATTTTATTTACAACTTTTGACTCTTTAGGCCCAACCATTAAGAGTTTTCCCTTTTGAACTTCAAGAGTCTTAGGCTTAGGATTCTTTTTGTTTGCTCTTGCTTGGATTCTAGCTTTTCCTTGAATAGCTTCTACTGTAACATTCGATTTTTTGGAAGAAATTTTAACTTTTGAGCCTCTTGAAACAGTAAGCTTTCTTACCTTACCTCTTTTATCTCTTATATTAATTTTTCTTTGCTTCTTTGAATTAATTAAAACAGAGCCTTTTGATACGTCTAAATTAAACTCGCCATTCGTTTTAGATATTTTAATCATAGAGTCTTTAGGAACAACTAGATTAGCATCTTTATCTTCAGCTAAGGCAATCGTTATATCTCTATCCTCGTTAGCAAAAATGACATCACCATAAAAAAGATCTGTTCTTTGACCAACATTAAACCATTGAAGAGAAGATCCTAGTTTTCTAGAACCATTTCCTTCTTTAATTGAGCCGAACTTTTCTGTATTACGAAAGTTTCCACCCTCTTCAAGTGGTTTATTGAAGTAATATACTCCACTAATGATACAGAGAACCCCTGCCATGATAATGGCCAGGTCGAAAGGAGAATATTGTAACCTCTTGTAAGTATTTGCTATTTTCATAAAATAAACTCATAAGTAAAAAACTTATATATTAATATTAAACCAATAAGTGGTTAAGATCATGACAGGAAAAAAAGTATTCTTTAGTATTAAAAACAAAATCGTTTTAGCTCTTATTGTAGTGTTGATATCAGTTACCGGTTTTAACCTAACTTACTCTTATATGATGTTTAAGAGTGATAAGGAAGCCTACATCTTTGAAAACTCTCTTCGCAGTAGTGAGCTTGCATCAGAGAAAATTCTTGAATACATTCAAAAGAATAGTGAAATACTTGCTAAAGACGTAAAAACTAAAAATGAAACTTTTTACGTCACCGGAGAATATCTTCTTCCTCAAAAAAAGTTTTTATTTAACTACAATGATGAATCTTATGAAGAGAATCAAAAACAAATAGAGGCAATCGTAGAAAAGCATCACCTCAAGGCTGATAAAAATGTTTACATCCAGCCAGCATTACAAAAATTACTATTTATTATAAAACAGTCCAATGGGTATCGTTTTGCAATCTTAGACAATAATCAAATAATCGAAACTTTGGACAAAGATAATATTTTTGACTATGTAGTCACTAATAAGCAAAGTAAACTTTACTATGGAAACAAAAACCTACTAATTGATTTAAAAAGCCAAACGAACCTTAGTCTCAATCAGGGTTCCTCAATTATTAATAGTAGTAATGCAGAATATTTAATCTCATTTACTCAATTGAAAAAATTAAATCTCATTATTTTTAGTTATATAAGCCAAGAAAGTGCTTTTGCCATTTTTAAAAATATTATTTATAAAAATGTCGCTTTTACTATAATCATCCTAGGGACTTTCTTAATCATATCTTTATTATTCTCTAAAAAGATTACAACTCCAATCTTACAGATTATTTCTAAAACCCAAGAAATTGCAGCGGGTAATTTTGAGGGTGAAGTCAAAGTATCAACAAATGATGAACTAAGAACTCTCGGATCAAGTGTTAACGTCATGTCAGGAAAAATAATGACATTACTTGATGAACAAAAAGAGATGATTAAGCAGCTAGAAATTGCAAATAGTAAACTTGATGAATATAACAAAAACCTAGAAGGAATAGTTGCAGAAAGAACAAAAGAATTAAGAGAAGCCAATACCTTTATTACAGCAATGATCAATTCTTTAGACCAAGGTCTATTTGTTTTCGACAAGACTAAAAAATGTTTAGATATTTTTACCCAAGCAGCAACAGAAATGTTTAAAAAAGTACCGAAAGGCTTAGAAGTTCCTAAACTTTTAGGACTTGGGAAAAAAGAAATTGAAGGATTTGAAAAATGGAGTAATGTTATTTTCTCTAACATGATGCCATTTGAGGCTGCAAAATCGTTGGGTCCAAAAAATGTGGTTCGCAGTAAGTATGGGAAAGCAGATTTCAAATTTATTGACCTTGAATACTACCCTATGAACGACGCAGATGATAACTTACAAAATGTCCTCGTTGTAGCAACTGATAAAACGGCTGAAGTTGAATCTGAAGAAAAGTTCAAAGAAAAAGATGCCTATGTCTCAATGATTATGAAAGTCATTAAGAACAAAAAGGCTTTCTATGATTTTCTAGATGAAATGAATGAAATGCTTGAAAACCTCTCCCACTTTGATAGACATGAGGATCTAGAAAATGTTGCCATGATCGTTTTTCATAGTATGAACGGTGGTTTTGCAAATTATTCGATATCCCACCTCGTAAAAGTCGCAAGGGCCAGTGAAACACAAATAAAGTCCTTTATTGGTAACAGACAAGAACTTGAAAAACTTGTTAAAGAACTTATTGAGAACTGGAAGGTTGAAAGAGATAACATGATTGCTGAGATTGAAACTCAGCTTGGAGATAGCAACTCTACTATTGAAATCGATAAATCTGACCTTAAAGATTTAAAGAAAAAACTTACCAACGGAGAAGACCCTCTTGAGCTGTATGAAGAATATTTCGTTAAGAGTAAAGTTGGTTCTATTTTTGGTCCATATGCTGACCTAATTCAACAAATTTCTCAGAAGATAAATAAACCAATGACACCTCTTTTGGTCCTTGGTGGAGATATAAGAGTTGATACAGATCAAATCAAAGAATTTAGTTCGACTCTGGTTCACTTATTTAGAAACTGTATGGACCACGGTATTGAATCCCAAGAAAAAAGAATGGAGCTGGGGAAACCCCTTGAAGGATCAATCATGATAAATTGCTCCCTAAAAGAGAATAATCTTCATATTACAATTCAAGATGATGGTGGTGGAATCAATGTACCAAAAGTTAGAGAGATTTTAGAGAAAAAAGGAATAGATCAATCAAAGCTTTCAGATAAGGAAGCCATGATGTATATTTTTCAGCCAGATTTCTCAACTGCGGAAAAACTTACTGAACTCTCTGGTAGAGGTGTTGGTATGAGTGCGATTGATCAATCGATCAAAAATATGGGCGGGAAATTAGATCTAGAATCAGAGATGGGTAAAGGAAGTAAATTTATCTTTACCATCCCTATTCAACAATAACCTAAACGATTTGTTTACCAACTTCTTTAAGTTTTTGAATTAAAACTTCAGCAGAAAATGGTTTAATAATATAGTTAGCTGCGCCTAGAGAAATCGCATCGAGAACCATTGAAGATTCATTTTCAGTACTAACCATAACAACTGGAGTTGCCTTTAAATTAGCATCTGCTTTAATTCTTTTTACTAATTCAATTCCGTTACATTCTGGCATGTTTATATCTGAAAAAACTAATCCATATGGTTCTGCACCAAGAGCATCATTAAGCATGGTAAAAGCTTGATTTCCATCTTCAGCTAAATCAACTTTAGTAAATCCAAGTTTTTCCAAAAATGAAGATAATGCCGTTCTATAAGTTGCAACATCATCTACAATCAAAACTCTTAGGGATTTTAAGGCCTCTGCTTTACTCATCTTTTATTCCTGTCTTAAAAAAATCTATACTAAAATATTTTAGCATCATTAATTTATTTGAAAATGTTTAATTAAAAAAAAACGATTACCCAACAATATTACTTTACTATTTAAAGAAAATACTTAATGAATGGAATTGTTAAAAATGAGAAAAATAACCCATATCCAACTAATGCTGCAGCAATATCACTTTCAAGGTTTTCTTGCATGGCCATCGCCCCTGCAGTTATCATAGGTGGCATTCCAGACTGAATAATAGAGACATTCAATGATAAATGTTTATCTGGTATAAAATTGCCAGCAATTAGAGCCAAAACAGGTATCAGGAGAAGTTTTATTCCAAGACCGGCAACTAAAGGTTTTAGCTCAGACAAGCTCAGCTTGTATTTCATCTGGTATCCTACAGCAATCATCGCACAAGGAATCAAAGTTTTAGAAACTTGAATTACCACATCATTTAATATCGATGGAAGTGGAAACTTCATAAGAAAAAAAGCTAATACTAGAGCGACAAAAGGAGGGAATTTAATTAAGTTTTTAAAAATATCAACGAGACTCGATTTTTCACCATGTGTAAAAATTGGCAAGATGAAAGCTGCAGTTAAAATAAAAGCAAAACCTGATCCTAACTGATCAAATAAAACAGCATAGGGAACTGCTGATTCTCCGAAAAATGATGCATTCATAGGAATTCCTAAAAATGCAGTATTTCCCATACAGCTTACAACTAATAATACACCTAGGACTGATTTCTTAAATTTTAAAGCTTTAGAAACAAGAATAACGAGACCAATATTAATTGCATATAAAACCCAGTGAAAAGAAATAGGATAAAGAATTGCAGAATCTACTTTCAAGCTAGGTACACTGACTAAAATCATCGCAGGTAACGAAATGTTTAAAACAAAAGAATTTAAAATATTTGCCGAATTTTCAGGCAACCACCCTACTTTTCTTGAAATACTACCAATAAGAATAAGAACTAACACCAACACGAAATTTTCAATCACTTAACTCAACCTTTGTCTGCTCTTCTATATAATCAAATAATTCATCAAATATTTTACCATAATTAAAACTATTCCCCTCTGAAAATTGAGGATTAGACTTATCAAAGTTCCTTAACTCACCTCTAAGATATTGAGAACCTCTATTTTTTAAATCCTCTTTTTCGTTTAATAAAAAGGTGTTACATCCACAGTAAGTAGAAACCAGAAATAATGGGGAATCTGTTGTTATAAAAGCAACAGCATAAGAAAGGAGTTTTCCTAACTCTATATTTGAAGTGTAATCAAAAAACTTATAGGTATTTTTACTAGGAAGTTTTTTTATAAAGCCTTCTACATGATACCTTTGAAGATCTTTTTCTACATTAGAACACATGAAAACAAAGTTCTTATTCACAAATAGATCAACAAAATCGATCCATTCCTCATTAACTTCGCCATCGACTAGATCTAAATTTATGACTGTATATTTATTTTCATTCCAATCAGGATATAGTGCAGGAAGAGACCTTGAACTTACAGGTCTCATTTCTCTTACATCAAGTCTGAGTTTTTTTAAAAAATCTTGATATTGCTCTGAAAAATGAAGAATTTGATTTCGTTGGACTTTTTGCTGATAAAGAAACTTTCCATTTCCTTCATTAAAACCCATGGTTTTTTTCGCCCCAATATTCTTACCTATTGTGGCATCTTTTAATGCCGTTGTGAGATTTATAAATAAATCGATATCAACTATTTTAAAATTCTTACATGCTCTATGGATGGAAAAAATACTATTTAAATCTGCATCTTCAATCTCATGATAAAAAGCACTAAATGGCAGTAAATTTAAAACATCTATATCTTTTTTTGGTGAGATCAAATGAAGCTGAGAGATTTCCTCTTCATCTGCAACAAGATCATCCATGATACTTTCTAATCCATGAAGAAATGGAAATGATAGAACTCGACCTCTTAAATCATCAGGTAATTTAATTGCGATCTTCATTTCTTTTCACCCACAAAAGACTAAAATAGCAAGTTGCCCAAGAAGGAACAATTATATTGATTAATGGAATTGAGACTAAGATAAGAAAGAAACCACCACCGAATCCGTATGAAAAAATATTCTTGAACAAGTCCTTCTTACAATCCTTGAAAGGGAGTTCATGTCTTGACCAATTAAAATCTAAATAACTCACTCCTAATAGTATTGCTGTGATAAAAATACTGATTGGCGTAAGTAAAGGAATATAACTTAAGATCAAAGAAATAAATGTTAAAATAAATATCAGCCCAAGCTTTTTGCTTTCATTAATAATAGTAAAAAAAAGCCCCTTAAAGAATCCATCAAAAACTTGTCCCAGACCTGTAAGTTCCTCACCTTTAGTGATTTTTTCAACACGAGAACTTACGATTTCATTAAATGGACTGGCAAGAATTGAAAGGACAATTACAAAAGTCCAATTAATAATAAAATACATTAGAACAGTTAAAATCCCGACTAATAAATAGTAGAGATATTCACCCCAAGTACTATCCTTCAAATAAGCTTGAATTAGTTCCGTTCCTTCTTTTGAAGCATATGAAAAGAAGGACATTCCCACAAAATAATACAGTAATATTCCAATTAATATGGGAATAAGCGTGCAGACAAAAATAACTTTGTCTTTTCTAATTAAACTTAGGGATGCTGGAATTGAACTAATAGCAAGAAAACTCAATTAAAAGCCCCCAAGAATACTTAGACCGCTATCCACATACAAAACTTGGCCGGTCACACCTGATGATAAATCTGAGGCTAAATAAACTGCTGAACCACCAACATCTGTCGGAGTAATATTTTTTCTCATAGGTGCAATTTCTTCAACCTTACTTAAAAGGTCCCTAAAACCTGATATTCCTGATGCTGCTAAAGTTTTTATAGGGCCTGCCGAAATACAGTTCACTCTAATTCCTTGCTGACCAAGGTCATTTGCGAGGTATCTTGTACTTGCTTCAAGAGCAGCTTTAGCCACTCCCATTACATTATAGTTTGTGATGACTTTTTGAGAACCATAATAACTCATGGCCATAATACTTCCACCTTCAGACATCATAGGAGCTAAAGCATTTGATAATCCAACCAATGAAAACGCTGAAATATCACAAGCTAATTTAAATCCTTCTCTAGATGTTTTTACAAAACTATCTTTCAAATCTTTTCTATCTGCAAAAGCGATTGAATGAACTACGATATCCACTCTATCCCAGTTCTCTTTTACTTTATCCGGCAAAGATTCATAATGAGAATCGTTTGTTACATCCATTTCAAAAGTAAAAGCAGCTCCTAGCTCTTCAGCTAAAGGTTCCACTCTTTTTTTAATAGCGTCATTAACATAAGATAAAGCAACTTCTGCTCCGTGTTTTTTAAACTCTTGAGCAATTCCCCATGCTATGGATCGGTCATTAGCGACACCAAATATTAAAGCTCTTTTTCCCTTTAAAACATTCATATCTTACCTTTTTGATTAATTTTTCAGGTTATTCTCTCAAATCCTTTAATAAATGAAAAATATTAAATTTTTACCCTTGCGATTTTTAATTTTAGCCCCATATTAAAATTGAAAGATAGAGATATTCTTTCCCGGGATTAAGAATCTTTCTTCTTTTTACTTAACAAAAGTTAACGTAAGGAGAATTTTTATGCAATCAGTTGTAGCTTTCCACAATGTCGATCACAGTGATGCGCTTGTGGATTTTATTGAAAAAAAATCTAAAAATCTAAGCAAGTTTTTATGGAAAAGTGAACATTTCTCATGGGTAATTGAGCATGATTCCAAACAGTTTAGGCCCATATTGAAATTTAAACTAAACAATAAGATGGTAAGCATTAGTGCCTTGAATCAGAATGTATTCAAAGCAGTCAATGAGGTGATTGAGAAGGCAAAACGCTTAGTTGCTAAATCTCATAAAAAACTCAATAACTCTCATTAGTTCCTCTCTCGGAGCCAGTAAATAGGGACATTTACTGGCTCTGCTTACTTAGTCGGATATCTTGTCCCCCTACCTACCTTTCCAACAATCTATCAAAAAAAAATATTTCTTAAATCTTTTATCCGACTAAGAAGAGATGCATAGCACAAGCCGAGGTAATTCCACTTGCAAAAATGCTCTTTCCCCTATAATTTGAACCATATTTAATAAGGAGAAAACACTAGTGCAAAGACGACTCATTCCAGAGTACTTGGATAAATTACAAGTTTATAAAGCAGGAAAACCCATAGCCGAAGTTGCTAGAGAGAAGGGCCTTACCAAAATTACAAAACTTGCTAGTAATGAGAACCCATTAGGACCTAGTCCCTTTGCAATTAAAGAGATGACGAGTGCATTATGGGATATTCATAGATACCCAGACATGCATGCAACTGATCTAAAAAATAAACTTTGTGAATTATATAATGTTCGCCCTGAAAATATCATTCTTGGAAATGGCTCTGAAGGGATTATGGCTTATATTGCTCGAGCTTTTATCCAACCAGGAGATGAAGTCTTAACAGCAGAAAAAACCTTTATTGGATTTCATATTTTAGCAACCGGTGCAGGTGCAAAATTAGTGACATGTCCTAGGACAAAAGATATGCGCTATGATGTTGAAGCTCTAGCTAAAGCTGTAAATGACAATACAAAAGTTCTATATATAGCAAATCCAGACAATCCAACAGGTAGTTATATCACCGAAAAAGAATTTGATTACCTTATGCAATTTGTTCCTAGACACACCATTGTTATTTTAGATGAAGCTTATTTTGAGTTTGCACAATCGACTTGGGATTACCCAGACTCGATGAAATATAGATACGATAATGTTATTACCCTAAGAACTTTTTCAAAAGCTTATGGACTTAGTGGAATTAGAGTTGGTTACGGGTTTGCGAATGAAGCATTTATAACGGCCTTACACAAAGTTAAACTTCCATTTGAGCCAAACTTAATTGCCCAAAAGGGAGCCGTTGGAGCATTAACTGATTATCCTCACCTAGAAAGAACAATTCGAAACAACACAAAACGTTATTATGAGACATTAAAGTTTCTAGATCAAAAAGGATTTAATCCAATTAGATCAATTACAAATTTTATTTGTTTTCAAACAGGATCATCCGAAGCCAGTGATTACCTTTTTGAGGAACTTCTAAACAGAGGGGTTATCATTCGACCTCTAAAAGCAAATAACCTACCAGACTGGGTAAGAATTTCGATTGGGCTTAAAGAAGAAATGAAACATTTCTTTCAGGCCATGGAGGAGATTTTACCAGAATATGATAAAAAGTTTGGTCGCGTTCAGGACTAGATTATTCCTCGGGTTCAATAAGTAAAACCTCATCTAGGAATTCATTTGACTCAGTATCAATCGGCTCTATTACAAGGGTTGTAAAGGTGTGGATATCTAGTTTAGATCCCATTCTAAAGTCAAAATCTTTAATCTTTACTCCATAGTCATTTTCTATTGAGGTATAAGAAACACCGCCAACAAGACCGGCGATTCCATAACGATACCCAAAAAATTCACCATAAAGTTCATCAATTCTTTTATTGTGAAAGTTTTTAAATGGCATTTTTTTATTAAAAACCATTGCTGTCCCAAAATTTACGCCAGCATTGATTGATGTGAGTTTCACTTCTTTTCTAAATAACTCTTGCCCTTCATTTCCTTCAAATATTAGATATGCCTTTAATTCTAAATCAGGCTCTGTATAGAATTTATCATTGTTCTCTTCATTCTTCTCTCCTCTTGTCATGAGAGCACCCACAACTACACCACTATCAAAGACAGTTTTCTTTTCTAGGCCCTTTTCTTTATCTTGATCTGTCAGTTCAGTGGTAATATAAACTTCGGAAACCTCAACTTCAATACTAGCAAAAGTTGAAAGAGAAATAATAAAAGTGACAAATATTACAAATAAACTTTTCATAACTTATCTAAAAATCCTTTTTTCTTTTTCTGCTTGTTTAGTTAATTCTTCATCAAAAGCTTTTCCTTCTTCTGGAAAATCGACCATTAATTGGTGAGATCCTTCCTGTAATTCTTTGACGATCTCAAGATTTTTTATTTTATCAACCGATGCTTTAATGATTTCTTTTGCTCGAGTTAATTCTTTAGGGCTAAAAACTGGTTTTTCTTGATTTGAACAAAATGTCTCTGGAGCTTTTACCAACTCATTCGCTATTACATCAACTACGACTTCAGGTAAACTATTTGAATACTCCTCAAGGAAAATTATCATACTCGCTTCATGCTTCTCACCATATTCTAGTCCCATTTTTGAAACAAGGTCATATGGCATTTTCATTTGAACTCCCATATGATCAGAGACGACATCACCATTTTTAGCATAACCTTCTACAATTGCTGGAAAATCTTTTTCAAACTTTATACGCATTTCAGCTTCACTTAATCCAATATAGTTTTCATTAAGACTTGGTAGAACTTCTAAGACAGACTCAATAACCATATCATGTGTTAGATCTTCAGTAACTCTTCCCATTTTAGAATGGAAATATTTGAATTTTCCAATATAATCATCACTGTCCTTACAGATATTAGTTTCAATTAAAGCTCTAGCTACTTCTAAATTGATAAGTCCAATTTGCCTTTTAACGGAAGATTCTAAATCTGCTGGTTTAATCAAGTGTTCTTTATTAAAATCAATATATGCTTTAGTATCATTAAGGATTTTTTCATATCTTTTGGCATGCTTTCCATCTGTTAATTGATAACCATTTTCACCATAAATATTAATGGCCTCTTCTGTCTCTTTTAGCCTTCGAACTAGATAATCTAAAGATGGCTGAGGTTTTTCTAATTGTAGCTCCAAGTCTTTTAGCCCATGAATAACATAAGACTCTTTATCAGCTTCTTCATAGGAGGAGGTTGCTAAAACAAAACTACTCATTAATAAAGAGATAAATCCAAACCAAAGCTTTTTCATTATTCATTTCTCCAAATTTAATATATTTGGTTAAATAATAACTTAGATACTGCTATATAATTAGCCTAATTGAAGAGATTATAGGAAGGCCCTAAAATTGTAAAAAGATTATACAGACTGTAACTAGAAGAATTCACTCGCATCATCAATAATGTCTTCAGCAGCCTTTTCAGCAATCATATAAATAGGAACAACTATAAATAAACCTGGAATTTTATTAAAACTAGAGGCATCGACGACTCTTAAACCTTTTGTTCCCCTTACCCTAAACTTGGAGTCCAATACGGAGAAAGGATCATTATCCGATCCTATTTTATTAGAACAAGAAGCATGGTGTCCCCAAGCCTCATTGGTTATAAAGTTTTGCATTTTATCTTTAGTATTATATCGATCACCAGGGAAGACTTCTTTTTTTATCATTGATTTCATTTTAGAATTGATCCGCTTTACTGTATCAATTCCTTCCATAACCGCAGCAATATCTTCAGAGAAGTTTTCTTTACTCTCTTGAAAGTACCTAAAAAGAATATCTGGTCTTTCAAAAGGAGAATTTGATTTCAACCGAACTTCTCCAGATTGATTATTGGTATGACCTTTGATTATCGCCCAGGTAAAATAGTTTGTCATAAGAGCATCTTTTGACCAGCCTTTATAATAACCCGTAAACTTACCAGGAAGTCCAAAGATGAAAAGGTCCGGGTCATTTAATTCTGGCCTAGACCTTTTAATAATTCCTGCAATAACTCCATTAGTTGCATAAACTGAATCCTTTGGATTTAGATAATAATCTGTTAGACATTGATCTCCACCTTCACCAAATGTACAATTTTTAAGTAAAGTAAAATCTTCATTCATCTCAGACACTACTGTTACTTCGTAACGGTCTTGAAGGTTTTTACCAACTCCAGGGAGATCAACCAATGTTTCAATTCCTAAATTGTTTAGGTTTTCTCGCTCACCAATCCCAGAGAGCATAAGAAGCTGAGGACTATTAAATGCTCCCCCTGAAACAATTATTTCTTTTTCACAACGATAAAACTTTTTAACTTTTTTATTTGATTGCTTATAATTAGGTGATGCTTGATAGAGATCATGTCCCTCATGAACTAATACACCAATCGCTCTTTTTTCATCATCTAATACAACCCTCTCAGCAAGGGTATGAGTTTTTATGGTTAATAAATGAGGATACTGTTTTTTTGTCTCTAAAATAAGCTCCCTAGTAGAACTTCTTCTTCCATTTTTGGTAGCCTTTGGAACATTAAAAATTCCATCAAGTTTATTTTGAACATAACTCCATGTATTTGGATCTAGTTTAAGACTTTTGGTATCCCCAAGAATTTCACCTAATTCATTTAGGATTCCCTCTTCTCTTAAAGCCGAAAAGAACATTTTTAAAAACTTCTTATCTCGTAGTAAAAGAGAAGGTGACGTTTGCTCTGTACTAAGCCAACCATTAAACCCCATTTTCTCACGGTTCAAGACCCCTCTTACGGTTGGTGATCTTAAGGGCCTATGATAATAATTATTATTCTCTACTCTTTGAAAATATTTTCTCATATTTCTATGATTCCAAGATTTATCTCCAGTGATATTTTGAAGATAATCCCAATCACTATTATCTGGATACATAGTGATCATGGCATTATGAATTGTACATCCACCAAGTCCAGTTGCCCTTGGATAAAAAATCCCATTTTCGCTTTTATTAAACTTAGAATTCTCAGCCTGTCTTAACCTATATTCATAATGTCTTACAAAAAATTCCCAACTAAACTTGGGATCTTCTGTCGACTTTCCATGAAATGCTGGAATTTCTATATTTTTATTCGTTTCATCACCACCGGCGTCAATTAATAATACTCTAAAGCCTGCTTTTACTAATCTTGCCATAACTGGTCCTCCACCAGCTCCAGAACCAATAACAATATAATCAAAGGCATTGTTCTCAGAGGAAATCTTTCTTTCCGTTTTTTTACGAGAAGACAATCTAGCACAACCTGGAAATAAGCTAGCGGCCAGTGTGACTTTTGAGGCAAGTTTTACAAATTTTCTTCTGTTTAAATCTTTTTTCATATCATTCCAAATTAGTTGATTTAAGTGCTTTCTATTTTATCAAGGAAATGTTCATAAATGCAGAGAGCAATAGTGTACAGATCTAGAATAAAATAGACTCAAATATTGTGATTTCATGGGAATATAGGTATTTTAAATACATAAAAGAGGTTTATTATGAAGGTATGTACTTATATAAGACAGACTAGTTTAGGCAAGTTTAACCGACTGGGAGTATTTTTTAATGAAAATACAGTAATTGATGTAAATCTTGTTTGGAAAAAGCAATATGAACTTGATGGAATTTACAATGCAACGGCTAAAGCCCAAGAGATTGCCCCACCATCATTAGCTCAAAACCTTCAAAGCTATCAAGAATCAACCATTGAGTTTTTTCATGAAACTATAGAGCTTTATAAAGATCTAGCAGCTCAAAACATTTTAAAGACCAATGACGGTGGTGACCTAGCTTTCGACCTAAGAGATGACAAAGAAGTTATGCTTGGCTGCCCTATTGATAAAATTAATTGTTATCGGGATTTTTATGCCCATGAAAAACATGTGGCCAAAGGCTTTGAGAAAAGAAACGAACCCATTCCACCTGCTTGGTATGAAATACCAGCTTATTATAAAGGTCCAACCACAGGGTTCATAGGAAATGATGAATTTATTCCCTGGCCTAACTACACTCAAAAACTAGATTATGAGTTAGAGTTTGGATTGATCATTGGAAAAGATGGAAAAAATATAAAAGCAGAAAATGCGATGAACCATATCTTTGGATACACTGTTTTCAATGATATATCAGCAAGAGATATTCAAAAGAAAGAGATGGCCGTAAGGCTAGGACCGGCTAAAGGAAAAGATTTTTGCTCGGTAGTTGGCCCAGTCATCGTTACTGCAGATGAATTTGATTTTAAAGAACCAAATCTGAAAATGACTGCTCATATCAACGGCGAACTTTGGTCTGAAGGTTATACTGGTGATTCCCACTATACCTGGGCACAAATGATTGAGCACGCCTCTAAAGAAGAGTGGCTATTAGCAACTGACTTTATGGGAAGCGGTACTGTTGGAACTGGTTGTGGTCTTGAAATTGATAAATGGATTCAATCAGGAGATATCATCGAACTTGAAATCGAAAGAATTGGCCGATTAAAAAACATTATTGGAACACCAACAAATATAGGATAAAAAATGCTTAGCTTTAATACAGATGAAGATTTTTCTCAAAATTATAAATTTTTAATTGGTTCAATACTACCGAGGCCAATTGCTGTCGTTTCAACAAAGAACGAAAATGGTACCGATAACTTAGCTCCTTTTTCATTCTTTAATGGATTTAGTGCAAAACCCATGATTGTTGGGTTTGCTCCAATCAGAAGGCCTAATACTGGTGAAAAAAAAGACACCCTTATCAATATTGAAAGAGAAAAAGAATTCGTAGTAAATTTTGTCACAGAGGAGAATGCAGACCTAGTTAATCTATGTGCAACTGAATTACCTCATGGTGAAAGTGAGTTTGATTTTTCCGGACTAACGACTCTTCCTTCAGAAGTTGTGAAAGCCGTTAGAATGAAAGAAAGTCCCATTCACTTTGAATGTAAATTAAAAGACATAATCTCTTACGGTGATGGACCTGGAGCAGGAACACTTATTACCGGTGAAGTAGTTAAAATCCATGTATCTGAACAAGTCTATGATAATGGTAGAATTACGACTTCAGCTTGGAAACCTCTAGGAAGAGGTGCTGGAAATGATTGGTTTAAAACCGATAGTATTATAGAAAAAACTAGACTTACAAAAGCTCAAATTCAAAAATAAATAAAGGCCCATCAAGGATGGGCTTTTTATAACTTATTCTTCATCAAAGCTTTCAACACTGATTTTCTACTCACAAACCCAATATACTTTCCATTTTCAACTACAGGATAAAGGTGGTAAGGCTTACTTATAAAAAACTCTAAGATTTTATAAATAGAAGTATCAGGGGTAAAATTAATCACCGATGTTGTCATATAATCGCCAACATTACCTGGAGGCATTTTATTAATTGAATTATCAAAGATATTTTTGAGACAATCTTTTTCAGATAAAAACCCCACTAGCTGATCTGATGTATTCACCACAGGAAGTCCTGTTAAATTTTCT
>CAXPDR010000011.1:0-48793 GCA_964215955.1 Flavobacteriaceae bacterium
TATCGTTGGGGAACTTTATTAGATCACAAAGGTTTAGGTATGGCAGCTTTACCACTTCGATTCTCTAGATCCCTATAAATAAATGTTCTAACCTCCTTGAGTGTTCGCGATGTCTCCGATCACTAGAGTCATTTTCATGTAATCAATTCATACACTGTCTAAATATTTTACATTTAAACAAATATGTTCTTGCGTATTTTTAATGGTTTAGACCACTTTCTTTGGCTTGAGTTTTGCGTCTTTAAAAACAAGAGGTAAATACATGAATAACAAAGTAAAAATAATTCAAGCCAATCTAAGCGAGCTTAAAGAGTTATATTTCATATCGGATAACTTTAGTCCTGATGAGCTATTTTATTTAACCACAATGATTTATTACTACCAGGGAGATATTTCTCAACTCCAAAGCTATCTTTTAGATAATAAAATGAACTCCTACTTAGATTTAATGGGGAAGATAAGACTAAATATAATAGAACAAAATATAAACCAGCGAGACTTAGAAAACTTACAAAGTTATCTAGAAAATAATCCAAAACTTGCTAGCGAATGGATTGCGGAAGCATGGTTCCTTCTAGGATGGGCCCATAGAGAAATTCAAAGTAATATTATTGCTAAGAAAATTTTCAAGAAATGTTACTCAATTCTCTGGCAAGTCCAAGCAAAGAAAAAAGCTGTGAAGTCCATGTTAAATCATGTTGTTTGCCAATCTCATATTGACCCCTCAAAAAGGTATATTATTGACTTTCAAACAATTGCCAAGAAAGCCTTAGAAGTTGGAGACCCTATTGTAGCAGGTTTATGCCAACTAAATATAGCAAGAGATTATAGGTTTCTAGGAAGTTACGAATTATCTGAAAAATTAATAAACCAGTCAGTAGCGAACTTAGAATTAGATCGAGGAGCAAATAATTACTATTTCGCAGTATTAGAGAGGTGTTACTTAAACATAGAACTAAAAAGATTCAAGCTGGCCCATTTGGATTATCAAATTGTAGCAGAAAGCCCGCTACTAGAAATAAAAGAAGCTTCAAAGTTAATTCTTAAAATTTTGGGTGGAGATGTAAAAATAGAATCTAAAGCGCTTGATCCTGTATGGGGGGATGTTCTTAAGGACAAAGAATTAAAAAGCTCCTATAAACTGACTAAGACCGAATCTTCTTTGATCAATTATCTAAGTCTAGGAGAAAAAAGCAAAGTTGAAATAATTAAACACCTGTACGGAAACCAACTTAACTTTGATTCTGCTGAGAATAGATTAAAGGTTCTGCTAAGTAGGTTGAAGAAAAAAGCTCCAGAACTGATAACTTATCATCATGGATTTTATACTATTAATGAAGGTAAAGTCCTAAATACCGATCAAAACTTAGAGGTTTCGTAACAATCTATTCTAAATTCTGAACATCCGTATTTTTTGGTACCTGAAAATCAAAGGTTTCTTTAGGAAAGCTATCTTTATAGGTTAATGATTTCTTCTCAAGTTTAAGTGGTTCCTTTTGATCTACCCAGTGAATTAAAAATGAAGTGATATTATCAAACTTAGTATTTTTATCTTTAAAGTTTATAGTTAATTCTTTTACATTTAATCTTGCAACTTCAGCTGGAGCAAAAGCTAAAATAAACTCGGTATCAGTTTTCTTTTTAACTGTGTATTTCTTATTATCTTTTAATCCCAATCTTAAGGAATCAAAAAGTTTAGAGTAACAATGTCTATCAGTACTCCCTTTTTGAGCAATGCCCTTTTCCCCAGGTATAATCGCTGGGCTATAAAGCCAAAACTCTTTAGGGTTGCAAACATATACTTGTTTTTGCCCAGAAGTCTCAGACTCCATCAAGAAGTTACCTTTATACAAATATTTAAAAGTAATATCAGATTTTTTCTCTTTGATCTTTGAGCCAAATTTATACTTTATGATTTGAGTAAACTCAGCTTCAAATGCTTTTGGTAAAAACTCAGTTCCTTTTGAACTCGATCTCGCTGTATCAATAAGTAAAATGACAAAAAAGATTGTTAAAATTATCCTAAACACAAAATGCTCCTAGTGAAGTTGAACTGAAACGGCCTTAGATACACCTGGCTCCTGCATAGTAACCCCATAAAGCATATCATTTAGTTCCATTGTCTTTTTATTGTGAGTAATCAGAATAAATTGCGACTCAGCACTCATCTCTCTTAGTAGTTCATTAAACCTTCCTACGTTGGCATCATCAAGTGGAGCATCAACCTCATCAAGTAAACAGAATGGAGACGGTTTAACTAGAAAGATTGAAAAGATAAGAGAAACAGCTGTCATGGCCTTCTCTCCACCACTCATAAGATTGATAGATTGCATTTTCTTTCCAGGAGGCTTAGCAATAATATCAATACCGCATTCTGGACTATCAATATCTCCAACAATTTCAAGTCTAGCTTCTCCCCCACCAAATATGATTGGGAATACCTTTTCAAACCTAAAATTAACCTCATCATAAGCTTCTTTAAATCTGACTTTAGACTTTTCATCAATATGAAGAATTGCCGTTTCAAGATCTTCAAGAGACTTTTTAAGCTCTGCTTCTTGAGTTCTTAAGAATTCATAACGTAATTTTTGACGATCATAATCCTCAATGGCCTGCCAATTAATTTCTCCAAGCCTATTTAGCTCGGACCTATACCTCTTAAATTTTTCTCTCGATTCTTTTAATACTGCCGGGAATCTCTTTTCAAACTTGTATTCAAGTTTTTCAATAGATCTTTCTCCCTCTTCAGACTCAATAATATGCATTGTTGATATATCAGCTAACTCATCAAGATCATCAGAATGAAGTTCTAAGTGGTCTTTTAATACTGATCTAAGATCTACTTGGTACCTCTCAAAAATATCTTTAACTAAAATTTCTTCATCAACAATAATCTGCTCAACCTTTAGGTTAAGCTCAACATTCGACTTATCAACTTTATTAACTTTAGCTGTAATTTCTTTAAGTTCATTTTCTCTTCCTTGCATTTCAGAAAGAAGAGCCGTTAAGTCATCTTTAATAATATTAAGATAACTCTCCTTTTCACTCATAACTTCAACTTGCTCTGAGTTTGCTTCTTCTAAGGTCTCAACAGCTGCTGTTGCCTCTTCAATTTCAGATTCATATTGATTAAGCAATTCATTATTCTGTTCTAATTTTTCGTTATATCTATGAACTTGAGATTCAACATCAGTGATTTGAGAATTAAAATTATCAATTTGTGTATGATAAGTTTTTGCATTAGCTTGAAGTTCTAATAACTCTCCTCGAGAGTTCTCATATAACGATCTTAACTCATCAATTTCGTCTTTAACTTCACTTGCCTGCTCAGTAAGACTCTCTAACTTTTCAGCTAGAGCATCTCTTTTATTTAAGTTCTGTTCTTCGTTCTCTAAAAGCTCAAGTTTAGCTTTAGAAATTTCACCTTTTCTATTGTTTAAAATCTCTAAACGAGATGATGTCGAGCCAAAACTAGACTCCTTGGACTCTAAAGATGATTTTAATGATACGAAATGCGTATTTTTTTCGTTCAATTCCTTAGATAAAGCTTCATAGTCTTTTTCCAAAGTTTCTAATCTATCAGTTAGCATTACATCTTCAGCTTCTAAGGTTTCCAATTGCTGGGACTTTTCAGCTAATTCAGTGGATAATTCATTGATTAAGTTATTTCTTTGAACAACTCCCATAGTCGTTGCATCTGCTGATCTTGCCGATAACTTAACTCCATTACTTGTGGAGGCGATATAAACATTTCCATCAAGAGAAACAAGTCCTTTATACCTCATCGTATTAGAAATTTTGAGAGCCAATTCAGCAGTTAAATTCTCAATAATATAAAACCCATTAAAGAATTCTTTTAACACAGCAGAGTAATCTGAATTATTGATTTTTAAAATATCTTCAATGGCCACGACGTTTTCACAGCCTTTAATTTTTAATCTTTCAATTGTATCTTCACCACATTTATCCTCACCTGCATCAGCAACGATAAAGTCAAAACTCGTTCCAATATTTTCTTTATTCCACTCACTTAAAGCATTTAAATCTGAGTCCTTTCCAATTAATGAGTCAAAAGAATCTTCAAATAAAACTTCCAAAGCTTTGGCATATTCAGCCTCACATTCAATTACATTTCCAAGAAGTTCAAATGATTGAGTTCCAGAATCTTCAATAAACTTTAAAGCTCCCTCCTTTACCCCTTCACCATGACGACTAACTTCTTTAAGAGAACTAACCTTAGACTCTAATTGAATAACTTCTTTCGATAATGCCCTTAGCGTAACATCCTTTTCTTTTTGTTCGATTTTTGCATTCTCGAACTCTGTTTTGGTTGTCTCATATTTAACTTCTAGCTCAGCAACCTCTTCTTTCGCTTTCTGAGTATTAGTACGGAGATTAACGAGTTCATCTGAAAAATTTGCAGTACTTTTTTCGATTTCTTCAATTTCGGTATGAATATCTTCTAAGTTTCCTGAATATTCTTCTAATTTAGAATTATTTCTAAAAATCAATTGATCAATTTCTGAATGTTCTGTTTTCGCTTCTTCCAAACTTACCAGGAGTTCGTTTGAAAACTCTTGTTTTTCAGAGAGAGTTTCTTTGTAACCTTCAACTTTCTCCTCTAAGTCAGAAAAATCCATTTCTTCGAAGTTTTGAGCTTCCAGATCTCTAAGTTTCTCTTTTAACTCTTCAAGTTTGAGAGTTCTTGCTTCAATATCTTTTTCTAGTTCCTCATTTTCTTTATTACGTTCTTGAATATGTTTTTCTTTCTCAGTTGCAGATTTCTTAAGATGCTTCAATCTTTCTTCGCTAGCTGCCAACTCTTTGCTTAGCTCATTAAATTCAGCTTGAAACTCATCAATTTTCTCAATAAGGTCCGTTTTTTTAATTCTTTCATCCTCAAGTGCAAGCTCTAACTGGTCTTTTCTAATATTTGCTTGCTCAACCAAGATTTCATTATTTTTAAGAGTGTTTTTCGCATTAGTATAATCAGTTAAAAAATCAAACTCTTTATGAGATTTTACTATAAGCTCGTGATGCTTAATTCTATCTTTAAGTCTACGAGCTTTTTCAGCTTTCTCAGCTTGTTTTTCAAGAGACTTAAGGTTTTTATAAATTTCAGATTGAAGATCACTTAGTCTATTCAAATTTGATTGGGTATGCTCAATTTTTTTAAGGGACTCTTTCTTTCTCATCTTGAATTTGGTTATTCCAGCAACCTCTTCAATCATAGTTCTTCTTTCAACTGGTTTCGCCTGAACTAACCTATTGATCTCACCTTGAGCAATAATTGAATAAGACTTTGCACCTGCTCCAGTATCCATGAAAACTTCTTGAATATCTTTTAACCTAGCAGGGATATTATTAATTCTATATTCTGTTTCACCATTTCTATAAAGTTTTCTTGTTAAAGCAATTTCAGCTGGTTTAGAAACTTGATTTCCAATATGAATATGTTTACCGGTATCGTTTTCTAAAACTAATGTGACCTCTGCAAAACCTGCAGGTGAGTATTTAGATGATCCTGCAAAAATCAAATCCTTCATTTTATTACCACGAAGGTGTTTAGCTGATTGCTCACCCATAACCCAAAATAGTGCATCAACTATATTTGATTTCCCACAACCATTTGGCCCAACAATTCCTGTGATTCCATCATCGAAGTTTATTGTTGTTTTATCTTTAAAAGATTTAAAACCCTGCAAATGAAGACGAATTAGTTTCATGAAATAGATATCCCTCTAAAAAATTTATTGTGTGTGTATGTATTCCAGTGGATTCAATCCTTGAACTCACTGCGCAAAAACATTTCTTTTTAAGCAGTTCATTTTCTCTTAAACAACAACTGATTGTCTAGGTTTTATAGGTCTCTAAGAGGAATTGTAAGAATAAAAAATGCACCGCACATCAATAAATATCCTTTTAAAAACAGCTAATTACTGATTATTTCGTTCAAGTATTACCGTTTATGATTTTCCTTACTTATGACGATAAGCAAAACACAAAAGGAATGAATATGAGAGATATACTAAATAAGCTGTACCTTAAAACAGAGAGTGGTGACACTTACCTAGAAACTGAAAACTATATCGCCGATGAAAATCTTAAACCTAGAACTGAACTGGGTGAGTTTTCTAAAAGATACTTTGAATTAAGTCCTGCTGAAATTTATGAAATTCAAAATAAAATTACCGAACTTCACTGTTATCATGAAATGAATTTTCAAATAAAAGACCCGAATGGCCAATATAATAAAGTTGTGGCCACACCATTTCAAGGTTTCGCACCAATACCATTTAAAACAGTAGATAAATTAGTTTTATCTACAAAAAAACCTCTAAACCTTTTGCGATCAATACTTCAGGCCATCTACAGTAAAAAGGATTTAGTCCTCACTGACTTTATTGAGTTTGGACTTACCGAAAAAGATGCAAAAACTATTTTAGATATCATAAAAGACAATATTTATTATGAACCAAACACAATTCATGAGAGCTTTAAAGATTATCCATTTTTACCAGTTGTAGGTTTTGATGCTGCTGTTGCAAATATTAATAATCCAAGTTGTAGTTTTTTTGAATACAATGCCGGAACACCTTGTGGTATTGAGGATCAATACCAACTGTTTCATCATTTAAAATCTTTAAATCTTGAGATGTTTAAAAACTCAAAGTTTGATAAAGATTGGGATAATTCCCATTATCTTCTTCGTGCCACAATTGAAAGTTGTGCGGATACTTGGACTAACAATCTAGAAGGAATCTGTGTCGTCATTAGCCCTGGTCCATACAGTCCTGCCCATCCTGAAATAGCTGCTTTGGCCATAAGATCTAAAATGCCTTTAGTTAAAATGAATGATCTCTATGTGGACAAAGAAGGTTATGTAAGATTTAAAACAAAAGAAGGTAAACATCCTGTTGTTAAAGGAATTTATAATAGGCGTGAGGAGTCATTTTTTGTCTATTCTAAAAATAAAAATATCCCTCTTAGATCTCCATTTTATAGAGAAATAAATGGAACTCTGGCTAAAAAGTTCGATCTAGAACTTCATCCTGGTGTTCTCTACTCTTACCTATATGATAGTAATGGAAAACCAGAAGCCATAGAATTAAACTCCAATGGAGAGCCGGTTATTCAAAATTTATTTGATCAAATCTCTCCTGATCCAGAAACTGGAATTCAAGGAGATCTAATACAAGCCGTTTGGGAAAAGAAATTTTTTATTTCCAATCTTGGTGGAAGAATTCTTGACGACAAAAGGGTTTTTAGAATTTTACATAATACTCTAAAAAGTAATGATGTGGCCCATCCTCCTGCAGGCCTTACTCCAGAGGAACTACCATCAAGAATCAACGAAGCCGTTGTAAAAATACCAGATCAATCTGGAGGTGCAGGAGTTTTAATTGGTCCATGTTTATCAAGTGTCGAGAAAGATAAAATACTTAAAGATGTAGCTGAAAATTCTGATTTTTACGAAATCCAAAAATTAGAAAAACTTGCTGTTATCCCGTCTATTCAAGATTCAAATAACTCTCTAGAGCTGCAAACTCTACCTGTTGACTGGAGACTCATCGTTTTTCTTGATGGCAATGGAGAAACAAACTGGAGTCAACATTCTTGTCTCGTAAGAACCGCTAATTTTGGAAATATTAAAACTAACACCTCAGCTGGCGGTGGCTATGCTTTAGGGATGATTTATGATGAAGAAAACCAAACTAAAAAGCAGATTTCACCTTACGACTGTCATTACTTTGGAGAATTAAGATTTAATGACCTAGACTTTTTAAAACAACAACTAAACACGCTTTTTGAATCTGAGGATAGAAATTTAATAGAAAACATCACCTATCAATTTAGAGATTTAATTGATTTATTTGGTTTAGAAAACATCACATGGTTACAGCGTATCAGAGCTTATAGAGATGAAAGAATTTCCCTAGAGCAGATAATAAAAGAATCTCAATTTATTTTAAATAAAAATTAAGAGAATTCATAAACTCAAGGCCTTCCTTTGTTTGAAGAATGATTTTACTCTCTTCAACTGCTTTTTGCATCGACTCCTGGGTATTTTCGGGAGTGAATTTTAATTTATTAGATAAAAACTCTGCGTATCTAAACTCTTCGAAAGGAATTCCTTTTTTACTATATCCTTTCTCATCTAATAATATTGAAACCATTGATCGCAATGGAAAATCTTCCATTTTAGATAGTTTAGTAGGTAACTCTTCATAATGAAGTTCTTTAAAGTTTTGATCTTTTAAAAAGGCCCAGTTTTCTTTCTTCATTATCTTCCAAAATTCTTGCTGGGACTTAAATGAATAATCAGCAATTAATCTTCCAACCAAATACTTCTCTTCTTTTGCTAATTTAGATTTTAAAATCGAAAGACCATGATGGTGCCGATCATTGATATAAAATTTAGATTTTGGACCTAAAATAAAACCCGTTGTTTTTTTTCGTAAAAGCTTAATAATTTTTTTTCTTTTTCCATCTCTTATCCACCGATCTAATTTATCAATTTTCTTTTGAGCATGAAATACACCTAAAAATGGTTGAGTTGGAGATATCTCTTCGGCCTTAACTTTACACCAAAAATTAATATGCTTTGGACAATGTGGAAGTTTAGACAAAGTTATCTCTTTTGGTAGAGCTTCAATACCAAAAGTCGATGGAGAAAAAATCAAGAATAAGAACAAAGCTTTAAATTTCATATAATCTTTATAAAAAAAGATTTGTGAAAATTCCATGAGTATTTTTAAAAATCAGACATATATATCATGAAACCGAAATTTGTTTAAATATTTTGTCTGAAGAAAAATCCTTTTCTATAAAATTCAAATAGTTCTCCCAAGCCTGAGTGGTTGACTCATTTGCCTCAAATCCTATTTGAAATTTAGAATTCCAAGCGATTTTTCCAAAAAAGGAACAGGATTCGTGAGAATCAAAATAAACCGTAACCTTATACTCCATATCTGATATCGGTAATCCTTTGGGAAGCTTAAAGTTTGCTCCTCCCTTTGATATTTGTAAACATTTTGAATCGTAACTATGCCCCCCAATTTCAATATCTGCATTCATTTTAGTATAAAACCGTGGATGCCGCCTTTTATTGATAAAAATATTTTCGCCAAATCCTTTTTTAAAAATTGAATAATGATTATAAATGACTTGTTTATCTCTATCCTCCAGTTTATCTAGCATGGAGTAAGTTTCAAATATTTTATCCAGAGTAGACTGTGTATACTTCATGAGAGGAACTATCTTAAATGGATGCTTCTCTCTATACATATTTTCTTTCCATGGTGGATTGGTTAACATAGTATAAATATTTCTCTCTGGTTTAGAGTTTAAATAATTTTCAAGATATTTATTTTCTAACTCAATTAAATTTAGGTGCTGAGCAAATGCCTTACTATGATTAACAGATTCATATTTTTGAGCTTGAAAAATAAGTGGTTCAAACAAAAATAAATCCTCGTAAACATGCCTAGCACTGTTATTAGTAATAATAACAAGTTCATCTGCACCTATGACATATTTTGAATACCAAATAGAGTATAAACTTAAAGGAATAAATAATCCTTTTGAAGCCGACCTCCAATCTGGATCAATTGCAAGCGAAGAAATCTCACAAATCCTTGGGTTCCTCTTTCTTAGGTCTCCAAGAGAAATAAAGTCATCAATAGGTAAGCCTAGAGGTGTATCCATAATAACTGATAACGTGCCAATAACTTTATTTTCTTCTTTTGCAATAAGAACTTTGGTTGTTGGTAAAAGATGGTATTTTGTTATTTTTAGTGAGTAGGGTTAGATCAACTTTAGTTTTATATCTTACAAGCCACCGCCTCAAAGGGGCAGGTAACTGCTGAATAGTGAAAATCTTTTTCTTCTTAACTCTCATCTTTTCCTCTAATGTATTGTCATACAAAAGGAAAAGCTAAAAAAGGAAGATTACCAGCTCTGAAATTTCTTTTTTCTAATTTGGAAATTATTCTTCAAGTTGCGGTAAAATCATACTACCGAATTGGAAGAACGCCATTTCGCGGTCTGCTTCATCGCTATCATTTTCAATAATATTGGAAATATTTGAATAACAATCAAGGAGTTGAGACTTAATTTGTTCATACGCATTAGGAGAAACTGGCATCACTTTCATTCCAAAACAAACCCTTTTTTGATCATGCTCATCTTTTAGATATTCAGCCTGCCTTGAAACACAATGCAGAAATAATTGTTTAGATGTTTCATAAGTTTTATCTGTTCGAGTTTCAGTTTTAAATTTAGTTCTTCTATATTTTTTTAAGTTTTTATCAAATTCAATTATTCCTATTTCCATTAGGCGGTGAAATAAGAACAGAAATCTCTCTTTATCAACCTGAGATATTTTTTGAATTATGTCTAAATGATTATTTGATGAACTTTCAAGATATTCTTTAGTGGAAAGCGCCACCATAATAAATGCAGCATCTGGATTTTCACAGAGAAACTCGTTCTCATTGTCATGAAATGATGTATCATATTTTCCATCACCGATATTTTTGGTACCAAGAAATTGAGATAAAAATGAGAATACATCCCCTCCTGTATTATCTAACAAATTAAGGAAATCACTAAAAAACAATTTTGTTTTATTATTTTTGATTCTCCACCATTTGGAAGTCGAAAATTTCATTTCCCTAGTTAGAATAACTCGAGATGGATCTCCCCAAACATCACAATAACTATTCACGATATCCTTTTGGGTGAGGGATTCAGGTTTAATATTTAGTTCAGACTTAAATATATCTTCTAGATCATAATCTTCTTTAAGATTACATACTTTAATGAAGTCATCGAAAGTTAATTTTTTATAACCATTTTCTAACTTGAAATATTGATTATAAGAATATCCCATCTTTTTAGACATGGACATACAATCATGCTCACCTCTAATCCTTTTCAGGAATAGACCTACTAATTCGTCATACATAAGTGTCTCTTTTTTCTTTTTCTTCAAGTTATACCAATGATTCCGAATCAAGGTTAGGTAGGGTGTAAAATTTTTAGAATGAAAGAAGCCTTAAAAAATAACTATTTACGGTGAATATAATTCCAGTAAATCATATGGTAGGAAATTGCTTTAAGTCCCAACACAAAATAACCAAGTTGTAGCATCCAGTAAGTCATATTTGTTTGAAAAAAATTCTGGGCCCAAGAAATGTAAAATGCATATAAAATCAAAGGGTGTAAAACATACAGCATAGCATGAGTTATCCTCTCGATTTTCGGAATATTACCTGGATAAATGGCTTCATTCTTTACTACTGAAATACAAGATAAAATAGCAAGCCCTATATAAACCCGGCCTAAATTTTCACTAAATGTCGTAAAAATAGTTAAAGCAACTGCTGCCAAATATAAAATACCATCTAATAAAGCACTATTGATTTCTTTTTGTGAAAGGTTTCTTTTTTTATTGAGAATATATTCATCAAATGTGAATGCAATTGCGTGGATAACAGTTGTAAAAGTAATAAATATAACCATTTACACATCATGACTTAAAGTAAAGAAATTTACAATTTTTTAAATCATTAATTTTAATGACTTCCTCTAAATAGGCGCTTAAGTCCATGTAGATTTTTCAATACCAAAGCTATTTTTTAAAAAACTGCTAATATGCATCGCATGCATAACGGGGAAAACACTATCACATATTTATTCATAGGCGGCCTATTTGGTGGCTTATTAAGAAAAAATTACGTTTTTGATTACTTTAAAGATCTGGAAAACTTTCTTAGTCAAAAGCACTCAAATGTAAAAACAGAATTTATTCAAAATCCCTACCAAAAATCATCTACCGAAGGGGCCAGTCTTATTGCCTCAAGAGTTAGACGATTACTTCTTGCTAGTCATAATGATATTGTTCTAGTTGGACATAGCAGAGGATCACTAGAGCTTTTAAAGTTCATACATGACTATCCAGAATATTCTCAAAACTCCCGAATAAAAAAGTTTGTTTTTGGCTCACCTTTATTTGGAAAGTCCCATTTAGGTGAAATTAAACTCAGATATTTATCTCTGATACTGCCTAGAAAATTGAAACTCAGTTTAGCTGAAGCAAGTAGTGAGGACTTAGAATATGAAGTTCAAGTCACTTGGAGAGCGATCCAGGATAGAAACCCTGAAATAGCTGAAAAGTCTATCATATTGAAAACAGCTTCTGAGAGTCCTCAACATTATCCTCGCTTTTTGAGACTATCATCTATGATTATTAAAAAACTTGCGGGAGAAAATGATGGTGTCTTGGCACTTTCCTCTCAAAATAGTCTTCCTAAAGTCAAAGAAGTTCGTTTTTATTCCAATCATGGAGCAATTTTTTGTAATGATAAAATAAATAGATCTAAGCAGGTTAACATTGAAGATGTTTTCGAATTTATTAAAGTTGAACCGACCACCATCCAAAAACCTGAGAACGTTTTTATTCTAAGCCAATATAGAAAGGAACAATCTGGTGAAGAATTGCGTTAACTACACTTCCTCTGAAAAATTAAGCCCGTGGAGAAAAATTTCAATGGGTAGCTGGAGACCAAACGGTGCCTCCAGTATTTATTTAAGAGAGACTATAGACCTTGATATATATAACACTCTTAAAAAGTCTGGAAAAGCGATTAGTTTTAATAGCTACTTCGCCGAAGCCCTAGGAAAAGCACTTAGTGAAAACCCAAGACTAAACTCAGTAATAAGATTTAATCGTATATATCGTAGAGAAGAAGTCGAAATGTTTTTTCATGTCTATGATAATTCCCGATTTGATGATTTATCGGGAGTAAAAATCAAATACCAAGACAAAGATACTGTTGAAAGTCTACACAAGCAATTCAAGAATAAAGTTACAGAATGCTTTAACGGTGATCCAGAGTTTAGGCTAGTTAAAAAGATTTTTAAGTACGCACCATCTTTCTTCTCTCGTGCTATACTGGATATTACAGCCTTCCTTTCATATACGTTAAATTTGGACCTCACAAGACTAGGAATTCCAAAAGATAGTTTTGGATCAATTATGGTTACTAACGTTTCAAGTTTTGATATGGGATTAACTTTTACTCCGATCGCTCCTTATACTAGAATCCCAATAGTGATTTGCATAAGTCGAGTTGAGAAACGCCCAGTTGTTAGAGACGATAAGTTAACAATTGCAGAGCAACTTGATCTTGGAATTCATTTTGATCATAGATTAATAGATGGAGCTCAGATTTCTTTATTTCTTAAATCTTTAAGGCACCATTTATACTCTCATCAAGTCTTATTAAAAAGGGATAACAATGAAGTCATTAATTGAGTCCAAACCGTCTCTAAAGAAACACTTTATGTGGCATAATCCTTTATGGGGTCATTTAATAGCTGCCCCCATGGCCCTTGGTTGCCTTGCAGCCATCATTAGTCTTGAAGACTTTTCTAAACTTTTATCAATTCTAGGCTTTTTTATAGGCTTAATATATTGGAGCTTATTTGAATATGCCATGCATAGATATATCTATCACGTAAATTTTAAAAACAAGACTATAAATGCTTTCTGGATGAGTTTCCATGCTTATCACCACAGAGATATATCTGATAAAGAGGTTTTAAACGCAAACTATTTATTTTTACTTCCGATGGCCGTAGTAAATTTTGTACTTCTCTACATACTGTCCGTAGGAAATCTATCTATTTTTCTTGGTTCAATTATTGGGTTAATTTCTTTTTATATGTTCTACGAATGGGTTCATTATTCAATCCATACAAATCCTTATAAAAATAGCTATATTCAATGGATATCGAAGTACCATCTCTACCATCACCATAAAATGCCTAAACGAAATTTTGGAAATACCACATCCTTTTGGGACCATGTTCTTGGAACCTACGATGCTCATTACAAAGACTTAATAATAAGGGATGTAAAATATTAATGCAGGATAACTTAGATGCAAGGCCATTATGGTTTATATTTTTTGAAGCATCCGGAATTTTAGCTTACCTCACAGCAGTTGGCTTAGCGCTTAACTATTTCGTGCGAACACCTCCTAATTCCTTACTTACTTTTTTATTTTCACTTATTTTCGCCATGATTATGGCCGATTTTTTTTCAGGAATTGTTCACTATATTGCAGATAATTTAGGAGATGAGAATACATTTATCTTAGGTCCAGCACTTATTAGACCATTTAGGGAACACCATATTTATCCTAACAGAATTACAGAACATGACTTCATTGAAACTAATGGCTCCCTATACCTAATTGGAGCGATCACATTAACCCTCAGTCTATATTTTGATTTTTTTGTTTTATTCACATTTATTTTTACGATATTTCAAGTTAATACTAATCAAATTCACAAATGGGCTCACCAAAGCCAACCTAATATTTTTGCTCAAAAACTCATGAAATTTAAAATAATACTTTCACCACAAGAACATTCAAAGCACCATTCAGGTGATATAAACTCACATTACTGCATCACCACAGGCTGGTTGAACAGATTTTTATTTCCTAAGAAAAGTCACCTAAAAGACTTGGATCCTTAAAATATTTTTTAATCTCTTTAACAATCAAACTTCCTCTATAACCATCAATAATTCTATGATCAATCGTAATACAAAGATTAACAGTAAACTTTCCCTCAACTTCGCCAGCATCATTACAAATAGGTCTATACCTTGTTTTCCCTAGGGCAATTATTAAAGGAGTATCGGTATATGGAGGTAAAGGAACGAATGCACTATCAAAACCTAAACTTCCGATATTAGTTATCATAAGACCACCAAATGAATCTTTGGGTAGTCTAAATGACTTTATATAAAGATTCAGATGATTGGTAATTAATCTAATTGTTCCAAGAATAAATTTTGAAAAAATTGGCGGAATAATATCCCAGGTTTTTTTTATCTTTTGAAAGCTTTCGTCCCTATTTTCTCTTATTTTTTTTGCTGAATTATTAAGCTCTTTCGCAATCTCTTGAGGTGTTAATTTATCAACATTTTTAATACATTTTCCAGACAAGTCCTCTTTATTCGCCACATGAAAGAAAATGTTCACATTTTCTCTCAAATAGATTTTACCAAATCTAATAATGACATTTAGCTCAGGAATATCCCTCAAGACTCTCCCCATAACTGCGCCTAAAAAGTGAGTTATGGTTATTTTGTCTTGAGAATTAACATTTTCAAGGGATAGCCAGTCCTTAACTTTATCCATCTCTAAGATTAGCTCTGAATAGATTTGGGAGTCACCATTTACCTTCCACGAGCCTAGATTAATCTTTTCCCACGAGTTGTAATTATTTTTAGGTCTTAAATTTATATTTCTTTCTAACATATCCTCTATCTTATCTATAATTATTTCATATGAGCTAGTTTTTTCCGGTAGTTGTGGCAAATTTAATAGGTTTAGTGAGGATAAAAAATGATAAGTGCCGGAAACAAAGAAAAAATTGAATTTTGGAACTCGATTTTTTGGTTTTTAATGGATGCTATGTGGATGTTTAGCCAGATAGAGCTATCTCTTATTTTTGCTATTCCAACAGTACTCACAGGTACCATTGTCATATTTATGAATAATAAATTTGCTGACATCCTTGTTGATTTCTCAATGCTTATGTGGATTTTAATGAATATCTCATGGCTTATCAGTGAAGAATTTGAAATACCTGAGCTACTTTTAACAGCCAAATCCAGCTTTATTATTGGAATTGCAACACTTATCCTGGCCTCTCTCAAAAGTGACCAAGGGATGGATATCATTATCAAAAAATTCAGACGATATAAGAAACCAAGCCTCTAAAAACTACAGTACTCAGTAAAAAATATACCTTCTATTACTTATTTTGAAATAAGTTCATGTAAGTCAACGTAAGTTAATTATTTTTCTAATTCATATTATTTTCCTTTCACAGAAAACAAAGAAAATTATTCATTCTAAAAAGGAGAAAATAATGAAAAAGGCTGTAATTGCAACATTAGGTATTTTAAGTTTTACTTCACCACTTATGGCAAATGACTTCGGTGACATCGTTGGTGAAATTATAACATCTGAAATTGAAAGAAGCAGAACAAGAGGAAATCAAGAAACTTCAGAGGCTTGGAATAGAGCAGAATCAAAATCGGCCCTACAATCATTCTGTGCAGAAAGAAGAAACCCTAAACGCTGTATGAGAAGAAATAGAAGAAAACTAGAGGAGCAAAAAGCATTATATGACTCTCCTACCTTGGCCTTACTTCATGCTTTGAAAGACTTGAGACAACAAGAAAGAGATGGCAATGATCTTCCTCCAACGAGACCAGTTCCTCAGCCACCGGTACAGCCCCCAGTTCAACCACCAATGCCTCAGGGTGAGTTCGTTGAAGTATTCTCTGGTTACGATTGTAAGTATTCGAATGCGGCTTTTGTGATAAATGACTTAAATCTTAATAACTATCAAAGTAAATACAATACTTGTTCTAATGTATCAGCACAGTATCAGACCCAAGACAGCTTAATGAGATCTGTTAAGATTAATGGTGTTTGTACCAATATCCAACCACAGACTCAAGTTATGGATATGTGTATGAATCTTTCACTTAACCTTCAAGAGTATAATCCTAGCCTTGAAGTTACTCTTTTTGGTGGTAGTAGCCTGACAGGTTGTTCCTACAGAGGAACTCGAAGAGGTAGAACCTTTAATGTGTCTATAAATCCTAATGATAACAACCATCTTCTCCAAGATGTAATGAGCTATCAAGCCCAGTATTATTCTGATAAAAATCCTTCAGATATATCTATAACTGAGGTTTTAGTAAATGGAACTTGTTTTAAGATAAAAGAAATTATTCCAGGTGCACCAGGTGCATCTTTACTAATAGACAACGATACCGAAGTAAAGAATGCTTTTCCAGCCATTATTCAATTTGTTGAAGGACTTGATCCAGATACATATTAATAATACTCTCTCCTGAACTGAGGAAGGCATGGTGCCTTCCTCTATTTGTAAAAATTACTTCATTCCAACAATTTTAAAGACAACACTAACACTGTGCGTTAATATCTTTTTTTAAAAACTCTACAGGGAAGATTTTATTAAAAATCAGATATTTACCTTACTTTCATTTCTTCTAGTAAGCCTAAGCAATACTTATGGGAATATTAAGTATACAAGAGCGCTAGAGAGCTTATGTACTAACTGCTCAGCTCAAGCCTTAACTCAGTTAAGCTATTATAAATCCTTTTTCCAAAACTTTAAAAATACTGATAATGAAAAAGACTTCTTAGTTATCCTTCAAAACGAATATCAAATAAACGAAACTGAAAGAAGATATATATACAGAAATATAGTTAGTAATTTATTGATGACTGATTATGGAACCAAGTTACTCTCTAATATTTCTCAAGAGCATAAAGTTAAAATTTTTTATCATTTGGCATCCGATTTAAATTTAAATAATAGGCCTTTATGGACTCAAGAAAAATCGAACCCCCACGATCTATTTGGTTTTTTTGCAGCAAATGATCAATCCTCAGTTATTGCCTTGAATTTATATCAACACCCTGAAGTTTCAGTTACGACCTACCTTCATGAATTATTCCATCTTTATGACCCCTATATTCATGATTTAAGTAAAAAAGTAAATCCTACTCATACTGAAAAATTTATTGGTGAATTTCGGGCCTACTTAGCTGAACTCAATTATTATATCCAAAAACAAGAAGCAAATTCTAAACAATTTTTAAAACCAGTCGAGAATTACAAATTTCACTCACAATTTATTAGACGTGGAAAAATAAAATACGAAAAGCTTTATAAACATTTACTTGAAACCCACTACCCAACCAAAAACAATATTGGATGGAAGGTTGTTACGGCTAAACCTGTAGAAATCAAAGTTCAGTCTCAAAACTCCAGTATAAAATCTTCTAAAGAAGTTAACATAGAAAACAATAATATAAACAATACAATGTACGAAATACTTAAAACTTATTTAGAGGAAGACAAAAGCAAAGCGTTTAAGATTTTAGCAAAAGTTAGATATAGAAAGTTTGAATCTTCTATTGAAACTGACAAGAACAAAAAGATTCAAAAAGAAATAAAATCAGTTATTGGAAAAAATATAAAATCTTATCTTAAGAAAAATAATCTGCTTGATATTTCCACCTTAGCAACTCAACCTGTTCAAGGAACTTCCTTTGGTCCAAAAGAAAGAGGAAAAGGAGATTAAATGTCTTCTTCACATCAGGAACATCTTGCAACACTCATTCGTCATAGAGAAAAAGAAGAACTAAAAAAGTTTTTTGAAAGTCAAAATATATCAAACTTAGAAGACGGGTTAAAACTATATTATATAAAGTTTCTAGCTATTTCTGATAATTTGGCCATGGCCCAAATCTTTATTGATCGTTGGGAGTTAAGCTCACCCAATCTTTTAGGTGAAGTTTTCTTTTTAAGTGGAGATATCAATAAAGCCCTAGATTTAATTCCAGAAATAACTAATAACTATTTGGCTGCAGATATTTATCTGGCAAATGATAAGTATGAGGAAGTATTAAAGATTCTTAATCAGGAAGAAATAAGTGCAAAATGGTATTATTATAATGGCAGAGCGTACTCTCACCTTAACAAACTCTCTCAAGCCGATACCTGTTTAGAAAAATCTTTTGATTTATATTATGAAGAACAAGATATTGTTATGCTTTCTGTCGTTCTATCAAATATTGTTGTTTTAAAATCAAGAAAACAAGAAAACAATCTTTCACTAAGTTTTTCAAAGCAATTAAGTAAATTGCTAATTAATTCTAAATTTAAAGGCTATCCTGAATTAAAGGCCAAACTCCTTATAAATCAAGGGTTATTTCTCGGTAATCTCGGCTATTCAGCACAAGCGATTAAAAATCTAATAAAAGCAAAACTTGTTTTAGATAAATATCGAAACAATCATGACTTTATACGAGTTAATCTCAGTTATGCTTATAATATCATGGAACTTGGTCATGTAAAAAAAGCTATTGAGATCTTATTGTCTATATCACCAATCAAAGCATTTCAAAAATTTGATAAGCATAGATATTTAATGAAGGGATATGCGCTCCTAGAAAATAAAGAAAAGTATAATTTAAATCTGGAACTTGCCAAAGAACACCAGGATCCAGAAGACTCATTTGATCTTATTCACCTTGAAATTGATCAACAAGAATGTGAATTATACCTTTACCAAAACATGCCTGAGATTGATAAAATACAAGATTTAACTAACCAGCATGATGACTTAGAATCCTGGTACTATGCTAATAATAAGTTTAACTTTTTAACTCTAAATAGCTTCAATCTTAACCCATGCTTTGATTATCATCAGCAAAATAAACATTTCAAAGAACTAAATAAAGATAAAATTCTTCTATCTTTTCAGTTCTATCAAGATAATGAATACGCAAAAGCTATTGATTTACTAAAAGAAGTCCCTAATCAAATCTCACCTCAGATTTTTGAGTTTAAAGAATTTCTTATACAATTTTTCCAAATTCAAATGAACCCAACGCTTCGCTTAGACATAACAAACGACTTTAAAAGTCCTAGTCTAAAGATTTTAGCAAATTATATAAACAACAAAAATATCTCTCACACAAATGCGAAGGATAGTGTTATCCTTTTTAACAAACTAAGTTCATTTGAGAAATATTATTTAACAAAACTTTGTTATCTTTTAAGGATTGATTTATTTGAAACTCAAACAATTCTCAAGGAAGGAAAAGAAGTTGAGTATCATCAAATTGAAATATTAGAAGCACAGTTAAATGAAAAAAATTCTTTAATAAATTTCAAGACAGAACAAGTTCATGTGAATGGTAAGGAGAATCATAAATTTTTCAATAGTGAACAACAGGTTAGGCTCTTTAAATTTTTAATAGATAATCAGTCAGAATTCATGACCAAAGAGAGCATAATCAATCATGTTTTTGAAAAAAAACAATATGACCCTATCACAGATGATAATTTAATTTATGTAAATATAAATAGACTTAAAAAGAGCTTAGGGCTTAAAGACATTATAACAGTTAAAAATGGTTGCTATAAAGTTAATTTGAAAAATATTTGTATTTTAAGATAGGCGCAAACTTTAGCGCCTATCTTTTATAATTTAATCTAACGTACAAGTATATTCAGGTTCATCGCTATGATAAACAACACCACTTTTCACACATTCTAATCCGCCTACAAGTTTTCCTAATCTATAAGAACCTGCAATACCAGGATTTAAATGCTTAGGTTTAACAGTTAAAGCTTCGTAAATTTTTTCAGAGTTATTATTTTGTCTAAGTGTACATTTATAAGTACCACCACCAAAAGAGTAATTATTAGTACAAACTAAACCACCAACACTTTTTTGGAATTCTACTGATCCATATCTTGGACTCAAATTAACTGCTTTTACCTTTAAGGCCTCATAAATTTCTTTTGCGTTGATCTCTTTAACTGGTTCATCATTTACGCCCAATTGATCTAGAGCGACAGTAACTACTGCTCCATTATATTTTAAATAAAGTTTCTTTGCTTCTTTTGTAACAAAATTCTCAGACAAGCTTAATTCCATAACCTTTGGAGTATCAAGGTCAGAATTTCCACAATATAGTTCACTTGAACTAACCTTAAGTTCTGCTCTACATGAGTAAGCAAAATTTCTTGTTAAACGTCTAGAATCACAAGATGAATTTACCTCTAAGCTTGCTCCATAAGAGTTACATGAATCACCTAAAACCGTAACAACTAGTTTATCGCCTTTAGAGAAAGCACTAAACTCTGGTAAAACAGCTGAAAATGCAGAAGCACTAACGCCTAATAATAAGATTGATAATAATTTTTTCATATGGTTTCCCCTTTTTTAAGGGAGAAGTATAATGGCAACTACTAATTGTAAACACTAGTTCTCAGTTTTCGCAAATTTTACAATTTTATCATTAAAATTCTGGAATTTCGATAACTTGCCAAGGGTAGTTTAGTAATCCTCCGCCGATACTTCTCACAAAAGATAGGGAGTTATCATCGGAGTTATATGACAGTTCTACGATATAATGATATGAGGCATCTGTTACCAGTATATTACCATTAGCCTTTATACCAATTCCCCTAGGTGCCGGAAGGATGCTAGTATCTGAAAAACTAGCAAGAGTTGTAGATAAGTCAGAATTATATACAGTAATAGTATCACTACTTCCATCCCAAGAAGTTACGACTTCTCCGCTTGAAAGCTGATTACAACCAAAGCCATTAGTCGTTCCTGAAATTCCAGAAACTGCACTAAATTGCTGAACACCGTTTTCATTATAAATTGCAACTCTATCACCTCCATAGCCACAGACTAGGAACCCACCATCTGAATGTAAATTAATCTGTGATAGATTGTTAAACAAATTTCCCGTCGGAAAGTTTCCATTATTAATACGAATCCCATTCGAATCAAATTTCTCAACTCGATGAGTTTCAATTGCATAATATTCACCATTAGAATTGACAGTAACTCCTAGTGTACTTCCATTAAACTGGTTTGTCTGAACTACAACTCTTTGAGATCCATCTATAGCTGAAATAGCAACCAACCTATCTGGCCAGCCATTAATAGATAAAACTACTTCATTGGTACTGTTATTCCAGTTTACTCCAACGACCTGCTCCTGATTATTCTCTACATTATAAAGTATCTCTTTAAAGTTTCCATCTGAGTCTAATAAAAGAGCTGAATCTGAATAATAATTAGTAACAACAAGTTCCCCTTCAAGTATATATGTAGCTCCAGAACCGGCATCAATTAAACTTGAAGTCTTTTCTGGAGTTTGCTCAACACAGCTAATGATAAATAAAATTAAAATAATATATTTCACAGTAGACCTATCGACATTTTATATTAAAACTTTCTTAATAACTGAGAGGAAAATTCTTCTACTCAGATTTAAAGTATTGAAATAATGATAGAATAAAATGGTGAAAACTAGAGTCTTTCTATTTGTTATTTATATTTTCTTAATTAATAATGCTTACAGTAATATTGTTCTATCTGGAAACTATGGAATTAATCAGTTAATCACCAAAGAATTGGGTGAGAGAAATGGAAAAGCAAGTGGAAGTTCTAATACATTTAAGCTTGGAATTTTAAATAGCGATTATGAAGTTGGAATGTATATGAGTAATCATGAATCTTCTGTTTCAATTAGCCATGACAATAGTTCTCCTAAACTTTTATTTGATATCGAATCAGTAGGAGGTTATTTAACTTTTTATCGAAGAAATCTTTTCTTAGAAATAGGTTATGGCCAAGCAAGAATAAGAGAAACTCTCCAATCCGACTTGGAGGAAGCTGCCATTTCTGCTGTAAAAGAGATTTATAACCTTAAAACAAAAGAAGAAAAATCAAGTACTGAAGCAAGATTCCAAATTGGATATAAATTATATGATTTAAATAGTCTAGTCTTAGTTGGCTATTTACAAAAAGTAAAAATGCTTCAGGTGAGTCATGATTTTACTGAACTAGGTTTAGAACTTAAATTAAATTTTTAAAAATTAGATTTTATGTATGATAGAATAAATTCATGAAAAATATTGTCATTCTCACTGGAGCAGGAATATCCGCAGAATCAGGAATCAGGACCTTTAGAGATCAAAACGGACTCTGGGAAAATCACGATATTTATGAAGTTGCTTCTCCTGAAGGCTTTCACTCTAAACCAGATTTAGTGTTTGAATTTTATAATCAACGCAGAACTCAACTTTTGAGTTCAGAAGTAAGAGAGAATTTAGCTCATCATGCCCTTGGAAGACTTGAAAAAGAATTTGATGGAGATGTTCATCTCATTACCCAAAATGTAGATGACCTTCATGAAAGAGGTGGATCAACCAATATCTTGCATATGCACGGGGAATTACTTAAAGCAAAATGCCAAAGAACTCAAAAATCTTACGAGTGGACCGGTATTCTTAATGATCAAAGTATTTGTGACTGCTGTCAAAGCAAGGGGAACTTGCGTCCTGATATAGTTTGGTTTGGTGAGAATGTTTATCATATGGATAAAATTCAAAATCTTCTTTTCAAGTGTGATCTTTTTATTTCGGTTGGAACTTCAGGGCAGGTATATCCTGCTGCCCAGTTTGTCTCATGGATTCCTAATAATGCACTCTCCATAGAAGTAAATCTCGAAAAAACTCAAATTAGCAATTTGTTTGATAAACATTACCTTGGAGAGGCAACAAAAGCTGTTTCAAACCTCGTCAATGATATTTTAAATGGGGAATTACAATGAAGTCTCTGTGTTTTATCTTTTTTTGGTTCAGTCTGTGTTCTTATGCAGATCGCATTTCTTATAGCGAGTTTACTGAGGGGAAAATTATCAAGCTTGGTGCTTGTAGCAATAATCGAACTTCCATAGCAATTAAGACCAAGTATGGCATGATGGAATCTCGTATAACAGGTCATACAATTCTAACCAAAGACTCGAAAAAGCTTAAATGCAAGGATTTAGAAGTTGGGCAAAAAGTTAAATTAGGTTATGCTCAAGGTAACGATATTATGAATCAGCCAGATTTTTGGATTTTTGATTCAATTGAAGTCCTTAGTAATCCATCTCAGAAATAATATTTGCAAGCATCTCACCAGAGGCTTTAAAAAGATTCTCTTCTTCTTTACTCATTTGGATTGGTAAAATTTCTTCAACACCTTCTCGACCTAAGACGACAGGAAGACCTAAGCATGTTTTTGATACCCCTAAATAGTCTTCTACTCTCACACTTAAAGGAACAACTGATTTCTTGTTTTGTGAAATAATAGAAACCATGTGAGAAATAATAATCCCGATGGCCCAAGAGGTATATCCTTTCTTTTCAATAATAGAGTATGCTGCATAAGTGACATCTGAAGTAATTTTTTCAATCGATTCTTTATCTATTTTTTTACCTAGAACTTTAGAATCCAAAATGGATTTTCCAGCAATCGCCGCACTTGACCAAAGAAGAACCTCACTATTTCCATGCTCACCTACGACATACGCATGAACTGATTTTGGATCGACATTATAATATTCTCCTAATAGTGATCTAAATCGAGAAGTATCCAACATTGTGCCTGTTCCTATAATCTTTTTAGAGTTTCTCGAACTTAAGTCTTGTGCCACATAGGTTAAAATATCAACTGGATTAGTTGCCATAATAATTAAAGAATGAGGACAAGTTTTATCTAAACTTTGAATTATATTTTTTAATATAATAGCGTTTCTATTTAGAAGATCTAATCTAGTTTCACCATCTTTTTGTGAAACACCAGCACTAATAATTATAATATCAATTTCATCTAATTCTTCCAGTTGCTTAAAACTTACTGAGCACCTTCCATTATAACCCTGTGCATGCATGAGATCCATCGCCTCACCCTTAGCCAAATCTTCGTTTTTATCAACCAAAATGAGTTTTTCAGCTAGATTATTTTGAAAGATTGAAACGGCTGCTGCCATTCCCACATTCCCACATCCTATAATTGCAATTTTAATTTTTTACTCCTAGTATTTTTTAATTTTTTCCTAGACAAGCTTTCCCACCCTAAAGCTTTCCCATACAATAGAACAAAAATATCAAGGAGAAAATATGAAATTTTTTATTTGCTTGGCTTTGTTAATTTCACTCAATGCTAAAGCACAAACTTCTATTACATGGCTTGGTCAAGCTACTACTCTTATTAAAACTGCTGAAGGAAAACAAATATTAATTGATCCATTTATTTACAGTAACCCTAAAACTCCTAAAAAATTCAAAGAAGATGAATTATATAAAAATATAGATTTAGTCCTTATAACTCATGGCCATGGAGATCACTTGGGTGATTATCAAAAAATCTTAAAACTATCACCTAAAGCAAAAATTATTATGAATGCAGACATGGGAAATGTTCTTATTGCAGAAGAACAAATCCAAAAAGCCAGATTTCATCCGCTAAATAAATCAGGTGAAGTTAGTCCTATAGGTCCAGGATTAAAAGTTATCATGGTCAGAGCAGAACATAGTTCTTCAGTTAAAATCGATGATGACGTTCACTATGGTGGAGAACCAATTGGTTATGTCCTAGAATTTTCCAACGGTAAAAAGTTATATCATGCAGGAGATACAGGTGTCTTTGCTGATATGAAAATGATTGGGGATTATTACAAACCAGACCTAGCACTTGTTCCAATTGGGGGAAATTATACAATGGGACCTAAAGAGGCTGCCTATGCTATTAATTCACTTTTAAAGCCTAAAAAAGTTATTCCAATTCACTATGGAACTTTTCCGATCTTAACAGGTACTCCAGAAGATTTTAAAAAGCATTTAAAAGGAAAAACAAATCTTGAAATTATTACTCCAGGAACAACTATATCACTTTAATTTCTGAATTTTAGAAAGAAGTATTTCATCATTATAAGGTGAATTATGAAACTGATCATACCGAAAGGTTTCGGTTTCATAATTCACTTCAAAATAATTATTTGAAGTGAAACTCAAATTATTCGAAACCTTATTTAATTCTATGTTTTTTAAAATATAAGGACCATTTATTTTTTTAGTTGTAAAAAGATAACCATAGAAGCTTAAATCGATAGAGTCATAGCCTAATTGCAGTTCCTTGAAACCAGTAGCTTTACCGATAAGATTTCCATCATTATCATAAAGAGTTCCACGAATTGAGTATTTTCCAGATTGAATAACCTCAAATTTAGTTTTAAAAACAAGATTACCTTTGGAGTCAATATCTGCACTTTCTATATCAATAAAACTCAGGATATTTCTTTCTCTTTTCAGACTTACCGAAGTGAAAGCTTCCTCTTTCCCAATAGCAGCACTTATATCAAAATAGAGACTCTCAGCCATTCCTTCAAACGGTAAGACCTCTAAGTTATACTCTCCCTTTTTAACTTCAATTAATTGATCCACTTTTTTTCCATTTAATAAAATTGAGATTTCTGCGGGAATAGGTTTTCCTAAAAATGAAGTGTGAATTTTTAATTTTATTGTTTCTTCTTCGCTAAAAAATGTTTTCTCAGTCACTACCCTTAGAGATGATTTACCTTCATTCCCAATAGTGCTTAGCCTTTGTCCTGTATACTTTTCCTCAATAGGATCAATATCGACCTTACTATCCATAGGAGCGGTCGTAGGAGGATATGCTGACATCTTTTGGTATATAATTTTAGTTTCTTTAAGGTTTCTTTCAGAAAAATTCTTAATCTCTTTTTTCTTCTCAACGCGATTTTTATTCGTATTCACAGATTCCTGGGGTATAGCCGCTAGAGTCCTCTTTATATTCTTTGACTTGATAATTTTATTTTGTGAATGATAAGTTTCATCCAAACTAGGAGATACTGTTGAAAAAGATATTATAAAAAAGAAAAGGAATTTAATTGTTTTCATTTTTTAATTCCATGAACTCTTTGTTTTTTAAAAACTCAGTATGGTGATATTTTGAAGTATGAAAAAAGTTTCTAAAATAATTATTATCAATTTTCTTACAGTTTTGTTTTTTAGAATAGAGAACATTCTTTTTCGCACATGCTCTCGTGGCATATAGAGGAAGAGTATTGTCATTTTGATTTCTGTAACCTCTTATAAAGCTAAAAAAACTAATCATATGTTTTGATATAATGGTTCCTGTAGTTTTAAGATAACCAGACCTGTCATCTGATGTTATAAGAAATGTCGGAACACCTGGAGAAGTTGCCTTTGAAACAATATTATCCACTTTAGATGTGCTAAGCGTTCGTACACAAGACTTACCAACCAACTTTCCCACATATCTAGTTAATCTATTTGCACATACTAGGTCCATTAAGGGGGTTCCCTGAAATGCTCCAGTATAAGCATAGACCTCTGTGGTGACCTTATAAACTTTTACAAAAATATGGTCTGGATAAATATCTTGAAACTGGTGGCCTCTTGAGAGAATATATTGAACCTGAGCAGCCCCATAACTATGAGGTCTTAAAACAACTGGCATATTTGAATCACAACTTTCTACCTGCTTTAGGACTTTCTGAGCTACTTCAACGGACGAAACCTCTACTTCCTGGCTTGCATCCCATACAACTTGTCTAGGCAAATCTCCAAAATAGTCATTCCCATCTGCTGTATATCCATGGATATAGATATCACAAGACTGAGCAAAAGAAGATCCACACAATACGACACCACAGATAAATAAAAGCAGTTTAATACTCTTCATACTAAACTACTCGGTTTATATAGGCATTTACTTTAGTGCACTACTCGGCTAATAAGTATTTTTGGCCATTTAAAGAGCTAAAAAAAGCCCATCAAAAAGATGGGCTTGAATTATGCTTATCTAAATTAAAGTGTTCTGGTTTATCGTTGAATATCTTTCATACCGCTAGAACCCTGTGATCCATATGTTGAGAGAGCTAAAGCTTCACAGTCAGCAGATATTGCTTGAATAGAGTGACCAAAAATTGTTCCCACAACATGTTGATTGAAAGTCATATCTGGATCATCATCAATATGGCAAACACCTGAAACAGCTCCCATTGGAATTTGAATACCTGAGTTCACAATTTTTAATCCTGCAGAACCTTTTATACCATATGCATCTTCAGCGATCATATTACAATCAGCGATGATATCTTGAATAGAAGCCCCAACAATTGTTCCTTGAACTATTTGATTAAAAGACATATCTGGATCATCATCAATATGACACTCACCTGTTTGCATCCCCATTGGAACCGGCCCCTGTAACTGCAAATCTTTAATTCCTGAAGAATGGTTTTTTGTGGGATACATTGCTTTGGCCATCATTTTACAATCATCCAATACCATTGCTATCGATGCTCCCCTTACATCCACTACATTTTGATTATAAGAAAGATCTGGATCATCATCAATATGACATTTGGCTGTATACATAATACTTATTGGAGGAGGCACTGGGATCGGCCCTGGAATTGGATTTGGTCCATTACCACCTTGTCCACCTAACATTGATTTCATTTCCTTAGCTGTATCCATTAATTGCTTCAGTTGTTTTTTAAGATTTCTTTCAGCTCTTGCTCCACCATTTCCAAATTCAATTCTTTCAGCGAGCTTAGAGATTTTTTTACTGGATGCTGTTAAATCATCTGAAAGAGTAAGCAGGTCTACTGCAAACGCGGACGTTGTAGTTAATAAAAGAGTTCCAACAAATACTGATTTTTTAAACATATTTTCCCCCAAATGTTTAAAGCGATTAATTTATTCCTTCATGGAATGATTATAAAAAGGGGATACGCAACAAACGTGCCACAAATAATAGTTAAAACTGTAGTAAAACTTACAATCCTCGTATTGGAAAGTAACAATATGACACTGATATGATTAACAAAATGATTCTGGTTTCATTTAGACACTAATAACAATTAGGAAACCATTCTTGAATGATCTAGGCTTTCTTCCTCTTCAAATGATTTTCTCAAAGCCATAACTGCTTGATTAAAATAACCAGAAGTATATTTATCACCCATTTCTTTTAAGACTTGATTTCTCGCAGACAATGAAAAACCTCTTAAGTAAAGCTCCTGAACAAATTCATGGGCCACAATAAACATAACTGCGGATACATTTATATTCTTTCCAGCAAGACCCCTTGGAAACCCCGTACCATCAAACTTTTCATGATGTTGATTAATGATAACAATGACATCACTAGGAACACCATTCATAGCATCTAAAAGCTTTGTTGCTGTGTCATGATGGTCTTCAAAATCCTCAAGTTCTTTATAGTTATAAGAATCTTGTTGCTGACTAGAGCCATAAGTTTTAGCAATATTATCATTAATAAGCGCAATATCATGAAACATAGCGGCCATAAGCAATTTATCTGCCAGAGACTGTCCTGTTCCATAAAATTTTGCAGCACTTGTAACAATATGAGATAAAATCAAAGAGTGTTCAACAAGATAATTCTTATTTTTACAATAAGATTTCCATATTTTCTTTAGATTTTCTTTCTTAGAATTTTTTACAACATGAATCGTATTCTTAAGTAAACGATTCGTAGTCTTAAATGTTTCTTCATTCAACCCAATCATATGTAAAGAGTAATGAACAAAGTGAAAAACATCCTTATGAAAAGTCTTTTTTAAATCTTCAGGAATTTTACTCACATCTAATTTAAATTCATCTTGAGAAAAATGATCTAAGATTATAGAAAAATCTTGTTCTTTTACATAGATATAATGACAATTCTTCTTTTTATATTTTTCTAAGACTTCTTTAATTTCATTTTCATTTTTTCGTACTATTTTGATGAATTTATCATTTGAGATTTTTAAAAAAATATCTACTAGAGAGATATCTAAAACCATTAGAATCTGAAGTGGAATCGGATGATAATCAATATTATCATTATCATCTTTAAGACATTCTAAGAATTCATCTATTTCACCTGGATCAGAGTAGAAGATAGTTTTTTTATCAGCGCTTATAATATCGACCAGTTTTGATCTAAAGTTTTGCTTCATGATCAATGGCTTTGTACTATTATATTTTCTGAAGCTTAGGTAAAAATCTTTAAGGGAAACATTATCAATGGGATTGAATAAAACAAGATCTGAATCTCTCAGTGAACTTTCGTTCATTTCACTTCTGGTTATATTCGTAAATTCCCCATTAACTAAATAGGGCTTTAGCCTTTCTAATTCTGCTGAAAAATCTATCGAAATAACTTTCAAAGTATTCTCCCATATTAAGCAGCTACAATTTTTTCACTGCCTTTTCCCAATTGTGATTTTATAATAGTTTTAACATTCATTACGACGAACTCAATCTCTGTATCTGTCATATTAGCATGAAATGGTAGTGCAATAGTTCTATTGGCAATATTTTCTGTGACCTTTAAACTTCCTGACCTGAATTGAATCTGTTCCATCATCGGTTGACTATGGATCGGTTCAAAATAGGCTCTAGCTGGGATATTTGCATTTTGTAGTTCTTTAATAATAACATCCCTATCAATTCCATCTTTAATGGTAATCACATATACAAACCAGCTCATTTTTGCTTCAGGTCTAATAACTTGAGTTTTTACGTATTCAAAATCTTGAAAATACTTATTATAAGTATTCGCTATAAGTTCTCTACCGTCTAAGATTCTACCAAGTTTATTCATTTGGGATACTCCGAGTGCTGCACTCATCTCATTCATTCGATAGTTATAGCCTATCAGATCATGCTTAAGCCATTTTCCCATATTAGATCGACCATGGTTTCTAAGCATGCGAAGTTTTTCAGCAATCTCATCATCATCCGTAACTATAATTCCACCTTCACCTGTGGTAATCTGCTTATTAGGATAAAAAGCAAAAATTGATGTATCTGCAAACTTTCCAACTTTCTCCTCAGACCACCTAGCACCCAATGCCTCACAAGAATCATCAATCGTGTATAAATTATGCTTAGATGCAATTTTTTGTAACTCGGTCCAGTTAGCCGGATGTCCGAACACATCAACAGCTAAAATTGCTTTAGTCTTAGGTGTAACTAGTTTTTCAACCTCTTGTGGATCAAGACAAAATGTTTCAGGCTCAATATCTACGAAAACTGGTGTTGCACCAACATGAACAATGGTTGAAACTGAACTCACAAAGGTAAAAGAAGGGACAATAACTTCATCTCCAGGACCAATCCCCATACTTAACAAAGATAGGTGTAGACCAGCAGTTCCCGAGCTAACAGCAACCGCATGTTTACAACCAGTATAATCTGTAAATTTTTTCTCAAATTCTATAATTTTTGGTCCAAGGGATAAATGACCACTTTTCATGACCTCTACAACAGCCTCAATATCGTCTTGTTCAATTATTGGGGCAGCCATTTTAATATTGTGATCACTTTTAATCATAATTTTTTCCTTTAATCTCCTAGCTGGAGAACCTACATAGGTTCCCGCCTGAGAAATATTTTGTGTTACAGTACTTCCAGCACCAATAACAATATTCTCAAATACATTTATATTATTAATGATTGTTGAGTTCGCGCCTATAAAGCAATTTTTACCAATTGAAACGGAACCACATAAAATGGAATTTGGAGCCAAGTGAGTGAAGTCATCAATCATACAATCATGTTCAATATTTACCCCATTATTCACAATACAGTGTTTGCCAATTTTCACATCTGGACCAATATGAGCTCCACTCATAATTATTGATCCTTCTCCTATCTTGGCGGATGGATGAACAATAGCTGATGGACAAATAACTGTTTCCCAATTTAGAGCCATGGCTTGAGAAAGCTTTTTTCTTACTTCATTATTTCCTATAGCAATAATGCCTCTTCCACCCATTTCAGACTTAATTTTTCCAACTAGTTTATGACTTATAATCAGTTGATCGTGATTGTATTCATAAGTGTCGTCTAAAACACCTCTAATATCGATTGAGGCCCTTTCGCAAACAGCTAGAACTGCTTTGCCATGACCTCCAGCACCCACAACATAGAATGGATCATCAAAACGACTCATAGAAACACCAGATAATGAATTAATATCTTTAGCTAAAATCACTTTATAAAAAGTATTAAAAATAATTTTTAAATCAAGCCACAAAGATTGATTTTTTATATATTTTAAATCCAACTCAAATTTTTCATGCCATGAAAGACCATTCCTTCCATTAATCTGAGCTAGTCCTGTAAGTCCAGGTAGTACATCATGCCTTCTTATTTGTTCTTGAGAATAAAATGGAAGATACTCTTCTAATAAAGGTCTTGGTCCAACCAAGCTCATCTCACCTTTTAATATATTGATCAGTTCAGGTAGTTCATCAATACTACTTTTTCTCAAAAGCTTTCCCCACCATGAAATACGTTCATGTTCAGGTTTATCTTTATCTAAAGACATAGTACGAAATTTAATTAACCAAAATGGTGTATTCTTTTTTCCAATTCTTTTTTGAATAAAAAAGATGGGTCTTCCCTGAAGAATTAAACTTACGGTTGCGGCAAAAATAAGAAGAGGCATTAATCCAATTAATGCCACCACACTTAAGAAAATATCCATTCCACGCTTTAATTTCAAGCAGATCTCCCTAGAGAAACTTCTACGCTTTCAGTTTTTGTAATCTCTCTATTGGTTTTATTTATTAGCTCTTGAAGAATAGTTAGGGCTTCATCATTATTTTCTCGTGCCAGTTCAATCATCCGATGGGTCTTCATTTCAAAGTTTTTGAACGTTTTTTCATTTTGAAAAAGTCCTAGTCCATCTCCAAACGGTAAAGATACAATATCTGGATGAGAAGTATCTAACTCATCCCCGCAAAGGTATAATTCCTCATATAGTTTTTCTCCGGGCTGCTTACCTGTAAAAACAATAGGAATTTCTGTTTCACTATACCCACATAACTTAATTAATTTTCTAGCGATATCAACAATTCTAACTTCATCACCCATTTTTAAAATATTAATAGCACCATTATGTGAAATGCAACTCGACTTTAAAACAAGTGAAACCGCTTCCGGAATACTCATAAAAAATCTTCTCATCCCAGGGTCTGTAATGGTAACTGGTCCCCCACTTTTAATTTGTTTCTTTAAAATGGGTATTAATGAACCACTAGAGCCTAAAACATTACCAAAGCGAACGGAACAATAAAGTCCTTCACCATTTTTAGCCTCACTTGAAACAAGAAGTTCACAAATTCTCTTAGTGGCTCCCATAATAGATGTAGGATTCACAGCTTTATCTGTACTAATTAATTGAAAACATTCGACCCCATAATTCTTTGAGAGCTTAAGTAAATTATGGGTCCCAAGGATATTATTTAGTATAGAAGAATAAGGATTTTCCTCCACTAGATGGACATGTTTATATGCAGCTGCATGATAGACTCGATCAGGGTAATGATCTTTAAAAATCTCTTCCATCATTTGTCGGTCTTTAATATCCGCCATGAGAGGAATTATTTCTTTGTTTTTAAGAAACTTTTGATTCAATTCTTTTTTGATTTGAAATAAATTGTACTCAGAGGAATCAAGAATGAGTAGTTTCTTGACATTATAGCCAGCAATTTGCCTAGCAATTTCAGAACCGATAGAGCCCCCTGCTCCCGTAATCAAAACTGTGGCACCATCTAATTCAAAATCTAATTCTGACAAATCGACATTAACTTTCTTTCTGCCTAATAATTCATGTAGATCAAATTCTTTTAAACTCCAATGATTATCATTTACATCAAATGAATACCGCTTTAGATCAACTCTACTGTCGAGACAGGATTGCATTATCATCTGTAAATCATGGCCTTTTATTTCTCCGGAAACTGCCACTAGTTCAATTTCATAATTGGCGATTACGGTGCTAATATTTTTGGAAGTTCCAAGAACAGGAAATGATGACTTATATAATCCCTGGTCTTGCTCATCTATAAGACCTACAATGTCATAACCTTGAGCTTTCAATGACCTAGCTAAAGCTACATGATTCCTTTGCCCAACAATAGCAACCCTTTTTTGTTTGCCATTGATTTCAGAAGTAATATACTTAAAACTTAGCCTTCTTATGGCCCTTAATGAAAGAGTTAAAAAGCTAATATTAATGAAGTTAATTAGTAGTAGGTCAAAATTTAAGGTTACCAAGCTTAAAGAAGAAACGGCTACAATACCTAACTGCAAAATTAAATCTTCAAACGAGAAGTATCTCCAAGATTTTAAATGTCCTCTAAGTAATATCGTTGCCCCAAAGTAGGATAAAGCAAAGCCAGCAAACCAAATATTTTTGTTTTGGAAAGGTAAGGAATGAATAAATAATGGATAAATAAAAAGTAGGTCAAAGGTTGGTCTAAATAAATAGTTCCCAAGAAGTAGAACTGCTTTTCTCATATCGTTTTTCCATCTCTCTAAAAATTAATTTTCTGTAATCCAAATGGAGACCCATAAAGATTAAAATCTTCTTAATATTATAAGATGTATAAATTTCATAATGTAGGTGGAAAATACTTCTCTATATAATAAGCCTCTCTAGATGGCCGGTGTATCATAGATTTAAAGTACTTAAATTATGATATTAACAAAGTTATTTAATCAGAAATTCTTTAACACCTATGGTGTCATTTCCATGTCCTTTTCGGGCTGGTTTATCTTATTTTTACTGACTCACTTTTTCACCCCAGAAGAATTGGGAAGTTACTCCTTAGGACTGGCCATTATCAGTCCCCTTGCTTTGTTTTTTCAATTCCAAATAAGAAATTATTATAATTCTCAAATTGAATTAAAAAAATTAACACCATTTTACAAATTAAGATTATATGGAAGTCTTCTTTTTTTAATCATCTCTATCACAGCAAGCCTTTTTACTGAAACTGCTTTAATGGTAAGCATAATACTGATTTCCTTGTATAAGTTTTGGGAAATGTTTTCTGAATTCAGCTTTGCTCAAAAACAGAAAGAGCAAAACATCAAATACATTGGATTATCCCAAATGGTAAAAGCAACTTTACTCATTGGGACAACTTTTCTAGTATCAAAGTTCACAAGAAATTATAATTACTTTTTGTCCTCAATAACTTTCATCTATTTTTTCTGTTCTGTCATAGATCTAAAAAACACAAATCTAAACTTGATAAAACTTAATAATCATTCAAAAAGTGTTTCACTAAATTCTCTTCTTCCCCTATCCCTGTCGGCTCTATTAATTTCATTTAATATAAATATACCAAAGTATTTATTAGAGTTTCATTTAGGAACTAAATATGTTGGGATTTTTACAACACTATTTGTTTTTTATAATTTAGCGATGGTACTTTCTAATTCAATTATTCAAGTATGGATAAATAAGTTCTCTCAGGACGCCAAAAGCTATAAAAGTCATAGAAAAAATATTATATATAGCTTGTTTATTATTTTTGGTATTTCTGCCGTATTTATCTTATCAAATTTCCTTTTTGGAGAACTAATTTATCGAATTATCTTTCCTGAGACACTACATAAATATGCACCACTGATTTCACATTTAAACTATCTCATTCCCCTTGGATTATTAGCTACGCTTACTAACTACAAGCTAATTTCACAAAATAACTATAAAGAATTATTCACCAATCAAATTGTTCTGATTCTCAGTCATTTTGCTTTGTCCTTTTATCTAATAAAAAAATATAATTTATCTGGTGGATTTGTAGCTTTTTCAATCATCCTTGGGATACATTTTATCCTTAATTTAAGAATCGTTTTAAAAAGACTTAGGAGTTTGAAATGACAGCTCAAACTCAAATATATACAAACTTAGTTATTAGTATGATCTGTATTCTAATAAAGATCTTTTGGAATGGAAAAAAGGACCCATTAACCTATCTTATTTTATTTTATTTCTTTTTCACTTTTGGACCTGTTATTAATTATTTAATTGGTATACCTATATACTTTGGAACTCCTGTTGAATATATCCCTCAGGCTACAAATAATTTCACTTTAGCAATCGCAACAATGTGCTTTCTAGGCATAGCTATTTCTCACAATACACAAAAGCTTAAATATAACATCCAAACAAGTTTAAGTTTTTCTAATTTCTTTTTTGTTTTATTCCCGATTTATTCAATACTCCAAAGTCTTTACGTTTTAATATTTTCTTTTTCTGGTTCAAAGATAGATAAAATTGCGCTTCTAACGCCACGATTGCATTATAATTATCTTCTTATTGAAGTTTATTTAGTGAGTCTATATTTTTTGATTAAAAATAAAAAACTATATTGGTTAAACCTAGCTTCATATGTTTTTTATTGTCTTGTGACAGGAGAAAGAGATTTTATTTTCCCTCTCGTCGCAATTGGTATTCATATTTTGATCTTCACTGAAGTTTCGAGGAAAAGAAAGTTCCTAATATTTACGAGTGGAATTAGTTTTTTTGCCCTTGGAACTTTAATTTTTTTCTTACGGGACTCATCACAAGTAAGTAATTCAGTTTTAGGTTCAATCTTAAATCAAGGCTCACTCCTATTTATAAATAGCTTCACTATAAAGCTCATGAATGAATCTTATGAGTTTTTTAATGGCTTCACTTACCTTAATTCTATTCAAAATTTACTCCCAAGCTTTATATATAAAACAGATTTTAATAACCTTGCCTGGTTTAAAGAAAATTATGCTCCCAAAAGTACTTCTGGCTATGGGTTTGGCCTGGATGCTGAAGGCTATATAAATTTTGGTTATTTTGGAATAGTTTTAACATTTTCTGTTATAACTTTATTACAACGCCTTATAATGAGAAATTTTTACAACAAAGATTTCTTTAAATATTTCAGTGTGTTTTTCACAGCATTTACAATGTACTCTTTTAGAAATGATAGCCTTGCTTTCATCAAAGGAAATTTATACGCTATTATATTCTTTGGAGGTATATTTGTTTTATCAAATTTTATAAATCAAACAAAGAAGAAATCGACATGAATGTTATAGTTACCTTAGAATATAGATTCAAAAGAACTCCAGATGGAAAAGTCTGGACAGAAATGTCATTTCAAAAACCCTTTTGGGATAGATACTTAAAAGTCTTTGATAAAGTTATTATCACAAGCCGAATCCTGGAAGTTAAAGAACTTAAGAGTCCTCACCATATTGTGAGTGGGGATAATTTAGAATTTCATGCGATTCCCTATTATCATGGACCGAAACAATTTTATTTCCAAAGAAAAAAAATTAAAAGTTCCTTACGAAATTTAATAAATAATAATCCGGATGCCGCAATTATTATGAGAGTCGGATCTCCAATTGCGGACTTATTTCAAAAACTTCTTCCCTCAAACAGACCCTATGCGCTGGAAGTTGTAGGTGATCCATGGGAAGTATTTAGACCAGGAACTATTAATAATCCGCTTCGCCCCTTTATGCGGTTATTTTTTACTTATAAACTTAAAGCTCAATGTCGAAAAGCGAAGGCTTTAAGTTATGTAACAGAAAGGGCGCTACAACAGAGATATCCAGGAGCTAAAAACTCTTTTCAGACGAATGCATCAACAATTGAGCTGCTTCCCGAGCATATTATTAATGAGGAAAAAAAATACAAACAAGACAAAGAAAAATCCTTTGTCTATGTTGGTACTCTTGAACAACTTCAAAAAGCCCCTGATCTCATAATCAAAGCAGTAGAAAAAATTAAACATAAAAGCTTCAAAGTAAAATTTATAGGCGATGGAAAATTAAAGCCGGCGCTTGAACAGTTAAGTAGAGACCTCGATATAAGCGATAAAATTGAATTCAAAGGATTACTTCCAGCAGGTGATAAAATTAGAAAAGAGCTAGATCAAAGTGACTTTTTTATTCTGCCATCTCGTGGAGAAGGACTACCCCGTGCAATGATAGAGGCCATGGCAAGAGGATTACCATGCCTAGGTTCAAATATTGGGGGAATTCAGGAGCTCTTAAATAAAGAAGAAATTGTAAAAGTTGGATCAGTAAAAGAATTAGCTTCTAAAATGGAAAGTTTCATTGACATGACACAAGATAGATATGAATACCTCAGTAAAGAAAACTTAGAGAAATCAAAGAGGTATTTGAATTCAGAATTAGAAAAAAGGCGTACTAGCTTCTACACATTTGTAAAACAAAAAACAACAAATTGGATAAATACAAATGAATAAAAAAAGAATTCTTCAAGTTGTTAAAACAACAGATGGTGCATGGTGGGCGCTCGAACAAGTGAAAAGACTCTGCTCTCATAAAAATTTAGAAGTCCATGTCGCACTTCCTTATGATAAAGGAAAGTTCATTAACGAATGGAAAAATACTGGTGTCACACTACATTTTTATGATCTTGATTTTCCAGCTAAGTCCCCATGGGAAATAGGCAAAAAAGTAAAACTCGCCAAAAAGCTTATTGAGAAAGTTAAGCCAGACTTAATTCATAGTCATTTTTTCGGACCAACCATAATTTTAAGAAAGGCTAATATAAACTCTATCCCCATGGTTTTCCAAGTTCCAGGTCCCCTACACCTTGAAAGTCCAGTTTTTAAAAAATGGGAACTCGCCTCAAGTAATCAAAATGATTATTGGATTGCGTCTTCAAACTATATTAGAGAGCTTTATTTAAAAAATAATATTTCTTCAAAGAGAGTCTTTTTGAGTTATTACGGAAGTGACTACTCCAATTTTCAAATTAAGGATAAAGCAAATTTTAGAAAATCTTTAGGTTTTACAGCACAAGACTATGTAGTTGGTAATGTTAGCTATATTTACGCTCCTAAAAAATTTCTTTTTCAAAAAACGGGATTAAAAAATCATGAACTCATAATCGATTCCATTGGTATGGCCCATAAAAAGTATGAATTTATTAAGGGTTTGTTATTTGGTGGACAATGGGGAAAAAAACAAAATTATGAAAATAAATTACGATCTTATTCACAAAAAATTTATGGAAATAGCTTAGCACTACCAGGAAAAATAAAACCTCAAGAGGCCTATCAAGCATGGCAAAACCTTGATCTCGCCATACATCTGCCTAAATCTGAAAATTGTGGTGGGGTAATAGAGCCTCTATTATGCGGCCTCCCTGTCCTAACAAATTCTACAGGAGGGATTCCAGAGGTTATTTTTCACAAAAAAACCGGATATGTTTGTCAAAACAATGTTAATTCAGTCATCGAGGGCATTGAATATTTGTACAAAAATAAAGATGAATCAAGATACTATACAGAAAATGGAATTAAACTCGTTTCCCATATGTTTAATGTGAATCGTACAGCAGATGAAATATTTCAAATTTACATGCATATATTATCTAATTCTAGCCTTCCCGAGGTTTTTAATTCAAAAAGTTATCTAGAGGAAAAAATATGAAATTGACTCGAAAAAGTTTTTTAAAATATTCAGGCCTATATCTATTAAGTACTTCTCTGAATTTAACTGCAAAAGAAAACTCTAAAAAAGAAGTTAATGTTAAAGACTTTGGAGCAAAAGGTGATGGTCAAACAGATGATACTTTGGCATTTCAGAAAGCCCTTAAAGAAAATAATGCTTGTTTTATTCCCCCAGGAAAATACTTACTTAAAGAATTGATATTGAGTGAACAAAAACTTTATGGTCATGGACAAATTTTAATGTCCCCAAGCGCAAAATTTGCTATAGGATTAAAATCTAATACAATAATAGAAGGTCTAGAATTTATTTCAAAGTCCATATATAAAAATACAATTAGCGATCTTAAGATTCTAGAAAATGCAAAACATGTTCTCATTAAAAATAATAGATTTACTTCTTCCACTTACAGTGCGATTAGTGCAGATATAAATGGTAAAGATGATACTTCTCTCACTTACAAAAACTCAGCACAAGATATAAAAATTCTTGAAAACTTTTTCACTGGAAATTACTCTCGGCATATATACTTACACTCGGTAAATGATTTGATTATTAGTCATAACTCTTTTAGTGATTCGAATTTCGATTCGATTAGATTGAGACAAAGAGTTGAAAACTCTATAATATCCCATAACATTTTTAAAAATATTGGTACATTAAAGTCTAAAGACTCTCAAGATGCTATTGATACTTACTGGAGTGGAAATAAACTTACTATAAGTCATAATTTAATTGAAGGATGTTCTAAACATGGTCTTGATATAAAGGGGCATAATCCAAATGGTGATTATGGCTCAGAGAAAATTATAATTTCTCACAATCAGATTAGAAACTCACAACACTGCGGTATCTCTCTATCTGCAGGTGCTGCCTTAAAAAATAATATTATTAAGCCTTTAAAAAATATAATTATTGAAAACAACATTATTGAAGCTAATAATCAATCAAAAACACCTGGAAACGCTGGAATTCAGTTAAGACAGGGTATTCAAGATAGTCAAATTACTAAGAATCAGATCTATGGAAATCTCGGTAGAGGAATTTTCGCATTTAACCCCATCGAAAGAGCCCCTCAACTCAAGAACTTAATCATCTCCCAAAATATTGTTAAAAATAATGGATTTAAAAAAGATGCTCATGGGATAATTCTTTCTAGTGTAGAAAATCTAGTTTGTACTGAAAATATTTGTGAAAATGAAAAAGCTGGAAATGAGCAACAAATTGGCCTTGCTATTATCCATGACACAAAACGAGGTTTCAAGAAAACTACAGGTATTATTAAAGATAATATTTTAAATGGTCATAAGATGAATAGAATTTAATTAGAGTCTCTTACTTCTCTATATAATAAGACACCACTTAATAATGTCGCTGCGACTGAAATTAAGCTTGTATAATATGTTCTATCCTCATAATAGCGCTCTTTTTTAACAAATACGACATCGCCAGCTTGAAGAGTATATCTATGAGCTTCTATATCATTCTTAGTTAAGTCAAACTTAATAGTTTTCAATTCCTTACTTGCACTTTGAGTGACTTGGATATCCTCTATATTTGCGTCGCCAGTTGGTCCACCAGCTAAGGATAAACCTTTTATCAAACTCGTACCTTGTGGAATAAAGTGCAGACCGGAGTTTTCAACCTCTCCCCAAAAGTTTGTAGGAACCAGGACTTTATTTTTAACTGCTTTTGAATAGTAAATAGAGCCCGATTTTTTAGGTAATGATTCTACTTCAGTAGGAAGAACTAATTCTTCAATATCAACTCTCAAAGATTTCTTTGCATAAGAAATATTACAAGATAAAAAACAAAATACTAAAATTTTGGAAATGAAACTTTTCATAACCCTATCTTAGTTAAAGAATTCTTAATATGGCAAGATTAAACTGCAATTTTAGTAGAATGCCCTAAAATTTCAATATCAGGAAATTCATTTTCTAATTCTTCTTTGGTATATATATTTCTTTCAAAAATATATCTAAATAAAGAAACAAGTAGTGGAATAAATATTAAAGTTAGAATTGTGAATACGATGATTTTTCTTAAGGAATGAGGCTTAAGAATTTCAGACTGTGGTCTAAAGTTCTCAAATTGTAAATCTGTAACAATAGTTGAAGACTTTATCAATGTTTGGTTATATTGCTTTTTAAGATCTAAAATTAATTGATAATCTGGATTTATTTCATTTATTTTATTTTTAAATTGATTTATATTTTTTACAATTATACTTCTCTTAACATCCAACTCAACTAATTCTTTTTCGAGCTTTTTTACATTTGCCATGAGAACACTTTTCTCAATAGTTAACTGGGGAATAATTTCATTCTTATTTTTTTGAAGATTATCAAATGTTTGTGTATGGTCTTTCAATCCTCCATACTTCTTTAATTCACGTTTTATAATTTCTATTTTTTTGCCAAGTTGAGCTATAAAAACGTCATTATCATTATTTTCATTATTAACTTTAAGAATTTCTTGGTTTTTTTGTAGTTTAAGAAGATTTTTCTCTAATTTTGTACGTTTTTCAAGATCAACACTATCACCTTCATTTCCATTTTGCTTACCCTTATCTTGAAAGTATTTCAGCTTCAATCCAATTTCAAAGAGTTTCCCCTTTTCTTTGTTACGCATGAACTGTACTTCTTTAATTGATTTATCTATATCATTAAGATGGTTTTCATTTATTTCAAGTTGTTCTTTTAAGTCATCAAATTCCACATCTCCAAAGTCATTATTTTTTTTATCGATCATCTGATTTAACATCTCAGCTCTTTTTATGACTTCGCGACTTAAATCTGTAACACGATTTAAGTTTAATAATTCAACAGTATAAACTTCAACTTTTTTTACAGTAAATTCATCAATTCCATGGATTCTTAATGTGAATCCCGGAGTCATTGAGTTTTTCACTATTTTTATATTGTTATTAAGAAATGACTCAATTTTTTCAAAGACACAAGTCGTGCTTCCGGCACATTCTTTATTTAAGTCCTCTCCTGATAAGATTAGATTTTTAACTTTAAATTTCAAAGTAGTAAAATCAGAATCCGACACCATTTTTTGTGCAAGATTAGCTTTAAATTCCCAAGAATCAATAATCCCTCTCAAAGAATTAAGACTTACGCCACTGCTATTCGTTGAACCTCCAGTGAAGAAGCCTGGAATCGCAGGATCAACTGGTGTAGAACTTTGCCCTATAAAAGCTGTTTTTCTTAAAAATATTTGATTTTGAGTTAAATAAACGTACGCGAGATAACTGCAACATATCCCTATGAATACAGCACTATTTATCCAATACCTTTTTATAAGAGAAAAAAGATTGACCGTATTAATAATATATTTCTCATCTAATAGGAGCTTCATTTTTCTAATCATGTCCATCTCCCATGATAATTCCACCCTCTTCGAGTCCTATTTTTTTAAAGTGTTTTCTCATTTCTAAAAATGATTTTCTTTTAGTTCCTTTCGGATTAAAAAAGTAATTTATATTGTCAGAGTTCAAGCATAGAATCTTGATACTTTCATTCATTAAAAACTCTTCCACTTTTCTTGGATACAAAAATAGTATTAAATCATAATCATCTTTTAACACATCGACTTCGGCTTCAATAACTTCAGAATTTGATGATGATATAAAGTCATAAATATTTCCAACATGAATCATGCTGGAAATCTCTACAGCATCGACAAGACTGTCCTTCAGAAAGCCTGATCCAAACTTTTCAACATACTCCAAGTCACTACATAAAATTAAAGTCTTGAAATTCTCTTTATGTTCAAAAAATGCTGCTAAGGCCAGTAATGATGAAAGACTAGACTCTTCTTTCAGGAAAGAATAAAAACTAAAAAAGTTCTTTCCTTTTTCTTTCCAATCTAAAAAATGGGAACTCAATGACAAAATATTTAAATGATTTTCAATTTTATAAAATAACCCTGAATGGGTATCTCTTACTATCTCTAAAATTTCTTCTTTATGGATATCGGGAGCAGACTCTATCTCCATTTTTGGCTTATTTCCACCTAAGCTCATTTCTTGTTTTAAGCTCAAACTAATTTCTTGGTCTGGTTCATCAGCGTAATCCTGCCCGGAAAGAGATAAAATCTTATCCTCTAACTCTTCATTAAATTTGTCTTCAGCTAGTATTAGCTTATTAAGTTTTGAGTTTGCCAAACATACCTCTCCATCTAATATAATAATTAAAAATTCCTTAATATTGAATGGGGGCATATTTACCCCCCATAAATCCGTTGTTCTGGTAAATTTTGCTGTCTAAATAGTTTTAAGGAGATCCGCTAAAATATATTTATGAACGCTGAAAAAGTACAAGACTCAAGAATTAGTCACAACATCCATGATAAATATGAAATTAGCTATTTCATTGGTAAAGGTATAAGTGATGAAGTAACATGTTTCTATTCAAGTAACTCAAATTTTCTTGCCGAGTCCCATTACAATATTTTTGAAATTCCATCTCTTTTAAATAGGCTTGCAAAGACCTCAAATACAATAACCAAAGATGTTTTTAATAAACTATCTAGCAACAAAGAAGATATTGTTTTTATTGAGCAATGGGATTTATTCGCCAAAAAGGTGATAATCCTTAAGCCTAAAGAATTAGAAAATATTTCTACTTCCAAAAGAGAGCAGTTTTTAATTAGAAAAGATTTTGCTAACAAATTCTTTAGAAGAGGTTTTAATTGAGAACATTTAACAGATATTTTCTTAATTCTAAAAAAGTAAAACTTTCGTCGTTCAGCAATGAAGTGTCACATATTCAAGAAGTAGAGCTTTTAGAAGTCTCAATTAATGGTTTAAAGATAAAATCTGATTTTACCTTGGATAAAAATGACTACCAAATTTATATTGGTAAACGAGTTATATCTATGGAACTTACTCCAGTTTGGTATCAAAGAAGTAAAAATAAAGAAACTATCACTGCTGGTTACAAAGCCTCATTTAGTGATATGAAGTCCTTTGCCTATTGGTGCTTATTTAATCAAGCTGCCTACAAAGTAAATAAAGAAAAAGAAATCAGACAAAGAGGATTGAGTTTTTCTATTCCGGTATAATAGTAAAGTATTTTTGGCTTTCACCACAACCAGGAATTAATCTAAAGCCACCATCAAAAGCAATTATAACATCATCATTATCACAGTACGCTCTCTTATCAGTACAGATATACCCTTCATCATCACATTGGAAACTACGAGAGTTTCTTCCTAATCTGATGAAGTTTGGTTCATCATAGACAAATTTTGTAGAAACTTCCCTACCTAGAATTTCTGAATACGAATTATAAGTTCCTGATTTAACTTCAGCAGGAGCTGCATGCTCCCCTTCATGGGCATGAGAAAAATTGAAAATTAGGTATAAGGTAAGAAATATAGTTATCTTCATTTTAAACTTTTTTTACGCGTTAAAGCTAATCTATTTCTCATAAATCGATTGAATATACACCTATTCTGAAAATTCTACATAGATATAAAATGAAAAGACCATAACCTATGAGTTTGAAAGGTGAAGAAAATGAAAATGCTTCTCATATTGAGTTACAGCATCCGCGACAATTTGTTCCTGGGTATATCCAAAAACATCATAATCTTGACCACCACTCCTTAGAAAGACTTCTGCTCTGTAGTAATTTTTAGACCCCTCAGGTGCATAATCTGGAACATCAAATGTTCTTAAATTTATTTGATATTTAAAATCTTCAACATCTCCATTTTTGATGATCAATGAAATTGACTGATCTGAAGTTTCTGTCATCTCCACATTTAAGCCTCTCTCATTCATTTCATCTTTAAGTTCAGTTAAAGCTGGTCTTACTGTATTCTTTAAAAAGTCTTTTACCTCATTATGTCCTGGATGAGAGACGAGTGCTTCTAATCTCTCTTTCCAACTAGTATTAGCCTGAGAATATTGAACAGAAGTTGTGTGGTTTTGAATAGAAGTGAGAAGTAAATGATCTGCCTTTAAAGATCTAAATAATCCTAATGCTCCAATGAGAATCATAAAAAGCATTGGTAAAGCTGATACAATCGTCATAGTCTGTAATGCTTCAAGACCGCCAGCTAAAAGAAGAATTGCAGCTACAATTCCCTCTGTAACTGCCCAGAAAATTCTTTGCCAGACAGGTGGCTCCTCTGCCCCTCCAGAAGTTAGAGTATCAATAACAAGAGAACCTGAATCCGAAGAGCTTACAAAAAAGGTTATTACAAGTAACAAGGCCACTAAAGATAGAATTGAAGACATAGGAAAGTATTCCAAAAATTGGAAGAGGGCCACAGGCACGTTTGTATTAACAGCTGTAGCCAATTCTTTGGCTCCATCTCTTAAAACAAGTGAAATTCCTGAATTTCCAAAAACTGTCATCCATAAAAATGTAAATCCAGTAGGAACAAAAAGAACTCCAACCATAAACTCTCTAATTGTCCTCCCTTTAGAGATTCTTGCGATGAACATACCAACAAATGGTGACCATGAAACCCACCATCCCCAATAAAGTAAGGTCCATCCACCAATCCACGATTCTTTCTTATCATAAGCATATAAATTAAACGTTTTATAAATTATATCGGAAAGATAGGCCCCCGTGTTCTGAACATAAGCTTGCAACAAATCAACAGTACTTCCTAAGAGTAAGACGAAGCATAGTAAAACGACTGCAAGTACAACGTTTATATTTGATAGCTTTTTAATTCCACCATCTAATCCCAAGACGACAGAAACTGTAGCAAAACAAGTAATAATAGCAATTAAGCCAATTTGTACGAGAGAAGTTTGCGGAATATCAAATAAGAAGTTCAACCCTGCATTAACTTGAGAGACCCCAAAACCAAGAGAAGTTGCAACTCCAAACATAGTTCCAATAACTGCAAATGTATCAACCGCATCACCTATTTTTCCATGAATTTTCTCACCAATAAAAGGATAAAAAGCTGAACGAGGAAGCAAGGGAAGATTTTTTCGATAACAAAAATAGGCCAATATTACAGCAAGTAATGCATATACCGCCCAAGCATGAAGCCCCCAATGAAAAAATGTAATCTTCATGGCCTCTCTTGCAGCTTCTATAGTTCCGGCATCACCAACGGGTGGGGAAGCAAAATGCATTAATGGTTCTGCCACACCAAAAAATAATAAACCTATTCCCATTCCAGCAGAAAAAAGCATAGAAAACCAAGAAATATTACCAAAGTCTGGTGATGAGTGATCCAAACCTAGCTTGATATCTCCTAGCCTACTCACCATTAGATAAAGGCAAAAAAACAAAAATGTTCCAACAGATACGATATAAAACCAGCTAGTCTTAGCAATTAACCATGCCTGAATTCCTTTAAAAGTTGCATTCAACGCTTCAGGCCAGATAGCTCCAGCAAGTGTGATTAAAAAAATAAATATTGTTGAGCTAAAAAATACATTTTTATTCAGATCTGATTGAGAAATAATACCTGACTCCTTAGGGATATTAATAATTTTAAATACTTACCTTTAAACATTAACAAAATCAGAATTAATATCAACCTACCAATTCGGTTATACCGAACCCATAGATAATATTTTTGAAGTATTTAAATTAAGAACTAATATAGAGAGAGCTTGGAGGTTATCTTGAAGAAAACAATAGCAAAAAAATCTAAATCATTACCAACAAAGAAAAAAGACAAATTACTAAAGAGATTTAACAAAACAAAAGTAAAACCTAAAAACTTTACGAGAAAGTCATTAAACTCTTGTCCAGACTGTCTTTCTCAACTTTAAAATAGCTTTACAAGGTTCTACATACAGATTTAATTTGTTAAAGTGAAAATGTGAAAAATCTCAAAGATCTAAATTGGAACCAACTTTATTATTTTTATGAAGTTGCTAAACAAAATTCTTTTAAAGAAGCAGCAAAAGTCTTAGGCATAGCTCCGTCTACGCTTAGCGAGCATATTAAAAAATTAGAAAAAAGCTTGGCTTCAAAACTTATAAATAGAAATGCAAAAGGCTTAACTCTCACTAGTACCGGAAAGGCCCTATATGAAAGGTCTAAAAATATTTTTGAGGAAGGTAGCAAAGTTGTTGAGCTCTTCAGCGAAGAAGCTCTAGGTGGGTACCCAGTTTATATTGGAATAGATGAAACTATTTCATACGATCTCTCAAATGAACTTGCTTCCCAGTACTGGGACTATTACACCCATTACGGAACGGTAAACACAGTTCGCCAAGTAAATCATGATGTTTTAATAGAAAGCATTTTAAATGGAAATATTGATTTCGGTCTTTCCATTCACAAACCAAAAAGAAAAGCACTTAACTTTGAACTTGTTGACTCTTTTGAAGTTGTATTTTGTTGTTCAGAAGAGCTTTTTAGAAAATTTATTTCCAAAGTCGATCTTCTTAATAATATCCCTTTTGGACAAAGTAACTGGGATAGTAATTTAAATAAAGAGATCCTAAAATATTTAAAGCGCTATGGAGTAACACCAAAGGAAATAGTTTACAGTGATCACTCAGGCTACTTACAGAAACTTTGTACTCGTGGTCGTTGTGTTACTTATCTACCTAAAAACCCATTAAATCCATATAGTGGTTTAAAAACCTTCCAATTTGATGAGCCCTTTACTATCAACTTATATGCCATTTGGAAAAAGTCTGATGAGAAACTCATAAGCATCCAAAAACTCCAAGAACTAATTAATTCAAAACTTTCCCACCTCCCGCATAGATACAAAGATGTCGACTTACAAATAGAAGCATCTGAAGTTGAGGATGATCTTTTAAAAGAATAAGAATTATTCTTTACGGGTTTTAAGAGAGCTTCCAATAACTAAAGCTGCTCCTACCAAAGTAAGTTGTTTAATTAAATATTGTCCCTGAATAGATGGTTCAAAAAAACTAACTTTAAAGCATTCATCATAATGATATCCTAAAGCCAAAATTACACCAGGCACTCTTAATAGGAGTAGAAATATCGATAACCTAATTAATTTTTTATAAAATAACCCTAGGCCAATAGCGACTTCCCACAGTCCTAGACAAATGACAGCTGTTTGAGGCTCAATCCAGTAAGTTGACTGAGCAATAATAGATGATGCTGACTTTCCACCAAATAACTTAATCAAGCCAAACCAGACGAAATAGCTTCCAAGTAAAACTTTTTCAACTGATTCACCATATTTTTTCATAAACTCAATAACTTTAGAGTCAATAATCTTAAAACTCATAGTCCAATAATACTCAATTTAGTACTAAAAACAATAATTAAGCAGGTTGTGCTCTTCGGATATCACGAACCGCTAATTCTCTTTTTTGAAATCCCCAACAAAAAGAATTATTATTAATCATGCTTAAAAACGCGATTATCATTCTTGTCTTAATTATTTTTTCATTTAAAGCCTCTGCAGACCTACAAAAAGAAAACTTATTATGTACAACCAAGAAAGTTAATTTTTTGAGACAGCTTCCCACCCAAAAATCTGCCATAGTAAGATCACTCCCAATGTATACTCCTTTAAAAGTGATGAGTAAAAATAAGAACTGGTACAAGGTTATTGGTGTTTACTACAATGGTTGGATCCACGAAAGCATCGTAAGATCTGATATTGAATGTATGATATTCACTTCCCACGGATCACCTAGCTGCCCAGGAAGGAAAAATACAACCCACAAAATACGGTTTAGAGAAGGTTTCAAAGTTCTGAAAAAAGAAATTGGCTGCAATTATGTTCAAACATCTATTGGCCGTAGATTTTGGATTGATAGCTCTTATGCATGGCCAATTGAAGAAAATTTATCCCTTCATTTAGATAATTGATTGTATTGGCTAAAAGTTTAACACCTTTATAAGTATTTGTTGAATCCCAGCGACTATGTCCGGTTAGTTTCCCAGCGATTATGTCCTACTGTCTGCATCATACGGCCCTCTTGTTGTAACCGTATGTACGAATCGACCTAATCGGCTTAGGTTTTATTTCT
>CAXPDR010000012.1:0-14270 GCA_964215955.1 Flavobacteriaceae bacterium
TATCGTTGGGGAACTTTATTAGATCACAAAGGTTTAGGTATGGCAGCTTTACCACTTCGATTCTCTAGATCCCTATAAATAAATGTTCTAACCTCCTTGAGTGTTCGCGATGTCTCCGATCACTAGACTGAATAATTCGTTAATATAACAGTCAGTTGTAAAAAAAGTTTACAAGCTTATCTTTTAACTTGTTGAAATCCTGAATTAAATTCTGGCATTTCACTTGCTTCTAATTAAGTGTCTTTGGAGGAGAGAGATGAAAAGAATTTTAATGCCACTACTTTTATTAACTTCACCATTAGCCTTTGCTGATACTAGTGATGTTATGAACGCTTCTTGCCAGTTAAGTATTGTTGGTAATGATGTCACAGGTGGTCCTAAAGATTTAGAAGAGTTTGAGAAACCAACTAGGGCTTACCAGATTTCTTCCTCAAATGGTTCCAATGCAAAAATTAAAGAGTATTTTAAAACAGTTGTACCTTATGCAAAGGATAAAAATGATTATCAGAAGTACCAAATTGTTACTTTTAGATCAGACACTGATTCTATTGAAAGGCTTTCGAATGATGGGATTGTGAATTATGTCGAAAAAATTAGAGGTCAATTTACAATTACACTTAAGTATTTAGGTATTCCGAGCGGATCCAGAAATAGACTTGTACAAGTGAAGATAAATACCCCTCATGGGAATAACCTTCCAAGAAAAAGTGAGAACGGAAATATATCGAAGAGAAAATTAAAAGGAATAAATCATGAAATTCCTAGAAATGACTCTTCTTACCGAATAACTGCAGATATGCCAGTGAAATTCGAATATAAGGACTTTGGTCGAGATGGACTATGGGGCGGTATCGTAGACATGGTAAGTGATGAACTTGATGAAAATAGTGAATTCGAGATGAAAACTCATGAGTCAGTTGTAAAGCTTGCTTGTGATTTAGAGTTTGTTGATAAGGATACAATTGATGTCGATCGATTAGATGATGCTTCAATTGAATCAAATAATGATGAATCCCAATCTTCAATTAGAGTAATAGGAAACTAATTTTAGGCCATTCAAAAGGCTTTTCCCCAACTTTTGGATGTGCATTTATAAAAAAGACCTCTGGCTTCCCCTCCAGAGGTTTTTTTGTTTTATCTATACAAAATTTTGAATCTCATAACATTGATGAATTTTTTGATCCCTGAAGTCTTTAGGGATGGTTTTAAAACTAATGTCTTTAACTTGATAATTATTGGATATTTTTTCGGATAATTTAAACTTTCTAAAGTTGTTTGAGAAATATAAAACTCCTTTAGGATTGAGAGATTGCATTAGAGAAATAATCATCCATTCATGATCGTCTTGAACATTAAAACTATCTTCCATTCTCTTGGAATTGGAAAAGCTAGGAGGATCTAGAATAATAATATCAAATTTATCTTTTAAAGGCTTTTTAAGGGTGCTTGTTAAGTCTCTTTGAAAGAATTTATGTTTTTCTAGAGGGATTTTATTCAATTCGAAATTGTCTTTTGCCCATTCCAGGTATGTTGCAGACATATCCATAGTTGTAGTTAAAGCTCCACCAAGTGCTGCGGCAACTGAAATACTACCTGTATATGAAAAAAGATTTAAAACCTTTTTATTTTTAGAATTCTCATAAATCATTTTTCTTAGGGGTCTATGGTCTAAAAATAGTCCAGTATCCAGATAATCATAGAGATTTACTAAAAATTTACATTTACCCTCACTGATTTCTTTATAGTTTTTCGATCTTCCGAGTTTTTTGTATTGGTCTTTACCTTTTTTAACTTCTCTTTTTTTGAAAATAATATTTCTATCTGTAAAACCTAAAGTTTCTTTAATGGCATCAACAATTTCAGTTTGATGCTTTTGTTGAAGATTAATCTCAGAATTCGATTGTTGATCAATTCTTTTCCCTTTTTCATAGATAACTGCATTATCACCGTAGACATCTATTATATATGGATACTCAGGTATATCTTTCTCATAAAGCCTAAAAGCAGTTAAGTTTTCTTGTTTTATAAGACTTTTTCTAGATTTTAAGTTTTTTTTAAGTCTGTTTAGAATTATTGGAGATTCTTTCATAAATGGTATTATAATCTATTTAATTAATATTTATAAGAGAGTTGATGATTATGTTGGAAATTAAATTAATGAGTGATTCAGATAGTAGTTCCGGAGACCCAGGTGTTGCAATTGCTGATGAGACAAAACTAGAACAACCTAAGATGTACAAGGTTTTAATGCATAATGATGATTATACTACTATGGAGTTTGTCATCCATACGTTGATGAAGTTCTTTGGGAAAAATTACGATGAAGCTCACGGAATTATGCTTAAAGTACATCATGATGGAATTGGAATGTGTGGGATTTATACATTTGAAGTTGCAGAATCCAAATCTGCTAAAGTTAACAAATATTCAAGAGGTAAGGGACATCCACTAAAAACTTCAATCGAACCTTGCGATTAAGATTTTTGTTCCCATATTAAATAGTGGACGAGGTAAACTATGATAAGTGCACAATTAGAAATTCTTTTAAATAAAGCTATTAGAAGAGCAAATCAGTTAAAACATGAGTTTTTAACCCTTGAGAATGTTTTATTAGCTCTCTTAACTGATGATAAAATAAACACTGTTTTGAAAGAGTGTGGTGGAAATATTGAGGTTTTAGAACAAGATTTAAAGGACTTTGTTGAAAACTCTGACAATTTTAGTATTTTGACAGATGAAGATATTGAAGAACTTGGAAATGAGCAATTTGATAACGAAGAAATGAAAAAAATGGCAAACCAAAATGGTATTTTTTATCAGCCAGAAATTAGTTTAGGTCTTCAAAGAGTCATTCAAAGGGCCGCTCTTCATGTTCAAAGTTCGGGAAAAAACTCCATTCTACCTGTTCATCTATTGGTGGCAATTTTTTCGGCCAAAAATAGCCATGCAGTCTATTTCTTACAAAAAAATGGTTTTCAAAGATACCAACTTGTCGATCGTATTGCTCACTCTGTAGATAAGCCTGTTAGCCAAAACAGTACTGGAAATGGAAGTACAGTTGATCCTATGGCTTCTGAGAATAAAGATTTAAAGATACTTGAAGACTTTACTACCAATCTTAATGATCTTGCGAGGGAAGGGAAATTAGATCCAATTATTGGAAGATCTGATGAGCTTGAAAGAGTTATTCAGGTTCTTTGTAGAAGAAGAAAAAATAACCCCATTTTAGTAGGTGATGCTGGGGTAGGAAAAACAGCTATTGCGGAAGGACTAGCTCAGTTAATTGTTGAGAAAAAAGTTCCTAAAATTATAGAAAAACTGGAAATTTATAGTCTTGATATGGCCTCTCTTCTAGCTGGAACTAAATTTAGAGGAGATTTTGAAGAAAGATTAAAATCTGTTCTAAAAGCAGTTGAAGAAAAAAATGAAAAACACGGTTGTATTCTATTTATAGATGAAATTCATAATATTATTGGTGCAGGTTCGACTAATGCTGGATCAATGGATGCTTCAAACCTATTAAAGCCGTCTCTTAGTAGGGGAAAGATCCGTTGTATGGGATCAACAACATATGATGAATTTAGAAAGTTTTTTGAAAAAGATCAGGCCTTGACTAGAAGATTTCAAAAAATTGATGTTATCGAACCAAGTGTTGCTGATACAATCGCAATAATTTCTGGATTAAAACATAAATTTGAGGATCACCATAACGTAAAATTTAAATCAGACATCATAGAATTGGCAGTAAAATTAGCTAACAAGCATATAACTGATAGAAAAATGCCTGATAAGGCCATAGATGTGATTGATGAGGTTGGGGCATACCTACGGATAAAAAATGTAAATAATGGCTCAGATGAGAAGCAAGAGGTCACAGCACATGATATAGAAAGAATTGTAGCCAAAATTGCACGAATTCCAGAGAAATCCATAACTGTTTCTGAAAAAGATAAGCTTAAAAATCTAGCTAGAGATTTAAAACTTCTCATTTTTGGACAAAATGAAGCTGTAGATTCTGTTTCAAATGCAATTATCTTGTCTCGTTCAGGTTTAGGGAATGAATTGAAGCCTATAGCGAACTTTTTATTTGCTGGCCCAACCGGAGTAGGGAAAACTGAGTTGGCAAAACAGTTGGCTCTAACGATGGGAATTAACTTCGAAAGAATTGATATGTCTGAATATATGGAAAAACATGCTGTAAGTAAGCTAATTGGAGCTCCTCCTGGTTATGTTGGCTTTGATGAAGGCGGAATTCTTACTGATAAAATTAATAAAAATCCATATTCAGTTCTTTTATTAGATGAAATTGAAAAAGCACATCCAGATGTTTTTAATATTCTTTTACAGGTGATGGATCATGGGAAACTAACAGATTCCAATGGAAAAACCACGGATTTTCGCAATGTTATCTTGATTATGACATCAAATGCTGGAGCAAATGAACTTGAGTCTGGAAGTATTGGTCTTGGGGGTGGAAGAACCTTGAATGTGGCCAAAAGAGATAAAGCACTTAAAAATTACTTTTCTCCTGAGTTTCGAAATAGATTAGATGCCATTATAAACTTCAGCCATCTGGGTAAAGAAAATATTAAAAGTATCGTAGATAAATTTATCATTGAATTGGAAAACCAACTTTCAGAAAAGTCTGTGTATCTTGAAGTTTCCGATGCATTAGTAAGCTGGTTTATGGAAAATGGATACGATCCTAAAATGGGTGCACGCCCTATAGGAAGGCTTATCGACGAAAAGCTTAGAAGACCTCTTGCTAATGAAGTTCTTTTTGGAAAATTAGAAAATGGTGGAAAAGTCATCGCCGATTTGGATAAAGAAGAAGTGAAGTTTGAGTTTATTAAGGAAAAAGTGGAAGAAATTTCATAGTTTTTAAAAGTAAAAAATAACTTTTTCCATGAGAAAAATTAATAAAAATAAAAATAAAAAAACAATTGTTAAAAAGGTGTAATGCTCGACTGGCATTACACTTTTAATTCTCTTAAACCTTCCCCTAGCGTCGACATTAAAAAAAAAACCTTAAGCTTTTTTTGGAAAAAACCGAAATAAAAACAAAATTTATATTTTTTATTTGCGTTAAAATAAAAAACTGATTATCCTAAAATGGATTGTATAAAAACATTTATTTCTGGGAGGAAATTTATGGCTGTTAAAAAAGCAACAAAAAAGGTAGCAAAAAAAGCTACAAAAAAAGTAGCTAAAAAAGCTGCAAAGAAAAAAGTAGCTAAAAAAGCAACTAAGAAAAAAGTAGCTAAAAAAGCAACTAAGAAAAAAGTAGCTAAAAAAGCAACTAAGAAAAAAGTAGCTAAAAAGGCAACTAAGAAAAAAGTAGCTAAGAAAGCAACTAAGAAAAAAGTAGCTAAGAAAGCAACTAAGAAAAAAGTAGCTAAAAAGAAAACTACTAAAAAAGCTGCAAAGAAAAAAGTAGCAAAAAAAGCAACTAAGAAAAAAGTGGCTAAAAAAGCAACTAAGAAAGTAGCTAAGAAAGCAACTAAGAAAGTAGCTAAGAAAGCAACTAAGAAAGTAGCTAAAAAAGCAACTAAAAAAGTAGCTAAGAAAAAGTAATAAGTTTTAAACTTATAGCAAAAAGGGGCTCTATTATTGTAGGGCCCTTTTTTTTTGCCAAATTTCCAGATAATCTACTAAAAACATTATAATTTTACCTAGCTAAGTGGAGTTTTTTAATGGGGTTGATTAGTCGTTTATTTTGGAAAGGTTTAATTGTCGTTTTACCAGTCACTTTATCAATTTATGTTTTGCTTTTTGTTCTTAATAAAGCTGAAAGTGTATTTGGAAATCTCATAAAAGGGCTAGTTGGTCCGGAGATTTATATTCCTGGTCTGGGAATTTTAGTAACTTTTGTCTTACTTATATTTGTAGGTGTTTTAGTTTCAAATTTTATTACCGGTGGAATAATAAATTTCTTTATTGGAAAGTTTGAAAAAGTTCCTTTGATCAAAGCCGTTTATAACCCACTAAGGGATTTAATGACTATGTTTGGTGGATCCGGCCAAAGTAATATGAAGAAAGTTGTCGTTGTAAATTTAAAAAATCTAGGCTTTGAAACTATCGGATTGGTAACTCGTGAAGAGTTTGATGATCTACCAGAATCTACTTTTTCTCATGATAGTATCGCTGTGTATATACCTATGGGTTATATGATTGGTGGATTTACAGTTATGGTTCCTAGAAACTCTGTAAGAGAAGTTGATATTCCTGTAGAGAGAGCTTTGAAACTTGCTATCACAGGATGGATTAAAGCAGACAAGAATGTTATCTAGTTGTCCCTTGTGTAAGAGTCAATCTTCACAACTTTGGTATCAAAAACTTCATGATAGACAATTTTATTTATGTCCGAAATGTGACTTAAGATTTGTTGATAGAACTCAGCGAATGAAAGAAGCTGAAGAGAAGCTTCATTACGAGCAACATAATAATTCTACATTAAGCCCAGGCTATGAAAAATTCCTAAGTCGTTTGAGTTCTTATGTCGAAAAAACATATGATAAAAAATCGATGGGACTAGATTATGGATCAGGTCCTTTCCCTATGCTCAATAAGCTTTTAAAAGAAAAAGGATTTAAAAGTCTTTATTATTTTGATCCTTTTTTTGCACCTGAGAAAAGCTATAAAGACATAAAGTTCGACTTTATTACCATTTGTGAAGTTATTGAACATATTTGTAATCTGAAAAGTGAACTTAATGAACTTTTAAATTTATTAAATGGAAATGGATCTATGGTGATTAGTACTGGAATCTATCATGATGAAATAGACTTTTCTTCATGGTATTATCATTTAGATAAGTCCCATATAAACTTTTTTTCAGAAAAGACATTTCAGTGGATGTCGAAAGAATTTGGCATGAAATTTTGGATTGAGGGGAAGGATTTAGTTATTTTGCAGAAAATATAAATGGCTGCTCTAACTCAATAATTTTTCCTTCTTCAGGCTTTGGAAAAATTATTAAATCAACAACTTTAAAAACACAATTTGCAAAATTGTCTGGATAGAGTTTTTCATCTAACTTAAACTTTTGGATTTGGCCGTTTCCATTAAGGGTTATGTCTAAAACCACTCTTACTCTTTTTTGATCAAAACTTCCAAAAAGATTATGTTTTTTCGCGCAGTCAGATAACTTTGGAGCATTCTCATTGAGTTTACCAACAATTTTAGTTTGAATATCTCTCGTTTCAGACCTTTTCTCAATGAAAGAACAGGCAAAGAGGCTAAAAAAGGTAATTGTTGCTAATAAATACTTCATTTTTCTATTCTAATAAATTTCTAACAGTTTTTAAACTTCTAATAAGATCTCAATTACTCACTAAATGTGACAATTAGTTAGATTAATTATAAAAATTAATAAATAAGGAGACTAATTTTATGAAACCTGAGAATTATCCAAGTGATCCAAAGTATTTATGGAATATATTTTATGACTTTACTCAGCATCCAAGGCCGAGTAAGAAAGAAGAAAAAATCATTCAATATCTGGAAAATTTGGCCATAGAAAATGAGCTTAAATACACCATTGATAAAGCTGGAAATATCGTTATTTATGTTCCTGGAAAAGGGGGGCGTGAAAATGATGAACCAGTTATCATTCAAAATCATGTAGATATGGTTACGGATGCTATTGTTGGGCATAAGATTAATTTCTCAGAGGATCCAATTCAGACAGTTGTTGATGGAGAGTGGTTAACCGCTGTTGGGACAACTTTAGGTGCGGATAATGGTATTGGATGTGCTGCAGCCTTGGCCACAATTTTTGAAACTTCTATGGTTCATCCACCTCTTGAGCTTTTGTTTACAGTCGATGAAGAAACTGGTCTAAACGGAGCCTTAGGTCTCGAAACAGAGCATCTGGCGGGCAGGAAAATGCTTAATTTAGATACTGAGGAGTGGGGAAGCCTTTATATTGGATGTGCAGGTGGAATTGATTACGAATTAAACGGAAGTTTTTCTTTGCAAAGCCCAACTACCAAGCTTAGTTCCTATAGACTAACAATTGATGGATTTCTTGGTGGTCACTCTGGAGTTGATATTCACGAGCAAAGAGGAAATGCTCTTAAGTTCTTAGCTGAGATTTTAAGTGAAGCCAATCAAGTCTGTAAGTTCGAACTTGCTGAACTTAGAGGTGGAAAAGCTCATAATATTATACCGAGAGATGCCTTTGTTGAGTTCTTTATGGACTCAAAATATGAACAGAATCTTTTAGAAGTGGCCCAAAGAATTAGGGAAAATTGGAAGAGTTTTTCTCCTAAATCAGACCTAGGATTTAAGTTTGAATTAGAATCCCTAGACTTTGAGAAAGAGGTGTTAAGCCAGAAAGATAGCTCTAAAATTATCAATTATATGGTTTTATTTCCCCATGGAGCTCATAGTTATGATTTAAACGATAGATCTTTGGTATCAATGAGTAATAATTTTGCTCGATTTTTATTAGTGAGAGGTAAAGTTTACACCCAAAGTTCACTGAGATTTTTTGATCGAAATGAAGTTAAATCCTTAGAGACAAAAATTAAGTCTTTGGGAGCCCAATTTGAGCTGACGGTAGAGTCACATTCAGAGTATCCGAGTTGGAAACCTGTTAGGGAAAATCCCGTCTTAGACTTGGTGTATTCAGTTTATGAAGATTTGTACAAGAAGAAACCTGAAGTCACTGCTATTCATGCGGGATTGGAATGTGGTATTCTTCGAGATAAAATAGGACCAATTGATGTTGTTTCTTTTGGCCCAACGATTACAGGAGCCCATTCTCCTGATGAAAGGGTAAATATTCCTAGTGTCGTTGAGTTTTGGAAGTTATTTAAAGCTGTATTAGCTAAAATTTAAGGAATTTTTATGATTAGTTATCAAATTTACAAAATGATTCATGTTCTTTCACTTGTTGTATTTTTCTCTCTTTTTGCTGTTGCTGCTTACACTAAAGAAAATTCAAAGAAAAATAAAATATTAACAGGCGTTCTTATATTATTTGTTCTTATTTCTGGAATGGGACTCGTGGCAAGAATTGGGATCCCCCATGGAACAGGTTGGCCTTTATGGTTAAATCTTAAGGTAGCCATTTGGTTAATTGTTGGAAGTGTTGGTCATATCGTTATCAAAAGATTTCCTCAGCATGGAGTTAAAGCGTTTTGGGCTTCAATTGGACTTCTGACCTGTGCAAGTTTCTTAGCCAACTATAAAATATAAAAAAATTTTGCCAACATGCATGATTCTTTTTAAACTATATTAGTATGATTAGAGTTTTAATATATATTTATACATGGATAATTCTAGCGGACGTAATCCTAAGTTACCTGCCGGATTATCAGCATAAAGAATGGGCTAAATTTATTAAGAAACTAGCTGGATTTACCCTTGACCCAGTCAGAAAGGTATTACCTCCAGATTTACCATTTGATTTTAGTCCTGTTGTCGTTCTAATCATACTACAGCTCTTACCTGCACTTTGGTGATCTAGGATAAGATTTCTGTAATTAAATAAGTTAAACAAGGAAGTTTAAATGTTTGATGAAATAAGTTTTTTAGTTCAAGAGACTTTCAAGGATGCTGAAAGCTCCCAAGGAGCTAAGGGGTTATTCAATAATTTTTTTAGTAAAAAAGAAAATCTTCCAGATGAAGTTCCTGGTTTTTTTTATCATTTGCAAAAAAAGGCCAGTACTTTTGTAATAAGAATCTATCCTTCAGAAAATCTTAAGCAAGATTATATTAATATTGTAAATCATCCTGATCTTTATCCAACCTTAAGATTGCAAGAGGATGAAGGTACGCTAGAAGAAAAATTAAAATTTTTCGAATGTGATCGAATCGAAATTGCAAAAAACATTAAACAGCATTTAGGAAATAAGCGTTTTCCTATTTTTGAAGAAAGGGTATTTAACGTCTCTGATCCAGGTGATAGTTGGTGGTTAAGTCAGGATGGGAATACTGTGAATATTCATTTTAAACTCTCTAGAACTCAAAGTGTCGCTAATTTAGTAAAGCTTGGGCCACTTGGGGAGTCTAAAAGATACCTTGAAACCTTTGGTAAATTAGGTGGGTACTTCAATATGATTTTTCCTATTGCTGATTACTCAAGTGCTCATGGACAACTTAGTATTACATGTTCGGAAAATGAAAATTACTATTTTGATCTATTTAAGCAACTTTTAGAGTTCGGGGAAACATCTCATGACTTTTGGGAGTATCTCAGAAAATTAGAAGTTGATTCTCAGCATAGAGACTATTTAGAGTCTTTGCAAAAAGCTAACTACTTTTTGATGGAACTTGGTTTCATAAGACATTTTTGGAAAAAAATTGAAGAAGAACTTTAGAGATAAAAAAAGGGGATCAATGATCCCCCTTATTTTTATTGAGAAATAGCGCCAGAACTATTGTTTTGATTAGTCTTTTTCTTATTAACTTTTAATGGTTGCAGAGATTTCGTACATTTATTTTTTTTAGCAGCTTCAAGATTAACGGTACCATCATTATTTAATTGCTTTGGATCGGCCCTTACAATGAAAGTTTGAGTGTCTTCAAAACCATCTTCATCAATTGATGTCCTTTGAGTGATATACATAACTCTTCCATCAGCAAGCATTCCTGCATATCCTTGTGAATAATCAAGCTTTGGATCAGTTATATTTTTAGTTCTTTCATTATCATCCAGAGAATCATCACCGTAATTAAAAATTTGTACGGCCTGATACCTTCTGTAATTTCCATCTACTTCATTGGTTACATCAGTATTAAATGCAACAACTGGTTCTTGATCAGGATAGTTAAAACTCACTTTTCCAGTTGAGTAATTCAGGTTTCTAACCAGATCACAGGTTTTATCATCGTTGAATTTATAAATAACTGTAGAGTAATTCTGGCTAAATGCCACCATTGAAGCATCTTTTGAAATGATTGGACCTGAAATGGTTTCAAGATTGGTACAAGGACGGTACTGCTGAGATGTCGCTTCAATCTTTGTTGAACCATCCGGATTTTTACTCATTTTATAATCCTTCATTCTCTGATCACTCCAAAGCATAACTTTAAAATTACTTGTATCTCCACTAGCTGTAGGTGCTGAAGCTGCGGAGTGATACCACTGATCATGTTGAGGATCATTGAAGATATGACTCGCATTTTCACCATTCTTTAAAACATCATTCTCCCTATCAGTATTGATTTCATAAAATAGCATACCGCTATCTCTTGGATCGAAAGGGGAGGTAAGAATTTTCCACTCGTATTTTCCATTTTTATTTTTCATACCTTCTACAGGGTATGTTTCATCATACATTAGAGTAGGTATGGACTTTGCAACTTCTTTTCCATCTTTATCTTTTTGAATATGGATTAAACCAATTGAGTTTCTATGGCCTTGGATAGAACCACTACTAACAATCACTTTATCTCCGTCTGGTGAGAATCTATAGTATTGACCTCTATTCATATTAGCTGGAAAAGGTATAACCTCTCTTGGAGGCACGCATTGTGGAACCATTACCACAATAGGAGCTTCCTTTATAGACTTTGTAACGCTCTCTCTTACATCTGAACCAAGTTTTTCCATTTGAGTCTTGTTTGATTTCTCTAAGTCCTCAAGAAATTCTTGATTTGTAATACTTTTCATCTCTTCATTGAGAGCAGCTTTTGTTGCTTTTTCAAGTTCAGTACTTTCTTTTATCAGCTGTCTTCTTTGTTCTAATTGTTGTTTAATATTATTTAGCTTCTCTCTTCTTTGCTCTGATGAGGATTGAGCTAATAAAAACGTTGGAGTAAGTAGCAACATTAAACTATTGGCAATTTTGTGTTTCATTATCTTCCCCTCTCCATTTCTCCAATTCTTTCATCAATTTTTTTCTTTAAATAATCTATTGGTCCAACCCCAAATATTTTTTTAGAAATCTTTTTCTTTCCAGCAATAAATGTTGTTGGGTAGTGGTTTTCTGAATCTCTTAGATAAAGATCTACGGAGTTATTTTTTATAATTGGAACTCCAAGTTTTTTAGCCTTAACTATGGACTTGGCAAATTCTAAGTCAGCATCAATTCCTAGTATGGGAACAAACTCCATATTGTATTCTTTCGCAACATCCTTAAAGTTTTGCATGACTTTTGTTGAATAAACCATACCTGGATCCCAGATATAAATTAAGGAATACTTATCTTTGTTTACGATTACTTTTAAATTATCATCACTAAACTTCTTTACATTTTTTTCTCTTACGAGCTGCATAGGTTTAGATGTTCCGCTGTAAAACATATCACAGCTTCCTGTTTTCCATTTTGTTATCTTAATTTCTTTAGGGGTGATATAAAAAAGCTTTAAAACTTCTGGGTAGGGTTGAACTTGAATCCAATGAGCTAATTTATTCGTCGGAGAACTAAAAGTGTAAACCCCTGTAGTTGGACTAGCTGTTTGCATCCATTCATTTTTTGATTTTAATGACTTCAGTTTGATTATAAGGTCTTGTTGACACTTAAGGGTGCTAAGTTCCTCTGGTAAATTCTCTGCAAAGGTAGAGCTCATCCAGAAGAAAAAAGGTAAAATTAAAAAAGTTCTCACTATCTTCTCCTCATTATTGGCTAATAGCTTGGGTTGTTGATTGGGGTTTATTTGTACTTTGGTTGCATTTAGGCTGAATTGATAAATCTGCGCATTGGGAGCTTAGCATCCATTCCGCCTTTTTTTGCCATTCCCCTCTCACATCTTGAAATTCTTGTTTTAAACATGAAAGTAATGCTAGCCGCTCATCATTACTTAAATCAACTCCGATTGGCATGTTTTGATGAATAGCTACTTTAAATTCAATTTCGCTCCAACTATAGTTCTCATGGAGTTTTCCATGTCTAATATTGTTATGACAGGAATAGCAGTTCATGGCATTTCTAATTTTATATGTATCAATTTGAGCCGCCGGGTTTTTGACGATATTTGCGTTGTATGAATTAAACCCATAATAAGCTAGCGTTTGTCTATTTTCTGAACATCTTTTTATATAGTCATCTGATCTAGTCTTTGAGTTTTTTGGTGCCCAACCGTAAGGCTGTGACTCCATAGGTGGTCCAAGTCTATGAACTCTATCACCATATTTGACCTTTCCCCATGAGGAGAATTTATCTAACAACCTATTCATTTCATCAGTCTTTCTTTGGTGTTCTGCACTCATTGCTTTTTCTTTACCATGCAAAGCTCCATGGCCAACTGGACTTATTGGCCGGAATGGTCCTGAGTGGCAACGAGTACAACTATTAATTCTATTTTGGTTGGACCAGTGGTATGCTACCTTACCGTCTGTATTATAAGTTCTTGTCATTGAAGTAATTGTACCTTCAGGTGGAAATTTAGTCCCATCATATGAGATCATAGTTAATGTTCCTGCGGCATTTGTATGATTGCCATTCGCTGGCTTTGGAACGGGATCATATCTATTTTCTTCCATGTGAGCATCATCTTCTGGACTTGTTTGAAATACTGCAAATTTCTCCCATTTATTAGCACCTTCACCTAGGGGAATGGCTACAATATAGAGGTTTGCATTTCCATCAAATCCACCTGTTGACTTCGTTTTATATAAAACTGTTTTCCATCCATTTTCTTTTGCTAACTCCTCAATATTATCAGGAATAATGACTTTTCCCTCACCTCCTTGAAAGGCTTTGGGAAGTTGTTTTTCAGATGTTAATAATCTGTCTCTTGAGTCCTTATAAATGTTTCTTGCTGTATGATACTCATGTGGTTTAGCTTTGGTGTATGAATAGTACTCAAGATCTTCTAGACATTTAGGCTTTTCGTCCGGAAAACATGAATTTACAATATCATTAACTTCTTTATATTTTGGTGCGAAGCTTTCAATATCTTTGATATTTACTAAATGAGTGGCAAGAAGAAATCTCCATTTTCTTAAGGATCTAGCTGAGTTGTCTGAAGGTCCATTTTTTAGCTCTTCCAACGGTTTTAGCGATTTCCCATAGGAATAACTACACATGATTAGAGATGCAAAGATTATTGGATGAATGTATTTCATTTTGTGAACTCCCTTAGACCTATAATAGACTCAATAGAATTTGTATTAAATATGGAATATTTTTCTATTGAAAGGACCTGTAAATTTAAAGGTTTTGTTAACTTTTTAGACAAATTAAAAAAGATTTGTTGAATCCCAGCGACTATGTCCGGTTAGTTTCCCAGCGATTATGTCCTACTGTCTGCATCATACGGCCCTCTTGTTGTAACCGTATGTACGAATCGACCTAATCGGCTTAGGTTTTATTTCT
>CAXPDR010000013.1:0-27494 GCA_964215955.1 Flavobacteriaceae bacterium
CCAAGACAGAATCAAAAGCAGCATTTGCAAATGATTCAATGTATATGGAGAAGTTTATAGAAGACCCAAGACATATTGAAATACAAATTATAGGCGACAAAACTGGAAAAGCATGCCATCTCTCAGAAAGAGACTGTTCGATACAAAGAAGGCACCAAAAGTTAGCTGAAGAAACACCATCTCCTTTTATGACAGATAAGCTAAGAGAAGAAATGGGTGCGGCAGCAATTAAAGCAGCTGAAGCAGTAAAATATGAGGGAGTTGGAACAGTAGAGTTTCTGGTTGATAAGCACAGAAAATTTTATTTCATGGAAATGAATACTAGAATTCAGGTTGAGCACCCAGTTACCGAGCAAAGGTGTGGAATTGATTTAATTTCAGAACAAATCAAAGTGGCCATGGATTTAAAGTTAGGTATTAAACAAGAAGAAGTTAAATTTCATGGACATGTTATTGAGTGTAGAATAAATGCTGAAGATCCTGTAACTTCAATGCCATCCCCTGGTTTGATTACTCACTACCATAGGCCAGGTGGTATGGGAGTTAGAGTAGATGACTTTATTTATACTGGATATAGTATACCTCCACATTACGATTCAATGATTTCAAAAGTTATTGTTTATGCAGATTCAAGATCTGAGTGTATTAGTCGGGCATTAAGAGCTTTGGATGAAACTGTTGTAGGTGGAATAAAGACAAATATTGATTTGCATAAGAGGATTCTAAATCATCCAGACTTCCAGGAAAATTCTTACAATACAAATTTTCTCGCGGAAAAGTGTTAAAATATTAGTATGTTAGCACTTTAAAGCAGGAGTACTTTGAAAGAAATTTTTCAGAAAAACATAAATCAAAGTTTTGATTTAAAACAAAGATTTCTAGAATGTATTTTGTCAGATCAAACAACTGATGAGATGGACTTTTTAATTAAAAATCTATTGATTTCTGACTTTGATTATTCTCAAAGAATAAAAATTCAAGAATATTTTTTAGAAAATGAGTTCAATGAACTTCTATTTAAGCTTTATGATAATGCTGAAGTGAAAAATTTATATTTTTTTGAACAAAAGGAATTTTTAAACCAGCTTTTAGAATTTGGAAGAATAAAAAGATTCTATGAAATAAGTTCAGAAGTTGGAGAGCATCTTTTATCAAGCAAAAAGTATTCAAAGTTAGATGATTTCATAACAACCTATAATGACTTGCTTAGAGATAGGCTTAATTTTTCGACATTAAAGTTAATTCACTCGTTAGAAGAAAAAAATAGTGAAAAGGTAAAGGAAATTATCAACCAGGAGTTAAGGTCATTTGGAAGTGGAGCAAGAAACTTTAAAATGCTGTTCACTCTCTTAGAGACGACTGAAACATTAGCTTTCGACGACTACAGAGTTCATGCAATCTATTTAAAACTAAAGCATGTTCTTTCCTACTTAGGCTATATTAAATTACTAAAAAAAGAGAATGTTGAATTTGGTTTGATGGCGAGTTCCCCAGATGATTTGTTAATATTGTCAGGAGTAGTTATTGATGAAAATGCTAAAGACATTTTAAAATATATTAGGTCTAAATTAGAAATAAAGGAATTAGATCCATTTTATAAAAAGCTTTACACTAATTTAACAAAAAAAAATAAATTGAATATTGCTATACTAAATGAAGCCACAGAAACCAATGTTGAGGAAGAAAAGGAATCTGTTAAAATTGGTCTGAAAAAGTTTGAAAAAAATGATCTTATTAAACCTCCAATTTATAAAAAACAAGAAGTTGAAGACCAGTTAATAAGCTATTTAGACATATCAGATGATCCACCTGACAATGAACTCCTATTGACCTTCATCTTGTCTGAATTCTATACGGTCGCTGAATATTATTTGAGACAGTTTCATGAATCAAGTTTTTTATATGAACGAGTTTACGTATTTTTTAATTTAAAAAATTACTCCGAAGTTATTTATTTAGTTAATTCCTATTTAAATAAATATGAAATATCAAACCCAGAATCATTTTTGTATTTAAAAGCCTTTTCATTTGAATTATTAGGAAATAACAACCAGGCCTTAAATTGCTTTAGGGAAGTTAATAAATTTAATCCAAACTATAAAAAAGTAAAAGAGATTCTTCTGTCTTATGAATAAGCTCAATAAGTTTTTAATATTGTTTCTTGTCATAATGACTGTCCTAGTAGGGGCGAGTTGGGAAATATTACAAAGCAAATGGGTGGGTTCTAAAGTTTCCAATTTAGTAACCAATTATATTGAAAGTACATACAACGCTAAAATAAAATTTGATAAAATTGAGTTTAAGTTTTATCCACCTGGTGCTGAAATTCAGAATGTAAACTTCAAATATAATGATAAGAATTTAGATGTATCACTTAAGGGTGCGAGATTAGGTGTTTACTTTAAGTTGTTTGACGTTTTTAGAACAGATTTTATTGCAGATAGAGTTTTATTGGATGATGCTGAATTAAATGTGAAAATGTTAGGGAAGGAAAAGTCTTCACCTAAGCTTTCTAAAGCAAATACTCCATACAAATTCAAAACATCAGAATATTTTGAAATTCTCTATGAAGTTCCCCTAAATGAAGTACATATTAGTGATTTGAACGTGTCAGTTGATGAGTATGGTGGGTATTTTGAAACTGTATTTTTAGAAAATAAAAAAGAATTTATAACATTGAACTCCTTTGTAAAAGAAATTAGGACAAAAAAATTTGAGGAGTACTTAAGTAAGTTAGATAGTGTAAGAATTGGTTTAGACATTTATAAAGAAAACACAACGATTAGTACCTTGGAGGTAATGTCTGGTTATAATTCTATAGACTTCTCTGGGACTATACAAAACTATAATGATGAAAAAAGAATTAAATATCTATTACTTGCAAAATCAAATGTAGAAATATCTACTTTGCATAATTGGTTTAATCTAAAAGATATTGGCCGTTTAAATTATGGAGAAGCAGCACTACGAGCTGATATAAAAGGAAACTTATCAAAGTTTAATGTTGATATAGAAGCTAAATTGACTGACTTTATGACTGATTTTGCTTACGGCGAAAAAGCTAATTTAAATTTAAGTATTGATAATGATCAAATAATCTTTAATAAATTTAAACTTTCAGATCGTGGGCAAAGCATTTCCCTAAAACAACCTTTTGAGTTTTTTAATTTTAAGACAAAAAAATTTGTAGAAGAACCGATTATAGCAAACGTAAAAAACTTGAAATCTGATAACTTTTTAAGATACCTGAGAAATTCTCTTTCTATGTTAGATGGTGATATCACTGGAGATATAAGATTTGATTTATATGAAAAGAGTTTTAGATTTAAGCCTATAGGCGGGGTGAAAGTGAATAAATTATCACTCAAAGCTGGAGAAACCCTTAATATATTTACCATTTCTGATTATATTCTAACTGATACAGAGTTTTTAGTTGATAATGGTATCTTTAAAATGTCGTTGTTTGCGGAAAATGAAGAGTCGAATTTTACTTTGAATGGAGAAATAGGAGCAGGGAAGTTTTTTATAGGTATGCCAACTAGCTACTTGGTTTTAGATAAGTTCGATGAACTAGTAGGATTGGATGTAAAGGGCAAGGGAACATTATCATTTGAAATTTTGAATAATAAAGATAATACAGGCTTAATCATGAAGTCTATGAAAGACTTTAAGGATTTAAGCATTCATGGTTTTTTAGTGGATAAAATTAAAGCAGAAGTTGATTATCAATTTGCAAAAAACCTAATATCCATCAAGAAGTTTAATGCATCTTCTTCAAAGTCCGAAGCAAAAGTTGTCGGAGACTTTAATTATGACAATTTTAAATTAAATGCTGACTATGATCTTAAAAATCTAAATTTTAGCGAATTAAAAAAGATTCTTAATCCTTATATCGGAAACCTAAAACTAACGGCAAATGAGATATATGGTCTTTGGAATTCCAAAGGTCAAATCTCTGGGGTTGCGTCGTTAGATGGATTAGACCTGATTGGTGATTTTAAGGGGTTTAATAATTATTTTTACGATGAAAATATTGATCAGGTGAATGCGAAATTAAAAATCAGTAAGGGTAAATTAACTGTAAATAATATTATTGCAAAAAAAGGAAGAGGTTTGATAAGGGGAAAGTACCTCTTAGATTTAAAAACTCTTGAAATGGATTTTGATTTAGGTCTATACAAACTGGGGCTACAGGATATTAATTATTATAATAAATTTCCTTTAAGCTTAAGAGGTGATTTAAATGGGAACCTTAAAGGCTCTTATAAAAAAACACTAAAAATAGATTCAAGTTTAAACCTAAGAAATACATTTGTTTTTTCAGAAGGTTATGATGATTCATTTATTGATTTTCGCATGAGTGATGATCTTGTTGATATGAGACTCAATCTTTTTAAAGAAAAAATTCTTCTGGATAGTGAAATTAATTTAGCAAAAACAAAGGAATTGTCTAAGTTTGAACTAAAACTTGATTTTGATAATATAAAGAACTTCTTTGGAATCTTTAGTGGAGTAGATTTAGTAAATACTCCAGTTGGTGGCAAGATTGATTATCGAGTTAAAGCGGACTTTGATATTAATACTACAAAAGTCGTAAATCTAGATTCAAACTTAAAAGACTTCATACTTAAGAAAGCGCCAATAAATGTAGCTTATAAAAGTAGAGAGCCAGAAATAATTGTTAAAAATGGAGAAATTGAAAAATGGTCGTTGAATTTAAGAGGGAAAAGATTTTATATTTTTAGTAATGGTGATGGAAATATTTATAAAGATTATTCAACTAAAACTCAACTCAAAATGGATGCGAGCTTAGTTGAAGTGTTCAATAATATTTTCACTAAAGCAAGTGGTAATATAAGAGGAGTACTTTCTTATGGAAATAAAGATAACAAAGATCAATATGAAGCTTATTTATCCTCAAGTAATTTAAATCTAACAACTTCGTTTTTACCCACAGGCATAAATAAAGGGGACTTTAAAGTCTCTTTTAGGAAGAAGAAGGTGAAAATAGAAAAGTTTGATGCCCAACTTGTTAGTGGAACATTGAGTGCTTTAGGAATAATCGATTTTAGTAATGTTATTCCAGATATTGATGTTAAAATTGACTTCGATAATGCAGGGTTTTCTTTACTGAAAAAATCTAATCTAGTCTTTTCTGGAGAGTCGCGTTTAATTGGTAAAAATTTTCCTTATACCCTCAGTGGTGATCTTTATATTCAACAATGTAGTATCGTTAATGAGCCTACTGAGTTTGGTTTTGGAAATGACTCTGTTGCTTCGCGGGATATTGAGTTTTTACCAGGACAGGAAGAAAAACTTCTCAATCAATTTCTTAACTTTAATATTAATGTTGTGACACGAAATCCAATTTATATTCGTAACTCCTTGGCAGATATTGGTCTTGTTGGAAATGTTCAGTTATTGGGTGGGGAAGCTGAACCAAAGCTTTCGGGAGACATAAATTTAGCCCCTAGAACTAATAAAGTTTCTTTTAAAAATAATGAGTTTTTATTAACAAAGGCTAATGTGAACTTTAGTGAACAAAATGCTTTTTCAAATCCGTTTTTAGATATCAATGCTAGATCTACAATTGGAAATTATCTTATAAATATCTCTGTCTTTGGTGATGTCGATAATTATAAATTAGAACTAGGGAGTGAACCAACTTTAAATCAAACAGACATTTTGAGTTTAATTGCTTTTGGTTACACAGAGGACATCTCTAATAATTTAACTGACTCTGAGAAGGAGTCTATGACAAGTGCTGGGGTTGGTTCTATTATTTTTGATAGCTTTAAGATAAATGAAACTTTGAAAAACGAATTTGGTTTACAAGTTAATCTTGGTACAGAGATCTCCCAAGATGAAACAAGTTTTCTTGATGGAAGATCAGCTGATTCCTCATTGAACGCTGGTCGTGTAAGGTCAGCAACAACTGTTGAAGTTAAGAAAAAAGTAGATGAGAAAACATCTATGTCATTAACTAGCACTGTAGGGGCTTCAGCAACTCAAAAACAAAGTATAAATATTAATTATAATTTAGATAATAATATTTCTGTTGAAGGTGTTTATGAATCAATCTCCACTGACAATGCTGAAACTATAAATAATGATAATTCATTTGGATTTGATATCAAAAGAAGGTGGTCATTCAAATGAAAGTAGTATGGGGTTTTATTCTTTCTTTTTGTTTGAACTTTGGTAGTTATGCTGAAACCGAAATTAATATTAAACAAGTTGAATTGAAATGTCCCACAGGTTTAGCTTGTGAAGAATACAAAAATATATTTAATTCTCTTGAACGAAGTTATACTAATCTCGTTCATTTTAAAAAAGTCTTAAAACTATTTATTGCTAATGAAGGTATTCAGGAGTTTAGTTATCAGCTTAAAGAATTTAAAGGAAAACACTCCCTTGAAATAAATTTCACACCAAAAGATAAAGTTGTTGAGATCGATCCTATTGAATTTATCGGAAAGAATAGAATTGAGCTTCCAAGTATTTTGCTTCTGAAAGAGGGTGACTTTTATGATGAGAGAAAAATTCTTCAAACTAAAAGAGTCTTAGCGGATATAGCAAAGGAAAAAGGCTTCCCATATGCAGAGGTCATTATAAAGAAAGCATCTACGAGTGGTGGTGTTAAATTGAGTATCATGATCGACTTAAAAAAACCTATTAAAGTAGAGTCTTTTTTTATCAACTCTGAATCCGACTACTTAAAACAAATGGCCTACACCCGTTTAGGTTCTTTTATCGGTAAGCCATATGACTTACCTCAGATAAAAGTAGACACTGAGGATTTAAGAAAACTATTTCAAGATATGGGGTATTATCTCGTAGATTTAAACCTTAAGTATCGTTTTGATAGCAAAGATAAAGTTTCATTATTTCTTGATATCATTAATGCCAAACAAGTTTCTTTTAGGGTCGAAGGAAGCCGTTATTTTAGTGAGATTGATTTAAAGGAGACATTAAAGAACGCTATGATAAGTGGAAAACGGGAGTTTTCAAAAGAAAACCTTGATATTGTCCTAAGAGAAAAATACGAACAAGTTGGTTTTAAGTTTACTGAATATCAGGTTGAAAAACAGACGTTTGAATCAAGAAATAAAGATAAGATGATAAAATATAGCATTAAAATCAAAGAAAATGCTAAATCCAAAGTATTACGTTTATCTTTTAAAGGAAATACATTTTTTAATAGTAATCAGTTAAAAAAACTCTATTATGAAAATGCTTTTGAGCAAGCGAGTTCAAATATTTATGATCCAAATTACTATAAAAGTTTTATAAATATCCTTAGAGAGCACTACATTAGTTCAGGGTATGTTTCAGTATTTGTAGATGAGCCTTATGTCCAATTTGATAATAAAAGCAAAATGGTTATCGTTTCATTCAGAATTAGAGAAGGATTAAGAGCATTTGTTTCTGAAGTGAATATTAATGGTTTAAGTCAAGCAAATAGATTTGAAGTTTTAAAGCTTTTAGGGATGAATGTAGGAAGTCCATTTAATCCGATTCTTTTTAAAACTAATGTTGATAATACCATAAAATATTTAAAAAACAGTGGTTATTACTATTCAAAATTATTTAAAACGCAGGATATGGTTGCCTACGATTCAGATAATACTGAGGTGAAAATTAATTTAACCTTTAATGAGGGGCCTAAGCTTTTTGCTGGTGACATTATAATCATTGGAAACTATATAACACGAAAGCGCTTAATCTTAAGAGAATTGACGTTTAAGAAGAACTCTTTGGTTACCAGTAAGATAATAAGTGATAGCCGCTCTAATCTAATGGCCTTAGGTATTTTTAGTAATGTTGATATAAAACCAATTTCAAAGTCGGCAAGTAGAACTGATATTTTAATTTTTGTACGAGAGAAAGATTTTGGTAGTTTTGAAATTGCTCCTGGAATTAGATCTGATCTTGGATTCAAGTTATCAGCAAATTTAAGCTATAATAATATTGATGGTTTGAATAAGAGGGTAACCCTTTCTACTACTTTTAACCGAAGGTTTGATCTTAACTCATTAGATGATGAAAGACGTGAAAGTGATAAAAGGTTAATTGAGTATGATACAACTCTTGGGTTTTCTGAAAAGAAAATCCTGCGTTCCGATTTTGATTTTAACATGTCTTTGTCCTATGCCAGAAAGAGGTTTTACTCTTTTGATGCTGATATTAGAAGATTTAGCTACGGTTTTACCCGAAATTTTTATCCATGGTTAAGTGGTTCGTTTACTCAACAAATAGAAGAAATTTCACAATTTGAAGCAACTGATGAAGATAATGAGGGTAACTTTCAAGTTGGCTCAATTACACCGGGTATATTGTTTGATTTTCGGGATCGACCGGTTAATCCTTCAAGCGGTGCTTACTTCGAACTGAGTTATGAACTTGCAAATCCAACATTTGGATCTCAGGATGTAGAGGGAGAGAGCATTGATTATTATAAGCTAATCAGTAGGAACAGGTTTTATTTTCCAATGGGAGATTACTGGATTTTGGCTACCTCGATGGCCTTTGGCTTACAAGAGAATAATCTCGGAAAAGATGGTTATATTCCAAGTATTAAAGTATTTAGACTTTCGGGTGCAGATATTGTGCGAGGCTTTGAAGATGAAGAAATTAATAGACTGATTTCGGGTGAAGATATAAGTGATAATGACATAAATTCGAGAGCTTATATGGCCAATTTAAAAATTGAGCCAAGGTATTATTTAAGTGATTCAACAGTCCTTGGTATTTTTTATGATGCGGGGCGCGTGTTTGTGGATGAGTTTCAGGAAGATAAGCTGAGGTCTTCAGCTGGTGTGAGTTTTAAGTACATCACACCGGTAGGAACTTTAGATTTCGATTATGGAATAAAACTCTTGAGGAAGAAGGATTCTTCTGGTAATTTAGAAACCCCTGGAAGGCTACATGTGTCAATTGGTTTCTTTTAATCCGTTCAAAAAGAGATCAACCTTTCACTTTTTGGTAATTTGAGTGGTGACTTATTATCAGGAGGGCATATTGATATTGACAGCTCAGGTGGCGGGCCGCTATATAGGCTCAAATTTTAATAATTTATATTTATTTTAGAGGTAATTATGTATACACAGAAGTCTTTTTCTGCGAAGAAAGAAGAAATCGAAAGAAAGTGGTGGGTAATTGATGCAACTGACCTTATCGTAGGTAGGTTAGCTTCAGAAGTTGCTAATATCCTAAGAGGGAAAGATAAGCCAACATTTACTCCAAACCAAGAATGTGGTGATTATGTTGTAATCACAAATGCTGAGAAGGTTAGATTTACTGGAAACAAGTGGTCTGATAAGAAATATTACTGGCACACTAATCATATTGGTGGGATCAAGTCTAGAACTGCTAAAGAGCAATTAGAAAAGCATCCTGAATTATTAGTTATGAATGCTGTTAAGGGTATGTTGCCAAAAACTACAATTGGTAGAAAGCAATTAACTAAACTTAAAGTATTTGTTGGTCCTGAGCACGGTCACGAAGCTCAGAAACCAGAAGTAAGAACAATTAAATAAGGAATAAATCATGGCTAAAGGAAAAACTTACAAGGCACAAGCAGTAGGAAGAAGAAAGACTTCGATTGCTAGAGTTTATGTTGCTGATGGTAGTGGAAAGATCATGATCAATAAAAGAGAAATCACTGATTACTTTCCAAAAGCAACTTCAAGATACGTTGTAGAGCAACCATTTGCTCTTTTAGATCTTCTTGGAAAATATGACCTTAACATTAATGTTAAAGGTGGAGGAACAACTGGACAAGCTGGTGCTATCAGACTTGGGATTGCCAGAGCATTAACTGCACTTAATCCTGCGGATAGAGGGGCACTTAAAAAAGCTGGTTTCCTTACTAGAGATGCTAGAAAAGTTGAGAGAAAGAAATACGGTCTTGCTGGTGCGAGAAAGTCTTACCAATTCTCAAAAAGATAATTTTTATATTTTTAAAATTTATAAAGATATCAAAGCCCACATAAATGTGGGCTTTTTTTTTGTTTAAAACTGAAATTAAGTTTACTTTACTGCGGTAAATTGATTTGATTTTCCTTAAATCAAGGAGGACTTATGAGGATTTTAGTTTTATTAACAATTTTAGTGGGCTTTGTTAGTTGTGATTACTCTGCAGTGGAGAATTCATTGTGTGGAAAAAGACTTTCAGATGTTAAAGGTTTTGTAGGTAAATATAAGTGGAATCTAGGAGATGGTCAAAAGCTTCCGGTTAGAGTCGTAAGGATTAAAAGAGGTGTATATGGTCTCAAAAGTTCCAACTCTAACGATTTATTAGAATATAAAACTTGTAAAATTGGTAGGAACTTTATAGCTGAGCAACTAGTCACTTCAGATGATGGTAACTTTTTTCAAGTTCTAGATTTGAAAATTACTAGATCTTCAACTATTTTAAAGTCTTTTACTTTTGAGCCTGAAGACTTAACGGATGCTGGCATATTGTTTGAGTATGCTGAGGATAATATCGAAGGTGAAAAAGTCTCAGTTATGGTTATTGATAACTCTCATATTAATGCTAGAGACTTATTAAAGTTAAGGTCAAATACAACGAGTAGAAATCCATTTTTTATTCAGTTGGATAGGTAATATCTACTTCCTCTCTACTTGCTTAAAAAGTATAATCTTGTTAGAGAGGAAATATGAATTTTATAAAAATCCGCGGAGCAAGAGTCAACAACTTAAAGAATGTTGATTTAGACATCCCTATAAATCAAATTACATGTTTTAGTGGTCCAAGTGGTTCAGGTAAAACATCTTTGGCGTTTCATTCTCTTTATGCTGAATCAAAGCGTAGATTCCTCAATTCATTTCCTACATATTTAAAGTTCTTTTCAGAGAGGCCGGCTCCTGTTGATGTGGACTCTATTACACCCGTATTGCCAGTGTTTGGTTTACCTCAAATAAACCCAGTCGTTGGAACTAGATCGAGTGTTGCTGATGTAATGCATTTGACTGAGTTGTTTCAAGCACATTTTTTTAATTTCTCAAAAGAGTTTTGTCCTGTTCATAAAAAAGAGTTTATTAATCAAACCTTTGATAAAATGCTAGAAGGTTTAGTGGCCGATGACAATGAGGATGATGTATTTCATCTTTTTATTTCTCGTGAAGACTTTATTGACTTCTTTTCCCATACTCCGTTTCCTAGCCGAAGCTTATCTAAGAAAAAGAATGCAGAAATATCAGACTTTAATAAAGAGGATGAGTTTTGGGAGATTGTAAGATTCAAGAAGAAACAAATAGGAAAGATAGAAACAAAAGTTAAAAGCTTTTTGAAATCTACTTGTGAAATATCTTTATATTCAAAAAAGACGAACACATTAAAACCTATTGTTTTTGAAAACAATACGAAAATCTGTCCTGTTGATGGTTGTGAGGAAAGGGGACATGTTAATATAACAGCACTCAATTTTTCTCCCTACAATGCCATTGGTGCTTGCTCTCATTGTGGAGGCTTTGGTGAAACACTTGATTGGAATGAAGAAAAACTCTATGACCTAGATAAGTCAATAAATGAAGATGGCGTGTTATTTTTAAATTATAAAAGATTTGCAGGGCATTCAGACAAGTTAAAAAGAGAATTAAAAAAGAAAAAGATTTCATTAACTAAGCCTATAAGGGAACTACCACAAGGCTTTTGGAAAATTCTTTATGATGGAAGTGGAAGTTATCCTGGCCTTAATGCATTTTTTAGTTATTTGGAAAGCAAACGCTATAAAATGAATGTAAGAATTTTTATTAGAAATAATCAAAAAGGCTCTACTTGTCAGCATTGTCACGGAAGCAGACTCAGCCAAGAAATTAAAAATTTTTATATTGATAATCAGAATACTTTTAATCTACAAGAATTTCTTGTAGGAAGTATCAGTGATGGACTTAAAAGATTAGAGTCTATTGAAGGCCTCATGCTTTCTAGCGGTAGGGAAGCTAAAAAATCCACTAAAAAAATTAAATCCATTCTTGAATTGGCCGTAAATATAGGACTCGGGCACTTATCACTACTTAGAAAATCAAAAACTGTATCGGCAGGTGAATACCAAAGATTACTTTTACTAAAGTATCTATCCTATGAAGGAACGGGGTCTCTATTTATTTTTGATGAACCAAGTTTAGGATTAAGTGAAATAGAAATTAAATCCTTATTTTTAGGCTTTAATAAATTAATACAAAATGGAAATACTATTGTTTTAATAGATCATAATGAGTTTGTCCTTAAGAATTCAGATCATATTGTTTTTATCGGACCCGGTGCGGGAATTAATGGAGGACAGGTTTTAGAGTCTGGTCCTAGAAAAAGTATAAAATTTAAAAAGCCAAAATTAGCATTTAAAAAGAATAAATTAAATGAAAAATCTCTTATTAAAGTTAGCAAACCTTCATTGTATAATAAGGTGTTTAATGACTTCTCTATTTCACGCGGCGAAATTAATTGGATTACAGGCTCTTCTGGGACTGGGAAAACAGTCTCTATAGTGAATGTATTAGCAAACAAATTAAATTATGAAGCTTTTGGAAATTATCTTGATATTACTAAAGGAAATTATAAAAAAATCTCCGGGGACTTATCATTTGAGGACGTTATAATTGTTGACGCAAATTTAAATCGCTATACTTCTCGCTCAACAGTTGGAAGTATGACCGGACTTTTTGGTTCTGTAAGAAAGCATTTCTTAGAATTATCAGTTTCTAAAGCGATGGGACTTGTTGAAGGTAATTTTTCATATAACTCAGACTTAGGTCAATGTCGAAAATGCGAGGGAAAGGGCCACTTAACTATCGAGATGCAATTTTTAGAAGATATCATACTAGAGTGTGAAGACTGTCAGGGGAAAAAATTAAAGCCTCTATATGCAGATATAAGTGATGGTGAAATGACTGTACATGAAGCTTTCTCTAAACCACTTAACGAATTCATAAGTAGAATAAGGTTAACTCCTAAATTTCAGAAAATCGTAAAGTATATGGAAATTTTAAATCTTGATTATCTCAGTTTAAACAGACAAATTAATTCATTATCTGGTGGAGAAAAACAGAGGATTTATTTATTAAATAAACTTCAAAAAAATATCTCAAATTCCATTCTCATCTTTGAAAATATTTCATTTGGTTTGTCTAACGTAGAATTGGAGAAACTATGCCAACTTCTTAACGATTTAGTCTTAAATAATAATACAATAATTTTAATTGATCAGAATAAAATATTTGAGAAAATTTCTGGGCATATTGTTAAGTTTGATTAAAAAGCTCAAGTTCTAAGCTTTTCTTTCCGATAGATTTCAAGAAGAAATTTATTGGAGCGAATATGTTTAAGTATTTGATTTTATTATTTTTATCATTAGCAGCACCTTTTGCTAATTCTACTACTTTTTCTCCTGTTTCAATTAAAAATCAATTAAAAACATCTAGTATGATAGTTGAGGGACAAGTAATTTCAATCACTTCTGAATTATTAGATGGAGAAATTGTAACAAAAGTTAGTATTCTTCCCGATAGGTGGATGAATCTTAAACTGACAGACTCTTTAGCCGAGCTTTATTTTCCTGGTGGTAAAATGGAGACTAAGGCCCTAAAGGTAGAAGGGGCTCCTGAGTTTGTTATAGGTGAGAAGGTAGTAGTATTTGCCAATAAATTTAAAAATAAAAATTGGATTTCAAATTTAGGTTTAGGGAAGTTTTCTATTAAAATAGTTGGAGAAACTCAGGTTATGGTTAACCAGATTTTTCCAGGAAGACCTCAGGTAGGACAGATGAGGTTGGATAAATTTCACGAATTAAGTAAGTGGGTTAAAAAACAAAATTTTGAATTTAGATATAAAGATAAGTATGAAATCAATGCAGAAAAAGAAGCAAAACTTAGATTGAAGGCAAGAGTAAAAGGAAGAAGTATTGCTTCAATTAAAGAAGAGCGAGAGCAGGTTGTAAATCATAAATTTCCAGCTTATTGGCTTGTTTTAATATTAGGATTATTAGGGGTATTTTTTGGAATGACAAAAAATAAAGAATAATGAAAATTGGGGTTTGGGTTGTATTTTTTTTCTTCAGTCTGGAAAGCTTTGCATATATTATAGCAAGGACTGAAACGGGTATTCCTTTACAATGGAATAAAGATAAAAGAACAATACCATTATTTATAAATCCATTACTTGTAGATAAAAACATCAAATTAGATAAAACACCATCAGAAATAGATGATCTGTATGATGGTAGTTATTCAGAAAACTTAAATCGCTATCTTGAAGAAAGGGTTTCAGAAATTGTTTTAAACTCTCTTGGGGAATGGAATGAGCATTCAGCCACAAAAATAAATCCGTTTATATCTTCCAATCAAAGCTTAGAAAGAAATAACTTTTACTTTACAGATAATCCAAATGAATTTGGCGCAGCTGTAATTGCAGTGACCAAATTAGCCTATGATCCACAATCGGGGGATTTGTTAAGTGGAAATATTTTGATAAATCAAAGTGCTAATAACCTTTTGACTTTTACTTTAAGTCCTAAGGAAAGTTCTGATGATAAAGCATTTTTAGGAGATGTCATAACACATGAGGTTGGGCATTTTTTAGGCCTTTCTCATTCAGAGGTTGTAGAATCGTCAATGGTATATTCGGTTTTCAAAGGACAGCATAAAGTTCACCAAGATGATATTGCTGGAGTTAAAAATATTTATAATAAATCAGTTGATGGAAGTATTTCTGGTATCGTAACCTCTGGTGGTACACCTATTTTTGGAGCACATGTTCAGGTCATCTCAGCAAGAACAAATCAGGTTATTCAAGGTCAAGTGACAGATGATAATGGTCAATTCTTTTTTGAGAATTTACCACTAGATGAAGGCTACTATTTATACACTTCTCCTATGAAAGCAAATTCGACTTTGGCAGATTTTTATAAAAATGTAACAGCAGATTATTGCCCTCAAGGAAAGTTTTATCCGTCATTTTTTTCAAAATGTGGAGGACGTAATAAGGGAAGACCACAATTTATTCATCTTTCCGAAGAGGATAGTTTTATTAATATAGGTGAAGTTACGATTAGATGTAGCGAGTTTATAGATACTGAATACTTAGCAAAAAAATTGGATTCTACGAATAGGGAATACCAGTTAGTTAGACCTACTATAGATCAAAACCATTTTTCATTTAATGGTTTCTTTTACCCTGAAGAAATTGCTGCTGGATTAAGTGGACAGTCGGACGAATTTATTATTGATTTTTCGCATATTGACACGAGTGAAATTGTAGAAAGTTCTTATTTAAATATTAGAATTGCAGGATCTGACTTAGGAAGTGCGATAGATCTTAGAAATGTATATTTTAAAAAGATTACTGGTTCAAGTTGGAGTTCTATGGCAGCTTTAGTGGATAGTATAACTCAAAAAACAGCGACTACACCTGTCATTACAATACCACTTTCAAAAACAACTCCGTCAGATAATATATTCCAATTAAGAATTTATCCTAAGGAGCTTTCAGAAAAAGAACAATTTGAAATATTCTCAGCGCCGTCAACATTATTAAATACAGTTAATGTTTATACAATTACTGGATACTTAAGTTTAGATGATGGAAAACCATATGAGGCTTTGAGCTCATATCCGTATGAAGACAATAGTAGTTGCAGTGAAGGAAATGTTGTTTATAAAACGAACTCTTATGTTTCTCAAGAATCTATAAGTAATGCAGCGCAATTTTCTGATGACTCGGAAGTTGGTATTACTTGTGGAACTATTGATGTTGATGGTGGTGGAAATAACTCAGGTTTTGGAAGCATGATCTTTGGACTTTTATTGGCCATTTTATTATTTCAATTGCCTTTTGATTCTAGGAAAATTTTGTCTTAACCTTATTTTTTTAATAAAATAAAGAGAAATTTAATCCAAGGATAGGATAAGAATGCAATTATTAAAGTTATTTACAGTTTCACTTATATTATTTACCTCATTTGCTTTTCCTCAAGATCTTCTGCAAGAGAGAATTTGGAAAATATCATCTCGAAAAAGATCGATCTTTTTTGACAAAGGTGTATTTCATTCAGAGGATAATCCAATCGCTCAAAATTTATTAGGAATTAGAAATTCTTATGTTCCTTCAAGGGGTTATGAAAGAGTTGTTTTTGATTTTTCATCTCAAAAGCCGCCAAAGGTTTATGGAAAAATTTCAGGTTTAGAAAACAAAGTCTATATAGACTTTTTTAACACTAATCTTGGTACTAATGTAAAACAGCTTAAAAATATTAAGTATCTTAAAAATATAAACTTCTTTACCATTGAAAAAGATAATGTCTCAGTCGAACTTCAGTTTTCTCAAAAAGTTAGCTTTGACATATTCTACCTAGAAAATCCCGGTAGATTAGTAATAGACGTTAGAAAGTAGGAGAGACAATGTCGAATAGTGATAATGTTAAATTGAATTTAGAAGTTGAATCAGTTGAGAGTCTTCCTGAAGAGTTAGTGGTAATCCCAATTGTTAATAGTCCAATCTTTCCAGGAATGATTGCACCAATTATCTTAAGTGAAGATAAGTACACTCCTGAGCTAGATCAAATGGTTACACAAGTTGGTTATGTAGCATTGAATTTAGTTAAATTTAAAGAGGGGCAAGAATATATTCTTGATGAAGAAGAAGGCCAAGAAGAATCTGCTGTTCAAGAATATGAGATGGAAGCTTATGATGATACAGTTAAGGATCTTACTTCCAAAGATATCTATAGAGTCGGAGTTTATTGTAAAGTTGTTAAAAAACTTAAATTACCAGATGGTTCAGTTAATCTACTTGTCCATGGTTTAAAGCGATATAGAATTGAAAAATTCATAGAAGAAGAACCGTTAATATATGTAAAAGCAAAAGTATTTGAAGAACAAAATGAATCAGATGAAGAGCTTGATGCTTACACTAGATCAGTAATAAACCAGGTAAAAAAGTTAAGTGAAATTAATCCATATTTTAATGAGGAAATGAAGCTAGCAATGCTTAATTCTCCCAGTCCTGGTTCTCTCGCAGATTTAGTAGCATTTGCACTTTCTCTTGATGTTCCTGAGGCGCAAGATTTTCTTGAAACATTAGTGGTTAAAAAAAGATTTGCTAAGCTTCTTGTTTATCTTAAGCGAGAGAAAGATGTCGCAGATATTCAGAAGAAAATTACTGACGAGGTCAACGATAAGGTTAATAAATATCAAAGAGAATATTTTTTAAGAGAGCAGTTAAAAGTAATTCGTTCTGAGCTAGGAATGGATGAAGATGAAAAATCTCGAGATATAAAAAAGTTTAAAGATTTGATTGAAGAAATGAATATGCCTGAAGAGGCTAAAAAAGCTGCAATGGAAGAGGTCGAAAGATTAGAGTCTATTCCAGATTCTTCACCGGAATACAATATAACAAGAACATTTTTAAATTGGATGACCCAACTTCCGTGGGATAAAGAAACTGATGACAATGTTGATATTAGTGTTGCAAAGAAAGTTTTAGAAAAAGATCATTATGGTCTTGAGAAAGCAAAGGAAAGAATTTTAGAATTTCTCGCAGTTAGGCAACTGAAGCCAGAATATGATGGTACGATTTTATGTTTATCAGGACCTCCAGGTGTTGGTAAAACTTCTTTAGGACAGTCTATTGCAAATGCTCTTGGAAGAAAGTTTTACAGATTTTCTCTTGGTGGAATGAGAGATGAAGCAGAAATAAAAGGGCATAGAAGAACTTATGTTGGTGCAATGCCTGGGAAACTTATCCAAGCATTGAAAAGAGTTGAAGTTAACAACCCTGTTATCATGTTGGATGAAATTGATAAGCTCGGAAGAAGTTATCAAGGAGATCCTGGATCAGCGCTTCTTGAAGTTTTGGATCCAGAGCAAAATAAAACATTTATAGATAATTACCTGGATGTTCCATTTGATTTATCAAAAGTTCTTTTTATTGCGACAGCGAACTATGTCGGAGAAATTCCTGAAGCCTTATTAGACAGGATGGAATTGATTGAACTTAGTGGTTATACACTTGAAGAAAAAATTTCTATTGCAAGTAAATGGGTTATACCTAAACAATTAAAGAAGCATGGTTTAACAACCAAGGATTTCTCATTGGGTGTGGGAACTCTAAAAGCTTTAATTAATGACTATGCCAGAGAAGCTGGGGTAAGAAGAATGGAACAGTATGTTGCTAAAATTTGTCGACATGCAGCTTTGAAGAAGGTAACGGCAAAGACTCCGAAAAAGTTTTCTCCAGCAGCTAAAGACTTAGAAGGAATTTTGGGGCCCAAGCGATTTCAATCTGAGGTAGCTCAAAAGCCATTAAACCCTGGTGTTGTAACAGGTTTGGCGTGGACTTCTTTTGGCGGCGAAATTCTTTTTATTGAAACCCTTCCATTAAAAGGAAAAGGCTATAAGTTAACAGGGCAGATGGGTGATGTGATGAACGAATCTGCTAATATAGCATATAGCTATATTCAGAAATTACTCCAAGATGAAATTGATGAAAAAGCAAAGACTAATAAAAAGAAAAAAGCTACTAAGAAGAAAGTTGTTAAAAAAGACTTAGGTGAAAAGTCAGCCGAAGACTCTTTAGATTTCTTAGAAACTCATCAAGTTCATTTACACCTTCCTGCTGGGGCTACCCCAAAGGATGGACCAAGTGCAGGTATTACTATGGCATTAGCACTATATTCCTTATCAAAAAATAAAAAAGTGAGAGGAAACGTAGCGATGACTGGAGAGTTAAGTTTAACTGGAAAGGTCATGCCAGTTGGTGGGATTAAAGAAAAAGTTTTAGCTGCGAAGAGAGCCGGAATAAAAGAGATTATTCTACCATTTGAAAATGAAAAAGACCTAAAAGAGGTACCTTCAACTCACAGAAAGGGAATGAAGTTTTACCCAGTAAAGCACTTTGATGAAGTTCTTAAAGTCGCATTAAGAAAATAATTTTTAGAAATATGGGATACCAGATTCATAAAAAAATAAAATCAACTTTTCATGAATTTGGTATCTATGCTTTTGTTTTAATTATTGCTTATTTTCCTATTCTCATTGCTCAAAAAACAGTATCTCCAGATTCTGATTTAGTATTTTTAAACCTAGAAAAAGTAAATGGATTTTTTCATTATTTTAAAATGCTATTTTCTTATCAATTGTATGATTTTCAGCCAGTTAGAGATATTTTTCTATATTTAGAAAAATTTGTTTTTGAGCTTTTGAATATAAATATATCGATACTTTTAAATATCTTGTTTTTTACTGTTACTGCTATATTTTTGAGTAAAATTTTTCAGATAAAATACTTTTTAGAACGCTCATTATCTTTAATGTATACGTGTCTCTTCATAGTATATCCACTATTTTGTGCAACTCTAAGTTGGGGGTTTGCAAAAAAACATTTATTGTCTTTGATGTTTATTGTAATGGCGACTTATTATTTAATCGAATTAGTTAAGAAAAATAAATTAAGAAATAGTGTGTATATATTTGTTCTATATGGGTTGGCTAATTTAAGTCAACCAATAAATATATTGTGGATTTTCTGGACTTTCATTTATTTGTACACTCATGGAAAAAATTATTTAAAGTGTTTAATTCCAAATCTATTAACATTTGTCTTAATCTTTTATTGGAACTTTTCCTATTATCAGAATAGTTTAGCTTTCCAAAAATACTTTGAATCTAAAACTGAGTCTGTTTTTAATATTTCAACTAAGATCTTAGGTTTAGGACATTACACATTTATATCAATTTGGCCTTATGAACAGGCCCTTTCATATTCGATTGGGCACTGGACAGTAATGCTTGGGATTACTTTATTAGTACTAATGATTTACCTTTTAATAAAGTTTTCCAGTAATAAGAAAGAAACTCTAATATGGTTAATTTATGCAGTCTTGCCATTAACTGTCATATTATCTAATCCAAAAATTTTGAGTGATAATTATTTAATAACACCAGCAATTGGTGTTTTTATTATTTTGGTTAATATTATAGAAAAATATAATTTAAGGACACTGAAAAGTTTTCAAATTGGATTTATCGTCTTATTAACTTTTTTTATTATATATACCAATAAAGAAAGCCGGCTTTGGTTAAATCCGATTAAGTTTGCAAAGGAACGAAATTTCGAACGTAGGCCAAATTGTGATAGCGCAATAAACCTTGCAATGAAAATATATACGATAAATGGAGTAGACATTAATAATGAATTAAAAAACTTTATTTTATCAAATAAGTGCTTAAGTATTCAAAGTAAACAACCTCCAGCCTTAATGTTAAAGTTAGTATATTTGTTTTCATACATGAATTATTTTGATGGATCAAAAAGCTTTGAAGAAAAAGAGATTTCATTTAAGAAACTCGAGAAATTTAATTTCTATCCTAGTATTCTTTTCGCTAACTATTTATACGAAAAGGGATTTAAAAAGAGAGCGCTCGAAAAGATCTATGAAGTATATACAGCAAAAAGTGATATTGAATGGAAATCTAGTGCAAGGTATGACTCTCTTTTAAGCCATGGGATTGGACAATATTGCCGAAGAATTAAAGATCGAAAATGCATGTTGATTTTAGATAACTACTCAAAAACTACTAAATCACATTATTACTGATTGAAAAATTTAGAATCATAAACATTATAAAACTGATTAGTTAATTTGGAATGATTCGTTTGTCTGCTGTTTAGAATATGACAAATGGGTTCTGCGTGTTCTGAATCTTCAACATTATATTTTACTTCAACTACAACTGGAGACAGAATACTTTTATTCATCTTTATTTTTTTGAAGGCTGTAAGGGCATTCATGGATGAAAGATTATAATCTAGTGTTAATCTAATCTTTTTATCAAAACTTAAAAAATAATCCCTTTGATAACTATTTAACAAGATTGGGAGTGGATTCAGTTTTAAAACTGTCGATGCGACTTCGCTATTTTTAATTTTAAAGTTAAGCTCTTTAATTAATTCTTTAATATTAGAAAAACTATTTAAGTCTAAGTCGAGGTCAAAAACAGTTTTTGTAACAACATCACCATGTTTTGACTTGAGCTCTAGTCTTGGTTTGCTAATCGCTAGTGTATTATCACCATACCATCTTAATCGAACCTTTTGCCTTAAATTGTCACCTTCAATAGAATTTTCTAGGGTACTATAATTAGTTGATCCGAAATATAATGAATTAACCCTTCTGGTCGGATGATGGATTTTAATCGGAAGAATCGATGTGAGATTCTTAACACGATAGGCTTCATCTTTATGAAGAATAAATTTTTTCTCAAACCTAATTTCTTTCATATTAATGGTAAATCACTGCGATCAATTAAATTAAAGGAAGCGTTACTTGGAATACTTTTTTGTATTTGAGTAATGAGCTCGTTAGTAGAAACTTTCGTTTTGGTTGTAAATAAGACAGTATATTCTGAACCAGATTCGTCTTTTTCAAAATGTCTCAAATTAATATTAACAACATTTTTTTCCATAGAGTGACTAAATTCATCTATAGAAAAAATTTCATTGTTTGGAATGGCCAGAGTGCAAAAAAGTTGGTCATTAGAAATGTCTTTCTTTTTACTAATAAGGATTCCGAATATACTGATAATGGCAAATGCTAAAAAGGTCGCAAGGCTTTCACCAGCACCAAGACCGATTCCTATTGCTATGGCCAAGAATAGATATAAAAGTTCTTGAGGGTCTTTGATTGGTGTTCTAAATCTTACAATTGATAAAGCTCCTACCAGACCTAGTGATAAGGCTAAAGATGCTTTGATAAGAGAGATGATAAGAGTGATAGTCATGATGAGTATGGGAAGAATCTTACCAAAATTATTTTTATTACTGAGGCTATTGCTGAATAATTTCCAATGATAACTTAAGAGCAACCCAAGTAGAGCTCCCGATATTAGATTTAAAACTAATGTTGTTATGTTTATATCTTGAGATATATTAGTAAGATTTTCAAACATTTATTAATCCTTTTTTAATTGCTCTAGTACTTCTTGAGTTGATTTATTTTGAACTTGCCTTAATGCTACATCACCCTCTGTTAACTCGGATCCGGTTTCAATAAGATAGTTACTTTTTACATTTTCAAAAATATTGTTATTGGTAGTTGCTGAACCTGGTCCATAGTGGGTTTTCTTTTGATAAACGGAAATACCAAAATCTGAGTTTCTAAACTTAGAAAATGTGACACTCGCTCTTGATAGATCTTTAATTGCAATAGCAAATGGCGCATCTTGTATAGATGTATTCTTTACTTGTAAATCTGATGCTTCTCCAATACTTATACCTTTATTTCCAGACTTGTTAATTCTTACGTTTTCAACAATGAATTTTGCTTTTGAAAAATCCAAGGAATCATTTTTTACATTCTTAAATGTGGAGTTTGTAATAGAGCCAGTACAAAAATCACAATCGAAGGCATCACTAAAAATATTTTCAAAGCTTGAACTAATAATATGAGTTTCACCTCTTATTATATTTAAAAAATCTTCATTGGTATTTGATTTAAAAGTTGAATTTAAAAAGTCTACATTTGCATTTTCAAATATTACAGAACCACTTGGTTTAATCTTGTTTAAAATACAACCATTAAGATTTCTAAAATTTGTAAATTTAAAAAAAGACTTATCTTTAGTATTTGAAACGATTATTCCATTTTTGCCATTTTCTTGCCCAATAAAGTTCACATTTTGATCATGAGTTCCTCTTGATAAAATAGGACTTCTACTTATTAAACATGAGTTGTTAACAAATTGTAGGGTAAATCCTGATTCTATCTCAACTGAGTGGTCTACTGGGATGAAAATATTTTCTTCTAATGTCCAAACACCTGATTTAAAAGTTATGAGCTTGTTCTTTTTATCAATATTTAAAAAAGCCTTGTCTTCTAGGTTTTTCGCCAGCTTATTTAGTGGAAGAATTAGGTTATTATGAGGAGAACTTGCTTTCCACTGAGTTGGAAGAACCTCTTTTAATTGGGATCCCCCTGGGATTTTAAATTTTATAGTTATGTTTTGAGGTTTGTAGCTTTTCTTTAATTTAATTGTTTTAAATTGAAAATCCTTGAACTTGTAATTTGGAAGTAGATATAAGTCAATCTTTTCAAGTAATTTACCAGATATTCGATCATAGATTCCATCAATAACCAAAGGTAGGTAGTTGATATTTGCTAACTTTAATTCTCTTTTATTTGTTAGTGATGCTCTTAAATTATTTATAGTTGTAAACTTATATCTTATTAAATTAATATTGTGTTTTAATTTGTTAATTGGATATTCATAGCTGGGATCTTCTTCTTTGATTGCACTGTAAATTAAGGAGAGCTTAGCATCGCTTTCTTTAAGAAAAGATTGAATATATTCATCTGAAGTAAACTTATATAAATAAAACAAATACTTTTCTGTTAGTTTTTGGTCTTCCCAAATCCTAATATACTTTGGAAGATATCCCCCTAGGTTATCCTGAATTCCATGTGCACTTTCAGCAATAAGGGTAGGGGTTGCATCAAAAGCATCGTGATCAAATCCAATAGGTATAAACTTTTGAGTTAGTTTATTAAAGTAGAATCTCGAATTTCCTGGGTGAAGAGCATGATGTGCTCCAAAAACATCACAAATAGCCAAAAATTTAGCAAGTTCTTCAATTTGGAATGCTTCATTTAAATAAATTTTTTGTTGAGCAAGTTTTAGTAATATACTTTCTGCAACTCTAAGTTCCTGAGCATACTCGCTTGTTTTATTATCACTAATATTTAAAACTCTAAAATCTCTTCTTAAATGAAAAAGCTGAATTGGTGTAATATAGGGAATTTTGTCATACAGCTCTGATTCTTCCCAATTAAGATTTTCAGTAAAACTCATTATAGGGCCATCTGTGAGATTATTATCCTGAAGTAAAATATTATCGAAATCTTGCTCCAGTAAATAAACTCCTAAATCTTTACCATTCAAGTTAATTTTTAATAACTTCATTCCTACAGATGGAAGGGATTCTCTTTTTTGAAAATTTTGCACTAAAAATGCAGATAAGTGTTTTCGAGTAGCTGGTTTTTGAATAGAGAAGGTATTATAGCCAAAAAGAGAATAGTTTTTCTTAGTCTTAATTTTAAAAGACCAAGTTTCTCCTTCAAGATGATCAGTTAAATCTCCCTTTAAACGAATTTTTATGTTATAGGTTTTTTTATTAAAGAGAATTTTGCCTTCGACCCATTGATTATCTGAGCTTAGCAGTAAGCCTTTGGCCATGGCCTTATCTCGGATACTTTTAATTTTTCTATAATCTTTCTTGTCTATAATTATCGAAAGATTAGGAACAGTAATACTTGTAGTTAAGTTTACATCTTTTTTTTCTGACTCTTGATTTAAAACTAGTGTCGCAACTGAAATAATTAATAAAGCACTAATTAATAGGACATTTAGAAAAGCACTACTTTTATTTTTTAATAAATTCATGGGAAAATTTTATTAAAAATAAAGCTGATTTACCAGTTCAATTTTTTTCTTTGATAATCGCTGAATTTAAGACCTTATCATTGGACTGGGTAATTAGTTCTGCTAATAGTCCAGTTGTCACAAATTGAATTCCTGCTGTGAACATCAATATTCCTAGAAAGAATAATGGTCTTGACTCGATACTTCTGATATCAAAAAACCACAAACAACTTAGGTATAATAGGATGATGAACCCAATCAGGGATATGATTAAACCAATTCCTCCAAATAAATGAAGTGGTTTTGTTCTAAACTTTACTGTCAAAATAATTGTGCAAAAGTCCATCATTCCGACAAAGTAACGTGTGATGCCATATTTGGATTTTCCATATTTACGTTCGTTGTGGGTAATGGGGATTTCAGAGATTTTATACCCTTGAAAATATAAAATTATAGGAATAAATCTGTGAAGTTCACCATAAATGCTTAGGTTTTTCGCAACATGATTTTTATAGGCTTTAAAGCCACAATTGAAATCGTTTAACTGTAAACCCGAGAAAAATCTTAAGAAAAAGTTAAATATCTTAGAGGGGATGATTTTCTCAAGAGGATCATTTCTTTTTTGCTTCCATCCTGAAATCATGTCATAGCCTTCATCAAGCTTCTTAATAAATTTGGGTATTTCCTCAGGTTCATCTTGAATATCAGCATCCATTGTTAGAATGATCTCACCTTGAGCCATTTCAAAACCTTTTTGAAGTGAAACCGCTTTTCCTGAATTTCTAAGAAGTGATATATAATGGATATTAGGATCTTTTACGCTCAAACTTTTTATTTTATCTAAAGTTTGGTCGGTACTACCGTCATCTATAAAAATAATTTCATAGTTCTTATTAAGAGAATTTAATACAATAATAGATCTAGTATAAAACTCATTTATTGATTCTTCTTCATTAAAAGCTGGTACTACTAGTGATATATCCATTTTATTCCTGGTTTTGCTAGGTATTAGTTTAAACGGTAAATGATCCTAAAGTAAAAGGAAAAGAGGTTTTAAACTCTCTTACTTTAAGTGTCGCATTAACATAATTTTTAAAACTTTTAGCTGTCCATTGTTGTATGTGTTCTGGATGATTACCAAGCCTTGAAATATCTCTTCCTCTGGCTAAATTTCCTAGTCTAAACCATGGTTCCCAGGGGACTGACAAAATAATTTGAGTATCTGGTGCTGAAATTTGTTTGATTTTATTTAAACATTCTTGAGGATTAGTGAGATGCTCCAATACCTGACTACATATAATAAGGTCAAACTTTTCATGACCAGGGCTTAGGTCATTAAAATCTTGAACTTTAAAGTTAAATTGAGGAAAGGTTTTATTGGCTTCAGTTATGGATTCTTCTCTTATATCGATTCCGCAATAAGAATCAACTTTAATACCTCTTTGTAAAAGCTTATCTAAGAGGTAGCCTTCTGCACAACCAATTTCAAGAATATTTCTATAATGTCTTTGAGTTAATAATTCTGCGAAATTATCAAAAAATCTATTAATCAAGAACTGATGAATAATATTTTTATTTTCATATTTGTTAATATGCCTTGTGAGCTTTTCTTCTTCTCTAATCATATCTATAATCATAATTAATTGATACTAAGTATTCAAGAACCTTAGGAGTTCGGATAGTGAAGATTGTTCATGATAATTATAAATTAATTATTTATTCTATTATCGCCATTTTTTTCAGCTTGTTTTTGACGAATCTCAGTACTTTCGTCGGAGCAAATTCTGCCAGTAGATTAGCTACTATTGAATCCCTAGCAAATCGTGGAACGTTTATTATTGATGAGAGTCCTTTTTTAGGAACAGTGGATAAATTAAAAATTAATGGGAATTTTTATTCCTCAAAACCACCGACCTTAAGTATCTTACTAACAGGTTACTATATTGCTCTTAACAACTTATTTGGGGTAGATATCCTTAAGGACTTTAAAGTTGTTTACGCCTTAATTATTTTATTAGCATCTACTTTACCTGTGATTATTTCAGCACTTATCTTAGTTGATATTGGAAGAATTTTAAAAGTTGAACCAGTAACTAGGGCTTTCATAATAGTTTTATTCTTGTTCACATTCTTTGGGAGTGGCTATGGTATTGATCTTAATAACCATAATATCACAAGTTTGTTTCTCATTTTGTCTTTAAGATTTTGGTTGGAAATTTTTCTTAACCATGTTGATAAAAATCAAAATTGGATTTTACTTGCCATATGTTTAGGTGCCATTTCTTGGTTTGATATTCCTAGTACATTCTATATCTCTGCTTTTAGTATCTCTTTATTTTACAAAAATAGAAAAAAGTGTCTGAAGCTATTTATCCCTACTCTTAGTTTTTGTCTGCTATGGACTATGACCTCTTATTATATTTCAATTGGTAGTATAGTTCCGGCATATTTTAATAAATCATTTTATTTGTATGAGGGCTCCTATTGGCTAAATCCCAAAGGGACAGATGCACTGAATGAAAATAAACTGATTTATGGTTTTAATTTTTTATTTGGACACCATGGAATTTTCTCTTTTACACCAATCTTATTTTTGAGCTTTATTGAACTAATAAACAGGTTTTTCAAAAAGAGAAAAATTGAATTTTATGAAGGTTTTATTCTTTTATCTACTATTGGGATGATTCTTTTATTTATCTTCTTTACCAATAATTATGGAGGAGTGTGCGTTGGCCCTAGATGGCTCATACCCACGAGTACAATAATTTTTGTATTACTGATGAAACTAATAGATCGATACAAGAAAAATTTAAAATTTATTTCACTTACTTTAATTCTAGGGAGTTGGGGACTTGTTGGTTTTTGGGACGCTTTCACTTGGCCTTGGAAGGAAAGTATTTTATCTCAACTTTTTAGAGGTTTTGGTTTTTTATAAAAAAAAAGCCCTCAAAATGATCTGTACCCCATTTTTGGGACACAAATAAAAAAGCCCCATCTGTGATATGATGGGGTTTGTTTTTTAGGAGTACAGAAAATGCATGAACTATCAGACTATCAATTACGTAAATTACTCAAAA
>CAXPDR010000014.1:0-258712 GCA_964215955.1 Flavobacteriaceae bacterium
TTAGGTAAAGTTTATTTCTGTTAAGCTATTAATTTTAAATAACTTTGTCTAAGAGGTTGTGACCAAAAGGGTATGTACCCTCTAAGAGGAGGTAGGTGTAGGTCCATTTAAGCGGGTCAGTTAAAAAGGTTTATTTTTTAATTTAGAAAATTTAATTAAAATTAATTTTTGATTTTATTGCTCGGATTATTAAAGTAAAATATTTATATGCAAGAAGAGAGTAGCGAAATCATCAAAACTGATATTGTCATTATTGGAGCAGGTGCATCCGGTATGATGGCCGCACATTTTTGTGCTCAAAATGGAAAAGAAGTTTATCTTTTAGATCATAATAGTCAAGTTGGACGAAAAATTCTTATTTCCGGTGGTGGAAAATGTAATTTTACAAATAAATTTGGTTCTGATCCAAATGATTATGTGAGTGACAATCCACATTTTGTTAAGTCAGCTCTTTCACGATATTCTCCCTGGGAATTTATTGATCTTGTAGAAAGGCATGAAATCCCCTACGAGGAACGAACTCACGGAAAACTGTTTTGTAAACGTTCGGCTAAAGATATTAATTCCATTCTTTTATCTCAGTTAAATAAAAATAATATTAAGCTCAAACTTGGACAAAAGGATCTTAAAGTAGATTTTGAAAATGAGGTTTTTACTATTCAAAATGATAATTTAAAAATTATAAGTCCTAAGCTCGTTGTTGCCACTGGGGGGATGGTTCTTCCACAAATTGGTGCTTCAGATTTTGGGTTTGTTTTAGCAAAAAGGTTTGGACATAAAATTATACCTCTAACTCCAGCACTAGTACCTTTCAAGGTTGATGGATTTTCTGAACTCGCAGGAAACGCGATTAAAGCTGGAGTGACTTGTAATGGACATTATATTGAGGAAAACGTTTTATTTACTCATAAAGGATTTAGTGGACCTGGAATACTTAAAGCATCATTGTTTTGGAATCATGGAGACTCTATTAAAATAAATTGGATACCTAGTATTGATTTGAATGAAACCTTTACCAGAATTCCTGGAAATATAAGAATAGATAATCTTCTAAAAAAATATTTACCAAATAGTTTTGTCGAACTTTTTTTTGATAAAATTGGTATTGATGGTAGCCAGTTTGTAGGAAGATTATCTAAAAAGGTTCTAAATTCAATTGCTAATGAAGTTCATCATATGACTATTATTCCCAACGGAACTGAAGGGTTTAGAAAGGCTGAGGTTAGTCGAGGAGGAGTTTGTACTAGTAATATATCTTCAAAAACTATGGAGAGTAAACTGCGTCCTGGACTCCATTTTATTGGGGAAGTTCTTGATGTTACAGGGCAGTTAGGTGGCCATAATTTTCAATGGTGCTGGGCAAGTGCTTTCGCTGTGGGAGAGGCTTTAAAATGAATAATGAGATAAGCCAATATTTTTACTATTTAACGATTCCTGGAAATGAATCTTTTCTTAAACAAGAAATAGAGATGTTTAGGCCTGAGTTTCGTTTTTCATATTCGAAAAAAGGTTTTTGTACTTTTAAAAATATAGGTGATCCTATATCTTCAAAAAAATTGGTACAGGAACAACTTATATATGCTTTGTGCGTTGGTGAAAATATAAAAAAAATAAAATATGAAAATATTGAGTTGGAGTATTTAGAACTAAAAAAATGCCATCAGGTTAAATTTAATTTTTACCAACTAGAAATCCTTGAAGTTAAGGAAGATTGGCCAATTAACCAAGTTGATAATCCTCTCAATTTGGATTATGAAATTGATTTTATTAGAACAGGAATTAATGAAGTTTTTATTGGGAAAAGGTATAAAGATAAATGGAACTCACCCTTTCTCAGAAAATTTACTAATATAAGAGAATCGGTTATTTCGAGAGCCTATTATAAGGCATCAGATCCTTTTAAAATGTTTAATTTAAAGGCAAAGGGAACTGTTTTAGAATTAGGTTGTACTCCAGGGGGAGTGTCTCAGTATCTCTTAGAGTCAGGCTTTAAAGTTATAGGTGTTGATCCAGCAAAAGTTGATAAAGAGATTAAAGATCATAAAGACTTTACTTTCATAAATCTTCCCTGCCAAAAGTATCGGCCAAAAATGAATCATGATGTTAGGATCATTTTCTCAGATATGAATCTTGATCCTAAGTTTGTAATAAATGAAGTTCTTCGACTAGAAAGATTTTTTCCAAAGGTGACAGACTTCCTTATTACTATAAAAACGTCTAATCCAAACTTTCTCAATGAAGTTGATAAGTTTCGAACGTTATTTGGAAAATTGAAACCAAGTTCCATTGATTTTCTTCAAATTCCATATCATCGAAAAGAGTTTTTAGCTTATATAAGAAAATAAAAAGCGATAGATTAGTTTACTTATAGTTTTGAAGTTGTTTAATAAGCCAATGTTGAACAAGTATGACTCGACCATTGTTGAATTTAATCTTGTAAGGATTACCAGAAAACGATGATTTACTAGCAATTTTCTCAATAAACATTTTTGCTGTCCATTCACTTTTTTTAGGAGCAAACCAACTATTTTGGGCCGTCGCCAATTTCATCTTCATATGTTTCACTGCATCTTGCGGCGAATGTTCTTTGTCATTTCTAACGAATTTACCTTCAACTTTACTTATTTTATTTAACAAATAATTTATTTTTTTCTCTTCGAGGTTCCAGTCTGCAAGTGAAAAGTTTAAACTTACTAAGAAGAGAAAACTAGTTTTGATCAAATTCATCATAAATTTTTGTTCCTGTGAGCTTTTCAATTAAATCTTCTAAGGTCACAATACCGATGAAGTCACCATTATCATTAATAATTGCTGAGATATGAGCTTTCATTCTGAGGAGACGATTAAAAGTGTCCTGTGCACTAGTAGTTTCAGGAAGAATAAGAATCTTTTGGGTTATGGATTTTAAATCACCCTTTTGTCCATCTATATAAGACTGTAAAATATCTTTTCTCATGACATAACCTTTAATGTCATTCTGATCGATTCCAAAAACAAGTAGCCTTGAATATGTATTAGATTTTATATCTTGTATCGCCTGGTCAATGGTTGTATCACTAGATAAGCCAGCGACTACTTGAGTCGGTCTTAAGACATGAGATAGTTTTATTTTTGCAAAATCTATAAGGGACCTTAAATGTTCATATTCCTTTTGATTAATACTCCCTGAGTGGAGACTGAGTTCGGCCATGGCCGGTATTTCATCTCTAGAAATTTTTATTCCCTCATTTCCTTTAATTAGTTTTGATAAATGAATCGATATCCATACAATTGGAAACGATAGGAAAATCATTGGTTTTAGAAAGATATGGCTAACTGGAAGAACTTTTTTCCAGGCTCTCGCCCCAATAGATTTAGGTATTATTTCGCTGAAAAATAAAATAATAAATGTAAGGACTGCGGAAAATATGGAAAGGTATTCATTTCCCCATATTTTTTGTGCCTCAGCACCAGCTCCTGCGGCTCCAATAGTGTGGGCAATAGTATTCAAAGTGAGAATAGAGGCTAGGGGCCTTTCTATATCTTTACTAAGAAAAGATAGCTTTTCATGCAAAGCAGGGTCTTTCTTTCTTAAAATTGCTAGGTATGTAGGTGTAACACTTAATATTGCCGCTTCTAAAAGAGAGCATAAAAATGATACTGATACAGATAAAAGGATATAAAAGGCTAACATGTATAAAAAAATAAATTTATTTTACAGAGAACTCTCTAAGCTCAGTCTCTAATACTTTAGAAACTTCATCATTGGTACACTCTGCACCTTTGTGGTTAGGAGTTCCAAATGCGTTTCCATTTGTGATAAATAATGCTTCTTCATCCCATTCTTCTAATTGGCCAATCCACTTCTTTCCATTGACCAAAGTCACTTCAACCCACTTTCCAGTTAAATCATCTTGCATTGCATCTCCTTATTTCATAAGATTATAGCGTATTAAACGAGATAAATAAAATATTAATATGGACTTTAGTTTTATGACTAAATTATTTAAAAATTTAAATTACAGATCTCAACTATATTATCTAAGGCAACTTGCAAATAGAGCCGTTTCCAATTATCCCATAAAAGTTAAGGATATAAAGTTTATTCAACATGGGGAAAATACAACTTTTAAGATTATCGATTCCAATCATAAAAAATATTTACTTCGTATACATAGAAATGGATATCATTCTGATAAGGCGATTGGAGAAGAATTAGATTGGTTATTAAGGATAGAAAGAAAGACAAATATTACTGCCCCTAGACCTATTAGAAATATTAAAAACAAATTAATTACTAAAGTAGATCTTTATCCATGGAATGAAACTAGAAATGTCACCTTTTTTCGATGGGTAGAAGGAAGACAAATTGAAAAGTCTATTAATGAATCTCATGTGAAGATGATAGCGAAGTTGACTTATGAACTTCACAATAACACTCAAGGATTAGGAGTCCATTTTAGAAATTACTGGGATGCTAAAGGACTTGCTGGCTCAAAACCAACGGTTGGTCCTTTAAAAAATTTGAAAGGCATTACTGTAAAAGAACAGCAAATTTTAAATGAATGTAGAAAACTCATTTATTCGAAGCTTATTAAATACCAAAAATACTGTCCTGAAAAAATGGGCTTAATTCATGCCGATCTACATTTTGGAAATCTTTTTTATCATGAAGGTCAAATTAATCCCATTGATTTTGATGATTGTGGGCATGGATTTCATATGTATGATCTCGCTGTAACAAGTAGCTCATTAGCTTACGGTATTGAACAAAATATTATCACAAAGAAACAGTTTAAAGATTTGAATGATACCTTTCTTGATAGTTATTATCATTTGAATCAGAAAGACTTAGAAGCAATTGATACATTAAAGTTAGCGAGAAAGCTTCTCGGAATTCAATGGCTTAATACTAGAGATGACAATCCATTATTTGTTAAAAAATGCGTTTCTTATACTAAAAGAACTATCAAACTTTTAAAGAAAGAATTAAAACTATAGTAGAGTACATAATAAGGAATGCATAATGAACCTTAAATCCCTAGGACGTAAAACAGACTTAATCTTTAGCCGCTTTGAAGGGCAGGTTATTGATAGAGGTGATTATATTGTTATAAAAACTCCTAGCAATCCTAATTTTTATTGGGGCAATTTTATCATTTTTTCAAAAGAGCCAAAACCAGGAGACTTTAAATTATGGAAGTCTATTTTTGATGAAGAATTTGATTCCTACTCTGGAATAAATCATTATACTTTTACTTGGGACACTGATGAAAAAGGGGTCTATGATGAATTTCTTAAGGATGGGTTTGAATTTGACTCAGGAGTTGTCCTAACTACTGAAAGGCTAGTACCACCTCAATATAAAAATGATTTAATTAAGATAAGAAAAATCGAATCTGAAAAATCATGGAAAGAGGTAATCGAGTTACAAGTAAAGTGTGCTGATCCAAAGTTTTTAAATGATCATTACAGAGAGTTTAAAGAAGCTCAATTCAGAAACTACAAAACAATGAGTGATGCAGGCAAAGGATATTGGTTTGGAGCGTACATTGATGAAGTCTTAGTTGCTGATCTTGGTATTTTCTTTGAAGGAGAGGTTGCCAGGTATCAATCTGTGGAAACAGATCCTAAGTTTAGAAAACAGGGGATATGTGCAAATTTGGTATATCAGGTTGGACAGTTTGCCTTTGAAAAATTAGGTGTTAAGACTTTAGTTATGGAGGCTGATCCAAACTATCATGCGGCGAGGATTTATGAATCGGTTGGGTTCCAAAAAACCGAAATAAATCATGGTCTTTGTTGGTGGCTAAAGTCTTAATAATTTACCATCTATTCTATAACTCAATATTATATTAAATAGGGATTATTTAAAAATCTAAATAGACTTAACTACATCTGTTTTGTAAGTTGTTGTAATTATTCTGTGTAACAATGGTTTATCGGTATTATGTTGACTTGTAGAACGATCGGTCTATGATGGGGTTTATGAAAACTAGAATGATTGGTCTATTAATATTTACTTTTGTTTCCCTTCTTTCCTGTGGAGAATTTAATTATTCCCCGTATGCAGTAAGTGTAGATTCAAGTAATTTAAATGGGAAAAACTTGGTTAAACTTTTAAAATCTGCAAAGGCCAGTGCAAAGTCAAACAGTTTCAAGTTTATCGTCATTTCTGATACCCATGATTATTATGATGGTTTGAACTCACAAATAGAATTTATCAATAATCACCATGGTGAGTACGACTTTGTGATTATCACTGGAGATATGACTAATGTTGGACTTGCTAGTGAATTTGAGGAAGTTAAGAGAAGATTAAAAAGATTAAAAGTTCCGTATCTTACGACCTCTGGTAATCATGATCTTTTAATTGATGGTGAAAAAATTTATAAGAAAATTTTTGGAGATGACACTTATTCATTTGAGTATAAAAACACAAAATTTATTTTATATAATAATAACAACTGGGAGAGCTCCAGTAAAACTCCTGATCTAGCCTGGCTAGAACATGAACTCCTTTCAAATTCCCACGAAAACCTAATTGTGCTCTCCCACGTTGCTCCTAACGATTCGGATCGGTTTACTAAAAGTGAAATCCAATATTTGGAAGAACTTGTAAACCGTTACCGAGTCGATTATTACATCAACGGACATAACCATAATCCAGGAGAATCTGTATTTGGAAAAGCAAAACATTTAACAGCGGGGGCATCTAATAAAGAAGTTCTCTTGGAATTAACGGTAGGAAGTTTTGGGATGAGTCATGCGTTTATTAATCTTTAATTTCTTCCTATTTCTTACTTATAGTTCACCAACTGTTGGCATGGATTCTATTATTTTTCAGTATGCTGGGGATATTGGAAAATACTCTTTTGGTGTTGGCAAAAAATTACTGCCTTATTATAGTGTGAGTTTGCATTATGGAATTGTTCCAGCTAATGATATACAAAATAAAATAGAAACTTATACCATTAAAAATAACTTTAAAATTTACTCCAATGAGTTCAAAGTTATGACTTATAAACTTTATTCTGGTTTGGGCTTATTTCATGTTCCAGGAGATAAGTACAAAACCCATGAGTATGCAGGAATTGAAGATGATTATTATAGGCAATCTTCCATTCGTGGGCTTGTCTATATTGGACATGAATTTGAAGTTAAGAAATACGGTGCTATGTACTTAGAATCAGGTATGAACGATATTTGGATCATTAATTCTATAAATAATGATTCAATTGATTACAAAGATCATGTATCATTAGGATTAGGTTATAAGTATAGGTTTTAAATATGGTAGGAAAAGGTAGACCCAAAACATTTGATAATTATGATGCTCTAGAAAAGGCTCAAACCATTTTTTGGGAGAAGGGCTATGAAGCAGCTTCTCTAACTGAGTTGGTGGAGGGAATGGGAATTTCTAGACAGTCTTTATATAATACATTTGGAAATAAGCATGATCTGTTTTTGAAGGCTCTGGAGTATTATATTCACGAGGGGCATAAGAACATGAAAAAAATGCTCGAAGGACCTTTACCTGCCAAAGAAAAATTAGACTCCCTTATTGAAATGATGACAGGTGCATTTGCTTCGGGAGAAACCAAGGGATGTTTTGCTAGTGTTGCTATTCAAGAATTGGCAGGAAAGGATAAAGACGTTCAACGAATTATAAATTGTAAGTACGCTAAAAACTATGAGTTGTTTCAGGCTTTTTTCAAAAGAGGATTAGATTCGGGAGAGTTTAAATCATCACTTAGTGCAACAGAGTTAGCAGATTTATTTGATTCTATTCTCATTGGTGCAACTTCTTTGTGTAAGATATCTGGAAGGTGTAACCAAATAAAAAATACTTTTCAAGTTTTTAAAAAACAAATTGAGTTTAAATAAAACTCCTAAAGGAGAGGATATGACTAACCAATACACACCCCCCAGAGTTTGGACCTTTGATAATGAAAATGGCGGACAATTTGCGAGTATTAATAGGCCAACTGCTGGATCGAGATATGAACAAAAATTACCGCAAGGAGAACATCCCTTACAATTATATTCAATGGCGACTCCAAACGGTGTTAAAGTCACTATCCTTCTTGAGGAACTTTTATCATTAGGAATAGAAGAAGCTGAGTATGATGCTTTTTTGATAAATATTATGGAAGGAGATCAATTTGGATCTGACTTTGTAAAAATTAATCCTAACTCTAAAATTCCAGCTCTACTAGATAAGAACAATGGAAACCCAGTTCACTTATTTGAGTCAGGATCTATTTTGGTTTATTTAGCTGAAAAATTTGGTCAATTTCTTCCTAAGAATATAGCCAAAAAAGCTGAAGTTTTAAACTGGGTCTTTTGGCAAATGGGAAGTGCACCATATTTAGGTGGTGGCTTTGGGCATTTCTATGCTTATGCACCAGAAAAATTTGAATACCCAATTGATCGATTTGCGATGGAAACTAAAAGACAACTGGACGTTCTCGATAAACAGTTGGGGCAGAATCAATATATCTCAGGTTCTGAATATACTATAGCGGATATGGCCATTTTTCCATGGTATGGTGCTTTGGTTAAAGGAAAAATCTACGACGCAGCTGAATTTTTATCTGTTCATGAATATAAAAATATTCAGAGATGGTCTGATGAACTTATCAAAAGAGAAGCTGTTCTAAAAGGACGTCTTGTTAATAAAACATGGGGCGATGAAGATCAACAGCTTAAGGAAAGACATTCGAGTCGAGACTTTGAGAAACTACGATTGGACTTTTAAGCCTTTTTAACTACCGAGCATTTAAGATATAAAGAACCATGTCCGTCAATTTTACATGAGATGTCGTGGCCGTTTACCGGAGTATCTAAAAGTTTGATGTTTTTAGCTTTGGTCCCTGACTTAATGGTATCTTTTCCCGCTTTCAGGTCTTTGATTACTGTAACAGAGTCTCCATCTTGTAGCTTGTTACCGTTGGCATCTAAGAACTTTTGCTCTTCAGCTAAACGGTCTTGTTCTGGTGACCATTCGTTAAAGCACTCAGGACAAACCCATAGGGTTCCATCAGGATAGGCATACGGAGATTGACACTTTGGACATTCTAAATTTTCTTCGCTCATTACGTAATATTATCTGAATTAAAAATAAAAGTCATTCAAATATTATTAAGAAACATTGACAAAAATCATTAAGATACCATCTTAAATGTTATAGGGAGGCTCTAATGGAAATTAAGTTCTTAAATTTTAAACCCCATAAAAATGATGAACTATTTATTGAGGAAGAACTCAAACGCTTTTCAACTAGTTTAGACATTCCTAATGATGGTCATTTAGGCTTTAAGTTTTCATTTGAGAAGGGAATCTTTTTAATGGAAAGTTCTATATTTTTAGATAATAAAAATATTTCCTACAAGATGACTGGTCGTGATCCTAAAGTTTTGGCCAGTAGTTCCATCATTGAATTAAAAATGAGTTTGTTGAGATATAGTAAATCTAAACAGTTTAAAGATGACTTAATGCCAATCGCTGTTTAATGTCAATTTTATGTTAACTCGACTTATCACAATTTGCATAAAGCTGACTTGAGTAAAGTCCCCAAAAAAGCGATACTTCTTTAAAGTAATAACTAAGGAGTTTTCTTATGAATCTTTTATTACAACTCAGACTTGATCAAGATAAATCCAAGATCAAAAAGTTAATTGAAAAAAAAGCAAAGAAATTTTCGAAGTATCTGTCTAATACCTCGAAGCTATCTTGGTATTATTTTTTCGATAATGGCCGTTACTATTGCGATGTAAAGGTTTCAGGCTTTAATGGACCAACAATTTATGCTCGAGCAAATTCGGAAAGTAAATTTAAGGTTATTGATCAGGTTACAAACCGAATTGATAAGCAATTAAATAAAAAGTTTGGACAGACAAAACATAGAATTCATAAATTAAATGTTTCTCAACTTTCTTAGACATTTGGGATAGGGGAGTTTTTATGCTCCCCAGCCTCCTGAAACGTTGTAAGCTTCTCCGGTGATTGTTGATGCTTTTTGGCTAGCAAGATATTCACACATATCAGCGACTTGGTCTGGAGATGTAAGCCTTTTAATATCTTGGTCTTTAAGAAATATATTTTCTAAAACCTCTTTTTCACAAATAAGGTCTATATTATTGGTTTATCTGCAGATGCTGCTCAAGGAATGATTTTACTTAGCTGTTATCTTAAAAGGTTTTCTGGTGCAGCTTTATCTGCTGGGTTACCATTTAAAGTTACTAGCGATATTTTTAATATTAACGATATTGTGGCCAATGGAACAGATCGTAATTCTGAAGCTCTTTCAAAAGACTTTGCTGGTTGTAGTAAAAATTCTAACTCTTTCAAAAATAAGAAACTTTTATTTTTTCATGGGGACCAAGACAGACGAGTATCTATCAAACATTTTGAATCGATTAAGCAACAAATTTTAAGTGGATATGATTTATTAGATGATGGAATTATTAATGATAGTCTTATCCATAAAGAGGTCTCTTTTCTTGCTCAAGAGGATAAGAAATATGATACTTCGGTTGAAGAGTATTATCTAGAATCGAAAAGTTTTTTAAAGTTTTACTTTATTCATGGTTTGGCGCATGAGTGGAGTGGAGGTCCATTTAAAATTGAAAGAAATGACCCCCATGGACCAGATATGGCAAAAATTATTTTAAGGAATTTTCTTTAACTTGCCTCATTAAAGTTTAAATCAGATTTTTACTTATTAGATTGTTCATGAAATGATTACTAGACGTAATTACTAGGAGTTGAAAATTGAATAAATCAGAAAATGAAAATATGACCTACACATACGTTTGTTGGGCAATTGCTATGATTTCGACTCTAGGAAGCTTATTTTTTAGCGAAATCATGAAGTTTCCTCCATGTGTTTTATGTTGGTATCAACGTATTGCTATGTATCCTCTTGCCATTATTTTTCTTATTGGAAGTTTTCAAAGAGTAAGGGTTACACTATCTTTTGCGACTCCATTTGCTATTATTGGATGGTTTATAGCCTTATATCATAATTTATTACATTATGAGATTGTACCAGAAACCGCCTCTCCATGTTTGCAGGGAGTGTCTTGCGCTACAGTTTATATTAACTGGTTTGGATTTCTTACAATTCCGCTTCTATCTTTTATGGCATTTAGTTTAATACTTTTAGGTTTATTTTTAATGAAAAGGAGTAATAAGAGTGAAAGATAAAAAGTTAATTTTTTTAGGGGCTACAGGTTTTTTTGTTTTATTATTTGCTGTTGCAGCATTTGTTTATAACAATGCTAAAAATGATGGAATCGAGGCGCTGGCCAAGGAAAATATGAAAGTCTTTGTTCCTGAACATTCTCCAAGAATCGGACAGGAAGATGCTAAAGTATATATAACTGAGTATTTAGATCCAGAGTGTGAAGCATGTCGTGCTTTAGCACCTGCAGTAAAAAATATTTTAAAAGAATTTGAGGGAAAGGTTCAATTAGTTATTCGTTACGCTCCATTTCACAAAAATTCTAAGACGGCCATTAGAGCTCTAGAAGCCGCAAGGTTACAAGGAAAATATGCAGAAGCTTTGGATATGCTTTTTCATTACCAGCCCTATTGGGGAAATCACCATAATCCAAAACCAGAGTTAATCTTTGATTATCTTTTACAGATGGGTTTAGACCTAGAAAAACTTAAAGCAGATATGAATAAGCCTGAAATTGATTATATTATTAATCAAGATGAACAAGATCTAAAAACTCTAAATATTAGAGGAACTCCTACATTTTTTGTTAACGGTAAACCATTGGCAGAATTTGGGATACCTTACTTGAGAGATCTTGTTGAAAAAGAAGTTGCAAAATATTACTAAGTTTTTCATTTTTAAAGTAATTTGATAAGATAAGGTTTATGATAAAAAAGATTTTACTGTGTTGGTTGTGTTGCCTTATTAGTTCTAGCTCTTATGCTATAAAATTACCTGATTTTAAAAACTTTTTTAAAATTAAAAAGAGAGTTTATCCTTTGAGGACAGACTATATTTCTTTTGAGAATAAAGTAAAGCGAGGCTTCGGCTTATATCAATCTTTAAAATCTGTAAATATTGAAAACACTTTAGCCCTTACTATTATCAACTCTCTTAGGGATTATGTAGAGTTTTCTAAGCTTCAAGTTGGAGATGATTTAAAATCAACTTTTGATGGGGCTGGGAACTTAGTTGAGTTTCGATATTCTCAAAATCCAGCTGAAATTCACATGGTAAAATGGGATTATGGGACTCGAACATGGCAGTATGAATTCATAGAAAAAGATACTCAATGGAGACCGAGATTAATACAAGGTGAGTTAACTCCAAATTCGACATTGCAGAATGAATTGTATGAAGTCGGACTTGATAATGCTGTGGCAAATGAAATTATTCAAGTTTTATTATGTAAGGTTAATTTTAGGAGTTATGCTCGTATTGGGGATAAGTTTGAAGTCGTTCTTAATGAGCGATTTTACGGAAACGAAATCATTGAGACTAAGGTACTTTTTACTTCTTACTCTGGAGTCAAAACTGGTACACATAAGGCCTATTTTTACGAAGATATTGAAAAGCAATCTACTTACACGGCCCATTATACTGAAGATGGACAAGCATTAATAAATAGTGGACTTCGATATCCCCTTAGAAGACTACATGTTAGGTCTAATTATGGATGGAGAAGGCACCCTGTTACCGGTAGAAGAGCAATGCATAGAGGTGTGGATTTACGCGCAAGAACAGGTGAACCTGTGCATGCTGTCGCAAGCGGAAAAGTTATCCTTTCTGGATATAATAAGTATGCAGGAAATAAGATTGGTATAAGACATAGGGATAAATCAACTTCTTATTATTATCATTTAAAAAGACGTTCCGTTAGAAAAGGACAGTGGGTACGTTCACATCAAGTCATTGGGACTGTTGGAGCAACAGGAAGAGTTACAGGACCTCATTTGCATTTTGGATTTAAAACACCTAAAGGCCGTTGGATGAACCCTTTGAATAAAAGAATGATTGCAACACCCAAGCTTAAAGGTGAACATCTTCAGGCTTTACAAGAGCAGGTAGCAAAGATAAAGGAACTCAGATTGGATTTAAATGTTCCTAAAGAAGCAAAGTTGTTATTGGCCAGAGTAGATTTAAGAAATAAAAACTATGAAAATTGATCCTATATTAGAAAAAGACAGCATTTTTATAACTGACTTAAAGCTATCTCAGGTAAGGATGATTCCAGATGGAGAGAACCCTTGGTTTATCTTAGTACCGAGAAAGTTAGATATTATTGAATGGATAGATCTATCAATAGAAGATCAATATATTTTGACTGAAGAAATTTCCCTTATAAGTGAAGTTTTAAAGAAAAATACTAGGCCGGATAAGATAAATGTGGCTTCACTTGGCAATCAAGTACCTCAACTGCATGTTCATGTTATTGCCAGATTTAAGCGAGATAGAGCATGGCCGAATGCAATTTGGGGAACAAAATCAAGTAAGGATTTTAATCCTGATAGTATTGAGTTTTGGAAGGAAAGTTTAAAGTAAAGTTTTGGTTAAAATCCCTAAAGTCACACTTACTCCTAATATGAAAAATAAGCCTTTTTTAAGTTTAAACTGCATTGTTAGTGCGATCATACAAATTCCAAATGCTGCCCAGTCGATACTTGAAATAATTGGATAAGAGAAGTCAAAAAGGCTATTTTCAATTTTTAAACTTTTTAAGAAAATCGAGTTTAAAACAAACCATAATGATAGATTAAATATAACACCTACCACGCTTGCGGTTATTGCGCTTAGTGCATCTGTGAATAATTTTTGACCTCTGATAAATTCAACATAGGGTGCGAATGTAAATATAAATAGAAAACAAGGTGCAAATGTCATCCATGTCGTTAAAACCGATCCAATAAATGCACTTGTTAGGGGATTAAGGCCCTCGGGGAAACGGTAGGCACCCATAAAGCCAACATATTGGACGACTTGAATAAGTGGACCTGGAGTTGTCTCAGCTAAAGCTAAACCATCTAGCATTTCACCACTTTGAAGCCAGGCAAATACATCAACCGCCTGTTGAGCTACATAACTTAAAGCTGCATAAGCACCACCAAAAGTAACAAGAGACATTTTACTAAAAAATAAATTTATAGTGTGAAAATTTGAGTCAGGACCTACAATAAGAAATGTTCCTATTATAGGAGCAATCCAAACCCCAATCCAAATGATGAGAGTTTTAAGAGTCGTTGAAATTTTGGGAAGTGAAGAGTCTTTAATTTGAACCAAATTGTGGTCTTGAAAAAGTTTACCATAAATTATCCCTGCGATCCCTGCTCCTATCACTACTAGAGGGAATGGCAGATTCATAAAAAATAGGGCGACAAATGAAAGGCTTGCTAAAAACCAATGAAAATTATTTTTTAACGATTTTTTAGAGATTCTTAAAAGAGCAGCTAATACTACAGCAATTATAGCAGGCTTAACTCCATAAAAGAGACCTTGGACTAAAGAAACGTCATTGAATAAAACATATAGATAAGAAAGAGTGAGAATGGATAGAAAGCCAGGAAGGATAAATAGACCTCCTGCAATGAGTCCACCTTTCCATTTACTCATTATCCAGCCCATGTAAGTGGCAAGTTGTTGAGCTTCTGGTCCTGGCAGTAGCATACAAAAGTTTAAAGCATGTAAAAAACGTTCTTCTGAAATAAGCTTTTTGTCTTCTACAACTAGTTTATGAATAACTGCTATTTGGCCTGCTGGCCCGCCAAAGCTATGGGCTGCAACATTTCCCCATACTTTGAATAGTTCTTTGTTTGAAACTTCTTTCATTTTTAGATTCTCAAAATTTAAGTTAAAGCTACTTTGTTTAACAAAATTAAAGAAGTCTATCAAGTTAAGATTGTGTAGGGGAGTGGGACTCCCCCAATTTATTAAGCAATTTTTTTACATTCAGAATATAGCTCGTTAGCTGAATTGTTTACTTTTTCATCAAAGTTATTGTAACTTAACCTTAAGGCACATAAGTACTCTTTTTCTTTGATTTCTTTCTGGCTATCCTGTTGTAGCTTAAATATATTCTTAAATAAATTTTTCATTTTAACCTCCTTGGTTCCTAATAATTATCGCTCTTATCTTGGTACAAATCCAATATTTTAGGTTTATGTGCTTATAGAAAAAATCTATGATTTAGTGCTGTTTTAATAAGAATGTATTAAAATTAAAAATAGTTAAAATTATGTTAAATAGTTAAAATATATTGTCATCAAAAACTAAATCAGTTACAAATTTAAGCGAATTTAAGGGGTACTCATGTTGGAGTTAATTAATACATTTAAACAACCCTATGTTAGTTTATTTGTTATCATTGTTTGTGGAATTCTCCTTTCAAAGATAAAGTTTAAAGGCATTGGTTTAGGATCCAGTGGAATTGTCATTATGGCGATATTACTTGGGAACTATGGACTTAATGTCCCAGCTTCAATTGAAAAAATTGGTTTGATAATGTTTATTTTTGCCGTTGGAATTCAAGCCGGCCCTGGTTTTTTTGAATCCTTTAAAACAGGCGAGGCAAGACAATATCTGCTTCCTGTACTCCTGACCCTCTCCCTTGTTTTTCTCATCTCCCTCGGTATGTCTTACGCATTAGGGTTCGATGCATTATTAGCAGCTGGCCTTTTTTCTGGAATTACGACTTCAACCCCCACATTAGCAGCGATTGTTGAAAATAGTAGTAGTAATAGTTCCATTTTAACTTATGCTGTCGCTTACCCTGTATCTTTAATTACAACTATTCTGTCTTTTAGATTGTTGCCAAGAATATTAAAGATTGATGTGATTAAAGAAGAGAGTGATTATCATAGGGAAGTTTTGAGGATTCATCCTAAAATATTAACAAAACACTTTGAAGTAAAGAATCCAAATATCTTTAATAAATCTATTGAGGATATTAAGTTTCATCAAATGACAAATGCTATTATTACGAGAGTTCAAAAGAAAAATGAAATTATTAGTTTGATTCCTAATATAGATACTTTATTAGAGGAAGATGATTTATTAAAGGTCATTGGAGACAAAGAGGCTTTAGAGAGTTCAGAACTTATTTTAGGTCCTCCTACGAGTTTAGAAACTAAAATTTCTCCCAAAGAAAGTATAACCTCAATTTTGGTAACCAATAGAAAAGTTATTGGTAAAACTCTAGAGAGTTTAAATCTTGATGGCTTGTTTGGAGCGGAGATTACTTTTATCCGAAGAGCTGGGATGAACCTCATTCCTAGAGGGGTGACTAGATTAAGATTTGGAGATAAAATTCAAGTTAGCGTGAGTCAGGATTCTGCTCCAAATTTAATAAAAATGCTAGGCGGTATAGAGTCTAGTACTATCGATTTTCTACCCATTTCATTGGCCATAGTTTTAGGGATTATCATAGGTCAATTAAGCGTATCCTTAGGTGATACTCATATTGGTCCTGGGATGTCAGGGGGAATTTTATTTACAACTTTAGTGCTCGGGCGAATTGGAAAAACAGGGCCTATGCTTTGGAGTATTGCTGGAAAGACAAATCAGTTTCTAAGGCAACTTGGTATGATGTTCTTTCTTTGTGGTGTTGGCTCTAGTGTGGGTAGAAACCTAGTTGCAGCTTTTACTCCAGCAGGTATAAATACTATTTTAGCTTCAATTGCGATACCACTTGTTTCAATTACAGTGACTTCATTCTTTATCTTAAAAATTCAAAGGATGAACAAACTTCGTTTTATTGGTGCTCTGGCCGGAAGTCTTACTTGTGCAGCAGCTCTTCCTACATCAGAGGAAGTCAACAACTCTTCTGTTCCTCTCACAGCTTATTCGATCTCTTATCCATTTGCCTTATTAATGACTATCTTTTTTGGGCAACTTTTTCTGTTCCTTGGATCTTATTTGTAAATAATGTTTTTTGTAAAAACTGAATTTAAAAAAAAGAATTTTTAAAAAACTTTAAGGTCGTTTTAATAACCTTGTCGTGATCAATATCTTTAGGTTTTATAATACCCATCAGTACTGGCCAAAAAATTTGACCTTTGAGAATTGAGTGGAATTGAGTCGCCATTTCTTCCGCTGTATATTTCTTTGAAAGCTTTTTTTGATCTTGAGCTTTTTGTAACCATTCTACAAATTGAAGTTCTGATTTTGTCATCCTTTGCATTTGATCAGGTTTTGGGGCATTTCCTTTAAGTAACTCTGCAATGATAATTCTGTTTATTTTTAAAAATCTTTCTTCCAAAGTTAATTCTATTTTTGCTTTGATAATATTTTCGATTTCTAGTTCGATATTATCAAAGTTCGAAAATTCAAACTTATACAATGATTCAACCTTTATTAAGATCTGATCAATTAGAGCATCGTAGAGTTCTTCTTTATTAGGGTAATATTTATATAAAGTTCGCTTAGATACTTCTGCTGTATCGGCCATGTTTTGCATTGAAGCGGCATCAAGACCCTTATTAAGAAACTCAGCAGTGGCCGCTTTAATAATCCTATCAACTATTTCTGGCTTTTTATTCATGTAAAATCCTAAAATTACAGCACTTTTAAAAGAAAGTATACACCTTCGTTTACTTTTTTGTTGTGTTGGAAGGCAGAGTACCGTAAAGTAAACACACCCGTATACTTTACTCGGATTAATCAGTGTCTGCAAGGAGAAATTATGAATGGTCAAAAAGTAATTCTAATAACTGGAGCTTCTTCAGGTATGGGAAAGGCTACAGCACTGGATTTAATCGAAAAAGGCCATATCGTCTATGGCGCAGCGAGGAGAGTTGAGTTGATGGACGAAATTGCCAAAGCTGGTGGATTTCCTTTAAGAATGGATATCACCCAAATAGAGTCTGTTGAGTTGGTCGTAGAGCTGATTATTGAGCAGCATGGAAGAATTGACGTATTGTGGAATAATGCAGGATTTGGACTTGCTGGAACTATTGAAGAAACTTCCATAGAAGATGCAAAACATCAGTTTGAAGTAAATATTTTTGGTCTGGCAAATATCACAAAACTTGTCATTCCTCATATGAGAGAAAAAAAATCAGGGACTATAATTAATACTTCATCTGCTGTTGGAAAAGTTTATACTCCTTATTTAGGTTGGGATCACGCTACTAAGCACGCGCTAGAGGGGTGGTCTGATTGTTTAAGGCTTGAGTTAGCTCCTTTTGGGATTAATGTCGTCGTTTTAGAGCCAGGGGCGATTCATACTGAGTTTGGTAATATCGCTCTACCTGGTCTTCTTGAGAGATCGGGAAGTGGTCCGTATAAAGAAATGGTTCAAAGCTATACCAAGACTTGGAGTAAATTTAATAGGCCAGGTGCTTCTTCACCGGTAAGATTAATTTCTGACACCATCCAAAGGATCTTGAAAGTTAAAACACCTAAAACGAGGTATCTGGTTGGGAAAATGGTTAAATCGGTGGTTTTTTTGAGAAAAAATTTTGGAGACCGGGCATTTGATAAAGCCTAAGGACAATGGTGAATTAATGAAAAAGAAAATAGTTTTAATCTTAATAGGAAGTATTTTTATGGGATGTGCTGACTTTGGTTATAGACCAAATAAAACAGAAAAAGAAAGATTTATCCAATCCAAGAACTTCAATTCAGAAAAAGGTACTTTTGTTAACAGAAGACAGAATGTTATCGATGAAATGAAAAAAAGAACATTTAATTTAAAATTGTTTAAAGAATATTTTTCTAAAGGGGTAGATAGAGTACCAGTAGAGAAACTTCCAGAGGTTAAACCTAGTATTGCAGAATTCTTAAAAGATTCGCAAGAGTTAAAAGTTATTTGGTTTGGGCATTCAAGCTTTTTACTTAATATGGATGGAATAACTATACTTGTTGATCCCGTATTTAGTGAAAATGCCGCCCCCGTTTCATTTCTAGTTAAAAGGTTTCAGAAACCGGTCTTAGAACTTAGTGAACTTCCGGGCATTGACTATATCGTCATTTCCCATGACCATTATGATCATCTGGATAGAAAGTCTATACAGTTTTTTAAAAATAAGGATACAAAGTTTATTACACCTTTGGGTGTGGGGTCCCATTTAAAAGGATGGGGGATTCCAACTCAAAGAATCTATGAAAAAGATTGGTGGGAAGAAGAAGAGTTTAGTGGGGTCAAATTTATTGCCACTCCTGCCCAGCACTTTTCTGGAAGAACGGGAATCCACGATAATGAAACCCTTTGGGCATCATGGGTTATTAAGTCTAAAAATCATAATATTTATTTTAGTGGTGATTCTGGTTATGATATTCACTTCAAAGAGATTGGTGAAAAATTAGGTCCATTCGATGTCGCCTTTATTGAATCAGGTCAATATAACGAGAAGTGGAAGGAAGTTCATATGTTACCGGTCGAAGCTGCAAAGGCTTTTAAAGATCTCAAAGCTAGAAAATATTTTCCAGTACATTGGGGGATGTTTGAACTTGCACTTCATCCTTGGTACGAACCAGTAGAGAAAATATTTAATTTAATTCAGAGTCCGAATGATAATATTATAGTTCCAAAAATAGGAGAAATAGTTCCTTTAAAAGCTAAATTTGAAAATACTTATTGGTGGAGAAAGGATTAATTTTTAAGATGATGAGCTTTTGGCCTTCCATCTTCACCAACGTGAACGAAACTGAATTGACAGCTTAAAATAACATCCTCGGGTTTTTCAAAGGATCCGTCAGCTTTTTTACTTGGAGCATTTGGATGATCTTGAGGGGCATTAATTTCTTTTCTTATTACTATACAATCAACTCCGATGGAAGTCTTTCCAACATGATTTCTATTGGTCCAGAACTCTAGGATATCACCATTTTTTGATGGGTTTTTAAATAAAACTTCACTCATTTTTAGGGTGACTACGGATTTACTACCAACTTGGCACATCGCGTACATGGCCGCTGCTTCATCGGCCCATGCAAGTAAGGTTCCTCCAAATAAGGTATTAGCATGGTTTAAGTCCTCAGGGCGAACAAGTTTTCTGTAGGTTAAAATATAATTTTCATCTGTCATAGTTTTCTTCCTTTTCACTATTTTAGAGGAAGAGAGAAGGTTTATGAAGTATATTTTTTTAGGACTTCATCTAGACTTTTAATGTCAATTGGTTTTGCAATAAAGTCTACCATTCCAACTTTAAAACAATTTTCCTTATCTTCCTCAAATGTATTGGCCGTCATGGCAATAACCCTAGGTGAAGGAGAGATCTCTTTATTACTGAGAATTCTTTCTGTCGTTTTTAGTCCATCGATACCGGGCATTTGTAAATCCATCAAGACTAAATCAAAAGATTTATTTTTTAATTTTTTCAAAGCTTCAAAACCATCATTTGCAATTTCATAATGATAACCTAGTTTTTTAAGCATTTGTTTCGCTACAACTTGATTAACTTTATTATCTTCAACTAAAAGAATTGTTTGTGTTTTTTTATTCGATATATTTTTATTTTCCACTCTTTCTTCGGTACTTACCATTTTATCTCCGGCATCCTTTGTTGATTTTTCATGAGAAAGTTCAATGGTAAATTCACTTCCTTTATTCTTTTCACTTGTGAAGCTGATCTTACCACCCATCAGCTCAATTAGTTGTTTTGAAATTTTTAAACCTAAACCTGTTCCACCGAATTTTCTGCTCATTGAGCTGTCTGCCTGAGAAAATGATTTAAATAACTGTTTATGTGCTTCCTTTGCAATTCCTATTCCTGTATCTTTTATCTTTATCTTATAATCAAGATGATTTTCGGACTGGGTTACTATCTCAAGGTTTAAGTAAACTCCACCTTCATTAGTGAACTTAATAGCGTTAGATACTAAGTTTAATAAGGCTTGCTTAATTCGAATGGGATCTCCAATTAGACTCATCTCTTTAATGCTTTTTGTCTCTAGTTTTAACTCCAGGTTTTTCTTTTTTGCTTCAATTTTTAGGAGCGTCATAACTTCATTTAAAATAGAAACTAAATCAAATTCAATTGATTCAAACCTTAATTTATCAAACTCTAATTTTGATAAATCCAGGACATCGTTAAGAATTCTCATTAAGCTTTGTCCACTAGAAATTCCAATTTTAATGAGTTCTATTTGATCTTGCGATAGTTGATCTTGTTTTAAAACATCTAAAATGCCAAGAAGGCCGTTTAGGGGAGTTCTAATTTCATGAGACATATTTGCCAAAAATTCAGTTTTTGCTTTTTCTGATACTTCTGCTTTTTGTTTGGCAGCATCTAATTCTAACTCTCTTAGTTTGAAGCGAGTGATATCCTGAAATGTACCTCTAAGTTTGACTATATTTCCATCTATAATGACCGGCTCACCAATAGTCCTTATCCATCTGTGATTATCTTTGGCCGTAAAAAATTCAAATTGCGCATCGTAAGGGACGCCTTTTTCAGAGCACTCTTTAATCAATTGAATTAATCGTGGTCTTTCGTGTTCCGCATAAAAATTAATGGCTTCAATTTTTCCTGTTGGTGTTCCAATAGGCAGTTCGTGTATCCGATAAACTTCATCTGTCCAAGTTGTCATCCCTGAAGTTAAGTCAAGTTCCCAAGCTCCAATTTTTGCTAGTTTTTGAAGTTCATTAATTAGGTCTCCGAGGGTTTTAGTTTCTGTGACCTCTGTTCTAATGGCTATGTATTCGATAATTTCGTTATCTAGGTTTTTAATTGGTGTAATGGTGGTATCAACCCAGTAATAAACACCGTTTTTCTTTTTATTTTGAATTGTAGCACGCCATTTTTTTCCGGACTTTATAGTGCCCCACATATCTTGAAAAAAATCTTTTGAATGGTGTCCACTATTAACAATCTTGTGAGTTTTACCGATAACTTCTTCTCTTTCATATCCAGAAACTTCACAAAACATATCATTTACAAAGGTGATCACTCCTCTTAGGTCAGTTTTAGCTACAATAGAATGCTCATTTATGGCTCTTTCGTAATTTTTTAATTGGTGATGGACGATGGCTTCTAAATCAAATTTTTTGAATAGTGCTAATGTAAAATACAAAGCTGTGATATAGGCGAGTAATCTCAATATATGCCAGCCCCACCATGAAAAGTCCCAGAGTTTTGATTCCATGAACATAATGGCGGCAAGACCAAAAAGCACACAGTGAAGAAAAAATAAAATGTCATCAAAGAGTTTTGACTCTTTGTAGGTTAAGATAATTTTTAATCCAGCTAGAAGTAATAGAATTCCGCCTACAGTATTTAAAAATATGGCGGCAAAAGTAAAGCGACCATCCAAAACCATTTTTGGTAAAAAATTTGAGAAAACAAAAAATAAAATGCACAAAACAATGGTTAATATAAGCGTGATATAAGGTAATCTTTTTCTTAATTTTAGAGATAATTTATCTTTAAACCAAGTTAGAGAGAATAAAACACCACCCCAGAATGTTGCAATTGAGTGAAAAAATACAAACTCATTTCCCGGTTTAAATAAGGCATGAACCCCATCAAATACACCCATTCCTAAAAGTGCTGAGGCAAAAATATTATTGAAAGTTGTACCTTTTTCAACTTTATCTAGGGATAGCAAAAGCCTTGCAACAAAGAGAGCAATTATAGAGCCCAACATCTCAATACTAGCATGGAATGGATCATGGGCAATTGACCACTGACTAAATTCGGTCTTGCTTAAAACTAATATCGCCAAATGGAAAAGGAGACTAATTCCAAATATAAGCCAAAATAATTTGAGGTCTTTATAGTTTTTAAGCATGCTTTCTTTTCGGAAAAAATTTATAATGGGAAAGAAGTTTTAGTTTGATTTTTTTTTATAAAGGTGAAGTTTTATTAAGGAGTTTTTATAGAAAAATATAGCAAAAAAGACAAATATTATAGAAGACTATTGGAGTCCGATTTAGCTCAGTTATATAGTCACTTTGAATCACAGATTGAAGTAATGAAATGGACTTCATTAGGAAGGACGACAACAAAACAAGAGAGCACAAAGCGCTTAAATCAGGTTCTTAAGCATGATTCTTTGGGGGATTTTGGAGTATGGGGTCTTTTCTCAAATAATAATGAATTACTTGTTTGGTTAATGTTAAAGAAAACTGATTTACAGTTTCCAGAAGTTGGCTATATGGTAAATCGGCAATATCAAAATCAAGGTCTAGCTTCTAAGGTATTAAAGGATCTTGTAGAATATAGTTTTTACGAGTTAAAATTGTCAGCTATTAGCGCAAGGGTTTTAAACAATAATAAATGGAGCAACCATTTACTGAAAAAGGCTGGCTTTAGTATCGTAAAAAATGATGATTTAATTATCTATGAACTTAAAGGGCAAGTATTGTTTTAGTTTTAAAAGATAATGGTCATTAATACCATTTTGGCGATTGATATCTTTTTTTATTATATCAAATAGCTCTGGAATTTTTAAATGATGGTAACTGTTGATTTGCACTGGTTCAAATCCACGCCATAACTTATGCTCTCCTTGAGCTCCAGCTTCGAACAATGGGATTTTGTTTTTAATGCAATATTCTATTCCTTGATAATAGCATAATTCAAAATGTAGACCTGGGTAAAGATTTTCATATTCAGGTAGTATGCCCCAGTATCTTCCATAAAGAACATCACTACTTTTTAAAAATAAGGCCATGGCAATAATATTTTCGTCTTGTCGCGCTATCGTGAGCATGAGGTTTTGATTATTTAAGCTGATAAGATTCAGAAAGAATTGTTTCGTTAGATAGGGATATGAGCCTTTTTTACTTATAGTTGAAATATAAAAATGATAAAATTGGGATAATAATTCAGCCGTTATATTTTGGTTATCTATTGAAGTTATCGTTAAGTCAGAATCATGAAGTTTTCTTCTTTCTTTGGAAATCATTTTTCTTCTATTTTTCTTAAGAGAACTTAGAAACTCTTCAAAAGATTCATATTTATTTTTAAAGTGATATTGTATTGTTTTGTAATGAGCAAAACCTAGGTCCTTCAAATTGAACTCATCATCTCCTGTAAAAAGATAATGCTGTCCCGATAGTTCTTGTGTTTGGTACCATTTGAAGGAATCCGTGGTGAGCTCCTTCTTTTCGGCCTCTGATACATTAAGAAATTTCTCAGAGTTAATAGGAGAGAAAGGAACCATATGAACCAACTTTGGATAATAATTTACGCCAATCTGCTCATATAGTTGCGCCCAAGCCCAATCAAAAATATATTCACCATAACTATGGTCCTTTATGTAGCCTGGTAATAGACCAGAACCATTTATGAAATGATTTGGGGTCCACCCTGCTTTGGAACTCACACATTCTGATTCTTCTAAATTTTTATAGAATTTAGCTTTTGAAAATGGGTTCTCTTCTTTATAGTCGACTTGCGAAGGAAAAGAACTTCTAATATTTGTTAAATTTATCATATAAATCTATTGTAATTTTGTTTAATTAAAACCATTATAAAAAAGTATACTGACTTTTAAACTCGATCAATAAAGAAAGATGAACATTTTTAATACATATTCTAAATTACCAGAGATTTTTTACCATAAGAATGACCCTCGAACACCCTCAAACCCTAAAGTCTTGGATTATAATGAGAAATTGGGAGAGTTCTTAGGCTTAAATTACACTGAAAGTGAAATAAAAAAATATTTTTCAGGACAAGAGGTTGACAAGGAATTTGATCCAATTTCAACCGTTTATAGTGGACATCAATTTGGACATTTTAATCCTCAACTTGGCGATGGAAGGGCGCATTTACTAGGAGAAGTTAAAGCAAAGGATCAGAAGCTTTATGATATTCAGTTAAAAGGAAGTGGTACCAGTAGATATTCTAGGCGGGGAGATGGCCTTTGTCCCCTTGGTCCAGCCGTTAGAGAGTATATTGTGTCCGAAGCTATGGCCCAATTAAATGTTCCTACCACTAGGTCTTTGGCCTTAATCTCTACAGGTGATAAGGTTTATAGGGACGAGGAATTAGATGGTGCTATTTTAACTAGGGTAGCACAAGGTCATATTCGTATTGGAACCTTTGAATACTTTATTGCTAGGGGAGATGAAGAAAATTTAAAAATTCTTGCTGATTATTGTATCGAAAGGTTTTATCCCGAAGTTTTGAGCTCGCAATTGAAGTATTATAAATTTTTTGAAGCCATTTCACAAAAACAGATTGAATTAGTGGCCAAATGGATGGGGTTGGGATTTATCCACGGAGTTATGAATACAGACAATACCTCCATTCTTGGGCTCACAATTGATTATGGGCCATGCGCCTTTATGGACACTTTTCAAAAGGATAAAGTATTCAGTTCAATAGATCAAAACTCTAGATATGCCTATAATAATCAGATGGATGTCGTTCTTTGGAATTTATCAATATTGGCACGGAGTTTATTCCCCTTATTTTTAGATGAAATGGAAAATAAAAATGAAGAAAATCTGATAAAAAAATTAGAGATGAAGTTTGAATCTTTAAAAGAGAATTCATCCTTGGCGATAGAAAACGTTTTTGCTAAAAAATTTGGTTTTGTAAAATCCTCAAAGCGTTTTTCAAAATTCTACCATGAATTTTTAGAATTTTTAGAAACAGAAAAATTAGATTTTACACAAGCATTTATTAATCTCGAAAATAGTAATTTCCCTAATACTGACTTGGTCGAAGAGTGGAGAGATATTTTAAATTTAGAAAAAATAAGTATAGAAAAGGCAAATGAGAGGATGAAAAATGTAAATCCTTGCATTATTCCACGAAACCACTTAATCCAAAAGTCCATTGAGCAGATGTATGAAGGTAAAGATTCTTTTTTTCGAGAACTTCAGCAGTCCCTGAAAAAACCATTTAATAGAGAATTTATAGATTCTAAATTTTACTATTCTCCAAATCCAGATGAAATGGTTTATCAAACATTTTGTGGGACTTAACTTAGAGAGTAAAGTTCATTTCCGACTTAAGGGTTAGCCTTTCATTTAAAATAGGATGGTTGAATTCTAACTTAAAAGCATGGAGATACATGCGATCAGACTTGACTCCATACATATCATCTCCTTGAATGGGAGAATTCAAACCTTTGAAGTGTGCGCTATGAATTCTCAATTGATGAGTTCGTCCAGTTATAGGGGAGAACTCAACCAGAGCCTTACCTTTTTTAATTTGTAACACTGTAAAGTCAGTTAATGCATATTTGCCATTTTTTATATTTACCATATGAAAAGGTGGGTTGTTATGGTCTATGGAGATAGGAAGCTCAATTTGGCCTTGGAGCTCTTTTGGGATTCCATCTAGGATAGCAATATAAGTTTTCTTGATTAACCTTTTGCCAAGGAGGTGTTGGAGTTTTTTATGAACAGCCTTAGACTTAGCAAAAATGACTAAACCTGATGTTCCTTGATCTAACCTATGAATAGGCATAATATGATCAAGATTTGGATACTGACTTTTTATTCTCGTTTGGAGCGAATCTTGGATCTCAACTCCTGGAGTCGTAAGTAAGCCTTCAGGTTTATCAACTATAAGTAAATGTTCATCTTCGAAAATTGTTTTATGTTTTTTATTAAATCCATAATTAATTGTGAGGGGATTAATATCTAAATTTAATCCGTTAAGCATGTGTTTTAAGATTGGCCCACATCTTCCGGTACAGGCAGGATAGAAATATTTATGTCTCCTAATGTTGTTCTTTGGTGGAGCTCCCCACCAAAATTCCGCAATTGAAATTGGCATTAAATTATTTTGAAATGCAAAATTTAAAAGTTTTGGGGCACAGCACTCACCACTTCCTGAATTTGGTGATTTAGAATGAAATTTTTCAAAGATATTATATAAACTCTCTCTTTCCTTTTTGATGTTATAAAATATGAATCCATTTAAAATATCTTTTTGCAACTTTGCTAAAACTTCTTTTCTTTCTTTTTTTAAAAGATTAATAGAAGTTTGGTATTTTTCATTAAGATCCTCATAGCTCATTTGGAGATTCTTTAAGAATTCTTTACTTAGTTTAATTTTCTTTTTCTGATCACTACTTTCTTGGTTAAGCTTTAATCTATCATCCTCTTTAATATCATTTCTTTTTCTTGTTATCGCCCTTTTATACTTTTTTTCTTTATATTCAGCTTTTAAGACGGAAAGCTCATTTTCAGTTTTTTTGATTTCTTTACTTAAGTTAAGTAAGACCTGATCTTGTCTTCGTTTATCTTCATAAACATTTATTTTAAAGTTTAGTTGGTCTACTCGATTTTTCGAAAGCTTTCTTAAATTATCAATATTTTGGTCTTGGTTAATATTTGGCACAAAAGAATTGAATAAAGAAGAATTCTCGTTTTGTAATTTACCTGAAAATGCTTTTAGAAAACCAATTTTATTTTCTTGGTTTCTCACAACTAAGACCCCAAACATTTTCCCAATACCACAATCTTGGGTCAAACTTGGATCCCAAAAATTATGGATAGATTTTGGAATTTTATTAAGTTCTTCTTGAACTTGAGTTGAAGCCAATTGGCTTAGTTTACAGGGTGTATAATAAAATGGAGAGTTAAGCTTCTCTGGTATAATTATAGAACTGATATCAGTATTAAACTTATTAAACTCTTTCATTTATAACTTTATTCGACAAAACCTTCTGGATCGAAAACAACTTTCTGACCTTTAGAAAAGTAGATTGCTTCACCTGATTTTGTTTTTAAAAAGTTAAAACATTTTTCTTTAATTCTATTAATGGTCACTTTATTTGTTTGAACTGTTGCTGAATAAAATCCTGTTTCTGAAGTAGGGAAGTCATACAATGCTTGGATCGCTAGCTGTAATTCCTGCTTATGTGCATTTTTAATAGCTAAAGATGTTTTATTATTTGTAGTTGTTAACGTTTTATAAGTTCGCTTCCATTTTTTATTGGGGCATAATTCAAGCAAATTAACTTGAATTAATAAGTTCACCATTTCATTTGCTTGAGATTCTTCTAGTCCGAGGCGATGAGAAATATGCTGAGTCGTGGGGATAAAATTATCTAGCTCAACTATATTTAAAATTGCGTAATATTCCCAGTTTTCTATAATCTCTTTATAAGTAATTTCATCCAGAATTATAGGCATATTTGTGGAATGACGTATTTTTTGTTTTAGAGGTTTAAAATTGGAAATTGATTTTAAGAATACCTTTTCCTCTTTGGGCTCTAAATTCAAAAACCTTAAAACTTTACTTAGGCTTGTTGTTGGAATATTTCTCTGGGCATTAAGTATTTTTGATAAACTACTTGGGTCAATTTCAATGCTTCGAGCAAATGCCCTAAGGGAATAGCTCGGATTTCTGGCTTGAATTCTCTGATATTTGTCCCTTAAAATTTCAATATGAAATTGTTCTTCCAAAGAAAAGCTCCTGTAAAGCCTCAAAACTGTGGCAAATTGTCTTCAATTACCTAGCCTAGAAGTTGTTATATTTCAAGAAAAGTAATAAGATGCAACGTGTTGCGAAGTATGCTAAGTCTAGGAAATCTTATGTTTGCGGAAGAAATAGAGTTTAATCAAAGTCAATTAATCAAAAAAGAGATGAAAGCAATCTTAGTCGCTGCGCAACAAGCACCCACTGGAGATAATTGCCAACATTGGAAATTTAAATTTCATTGATGGATTTTTTATTAAATTAGCATTAAAGTTTAATTTTTTATTACCATTATTTCTTAGATTTGGTTTAAATCTTAAGATGTTTGTTGAATCCTCACGGGCCTTAAAGTTTACCGGAAGTTTTATTGGTGTCACTGGAAAGGGGAGTATTTACGATCTTGTAAACACGGGAAGGGTTTCATTAAGGTGTTGGCTAGAACTCACCAAAGAAGGTTATAGTTTACAACCTTTAACTATCAGCTGTCTTATGCCTTATGACCTGAGAGTGAATGGTTTTTGTAGACGTTGTCCGGAAGAATACATAAATTTATTTAATAAATCTCATGATCTATTTAAAGAAAATTTTAATTTTCCTGCTGAGGATCAGGTACTTTGGTTTTTTAGGACAGGTTTAGTTAAGCCTCTAACTGATGATCAAAGAACACTGAGATTCCCAGTTGATAAATATCTAGAGAGTTAATTAATATATAAGAGTAAGTCTTTAAATTGGGTTAAAATTCCATTACATTTAGAATCTTTAAGACTTTGTTCGCTATCTATTCCCCAAGTTACACCAAGTACAGGCATATTGATATGGTGGCATTCGATAACATCTCGAACTTCATCTGTGATGTATATACTATTGTTTGGAAGAGAAGAAAGTATCTTATGTTTACCGCTCATACCAGCGCTCCCAAAACATTTTTTAAAGTGTGTGAAATCTTCCTTTAAAACTTTTTTTATGACTTTTTTTGAATTTGAACTTACAATATAAGACTCATTGGGACACTCTTTTATTAATTTAATAAAGTCTGAATTCACTTTTATTTTATCAATATTTTGGTAGATATACCTTCTGGCAATAATTAATAAAAAGATTGTTTTTATTTTGCCAATGGACCTTTCTTTTAAAAGTTGGTGTTTAGACTTTTTTTCAAAGTCCTCATAACTTATTAAAGGAAGTTTCAACCTTTTTAATGAGTAATTTAAAGTTTCAAATATTAAATCCTTTGAATCAACAAGAACTCCATCAAAATCAAATATTAAATTTTTTCTCATTTTTGAGATTCCTAGTAAAGATATGAAATGTTTCTTTGTCTACCTTATCTCCATGATTAGGGATAATAAAGTCAAATTTTAAATTGTTAAGGGTTTGAATAGACTTTATAAACTCTTTGGGATCATTTATGATACTTTTTAGAAGACGACTTGTACCAAGTCTATGGTAAGTACCAGCTAGTTTCATGGCCATTTTAGTAGAAAAATTCATTTTATGATACATATTAAAAAACAAATCTGTAATAATAACGGTTTTTAATTCTTCAATATAAAACGCCACCTCTGCTAGTTTTTTAGCCCCGTTAATTGGAATTATAGTCATCCCCTTAACATTTAATTCTTCTAGCTTTTTTAACTTTACTCCAGACTTAATCGAAGCTCTTTTAGGGCCATAAAACTCACCTTCGAATAAATCATTTAATGGTTTTAAATGCATATTATGAAAATTATTTGGAGCAATAAAATATAATTTCTTTTTGGAATCTTTCAGATATTTAAGAAGTTTTGGGTTGGTACTATTTGGAGAAATTAAATAAATTTCAGATTCTGATTCCAACGCAAAGGTTTTTGCTGGAAAAATAACACCAGGACCGGCATGGGCTTCATATGGAAAAATAGTGAGATTCATAAGATAGATACTCCAATATGTATATTTTGTTAGTAGTCAGTTAAGATCTCTTCATGAAATTGTCAGTATAGAGACTTTTGATAAAAATAAAGCTATCTTCCTTTCATTAGTAAATATCTAATATTCATTATTCTTCTAAAGAGTTTAGAATAGATATTTCCTTAATCCCTTGTCTCGCGGGAGGTTAACTTCTCCCGCATTTCAAGAGCTTACTTTGCTACCTGGTTTTTTGCTCTTGATAAGTCGTAATCTTCAGCTGGCATTTTATCAAAATAAATGGCAGGTAAGATACTTGCAGCTAAAGTATATAAAACGATACCAGATAAAATACTAGGTGATACGTTGAATCTATCCTTTAAGATCCCTACAATTACCAATCCAAAGATTAAAGTTGGCATTAATGAAATAGAGATTTTAAATCTGTCTTCCCAAAAATCGGTAATAAAATATTTAATACTAAGAACAACAGAGTAAATTCTTATTGGGATGAATAGAATAATTAAACCAAGACCATATAAAAGCCCCTCTAAAACAAAAAATTCTTTAGTGATAATAAGGCCGGCACTAAAAAAGTAAAAAGGAACAAAAATATTATAAAAAGCACTGAGGGAGTTTTCTATTCTTTTAGAATGCTCACTATTTATAAAATGATTAAATTGACCAGCAATGATACCTGTAGCAAACGCACCTACAAGATAATGAGTCCCTAGTTTTTTGGTTAAAACACCTGTAACAAAAGCTATGATAACTAGCCAAGAAACCTCAGTCTTTGGTGCATAGGGTGCGATAAACTTTAAGTAAAACTTGAAGAGGTGAGGAAGAACTAGCATTAAAGCAATAAAAATGACTTTAGTTTTTAAAAGAGATGGGATGTCGTCTAGCTGTAAGGCAACAAATAAAGTTAAAATAGCTGCAACTTCTTTAGAAATAGCTTTGAGCTTAATCCAAAAAATCTCTTCCTCCTTTAAGTCATAATGCTTTAAAGAGCTAAGGATAAATCCTGCTGATGGAGTAAAAATAGCGATAGCAATAATCAAAGAAACCTGAAAACTTAGGGAAAATAACAAATAAATTCCGATGGCGGTTCCTATGATGAGGCCAAGAGACTTTAATAAATATCCACTTAGTGGTTTGAAGTTCTTCTTTAAACTTTCTAATTCAATTTCCATTCCAGCAAATACAAAAAGTGAAGTTATTCCAAGTCTTGCAAGGGTTATAATCATTTGATCATCTTTAAACCAACCTAGGAGATTGATACAAATACAGCCGATAATTAATGCTGAGATTCCTGCAGGGATGTGAAATCTTAACAAAAGTTTTGGCAGTAATAATAATGTACTGACGATGATAAGATACTGATATTCCATTGATAGTTGAGTGATAATTTCCATATGAATAGTATACAGATAATTTACATTTTGGGTCAAAGATTCAGTATTATTATCTTATACAAAAAAACTAATGACGCCTTGCGTTTGGGCAGTTTTTTTATGACGCTAGTCTTAAAAATGGAATATTGTATAATGGGAAAGGATAAAATTTATTTAGGAGGGGAGATTTGAATTTCAAATGGAGTTTCTCTAGCATATTTTTAATCTTTAGTATTTGTAGTTTGGCAAATGAAGGTGAAATATTAAAAACTAAAGGTGCACAATTTCAAAAAGCTAATAAAAAGCTTATATTAGTTGGAATTACCTCTAAGAATGTGAAGAAGAAGAAAACTAATATTATTTCAAATGGGATCCCTAACCATTTAATAGGAAGTTTTCCACACAAAAATAACTCTAATGTTTTAACCTCTCAAACTTATGATTTTTATTTTTCTAATGAGCCAAAGGTTTCAAAAAGTCTTGTTCACGTTAAGCCAAATATGTTTTTTGGTGTTGCCTTGAATGGTATTCCTTTTACTGGAGGTCTTAATAAATGGTATCAAGGAAATTCTAAATTAGGGTGGCAATACGAGGCGCTTAGTGGAGCTTTTCCAATGGGTCTTGATGAAAACAGTGGTGCTTTAATTAGGAAAGGTGCGTACGTCTATTTTGGTTTACCCAAGCTTTTATTAAAGGACCTTGGTGTAGAAAAAGGAAAATTATCTCCAGTTATCGGGCATGCAGCTGATGGATTTGAAATAAGGGCCTTATATGGTGTTAACGGAAAACCAGTAAAGTCAGGTTATATTCTTAAGCGTGGAGAAAGAGAAATTGGAGGAACTTATGATGGAACTTTTTCAAAAGATTATGAATATATAAATACTGGAGATGCATTAGATGAATGTAATGGTACATTTATAAATGGTAAATATACATATTTCTTAACGAGTTCTTATCCTGTTATTCCTAAATGTTTCATGGGAAAGCCTGATAAAAGCTTTCTTAAATAATCCCAATTAGGCAGCTTTTTTAGTTGGTTGTTCTTCTACTGGTGTTTCTGGAGAATGTAAATCCTCAATTTCAGACTCTAGGTCTTTAGCAATTTTAAAACAATTGATAACTTCTTCCATGGCAGACTTTTGCGTGGTAACAACCAGAACTTTATCTAAACTTTCAAACTTAGTTGAACCATTAGGAAGGATGAACCCACCATTTCGTTTGATAAATAATACTGAAGTTCCTTCCGGCAGGCTTAAGTCAATTATTCTTTGCGCTACTGCAAAGTCTGTTTTTTGAATTTGAATTTCTTTAATTCCATGTTTTGTTTTATCTAAAACTTCCATATCAATTGGAAAGTCTGGATCGTAAATAGCTTCAAATAATAATTCTAGTTTTTTAGCAACTAGTTTTAAAGTTGTTCCTTGTAGGAGAGCAGAAATCAAAACAGAAAAGAATACAATATCAAATATAAGATTGGCTTCACTGCCTAATTGAATCGCGACTAAACTGGCGAAAACAATAGGTGTAGCACCTTTTAATCCGGCCCACGAAATAAACAATTTACTTTTAAAATCAAAATTGGATTTAAGGGTACTCATAAATACACTGACAGGTCTTCCTACAAATACTAGAAATAACGCAACAATAGAAGCTTCTGGAGCAATTTCTATCAATCTTGATGGAATGACTAGAATTCCTAGCATAATGAAAAGGCCAATTTGAGATAACCAAGAAACACCATCAAAGAAATTAATCAAAGCATTTTTATGAACCAATTTAGCATTTCCAAGTTGGATGGCAAATAAGTAGACGGCCAAGAAGCCATTTCCTTCTAATTTGGTTGTAAGTGAATAAGTTAAGAATAGAAAGCCAATTGTTAAAGCAGGATATAAACCTTGAAAGTCGAGCTCAATAGAGTCGTTGATAAGTTTAAATATCTTAAATAAAAAGTAACCACCAGCTAAACCCATGAATGGATTAAGTATCAAAAGTGAAATGGCTCCGTCACTAAAGCTTAGATTAGCCTGATGAAATCCCAAAAATAAGGAGACCAGTAAAAAAGCCATGGGATCATTACTTCCTGACTCAAACTCTATAACAGATTTGAGATTTTTTGAAACATTACTATCTTTATCTCTAAACGCAGTGAATACTGCTGCAGCATCTGTTGATGAAAGGATAGATCCAATTAATAAACTTTCGAATATTGGTAATGATAAGAAGGCATAACAAAACCCTCCCACCATAAAGGTTGTAAGTAAGACACCAATTGTGGAAAGAGATACACCTGTTTTTATAATCGGTTTTATATCCTCTGCTTTAGTCATGAGACCACCAGAGAAAATTATTAAACATATGGCAATGAGTGAAAGTGAGTGGGTTAGCTCGTAGTTTTGATATTGAAAACCGATAACTCCTTCGCTTCCAATAAACATTCCTATTCCTAAAAAGAGAATAAGAATAGGTAAGCCAAATCTATTTGAAGATTTACTTAGTAAAACGCTCAAGAGTAAAATTATTGAAACGTAAAAAAGTGAGTTATTAAAAAGGTCTACCACGTAGTCTTTATCGGTGTCTAAGATAAAATACTTAGTAAAATTTTTGAAAAAAAACATTTCAGATTAAAACAGTCGGAAACTATCTTTTAAATCCATATCATTATATAATTTTAATAATTTGGAGGTCTTATTAAAAATATAATTTTTATTGCAGTATTTCTTTCTTTTTCATCTTTGGCTGCTGATAGTTTCAATCAGTGGAAAAAAGATTATGCCAATAGGGCACAGAAAAGGGGACTCCCAAAGTCTTTTATTTTAAAAGAGCTTGATCAAATTAATTTGAATAAAGATGTCATTAAAAGAGATAAGAATCAGGTCACTTCTAGTAAAACTCTTGATTATAATGAATTTATAAAAAAATGGTTAAGAACTAATAATGAGCGAATTGAAAAAGCTAAGTTTTATTTAAAAAAACATAAGAAATTACTGGAAAAAGTGGAAAGTAAATATGGGGTGGATAAGGAAGTCATAATCTCAATCTGGGGAGCTGAAACTTATTATGGGGAAATCATGGGAAGTTTCAATATTATAGAAGCTATGGCATCTCTAGCTTATGATGGTAGAAGAAGAACCTTTTATGAAACCCAATTAAATGCTGCATTTAGGTTAGTTAAAGCAGGACATATTAAATCGGATCAAATGTTTGGAAGTTGGGCCGGAGCAACTGGGCAATGCCAATTTATGCCTTCGAATATTCCAGCATACGGACAAGACTTTAATAAAGATGGAAAAATTGATATATGGAATACTCTACCTGATGTTTTTGCATCAATAGCGAAACTCCTTAAAAAAGCTGGTTGGCAAAAAGGAAAAAGTGTTGGAAGTTTAGTTCAAGCTCCAAAAGAACTTGATTTTAATCTTAATAAGTACCGTACTCCAAATCAGTATCGAAGCCTGGGTGTTAAAATTGATCGTAAAAAACTAAATTGGCGCGCGAGAAGAGCTGCAAAGATTACTCTTAAAAACTCACCTTTAATTTTAAGAGGCTCCAATTACGAGACAATCTTGAAGTGGAATAATTCGAGTCTATTTGCAGCATTCAATATAATAGTGATGGATGAGCTAAAAAAACTTAATTAACCCTCTAGCATTTTATCTAGATTTAAGATTTTGTAGTCTCTCCCTTCTTTGCAAATAATGGACTTGTTTTCCAACTTTGTCATGACTCTTGTGACAGTTTCGTAAGTACTACATGAATATTCAGCAATTTCTTTTCTTGTCCAAACTTTTTTGGGATATTTGTGTTTTAAAAACACGAGAGATTCTTTTATTCTTTTTTCTGCTGTTTTATCTTGAAGACCGGCAAGTCTTAATTCTGCACTTCCCACATCCTTTGCTAGACTTTTGGTAACCTGTTTAAGAAGTTCGGGGTTTTTTAGACAAATTTCGTTGCATTGTTCTGTGGTAATGACTTTTATAACAGAGGGAGAAAGTGCCATTGCACTTGCATGGTAGTCCTCTTCTGCGAAATAAGTCCTATGTCCGATAAGATTGTTTTCACCAAAAACTCTTAAAAAGGTTTCTTTTCCAGATTCTGAAAGATGAAAAAGACCAACGATTCCTTTAGTTAGAAAATATAATTCTTGAGGTGTTTCTCCTTCATGATAGAGAAAGTCACCACGGTTAAGGTGTATCTCTCTTGCTTTTTCTAAATTTGGTTTAAGGCATTCAATTAAATCCATTTTAATTTCCTAGTTCTATGGCCATTTGAAATACTTTTAATAGGTTTTCACCAGTTCCAATACTTATATGCTTAATTATATTGTTTTTGTCTAGGACAAAAAACATTGGTAGGGCCGGTACAAAATACTTATCATCAAGAGTAGAACCTTCATCATTAAGATATATTATTTCTTTATTAACTTTTGATTTATCTTTGTTTAAATATTTTTTTATTTTGATTGTTTTCTCTGTAGAAACGCTTATAAATTGAACCGATTTATGATGTTTTTTTACGAACTCATTGATAGCAGGATGTGCTTGTAAGCACGCTCCACACCATGTTGCCCAAAACTCAATAATTTTTGCCTTAGAGGTATCAAGTTTCCATTTCTTACTTGTAGACAAAGGATTGAGGTTTTTTAGATTTATTTTTGGGGCTTTTTCCTCTAAAAGGTTCCTTTTAGCAAGGTCTAGCATTCCAGGCATCGCCTCTAATTTTAAAACCACTTCCATTAGATTTTTTTTTCTTAAAAATTTAACCTTTACTGAGTGACCTACACCCTTAGATACAATGAGTTCTATTAGAGCTTCAGGAGTCATAACTTTGGTCTCATCAACTGAAACAACGATGTCTTGACTTTTTAACCCGGCTTTAAAAGCTGGAGTGCCTTCTACTGATTTCTTTATAAGGACTCCTTGTTCATCAGGAGACTTTTCTATATGGACACCCATCCAAGGGCGTACTGATTTTTGAGCATAGGAGAAAGAAGATGAAAATAAAAAACTGAGTAAAATAATAAAATTAAACATTAAAATCCCTTTTTGTTTATAATATTATAACGTTTGCATTTTCATTCAGGCAATAACTGTCTCAAAACAAACTAGATGATTTTGAATTAATTTATGGGTAATATATGAAGACTTTGGAGATATAATGGAAAATTTAATTGGTATCATAGATGATGAATTGGAAGTTCGAGATTTATTAAATACTTTAATTACAGAGACATTTGATGTCAACACTCAGTTGTTTGATAATTTAGATGAATTTCTAGAAAATGGAAAGATACATCAATACTCTCTTATTTTATCGGATGTACATATGCCCTCAGGCTCAGGTCTGAGATTGAGTAGAGAATTAGAACAATTAAAAATGAATATTCCAGTAATTTATATTTCAGGATTTGTGGATTTAATCCCTCCAAAAGAAGATATTATTATCTTAAGAAAACCTATTAATAATGATGAACTTTTCAAACATATAAAGTCTTATTTAAAGTTATAAAATAATAGGTAAGTTTAGCCTAAAGTTAAAATGATTTCGCCAATTTGTTATAATCAAACGAATTAGGAGAATTGGAAATCAAATGCAATCGTTAGAAAACTCACATCTATTAAAACAACTTAGAAAACTAGCTGAAGGAGACCTTACTGAAGTCTCTGAGGAGTTCAGTGTCCCTGAGCAAGTTTTAAAGACAGTCAGAAATTCCAATAGAGAAGAAATCATTTCCAAGAATTATCCTTATGATATGAAAATTAAAAGGTCTGCTTACGAGCAAGAAAAGAAAATCCTTCAAATTGAAATGGTTAAACTGCAAAACTGGGTCAAGAAAACTGGCTCAAAAATTATCATGGTTTTCGAGGGAAGAGATGCTGCTGGTAAAGGTGGAGCAATTAAGAGATTTACAGAGCATATGAATCCTAGGGGAGCTAGAGTTGTGGCCCTAAACAAACCAACCCAAACAGAGCAAGGGCAATGGTACTTTCAAAGATATATAAACCATTTTCCTACTGAAGGAGAGATCGTTTTATTCGATAGGTCTTGGTATAATAGAGCCGGTGTCGAACGAGTTATGGGTTTTTGCACTGACGAGGAATATAATACTTTTTTTAATCAGGTTACAGAATTTGAAAAAATGATTATTAATAGTGGTGTTCATTTGTTTAAGTTTTGGTTCTCAGTTAGTAGAGAAGAACAAATAAGAAGGTTTATTGCAAGATCAACCGATCCTCTTAAACAGTGGAAACTAAGTCCCATGGATGTAGCATCCCTTGGGAAATGGCATGCCTATACAGAAGCGAAAAGAATTATGTTTGAAAGGACAGATATTGACGAGTCACCCTGGGTCATCGTTAAATCAGATGATAAAAAAAGATCGAGATTAAATGCTATGAAGCATGTTCTTAATGCTCTGGAATATGAAAATAAAAATGAAGATATAATTAAATCCGTGGATCGAAATTTATTAGGTCGATATAAAGATTTTTCAAATCAAAAAGAGTAGAGGCTTTTTCGTTTAGATTTTGTCTATGTTGTTAAGCTATTTAAATAGGAAATCAAAGGTAAAATACTAATATGAAAATTGGAGTCATTTGTATTATTATGAGCCTTTTAACAAGTTGTAGCACAAAGAGGTCCTTTGAGATTTCCCAGCAAGTGGACATCGATAGATTCGTAAAAAAATGGTATGTCATTGCTGGTAGATTTACTATATTTGAAGAAGGTGCTCATAATCCTGTTGAGCTTTACACTTGGTCCAAAAATAAAGATAGAATTGATATTGATTTTAGTTTTTTAAAAGATTCATTCGATGGTGAAAAGAAAACTATTGAACAAAAGGCTTGGATTTTCGATAAAAAATCAAATGCTCACTGGAAAGTTAGACCAATTTGGCCATTAAAATTAGACTATTATATCATCGCTCATGATGAAAAATACTCATGGAGTGCTGTAGGGGTAAATAATCAAAAGTATCTTTGGATTATGGCAGAGGAATGGAAAATGTCAGATGAGAAACTTCAAAATATCATTTCCATAGTTAAGCAGAAGGGTTACTCGATTGAAGGCATACAAAGAGCGCCTCAAAACTGGTAAAATATAAAAGGCCAATATCTCTGGCAAAATCATCAATTTTAAAAATTTTCTGTAAAATCTGGCTCAAATAAATAAAATAAATTTACTTAAGTCATGTGGTCTGATTCAGTTTTTATTTCGTAATTTCAAAAGTTTACATGCTAATTTCTATGATTTAGAATAAACTTAATTTTTCTTAATTTTATTTCTTAAGAAATGTTAATGTTTAGATATAATTCTTGTTATAGGAGGAATTATTTATGAGACAACCCATTGTATTGGTCATTGAAGATACAAATGATATTGCAGAATTATTAGGTGAGTCACTTAAGAATGACGATAAAAAAGTCATTTATGCGGCAAATTTAACTGAGGCACTTTTTAAATTAGGAAATCAAAAATTTGACTGTATAGTGAGCGATATAATGTTAGAGGCATCCAATGTTGAGCCTGTACTTAAAGAGCTTAATAAAAAAGATGCACTTAATTATAAGACTCCAGTTCTTCTACATTCAGCTTATATTACACACGATATTATTGACCGAAATAAGGGCGTTATAAAAGGAGCATTTGTAAAGCCGACAAGCTTCGAGATTCTTCTTAAAAGATTAAACTCTGTAATATAGTTCTACTGCTCAGTGTCTTCTAAATTGTGATAGACTTGGACAATGTCTTCATCATTTTCAAGTAAGTCAATAAGCTTTTCTAACTGAGAAAGAGCTTCTTCATCAACTGATTTAAAATTATTTGGAAGTTGCTGGAGACCAGCTTCCTCAGGTGTAATATTAAGTTCTTGTAATTTATTTTGGATCTGGCCAAATACTTCCATTGGGCCAATGACTTCAAACATGCCATCTTCAAGCTCTATATCTTCCGCTCCTGCGTCTATCATTTCAAGAGTGAAGTCGTCTTCAACAAGTTCACCTTGTGGAATCGTAAAAACCGCTTTTCTATCGAAGATAAATTGAAGTGATCCTGCTTTTCCTAGGGAGCCACCCGTTTTATTGAAATAGTTTCTTACATTGGCTACAGTTCTTGTGACATTATTAGTAGAGGCTTCAACAAATACTGCGACTCCTCCTGCACCATAACCTTCATAGGCGATGTCTTCATAGCCTGCACCATCACCACCTAGACCTCTTTTTATGGCACGGTCTACATTGTCCTTAGGCACATTAAACTTTTTACATCTATCAAGAGCAACTTTTAAAAGAAAGTTCGTTTCAGGATCACCACCACCATTTTTTACAGCAGATGCTACATCATGAAGTGCTTTTGTATAAACCTGACTTTTAGCTTTATCTGCAGCACCTTTCTTAGCTGCGATCTTAGCAGACTTTCTTCCCATTAGTTTTCCCTTTTTTTTGTTAAAGTTTGTTTTTAAATTTAGCAAAAAATTTGTCTAAATCCAATTCCTAATTTCGTTTTAACCTTATTGTGCGTAGGGTTACCTTGACTTAAAACCTGATTAGGATCATGTTCATTTAAGGTTGAGATCAAGGTAATAAGGAGGCGCAATTGATAAAAACTTCCCAAGCGAGGGACATATGAAAAAAGTTTTTTTATTTTTACTGGTAAGTATTATCCATCAAGCGGGCATGGCCAGTATTGACTCTGAACTGGACGCCTTCTTTAAAAATCCAGATAAGTACTATTCTGAGCAAAGAAATACACTTAGTGGAAATGGAAGAGTTTCAATTTTAAAATCTCAAAGACAAGCATGGATAAATTCTCTGGTTAGGGGAAAATCTGCTCCAAGAAGAAATGATCTTGTTGATAATTTACTTCCAGGTTTTAGATTAGTTAAAAACCTAAAGGAGATGGAGGATCAAGATCTATTCAAGGCAAGTTTAGAACAGATTCCATGGTCTGATGATTATTGGCCAATATATAAGGGTGTTATTGCTGCAAGATATGCAGACAATGAATTTTACTATTTGGAAGGATGGAAAGGTGCCCGAAGCTATGTCTTAGAAAATCCGGCTATGGGAATAGTCGCCAGTGGAGATGCTGAAAAAATCGCTTTATTATCTCCTGCTGAAAAGTTTGATCTTTTAATTGGAGATTCAAATTTTTCGCTTACTAAAAGTATGTGGAAGCAAGGAGAGTATTATTATAATAATTCTGAAGATGGATCTATTGAAACATGGATGGGGATTTGCCACGGCTGGGCTCCTGCCAGCTATATGGTACCAAGGCCAAGACAGGCCATTGAGGTTATGGCCGCAGACAACAGGACAAAAGTTAAATTCTTTCCAAGTGACTTAAAGGCATTAGCTTCATTATTGTGGTCTTCTGCTAAATTTAATACTCATTTTATTGGTGGAAGATGCAATCAAGCTGGACCAAGTATGGATGATCGTCATCTAAGTGATTGTCTAGACAATAACGCTGCTAGTTTTCACCTCAGTTTAATTAACGCTATTGGTGTAATTAAAAAAAGTTTTGTCATGGATGTGACTTATGATTATGAGGTTTGGAATCAGCCTGTCATATCTTATGAATATAAGTATTTTAATCCTTTGACTCAAGAAAGAACTTATAAATTAGATAAAGCTAAAGTTAGACCGGCAGAGTATCAAGAAGATAGATTTAAAAAATATAGGGCCTCAAATACTAGCTATATTGTTGGGATAGCATTAGAAGTGAGCTATGGAGTTGAAACAAGTCCGACTCACAATGAGTATGATAGTGAAGATATGGATGAGTATAATACAGCTTATTATATCTACGATTTGGAGCTGGATAACAACGGCAAAATTGTTGGAGGTGAATGGCATAATACATATCATCCTGACTTTTTGTGGACTCCAGACTATAGTACAAAAGCACTAGCTTCTGAAGATTACTATCTTATGAGTAAGCCTGCATGGAATGGAACTAAGGCATTACCATCAAACATAAAGCGGCTAGGGAATAGGGCCGCCCAAAGAGGTATACCTTTGGCATATATTGTTAATAGTTTAATTAATTTATCAAATTCACTTGGAGAGAGATATGAGTAAAACAGCGTATTTGTTATTGGGAGTACTGTTAAGTGCATCTAGTTTTGGAGGAGTTGAGCCTTATAAGCTTGAAAAACTCTTTGCTATTAAAAAAGGTTATGACTCAAATGATAATGTCGAAATCGTGGCGTTGGCTAAGTTACCAAATCATTGTTTTCGAGCTCATTCTTATCAACTTAAAAAACTTTCAGATTTTGAATATATGTTAAAGTTTGATGTAAAGAAAAAAGAGATAACACCTTGTGAGAATGTACAAATAAATGATTTCTCAACACCTTTATATTATACAAAAAGTATTGATTTAGGTCAGCTAAATAAAGGTGAATACAATGTTTATTATGAATCCTTCTCAGAGGTACCAAAGAAAGTTTCATTTACTGTGGATGCTGCTATGACAAGTGGAGTTGACGATATAGAGTACGCGCCGGTTACTAATGCATTCATTCCCGAGCTCGTTAGTTTAAATGAAAGTCCAATGATTATTTTGTCAGGTATTTTTTATTCTAGTTGCCACGCCCTTGATCACGAAAATATTGAGGTTTCCAAGCAAGATGATGTCTTTGTTATAATACCAAAAATAAAGTTCTTGAGAAATCAATCTTGTACTCAAAATCAAAGACTACTTGAAGGTTTTGTTAATTTAGGTCCAATAGCTAAGCCTGGTACTTATTTAGTTCATGTGAGATCTCAAAGTGGAATAAGTGTCAATAAAGTGTTTCATGTTAAAAAGACGGACTTTAATCCTCAAGGCAGGTAAACTACTACTTTGTTTAGCATATGTTCATTAATTAAATTTATAGGGTCATGTTTAATTAGGTTATAATAACTAAAATGGAGAAACATGGCCCTTTTATTTAAAATTCTTTTTCTACAGTTATTCTGGTTTATCTGTGTGATATATGGACCAGAATTTCAAAATCTCATTTTTTTAGGTTCAATTTTTATTGTTATCGCAAATTGGTTTCTTTTCAAACCTAATTTAACTAAGTCCCATTATATTTTCTTTATTGTATTTAGCTTTGCAAGTGCTTTATTCATTGATTGGGTTCCTCTAAAACTTAATCTCGTTGACTATAATCAAGATTCTTTTCCCTTGTGGTTAAGTTCAATGTACATTCTTTTTGTCGCGTATTATGGTGATATCTTTAATAAATTTTCAAAATGGAAGTCCCATTTTCTTTTTGCAATTGGTTTCGTCGGTGGTTGCGCTGCTTATTACTCAGGTGGAAAACTTGCCGGTCTTAGTTATTATTCTAAGACTGAATATTTTGGATATATAGGGTTATGTTGGGGAACTTTTTTCTGGGTGAGTATGAGAATATTTTATGATGGGTTTATATGGAATAAAATTTTAGATGCTAGCATTGTTTACAGCTTTGATAAAACAGGGTTTGATCGTCATAAGAAAACATTTCAGAATGAAGCTTTAGAAGCTCAAGGTAAATATCTTATTACTGGAGGAACTTCTGGAATTGGTTTAGCTTGTGCTTTAGGATTAAAGAAATATGGGGCAGAGGTTTTTGTCACCGGAAGAAATAAACAAAAAGGAGATGAAGTTAGTTCAGCGAATAATCTTCTTTTCTTTCAATTAGATATGGAAGATTGGGATCATATAAATTACTTTGTTAAAAGTTTTGAGGGAGAATTAAAAGGTCTTGTTCTTAATGCGGGTGGTATGCCTGAAAATTTTCAAACTAATAAATATGGGGTTGAATCCCAGATGGCTTCTCAGTTTTTTGGTCACTATTTACTTTTAAAAGAATTTCACCAACAAGGAAAACTGGCTAAAGGAGCAAGAGTCGTGTGGGTTAGCTCCGGGGGCATGTATTTGAAAAATCTAGACCTAAATGTCATATTTTTAAATGATAAATACGACAAGGTTGCCACCTATGCGAATGTAAAAAGAATGCAGGTTACATATCTTAAAGATCTCAAACATGAGTTTTCAGATTTGGATATTGTAGGCATGCACCCTGGTTGGGTTGATACTCCTGGTTTAAGAGAGGCCATCACAGACTTTTTTGAAAAAATGAAAAATGTTCTTAGATCCCCTCATGAAGGAGCTGATACGATTGTATGGCTTTTATTAACAAAGAAGTATATCAGAAGTGGTGGGTTTTATTTTGATCGAAAACTTGTGTCCACTCATTATTTTCCTCACACGTTAGTTTCTGAGTTTAAACGAAAAAAGCTTAGAGTAAAAACCAAAGAGATAATTTCCCAGGGCGAGAATAGTTAATAAGAATTTCCAAGAAGTTTTTTCTTTAAGTCCTCATCCACAGGTATTTCTCCAAGCCATGGATAAAATGACATCTTGTAAATATCTTTATCGATAATCTTTGCTATTACCTTTTCATTCTTCAAGAGAATAACCTCAAAATTTTTATCTCTTAAGATCGTAAATTTGTCTTTTTCTTTTAATTCAATCGTGTGGTCCAATAACCATTGAAACTTTTCTTTGAGCTCTGGTCTTTTTTCAAGAAGTGGCTCCATACCTTTCTCCCAACCCAGAATGGAGTGTTCTTTTTTTATATCTCTTTGATAAACTAGCTCCAGTTTTTCTTGTCCCTTTGAATTTTTATAATAGCTTATTTCATAGATATCTATTTTAAATATACTAAACTCCAACATGGCCTTTCCAATTAATTTCATTGAACCTTGTGGGGTGGCCATAGACAATTTTGGGTTTATCAATATTAGTACCAATAAAATGGTTTTCATATAATCTCCTGAATTTATTAAAATAAGTAATATTATAACCTATATCTACTTGTTTAAGATCTGTTTAAGTGTTAAGTTAAACAAAATATTAACTTGAAATGGTGGTTAATGGATAATCTAAAACTATACAAATACAATATAAGCGTGATTTCAGGTAGTTGTGGGATTAAACCCCATACAATTAGAACTTGGGAAAAGAGATATAAAGTATTTGAACCTAAGCGAGATGAAAGGGGTGTTAGGTTGTATTCTGATCTTGATTTAACCAAGGCAAACCTTTTAGGCTTTCTTACCAAAAGAGGTTTTAATATTTCTGAGATTGGGAATAATTCAATTAAAGAGCTTAAAGAGCTCAAACAAAAAATCAGTCATATAAGTACTGACCTCGAAATTGATAATTGTGTGGCTTCAATTTTGACTTTAGTAGAGAATTACGATGTTGATCTTCTTCGCTCTGAAGTGAAAAGACTTAGTAAGAGTTTAGGCCTTAGGGAGTTCATATTTGATACTGTCTTACCTCTTTTGAGATATATTGGAACTAAAGTTGCTAATGATGAGCTAACTGTAACTCAGGAGCATATTTTATCTACTGTCATTAGAGATCAGCTTACGAAGTTAAACTTAGATAAACTAATAAAGGTACAAGGGCCAAAAATTTTATTGGCCACTCCTGAGGGAAATCATCACGAAATTGCTATCATGATTGCTGATATAATTTGTCGTCTTAACGGAGTGGCAACTCAATTTCTTGGGAGCGCTCATCCTAGTTACTCTTTGGCGTCGGCCATTAATCATCTAAACTGCCCTATACTTGTTTTAGGAGTTCGTTCCTCTGAGCTTTGGAATTATCACAGTCAAATAGTTCCCTATTTGGAACAATTAGATCAAGGCTTAAGGGTTGAAATTGATCTCATTATAGGGGGAGAAAAAGAAATTTCGCTTCCGAGTTTTAAACGGATCAAAACCATTAAATTTATAGAAACCTTTGAAAGCTTTGATAAACTAATGGAGGTGTTATGATTCCCTTAGTTTATCATTTTTTATTATTTTTTAGCTTTTGGGCAGTTGCAAAGAGTATAAAGAGATACGATATAATTGATTCTATTTGGGGACTATCATTTGTCATTTTATGTATTAGTACTATGCTCTATGAAAACTTTCCTATGAACAATAGAGCAATACTTATTGTAAGTATGGTGGGAGTCTGGGGAATTAGACTTTCTCTATTTTTATTCATCCGGTTTGCTGAAAAAGATCAAATGGATGCTAGATATCAGGAAATGTATGATGGATGGACTGGAAATAAAGATCTATCTGCTTTATTTAAAGTCTATTTTTTACAAGCTGTAATCGCATTCATTCTGGCAATACCATTGATTAACTCAATTACAAATAATGAAATAGAGCTATTTTGGTTAGACTATTTAGGCTTTACTATCTGGGCGCTAGGTTTTCTCTTAGAGTCTGTTGCTGATATTCAGAAGTCCAAGTTTAAAAAAGGAAATCCCAATGGTGTTTGCAATACTGGATTATGGAAATACTCCAGGCATCCAAACTACTTAGGGGAAATCATTTTATGGTACGGAATTTCACTTTTAATGCTTTCTCAAGTTGAATGGTGGTTGGCAATTATGACTCCTGTTCTAACTCATTTGATAATTTATTTTGTTTCTGGAGTTGCGCTATTAGATAAAAAATATCAAAAAAATAATAAATATGAATCTTACTTAAAACAGACTCATCCGCTTTTATTTAAATTTGGGTCAAAGGATTAATTATGGTTGGTCATAATATACAAGTCGCATCAAGATTAACGGGCGTAAGCATTCATACGCTGAGGGCCTGGGAAAGACGTTATTCAGCTGTAGTTCCAAAAAGGCTTGCCAATGGACGCCGGGTTTTTACTGAGAAAGAAATTGAAAAGCTAAAACTTTTAGCAACTCTTACAGGGGTAGGATATCCAATTAGTGATATTGCAAATGCTGATATAGATACCTTAAAAAATATGCTTGAAAAAGTAGATGGAGAAGTTAAACAAGTTGAATTAGAAGAAGAAGTAGAAAATAAAGAGATTAGTTATAAGAATACAATCCAACATCTTTTGATGGCGTTACAAGGTTATAAGTTGGATATAATTTCTTATGAACTTCATAAATTACGAGCTAGTCACGATACAAGGGATTTAGTTTTCAAAATATATTTGCCTCTAATTCAAGAAATTGGAATGAAGGTTTATAGAGATGAAATTACGATCGCTCAGGAGCATGCCTTAACCAGTATTCTACGATTTCACCTAGGAAGTTATGTTTATAGAAGTAAACAGGGTCCAAAGAAGAAGTCTAAAAAGGTTGTTTTTGCAACTCCTGAGGGAGATCTTCACGAACTTGGAATTTTACTTTCAAGTGTACTCGCATCATATTATGGATTTGAATTCTATATGCTTGGTCCAAACCTTCCGGCGATGAGCTTATTAGAAACACTAAAAAGCTTAGATATTGATGTCATCATTATGGGGACGACGGACTCTCCTAGAGGACCAAAATACGAAGATTTTAACGAATACTTCTCAACTTTGATGGAAGGGCTAAGGCCAGGGCAAGAACTTTGGATTGGTGGAACAGGTAAATTTGCAATGGCAGATTTTAAAATTCTTTCAAACTTTAAATACATAGAAAGTTTAGAACAACTTGATATAAAGCTTAGGTCTGTATAGGGATTGTTTAGGTTTATGATACTGCAAGTACCAAGCATTATTGATAAATGTTAAATACTTGGAGGTATTCTATGAAAAAATATTTTATTTTAATGAGTTTGGTTATGGCGGCAGTATCTTTTGCTAAGGAAGAGCTTCCAACTGTTGATTACGTTGATTTAAATCAATACGGTGGAAAGTGGTACGCAGTTACATCACTTCCCCAAAGATTTACCAAAAATTGTCTTTATCAGACAGCAGAGTACGGGCTAATTGATAGTGAGACCGTTTCAGTTTTAAATACTTGTTATCAAGGAAAGAAAAGAAGAGGTCCAAGAAGAACTCTTAGAGATGTTAAAACAACGATTAGAGGAGTGGCCAAAGCTGATGACATTTCAAATTCTGATTTAACTGTAACTTTTAGAGTACTATTTGGATGGATTAAATTCTCTGGAGATTATAAAGTTCTGGCATTAGATAATGATTATAAATACGCTCTTGTTGGAGCTGAAGATAAAAAGTCCTTGTGGATTTTATCAAGAGACAAATCTGTACCGGCCGAAGTCAAAGCTGATTATACCAACCTTGCTAGTGAGCTTGGTTTTGATACTTCAAAACTTGTTGATTCAAAATTTTATTAACATAATGAAAGACTAATTTTTTCTTGTTATCTTGGTCAAAAAAGTCACCTTTTTTGACCAATGGTTATTTCAAGAATTTTAGAGTTATAACTAGACTCTTATTATCTACAAATATTATTCTTTTTTAATTTTCGAAGTAAAGCTTCTGCCTCTGCTTTTAATTTGTTACTTTCTTTATCAAATCTTCTTTTTTCACTTCGAAGTTTTGCTTTCGCATTTTTGACCATTATCTTATCTTTTTTAGTAGGCGGGTTATATAAGGGAAATAAACTATGAACATAGTAAGTTGTGTGATGTGTGACTGAAAAATTAAACCCATCAACTAAAACAAAATATCTTATATATTCGCTTTCACCACCAAACCTTGTAGCCTTTTCGTATTCGTAATCTTCATAGATTTCACACTCAACTTTATGGACAACGCTACATTGGTTATTTCTAAAAAATCTTCTTGTATCACCTGATAAACGCTTATTGTTGTATATCTCAACTTCCTTTCCATTTTCTGTTTCAAGATTAATAGACCAATCATTATATACAGAAACATAGCACTCATTTGAGCAGAGCCTTTTAAGTATTTTCTCTCTTTGTGATTGAGAACGAGCTTTACAAACAGAATGATCCTGATTATTAATACAAAAAGCCTCCAGACCAAATTTAGCGACTTCGCAAATCTTTCGATCAAGTACCTGTCCAAAAGAGTTTGAAGTGGTTAATATTATTAGCAATAGAAATAAATTTATTCTCATTTTTTTCTCCAAGTTGATTAATTTTGGAGTTTTTAGCATCGGGCCAGATAAAGAGCGACTTACGCAGACTTACATTGAAATTTTACATGTTCTGAAAATATTACCCAACCTGGCCATTCATATTAGCATAGTCTCCAAAAAACAGGCTTTTAACCGGTCTTTTTATTTAGAACTCTTTCTCAATTATTTCCCTTCTGTAATTAAATATCTTAGTCACATCTTTTCTTATATATGACCCCGCAAATAATCTACCAAGAAAACCCATTGGAGGCTTATAAGTGATATGATCTACCATTAACGTCCCATTTTTAAGCGGATAAAATTTGTGTTGGTGAAACCATTTTTTGTAAGGACCTTTTAATTGTTGGTCAATAAAGTATTCATTTGGTTTAAACTCTAATATTTCAGTTTTCCACTTTAGGGGAATACCATGAAGTTTTAAAGAATAATCAATTAATGTCCCTGATTTTATTTCATCTGTATTTTTTCCCAAAACTTTAAATCCTAGAAAAGGAGGTGTGATCTTTTCAAGATTGTACTCGTTAGAAAAAAATGGAAATATATCGTCCGGTTTTTTTTCAATCCATTGGTATTGTTCAAATACACTTTCACCTTTAATGGCATGTTTTAATTCTTCTCTAAGGGCATCTTTCAAACTTCGATATTTGTAATTAAAGTTATGGTCTAAGAAAAATTGGGGAATGACTTTTTGACCTGTGAGTAATAATTGTGACATTTCTCCTAGAATTATTTTTAAAGCAAAAGATGGGGCGGGTAAAATAGCAGGTCGCTTCAGTTCTTTTCCTAAGATCGTGCTAAAAATATAGTTGGATACTGGCCTAGGTGAGACCGCATTAATTATTGTTTGTTCTGGTTTTTTATCAATAACATAAATAAATTTGTTAATAAGATCTTCAATATGAATCCAACTCATGTATTGTTCACCACTTGAAATTGGTCCGCCAAGCCCAAGCTTAAAAATTGGAAGCATTTTTGTAAGTGCACCGCCTTTTGAGGTGATAACAAGCCCAATTCTAAGGAGATTGGATTTGATATTTTTATGTTCTTCTAATAATGGAGCTTCCCATTTCTTGCAAACTTCTGCTAAAAAATCATTACCTAGTTTGGAATCTTCTGTGATTCTTTCTTCTCCACGATTTCCATAGATTCCGATCGCCGATGCAGAAATAAACTGTACTTTTTTGTCAGTTTTTTTAAGTTCTTTTAATAAAAGTTCAATTGGTTTAATCCTTGAGCTTATTAGTTTTTCTTTTTGGGCCGGATTCCATCTTTTGTTTGCGATGTTTTCTCCAGCTAGATTGATAACTACGTCAGCGGTTTTTAATGGGGTAGGATCAATAGTGTTCTCGTCAGGGTTCCATTTGAAATAATTTATAGGAAAGGGAAGGGTTTTCTTTGCCCTACTAATATTTCGGGTATAGATAGAAATATTTGTATCTGCTCGGAGAATTAGGCTCTTAATAAGCTCCGTTCCAATTAAACCAGTCGCTCCAGTTATAACAATATGCATTTTCCCACCTTGTCTTATTTTCGTATAGTTCTAATTTATCATTATTTAAAACTTCATGGTATAAATACTTTTATACAAAACTTGCACTTAGGTTTAAAAATATGTCAAAAGATTATGCTATTCATTGGTTTAGAAGAGATTTAAGAGTTGCTGGAAATACAGCATTTCAACAGGCTTATAAACGCCATGGTAATAAAATTCTAGGCGTATTCTTTTTTGACAGTACTTTTCTTGGCCGTTCAGATTTCTCTCATAATAGATTCCAATTTTTTATGGAAACAATGAGAAGCTTAAAAAATGAACTCAATCAAATTGGCTCTGATTTGTTAGTGTTAGATATGACTCCTGATAAAGGCTTTCCCTTTCTTTTAAAATCGCTAAAAAAGAAACCTAATGGCATAACCTTTAATAGGGATTATGAGCCTTTTGCTAGAAATAGGGACCAAACGATTACAGAACTTTTAGAAAAAGAGGGAATTAAGGTTTCCCACTTTAAGGATCATTTAATTATTGAGCCCAATGAATTATCAAAAGACGATGGTACTGCTTATAAAGTCTATTCACCATTTGCTAGAAAATGGTTAGAAATTTTTAGCGATAGTGATGAAATTCAAGAACGAATTAGCCTCCAAAAAAAATCTTTTATATATCTTCAGGAATTAGAAAAAGGAAAAACGAAGCAGTTTCTCAGTGCTAAATGGAGTGATTTTTTAAATAAAAAATTAGAAGATCAATTAGATGTATTTTTAAAAAAGAATTTAGAACAAGTTGATATTACTATACCCAAAGCAGGTTCTCTTGCTGCCCTTCAAACACTAAAAAAGTTTAAAGTTGAACATTATGATGAACTGAGAGATTTTCCTGTGGCAAAAGCGACCTCATCATTAAGTCACTTTTTAAAAAATGGGTCAATTTCTATTTGGCAAATTATTGCTTATCTCGATTTGAAACCTTATAAAAAGAAGAAGTCAGGGATGGATGTGTACTTTAGTGAACTTATATGGAGAGAATTTTACTATCATGTACTTTATCACTTCCCTGAAAATGAAAAACAAAGCTTTTTAAATCAATATGATAAAATTAAATGGGAAAATGATTTAAAACTCTTTGAAGCCTGGAAACAAGGAAAAACAGGTTTTCCCATTGTAGATGCTGGTATGCGAGAGCTAAATACAACAGGTTTTATGCATAATAGGGTAAGAATGATTGTCGCCTCATTTTTAACAAAAGATCTATTAATCGATTGGCGTTGGGGTGAGCAGTACTTTATGGAAAAATTATTAGATGGTGATTTAGCTGCAAATAATGGTGGTTGGCAATGGGCCGCCAGTACTGGCTGTGATCCTCAACCATATTTTAGGATTTTCAATCCTTGGTTACAAAGTAAGAAATTTGATAAAGATGGTGATTATATTAAAAAATTTGTTCCTGAATTGTTAGATGTTGTCTCTAAAGATCTTCATAGTCCCATTTTAAATCATAAATCATATCCTGAGCCAATTGTTGATCATTCTAAGCGGCGTGAGATGGCGCTTGAAATGTATAAACTGGCCCGTGATTCATAAGTGTTACTTTTTCTTCTAGGAAAACATTTTTATTTTTATAAAGAATGAAAATTCCCATGAAAATGAGAAAAATGGCGAATGCTTTTTTGAGCTTTTCTTGGCTAACAAATTTTACTAAATAACTCCCAATAAGAATACCTACACCGGACACTGCAGAGAAGGTAAGTAAAAATGTCCATGGAATTTCAACAACCCCTACATAGCCAGCAAACCCACTAAATGACTTGGCACTAATAATAACCAAGGAAGTACCTATTGCTCTTTTCATCGGCAGGCCTGTGAGAAGAACTAACGCAGGTACTATGAGAAAACCGCCCCCAACACCAACAATACCGGTTATGATACCGACAACTAAACCTTCCAGAATAATAAATAGATAATTCAATTCTTTTTTTTCACCGTCCGTTTCTTTTCTACCTTTAATCATAAAAATGGATGCAACTAACATAATCACTGAGAATATGATTAATTGAACTTGACCGCTAAGAAAAACGCTTAATTTCGCTCCAAGAAAAGTTCCGGCCATGGCTATAGGACCAAAGATTAAGGCTATTTTTATATCAACATTTTTTGCCTTAAAATGAGAGAAAACACCGATTAAACTAGTAATTGCCACTATTGCTAAAGATAGAGCGATGGAGACTTTGGCATCCATTTCCATCCCGTAAACTAATACGGGTACAGTGAGAATCGAGCCTCCTCCTCCTAAAAGTCCTAAACTCATACCTATGATGACAGCAAATAAATAGCCCATAATGATTTCTCCTTTGTATAAAGTGTAATATAAATCTTTATAAATAAACTTGATTAAGATCAAACTTAAGTTAAAACTTTCTCGTTTTTTCATGATCTAGATCAAAGTTTTTGATCATAAGTTTTGGCAAAATCTTAGGTAATGAGGAGGAAATATGGAGCAAATTATTTATCCGTTAATTGGAGGCGTAATCATAGGTCTTGCTTCTACTGTGATGTTAGGTGGGATTGGTAAAATCTCAGGAATAAGTGGTATTTATTCTGGTTTGTTTAACAAAATTGAAAAAGAAGACTTATGGAAATATCTTTTTGTTCTTGGTCTACTTCTTGGTGGTGGGTTCATGTATCTAATCGCACCACAATTTTTTCAGTATCAAGCAAACTTCTCATACACACAAGCTATAGTTGCAGGACTTTTAGTAGGGTATGGAACAAGATTAGGTTCAGGTTGTACTAGTGGGCACGGTGTATGCGGACTTCCAAGATTATCGGCCAGGTCTCTTGTGGCGACCTTAACTTTTATGGGGGCCGGAATTATTACTGTTTTTATTAAGGGGATTTTATGAAAAATATAATTGGCTTATTATCTGGAATTATTTTTGCCATTGGTTTAGTTGTTTCAGGAATGATTGACCCAAATAAAGTCACTGGTTTTTTAGATCTTTTTGGAGATTGGGATTATGCTTTAGCCTTTGTTATGGGTGGGGCTGTAATTTTTAACTTAGTTACCTTTAAGTTAATAAAGAAAAAAGAGAGCCCGCTGTTTAGTTCTGAGTTTCATTGGCCAACAAAAGTTGATGTGGATAAAAAGTTGGTTCTTGGTGCCATTATATTTGGGACAGGATGGGGAATTGCCGGAATCTGTCCAGGACCTGGTATTGTTAATGTCATCACGTTAGAACCAAAAATGTTGGTTTTCGTTGGGAGTATGTCTGTTGGGATGCTAATATTTAAATTTCTTGAAATAATTAAAAGGTAATAATTAATGGGTAGTCTTTTAAATATTGACTTGATTTGGATAAAACTCTATTAATCAAAGGTGAATTCTGAAAGCCAAAAAATTTTATCAGCTATTAATCAGCTTGAGAATAATCTACTACTAGTTAAAGAAAAATCTTTTGAAATTTTAGGAATTTCTTCTAATTATTTAGGTTCTTGTTCCAAGTCCTTAAAAATTAAAGAAGATAAAATACAAGAGTTTGCAGAATATATTGGGATGATTCCAGAAGATATCCTTAAGGGTGAAATAGACCTTAAACTTATCAAAAAACATCTTTATAAAAATCAATTTATGGATCTTCCTGAAAAGTATTCAAAAGGAGCAGGTAGTTATATAAGTGGGATTAGAACAATCTACATTTATGTAAACAAGACCCAAGGGAATAAAGCTGCTCAGGAAATGATAAGACACTTCAATATTCCTAAAAAAAGTCTTTTCAATGATAATAATAAAAATAATTTATTATTGGTTAATGACCTTTTTGATTACTGTATTTTAAATTTTAACTTTAAAAGAAAAGACTTTATAGAACTTGCGTATTCTCAGTATTTTGAGGGGGAAAGAAAGGCTATTTTTGAAATAGCAAGTTCATGTACAAATATTAGGAGTCTTTTAAGTATGATAGTTAAAAATAGCAACTTATATGAGATGAATTTTTTCTACCAACTTGTTGAAGTGTCCGATAAATTATTCATTATTAGAAGTGAATCTAGGCCGAATATAAATGACGAGTTGAGTAAAATAAACATTTCGAGCCTTGAAAATAATTTTTACAAAGCTAAGGTTATCGAAATTATTCCCACCCTAGTTGGATTACCTCCTATAAAAGTTAAACCTCTGAAATCATTGAAACAAAATGGAAGGCAGATTATCCATTATGTTATCAATGTGCTTTAGACATAACTGTTTGCTCTATAAATAATAACTTTTGTTTAATTATCGCTTTTATTAAGCAATTTCTTAAGATATCTTAAATTTATGATGAAGCTCGCAATACATGGTAATGGACAATCAAATAAAATTTGGGATGCTTTTAAGCAGCTATCAGACTTTATAACTCCAGATTTACCCGGCCATGGGCAAGGACCTAGATTAGAAAAGTACTCCTTAGAAATTCATGCAGAGTACATAGCTTCATTGATTGGTGAACCTGTTCATCTCATTGGACACTCTATGGGAGGACATGTGGCAATAAGGGTTGCTAAACTTATCTCTCATAAAATTAAAAAGTTAACTTTGATAGGAATGGCGCCATTATCTAGTTTGGATGAAATGGAAAATTATTTCGCCCCAGATGAAAGAACTCAAATTCTTTTTAATGAGAAAATCACTAGGGACGGATCAAGGGACCTTTCCCTAGTTATGCAAATTGATCAAAGCTTTGAACCTTTAATTTATCAAATGTTAGAGAATCAAGATCCTAAACATAGAATTCAGTTCGTTCCCAGTTTAATGCAGTACTTTCAAGATGAAAAAGCGATCCTTAATTCTTTAGATTGCGATATTCAATTCCTAGTTGGTGCCAAAGATAAAGCCTTGCAACTCGAATATGTCTTAAGTAATGGAGTCAATGTTTCAGTTGTAGAAAATGCGGGACATAATATTATGTTTGATTGTCCCGAATATGTTTTAAGGCATTTAGAGTGAATTGAGCCCTGTTAGAGCCAGTCTTGAAAAAAAATTAAAGTTGAGTTCCTAAAGTCCGATCTAGCTTCTATTGTGGAGGTTATGATATATGGAATATGAGGTAATAGTCCTTGATGATCCTTTTGGAAATATTAAAAATCAAGAAGTTGCAAAAAGATTTACACAGTTAATCCAAATGAAAAGAGATGGTTATTGGTCGAAACATAGTGGAAGGTATCTTCCTTTTAACAAAGAAGATTATATTTGTACTCATGTTCTTTTAATTGATAAAGATTCAGACCAAATTGTTATGGCATTTAAAATCTGCAGAAAAAGTATTTGCGAGCTATACGGTATTAATTTTCCAATGGATGATTATATGAGTAGTGCAAATGATATAGATAAAGCAAAGTATAAAAGATTTATAAAACCATTTGAATCCCTAGGCGAAGATATTATTTATTCTGGAGGCTGGACAGTTAATCCAAGCTATAAAGGTAAGGGTCTATCCAATGAATTAAAAGATATATACACATGTATTCATTATCATATCCACAAACGATTTAATATAAACTGTATGACTGCTATTGGTGTAATGAATTTTAACACAGATAAGTTTTTTACAAATGACTGGGGAGTTATCAGTTTTACTGGAACAGTTTATAATTTTAAGGCCTGTCCTTATCTCGACTGTATTTTCATTGGTCTAGATATGGATAAAGTTGTTCAAAAAAAATTAGATATGGCAGATAAGTATAAATATCTATGGGATGCTAGAGTTGAGTTTATTGAAGATGTTGAGAGGCAGGCTGCTTAGGGTTTTTGAATAAAACTCTAAACTCTTGTCCTTTTTTATTTCTATTTATGGTTATATCCTCCCAAGTAGAGATGTAATTTCCAGCGAAAACCATAAGAACTTGAACCGATGCAGCTCTGAATTTAACAGCTTCTTCATTGGTGATAACTTTCGTCTGGAGTAGGTCCGAAATTTCTTCTCTACTATTTCCAATAAAGTAAAAATAATCATCATTCAGTTTTTCAACAGAATACTCAAAATTCAAATCATAAGAGGAAGCGTTATTTGCAACAAACTCTGCAAGTTCAATATTTGTCTTTCCATAAACGTAAGGCTTTAAAGCTTTCCTCTTAGTTTGATCATAGCTTTTAATGGCCATGGCCAGATAATCAAGCTCGGTTAGGTTAAGAGATAGTTGCATATCTTTTAATAGGTTATTTGCGAGCTCTACGTTGACCATAAGATCATCATTCGCTAAGACAAGATCATTGATATAGTTTTTTCTTTGTAACCATTTCTTGTGAGCACCATTTGATAGTCTAGATGAGAAATTAACAATGGATCTTATATTTCCCATATAGGTACCAGCACCAATAAGATAGCGATCAGGTATGGCGGTTGAGGGAGTAAGGAACTTCTTTTTTAAGTATTTATAATCTGTTTTTCCATCTATTAAATCTTCGATTGAGACACCAAAATGCTCAGCAAGGGCCAGTCCTTCTCCTAAAGAATAGTTTTCTGTGGCAAGCTTTTTTTCGTATTCTTGTTCAGTAAGATTAAGGATATCTCTAATAATTTTATCATCACAAATAAATTCGTCTTTAAGGCCATGAATAAAGCTTTTTATACAATTCATTTGGCCACATTATCTTAATGTCTAATATAAGTCCATTAGGAATAAAAAAATTATAAAGTCGCTATAGTTATGAATTTATTAAAAAATAGAGGAATTTCTTCATTATCAAGATCTCTGAAATAGAGCTTTTTAAATCTAGCAAAGTCGGTTTCAGACCCTAAAAGTTCTGTATACGTTTGTTTTCCAAATTCGATTCGTTCACGCCATTGATTGGCTTCTTTAATTCTCTCTTCACCTCGGAAAAGCACAGTTTTAACTTCATAATCAACTTTACTAAAACCTGCCTCTGATAGAAGGGGAGCTATTTTTCTTCCCATCCGGATATCTCCACTAAATTTTAATCTAATTGTTTCAAGATAGTTGAGAAGTTGGGAGTCAGTGGTCCCAAGACTTTCCATTAAACCATCGACATCAATGACGATGATTTTACCATTAGGCTTTAATGCTATTTTTAATTTATTTAAACAGGATTTGAATCTATCTACACCAAGATGATGAGTTACATATCTAAAAAATATAAAGTCGTAACGATGAGGTAAGTTTTGTGTCAGAATATCGTGTTGAAAAAAATGAATATCCTTACTTCTATTGTCTTTGCAGTAGTTCACATGCTCTTCCTGTAAATCACAGGCATAGGCATTAATTTTATGCTTTTCTTGTAGATGAGCGATAAGTGTCCCAGCTCCACAACCGACTTCTAGGACATGAGAGCCTTCGGGAATATTAATGCCTTCTAATTCTTTCGTAACATCAAATGAACTTGTTTGTGATTGTCTGGCTAATCTATCTGCTTCTTTTTCATTTTTCATTAAATAATTCATTTGATCTACTCCTTCAGTTATCAAGCAAGAATATTATATAATATATTCTAAATGGAATGGAGTAGGTAAATGATTGCAGATGCTTAGTTAAATGCCTAGTTTTTCAAAAACTCCTCTATATTTAACATACCCTCGGAAACAGTAAGTTGTTTTAAATGATCAAGCTTTGTGGATGAGTCAATCAGTTTTTGGCGAATAGCAAGAGGCTCCTGATTTTTTCCATAAAGAGAAAGATAGAGTCCAATGGCTCCACTTACAAAAGGTGCGGCCATAGAGGTTCCACTCATAACTCTATAGATCTCACCCTTTCTTTTGATATGGGAGCTAATAATATTTGTTCCTGGCGCACTAATGTGAACTGTATTTGGACCAAAAGATGAGTAAGCTGAATGTCGCGCTCTTGCATTGATGGCCCCAACTGATACTACTCCAGGATAATTAGCAGGATAGGTTGCATTTTCATCATTATTATTAAATCTAGAATTACCAGCAGCAGCGACGACATGAATCCCTTTACTGGTAGCATCCTTGATGAGGTCTTCAAGTATTTGGCTATGACCTCTAGATCCCCAGGAATTAGAAATAACATTTGCTCCATTTTCGATAGCGTAGGAAAAGGCTTCAATTGCTTGAGATATTTTACCTGCTCCTTTTTTATCAAGAGTTCTTAAGGCCATAAGAGATGCTTTTGACATGACACCTGCTATTCTTCCTTTATTATGCGTTCCCGCAATAATTCCAGCACAATGAGTTCCGTGTCCATTTTCATCTTGTGGTATTGAGTCCTTGCTTGAAAAATCATATCCGTGAATATCGTCTATAAATCCATTTTTATCATCATCAACACCCGGACTTCCGTTGAATTCTGCTGGATTAATGTAGAGGTTTGATTTTAATTCAATATGGCTTAAATCAAGACCAGTATCGACTACGGCCACAACTATATCTTTACGACCTTTGGTTAAGCTCCAAGCATTAACTGCATTGGAGTCTATTCCAATTTTACTGGAAACAGGAGACATCCTATCTGGAGTTATAGGTTCATTTTTTCCAAAGTTTTGAAGTCCCCATTGTTTCTCAAAATATTCTAGCTTTGGAGTACTTAATAAAAAAGTATCTTGATCTTCTTCAATATATTTAAAAGCTTTATTTTTAGGATAGGTTTCGGACTCTATAACTAAAAAAGTCTTATTACTTGTCTTGATTATATTTTTTGCTGGACCGGTATAAGTATTATTTGGATTTAATTCAACAATATAATCTTTCGAAAGGGCAGTGATTGGAAGTAAGAACAAAGACAGCAGTATTTTCATTAAAAATCCTTTTTATTTGAAAACGTGTATTTATTTCATTTTAGAGGTTAAAAAACAAAGCGTAAAACCTTATAAACTTGACGCAAATGCTTCGTCTTAATATGTACTCTTTATGAGTATTACTGATTTGTATCAAAAGGTTAGTCAATTCGAAGATGAACTGTCTACTAACTTTAAGAATGAGCTTAATTGTGCAAAAGGTTGTAGTAAATGTTGCTATACGGATATATCTGTATTTGAGATTGAAGCCAAAAATATTTCTCATTGGTTTGATAATTTATCTCCTGAGGACAAGATTAATCTCAAAAAGCTATGGGGCAACGATCGAAGAAGTGCGCAAGACTTTTTTGGAAATGAAGTCGAAAGCTGTGCTTTTCTTGTAAATGAGTCTTGTAGTATTTATGACGCTAGGCCTTTAATATGTAGGACTCAAGGAAATGGGATTTTATTTAAAGAAGGTGCAGAAATGATGTTAGACATATGCCCTTTGAACGAAGGTAGTTTAAATCTAATAGAAAATAAAGATTATTTAAATTTAGATTTAATTAATCATATACTATCTCAATTAGAATTATTAGATGCAAATAACCAACCTCGAGCCAGAGTTAGTCTAGCTAATTTACAGGATAAATTATTGGAATAAGATCAATTGATCTTGAAAAAACCATGAAATTTAGGTAATACTTCTGACTTGGAGAGTTAAGAAATGAGCGATAAAATTGATCCTAATGAAGTACAGAAAGAATTAGAAGAAATGGTAAAGTCCAAGTTTGGTGAGAATGTAAAAGTTGTCACCCAGAAGATGGATTTTGATCCTCTCGATCCAAACTTTTCTATGGAAGAAGAAGCAAAGTCCGAAAAGGAAATAGATCTAAATTTTGATTTCAAGCCAAAAGATGTTTTTGAATATTTAAACCAATTTGTGATTGGGCAATATGAGGCCAAGAAAACTTTATCTATCGCAATTTGTGATCACTATAATCATATTAGAAAGGAGAGGGAGAACCGCTCAACCGTATCACATTATTATAAGCAAAATGTTTTGATGCTAGGGCCTACAGGGGTTGGGAAAACCTATCTTGTTAAAAAACTAGCTCAACTTGTTGGAGTTCCTTTTGTAAAAGCTGATGCCACTAAATTTACTGAGGCCGGTTATGTTGGTGCAAATGTTGAAGATACAATTAGAGATCTTGTCACTAGGGCCGATGGGAATATCGAACTTGCGCAATATGGAATTGTCTATATTGATGAAGCGGATAAATTAGCTGGGTCTAGAAAAGTCGCAGGTAAAGATATAAGTGGACGAGGAGTTCAAAATGGAATGCTAAAACTTTTGGAAGAAACAGAAGTAGAAGCAAAATCACCATTTGATATGATGGCGCAAATGAACTCAATGCTCATGGGCGGAAAAAATAAAACACCTAAGACAATAAATACCAAAAATATTTTATTTATTTTTAGTGGTGCTTTTCATGGACTAGAAGACATTATTAAAAAAAGATTGAATGTTAATACCATTGGGCTAAATAAAAAGACGGAAAAATCTGAAGATACAAAAGACCTATTTTCTTTGGCTACTACGAAAGATTTAATGGACTTTGGATTAGAGTCTGAACTGATAGGAAGACTTCCTGTAAGGGTTCATCTAAATGATTTAACAAAGGATCAACTCTATAAAATTCTTACTGAATCTAAAGAGAGTATTATCTATCAATATGAGGATGCATTTGATTCTTACGGAATAAAATTAAAGTTTCAAGAAGCCGCTCTTAGAGAAATTGCTCGATTAGCTTTCGAAGAAAAAACTGGTGCTAGGTCATTAATGACAATTATTGAAAAAGCACTACGAGAGTTTAAATTTGAATTACCTAGTTTAGAAATAACTGAATTAGAAGTCGACGCAAATCTGCTTCAAAATCCTGAAGAAAAAATTAAAGAAATTATTTTAAGAAATTCTGATTTAAATTAAAAAGGCACCTCAAAAGAGATGCCCTGATTATGGTTTTATTGAATTACTGCTTGTGATGATGAAATTCTTTGTGATTGAATACTGGTACCAGGTACTTTTCCGTCATACCGACCTGTTTCAAAAGAGCTTTCATATGATAAATTAATTGGAGTTCTTGCTAACCAATAATTATCATACTGATTTGTCTTTTCTTCTTGGTAAGACGCAACTCCACCCGCTAAAGCTGATAAACCAGTAATCCAGTTTCGATCACTACCATGAATACCAACTAGAGATGAAAGACCATAGCCTAAGATTGCCCCAGCTCCTGCGCCAACAAGGGATTCACCTGCTAATGACCAACCATCATAATCAATGCCCTGATCATAATAATAAGAGTTGCTAAAACTTGGTCCTCTCATTTGGTAATTATAATTTGGCATACTTGTTCTATAGTAAGTAGGTGCACTACGATAATGGTAATTTGAATAATTCATTGGCATACAATTACCAACATATCCAAATGATTTTAGGGTTGTAATACTAATTAGTGAAAATAGTAGTACTAACTTAAAAGTTAATCTCATGTTTATCTCCTCGCTCAATCTGTTCTCCATTTCATTATAAAATGTATTTAGAGGGGATAAAATATTCAGAGTAAAGGTTACATGGGGTGTCTAAATTTTTGACACTTAAAATATGAAGTTATTTTAGAGTTAAAGGTAAGCCGCTGATTATGCGGCTTGATTATTATAAACTTGTCCGTATTTAACATCGATTCCTTGTATATGCGCACTTAACCAAAGTTTTAGAAAGGCACAGAATTTGTCATTCAAGCTTTTACTGCCTTTAATTTCATCATAGTGATTTTGAAAGGTTTCTAAAAGGCTAGCGTGTATTTGTTTATGCCCAGCAATTCCCTCAAAATTGATGGACTCCATGAACTCTTCTTCTTCTTTGAAGTGTTGAACAGTAAAAGACCTAAGTTCATCCAAGTAAGGTTCATAACTTTCAAAGGCATCGCCATTTTTATATGAGTCATACATTTTATTCATTAGGTCTAAGATCTTTTTGTGCTGATTATTCATATCATTAACGCCAACATCTAGATTATTATTCCATTCCATTAAGCTCATATATACCTCTCTTGATATGTTTTATTATAAAAAATTATCGAATTTTAGAGGAGAAGGCTTAACACTGGAGAAACTGATAAATGTCATTTTTTAAGGCTAACTTAAGGAAATTACCACGTTATTCCCATGGCAAAACTTCCATAAACCACGTTCGCTTCTTCAGTATTATCCCACTTAATTTTTTCATTGTTAGCTTCAAGTGAAAGTAGAATATTTTCCATGTTTACTTGAATACCAAGCGTTGTATTTGTGGCTTCTCCATAATAATTTATGATCTTACCATCAAGAGCTGAGTTTTCACTTTCTAGAGTACCAAAAAAGTTATGATTGATAATATAATGACCTAAGGTAAGGAGGGTATTATCTCTTAATTTATAACTTATTAAGGCCCCATAGGTTTGATTAGAAATTGTCATCTCGGAAGTTGTATCCTCATCAGTTGCTACTAGTTCGAAATCATCTCCTTCTTCGGTATTATTAACAACTTTCCCATAACCTCCCAGAAGAGCTAAAGAGAAATTACCTTTTTTAGACTCTTGTTTAGACCCACCAATGAGTTGAAGTTTTCCACCAGTCATATCTGAACCAAGACTTCCACCACTTATATGAATTAAATCAAGTGGTCCCCAGATCCCCAATTCTCCAGTTACAATCACATCAAGCAGTTCATCATCTTCATTCGCAAGAATTAGCGGGTCGTCTGTATTGCTATTTCTTAAATCAACTTGAGCCATAGTTCCTGACGATACTGTGGCCAAAACCTTTCCTCTCAGTGGCAGTCCTTGGGACTCGGCACTTAGATGCTTATTTACAGGGTTTCTGACCTGAATACTATGAGAGCAAGAATATAGCATCGTAAATATAAGGGGAAGAAGAAGTCCATTCATCTAAGAATTACTCTTTGGAATAAATAACCTTTTTCTTTCTACTTTTGACCAGGCTTTATAAGCCTTTTCCATATTGATCTTTTGGAACTCTCTTTCTTCTTCTTCCATCTTAAAGAAATCAAAAATTTGATTCATTTCTTCTTGGGTAAAAAAATCTTCATTTATTGCATCAGGGGGTGTTTGAGTTCTTTCCATTTATACTCCTTTATTATATTTTATTTTCTTATAAATCTTTCTTGTTTTCAATCCTGTAAACATTGTACTTTAAAGTTAAACATCTTGATTTTGTTGATTCTTGGGTGCTAAGTACTTAGAAAAATGTAGAACTATTAATGCAAAATGCTCCTCAACGAGGTTTGATTTAAGATGATGAGAAAATTAGATACAGGACAAAATTTTATTCTTAAATGGCTAGGATTTTGGATTGGTATTGTCGGGTCTCTAACGTTTTCCATGAAAATCTATGGGTTAACTTACGATAAAAACTATATTTTATTCAGTATATATTTTCTTGGTATGGGATTGATTGGTTTAAATATTTTTAAGGCAAAAGAACCTATTGCATTTCATCTGACAGACAGTAAGTATTTATTGTTATTTATCATTCCTACCTTAGGTTTTTATTTCTCAACTTTTTCTGTGGAATACTTTTTTCCCCTGACGAAAGAGCAATACCTCTTTTACGAAAATATTGGATTAGGCTTTCCTTATTTTACCTATAGGACTTTTATAACTAAGACTTCCGATATTCTCTATCAGCAAGTCATGGTTTTGATTATGGTTTTACATTTAAAAAAGCAAGGCCATACAGACATAAAGATCGTTAAAGTCTTTTCAGTTATTTTCTTCATATTACATTTACCTTTATTATTCGTTTTTGGGTGGTATGGTTTAATGTTTATTCTTCCTTGTACTATCGCTGGAGGAATTTTTTCTTTCCTCATACTCAGATATAAACAAGGGCACTTTTATTCAATAATGGTTCACCAGGGGTTTTATTTAATTTTAGGAACTATTATGCGATTTGTTCCAATTGGCTGATTGTTGCGTGTCGTCGTCTCTAAGTCACTGAATACCCATAAAATAATTTTTTACGTTTTCAATTTTAAAGAAGTTTTAATTCATAAATCATGGAAATTAGGGCATAATAGCCACGCTAAACTATTACATTAACCATTTAGATAACAGGATTGATCTATGTCAAAATCAAAAATTATTTACACAAAAACTGACGAAGCTCCTGCTTTGGCCACTCAATCATTTTTGCCAATTGTTCAAGCTTTTACAGCAACAGCTGGAATTGAAATGGAGTTAAAAGATATTTCACTAGCAGGAAGAATACTTGCAAATTTCCCAGAAAATTTAAAAGAGGATCAAAAAATTGGTGATGCTTTAACAGAGCTTGGAGAGTTAGCGAAAACTCCAGAAGCAAATATTATTAAACTTCCTAATATTTCAGCTTCTGTTCCACAACTAAAAGCTGCGATTAAAGAACTTCAAGATCATGGGTATGATGTCCCAAATTATCCTGAAGATACAGATAATGACATTAAAAAAAGATATGCAAAGGTATTGGGGTCTGCGGTTAATCCGGTTTTAAGAGAAGGTAACTCCGATAGAAGAGTTGCAGCTCCTGTTAAACAATATGCAAAAGATAATCCTCATAGAATGGGAGCTTGGACAAGCGATTCTAAAACTCATGTCGCATCTATGGATGAAGCTGACTTTTATGGATCTGAAAAATCTTATACAACGAATTCTGCTACAGATGTGAAAATTGAATTTGTAGGAACTGATGGAAATACAAAGACTCTTAAGGAGTCAACACCTCTCGAAGCAGGTGAAGTTATTGACTGTGCCACTATGAGTATTACTAAGCTTCGAACTTATTTTGAAAAAGAAATTTCTTCAGTTGAGCCAGGGGTTCTTTTATCTCTTCATATGAAGGCAACAATGATGAAGGTAAGTGATCCTTATATTTTTGGTCAATGTGTAGAAGTATATTACAAAGATGTTTTTGAAAAATATGCAGATGAATTTAAGGCTTTGGGTGTTAACTCTTCAAATGGTTTAGGGGATGTATATAATAAAATTAAAGGTCATGCTAAAGAGGCAGAAATTACAGCTGCGATTAATGAAGTTTACAAAACAAGACCAGCACTATCTATGGTTGACTCAGATAAAGGGATAACTAATCTTCACGTTCCTTCGGATGTTATTATTGATGCTTCAATGCCAGCAATGATTAGAAACTCTGGTCAAGTATGGGATAAAGATGGGAATACTGGCGACACAAAAGCCCTAATTCCAGATCGATCTTATGCAGGTGTTTATCAAGCGACAATCGATTTTTGTAAAAAGAATGGTGCATTTGATGTTAAAACTATGGGGAATGTCTCAAATGTTGGACTAATGGCCAAAAAGGCAGAAGAGTATGGTTCTCACGATAAGACATTTAAAGCACCTGCTAATGGAAGTGTAAAAGTTATTGATAAAAACTCAGGTGAAACTTTAATGGAACAAGCAGTTGAGGCCGGCGATATTTTTAGAATGTGTCAAACTAAAGATGAACCAATTAAAGACTGGGTTAAGCTTGGTGTAAATAGAGCTAAAGCAACTGGAAATGCGGCCGTATTCTGGTTGGATAAGAATAGAGCTCATGATGCTGAACTAATTAAAAAGGTTGAAGCTTATTTACCAGAGCACGATACAACTGGGCTTGAAATAAAAATACTAGATGCAACAGCAGCTTGTGAATATACACTTGAAAGAGTTAAAGCTGGACAGGATACTATCTCTGTCACCGGTAACGTTTTAAGAGATTATTTAACAGACCTTTTTCCTATTTTAGAGCTTGGGACTTCTGCTAAAATGTTATCAATTGTTCCACTTCTTAAGGGAGGAGGACTATTTGAAACAGGAGCAGGGGGATCGGCGCCTAAACATGTTCAACAATTTACTGAGGAAAATCACCTGCGTTGGGATTCATTAGGTGAATTCTTAGCCCTTCAAGTTTCCGTTGAGGATCTTGCTCAAAAAACTGGAAATACTAGGGCATCTGTACTTGCAAAGGCCTTAGATATTGCAAATGGTAAATTCTTAAAACAAGATAAGTCACCATCGAGAAAAGTTGGAGAGCTAGATAATCGAGGTTCTCATTTCTACTTAGCGATGTATTGGGCTGAAGCTCTAGCTTCTCAAAATGAAGACTCTGAACTTAAAGATAAGTTTACTAAAGTTGCAGGTGAGCTCGAAGCAAATGAAGGTAAAATCGTAGACGAATTAAATGGTGCTCAAGGTGTAAAAGTAGACATGGGTGGATATTATCAGCCATCTGATGAACTTGTTTCCAAAGCGATGAGGCCAAGTAGTACTTTGAATACAATTATAGACTCAATATAATAAAAAAGGGAGGTTTGAAGCCTCCCTTTTTTATTTCTTAATTTTCCTTATTTTTGTTCTTTCTCATAAACTTTTTCCTCATAAGTCCGAAAAATAATCATAACAACTTTTTAGGGGTATTTTATGATTAGCTTATTAGCAGCGGCCATTGCATTCACAGCTTTCTTTAATACTGTAGGATCTTTAGAGGATAAACCTAAAAAGAAAAGCCATATAGTAAGAACCGCTAGTAGGTAAGCGCTTAGTATTGATCATAGTTATAGTTTTCTAACATATCTGTTGCCTGATCCATCTGTGACTCTTGCATTCTTTGATCAAAGCGTGACTGTCCTTGTGCAAATTCAGCATTAAGATCAGCTAAGTCTTGCTTTATAATTCTATCATCAATTTGTTCTAGGGCTTTATTTAACTCTGGACCTATCTCATCTGGTCTGATTGGTAATTTTGATACTTGTCCAACATAACAAGTTCGCTCTTTACCAGCATCTAAGTTTTTACAAACCTGTCTTATCTGCTTATCTTTTTGAGCTAGGTCTTCAATCATGGCATCTAAGTCTCCATTATACTTTCCAGAGTTTAGTGCTTTTTTAAACCTTTCAGATGTTTTAGGAATTACCAAATGACTATTGTCTTTTGCTATTTCCATTCTTCTTTGCTCTAATTCCATATTAGCGAATACACCTGTAGATGCAATCATTAAAGTAATTAAAAATGTGTTTCTCATTGTCATTCCTTAGTTACAGTTTCTATTTTTAATTAAATCGTTTACATTTCCAATAACAACATCAACGCAGTAAAAACCATCTGAATTTAAAATAATGATTTCATTTAATTCAGGGTTATCAGTAAGAATTTGTTTTTCAAGTGTCGTTTCATAACACGCAGTCTTTTCTTCTTCTAATGTTGATGGTAATAGTTTAGTTGGGTATGTATTAATAATTTCTTCTGAACGCGGACATGGCTCTAACGGAGTTGCACTAACATAACCCGACAAACAAACTAGTGTAAATAGTAATAGATTTTTCATAAACTTCCTTTTATTCTTTTTTTATTTATTCTGCCTGATTTGTGGTTTGGGTTTTTAAAAATATTGGAATTTGGAACAATTTTCATGGTGTAAAAAACTTGATCAATGCTTGCCTAAGTATGTAAAGACCATCAAAATATATATGGTAAATGATTGTTTATTCAGGAGTTTGTTATGGATGATATTAATTATGGGCCTTTAAGGTTTTTAGTTGGAACTTGGGAAAGTGATGGATTTTTGGGCAAAAATAGGGCCCCTGATCCAAGTCGACAAGTGGAAAATACCAAGTTTAGGCAGCAAATGATTTTTGAACCTATTGGGGAAGTAGAAAACCATGAACAAATGCTTTATGCTCTTAGATATCACACTAAAGCTTGGGAAGAAGGTGATGATGAAGAGCCTTTTCATGAAGAAGTTGGTTACTTTATTTGGGATAAAACTCGTAGAGAAGTGATGAAAAGCTTTATTGTTCCAAGAGGAATTGCTGTTAATGCAGGAGGAGTCGCTGATATTAACGCTATTGAATTTAGTATGAAAGCGGAATTGGGATCACCGATTTTTGGAATATGTTCTAATCCTTTCTTAGACGAAGAATTTAAGACTTTAAGTTATGATATTTCCTTTAAGTTTAATGAAGATGGTGACCTTGAGTACGAGGAAAACACTAGAATTAAAATGAAAGGACAAGATCAGATTTTTGATCACACCGAGAGCAATATTTTAAAAAAAGTTAAATAAGTAGCAATTCGTTATAAAGTTAAGGCAGATAATATTACAGGAGCATCGACTTTAGGTATTTGCTTCTGTGAAATATTGTACATGGTCGCATCAATTGTTATCTGAGGTAATAGTTTACTGAGGTGCTTTTTTAAGGCTTTGTCATTATGGCAAAATATGAAAACATCGCCGTTTTTTAAAATCCGTTTACTATATAACTGTTTTAACAATACTTTAATCAAATGACTTTTTTGGTAATGAGAAGAAACAATTAATTGAGTTGTATAAACCCATGGGATTTTCTTTGTATAATCTACTCCAAAAAAAAGTTTACTAAAATAAAACATCCTTTTAATGAAGCTATTTTGAGGATATAAAAATATTTTTCTATGTTCAGGTTTCTTTAAAGAAATAAAGCCTATAACTTTTTTTCCGTCTAACATTGCATAAGCTTGCTCTTGTTCATCAATAGAGTGAGTAAAGATGGAACTCTTTTTGTATTCTCGTAAAAACTTTTCTAATTGAGCCTTAGGTATTTCTTCTTTAGGGACTAATTCATATTGGAGCCTAATGAACTTTAATAGGGGATTTATAATGATTGTTTCGCTAGAGTAATCAAAATATTCATTATAATTTAAATTACTTCGTTTAGAACATAATGAGTGAATTGCATCTTTGTTGGATTTTAATATGGCCGTAAAGCATTCTTTATCAAGTTTTTCCAAAAAACTCTGATAAAAAAGTCGAAACTTTGCTTTTACTTTTCGATCAATGTTTTTTTTCATTCTAAGATCTGAAGTGTAATAAACCGTTTTTAGTTCTCCATTTTCGATGATGTTAATTTCGCTTGCGGCACAAAATATTGATCTTGAGGTATCAGTAATGATGACTGGTTTATGATTACATTCTGAGAAAGAAGCTTCGATATCAGGTTTTCTAGAATAAAAAATTTCTCCAATCCCATTTACCTTCATTCCCTCTGCTTCTATCAATTCTTGAAGCTCTGGATAATCAGATTGGTCAGCGACTTTCATAAAAGGAAACTCTTCACAAGTTTTGCTTAGGAAATTATAAAGAGGAGACTGCATCATTGATTTCACTAATTGCTTTTTCGGCTAAAGTTTTATCTAGGGTGTTATGGATAGATAGGGTTATGTAAAAACGGCCATTGTAGGTGTAAAGTGCTACTGCTATCGGCCTATGATATCTTGCTGGTGCATAGGCATGTAGTTCTTCAAGTTTAGAGTCACCTTTTATATCTCCGATATGAGAAATAGAGCCAAGCCATGCTGTATCTTCTTTGCTGAGTTCTTTTTTAGTCAAGTTTGTAATTATTCTTCTTCCTAATAGTAAACCAAATTTAGCTAAATAGTAACGTCCCCAATATTCGCCATGTTTTAATTTATAAAAGTATTTAGCTCTTAAGGTTTTTGGTGTGTCTTCCTGAGTAACATTAATTCCAATAAAGCTTGCTTGAAGTCCATCATCATTGGAAGTTCTAACTGGAATCATCCACCTGGACTCGTTTCCATCAGAAAAGTACTTACTCGTTATTTTAGCTATAATATCCAGTACAGTGTGGAGTGCAGGACTTCTTTTTAAATCAAAGATTAAAGTCTTTTGAAGACAGGAATATCCCGTTTTTTCAGTATTAAATCTTTTTATAGGTTGATGCTTGTTTTTTTCCGAATTAAAAAACAATGAAATTGTCTTTAATTTATTTTTTGGTTTTAAAATTTTATATTCTTTAAACTTTAGATTCAGATTTTCTTTTCTGCTTAATAACTTGAGAGCATCAAAGCCATCATGTAGTGAATGTAAAGTTTGGAAAGATTTAATTTTTCCATCAATTTTTGTATCTATATTTATATAGATTGGTCCAGTAATTTCATGAATTGCTGTAAAGTATAAACCAAGCTTATACTTTGGATTCCAAGGGTCCGCTAAATATTCCTGGCATTCCTTTTCATCAATAGGTGTCATGGCCTTACTTACTCCAATGAGTTCTAAAGTGGAAGATATTGTGGAAGTACATTTTTCTGCTGAAAAAATACTTACTTGCAAAATGCAAACAACCGTAAATAGGTAAATATTTTATTTTCTTTTTGCAAGCAATCTCAACTGATTCGTAAGATTCACCTGAGTTTCCTTCCAGTTGCTTCACTTTTCCTTCGTATAATACTTTCGGATTTGCAAGTGAATACAGCGCCTTCAGTTTTTTGTTGCTTAAAGTATATGCATAGACAAAATAGTCCTTATCTTTTTGAGCTGATAAGTCTTTCGATATTTGCAACCAGAAAAATGCAGATAATTTTCCAACTCGTAAGCTTGGATCTAACCATAAACCTGTTATTTCAAATATTCTATTTATGTCCAAGTTTTCTTTTGTTTGATCTGGAATTGATCTTAGGACCCGTGAAATATGGCCATCGGCTAAGACATAGCCCCCAATGATTTTTCCATTCTCATCTTTAAATGCTCTTATGAATGATTCATCAAAGTAGTTGAATGGAAATTCTACTTTAATTAATTCACAAGCTCTTTTGTGAAAACTGACTTTATCCATATGATCAGTTAGTACTAGGCTTTCAATTTTCATAATTACTCCCTCTCTAGCTTCATGCTTTTGTCACTGTAACTATTTCTCTTCCCAATAAATGTGTATCAAATTTGCTTAAGCAAAGCATTAAGTTTTTTTAATAGTTTTCTTACATAGAGTGCGCGATGTGTAAGATCCGTTTTTTCGGGTGTTTACATGACATTAATCACTTTTTTTAAATGAGTATCAGTTTAAATTTCTTGACATTACGGAAAACTTACGGATAATAAAGTTGAGAGTTAAACATGCAAATAACTAAGAGAACTATAGACTTTTTTAATATTGCTAACTTTATGATTGAAGTTGAGCGTATTCAAAATAGAGAATTGAAAGATAAAGAGTTTATTATTGCTCCTTTATTATCCGATTCTGCAAAAATTTGGGATTTCTCTTATGGGTTGATAGACAGTGGAATACATAAAGGGATGGAGCTTGCTATGGCCAAAAGGTTGTGTGGAAACATTCCTATTATTGTTCCTAATCCAGATTTGTATAAAAGAGTCCATGAGAAGATTTTATTTAAACTATCTAAGTTAACTCCTATATTGGAGACGGAAAAAATAGGAAGAATATATTTAGACTTTACTGGGTTTGAAAAACTTTATGGCTCACCTCAAGATTTTGGAAAAAAAATTATTAAAGAAATTGAACAAGAGTTTTCCTTTCATTCAAGAATAGGAATTTCTTCTAATAAATTAATTTCAAAAGCTGCAACGGATACACATTTTACTAATCAAGACCTCGTTTATGTTAAAAAATCAGAAATGAGTGATTTTTTAGATCCTTTTCCAAGCTTGTGTCTACCTGCTGTAAAGGAATTTAAGAAAAAGGTAGGAGTAAAAGAGTTAACTGTTTTAGATGATCTCAATTTAGAAGTGATTATAGCTTTAAAAGTTTTAGATGTTGAAACACTTGAGGTCTTGTTTCCAACATATGGTGAAATTATATCAAATATGTCTCATGGTATTGATAATAGACCCGTTTTACCCCCCAAATATGAGGACATTTTAATTGAAGATATTCATTTAGAAGAGACTAATGAGAGACTGGTTTTATTGAAACTGATTTTTTCTCTTGCTGATAATGTATGTCAGAATTTAAGAAGGAAAAATAAATCCTTTTCCCGTTTTAAAATAGCATTACGCTATAGTGACTATAGGTATGTGGAGAAAAATGTTGAGCTTGGCTTTTTTGCTCAGTATTCATATGAGATCTATGAAGAATTAAAAAAGTCCTTTTCTTTCTTATTTAGTCGTCGAGTAAAAGTTAGATATTTGTACTTAGAGCTTGGCAAACTTGAAGACACTCATTGTCAATTAAGTATGTTTGAAGACTCAAGAAAAAAAGTTTTTGATACTTTAGATATGATTAATGGAAAATTTCCAGAGAGTATCTCTTTGGGCAGGATTCCCAGGTGAATTTTTTGAATCTCCATTCTTACTTCTCTCTAATGGGGGGGCTGAATTCACCTGAGGAACTTTGTACCCAAGCAAAGTCTTATGGGGCTAAAAAAATTGTACTTACTGATACAAACGGTCTTTATGGAATCCCTCGTTTCTTAGAATGCGCAAAGAAGTATGAATTAACTCCTATCATTGGAACCGAAATTAGAAGAGATAGACGTAGTTTTATTTTGATTGCGAAAAATCGAAAAGGTTATGAAGAAATTTGTCATTTTATTTCAATCTTTCATATGCATAATCTTTCAATTAGTGAAAGCGTAAATTGGCTCAAGGGAAAGAGTGGATTGTTAATTCTTAGCTTTGATAAAAATATTTTACTTGAGCTTAAAGCACATAATGAAATCTACTTTGAGATGAGTATGGGGTTTTTTACACATAAAGATTATCAGTGGGCGGTTGAGAATGGGATTTTTCCCGTTGCTAACCAAAAAATACATTATTTGAATCCATCAGATGAAGACTGTTACAAATTAATTAGAGCAATAGATGAAAATACAACCATAGGAGAAATTGATGTTACAGCTTATCACAATAACATGTGCTTTATGCATTTTCGAGATGAGTATGAATCTTATTTTGCACTTTATCCTGATGCTTTAGAGAATGCGAACCAGATACTAGACGAAATAGATAGTTCATGGTTCTTTCAAGGATTTATTTCTCCTGGTTATAACGATCTTCCTGAGGAGATTTGTAATGAAAAATTAAGAATGAGATGTGTCGATAGAATCCCCATTCGTTATAAAGGAGTAAGTGAAGAGGTTTTAAAAAGAGTTTACACTAGATTAGATTATGAGATGAAGATAATCGCTGAAAAAAGGTTCTCATCTTATTTTCTTAACGTTAAAGATATGACATCTCAGTGTGAATATACTTGTGGAAGAGGTTCTTCAGCAGCAAGTATAGTCAATTATTTATTGGAAATAACTCATGTTGACCCAATTGCGGAAAATTTATTATTCGATCGTTTTATGAATGTCGATCGAATTGATCCGCCAGATATTGATGTGGATTTTCCTTCCGATCAAAGAGATGATGTTCTTGATTATATTTTTGAGCGATTTAAAGGCCGTGCCGCAATGGTCGCCAATCAGAATTATTTGAGAGGTCGCTCTGCAATGCGAGAAATTGCAAAGGTCTATGGGGTCAAAGAGGATGAAATCTCCTACACATTAGATCGGCTACACCGTCTTAAGCCCAATCAGGTATGGAAAAAAATTATCTATTATGCTTCCCGAATTGAAGGAGTGGTAAGGCATCTTTCAGTCCACTGTGGAGGAGTTGTTATTACACCTACTGATATTAGGAATTATGGACCAATTGAAATGTCTAAGAAGGGATATCCTGTCTTGCAGTGGGAAAAGGATCAAACAGAACTCGCAGGTCTAATTAAAACGGATATTCTTGGAAATAAGGGCTTAAGTGTTATTAGGGATGTTATTGGTCAGGTGAATGAGAAATATCAAGAAAAAATAGTTTATAGTAAAATGGAGGCACAACAAGATGAAAAAACAAGACGCTTATTTATTACAGGTAATACTGTTGGTGTTATTCACTTTGAATCTCCTCGTTGTCGCACACTTCTAGCTGCATTTGGGAGTTCTGATCTTTTGACTCTTTCAATCGTATGCTCAATTATTAGACCAGCAGCGATGACTCAGGTTGATGAGATGCTTAGACGCTTTAAAGGTGGACGGTTTTCTTATGCACATCCTGATTTGGAAGAGGCTTTAGGAATTACTAAAGGAGTTATGGTTTATCAGGAAGATGTTATGCGGGTTACAAAGTCCTTAGCAGGGTTTACTTCTCAAGAAGGAAATGAACTTAGGAAAGTTCTGGCCAAAAAACATAAAAGTAAAAGACTGGCTTTTTATAAAGAGAAATTTTTTGAAGGGTGCCAAAATAAGAAAATTAGTTTGGAGGAAATTGAACTGCTTTGGAAAGATATTTTAAGTTTTGCTGGTTATTCTTTTTGTAAACCCCATAGTGATAGTTATTCTTTAGTCGCATATAAATCAGCTTATTTAAAAGCCCATTATCCTGCCGAGTTTATGGCCGCAGTAATTACTAACGGTGGTGGTTTTTATATTAATAATATCGAGGATTATCTTAATGAAGCGAGAAGAATGGGAGTTGTCGTTTTACCCCCAGATATAAATGAGTCGGATTATGAGTTTACCGGGCATGATTTTTCTGTTCGAGTTGGGCTTAAGCAAGTGAAGTTCATTAAAACGAGAACTCTTAAGCGGATTGTTGGAGAGCGGCATCTAGGGGCTTATTTAAGTTTAGAGGACTTTTTAGAAAGAACTCAGCTAAGTTTAGCTGAAGCTCGAATTTTAGTAAAAGCAAGATGTTTTGGGAGTGTTCGAAAAGAAGACAATTCGAAATTATCCCATAGTGAAATCATGTGGCGTGTTTACCAATATTTTGCGAAGAAAAGTGGTAAATTAGGGTATGACAAAAGTTTTCCTATTTTGAAAATAAAACCTCCTGAGTTTCAAAAAGAGAAACTTATAAAATGGGAATATGAAACACTTGATGGTTTTGTCACATTTCCTTCTTGGTTTTTATATAGAGATTTATTGAAAAAACAGTTCATTATAACAGGAACCTCTTTAAATCGATATCTTGGTAAAGAGGTTATTCTTTATGGTCAGAAAATTACCCAAAAAAGAGTAAGTACTAAATATAAAGAGCATATGTCGTTTATTACTTTTGCTGATGATACTTCAATGTATAACACCGTTTTCTTTCCAAAAGTTTATGAAGAAGCGAGAGATTTATTATTTTTAGGAGGTTCTTTTTTAATTAAAGGCAAAGTCGACAAAGACTTTGATGATTTTCAGGTTATTGTTTCAAGTATCCAGCGTATCGGTGAAATATGAGCTACTAGGGCCTGAGGGAGTGATTGGGTGATTCGGAATTACTTAGACCCTAGTCAGCTCAAACTACGCTAATTCTTGAATTCATATTAACTTCAATTAAATTTTTGTAAATGGTTTTTAACTAGATATCGGATAGACAAAAGTAGCTTTTTAAAAAATTGGGGTATTGTAAATGTATGGATAATTTATTAATCATATACTTATTACAAACGGTTTTAACTTCTATTTTATTTGGCCTCATTTTAACTATTCAGGTCGTCCATTATCCATCATTTAAGTTTGTTTCAATGGAAAATTTTTTTGATTTTCATCAATTTCACAAGACGAGTATATCCGTTATTGTAATTCCTGCAATGTTATTAGAGGTAATAATCGCAGGATTTTTAAGCTTATATGTTAAAAGTCCTCTTGATCATTTGAACTTTTTTATTGTTGTGATGATTTGGCTATCAACTTTTTTTATTAGTGTACCTCTACATAACCAGTTAACTCTGGAAAAAACAGACATCCTTATAAATAGGCTCGTTATAACAAATTGGATAAGAACTTTACTTTGGAAAGCTAAGTTCATTCTTTCTTTGTTATTGCTATATAGTAAAATTAACGTATAAAATAGCTATATGTGCTATAGCTTACAAATTTCTATGGATCTAGATTCTTTAGAAAAAGAGTTTAAGGCCATTTCTTCAAAAAATACAAAAGACATATTTAAAGGTAAGTACCCACAATATAAGTTACCTAGGGATGACGAGAGGGTTTTTAAGAATTATTATTTACCTGCAATAATAAAACGGAACAACCAAAGAGAAATTGTTCCTTTAAGATTTAATCTTTTACCTCGCTTTTCAGAAACTAATCGTTATGGATTTATAGATAAGAAAACTAATAAATTTAAAGAAATGAGTACCTATAATGCAACTATAGAAAGACTGGAAAGTGCCAAGGCATACCAGCAAGTATTTGGAAGGCTCCATTGTATCATTCCTGTTAAAGGTTTTTATGAATGGGTTCAGATTCCTGGGCATAAAAATAGTGAAGAAGTTGAATTTAAATATAATGATCAAAGTTTTTTTACTCTTGCAGGAATTTGGGATCATTGGGGGAGTAACGAATTAAATGAGGGGATAAATTCATGTAGTATAATTACAACTCCTCCAAGAGAGGAAGTGTTATCTGTCGGTCATGATAGATCACCTCTTATTTTGCCAAATGAGTCTATTGATATGTGGCTTAGTCCTGAGAAGCTTCAAAAACAAGATCTTTTTGATTTGATGCAGGATTTTGAAAGAAAAAGCCTAAATCATCAATTTTTGAAGTAGATATTTTGGCCATTATTTCTCATTTGGTGCCAAGTTGCTTAAAGGTGTCTCTAATAATGGCTTTAAATGGTTTAAATTACATTCATTAACAAATGTTAATCTCTGGCATGAAGTTTGCTTAAGTATTACTAGGGAATACTTGTATAAGGAAGTTTAATGCAAATTGTTAAGGATCAGAGTTTAATTTACAAAATTATTAAAAGCAAATTTGAACAAAAAAACGAAGTCACTCTGTGGCAAAACCTTGGTGGTGGCAGAAGGGTTGAGGTTAAAGGAAAGTGCTATCGGATTGATGCTGCGAATTCAGGCCTTTGGTTTTTATTGGCCAAAGGATCAGATAAACTGGAACCAGTTCTACCAACTTATATTTATTTTAAAGAAAGAAAACTAATTTTTAAAAGCACCAATAAGTTTTTAGGTTTGACTAAAGCCTGTGTTAGTTTTCCAAAAGAAGTTCAACTAGCCGACTCTAGAGTGGAAGAAAGGAGTATTGTTTATAAATTAAATAAAAGTATTAGATACTTTCTTGGAAGAGACCAAAAGGTTCAATTTTATCCCTATAGTGCTAGGCTTTATGATGAAAGTACTCATGGAGTTGGCTTAATTGTTAATTATTTAGATTCAAATCGTTTTATCTTAGGTGATCTCATCAATATCAAAAAAGAGGATGGAGTTTCTGTGTTAGCAAAAGTTATACATATGCATATGAAAATTCATGAAGAAAGTTCACTGAAGCAATATCATATAGGGCTTCGATTTCAGACAAATTAGGATTACAGTTTAAAATCGTTGTGATATCACATCTATACCAAGGAATTCACAATGATAGATATAAAAACGGCCGTTTTAGAAGAAATTGAATTAAAACAAGAGAATAAATTATCTCATTTATATACTAATAGTTTAAAAAGTTTGGGCATGTTAAATAATATGAAATTGGATACTCCTGTCCTGGAATTTAAACTGCAAATCTTTCTTAAGGGACTTGAGAGTGTAATTAATGAGGTGCCTAAGAAAGAAAAAATGAATACTATTATTAAAATTATGCAAATAACCTTCGAAAAACTCGGCTATGAAGTGGAGCCCAATGAAGCCTATGTTTTATACCAAATTAGAGATCTAGGTAGATTTAGACTTAAAGATGATAAGCTTTGGAAGGATCTAGAGAAATCTTGGAGTGAACATCCGCAATTTCGTTTTGATAAAGGTGATTATAAAGTCATTTTGAATGGGCTTAAAAATATCAGATTCATTGATACAAGAAGGGGAAGCATTACTCTCGGTGAGAATATTATTGTTGATGAATAGTTGTTTGACATATCAAACACTTGTTTCTAGACTAACGCCAAGGAGTTTTTATGAATTTGTTCTTTGGTATATTTCTTTTTTTTATTTCTCAGACGGTTTTCGCTCTCGAATATAACAAACCAAAATTATTAATGAAATCGAGTTTAAGGGACGGATATAACGCTCCCTCATCTTCACTTTTTACTAATTCAACACCAAGTATAAATAATAAAAGGCATGTTGCAATAGCAATGCAGTTAATTGATGGGCAACCTTATTCTGGTGTATGGGCCAATATTCAAGGAAGGTCTTTTCTTCCTTATGTAAATGAGAAGGGTTTAAAAATAAGCAATTTTAACCTTACTGATGAAGATGCATTTCATATTACAATAAATGATGATTTTTTCTTAGAAGACTTGGTTCATATAAAAGTGAAGAGTGATCTAAGTATCAAAAAAGAATCACTCCTCGCTAATATTGTTAATGAGGAAATAGAAAATTTAAGTTCAATCTTTACTTCAAAAAATGGGCTTATGTTTAAAGGTATGGGAAAAGATAAAGTCGTTTATCATTATTCACAAAGTAAAGGATTAAGCTCTTTATTGAAAGAAAATGAAAATCAAATATCTTATCTTTTTAACCCGAGCTTTTCTTATAATGAAACCTTAGTCGCTAAACTTAGAGAGGGACAAGTAGGAGATTATAAAGAATCAAGGCCTGATAAAATAGTAAAGATAGAAAATAAAAAAATATTAGTTATTGCACAAGATAAAGATTCAAATCCATCATCCAAATGGAAGTCCTTTAGAAATGGAGTCAGTGTGAATGATAGAGGTGAGGTTTGTTTTGTGGCAATAGATAAATCTGGTATGGCCCATGTTGTAATCTCAGATGGTAAAAATCAAAAGATCGTTTTCTCTGAGGGAAGCAACTTAAAAGAAATACAATATTTCACCCCTGTTTTAAATAATAAGGGGATGGTCGCGATTAGGGGAATTTCTCAAAATGATGTTGCCGGAATTTATCATTATGATGGTTATGAGAGCAAACTTGTCTTAGAACAAGGCGATGTTCTTGATACACCTGTAGGAAAAGTTAAAATATTTTATGGGCCACATATTCCATTCGGTGGAAATGTTGGGATGAATGATGCGGGTGATTTAGTTATTAACTCGGGTATATCTGATTTAAATGGTCAAAAAGATCTTGGTAGAGCATTAATTTCAATCTATACAAAATAAATCAAACTTCTGCTATTATATTGAAATAACTTATTAAGATTAAAAGGAGAGTGGATGGACTCATCTCTAATTCAAAGTTTTTTCAACTTTATAATGGATAATATCTTTTATATTATTTACGGTTTTGCTGCTGTTGAAGCTTATCTCGTTGTTAATATTTTTATTATGATGAAAGGACATGAAAAGGCCTTAATAGATGTTTCTGATAATTTGTTAAAAGGTTTTAAGGATGCACCTGATAAAGACTCAAGCCAAAGTTCCCATGAGAAAATTGAAGCTTCATTAGAGTTTATTAATAATAAAATTGCTCAGGACCCAGAATTAAAGTCTGAATTTGTAAAAAATGCGCAAAAAATATCTCAAAGACCAATTCATAGCAGGCATTATAAAATTGAAATGTTCGCAAGTATTATTTCTACCTTAGTACAAGTTTTTCCATTGCTTGGAATCCTTGGGACAATTTTAGCCATTGCTCAAACAGCATTTCAAAATGGAGGAAATGTTGATGTTTCATCTTTATCAAATGCTTTTGTTTTAGCTATGGATACAACAATTTTGGGGATTAGTTTTTCAATTCTTTTTATGGTGATTGAGAGTGCTTTTCAACCAAAAATTGAAAGAGTCATTAACGAAAGTATTGATTACAGACAAATCATTTCTAAGATTCATCTTTCCTAGGACTTTAAATTGGAAAATAGTAGAAGATATTTTAAAAAATCTAAAAAGACGACAGTCCAACTCACGTCTTTGTTAGATCTTTTATTTGTCATGATTTTTGTTTCTTTGATTCAACAAAAAAATATTCCTAAAAAAGTCGAAGAGCAGAAAAAAGAAAGAGTTGTTAAAACTGTGATTATTAAGCAAGAAGCTAAACCAGAAAAGCCTGCACCGACTAAATATAATGTTGAGGCCACTTTTGAGTTTTATGCTACTGCTAGTACTCCTGGTTTACCTCACGGATCATTTTTAATGCAAGGAACATTTGACGAGGAAACAGGAAAGTTAAATCTTTTTGGAGCGCAGTGGATAAAAAGACCTACTAACTTTGATATGGTTCCTTTGAGTGGAGTTGTTAATAAGTCGCGAGATTCCATTTCAGGGAAAGTAGACGCTATCTATTGTAAGACCTTTACCTTAAGAAGAGCACAAATTAACTCAGGCAACGCTATCTCAGGTGTTTGGAAAGGAAAGTATGACTGTGGTCAGGGCTCAACTGGGCTAACCTTAACTATTAAATAAAATTTTGACCAAGTGAATTAAATTGGGTATCTAAAACTTACGGAGATTCAATTATGAAATATATCACTTTATTGCTTTTAGTACTTTCTTCAATTGCCTATGCAGAAAATCCTCAAAGAAGAGTTTGTAGATTAAATGGAGCACAGTTTTTGGCGCTTGATATAACTGAGCCAAGAGTTGATAATGTCGGAATTTGCTTTTTTAATGAAAAATCTCTTATGGGAAGCATTAGTCTTATTTTGGCAATTCATGAAGGAAAAGACTCACAAGCATCTAAAGCCTTTAAAAAAACCAAATATACCACTTATAAAACTTGTAAAGATGCTAATGCCTTTAAGTCATTGGCCAAAGATACAAACGGAAAGACCTATCCACTATGTCTATTTTCAGACGACTCCTTTATTGGAGAGCAAACGTTGATAGATGGTTGGTATTATATGCATAATTCTAGGCTAACAAAGCTGCTCTAAGTATCTAAAAATACGAAACCACACTCTTAATATTTAAGTAATATAGGCCCTAAACCGATGTTAATAATACGATATACTCTAAATTTGGAGGATAAGAGTTTATGGCATTTTATTTTCATGATATTTCAAACGGTGAGGTTTATGAGCTAGAGGATGGAATGACTCTAGGTCGAAAAGACGAATCCGATATTGTTATCAAAGATGATAAAATAAGCAGTAAGCATTTAAAAATTGATGTTAATCCTGAATTCGCTAGTATTACAGACCTTAATACATCTAATGGAACCGAGCTCAATGGTGAAACAATTCCACCAGGAGTTATAACGATGTTAAATATCAAAGATATTGTAAAAGTGGGGAGAATTGAATTATTTTATTCAGACGAAAAATACCTCGATGTAGATAAAAACACAAGTCTTAAAAGATCGATTAAGGCCAGTGGATCAGTAAAACAAAGAAGAAGTAATAATAGTGAAGTTATGTATGATAATTTAAGAGAGTTCACTATGGACTCTAATATCGCTAATAATAGTAAATTAGTGAGCTTTGAAAAAGCTGTAATTAAAGATACTGGTGATATATTTTCAAGAGAAGAAGATTGTAGAAAGATAATCAGAAACCATAAAATAAAAATAAGAAAACTTTATAGATCAGTTGAAAAACTAACGGACAAAATATCCGAAAAAAATGAATTATTAAACAAAGTATCGGATATTGAAAATAAATATTCGGGGCAAGATGAAAAACTGGATGAATTAAAAGAAAACTATGAAAAGTATAAAGATGAATGGCAGAGCTGGAATGTAAAGTTAAAAAAATTAAAAAGAGAAATTGCAAAGTTAGAAGAGAAAAAAAGTAAGATAGCACCTGGTATGGAAAAATATGAAGAATACTTGGAGGATATGAAAAATAAAAATACTATGCTGGTTGATGTGAAAAGGTTGAGTCGAGAAAACCTTAATGATAAAAAGTTTCAATTAGAAAATGAAATAAAAAGTGAAGAACAAGGCATCAAAGAGCAAGAAAGTAATATTGTTCAATTAGGTGAAGAGAAAAAAGAACAAGAACGTCAAAGAAGAAAAAATATCATTGCAGAAATTAAACGGTTACAAGCTGAGTTAGATGATGCTGGTTAATACCCAATATAGACTGGATTTGTAGCTCCAAGTAAATCAATACTTTGAGATTTCCGATTAACCTGCCAAAGTTCGGCCCTAATTAAATCATGTTTTTCCATAGGAACTTCTAATACAGCTTTGAAATGTCTTTTATAATTGAATCTTTTTGGGTTTATAAGACGTTTTGCAATTAAATCTCCGGACTTGTTATAAAACCTGACCTCCCAGAATCGTTTTTTCCAAAAAGTTAAAAGACGGTAAAAACTATTAATAATATTGTAGCAACTACCACCAAGTCTTTTGTTTGTATCTGAAAAATCTCCAAATAAATTTATTTGAACCTTACCCGATCCTTTTATTGTTTCACCCATAGATTTCCAATTTCTTTGACTGGCATATTTGGCAATCAAAGTTAATTTTGGAGCATCTGGTCTAGTTAAGAAACTTGTGTTTCCTTTTTCTAATTCCATTCGAGTGTTTTTATTATTTTTAGTTGGAATAAAGTTTACAGGGTAAATGAGGGATCGATCTCTTAAGCAGGGAATTATAAAGTGGAAGTCACTTCCTGCCATAGCGGTATATTTTTTACCTTTTTTTAAAGACTCAGTCCATTGGGTGAGTGCTCTTCTGTTGTTTGATCTTTCTAGGTTTAGCCTTAAAAAAGGAGAGTTCTCAAGAAGGGTATTCCACACTTCAACCCCGTTGGCATCGCTCCAGTTTGAGTGGTGAAATTCCTTCTTTCTATTGGGATGGTTTACTATTCTAAAACCGCCACTTGTTCTTGATTTTATAATTGATTCTATTCCAGAATATTTTCTGCCGTTTGAAAGTTCTTTCCAGTCTTTTTTAATATCAATCAAACACATATGGGTACTACCACCCCATTCAATACCTCTAAGTGTTTTTAAACGACTATTAGTTCTTTTATTTAGTAGGTCAAAAGCTTTGTCTGTATCGTGCTCAGTAAAGCTTGTTGTGCCTATTGTTCTTCGTTTTCTCAAAAAACGATCAATGTATTTGTAAGTTTTGTATGGAGATATTTTTAAATACTTTAAATCCCTATTGTCTTGACTAATATTGGTATGAATATGATTAAAATAATAATGCCCTTCGGGTATTTGGTTTACTCTGTATAGAGAAACGTTATGAGTAGGAGCTGATTCTTTTTCCCATCGTAAGAAAAGTGGATCTATTGCTTTAGATTTATCGGAAACCTGAAGTAACTTAATAAGTCTTGAGCGTAGCTTTTTAAGATTTTTGTTTTTGTTTATAATGATTTCATCGTTATCGATGTTATAATGTATATTTTTAAATATATCATTAACTAAAGACTTATTTTTACTTAAGTGCCCGTGATCATCGAAACTTTGTTTTAGAGAATTTATCATGAGAAATTCAATTGGTGCGTCCTCAAGGTTTACCTCATTTGCAAAAACTACATTAAAATTAATGAAGATCGATATTATCAGCGTAAATAATTTCATTTGGACTCCTAAATATAGGAGTATTTTAACATCGGTACTTGTGAATTAATAATGATGGAGAAGTATGGAAGAATTTTCTTTTATAAATTTGCCAATTCTTTTTCCAAGTAGGGAGCAATACTCCAATGTTCTTTAAACTTTTGGTAGGCCTGCTTTTTAGTTGCTATTTCTTGGGCCGTTCTCTTTGTTTTTTGGCATCTGAGAAGTATATTTTTTGCAGTATGCTCCATATCGATAAATTCCATTGTTTGAACTTTGTAACCAGAAATTTCTAGTAATTGAGCCCGCATAGAGTCTGTAATGATGGAGGTTAATCTATCTTTAAAAATACCATATTTAAGCATGACTTGATTCGTTGAGTTTTCTAGCTGAGAGTTTAGTTCATGTTGACAGCAAGGAACGAACATCATTTTATCAACTTCATGTTTTAAAGAAAATAAAATAGCGTCATCTGTCGCAGTATCACATGCATGGAGGGTTACCACAAAGTCAATTGGTTTATCTGTTTTAAAGTCGTGAATAAAGCCGTGTACAAATTTTAGATTAGTGTAAGCGAGTTTTTGAGCGATTTGGTTACAGTGATTTATTACTTCTTGCTTTAGGTCAATACCAGTAATTTCAACTTCTTTAACTAGGATTTTGGTAAAGAAGTAGTACAGTGCAAATGTTAAATAAGATTTACCACAACCAAAATCTACAATATGTAGGCTTTGAGCCGAGTTGTTTTTATATAAGTCGTATACCATTTCTAAGAAGCGGTTTATTTGTCTAAACTTTTTATACTGGTGAGATTTAACTTTTCCATTTTTATCCATGACACCAATTTCAATCAGAAAATCACAGGGAGTATTATCCGGAATGAGATATTTTTTTTCTTTATTATGGCTTTTGGCCTTCTTAGATATAGGCTTTTGAATGATTTTAGATTTACCTTTTTTATTGCTAAGTATTTGGTATTCCATCTCGTTTGTTTTAAGAAGAATTTGTTTAAAAAAGCATTTTTGCTCGTTAAGTATAAAATCCATAAGCTCTGTGGTGGAGATAGTCTTAATATCGTTGTGTTTGGTGTATTTAAACTCAGCTTTAACTTCTTTATTATTTTCTTTTATGGGTCTGATTGTGATGGATTTTATTATTTGATCTTTATTAATAGGCGCAGATACTACACAAGAATCGAGTTCTCCACTTCCAAAGTATTTAGATAATAATTGTTCTACATTTATCATAAGGTGAATTTAACCCAAATTTAAATGAGTTATAAGTAAAAAGGTTAAAATTGAAAATAATTTAGAACTTATTCCTAACCGCTCCCTTTGCGTGGGGATGAGCTTAAAGCCAAAGTAAACAACTGAAGCATCAGGCTGGGTTTTTATATAAATACGACTAGAAGGCGTTAGGGCAGTTATCATTTTTTGTGAAAAAGAGGAAACTAAAAAGTATCGATTCATTGGAAGCTCTTGAAATTATTGATGATAAAATAGATTAATCCTTAACTTCCAGACTTTGTCTTTATGTTCATCCCCGTTCAATTAGATTAGTTAGAACTTATTTTATTTCAAAGTCTCTAATATCGGGTACGCGGCTCTTTGGAAGGGGATTTAATTCTTCTTTAATTCCGTTACAACTTTTAATTAAGCGATCAACTTCATTACCAATTCTAAGGACTTTATCAACAGGGGTCCATTCGCTAAATCTTTGTTTAGAAGCAGATGAGTAGAAGGCCATATCAACAAAATAATCACCACTTAGGGAGCGCCCGCCAGGAATGATCATTGGACTAAATTTAAATCTTGTTACTTTCGCTCTAATCTTTTCAACAGATCTGATGTATAAATCTTTTTTAGAAAAGCCAGGTCGATCAAGGATTTCAATACTATCAATTTCTTTTCTATGTTCGAAAGCTGGACAGTGAAAAAATCGAAACCTTTTGGAAACAGCAGCTGCTTGATAGAAAAGACTCACAGAAATATTTTTAGTATTTCGGGTCATATTTTGAAATTTTAAATAAAAATAACCAATAGGTGTTGATCTTCCACGTTTCGATTTACTAAAGCGAAAAACCCAAGCATCAATTCCATACTTATTACCCAGAAGTTCCTTCGCTTCATTGGAGAAAAGTGGGGTGGAAGTAAAGAACCTAACTCCTTGAGATATTGTAACCTCTCGGTCTTGGCCAACTTTCCAAGGAACTATTTTTGCTCTTTCAATTTCAGAGTCAATATTAATTCCGTAATGAATTCCGTTTTTGAAACCTACTTCAAAATATTTTGTACATCCAAAAAATAATATAAGAGTAAAAACCAATCCCAAATAATTCATATAGTTATTTTAAAGCAAACAAAATTTATAACAATCGGGAAAAATATAATTTATTTAGTTAATGAAAACTAATAAATATCATCACTTTTACTGTCAAAAATATATGTAAAAATAACTTAAGTGTCTGTAATTACGTGACTTTTCTCTGTGTAAATACTATAGGGTATCTTAAAAATAATAATGCGATGCGGTATATTGAGTTAAGTAAAGAATTAAGGTGGTTATGATTAAATCTGAGAATTGTTTAAATTTACTTATTTTGGGGACAGCATTAGTAGGTGTTAATAGCTTCGCAAATACATCTGAAAAATCAGTTTCTCCATACGATCAAGCTTTTACAGCAGATGATAAAAAGCTTACTTTTAAGATGAGTACGCTTAAGCAGGATAGTGATTTATACTCTGCTAATGTTTTTGCAACTTCTGTGAATCTTGCGTTTTCAAAGCAGCTGGATAAAAACCTTAGTTTTAATTTTAATGGAGGCTTATACGCTGAAAGTGGGAGTTCAGATTCATTACTAGATAATAGCCCATATGTTCCTGATAATGGTATTTCTCTAAAAAAAGCAGAATTAAATTATAATTTAAATAAGAATATTTCATTAATGGCGGGTTCAATTTCCTTAAAGGAATTTAATAATCAGCTAATGCTTAGAAACACTTCTTTTTTAGGGATGGCAGAAAAGCTTAATTTAATTGATGGAGGATTAAGTTTAAACCTTCGTGCACTTCAAAGTACACCACATAACAGAAATTACAGTAATAGATTAGATAAAGTTGATGAGGGAAATCCAAACTTTTTTCTAGAAAATTTAAATCTTAAATATGAATCGGGTCGAAATAATATAGACCTTAATTTATCACACTATGCTTATGATAATCTTTCCAATTCTGTAGCAGCAAAATCAATGTATATGGGAAATACGGTAAATTTAAATTCTTCAAACTCAGGTGAATTTGTTTATAGCTATATTGGTTGGAGTTACGGGGTAAGCGCTACTGCAAATATTTATGGCCTCGACTTAATACCTTTTTATCAAAAAGTCATTAATACTTCCGCTCCTGAAAATAATGAAGCTCGCATCGCTGGCCTTAGATCAGAATATACTTTTGATGGATTAAAGTTTTCTGCTCATATGGAATCATTTGAAACCCAAGCAGATGCTTATGTATCATTTTATGCAAGTCATACTCATAAAGCGAATACGGCCGGGCAGGGGCTAAGCTTAGAAGTTTTAAGTTTAAGAAATGGTTTAGAGTTAGATATTGAATATTTTCAAACAAGAGAAATTGAAAATAACCAGTTAGATAGAAGAGATGAAGAAGAAATTGTTTATGTTGGAGTTAAAAGAGAATATGAGCTTTAGAAATTATTTTTTACATTTAATGACCTTGTTAGTTTTTACTGCCTGTTCTATGGGAGTAGAAGACAAGAATGCAGATTTATCCAATAAGGAAAAAAAGGAATTAAAAATTAAGAACGATAATTCCTTAACGGTTAAAAGTGTAAAGATTATTGGAGAGGATGAAGAGCGAGAGGATAACACTGTCACCTCTGCAGTTGTTGCTAAGTATTATACGATAGAAGTTTGTTTCCAAGATAAAAATATTAAAAATGGTGTTGGAAATAGATCCGTTACAATTGATGGTGAAGCTAGTTCTACTGATATTAACGGTTGTCTTAATTGGTCTCATGACATTAAAGTTGATCATACTAACCCAAATAGATGTAAAGTTTATTCTAAGAATATTACTATTGGTGGGAAAAAGGCAAAAACAGTTAAGTACTCCCTAGATTATTATAAAAACAAAGTTACTGATCTTGAAAAATCTCGAGGTTGTATCAATAGTAACGTATCTAAAGAAAAATTTAATAAAATTGAACCTTTTGAATTTGATAATATTCAACTTGGTTTTGGTGAAAGATTAGCAAAAGATAGAAGTGATGCAAAATACGTAACACATGCTGCTTCAGTTGGTGGTTGTTTATTTATCCCAAGATCTGATGAGAAACTTAAGAAAACCAAATTGAGATTGAGAATTATCAATCAAGAAACTGGAGAAGTATCTGTTGGAGACCCTCAAGGTGATCAAGTGATAAATACGGATAGAAAAGGGTGCTTTAAAACTGGTTATTTTTCTCAGTTTGAGCAATACAAACATTCTCATTGGATGCCTATTGATCTAGAGTTTGAAGTTTTAACGGGCTCGTTGAAAGGAAAAAAATATACTAAACGTGTATATACAAATCCATGGGAAGGGACAAATAGACTGATATATGGAAAGTTTTATGAAGATGACTTACCAATGACAACTGATGTTAAACAAAAATATGCAAGACTTTATATGGATGGAGTCATGTATATTCAAATTGGTAATAATAATCAAAAACTTGAAGTTAATGATTATCTAGGACTAACAATTAGTAAGACTTACCAGGTTGTTTTAAATCCATATGTAGATCTAGGCCATAGATATACCTATAAAAAACCTGTTAAAGAAAGACTTATGGCCAATGGGCGATTCAAGCTTTCTTTAGTTTTACTTGCTCCAAAAAGTGGAGAAATGGGAATCGATAAAACTAATTTTAAAAATTATGAATATATCACTGGTGTCGAAGCAGAAGTTACTGTTGAAAATGGTGTCATCAATAAGGTTTTAAATATTCCATTTAAAGTTAAAGATCTTCCAAGATTGGTTGTAAAAACCATGTCTATTTTTAAATTAGAGCCAATTAACGATAATGGAATTCAAGCATCTGTTGTCACTGGCTTCTTTAAAGCAAGAATTCCATGGATTAAGACAAATGTATTACAAGATGCTGGCCTGAATGTTAACAAAAGAGTTACTGATGTTTGGTCCGAACTTGAGAAACAACATGGGAAAGACTTCAAAATGAATGAGGTTGATAGTAGTTGTTCAAAAATAAAGGAAACAGAAATAAATGAATGCTTAATGGCCATGAGAGAAATTCATGAAGCAGATGTAACTCAGGAAACTATGGAGTATAGAAAATTTGTTGATTCTATGTTGGCCAGATTATCTGATCAAACAGCAAAAAGTGGAAGAGACTTTCAAATGAAAATCTCTCCGAAGAAGATTTATACAAATCATCTAAAGAAGAAAACACCAGAAATAAAGATTACTAATACTAGAGATTTAGAAGCTGACTATGATATTAGAATTTCTAAAAATGATTTTGATGAACTTTTTCCTTATAATCGAACTTACCATCATATGACTCAAAATATGGCAGAAGAATTATGTCGGTATAGCTTTCATAGAGATGGTGCTTTTAAGAAGGTTCTTGGTATCTTTTATATCAAAAAATCTTATGATGACTGTCTTAAAAATCCATATAAGTATTTTGGAGTTAAGTCTGTAAGACATGTTGTTAGATTACATGGCATCGATAAAGATAAAAGTTATACAACTAGTATGCCTATTTATATCGGTGAGAATGATAGTGTGAATAAAGGAGAAAACAAGTCTAAAACTGAAAGTGAAACTTTAAGTTATGGAACTGATATAGGTGGTAAACTTGGTGTACCTTTTACAAAGGACTTTTTAAATATAGGCTTTAAAGCGGGATATTCTAAATCTTTTTCTACTTCAAAATCAAGATTTTCTGGATACTCCAAAAATGAATCATTTGGTTCCTCTAAAGGAATTAGTGTTGAAAAATTTGTAAATGTTATTAATGCGGACTTTGAAAGATGCTTTGAAGTGACCTCTAAAGATTATATTGATTCTAAGAAAGTTGCTGATGCTGAAATGATTAGAACATCAAGTTATGTAGGGATGATCGGCGGTGTTAATGCTGCAGCCGTTCAGGAAGAGCTTCCAGATTACGATAATGATCCAAAGTTTAAATCAAATTTAGGAATAAACTTTTATATTTGTGACGATGAAACGGTTAATGAGGACTTTGTCGAAGCATGGTATTTTGTTCAGTCGAATGTTGAATCAAATTTTGGTATTGATGGTGATAATGCTATGGAAAGGGTTATTCTTAAGGCCTTTAGAGGAACATTAAACTATTATGAATTAAAGCAGGCATTAAAAGATCTAAGCTATGATGCTCTTTATACAGATAATATTGGCTATATGACTCCTGAGGACAAATTGATATCAAGCTGGGGGCATCTTGTAGGCGATGGTATATCAAAAGATGATTCAGCTAAGTTCTTATTAGAGCATGTTGAGGGATCATTTCCAGGAACGATTGAAGGTCATGGAACGGTTGAAAAAGATCAGACACATCCTTAATCTTCACGTGGCACATACCAACACTTTGGGCGAATTCCGATAATATCACCCTTGTAGGTATGACAAACTCCTTGATTGTATTTATCCATATCTAATTTTTGATAAGTGTCGTTAATACATAAAGATCCAGCGAACATTGTATCTAATCGACATTGGTTATTAGGATATCCATTAAATATAATAAACATTCTTTCATATGGATCAGGAGTGGCGAAATCAGGTAGAGCTGGATCATTTGCTAACTCTTTTAAAAGCTTTGTTAGAGTGGTTTGAGCAATGCTTGATTTAAGACATAGATTGAAATCATGCCTAGAATCATATTGGTTTTGGCACATTTCCCATGCTAGCGGATGTACATCTTTTCTGGAGGGACTTTGAAGTGTGGTTTGATTTATTCTTCTAAAACATTTTAACGTGGCAAAATAATCTGCCTGACCTTCTGAACTTGCAATATTAAATGGTTTCCATGTTGGAGCTCCACCAATCAGATGTCCAAGTTCGTGGCAGATGACAATAGATAGAGCATCTAGATTTATTAAAGGGTGCCTTGCAAGGCCTCCATAAACATTTAAAGTAAATACATCGTCTTTTTTTCCGGCGGATGCGTTAACTTTTCCATCCTCCCAGAATTTATTTACAACAATTGACTTTGCCCCATGATGTAACATGTCAGGCTCAAACTCATTAACTATCTTATCAATTAAGGATGAAAACTCCTGTTGTGAAATATGAGATTTTTGTTTGCTCGTAATATAAATATCATTTTTTGGAATGAAACTCGCTAAACAATTGAAACTTATAAATATAATGAAAATGGGAGAGAGATAACTGACTTTTTTCATAGGGATATACTAAGAATTTAATCTCTTATGTAAAGATAATTTATAGGCATGCAGAGATCAATTATGATTTAATATAATTCTAAGGAGTTATCATGAAATTTTTCATCTTCATTTTGCTTATTTGCCTTAATTCTCAGGCCAGGACTCTTCAACCTATTCCTTCAAATGATTCTACTAATAATATGTCAGATTTATTTATAAAGTCCGTCTATGAAGAAATTTTTGAAAGAGTTAAATTTATTAAAGTCGAAGAAACGATTCAAGATAAGCCTAAGTCCGTAAACAATGGAGAGAGGGGGAAGCTTATTATTGAGCAATTAAAGCAAAAAAATAGAGAACGAATTGCTCGTATGCGTGGGCAAGATCCTAGTCAGGTAAAATCGGGAAAGGATATTGTTGCCAATCAGAAGTTAGAAAACAAGAATCTTTTAAAAAAAATTAACGAAGAAAGAAAGAAGCAGGAAGATGCTTATTTTGATATTCCATTGAAACTTCGAAGATCCAAGACGTGGCAAAAAAATGCCAAGTTAGAACTAGAAAAAATTAAGAATAAGGTTATTAAAGACCATAAAGAATGGAAGAAAAAATATGTAAAGGAGTTACAAGAACTTGCCAAAAAACAGAAAAAATTTGATGGGAAAATTGATGATTATAAAAAAGTTGTTAGTGAAGTTCCCTTGATAATGCCCGTTGAGAAAAAAGAACTTAAGAGAACCATTCAAAATAAAATTACTAAAGAACATTTTGTTTTGCATGAATCATTTACTTTGAAAGTTAAAGATCAAAGTGTAAGGCCCACTTGTAGTGCATTTGCTGGAGTGCGGGCATTAGAAATATTACTTTCACAAAATGAAATTGATTGGGATTTAAGTGAACAGTTTTTTTATTGGTCTAGTAAGGAAGAGTGTCAAACATCTCCCTGTAATCGTAAGGGGTCATGGGTTGGACATGGTTTAGAGTATGTTCGTAACCAGCAAGGAGTCCCGTTAGAAAAGGACTGCCCTTATATATTTTTTAATAAAAATAACAATGAAACGCAAGTTCCGCTTTCAAAAACATGTTCTAATGCAAGGGTGAAGGTTAAAGATTATCAGTATCTTGAAAACTTAGACCAAGTTATAAAGCATTTAAATAGAGGGAAACCTGTTATCGCGAGTATAAAGCTTTCTCCAAACTTTTATTCAAATAAAGGGCTTGTTTTAAGTTCAGAAAAAAATAAGGGAAGCTCGATGGATCAGCATGGAGCAGGTCATGCAGTATTGATTGTTGGACATATTAAATTACCTAAAGTCCTCAATGAAGGTTCAGTTTGTTTTGTTACGGCAAATAGCTGGGGGGAAGGTTGGGGAGTCAATGGACATGCCTGTTTATCTGAAAAGTGGATGTTAGAGCATCGTAAAACTAATCCCTTTGTCGTTGTGGATGCCTTAGAGATTTTATAAAAAAAAGGGCCCAAATAAGGACCCTTTATATATTTAACTTTTTATTTTTCAAAACCATCATAAGTCATTTGTAATTCAACTAAGTTTTTAGCATGAGTTGGGTCTACAATTGTGACCGCTCCTTTATCATACACAAATTCATTGGTTTGAAGTGTTCTTGTTTCTCCTGAAGCGTAAATAATTTTGACTCCAGATACTTTTAATAAGTCGTACATTGAATACTCTGGAACTTTATAGTTTAGAGTTGCATCTGCCACAAGATAATCAAGTTTATCAGATGGATATCTATCTGGAGAACAAATAGCATGTGCTGAGGCTTGTTCACCCATTCTATTTACTACTTCCATGAACTGTAGACCATCAACTAAATGTCTCGTTTTACCATCAACATTATCTTTAAACATATCTCTTCTTTGGGCATAAAGAAGACAAGCATCATTTGGTAATGGTAAATTTTGGGAAGATGCTTTGTTTAATGCAGCAGTATTTCTATCTAATTCATTGATGATGGCCATATAAACCGATTTCGTAAATTTTGTATTTAATTCAAAAGCCAAGGAGTTTGCAAGTGATTGCTTTGGTGCTCCTTCAACCGTAAATAGGTGTTTAGATACTGTACTTGTTTTAAGTGCACATCCCTCAGTTTTTGTCACTTTCTTAGTTCCACTGAAAACAATACTTTTACATGTATCAAAACCTGTAGCCGCCACACAAGTCATTCTTGCTGGTGTATTTACGACTTGGTTTGGTACAATCGTTGGCGGGTTATATCCAGCTTCTGTTTTCAATTCACAGCTTCCAGCTACAAAGTCAGCATGATCAGCACAAGTTCCACCTTCTCTTTCACATACGTATTGAACTGGAGTCGTCTCATCAGTTAAAACTTGTCTCGAAGAAGTTTCTTCTGTACATTCTCCACTTAACCAAGCCTTTACGTCCTCTGCTAAGTCATCACATCTACCAACTTCCGAATTAGGCGGTAGAATAACTCCGGTTGCTACGTAGCCTTTAAAAACCTCCGAGTATCCATCTTCAATAATTGTACTTGTCTCAGTACAATCAACGAAACTATTTTCTGCAAGGTCTTCACAACGGCCTTCTTCAATAGCGACCCTTTTTCTTGGTTCATCATTATTTTCGTATTCAACTATTTTGTTGTTACTATCTTTAAAAGTAGAGTAGTCATTACATTCAATCCAACTATCTGCGACCCATTTTTTAAGTCCATCATTATTCTCATCATTACAAGATTGATTAGTTACAACTTCAGTTTTCGTAGGGTTTTCGTCTGCAGTAATGTATTGTTTTTCACCTTCTACAATAACATAAACCTTTTCAGTACAATTAACCTCATACTCTTGAGGATTAACTCCCCAATCACTAGCAGCATTTTCACATCTTCCTGTTTGTAAAGAAACTGATTGCATTGGCTTTGACCCTTCAGGCACAGTAACTAAAGAACCATCAATTTTTGCTTTATATATTTGAACACAATCGATGATCGAATTATCGTCCGCACATAAACCTAGTTCAACTGCAACAGCCTCAGTTAGCTCTGAATCTGAAGCACCATCTACCGCTACTATTTTTCCACTATGCATAACTGCCTCAAACTCTCTAAGGCAGGTCCCTTCTGTATTTGCGCTACATGTACCTTTTTCAGTATACTCTTTTGGTTTATTGGCAGCGATATCATCATTTGTTGAACCATCACTGAATACGGCCATGTCTGTACAGATATCATAGATATTTTCATTCGAAGAGTCAGCGGCAAGGGCGGTTTGTAACTCTGGACATGAACCTGTTTGATTATAAAAAGCCTCTCTAATAATCTCACTAGGATTTGTTGTATATTTATTTTTTCCTGCTAATTTATATCTAAATCTTTGAACACATTCATAGATATTAGAGGCAGGGTAGTCTGATCTATCTTCACAATACTGATCTTTGGTACTTGTCGTATAAGTCAGGATATCTCTATGAGATGTATTCGTGATATTTAAATCCGCAACTTTATAAGTCTTAGAATTTTTGACTACTGTTTTATACTCTTCACATTCAATGACTGCTTGTAAATCTGCTTTTTCTAAGTCCGCACATTTACCTTTTTCATCAAAGTTTCTAGAAATATATTCTTCTTCAGTCTCTAATATATGAAGAGTACCATCTTTATTAACTGTCCATAGATTTTGACATGAATACCAACCTGCACTGATGAGCTCTGGAATATCGGTTCCAACAGCAGCACAATGACCACTTTCTGGATTTGATTTATTTATGGTTTGAAGAGCATAATCACCATCATTAAAAATTCTTACACTTCCATCACCATTTTTAATGAGGTTACCATCGATTTTAGCGACCTTTACATCTGTACAATTTGCATAGTCAGAAGCTTGTGAACATTTTCCAGCTTCTAGAACTTCATCTTTAGGTACGTAACCAATCTCAGGAACCTTAACGTATTCACCATTTTTGTAGGATGCTTTATATGATTCACATGTGATCCAACTAGTACTTGGGAGAGTTGGACATGTCCCAGCTTCTTCCTTCGCTATAACATTAACTGTTTTACATCCGTAAATATTATCTAAACTTACCCAATCCTCATGACAATGTTCTCTTTGTTCACCTCCAGAATTAACAATTTTTAATCCTGATTTTCTATCTACTTGTGGTAATTTGTAGATAACTTTTCTATAATCAATTTTAGGTACAATTTTCTGTCCATATTTGGCTGGAGATTCTGTCATCTTGTAAGAACCCATTCTGTTATCATATTGAGTTCTATATTTTCTGAGATAAGAATTTGGAAATAATCTTTTTTGATACTGTCCAGATCTTTTAATTGTTTTTGCTAAGTCCCTAGAAACAATTCTTGCTGTAAAAGTTTCTTTATTTTTCTTTCCTGATCTGTAAGGAAGGACTTGAACTTCGTAAGAACCTTCTCTTTGATAATTCTTTGGAAGATATACCTTTCCTTTTCTATTAGGGATCAGAGGTGCTAGTCTTGTTACTGTTCTTGTGTAACTTCTTACGACATCGTTTGGATCAAAGACAGTCTCGTATTCCGCAATCTTTTCTTTTAAAGAATAGGTTCTAGTATAAGTAATTTTTTCTTCGTATTTAGGTTCTTGTCTTACACAAAGTCCTGAATAAACAGCAGGGTAAGGGTTTTGGATTACTTTATCAAAGGTATAAGTAAAAGTTCCATTACATTCTGGATCGCCTTCAACACACTCGACCGTTTCCTGACAACTCGCAATTGGTTTTCTTTCTTGTCTATCTTCCTTATGACAATCCTTAAATGCTTGTTCTAAATTCCTTCCTCCAAAAGCATCATCTTCTTCATTTGAAAGGGTGAATACACCAACAAAATCTTTTCCATCAATATGATCAGAATTTAAAAATCTTAGTGTTGAACAAATCAGCTTCTCATCATCTGAACCCTGAGGTAGCGCCGTCAGATAGTCTAAGATATCATTTTTTGTCGCTGTAATCTTTGTTTTTGTATTTTCATTCCATGCTACATCATAAGCATTGATTTCATAAATTTTAACTGCTTTATCCGTAGGCACACTTTTATTAAGCTTTAGCCATGAATCAGCTCTCTCTGGAAAATCAGGGTGGGGACTAATCGTCTTACTTTCTTTTTTGAAAGTTTCACCATTGATTTGATCTGAAGTAATGAAAGCAATTGTCGCCTGGAAACCTCTAGAGGTGATATCATCAATAAAATTGGAAACAGAGGTTTTCATATGCTCAATATATGGATCCATAGAATTAGAGTTATCAATGGCAAAAACGATTAGGGCATTTGAGGCTTTGTCTTCAACTCTAACACTTGAAATTCCATTAACAGGTACCCATTCTCTCATCACATTGAAATCAATTTTAGCTGAACTCATTTCTCCGTTATCTTTATTTTCTTTATCCGTAACATAATATTCAAAAGAATCCTCACCGTAGTAATTTGCAGTTGGCTTATAAGTACATTGGGCTTTCTTTCCATTTTGAAAACATTTTAAGAGGTCACCATTCTTTGGTGCTTGCTTAACTAGGATGACTAAATCGTTAAGAGGTGTATCTGGATCTTCTACTGGGGAAATTGTAAAAGTGATTTGGCTATTTTCCATGACATTAAATTTTTGATTTCCACCAGCAACTGGCTTATCTGGAACTGGTAGGACGTTTATAACAATGACACTTTTGTCATCTGATACAAAATCACCATTAGTATTTTTAAATGCAATTGTATCTTTTCCATTGAAGTTCTTATAAGGAGAGTAAACACATTCCCATTTCGTTTTTGAAAGATTTTTACAGTTATTTAGGGAGCCGTATTTTGGTTGCTCTACTAAGGTAAAACTAAGATCAGTTGCTTTGTCATCTTCAACTTCGTAAGAAATAAGGACAGGCTTATCCTCTTCAGTGGTGGCTTCAACCGTTTTTCCGGCTTGTGGTTTTACTGTCACCTCAAACTCTGTTGGTACTTGTTCTGGTTTACAACCAAAGATAAACAAACACGCTAGAAAGAAGAATAAATTTTTCATGTCCAAACCTTGTTACTTATTAATTTTTTAATATTTTATGAGTTAACAGGCCTGAAACTATATATAAACCTTGGGTTTCTATATAATTTCAGTTAGTTAACAAATAATTACAAAATTCTCTATCGAATTTGTCGGCTAAAAAAGCTGGCAACTTTAAATTTATTACTATGGAGAACTGTATTTTTAGTTATTTAGAATTTAAAGCAAATGGGTCTTGATTCCCATTTCTTGCTAGGTTTTCTCTGAGAAGGATTAGAGGTACTCTTTGATAACCTATTGTAATTATTGTTTTTTGGGTCATTTGCTAGATTTTGATGAAATAATACTAACTCTTTAAGGGGCTTTAAAAACTTCTGAGATTGGGCTGAACTAAAGCTTTCTAATTTGAGTTCTTTTAGCATTTTCAAAGTTTCAAAAGTACTCTCAATAGTTGAAAGACATTGAGCACTTGGTTGCTGTTTGATTAAAAATTGAGAGGTATGTTTTGTGTTAAAAGATATACGCTCAATCTTGTGTAGAATTGGAGAGTTTTTTATCATTTTTTTAGCTCTAGGCCATGTTGCATCGATGATAAAAATGACTGGTCTTTGAGTAAGATAACGCTCTCTGTGTTCCTCTTTTTTTAAATCTAAGGCATTCTCAGCAGGATATAATAGTAGAGGTAGATTACTTGGGTTTGTAATTAAACTTTCTAGTTCTTTATTGTCTCTAAAATCAGTCCCAACAATTACTTTCGAGTTAGGAAGACTTAAATGAGTTAATCTTCCTGTTCCAATATGGCCTTTTTTGATTTCACTAGGATGCATGAGAATTACAAATAAAGTTCTCGTCTTAATTTTTGATATATGCTGACAAAAACAAGCCTTTTTGGGTCTGAAGCATTCCATACATGTTGGTCGGGATTCTCTTAATTCTAATTCTCTCATTGTCTTTAGCTTACACTTTTTATATATCTTAAAAAAGAAAATTCTCAAGGACATTTTATATGAAGCATATACTTTTACTATTTATCTTTTTTCCTATGATGGCATGTGCTACTCAAGAAAAAGAAAATGGGTTTCCTACTCATTGGTGGAAGCCTGTTCCTGCTGATGAATTAGCTTCTTGGGAAATTGGACCAGATGAAGCAAGAGAAGGCGAGGTTATTTTAAGTAAAAGAAATGAATTAGGTGTTTTATCTAATTTTGCTGATACGCCTTTTGAATTTGAAGGAAAGAAATACGCAACCCTAGAGGGACTTTGGCAGTCCATGAAGTTTCCAGAAAATAGAAATGATGAAAGATTTGATCAAGCTAATTGGCCTTACAAAAGATCGGAAGTAGAGCAGATGCAAGGCTTTGATGCTAAAAAAGCGGGAAGCTTTGGTTCAGAGGTCATGAAAAAAATGGGAATAAACTATGTCACTTATAAGGGAAAAAAGATGACTTATAGGACCAGTAAAAAAGCCCATCATTACAAAATTATTAAAGCGGCGATGATTGCTAAAATGAAACAAAATCCTAAAGTTCTCGAAGTGTTATTATCCACCAAGCATCTTATTCTAAGACCTGATCACCATACCAGTCCCAATGATCCACCAGCTTGGAAATATTATCAAATCTGGATGGACGTGAGAGCTGATTTACAGAACTAGCTTATAAGCCAATCATTTTCTTTTTTAGAAGTTTTTGAACAGGAGTTAAATTGCTTTGATCTTCAATACTACAGTTCTTACCGCGTTCTCTACAAGAAAGGATCATGCTTATAAGTTTAGTATATGACTTAATGATATCTTTCGTTGATAGATCATCAATTGTTACAACCTTTTCTGTTGCTTTTGGTTTAGAATTTGGATTTATGTCAGTAGATTTAGAATCAATTTCATAGCCGATTTCTAAATTTATTCCTTCATATTCTCTTATTAAATCAAAATCGCTATCGTTATCTACTGAAGCTTTTAGAGCATTTCCTAAGTCGTTATGAACGGAAGGGTCTAATAGGTCAAAAATTGCAGGAGAGGAAATAACAATTGGAGCAGTTGTAATCATAGCAATTGATCCACTTACAGATCCAACTCCATCAACTGAATATCCTACCATATATCTAGCGACATAGGCTCTAGAACCATAAAATGCTGCATGATAAATTAAGAAAGGTAGATTATAAATTAGTGCGGCATCAGCGACTACCGTTTTTGCTGAATCCCACTTTTTCTTTTGGGCCATATAAACAATCTCTTCAGGATCAAGTGCAATATGGTATTTTTCTATAAGAGGTTTACAAGCAGCTTTTAAAATATCTCCTCTACACTCCAAAAAAGTAAATTTTTCTGAATTAGGAATTTGCTTTATTTGTAAAAAATGATTTTCAGAATCTTCTCCTTTAATTATTAAAGCACTAGCATTAGTTAGAGTAATTAACGTCAAAATAATAGAAAGAAGCATCTTCATATAGCAATCCTTGGTAATTTCATAAACACTTAAAGTTACCATGATTTCTTTGTTTTTACGCAGTGCAATGTAAAATCTATAGATAAATTTTCTTTAAAATTAAGCCATTTGCAGGAGCTCTTCTTGGTTTAAAACCTTTTGTTGGCTTTTTAAGTTCTGATTTGATTTTTGTTAATTCTAGGGTTCCAAGGCCCACCTGGATAGAAGCTCCTATTATATAGCGAATCATATACTTTAAAAATCCATTAGCTCTTAGGGTTATTTCAAGTTTTTGGGAATTTTTCACGCATTTGATTTCAAAAACCTCTCTATGAGGAGGCCTTCCTGCTAAGCTTGAAAAACTTGTAAAGTCATGTCTGCCAATAAAAAGCTTTAATGCCTTTTGAAAGAGCTCAATATTAAAGTCTGCGATATTTTCAAAAATGGCAGTTGTTTCAGATTCAAGGGCATTTGGAGAAGAAAGAGATAAGTTGTACACATAGGTTTTTTCTTTTATATGATCAAATAAGTTGTAACTGAGAGGAACCTTTTTAATTTTATTAACTCTGATATCTAGTGGAAGGCGGCTGTTGATTTTGGCCATAAGTCTTTTGGTGTCAAACTCTTTATCAAGATTAAACATAACTTTTTGATCAAGGGCATGAACACCTGAATCTGTTCTAGAAGCACCACTCGCAATGACTGGCTTTTTATTAATGTGTAAGAGAACAGTTTCAAGTTTTTCTTGAACTGTTTTTGGGTTGGTAGTTTGTCTTTGCCAACCAGAATACCTCGTTCCCTTATAGCTTAGTGAAATTATATAGCGATTCATAATTTTATTTTATATAATTGTCCTATGTATAAGGCCAAACATATTTTAATTTCTGAAGAAGACGATATCGAATATCTTAAAGATCAAATGGATGCTGGAGCAAATTTTGAAGACTTAGCACGTGAATTTTCTGAGTGTGAAAGCTCTGAAAAAGGTGGAGACCTTGGAAGTTTTAGCTCAGGAACTATGGTCCCAGAGTTTGAGAGAGCTCTATATCATATGGAGCCAGGTGAAATAAAATATGGTGTCCGTACTAAATATGGATTTCATATTATTCTTCGAGTTGCATAGGTAAAACCACTGTCCTAATTTTCAGTAATCTAGATTTTCTAATTTTTCGATAATAATCTATATTTTCCCGACAATTTATTTCGTTAAGAAATTTAGAACAATGGTTGGAATTAAACCATTATCTAAATTTACTGGTAAGTTATTAATAATAACTTACACCTTTAATAAGTCTTAATAGTGCTTAGTTGGATTATTGGTGATAATTCCAGCAAAATTTATTTCTTTTGTTTTGAAAATGTGCACAAATCTGTAATTCATCTACATCCGAATTAATTTTTAACGTAACGTTCGTAACATTTTTTAATTTTTTTGGAGGACTAATAATCTTATGAGAACCAAAACAGTCTAGCTCTCCTAATTCGTTAGTTACACAAAATCCCCAAATGTATTGCTTAGGATCGTCTGTTCGTACAAGTCTATAAAGCTTTTTTATATTGTTTGTAATTACCGGTTGAAACTGATCTTTTGTACCAAAACAAGATAATTCTTTTTTACTATTTAGAACGCAACCAAAATCTCTTTTTAAATATATATCCGTAATATCATTAAATTGTGGTATTTGGTTTTCAAATTTTCTCAGTGATTTTTTAGCTCCAAAGCATTGAAAAACATCATTTTCAACTCCACACATAAAGCTCTCATCATTTACAAAGTTCTGATTGTACCTAACTAATATCTTTGGTTTATAATTTTTCTTAGGAAAAATTTGACTGACATTATTTCCCCAGCAATTGAGTTCGCCTTTAATATCTTTTGAACAAGCAAATTCACCACTAAGGTAAACTAAATCAACTGCATTACTAATAAATGGAGTCAGTCCAGTGTACATATTGCCTTCACAAAGAACATCTCCATTAAATATGGCACATTCACCGTCTTTCACTTTTGCTTTATTAAAATCTAACTCTGGATAAGAAACGTAGGTTCCTCCTCCTAGATATCTGTCTCCAGCTGTCCTACCGATTCTTGATTTTCTTTCATACTTGCCCATATAAGTATCAGTTATGAAGAAATCTACGTAGTGATCCAATGGCCACGAGTATTCTTTTTGAAAATGAGAAGTAAAACTTATTATATTTTCAAACCTGCCTTCATAAGGGATTTTAAGGTCTCTAGACGTAATTTTATTTCCCCAGCAGTGGATCTCATCATCTTCAGTTACAGCACATGAATGGGACCTGCCCATGGCAAGATATTTTACATCAGATAATCCTTCAGGAGGAGTTGATTCTCCATACTTATTTCTTCCCCAGCAAACAACATTTTTAGTTATTGTTATGGCACAAATATGTTTATCACCAGCTGCAATAGTTGTAGCTTTTAAACCTTCAGGAATTTTATCTATATCAAACATTGTAAAGCGAGGATTTTTGTAGCAAGTGACTTTATGATTTATATCCAAAAAACAACCAAAAAAACCACCAGCAGAGATTTCTTTAATATTCTTTTGAAATATTGGTGAGGTCGGTTGATCTCCAGGAGTAGCCGAGCAATTGGCTTCGTTCTTTTTCATTTTGAGGTTACAGAACGTCATCGTTCTTCCTCTTACTAAATCATCGTAGTAAAAAAAGGATTTATAGTCTGTCTGAGCCTGTACGTTAAAAACTATTAAGTTTGTAAAAAGCAATAGAAATAATTTCATGTATACCTCTTAAGAAAAATAATTTGCAATACATTGATACTTATTATTTTCTCTAATAGTTGAATAGCAATAGTTACTATAAATTGTCCACTAACTAGTGGATGCGAAGGTGGCCATCGACACTTTTGCTACGCAGTATTTAAATATAATTCACCTTATCCATGAACGAAAAGCACTAGATAAATAATCAGTCCCAGCTCGAAAAATCTGGGACTGAAAAATAAAAATGGACATTGATCGAAAAGAAGAACTTTTTCGACCGGAAGAGTAAAAATACACAGAAAATAGAAACTTCTTTCTTGTTTCAGAACAAGTTCAAAACACTGTGAACTTTAGTTACGATCTAGTTTATGTTAATAAGTGATGGTGTGTTGCAAAAAAATTACTACATGAATATATTTTATGGGTTCTCAAAGAGATTTATGGCATCTGTAAGCTGAATTAGACTAAATAACAGTGCTTTAAGTCTTGAAAATTTAGAGGATTTGATTAATATAATATCTGTTTATTAATTTTGTAATGGAGCCTCAAAATGTCTTTAAAAGATGCCTTAATGAAAGCTGGTTTTCAAAGTACTAAAACTCAAAATGAAAGACAAAGAAAGTTAAAAAAAGAAAAAACCAAGGTTGAAAAACACCAAGAGCACAGAAATTTCTGTGAAGTTTGTGAATGTGTGCAACCAGATGTTGAAAGATTTAAACATAGAAATCCAAGAATTGATGCGGAATGGATTTGCTCTAACTGTGCTGATAAAAATGAAATTCTGGATGATTTTAGATTAACCAATCAAAGTGACTTTTCAAGAAACGGCAGATATAGAAGATATTACGGACACACTAAAGACTTCTCAAAAGAACAAAATAAAGTTCAAAAAGATGAGAGAAGAAAACCAAAGTACAAACACGATAAATTTGCAACTAAAAGTCCAGGGAATCAAAGATCAGATAATCGGGGACGTAATGGTAATAGACGAGGCACAAAAAAGAATTATACGATTGATGAAAATGGCGAAAAAAACTTTAATTGCTAGTTTGATTTTAGGTTTCAACCTTTCTATCGCTTGTGATAGCTATATAAGTGTTCGCGAGGGAAAACTTGTGCATAATGCTTCGGGTGACCCTGTAGATTGTGGTGAAATTACCAAGGCGATGATAGATAAAATGAAATCAGATTTTTGTAAAATTAGTTCCGAGCAAAATGCTGAATTTAAAAAAGCATGTAAAAGATTTAAAGGGAACTAGTGAGTATTTAGTTTCTTGTAATAGGAACTTGTTCTTTTACCTGAATAGGCCAGTAATACACTTAAATCTGAGTCGATCATAAAAGTAGCGGCTTGAGCAAAAGGTTTTTCCTTTCTCTTTACTCCAAAGTAATTTGATAGATAATAACTTGAATCGGATCCAAATAGGTAAGGAACGGGATTCTTTTCTAACCATGAATTAATCTGCTCAGGAGTCTCTGAACTTATAACAATTATAGTTGAGTTTCTACCCTCAAGCTTGTTAACCCAATCTCTAAGTTTTTGCATATGCATTCTACAAAAAGGACACCAGGTTCCCCGGATGAAGGTAAGAAGAAGCGGACCACTTTTTACTAAGTCCGAAATCTTAACTTCTCTTTTAGAGGATAACAAAACCGTTTTGTCTTCTAATAAATGACCTGCCTGAAGAGGTGATATTTTCTTACTTACTCCTAGATCAATTATATTGACCATTAATTCTTGAATGATATTTTCCATATTTCTATTTTAATGGATATTTAAAATTTAGAAACTATAAAATCAATGAAATTTTTTACTAGAGCATTAGACTCTGGAGTAGGTTTTATTTGAGAGATAATATCTTCAAAGTGGGCTCGATCTTCTGTATACTTTTCTTTATAAATATTTAATCGCTCTTTTAAAGTTATATCATCCAGCTCTGGATGAAACTGGAAGGCCCAAAAGGGTTTATCTTTAACTTTGAACGCATGCTTGCAGGAAGACGTCATTGCCAATTCAATACAGTTTTTAGGTAGGGTTAAGGCTTTTTCTTGATGAACAGAGACGGCCATAAATGGGTTAGAAATGCTTTTAAATATTTCGTCTTTTTTAGCTTTATTTGCAAGAGCAATAGGCAAGGTTCCCATCTCAAAATCATTCTCATCGCGAATAATTTCTCCGCCTAAGGCGAGAATCGCAGCCTGAAAACCAAAACAAGATGCAAAGACTGGTAGGTTTAAATCCAAGCAGTAATGAATTGCTTCAATAATATTATCTACAAAAGGATATTCTTGCTTGTCTAAAACTGAAGCTTCAGAAGCACCACCTATAAAAACTCCATCAAAACCATTTAGAAGGTTTTTTGAGATTTTCTCATTAGTGAATACATCGAAAGCTTCAATTTGAGAGGGTTTAATTCCTCCAAACTTTGCAAAGCTTTCGATCTCTTCTTGTTTAACTTTGGAATTTTGTCTTATTTGAATAAGTAATATCTTAAGATCATCTTTAAGCATGTTTAAGCTGTTTTTCCAATCTTTTAACCTTCGTTAGAAGGTCCTTACATTCTTGCTCACCAAGTCCAAATAAAACATGAGACTTTTGTAACTCTTTTGGCTTACCAAAACCTTCAAAGGCTTTAATTCTGTTGTTTAAATTACAACGTAAACTTCTAAGCTGCTTCTCATTCCAATTCTCAATATCATTTAAATCTTTCATAAATTAAGAAAGAACCTTCACTAATTCAACTTTGAAATTTAACGTAGCATTTGGTCCAATCTTTCCACCTGCCCCTTGTGACCCATAAGCTAAGGCTGAAGGAATGAATATTTCCCAAACATCACCTTCTTTCATAAGCTGAAGAGCTTCAGTCCAACCAGCGATAACACCGTTAACGGGAAAACTAGTTGTTTGTCCTCTTTGATAAGAAGAATCAAAGATCTCTCCGTTTAAAAGTTTTCCTTCATAATGAACTTCAACCTGAGAAGTAAGTCCTGGTGTGTTTCCTTCTCCACTTGATAAAACCTTGTATTGAAGACCAGAGTCAGTGGTGATGATTCCATCTTTAGTTTTATTTTCTTCTAAAAACTTTAGACCTTCTTCTTGATTAGCAATTCCTACTTTATTTGCTCTTTCAATCGCTTTAGCTTGCATTTCTGCTTGGAAAGTACTCATCACATTATGCATTTCTTCTGGTGATAATTTATTGTCTTCACCATTAAGTGCAGATTTAATTGAACTTAGAAAAACCTCTGAGTTAACCTCAATTTCTTGAGTTCTAAGATCATTTCCAATTTGTTGGCCTAGCACGTAACTTACCTTATCTAGTTGAGTATCCATTTTTTATCCTTTGCTGCATAGCAGCTGTTTTGTCTTAATAAAATTAAAGAGCTAATATAGCACTATGAGTACGATTAGACTAAGGGAAATTCTAAAAGATGAGTTTGGATTTGATGAATTTAGACCACTGCAAGATGAAATCATTCAAGCTGTGATTGATGGGCAAGATGTAATGGGAATTCTTCCTACTGGTGGAGGTAAATCTCTTTGCTACCAATTGCCAGCTCTTTATTTTGATGGGTTAACGCTGGTTGTTTCACCATTATTGGCCTTAATGGAAGATCAAGTAAGAGGTTTAAATCAAAAAGGAGTCCCTGCAGCATTTTTAAACTCCACACAATCCAAAAAAGAACAAGAAGAAGTTGAGAGGAAAGTGTTTTTTGGTGAATTAAAAATACTATATATTTCTCCAGAAAGGGCCATGGCCCCTAGTCTTCATGAACTCCTGCAAAATATAGAAGTCTCATTGATTGCTATCGATGAAGCTCACTGTGTTTCACAATGGGGACATGATTTTAGACCTGAATACAGAAAACTTTCTCTATTAAGAGAGTTTTTACCAGAGACTCCTTTATTAGCTCTTACTGCAACTGCAGGAAGAGTAACGAGAAAAGATATAAAGGACGGACTTAAAATAAAAGATAATCACGATGTGATTGGTGATTTTGATCGGCCCAATATTGAGTTAAATATCCAAAAGAAAACAACTAAAGAAAAAGACTATTTAAAACTTATTGCTTTTATTCAAGACCGTTTTGAAAACCAAACAGGTATTGTCTATTGCCTTTCCAGAAAAAAAACGGAAGAAGTTGCTTCTTATTTGAAAGCAAAAGGCCTTAAAGCCTATGCTTATCATGCAGGACAGTCCAATAAAGAAAGAAAAAAAATTCAAGATATATTTGTTTCAAAAAATGATGTACTCATCGTTGCAACTATAGCCTTTGGTATGGGTATCGATAAATCTAATGTGAGGTTTGTTGCTCATCTAGATATGCCAAAAAGTATCGAGTCTTATTATCAAGAAATAGGACGGGCTGGAAGGGACGGGAAAGAGTCTGTTGCCTGGGCCGTATATGGTAAACGTGAAATGATCATGCTTAAAAAAATGATGAATAAAGGGACCTCGAGTATTAAGCGCAGAAGAGTAAATGAACAAAAGCTAGAGGCTATGCTAGGACTGTGTGAAGCTTCCCAGTGTCGAAGAGAAGTTCTTTTAAACTATTTTGATAATCCATTTAAGGGGCCATGTTATCACTGTGATAATTGTTATAATTTAGATCTTCCAAAAATTGACTATTCTGATGAAGCTATTCTGGCCATGAGGACCATTCATGAAAGTAAAGAGCTCTTCGAGGTGAACACCTTAATAGAGATTCTCACAGGTGAAGAATCCGCGACGGTAATAAAGAAAGGTTTAACGAGTTTAAATTCTTTTGGTTTAGGTAAGTCTAAATCATTAAACTTTTGGAAAGCCATGTATCGCCAGCTTGCAAGTTACGGTGCGATTTATATTGCCCAGGATGGAACGACCGTTACTAAACTTACTGAAAAATCCCTTCCTCTATTAACTAAAAAAGAAAAGCTTATGCTTTTTGAAATTGATGAAGGCAAGGCAAAGATTGTTAAAAAGGTAAGTAAAACTAAGACCAAAAGAGCAGCTAGACCAAAAGTTAAAAGAGATCTAAGTTGTGATAAAGAAAAATTCGAATATTTGAAAGAATTTAGAAGGGCACTTGCCAAAAAGAAAAGAACAAAAGCTTTTAAAGTTTTTCCAGATAGGACTTTAGAAGAGTTTGTTTTACATAAACCAAAAAATCTCGCAGAAATGGAGTCTCTATTTGGCGTTGGTCCTAAAAAACTTAAAAAATTTGGTAAGGCCTTTTTAGAGGCCATAGAGGAAATATCATGAATGAAAAATTTGAACTTGAAGGTTCAGAGTTTATAGAACTTGCACAGGTGCTAAAAATCATGGGTTTAGTTGAAACCGGGGGACATGCAAAAATTGTTATTCAAGAAGGACATGTCTTAGTTAATGGAAAAGTAGATACCAGAAGAAGAGCTAAATTACGATCTGGAGATATTGTAGAATTGGAAGGGCAAATTATTGAAATAGTTTAGAATAAAAGTTGAGGGCATTCTCACTTTTTATTTTACTCGCTGATTCTTTAAAATTTAAATCGATAACTTCTGCCAAATTGAAAATAGACTTATTTTCTTTATAAGTTTTTATTGGAGCTCCAAAATCAGTTCCTATACCAATGGCCTTTTCAAGACCACTTTTAAGACTAAACTCAACGAGTTCTCTATAGCCATTTTTATGGTTTGGGATGAGGTGAGTCCAGGGGATTAAACCAATAAGACCATTTTTATTTTGAATTTCTTTAGCATGCTCAAGGGGAATATTTCTTTTGAAGTTTTTGAACTCTCTAATTCCTGTGTGAGAGGCAACCACAAAATTGGCGTGTTTTAAAATATCAGATGCTGTCCTATCAGTAGCGTGAGAGATATCAATCCACATCCTCTTTTGATTGCATATTTCAACTAGATCTTTACCAAATTGTGTCAGTCCGTTATCGTCTGATTTTAGTTTTAAGCGTCTACCAAAATCATCACATGAGTTTCCATATTGATTATCGATAAAATGTAGGGGAATGATACCTCTAACTCCAAGTTGGGAGAGTTGTTCCAATTGGTTTTCTGGATGTTTGATTAATCTTGCTGACTCTAAATGAAAGATGAATCCAATTTGATAATTTGAATCTAAGTCCGCTTTATTTTTTATTAATTTACAGCCAGGTGTCGTTTCAATAATTTCTCTATATTTTTTAATAAGTTTAATGAGGTCCTCAAAGCTTTGATAAAATTGCATATAAAATGCGAGATTTAAAATGACTTTATGATTACTTTTAAAATGTTCGTTAATAGTAATTTTATGATTTTGAAGTTTAGATCTAAGTTGTACGTATGTTTGTAGTGAATCTAGGTGAGTGTGAAGATCTATAATGTTTGTCATAAAAAAGGGCCCCTATGGGACCCTATTATAAATTATTTTGCTGGTTTATACCAACATAAAGGTCTATTTCCTTCTGTATGTCCTTGGCTTCTATTACAAGTTCCGGCAAGTGGATCTTTTGCTGATACATCTTCACTATGTCTTATATTACATAAAGCTCCTTGAAAATATGTATCTAGCCTACACTGGGCAGCTGGGTGTTTATCATCAGTTCTTGTCACTTCATTTGTATCAGGAGTTTCGAATTCTAAATCAGTTGTTCCTCTTAGTGATCCTAAAAGAGCAGCTAAGCTTTTTCCGGCCATGGAAATTCTGATACATAATGCTTGATCATTAGGTAATGTATAGTTAGCTTCACATCTTTCTTTTACAATACTTGGAACATTCATTTTATTAATGATTTCTACATTATTATCTGACTCATAGACTCTTCTAAAGCATTTTAATGATGCGAAATAGTCAGATTGACCTTCATTTGAAGCCCATTTCATTAACCAATTTCCTCTAACCTTTGGTGCACCACCAAGGTGATGACCTAATTCATGACAAACAACCATAGCAAATGCATCATCTGTAACGAGTTCGTGTCTGGCAAGACCACCATACATATTCACTTTATAAGTACTAAAAAATCTTTGAGCCGAGGCATTTACAGTAGAATCATTCCATTTACGACTCCAACTTAATTTCCCACCTCTTCCTTGAACAACTGGGGCGTAATGTTTATCAACTTGGTCAATAATTTCGTTAAATCTTTCTTCTGTCATGGTATTTTTCATTTTAGCATTCACTGGTCTTTGAAGATCATTTTCCGGTAAAAAACCGCTATTACCATGTTGGTCACAAGCATATGAATCTGAAATGAAAATAGATAATAAAAGAATTATCAGGGTATTTTTCATGTTTTCCTCCTTGAAAACTAATTTTAAAAAATAATATGGGTCTATTATTTCTTAAAAATCAAGACTTCGGCAAGTAAAACTTAAATCAATATTATTTGATTGTTATGTTCAATTTTAAGCTAAACTTAATATTCCTAATAGCTTATCTGAGTAAATTCTCATTCAACTTCATCCGATAAGACTTTCAAAGGAAGTGATTTGAAATTAATATTAATCTTATTAAATTGGGTCTTTGTCTTTTCCATGGCAAGGGCGGAAGCCGATTTGAAATCAATTGAATGCGCTCTCGCATATAGGATAATGCATTTTACTGATGTAAGGGCAGTTGGGAACCAATTTAATCTTTGTGTAAATGGAGATAACGAAATTTTTAAATTACTTAATTCTCAGTTAAAAGGAAAAAAGTTTAAAGATAAAGATATAAGAGTTCTTAATGTTAAAAATTATGAAATTAGCGGTTGTAGTTTTCTATACATAGGTAGAGAAAGCAATATCTCAGAAGATGTCATAAATAAAGAAATTTCAAATTCTAAAATAATAGTGGTTTCATCTTCTCCCTTAAGAAAAAACCATACCCTCATCTTTTTTAAGCAGAATAAAGACAAAATTGAATTTAGTGTGAACAAAACGTTGCTCGACAACAATAAAATGAGCATTAGTAGTAAAGTTCTACGTTTAGCAAGTGAGGTTTATTAAATGAAAACCTTAAGACATCTGTTAAATAAAACATTCACCCTTTTGGCTCTATGTATTTTTATCGTGGTTTTAGCGGTTGAATATATCGCATTATCCCTAACTATAGATCAGCATAAAAAACGTGCAACAGAATCAACGAAACTGATAGCAGACTATTTTGAAACGACTCTTCTCTTTGAATCAGAACAGGACTTTGATTCTCTCGTGAATAAATTAAATTTTAAGGATACATACCATAGTATTTCACTTAATAAAGAAGATGGTTCTGTTTTTGCGTTCAGAGGAGAGGTTCCTCAAATTGGTCTTCCAAATGAGTCTTTTTTCAAGGGGGATTTACTTATATCCAGCGCGAATGTTGTGAGTTCAGGAAAAGTCATTGGTTCTGTGCATATTAGTTTCTATATTAATGAGTTAAAGCAAGATATTTATATAAGTGGGGTGATTATAATATTGAGTTTTGTATTACTAGGAATAAGCTTTTATTTGTACATAAAGAAAATGAATCAAACGATCATTTCTCCCATAAAAGAACTGATTAATGCGATTTATACTTATGAATCAAAGGAAGACGATATTAATATTGGAAATATAAATTCTAAAGTTTCAGAAATTTTTGAATTAAAAGAAAATTTTTCAAATCTTATTTTGCAAATTAATTTTAGCCGTAAACAATTGGAACAGTGGAATAAGAATCTTGAAGAAAAGATCAAAGATAAAACCAAAAAATTAGAGTTTGCTCTTGATGAAACTAAGAAATATCAAAAGAAAATAATTGCTCAAGAGAAATTAGCATCTCTTGGAGGATTATCCGCTGGTATCGCTCATGAGATTAAAAATCCATTAAACTTGATAATTAATAGTTCCCAATTAGTAACTATGAAGTTGGACTCCATTAAGGAACTGCTAAGTAGCGAAAGAGATAAAGATGAAATTCTAAATTCTCAAGAGTTTAAAGAAGAATTAAAAGAAATTGATGAAATATGTGAGATTATTAATTCATCTGGTACTAGAGCTGATCGTATTATAAAAGGAATGCTATCCCAGGCACGTTCCCAGTCCTCTAAAAAGGAAATTCAAAATTTAGCAGATATTTGTAGGCAGGGGCTAAACCTTGCTTATCACTCTATGCGTGCCAAAGAAGATGCAATTTCAGTTGAGATTATAGAGGATATTGAGTCTGAAATTCATTATAATTGTTATTTTGAAGAAATTGAAAGGGCCATAATTAATCTGGTTGATAATAGTTTTGATGCCCTTAAAGAAAAAAAATATAACAATGAAGAATTTAAGCCCTATTTGAAGCTTACTTTAAAGCGGGTTGATCAATCTATCCAAATTATAGTCAGAGATAATGGACCAGGTATTCCTAAAAGTCTTTTAGAGAAAGTAAAAGAGCCATTTTTTACAACAAAACCAACTGGAAAGGGTACGGGGCTGGGTATTTCAATGATTAATGATATTGTAACCTCACAAAGTGGGGAGTTAGATATTCATTCTGTAGAAGGTGAATTTACAGAAATTAAAATTATATTACCAGATGAAAAAAATTTAGAGGATAAGGTAAGTTAAAATGAGTGAAATGGAAAATCAGAATTATTGGAGAAAATGTATTGTTTGTAAAAAAGAAATTAGCTTTTCGGCTAAATACTATAAATGCTCAGTGAGCTCGTGTGATAAAAAACGTTCACCAGCTCAATTTTGTTCTGTTGATTGTTGGGATGTCCACCGATCCATTATGTCTCATAAGTCAGCGGGAGCAGAAGAATATCATTCACCTACTAAAAGTGAATGGTTAAATTCAATGAATAATGAACCTAAGGTGAGGTTAGTATCTAAGACGAGTCAGATAAGTAATTCAAATTTAAAAGATGTAAATAATGATGAGGTTTTAGTTGTTGTTTCTAAATTAAAATCTTTTGTTAAGGATATTAGCGGATTGAATACCTCAGCAGATGTTATTCCTATTTTATCGGATACTCTTCGCGAAGAAGTGAAAAAAGCTGTTCAGAACGCCCATAGAGAGGGAAGAAAGACATTAATGGGAAAAGATTTTAAATAAACCGTTTTTAGTCAGGTGAGTAAAACTAAAAATTCTTAAGAAAACATACGATATAGATTTTAGGAGTGATAATTTTATGGAAAAGCTTAACAAAATAAAATTCTATCTAATTGCATTTTCTTTTATCTTTATTGGTGCAGGGATGATGCTATTTTTAAAAATTGATTATAAAGTTGCCTTGGGTTCTCTAATATTTTTTGGATTAGGTCTTGTATGGTTTTCTCATAAACTTCAAAAGTATTTTAATGATGAAGAATTTTTTATAAGACAAACGAATAGGTTTTTAAATAATATTGCAGGTACGGGTGAACAAATTTTAGGATCTTGTACTCAAGTTGGAGAAAGTACTTCTGAGCAAAGCGGTGCCGTTATTCAAACAAGTACGGCTTCTGATGAAATTAGTGCTATGATACATAAAAGTTCTAATAACATCTCCAATGTCAATGACTCAATAAAGCTTATAAAGGATATTGTTGAAAAATCCAATCAATCAACTCAGCACCTGGCCATAAATTTTCAAAAAAGTATTCAGGCCAATGATAAAGTTATTCATCTTTTAAATAAGACCACTGATGATTTGACTAAACTAATCGAGCAGTTCTCTGAAGTTGTGAATAAGACTGCTGTGATCAATGATATTGTTTTTCAGACAAAACTTCTGTCATTTAATGCTTCAGTTGAAGCTGCTAGGGCGGGTGAGCACGGGAAAGGTTTTAGTGTGGTTGCTGAAGAAATTGGTAATTTGGCTTCCATGAGTGGTGAAAGTGCAACTGGGATACAACAAACCCTTGAGGTGACTGAAAGTACGGTTAAAAATATTATAGAAGAAATTAGAAAAAGCGGAGAATCTTTATCTCACTCCTTGAAAAGACAAAATGAAGAAACTAAAAATATTTTAGGAGAGTTTAATACCAACTTTTCTGAAGTTAACTCTAAAATAGGTAATATTGTTGGACAGGTTGATTCTATAAACACGGCATCTAATGAACAAAATAAAGGCGTTAATGAAATGAGGGATGCTATTCATCAAGTCAATGTTTCTATACAGCGTAATACCTTAGTTGTTGGACAAACTACTTCTTTAGCAAATGTTCTAAGTAATGAAATTGAAAAATATCAAAGTATGTTTAAGATTAAAAGGCATGAAACAGTAGGTGATGCGCAAATGATTCTCGAAGAGATTCCTTGGGATAAGAAATATGAAATTGGGATATCTGCGATGGATGATGAACACCAAGTCCTACTTGGGAAAATTAATCAACTCATTCATGATATGAATTATGCAAGCTCCAATATACCTAATAGCTTTGAGGATCTTAAAAACTATACAGTGAATCACTTTTCACATGAAGAAAAATATATGGAAAGTATTGGTTACGAATCATTGGAGTCCCATAAAAGAGTCCATAAAAACTTAATTGAGTCAATTTTAAGGTTTGAATCTCAACTAAAAGAAAACAAATTAGATAAACCTAAATTAGCAAGTTTTCTCAAAAACTGGTTATTTACTCATATCATGGGAGTTGACATTAAATATGCTAATCACTCCAAGCAGCATAGTGAGAAAAAAGCAGCCTAATTCTTTGAAATGTTAAGAGTTTTTGAAGATTCCGACTTAAATACTATTTGTTGATTTATATGTTACAATTAAAGAAGGAGTCGGTTATGAGCAATTCAATGAAATCTAAATTTAATGGCCCAAAAAAATCCTTCAAAGGCAAATGTGCTTATATGTTAATGATGATAAGGCAAAAGGATCCAATGTTATGGATGGCGTGTAAAAAACAGTTTTCGCTGTTGTCAGAGGAACAATTTAAGCCTTTTTATTTTGGTCTAGTTGAAATTTACAAGGGAAGAATGAGTCTTGAAGAAGCTATCATGGAAATAGAAAAAAATGATGACTCAACTTTTAAAAAGCTTGCTTAAATGTTATTATCTACCTTTGAAAGTTTGAGAAGGAAAATAAATGAGTAGATGTCGCTATTGTAATAAAGAAATAACTTGGCTTAAAGAAGGAAGAAAGAATGTTCCTGTTGAGTCTGATGGTGCTAAACATGAGTGTGAACAATATAAAAATGCAAGAAACTCATATCGTAAAATTGAACCAAGTGAGCTTGACCCTGAAATATTAAAGCAATACCAAGAAAATATGAATAAGGCCTCTAAGAAATAGAGGTTGTTCTTTTTATTAACAACATACCATCTCTAACAGGTAGTAAAGTCGAATAAAGATCTTCTTGTTTTTTTACCCATTCATTAACCCTTTTTAAGGCTTGCGTTGATTCATCCTGGTCATTTTTTACTACCTTTCCACTCCAAAGCATATTGTCTAAAACGATAATTCCCTTTGGGCTTAACTTTTTGAGACAAATATCAAGATAGTTTTGATAATTTATTTTGTCTGCATCAATAAAGATAAGATCAAATTGCTTATCAATACTTTTTAATGAATCAAGAGCCGGACCAAGAATTTGAGTGATTTTCTTTCCATGCTCTGATTTCCCCCAGAAAGAATGTGCGATTTTAGAAGTTTCTGGATTGATATCTAAAGTAATAATTTGACCATTGGCTGGGAGGTTTTCGGCCATTGCTAATGCACTGTAGCCAGTAAAAGTACCAATCTCTAAGATCTGCTCTGCCTGTATCGCTCTAATAAAAAAGCCTAAAAGTGAGCCCTCAAGTTTTCCTACTAGCATTTGTGACATTTCGACATTTTCCTTCGTGTGCGTTTGAATGTCATCGCACTTAATGGAAGGTGTCGTGCTATGTTTGATGGAGTAATCCATTAATCTTTCATCTATGAATTTCATACATTTCCTTTTTTATTTACTATAAAAGAAATTCAGTTAAAAATAAAATGGTTATTCTTTATCATCCTAATAAAAAATTTTTATTTCCTATGGGGCTTTTATGTCAAAAATTATTTTTATCTTACTCCTCTTTTCAAGTTGTACTATTAAACGCTATTACAATGTTAAAGATCTTAAAAGAGGCTTTAAAAAATATGAAAAATCTCTATTTAAGAATGAACAAAGATTGAAAGAAGATATAAAATTTCAAAATAGCATAATTACTCAAGCTAAGAATGTTGATGAAAAAAAATATGACTCTTTAGAAATTTATATACAGAAATCTGGAAAACATTTGGAGCATATCCAAGCTTTAATCAGCGAATTTCGTGAGAAGCGTTCTCATTTAAAGCTTAGAGGAAAAATAATAAATAGCTCAGATAAAAACTTTGATAAGATTAATCCTTTTAATGAGTATATTGAATCCCATGCAGAAAGGGTTAATGGGATTTTAAAAAACTTCCAAGAGAATAGGAGAGAACTTGTGGAAGCCTTAAGAAAGAGTGATCTTTTGGTTGTGAAAACAAAAAATATAAAATCTCAGTTTGATAAATTCAATAGAAAATTTTCAAAAACTTATGACAAGATAAAAACGTCCGTCAGGAAGTTTGAGCAACAATTAAAAAAAACAAAACATAAAAATAAAACTAAAATTAAAAAAGAGCTGATTGTATTAAAAAATATTTTAAGCTCGGTTCAAAGGGAAACTTGGGAAGTTAAAAAAATTGTGAATTCCTTTCATGAACGTTTTGGAAAATTAGAGAATCTTTTACACGGCCCTAAGTCACCTGCATATATTGCAATTCAAGATTTAAAGAATAGGGTTAAGCACTTAAACTCACAGTTAAAAGAGTTTAATGCCAAGAGTCAGGAAATTGAGGAATTAAGCGAGTAATTCTTATAGAGTATCAAATCTACCCATCTTTCCATGGCCATTATGACCCAGAGTCTTTTTGCATTGTTTTCAGTCTACGTAATTTTAGGCTGTTATAAAAATTAAAAATTGGCACACTTCATGCAATACTAGTATGCAAGTTGGTTAGAAGGAATCTTTATCCTATCTAAAATCACACCCCAGATTCTCTATGAATATAAAGAATCTCCCCACACACTCCTCACAAAAATATCTTTTTCTTCTGACCAACTGAATTTTAAAAAATTACAAATATTAGTTATATCAAGACCCAATATTTTGGGTCTTTTTTTTTGTAAATCCGAATGGTCGTCTTCGGATTCCGAATAAGTAAGTCGCTATTAATCTCCTCTAGAATTAGGCGAATTTAGAAAAAAACTTCTCTTAAGAGAACTTAAGGAGGCTTTAAGGTTGTGGAATTATAACAATCTAATTTGATCTTTTAAATTTGGTATAAACTAAAATTTGTAGTTAAAAGTACTTGGTATCAAAGTCGATAAGGCTTATGTGAGATTAACGAATTTAGTTTTTTAAATAATAGGAAAAGGGAGAATATTGAAGCTTTTTGTTTTATTAATTTTTTTTGTATCCTGTAATTCTTCAGTTGATGTTTCACTTAATGAGGGGGAAATCCAAACTGAAGAAAATACCAATGAAATACCCGCTGAAACCGAATCTTTGGAAGTCGGGGATGTCATGTTTGCAAAAAGCATTGGTGGTAACTTAGGGGATAGTGTTAAATCAATTATTGAAACGAGCAGTGGATCGCTTTATTTTTGTGGAGTGACCAGAGATAATTATTCAATTGATGGAATAGGTGTTGATGCAAATACGACTCAAGATGAATTCGTCGTTGGAAAATTAAATTTAAACAATGAAAAAATAGAATGGATTAAGACTGCGGGGAAAAAAGAAGCACGAAGCTTTTGTGCTAACATTGCTATCGATACATCTGAAAATGTTTATACAATTGGAACATACTATACGAATCTTAATCTAGGGTCTGGAGACCTAGGCTCAAATGGTGATAGAGACTTCGTAATTGCTAAATATACTAGTAGCGGTAATTTAAACTGGGTCAACTCCTATGGAGGGACGGCCGGTGAAGAGGTGAATGGTTTAACAGTTCTTGGAAATGGGGATGTCGTCGCTTCTGGTTTTTTTAGAAATACAGTGGACTTTGGGCTAGGTAATGAAACTTCAGCCGGTGATTCAGATGCATTTCTTATGATTGTAAATTCTGCTGGATCTACACAGTATGGAGCGCGCTTTGGTCTTACTGGAAAAGATTATTATTGGGATGTTGCCCATGATTCTTCCAATAATATTTACGCTTCTGGTGAAATGATTGGCAATATTGACCTAGGTGGAGGGGCTTTAACCCAAATCGGAGGCCGTGATATTTTTTTAGGAAAATATGATAATTTAGGAAATCATATTTGGTCCATGAATTTCGGCGTTGTTGGAGACGAATATACCAGAGATATCGCTGTCAATAGTAGTGGTGAAACAGTTATTGCTGGACATACAAAAGGTGATTTTAATATTGGAGGGGCTGGACATACGAATCAAGGTGGAACTGATTTGTTTTTAGCAAAGGTAAATGCTAGTGGAAGTTTATCCTGGGCCAGAGCCTTTGGTACAATTAATAACGAAAATTCATACGATGTTATTTTTGATAAAGATGAGAACATCATCATGCTAGCAAGTTTTAGTGGAACTATTAATGTCGGCGGTAATGATTTAACTAGCTATGGTGGAGTGGATATTTTAATTGCAAAATTTGATTCTAGTGGTAATCATATTTTTTCCAAAAATTTTGGTGGAACGTTAGATGACTCTGCAGAAGCAATGGTTCTTGGAAGTGATGGTAATATTTTTATTAGTGGATCTTTTAATGGCCAAATCAATTTTAGTGAATCCATAAGTTTGACTTCAAATGGATCAAGCGATGGCCATATCATTAAAATTAAGAATTAAGTGACCACTTTCTTTGGCATTTATTATAGATAATTCTATTCGATTTTGGAGAAAACAAGTGCTTAGAATTGAAAAAAAAATGTAGAGTAAACTATAACTGGGCTTGGGAGAGATTTTTAAATAAGGAGATTATCATGGGGAAAAAAGGACATGGTAAAGCTGAAAAGAAAAAGCTCACCAAAAAAGAGAAGAAGAAGCAAAATCATCTAAAACTTATCCATGGAAAGAAGGGTAATGCATCAGAGAGTTGGAACTCTCAAGACGAGAAAAAGAAAGCTGCATGATTATTATGAATGTTTAAAATGCCTCCTAAATGGAGGCATTTTTTATATTTTTAGTCAGTCTGTCTCTAGTGTCTAAAATTGAAATCGAAAACTTAAAGATTAATCTTTGTCTAATGAAAGAATGATTGTCATAAAATGAAAAATTATTAGTATTTAGAGAATGAATTTTTGTAAATTGAGTTTCGAATCTTGTAATAAAATGGTTTTAATAACTATTTTTTTTATTGGATTTCTTACGACTTTTAATTTTTTATTTTTTAAAGATAGCTTTGATGGTTCAAACAGTTGTTCGATCAAAAATCAAATCAAAGATAATGTAGTTTACAAAACTTTTTCAATCGACAAACTTGAAAAAAATAATTTTCAACAAATAATTAGTGTAGATTCTTATGATGGTCTAGATATTCCAGAAGATACACTAGTTAATAACCGAATTAAAGTTTCTTTAAAATTAAATAGTTTTGAAATCTTTAAATTACACCCATTTCAAAATAAGTTTGATGGCATCTCTTTTTTAGACCCACCAGAATATCTTTAACTAAAATAATATTTTAAAAAATGAACCTTTGTGTTTTTGCAAGGGAGCCCAAGTTAATTTTATGTTAAGGATGTTTAAAATTGAATTTATTAAAAAATATAAAAAATGATATACCTGCGAGTATTGTAGTCTTTTTTGTCGCGTTACCACTTTGTTTAGGAATTGCTTTAGCCTCTGGAGCACCACTATTTTCTGGCATTATTGCTGGAATAATAGGTGGTATTGTTGTTGGTGCATTTAGTGGCTCAAGTATTGGGGTAAGTGGCCCTGCTGCTGGTTTAGCAGTAATTGTTTTTAATGCTATTGAAACTCTAAATTCTTGGGAAGCCTTTCTTTTGGCCGTTTGTTTAGCTGGAATGATACAGATTTTAATGGGCTTTCTAAAAGCTGGGAGTATTACACTTTTTTTCCCATCATCAGTAGTTAAGGGAATGTTGTGCGGTATTGGTGTCCTCATTATCATTAAGCAGATTCCTCATGCACTAGGCTATGCTGGAGTAGAGTTTTCGGCTTTGAACTTAGGCGCAGCTCTAATTGGTATTCTTTCTCTCGTTACGCTTATTTTATGGGAGAAAGTCTTAGGTCCAAGGTTTAAAGTCTTTAGGATTCTACAAGGTCCAGTTGCGGCCATAGGTCTTGGTGTTTTAATTAGCTATCTTTACAGCTCAGGAAGTATTAACTTTCAATTGGAACCTAATCAACTGGTAAGTATTCCTATCATTTCTGACTTTTCGGGGTTTATTCAACAGTTTAATCATCCTGACTTTTCACAGTTTGGTAATTTCGCTGTATGGAAAGTTGCATTGGTTATAGCTGTGGTTGCAAGTCTAGAAACCCTTTTATGTGTAGAAGCAACGGATAAACTTGACCCTAATAAAGGCGTAACTCCTACGAATAGAGAATTAAAAGCTCAAGGGGTTGGTAATCTTATATCTGGCTTAATCGGTGGTCTACCATTGACTCAAGTTATTGTTAGAAGCTCTGCAAATATTGAATTTGGGGGAAGGACTAAAGTATCGACTATCCTTCATGGTATTTTTCTTTTGTTGAGTGTTGCTCTTATTACTCCATTTTTGAATTTAATACCTCTGGCCAGTCTGGCTGCAATTTTACTCGTTGTAGGTTATAAATTAGCAAAACCCCAGTTGTTCAAACAAATATATATCAGTGGTCCTGAGCAGTTTATTCCATTCCTAGCAACTGTTGTTGGAATTGTTACACTCGATCTTTTATCTGGCTTGATGATAGGAGTTGGATTTGGTCTTTTGTTTACATTGATTACAAACTTCCAAAACTCTCACGAGGTTAGTTCTTCACTTGGTAAGCATGGTCAAAAAGTTTACCACGTTAAATTTGCTCAGGAGCTTAGCTTTCTAAACAAGTTTAAGATTTCCAAAGAACTTAACAATCTAGAACCAATGTCTGAGGTGGTTTTAGATTATTCAAATAATCAGTATCTATCAAACGATATTAAAGAGCTTTTATTGGAATTCAAAGAAAAAGCATCAACAAAAAATTTATTAATAATAGAAACTTATAAAAAAGAGGTAAATTATGAACACAATAACGAAAGAAATTCAGAAGAATATTTCAAGTCAAGAAGCAATTCAGATCTTGAGGGAAGGCAACCAACGTTTTCTTAATAAGGCACCATTTAATCGAAACTTAATTGAGCAACAAAAAGAGACTAGTACAGGACAATATCCTTTTGCTGTGACTTTAAGCTGTATTGATTCTAGGACTTCTGTTGAGCAAATATTTGATTTAGGGATTGGAGATGTTTTTAGTGCTAGAGTTGCGGGTAATGTTGTTAATGACGATGTTATTGGAAGTATGGAATTTGCATGTAAAGTCGCTGGGTCAAAACTCATTGTTGTTTTAGGACACTCTCATTGTGGTGCGGTAAAAGGAGCATGCGATCAAGTTGAGTTAGGTAAGTTAACTACTTTACTTGAAAAAATTAAACCTGCAGTAGAGAAGGAATCAACAATAACTGAAGGAAGAAACTCAGAAAATATAGAATTCGTAAACAAGGTAACTCATTTAAATATTCATGAAAGTATTCAAAATATTTTAAATGGAAGTTCAGTGTTGAAAGAAATGGTGGACAATAAAGAAATTGAGATTGTTGGAGCTTTACATAATATTGAAACAGGAAAAGTAGAATTCCTTAATTAAAGCTTATATTGCCTCCCGTAGGGGAGGCATTTTTTTTATTAAAAAGCACTCCCAAAGCCCAATGACCATGAACTCGAATCATCACTACCACTAGCAGCCTGTAGATTAATAGAGCCTCTTCCTTTTACAAGTCTTATGGCCGCTCCGTTGGAAAACTTTGATTCATCAAATAATTCTAATTTATTATCACTTGCATAACCTTGATCATAAAAAATACTAAAAAGAAGTTTGGTATCCTTTTTATTTAATACATCAAATAATGTAGAAAGATTTGTATTTATTTCCGCTGTATAAAGAGCTGTGTGAGCAGCTTTAAATCTCTGTTCTCTGAAGGATCTTAAGCCTGCACTTCCTCCGAGGGGGGAGGCCGAACCTACAGTATTATTTTCTAAGATAAATGCTACTAATGCATTTTCTAGGTCTTCACACTTTGATCTTTTTAAAGAGTCGGTGACACTTGAACACTTTGCATCTAGCGCATCTCTAATTTCATCTTCGGAATCATACTTACTATTTTTATCTACAATGGCATCACTGTACTTTCCCTTGAAACCAAATGAGAAATGCTTCAAGAAAGGATAAAGAGAGTTAAATCCATAATCCAGAGTTAATTGATCACTTTGACCTGTTCTTCCACTAAGTTGAGTGATTGCTGCGTTAAAACCTACACCTTGAGATGGAGCTCTCGCATTGTCGTAAAAGTTTAAATCAAATCCTAGTTTTATGGCCGTTGTTTCTACATCAAAAAGATTTGCCTGATCAAACTCAATATCTTCACCACTATCATCTTGATAACCATCAAATTGAATAGTAGATTGAGTTACACTTAAATTGGTTGTGATGAGATCTGAAAAAAGCCAAATTTTAGATCCAAGAGCAACAGCTTGTCCTTGAAGTTTTAAAATGTATTGATCGTCTTCATCATCAGTTAAACCTCTATTGTAGGTGGTAAGAAGACTTACATCTCTAAAGCTTGCTGCACCTAGGGAAAACTCGATGTTTTTATTCATAAAGTGCGTAAGAAGACCTCCATACGCAAGAACATCTCCTGTAACAGCTCCAACGATAACACGATTCTTACCAAATTGTTCCTGGTAAGCAGCACCATAGGCACCTCCTGCTCCGTCATAACGACCAGCGATGGGAAGGATTCCTGCTTGAGTAATAAAAGGGACTAAAGAGATTAAGATTAAAAGTTTTTTCATACATAAATGATAACTAATTATTGATTGGAACCCAAATAAAAACTAAAAATTAATTTAATTTACTAATGTTAAAAGTATTATTAATTGTCCCCTTTGTATGGGGATAAATATAAAGACAAAGTAAACAACTGAAGTATCAGATTTGGTATTAATATAAATTCAACTAGAAGGCGTTAGGGCAGTTATCATTTTTTGTGAAAAGGAGGAAAATAAAAAGCCTCGTGTCATTGGAAGCTCTTGAAGTCATTGGTGTAAAAACAGATTCATCTTTCACTTCCAGACTTTGTCTTTATGCTCATCCTCATTCAAGTAGGTTCGTTAGAAAGCTTTAAAGTCGGGCTTTTCGTATTTCAGAAAAAAGAAAGCTGATCACCAACTATAAATGAATCAAAGGATTTATTTTGATAATGAAGGATATCATTTGCAATAGGTTTTAGTTGCTTTTCAATATAGTGGTTATAATCTAGGTTTTTAAATTCATTTTGAATGGGGATTGGCCCATCTTTACATATCACATAGGAGACTTCTTTTAACCTATAAGGACCTGTATGATCTATTTGTAATGCAGCCTTTACATGTATGGGGATATTTTTTGTGTACTCTTTAGGATCTTTAGAGAGTTTTTTAGTATAAATTAAATACTCATCAAATTCCCCTGATTCTAATCTTTTAATATAACTTTTAATGAAGCTTTCTAGTTCTTCTCCTGAGAAGAATTTATCATAAAGTTCATACTGAAAGTTTTTGGCAAGTTCAGTCCAATCAGAACGGACGACTTCCATTCCTTTAAATTCCAACTCCCTATTACTTATACCTGCGTAGCGTTTTTTGGCTCCACCTTCACCTCCACGCATTTGGGAAAAGAATAATTTTGAAAAAGTTTTTTCATATTCACATTCAAGTCTTGAGCTAATTTTAAACTCTTGTAGAATTAGGGTCCTGAGGTAATCATCTAAATCTTTTGCAAGTTTTTCATTATCTTTTTGATTATGATTTCCAGTTTTTATAAAGATGGAGTCGGTATCACCATAAAGCACTTCATAGCCACGAATTTTAAAAAAATCTATGGCCTGAGTGAGAATCCAATGACCTGTCGTTGTTATCGCTGAAGGAAGATCTGCATGATAAAAACGACACCTCGATGATCCCATAATTCCATAAAATGAATTCATAAGGATTTTTACTGCCTGGGATAAAGAATGATCTTTATTATTTTTGGCAGCCTGTCTTATTTCCATAAGCTGAGAAATAATTCCAGTTAAGAGATTGTGGTCTTTACTGAAAGAATATCCCTTGGGAGTTTTAATAATGTTTGGATTAACTTCGGCCATAACTAAGGCATAAGGATCAATGCCAAAGGTCATCATAATAGTAGGGTATAGTGATTTGAAATCAAAAATTGATACGTTTTCATGAAGTCCTATCACAGGTTCAATAACCATACCTCCTGTGGAGGCATCATCTCTTTCTATATCCATTCTATTGGGAGCTACGTATCCATTTCTATGGAGTTTTGGAAGAAATATATGATCAAAAGCTGCGGTAGAAATATTTATTCTATCAAATAAAAGCCCGGATATTTTAGTTCTAGCTATAACAAAATTAAAGATATCTAGTTTCTCATAAATATCAGTAACTAATTTACAGTCAAGAAGGTTATATTTAGCTAAAGCCATCTTATCTTCTTTAAACCTTCTTTCTATCTCAGATACTTTTCCAGCGTCTGAGGCAATATCTTTTCCTGTTCCTAGAACTTCGCTGGCCACTGTTTCTAATTTGAAATTTTTATATTTATAAAAAGCAGATCTCAATGTTGGTGGACCATCCAGGACTACTCGGCCTGGCATATCAGCAAAAAAGCCCATCCCTTTTTTTTCATTTATTTGGCATTTACTATTAGATCTTCCAATATTTAATTGAAGACCAAATTGAAGACATTTTTTTTCCAAAAAAGCGAGGTCAAATCCAATCACATGCCAACCTATGAGAAAGTCAGGATCCCAATCTTGCATAAGTTTTAAAAATGCTTCGCAAAGAGATTTTTCATGAGAATAATATAGGAGCTCATCGCTAATTTTTTCATCAGTATCTGCTAGCATGAGGACTAGATTTTTCATTTCATTTTGATACTTATAATGAAGTCCTATGGAATAAAGCTCACCCTTTACACCGGTTTCGATATCAAGAGAGAGGTTAGAAAATTCTATTTTGCTATGACCTTTTCTTATTTCGGGATTGGTAAAAATGCGAAGACCATTTTCTTGAATAAATTCTCCTTGAAACTCAACTTGGGAATGGATAAATCGTTCCATTAAAAATCTCTCAGTTGGGAGAATATCTACCTCATAAGATCTTACACCATTTATTTGGCAATAATCTTTAGCCTTTTGAAGATCAGAGTATTTATTTAAATAAATAGTATCAACAAGTTTATGATTAAATGATTTTAAATTTGATTTTTTCCGCTCAAATTGGATTTCATTTGGAGAAAATTTCGTTTCAGCAGCAATAAAGAAAACAACTTTTTGATTCGGGAACACTAGTTTAAATGGTCCGTTTTCGTCTCTACCAAAAAAGCTTATCTCCATGCCTCTAGCTGTGTCATAAAAATGAGAAGTTAATAAATGCCCATGATTTAATTTCATGGGCATAATTTAGCTCAAAATATTCATTTTAACTAGGTTAAAGACTTTAAAGTTATATCAAATTGACCAGTTCTGAACTTTGATTGGGAGTTCTTTTTAAATTCACAAATTAAAGCCTTTCTTTGACTGGTGGGAAGACCTTGTAAGATTTTATCCTTTGAGTTCAATACAGTGTCTTCTGAAAAATAGACTTGGGTAGTTAGTTCAAGGTGACCTCTCAGATGAGCTTTTAAGTGAATATGAGGTGGTCTGATCCAAGTCTCAGTCGCCTTATATTTTCCAGGTTTTACGGTTATAAAGTAGTATTCACCTTTATCGTTGGTTACCGATTTCCCATAATATTGAAAATCAGGATCTAATGTTGCCGTATTAGGGTCAGATGAATGGTTATACTTTCCTGAATGACAAGCTTGCCATATTTCTACCATAGCACCTTTGATGGGATGACATTGTTGATCCTTCACAATACCACGCAAAATAATATATTCCCCTTTTGCTCGTTTTTGAGGACCATGAGTAGGCCTATTTGTTACAAGTGTTAGATCAGAATTGTGATCTAATGGGATTTCTTCAGGATAAAATGGTCCCTCAGGTTGTTCTGCCGTTAAGTTACATGCATTGGCCAGACTCTTTGCTGAACTTAAACTTGCTAATCCTATTGCAGAAAAGCTTAAGCTTTTACTTAAAAGACTTCGTCGGTCTAATGTTTTTTTCATAGTCACTCCTTTGTTAATGAGAATTTAAATTAAGTTTTGAAATAAATATAATGATTAAGCTTTATTTTTGTGATATAAATATTTTATGGCAATGAATTTGGATGATATAAGATATTTTAGGAAAGTCGCCGAAACTTTAAATGTGACTAGGGCGTCGGAAGCTCTGGGGATTACTCAGCCGGCGTTAAGTTATTCACTAAAACGCTTAGAAAATGAAATTGGTGATGAACTTATAATTAGGAAGAAAAATGGGGTTGAGTTATCTAAGCTAGGTGAAGAGTTTTATAAGCGCTCAGTAAATTTAATTAATGAATGGGAAAATATACAAAACTTGATAACCTCCGAAGGTGAGGATGCAAAAGGAGAGTTCTCAATTGGAATTCATCCCTCCGTTGCTCTTTATTCATTAGACAAATTCTTACCTCATTTAACAAAAGAATTTCCCCTCATTGATTTTAAATTTGTTCATGGTCTTTCAAGAGAAATGACAGAAAAGGTCATTAGTTGGGAAATCGATTTTGGAATTGTCGTTAATCCTATTAAATATCCAGATTTAGTTATTAAAGAGTTATGTCGAGATGAAGTCACTCTTTTTCATAAGACAAAGTGTAGAAATAAACTCATTTTTGATCCAAAGCTTGCGCAATCTCAAGATATATTAAAAAGGTTAAATGCCAAGGGACTTGGGACCGAAGGAAAGATAAATTCAGGAAATTTAGAAGTTATCGCAGATTTAGTAGAACAAGGACTAGGGTATGGAGTACTTCCTTCAAGGGTCGCTGCAAATCATAAAGGACTTAAGAAACTTGCAGGTTCACCCGTTTATCATGATAAGATTTGTCTCGTTTACAGACCTGAGAAACATAAAAACCCTATAAGTCGTAGAATTTTAGAATTGATTAAATCTTCTAAGTTTTAAATAATTAAAGAATCCTTAATTCAAGTTTTGATCTAAGTAAACTTTACTCAGTTTCGTAACTAATCTCCAAAATTTTTTAAAAACTGGTAAACATCGGCAAAAAAATAAGGTTTTAAAAGGGGAATTTTTATGAAAGTTATAATATCTTTAGTTGTTTTATCATTTTCGTTTAGTGTATTTGCAGATCAGTGTGCATATATTTCAAAAAGTCAGGCAAAGAAAGCCTTAGGAATGGCTTTAAAAGGTAGAGTAATTGAAAGTTTATGTGAACCATGTGGCCAAACAGAACCTGAATACATAGATGTTAAATCGATTGGAATCAGAGATGTAAATTATGATTCATTTTGGGAACTTCAGGTTAATGGCGAAGGCGTTGATTTAGCTTATACCTATATCGATGGACAAAATTTATCTAAACTAAGTGATTGTCCTTCACAAGGTGTAAGTCCAAACTTAAACAAATACTAAATTTAAATAAACGTTTTAAAGATAAAGGAAAACTCTATGAAAAACTTATTGTTTATTCTCCTCTTTTTTTCTGTTTCGGCTAGCTCATTTGCAGGAGACTTTATCTGCAAAATTTCAGATATTTCTCCTGGTCACTTGACTAGATATCAAAGTTTTTACGAATCTGATTGGATGACTGTATCTCCTAATAGCTCGGAACCAATAGATATTACTTTTGATGTAATAAGGGGACGAGGTGTAGAATCAGTTCTTGAGATAAAAGAGGACCCAAGGCAACTAATGGCTAAAATTTCTTACTCCGACTTTGATTTTGAAAAAGGTGCTAATGTTAATGTCCATACCGACTTTTATACGAGAAACTTAAGTGCAGGTGCAGGAAAGTTTTATCTAACTAAGTATGAAAAGTCATTGTCTCGAAACGATTATGATAAAATTTGTGGAGAGGGTAACTTTTGTAACCTTGAGTATCCATTTCATCGACAAGTTGTCATCACTTGTAGAGATCGATAAAGAATATATTACCATTCAAGCTCATTAAGTTGAGCTTGAAATCCTTCTTCAATAGTATGAATTTCTTCTTCTAAGGTAGAAACCTTCTCTAGAACTTCATCTATTTTACTTTGAGTCAGTCCAATTTTCTTTGAGGCTTCCATCAAGTTGATTTGATCATTGGTGTTTGTTGCTTCTTCCATTTTTAAATTGAGCTCTTCGAGAGTTTCTTCAAGGTTAAATAATTCTTCTTCGTTCTTATCATATTCTTTTTTTAAAGGATTAAGTATTTTTGATTTTTCCTTAATGATTTCTTGGCGTTTTTGGTGTCTTTCTTTTTTACTTAAACCAGACCCATTCTCCGTTTTAGTTTCTTGGATTTGAGTGTCGCCCCAGCCAATCTTTTCTAAGAAATGATCATAATTACCATGAAAAAATTCTACTTTATCATTGTGAAAAACAATTAAATTCGTAGCAGCTTTTCTAAGGAGCTCCTCGCTGTGGGTAACAAGGAGGACTGAGCCTGGATAATCCTGAATTTCCTTGGTTAGGATTTCGATTGATTGCATATCTAAGTGGTTGGTTGGCTCATCTAGTAGAAGGAGGTTGGTCTTTTTTGCCATGATTTTACCCATGAGTACTCTATTCTTTTCTCCTCCAGAAAGAACTGAGATTTTTTTATCTGCTTGATCTCCTGTAAACATTAAAGCACCACAGATATTTCTTACACCAGTGTTTCCAAGTTCAGAGTTTTCCGAGCTGATTTCTTCTACAATAGTGGCATTACCTGATAGTCTATTAACATTGGTCTGACCAAGGTGGCCTATGGTGACATTATTATGAAATGATATTTCACCATGGTTTGGATCGAGTTCATTTGCAATAAGATTTAATAATGTAGATTTACCCTTTCCGTTTTTTCCAACGATAGCGACTTTTTCTCCTCGTTGGATTGAAAAACTTAAATTTTCAATGAGGGTTTCTTTCCCTGGGTAGCCAAAGCTTAGGTTGTTTACATTTAAAATATTTTTCGATGAAATTTCTTTGTAGGCAAAGCTGATTTTTATATCTTGTTCATCGAGGAGTTTATCCATCGTTCCCAATCTTTCTAGTTGTTTTATTTTACTTTGTGCTTGGGAGGCTTTAGAGGCTTTTGCTTTGTTTTTATCGATAAATGTTTGTAACTGTGCTTTTTTCTTATCAATATTTACCCGGGTTTTTTCATAGATTTCTTCATCTAGAGCAATTTGTTCATAAAACTTTTGTGTTTGTCCTTTGATTTTTCTGAGTTTTCCTCTGTGAATACCAATGGTATGGTCGATTACTTGATCCATAAAAAATCTATCATGGGTAATAAGGATTACTTCACCGGGGTAGTTTTTTAAAAAATTGGCCAGCCATCTAAGGGAAACGATATCAAGATAGTTCGTAGGTTCATCTAGTAAAAGAAGATTCGGTTCTTGCAGTAAACATTTCACTAGGTTTATCCGAATTTGATATCCACCAGAAAAGCTTTTGGGATCTTTTTCCATGTCTTTATCTGTAAAACCGAGACCAGAAAGATATTTTTCTGCTAGATAACTTTGATCTTGCAAATTTTCTGGTAAGGCGGTTAAACATTCTTTAAGGACACTTGGCATAGAAAAATTTATATGTTGCTCTAGGTGAGCTATCTTATAATTTTTAGGAAAAGAGATATCTCCTTCGTCAGGGGTGTAAACTCCAAGGACTATTTTAAAGAGAGTTGATTTTCCTGTCCCGTTTCTTCCAACAAGTCCACATTTTTCTCCTTTTTGAATAGAGAATGTTGCCTGCTCAAAAAGAGGAATATTATTAAAGCTTTTTGATAGATTATTTATTTGGATCATGACATCATTTATAAACTTTATTTTTGATCATTTCAATACAGCATTAAAATTTATTGTTTGAATTGATAAATATGCTATGATTTTTTATGGCAATAAATTTTAAAAAAGAAGACTTCGAACAATTAGATTACAAATATATTATGATTAATCAGACCAGTGGGACTGAGTACCGTAACTATAACCATATCTGGATTGAGAACTTTAGTGATAATGGAATGACTATTGTTCTACCTAAAGCGTCATGTAATCTTGGACATAATCTTATGCTTATGTTTTTGAAAGGTAGAAAACCTCGTATCCCAGCAAAATTATCCAAAGATGGAATGGGAAAAGGAATTATTTATTCTCTTATGGGAAAAGTGAAAACGAAACGAGATAAAGAGAATAATGCTAATTTATCAGTTGTAGAGCTTCAATTTTCACAATTTGATAAAGAGGGATGGAATAAGTTTATTGGTAAGTACGAAGAAAAGCAGGAAGATATAACTCAAACTTTGGAACATATTAAAGCTTATGAAGAATAAGAAAGATGCGGTTAAGAAATTTCTTGCTGAAAAAAATGTAGTTATTCTTAGTGAGAGTGGTACAGATCGTAATGCTATAAAAAAAGTCTTTATTGATTTAGGAGTAAAGTCCGTTAGCGTGGAAAATTGTACTACGGTTGAAGAGGTACAAGTTCAATTTGCGACCAAGCAGGTAGATATATTCTTTACTGCTTATGAGCTTGGATTTGATTTGATTGATGAACATATTTTTAGATTTCCTGATCGTTCAGATTATTTTTGCTTTGTTATCTCCGATAAAAACTCAATGGCCTTAGCAGCTTCAGTTGCTGAAAAAGAAATAGATGGTTTTATTGTTAAGCCTTATAATCAGGGGAACCTTGAAGAATCTATCTTTCATGCCATTAATAGAGGTATAAGTATTTCTTCTGAAATGCGTTTATATAATAAGATTAGAGGGCAGATACGGGTCGATAAGTTAGATAAAGCTGAAGAGGGAGCCAATAAGTTTATTGTTAAGAGACCTAATAGTGCCAATGGTTATTATTTAAGAGGTTTGATTAAAAAGAAACTAGGGCAAACCCAGGAAGCCATAGGTATTTGGAATATGGGGTTGGATAAGGATGAAAATAATCATCAAATATTATGCAGTCTTTTTGATACATATTGCGAATCAAAGATGTTTGTAGAGGCATATGCCATTGCAGAGGTGCTGACCACTAAATTTCCTATTAATCCCCACCGAATTCCAAACTTTATAAGGGCTTCCTTGGCCACAGAGAACTACGACAATCTATTAACTTTTTGCAACACTATAGTAGATGTAAATGATGATTTAACTGCCATTAAGAAGCCTATTGCTGCGGCCCTCGCTATATGTGGAAAATCACTTTTGGGTGGAAACTTTGGTGACAAAAACAAGATTATTATTTCTGTTTCGAAAAAAGCTATTGCCCTATGCGAAATTCAATCAAATATATACATTACTTCAATAGAGAATCTTTTAGGAATTAAAGAGTTTGAACTAGTAAGGGAGTATATCGATCAAATACCAACTGATGAGCAAGTCGATCGTGTACTGGTGATCGATCTTCATGTGAACGAAGCCTTAGAAAATGAAGAAAGCACCTATATTAAGGCTCAAAATCTGATTAAATTAAACAAAGTTGATCCCGATATTTATAACATTGCTCTTACTGTAGGAAAGAAGCTAGACAAACCTGGGCGTCAGCTAAATGATATCGCATTTGAAGGAACCAAGCATTATCCAGACATGAAAGATAAGTTTTTGGGTATTATTAATAAATAACTCTGTGCATCTTTGTTTAAATCACTAAGTTTTTCCTTAATCCAACTAAGTTATTGAAATAAAACGTGACGTTTTGTCTTAATTAACATTTAATAAATATAACTAATTTAATAAAGGTGGACACCATGGATAAGGTATACTCTCAATTAGCTCAAAAACTTTTCAAAAACAAAAAGTCTAAAAACTTCGATTTCTACGTAACCGAAGAAGTTAACAGGCAAGATGAATACAATAATGAAAAGTTTTTGGAAGTTTACGAAATTCTTAAGTCCAAATTTAAAGTTGTTTACATGCTTTTTGGGGAAAAGAATTTTCAATCCATTGCATATGAATATTTTCAATATAATCCTATACAATCAGCAGTATCAAAAGAGTATGGCTTTAGCTTTCCAAAATTTTTATCCGAGTTAGAACAGTTACAGGATTATTCATTTATAAAATGGTTGGCTAGAGTTGATTGGTTTTGGTCAACAGAAAAAAGTTCAGGTAAAGAATTAATGGTTCCAAAAGGTACTTTAAATTCATGGGCCAATGTTTATAAAGACCTACCTCAAGTAGATATTATGCTCTCTGAAAATGAGGGAGAAACCATTTATATTGAAAAGAATGGGAATCAATACAGTATCAAATGTAGATAAATGGGCGTTTATTCAAATATCAATTTAAATGAAATCAATGAAATTTTAAATTACTATGAAATTGGTAAGGCCATCTCCTTTAAACCTACTATTGAAGGGATCTCTAATAGTAATTATAGGGTTGATCTCGATAGTGGAAGGTCTGTCTTATTAAAGATATCAAATGACAAAACAGTAGAGCAGTTGGAAAACGAACAGACAATTCTAAGGACTTTACAGCATTATTCATTTGAATATAGTCTAGCTCCTTTGCCAACAATTAAAGGGAAAAGTATATATCACCATGATAATTATTATGGAGTAGTGCTTCCTTATATTAAAGGTTTGCCACCCAAAATTAATCAAGAGGTTTTATTTCAAATTGGGGAAGCATTAGCCAAATTACATTCTCTTGAAATCAGAAAAGATGATTTAGATAAAATTAGGCCTCATGATCTTGTCGGTTATGGTGGAATAAGTATCCAAAATTACTGTGAGACTAAAGAAGCACCTCAAGACTTTGTAGATTGTTTTAATTTCATTTTTCCAGATAAATTAGAAGATATACCTTATGATTTATTTCCAGCAGGGATAATTCATGGAGATTTGTATCACGATAACTCTTTATTTAATGAAAATAAATTAATGACTCTTATCGATTTTGAACAATCAGGAAGAGGAAGATTCATTTTAGACCTTGGGATCGCTATTTCAGGTTCTTGTTTAGGTGAAGATAAAAAAAGTATAAATTTAAAATTCGTGGAAAGCTTTATTAATGGGTATTCTCAAGTACGAAATCTTTTATTAATAGAAAAAGAATATTTAAAAACGGCTATTTTAGTTGGCTTTTTTTCAATCGGATTATGGCGTATTAAAAGATTTTATGAAGGTCATTTAGATGACCGTAAAAAATTTAATTATAGAGAGTTACTCGAGAGAGCTAAAATTTTCAATGCCATAGATGTAGACTTTACTTGATATATTTATGCCTTGGTTTCTCGTTCCTATTTTCTTTTTTTTCTTTTTGTTCATTTATCTTTGTTATTTTCTCTATCGTAAATGGCAAATTAAACGACTTCCATATTACGGAGAAATTCCTCATAACATTAAAGTTTCTTATTCCCATTTAAACAGTATTCAAAAAGGAGTACGTTTAGAAAATATTTTTGATGCTGGCTATATAGTCCATGGGACTTTTGTAGGGGATGACCCATTTCATATCAATAATTATTTAGAAATTATCCTGCCTCAATTTTCAAAGAAAATCTCGCAAACAATTAGACTGGCCATTAAAAATCAAAATAACTTTATGGCAAAAGACTTAGGGAATTTCACCTTAGAACATGAAAAACTAGTGAGCGAATTTTTATTAGGAGGGAAAAAATGTAAAAATTTGGTCTGGTCTTCAGCTAACTCTCATCTGGCAAGAATGAAAGGCTTGCAGAACTTAATTCTAGATTTAAGTCAAATGAAAGATAAAACCAAAGTCATACTTATAGGTCATAGTCATGCTGGACAAATTTTTGCACTTTTAACTCAAGTTTTAGAAAAGGAAAAAAGATTGTTTGAATTCCTTGAGGCCATAGAAGAAACAGATTTGGATTTGTATAAAAAAGCTTTAAAACAAGTAAAAAAACTTAAATTGACTATTGTTACCATGGGGACTCCTGTTCGCTATAAATGGCAAGAAGTAGAAAAGATCAATATCATTCATATTATTAATCATCGAAAGAATATCCCTTTTGGAGGTGATTATAGAGGAGCTATATTCACTAGAGATGGTGATTATATCCAGCAGTGGGGTGTTGCTGGGTCAGATTCTTATCTCACCCATTCTAAAGAAAATAGAATTAATCAAAAATTAGATATTCTCCTTGATGAAGGAAAAAACTTAGCTGTTCTTAAACGAGAGTTAGGTAAAAAGAAAAGAATTCATAATCTAGGTGAACATTTACTTATTGATTTAGATGACTCAGCTAAGGGGAAACCAAACTTTTTGGCTACAATCTTTGGTCATGGGACTTATACTCGAATAAAAGTTTTTAAAAAATTATTGATTCATATTATGGTTAAATTAAATGAGAGCTAATCTAGCAAAACTAGTTCAAGAATATAGTTCTAAAGGAGCTTATGAAAACTCTAGAGATATCGATCGAGAGTTGGGAATTGATACTTATTCGATCGAGTTAAAAATTCTTAACAATTATGGCCGAGAAAAAAATACCAATTGGATTGGGCTTGATGAGCAAACGCTGCAGACACCTTATGAAGAGCTGTTTGAGGTTTTTAATCATTTGAAGGCTTTTAGTTGGAAGACTATAATAGACTTCGGTGCTGCATATGGGAGAGTAGGCCTTGTCGCTAAATTTTTTAATCCAAAAGCAGAATTTTTTGGATTTGAAAATTTAGAAGAAAGAGCAAGGTATGGGAACAGTACTTTTGAAAAATTTGGTATAACTAATGCAAAAATATTTGAAGAAAATGTACTCGGTTTAAATTTCGAACAAATGAGAGCTGATATCTATTTCGTGTATGATTTTAGTGATCTTAAAAATATAAAGTTTTTGCTTAAACAACTTTGCAAAAAATACACTAATGATGAACCTTTTTTTTTAATTGCTAGAGGAAAGGCGGTAAGAAGCTTAATAATACATGAATTTAGGGAGTTTTATGCTCTCAATGGTGTTATTCATGGAAAGGAATGGAGTCTTTTCAGTTCCCATATGTCTCTTGAGTCCTAAAAAACAAAGGGTTATGAAAAAAAATTAACATTCTTAATACTGTTTTAATAATGATTAGCTACACTTAGCTAAGAATTGTATTAGGGAGGCTTAATGATTCCAATTGTGATAATTGTAGATGATGAAGTGGCGATTCACAAGATTATCAACATAAGTTTTAGAAGGGAAATAAAACTCAAAAAATTTAAGGTTTTAAGCTTTCTAAATGGGGATGAATGTCTAAAATATCTCACCGAACATCCTGAGGATAGAGATAGTGCCATAATTTTTAGTGATATTAATATGCCCATTCTTGATGGAATCGACCTTGCGAAAAAAGTCACTGAGCTCGAGCCCAATTTAAAATTCCATCTTCTTAGTGCAAGCACTATAACTCTTAAGGAATTGGCTGAGCAAGGCCTTGAAAGTATCAAGATTTTTAGGAAACCAATCAGTATGGATATTATTAAAGACGAAATTTATCGTATAACAGCATAAAAACTGATTTACGGTGTTTCTTTGAATGTTTATACTTTGAGTATGAAAAAAATCGGTTTTATTGATTCTGGTATCGGTGGCTTCTCCCTTTTACAAGAAATTTTTGAACATAAAGTTGAACTTGAAGCTTTTTATATATGTGATAGAGAAAATGTTCCTTACGGAGGTAAAGAACAAGATTTTATGCTTAAAAGAACGAGAGTGATGGTCGAACGACTTATTGATAAAAAGGTCGATGCCATTTTACTGGCATGTAATACACTAACGGTAGAAACAATTAATGCTTTAAGAAAAGAATATCCCATTCCTTTTATCGGAATAGAACCATATGTTAAATATCCCTTGATTGATGAAGACTTAAATCATAAATATGGGCTAATCCTAACACCTGCTACTTTTTCATCTCAAAGGTTTCAATTTTTAAAATCAGAATTTGATAAAGAAAATAAAGTTGTGGCGATTCCTTTGCCAAATTTAGCTTTAAATATCGAAAGTGCTTTTAAAAACTCAGACCCGAGTGTGTGGTATGGAATTAAAAATGAATTAAACGAAATTAAACATCATAGATTTTCTAAGTTAATTTTAGGTTGTACTCATTATCCTTTAATTACCGAGATCATAGAGAAAGAACTGGATTTAGAGTGTATTGATCCTCATAAGAACGTTATAAAACAGCTTGTAAAGGTCGCGGAACTTAAAGGTGGTGAAGTGTTAACTCCAATTCATGTTAGCTATAATATAGGCGAGAGTTGGAATCAATTATCAAAAGAAGATCTTTATATTAATTTCTAATAGCGCCAAACATGGTTTGTTCTGAAAATTTCGCTTCCAATTCCCATATGTAAGCCTGATTTTTTTCCGTGGCCTACACCAATAGTAAAAATAAGATCAGAGTTCTTAAGAGGCTTTGCGACTTCAAATATATCATTTTTAAGGATATCATTTTTTACATAATCAACATAAAAACTATGTGTTGCATGATCTGGTTGTCCTTGGAAAGATAAATCAAAAGCTGCACCGTAGATATGATCACTATTTTTTAATTTTGTTCCTTTAGCGACATTATTAATATCAATTCCATAAATCCTATTTTGATAACATAAACTTCTATACCATCCTGATATACCCTTTATAGGGTGAATATTTTTGTTTGGTAAAATTCCTAGTTCTCTTCTTTTTTCAATATCTATTTGGATTTTTTGCAAAACTAGGCCAAGAAGTACTGATCTCGTCCACAAATGATTAGGAGCTAATAATAACTCTTTATCTGGGTGACATTGCTTAAAATGTTCGTAATAAGTCATATTATTAGCTTTTTTATTGCTTGGTTTATTAACTTTGTCTGGAACTAAAAACTTATCTACACTAGAAGATCCAGCTACACTTTGGATATTTATCCCTGATAAAGTTAAATATCTTGTGAAATCCGTACTGGTATTTTCAAATTTGGAACTATCTAGAAAAATTCCTCCTAGGCGATAAATGAGTGCTCCCAAAGTGAAACAGTAAGGGTCATCTTTTAGTCCATTAAAGCATGGAGCATATTGTTTTTCAGCAATCGCTTTGAATACTTCAGGAATATTAGCTTTCTTTGTTTCAAGTTGTATCTCCGCTAAGACATCTTTGGATTTTTCCATTTGTTGATTGAGTTCTTTTAAGCTTGTTTGAAGATAGTCTCTATTTTCTTCACTTAATGATGTGAAATTCTCGGCTAATTTTTTCTTAATTGCTGTAATCTCTCTTTTTGAACTCTCAATTTCAACTTTAAGTCTTGCGTATTCGATGCTAATGAATTTTTTTAGTCTTTCCTCGCTATTGATATCTTGATTGTCGATATAGGTTTTTAATTTTGCAGTCCAAGCCGAAACGGCCTTATCATAATATTGCTGATACTCAGTTTGGAAAGCGGCTTGTTTTTCTTCCAATGCTTTTAATCGGTTATTTATATAATCAAGATCTTCATCTGAAGTGTTTTCTGAAATTGAGGTCGTTAGTATTCTTCTCTCATTTAAGAGTTCTCGTTTTATTTCCTTTCTCAGAGCAGTAAAGGCCTCTATGGTTACGTAGTTATCTTCTTTTTTATCTAAATGTTCTTTAAAATCATTATAGTTATTCTCAAGAGATGAAATTCTTTGTTCTAGTTTTGTCGTTTCTTGTTTAATATATCTCAGTAGATCTGATCTTAATTCATCAATGGTCTGTCTCAAATCTGAGATTTGTTTATCAAAATCGGAATTAGAATCTGTATCACTCTCACTAGATTCTGTTTTTTCTTTTTCTAGTTTTTCTTTTTCTTTTTCTAAGGCTTCTACTTTTTCAACTAAACTAATGAGTTCTTTACTGTTCTTATTTGCAAGGTCTTTGGTTTCATCCTTTTTGGGAGCACAAGAACCTAGTAGCAAAATGGTACAAACTAAAAAAATAGTCATCTGTTTCATAATTAATCCTTTTTCAAATAATTAATGATGCAAGGCAATTGCCAAGAATATAACAAGATTTTAATTGTTTATGAGATTCTCATGTGCAAACAGTCTTAAAAGTGATAAAAATTTAGACAAATGTATTTCAAGGATTAGAAGATGCGTATATTACTTTTGGAGAATATTCATTCCATTGCGAAGAAAAGATTAGAAGACTATGGGCATGAGGTTGAACTCTTATCTCATTCTCCAGATCCCTCAGAGATGAAAGAACTTTTTTTAAATTATGATGCACTCGGGATACGTTCTAAAACTAAAGTTACCAAAGAAATTATAGAAAATTCTCCAAATATAAAGGCCATTGGGTGTTTTTGTATAGGAACTAATCAAGTTGATTTAGAAGCAGCTAAGCGAAATGGTACAATTGTTTTTAATGCTCCTCATAGTAACACTAGAAGTGTCGCAGAGTTAGTTTTGGCTGAAATGGTTGCACTGGCCAGACAGTTGGGAGATAGAAATAGTTTGGCCCATCAAGGCAAGTGGTTAAAGTCAGCAGTTGGGGCAAATGAAATTAGAAGTAAAACTCTTGGTATTATTGGTTACGGCCATATTGGAAGCCAAGTTAGCGTTCTTGCAGAAGCATTTGGCTTAAATGTTATTTATTATGATATAACGAAAAAACTTCCTTTAGGAAATGCAAATCAGAAAGATACATTAGAGGAAGTTTTAAGCGAATCTGACTTTGTCTCTTTACATGTACCTGAAACTCCTGAAACTAAGAATATGATAGGTGAAACTCAGTTAAAACAAATGAAAAAAACGGCTTATCTTATCAACGCTTCAAGAGGTTCCGTTGTGGTTATTGAGGACTTAGTAAAACATTTAAAAGATGAATTAATCGCAGGTTGTGCTATCGATGTTTTTCCAAAAGAACCAGCTTCTAACCAAGAGCAATTTGTTTCTCCACTACAAGGACTTAAAAATGTTATCTTAACTCCTCATATTGGAGGAAGTACTGAAGAGGCTCAGTATAATATTGGAATGGAGGTCGCTGAAAGTATTAATCGTTATTTTACTATTGGATCTTCCAGTGGGTCAGTTAATTTTCCAAATATTGAAGTTTCTTCCAATATCAAGGGTAAAAGAATAGTCAATGTTCACAAGAATGAGCCTGGTGTTCTAGGGGAAATAAATGGGTTAATCTCGGCTGTCGGGGCAAATATTGATGGTCAATTTCTTGGCACTGATGAAGAGGTTGGATATTTGATAATTGATGTACACTCAGAAGATGGCCTAGACTTATCTAATAAAATTAAAGGGCTGTCCCGTTCAATTTACACTAGAATTATAGGATAGAATGTCCATCGTATCCTCTGTTAAAAGTATTCTTGTATTATCTATTCCAATTATAGTGGGACAATTAGGTCAAATGCTCATTGGTGCAGGTGATGTCTATATTGCTACCAAATTTTCAACCCATGCCGTGGCAAGTATTGGTGTAGCTGGTGGTATCATAAATCCAATTTTCTTATTTGGTATTGGACTTATGATGGGAGTTTCTCCTTCTCTTGCTTTTTTAAGGGGAGAGGGAAAAGAAGATGAAGATCATTTATTTTCCATTATTATTTACTCACTGGCCGTAGGACTGCTACTTACAGGGGCTCTACTTATTGTAAATGAATTTATTTGGGTCTTTGGAATAGAGGCAAGTCTCATTGAGTCAATAAATACTTATATTGATATTGTTGCCTGGTCGATTCCATTTGCCATTGTTTTTCAAGGGATAAAAGAATACTTGCAAGGCTTTGAAAAAGTATTCCTCCCAAATCTATTAAGTATTCTTGCAGTTTTTTTGAATTTAGGTTTAAATTACTTTTTAGTTTTTGGAGGACTAGGATTTTCTGGCATGGGGGAAGTTGGTCTTGCTTATGCCTCATTAATTATTCGGATTATTTTATGTATTGCCATTATCATTTCTATCATTGGAAAGTTTCATATAAAGAAAATATCAAAAGAGCTAATTTCAAAAATTTTTAAGTTTAGTTTTCCTATTGCCTTCATGTTCTTTTTGGAGGTTCTAGGTTTTGCAACTGTTGCAGTTCTTTCTGGAAAACTTGGTGTCATTGAAGCCGCGGCAAACAATATTATTATGACGCTTGCAAGTATTTCATTTATGATACCTCTCTCATTGAGCAGTGCTGTTGCAGTCAAAGTTGGCCATAGTTTTGGACGTAAAGATAAGGAAGGAATTTTAGAACATATTCGCGGAGTATTAATCACTACAATAATATTCACTATTTGTTCCATTAGTTTTTTTATATTCGCTCCTCAAAAGTTAATGGAATTAATTACTAATGATGTCGACGTTATTCAACTTGGAGTTAAATTACTGTTTATTGTAGCCATTTTCCAACTCAGTGATGGTATTCAGGTTGTTTTATCTGGTGTTCTCAGAGGGATGAATAATACTAAAATTTCGTCTATTATGGTCTTAATTGGTTATTGGATTATCGGAATTCCTACAGGGATTTATTTAACTTTTTTTGCAGGCTTCGGAGCTGTTGGTTTGTGGAGTGGTTTGGCAATTTCACTGTTTTTAGTGGCGATAACCTTAGGGATTGGCACTGTGAAAGTTTTTAGAGAGCTTAGATTTGAGAATATTTAAATTAATAGCATTTCTTTTATTTATAGGATTTGTGGTTTTTATTATTAGAGGCGATGCTTTAAACGAAAATAATACAATAGTGATTAGTAATAAAAATTCCAAAAGAGGGGAGCTACTTATGTACAGAAGCATAACTTCTTTTACTAATCCTGCTGGTATCACCGTTAAAAAGATGATGTATAGTCATCTTATTAAGTCTAATTGCAGGCTTAACTGGGATGTTCTTTCTTATCCGAATAAAACATTGGGAACACATTTAAGATTACATTTTAATTTTATCCTTGAGGGCTGTAAAATAGCTAAAAAGGAAATTATGATCATTAGTAATTTAATGCTAAAGAAAGTTTTTAAGGAATGGAATCTTCAAGAAATAGGTGAAGTCGAAATTGATTTGCCAAACTTTTTAAGTACAGAAGGTGACCATTTGATACTTTTAGGGCAAAAGTTTAAATTTTCTCAAGTTAAAAAAGATTCTGTGATTTTTCACAAGTTAGGTCATTAATTTTCTAAGTTTTGTATTTGAGTTTCAATTATTCTTTCAAGCTCTTGATCAATTCTGTCGATCAAAGTTTCAACCTCTTCATCAATTCGGTCCGACTTCTTTACATTTTCTAAAATTAGTAAATTTTTCTTAAAACTCTTTAAACAATCTAGCGAATTTTCGCTAATTTCAACTTGATAGTTTTGGTTAAAATCCTTAAAAATACGCTCAACTTGAGCTGAATACTTAGTCTTTCCTAAAGACTTTAGGTTTAAGGTCAAAATTCGACCTAACTCAATAATGGTTGCATGTTGGACTAAAATTTTCATAGTAATTAAAATTGTTTTTTTTTGACATTAGTTTAGAATAAACAAGCACAAAATGATAGTCTGGATTTAAAATGTATAAAATTATTTTTTCTCTGTTTTTTTCAAATATAGTTATATCTTTGTCTTATTCTGCAACTGACAAACTTTCCAATATTTCTGAAGAAATTGAAAGTTATTGTGGCAAAGGTGCAATCGAGCAAATTTACTCGCAAGATGAATTGAAAGAAAAGATTCAAAAGCTTGAGCTTGGCAACTTAAAGACCCTTATAAGTTCTAGTTCAGCATCTATGTGTAATAGTGCTTATAGTATCTTAGTGAGGAGACTATCTGAGCAATCATCTAGCGAAGGAATGAAACTAATTAGCAGTAGTGTTGATAAATGTCGTAGCTCGTTGAACCATAAAAGCTGTGATCATTTTAAGAACAAAAGCTTTGTTTATGAATTAACAACCGTTCTGAGTACGATTTGTAATCGAGAAAGTTTTGAGGTATTTCAAAAATTGAATTGTCTTTACAAAGAAACTAACTTTAAGAATTGTTCATTATTTCAGGGTTTGAGTAAGGACATCAATGCCTGTCCTAATTATTATTTTTGGAGAAAAGATTATAGAGATCTCTTTAAACATTATACCAATCCTCGCTGCCAAACTATTAAATTTAAAAAGCTTCAATGTTAAATTGACATATTTAATTGGCAGAGGTTTTTCATGTTCTACCGTCTAAGTTATTGAAAATATTGTTTATTTCGTAGGTGGATTTTTTATTATCAAAAAATTCTGAGTGTTGTTTTAAAATGAATGAAAGAGGTAAGGAGAGAGACCTCGGGACAATTTAAATAAGTGGCCCTTGTTTAAATCCCTTTTATAAATAATTACTTACTTTCCAACCAAATCACACAGCAAGGGCCATTTATTTAAATTAAAAAACCCACACCAAAAAGATGTGGGCTCCGTATATCTAAAAGAAAATTTTATTTATAATAATTCTTTCTCTTGGCTTTCACTTAAGATTGGATGAAATGGGTTATGTTCCTTTTCTAGATTCTCCTTGATAGAAGATCCTTTTCCGAAAATATACCTGTTAAATTCTGGAGTGAAGTCCCTTCCAGAGAAGTTTCTTAATTCTTTGATAAATGTTGTTGTTGTTACATTATGGTGAGAATATTGTTTGTGATATTCATTTAAAAAATTTATAAGTCCACCCTGGGCTTTGAGCTCATGATTTAAGTAGGCCATGAAATTAGCACCTTGTGAGTAAGCTTTTCTATCCGTAAATCTTCTATAATCTGAATGCCCACTCATTCTTGTGGAAGAAAAACCTGGACTACTAATTGACTTGTAGCCATTATCTCTCCAACTCGCAATGGCTTCATCCATCCAACCGGCGTTTCCATTTATTGGCATTACACCCCTTGCAAAATAACTATGTGTTAATTCATGGCCAAGAGCGCGGAGTGAAGTTATCGTTGCTCCACAGTATTCCATTCCACCACTTCCTGCTACATAAATTATTAAGTTCTCGTGAGGCCAAGGTCCTAATTTACTTTCAAGTTCCTTTAAAACTTTTTTAGAGCTACTAACCGCTTTTGATACATTGGAATCACTTGATGAATAGACTTGTACTTTAAAAGTCCTTCCAGAAATTGAAGTAAAATCGTAGCTATTTTCACTAAATCGATCTTTTTTAGTTAAATGGAAAAAAATTGAAGAAGCCGTGTAGTAAGCAGGATAATTAATTTTAAACTTATTTATTGAAAGCTCTGAGACATTTCCATTGGTATAAACTTTGTGTTCTTCAATATTATTTCCAATTAGCTCTAATTCTAGATTCATTTGAAATTGGTCAAATTCAATATTAGTTGGAAGATATCTTTCTAAATAAGATCTATCTTGAAGATCTGTCATCCAAAATGCAGAACTTACTGATTTTCCCCACCAAGCATAATCTATATTCTTACTAATTTCATTCTTAATATAAAGAGTGTGAATACCTGCAGGTACTGTTTTATGTACCATTTTGTACTTCGTAGAGTTGTCTGGTGATGATATTTCTACAATTTTAACTTCTAAATCATTAAGCTTTGCATTGATAACATTTGGAACTAAATCAAATAAGATTTGTCCTGCCTTATTGGTTTCTAAGGTGATTTTAGTTTCGGCCATGACCTTTTTATTATCTAGATCATAAATAATACTTGTGTCGACCGTTTGAAAGTCAGCAAAGATAGCTTGACCGAATTTTGTTTTAAAACTTTGAGGTGCTTTGTCTAAATGAGCGAAGACTAAATTACTCATTAGTAGTATTGGTAAAATCCATTTCACTTTTATCTCTCCTTGATAATTTTTGAATGGAAATATCATAGAATTTATTTAATCAGGCGTAAAGTTTTAAGCTTTTTTACAGCAAACTAGCTAAAAAAATCTCCACATGGGATTCTTCCTGCCCATGTTTTGTAAGAAATCTTATCCCGTAGGTTAGGGGTAACTTCCTTAAAGTATTAGTTTCAAAGTAAATTTCAGCACCAAATGAACTTAGGCTTCGGATATTTTCCTGATCTTTGTAGTCGGTCATGTCGAAAAATAGAGTTGAGTAAATTCGAGTAAGGTAAATCCAGTCCAAAGCACCAGCTTGAGGATAAATAATTGGTAGAGTGTACTCTAATTCATATTTTTGGAGCATAGGAGTAAAGCTATACCCATGACCCCTTGAGAATTGGTACTCAATGAAGCCTGTGTAGTTTTGTTGAAGGCGGTATTGATCTTTATCATTCGGTCTAAACTCGCCAAAATAATTTAAACCAATGATATGATTTCTAAATAAACTCGGAAGAAAAGTATCAAGATTATATTGAGCAAGATAGTTATTTGAGTCCCTTTCATCTACAGAAAGATTGAAATAGCTTGCGCTAAAAGTATAACCCAATGATGGTTTTGGCTCCTGTAAGGTTTTAGCTTTTAATATTGAGGAGTTTAAAGTTATTCCATCTATCTGGTAATGCTCATTATTGAGCTTATTTTTAGAAGTATATTCATTTTCAGTTGTGATTATTAGACCTTTGCTAAAGCCTAAAGCGTGGTATCCATTAAATAAGTTTTGAGTATGAAAATATGGAAGGGTCATGCTTATTAGACCGGTGTATTCTTTCCATCTCGTGGTAATACTTGAATCTAATTCCTCTTCTCTTTCTGCTCTATCAAGAGTGATGCCAAAAATAGGGTAATATTTAGAATATAAAAAGGTACCACCGAAATAACTAGCACCACTTGCGTAAGAACTTCCTGCGTAGAGGTTTAATGACTTTGTTCCGAGATAATTTTGGCTTGTTCCATTTAATTCAAATCCTCTATCACTGAAGAAAGACCAACTATGGGGCTTAAGCAATTCCTGATGGTCTATGTATTTCTCTGCGTCCTTTTTTATGAAATTTAAATCTCTACGGTTTAAAGGAGCAGGCTTTTGTGAGTGAAAATTATCTGATGCCCCTCTAGATAAATATAAATCAGAATTATAAATAGTGTCTGCTTTGATCTCATTACAATAAAGATCGATATTTTTTATACTCGATCCATTGGCGTGAGTATTTGAAAAATAAAGTTGGTTATCAAATCTGAAAGGATGGTGAGCGCCTAGTTCTGGCCGATGGCACAGAGAGAGTTTGTTATTTATCAAATCCATTTCAAAAATAGATACTACTCCTTGAAAGTCACCTTCAAAGTAAACCTTATTATCCCAATGGTTGAGGGCATAAATATTATTTCGCGTGCTTTTGGTTATTTGAAAAAATTTCTTACTCTCTAAGTTAACTTTAGCAAAGTATTTTTTACCTTCCTCGTCAAGGATTAGAGCTACAAGTTCTTGTTCATTTATAAATGAAAATTCAGCGATATTATGAGATGTTTCTTCAGGTCTAATTTCAGTTACTAATTTTCCATCTAAATCTAAAATATGAAGTTTAAATCCTTTTTGATCCGAAAAATGTATTGCCCCTAATTTCTTTCCAGATGGTGAGAGCCTTGGGTGATAATATCTCTGGCTTTGGGTAATTCTTGTTTGTTTACCTGAGTTGTGATTAAGCAAAAATAAATCACTACTACCTTGAAAAAGATATCTTCTATGAGGTCTTTGCTGTACATAAATCATATGGGTGTCATTAACATCTATATGAGAAATAGATGGGCTAATATTGAGCTCTTTTAATAGTTTATCATTTTTATATAATCCCCAGTAAGTATTCAAATCTTTTTTAAGGTAATATTTATTTGTTTTGGTTATGATAGGGTATTGAGAAGTAGAATATATTTTATTTTTTAAGGGCTTTTGGTTTAAGTTCCATTCGTCTTTTAGCTTATCAAAAGTTTCATGAAAAAATTGCTCAAAACTTATTCCACTATGAACTTTAAAACCATTATAAAAAGCATAAAAATTCCATGGTCGATATGTTGAATAATAGGCCACATTTTTCCAAAAGTTTTTTCCGAAACGGCGATAACCCTCGGTAATTAAAAAATATCCATATACATAAAGGTTGGGAAGGTTTTCAGTATAGCTTCCCGCTAGAAGGTCATCATATTTTGGGATTTCACCTGAACTTAATATGGCCCTAAGTCTCTCGTTGAATCTAGGAGATCGTCCTCTTCCTCCATCACTTAAGGTTGTCTCTGTATAAACAGCATCTCCTTCGAAATACCAGGTCGGCATGATAATATGAATGAGGATAGCTGTAAGACTTTCTCCAAATAACTTATAACCCCAGTTAACATAGCCTTGATTTAAATATTCATATTGAACAACATGTCTATATTCGTGAATTGCAAGACTTTGTAACCACTCTAAGGAACCAACAATAGGGGTTATAGAAGAAAAATTATACCATTCAGATCTTCTAGGTGCGAGGGTGACAAAACCATTTGGAATGTGAACTTCTGGCCTTAGAACTAAATTAAGCTTCTTTGGTAAAATTTGGTATGGGCCTGTAACTTCTTTTCGATAATGTTCTAATAAGCTAATTGACTCTCTTCCCTTGGCCTCTAGGTAATCTGGAAAGATAACATTGAAATTTTCACTTTCAATTTTTTTCCAGTTTATATCAGGTTGGCTTTGAAAAGGAGATATTTGGCTGAATGCAAGAAAAGAATAACAGAGAGAAATAATCAGTAGTAAAGTTTTCATTGAAATATTTTATGTGGATAAATTAAGTATGGGAAGTAAGAGTTTAACAATTACTTACATTTCTTGAAAAAAACATAGAAGGTGATTTAATTAAAAGATAAACATTTATTTAACTTTTCAAAAAATCAGGAGGATTGCATGAAAAGGATTGCTATAATGGCCGCTCTATTGAGTACTACTGCATTTGGAGCAGAGTACATTGTCAAAGTTAAACCAGAATATAAGAATAAAGCTAATCTTGCTGCATTTGGAAATTCTAAAGCATTAAACGTTTCTTTCGGAGATTTCTATCTTGTAAAGACTCAAAATAAATCACAAATTGAACTTCTTAAAAATCAAGACTTTGTTGATTATGTAGAACCTAATTTTGCTTATTCAACTTTTAATTCACCCAGTGATGCTGACTTTGGTAAGCAGTGGGGACTTAATAACGATGGTAAAAACTCAGGATCTTGGTGGTCGAGAGGAAAAGTCGGTGTAGATGTTTCAGCTCTAGAGGCATGGAAAATCACTAAAGGATCTAAGGAAATTAAGATAGCTGTTATAGATACAGGTGTTGATTATAAGCATAAAGACTTAAAAAATAATATTATGGTTAACGAGCTTGAATTAAATGGAATAGAGGGAGTTGATGACGATGGAAATGGTTATGTTGATGATGTTTATGGTTATGATTTTGCAAATAATGATGCAGATCCAATGGATGGACATGGCCATGGTACTCACTGTGCAGGAGTAATAGGGGCAGATCATAACTCTATTGGGATTGCAGGTGTGAATGCTCATGTTTCAATCTTACCAATTAAGTTTTTAACAGATAAGGGTGGTGGAACTTTAGAAGGAGCCTTGAAAGCGATTGAGTATGCAACTTCAAGAGGTGTGAATATTATGAGTAACTCTTGGGGAGGCGGAGGAAGATCTCAAGCCTTATACGATGCTATTGAAGCTGCAAGGGATGCTGGAATAACATTTATTGCAGCCGCTGGTAATTCAAACTCTGATAATGATGCTAAAGCAACTTACCCAGCTAATTACAAATTAGATAATGTTGTTTCCGTTGGTGCTTTAGATGGTAAGGGAAAGAGAGCAAGCTTTTCTAACTATGGTAAGAAAACAGTTCACGTTTTTGCACCGGGTGTGGATATTTATTCAACAGTTCATAATAACAGATATCAAAAAATGTCTGGTACTAGTATGGCCTGTCCACATGTTTCTGGAGTTGCAGGTCTTTTACTTGCAAGTGAGCCTAACCTAACATACTCAGATATTAAAGATCGATTAATGAATACCTCAGTGATATCAACTGATATAAACTCTTATACAGCTTCAGGTTATGTAGATGCTCATAAAGCGCTTACTAATAAGAGATAAGTTAAAAGCTCTTGTCATTAAGTGAATATAAAGACCCATTTAAAAAATGGGTCTTTTTTATATTGAATTTAAATCTTTTTTTATTTTTGTGATGATATTTTTTGCATAATATAACGCCTGTTCTTGATCAATTTTAAATTCTTTTGAAATAATGATAGAAATCTCAAAGGCATTTGTATCTTTTGTTATTTGAGATAGGATAGCGCTTATAAGTTGGTTAGAGCTTTTGTATTCTTGTAATCTTTCATCCCATTTTAAAATATCTTTTGATTTTAAGTCTAGGTGATCAGGTGATAATTCTTTCTTCTTTTTATCTGCTTTGATAAAAAGGACGTCTTCTATTCTATTTTGTGAAGCATTCGGATTAGTTAAATACTCAATCGTTTTATTTTCGGATTTTACATGAGAAAAAGATCTTTGGTATTCTTCTTGGATTTCCTCTTTCGTAAATTGTTCATAAAAATCATCTTTATGAATATTTGAGGGGCCAATAAATAATTGGCTTCCATTTGGTTTTAAGTAAAAATTCACCAAGTTTAGTGCATCCGAAAAATTAATATCTAATATATCAAGAAACCAAGGACATATAATGATATCGAATGCTTCTTTTTCAAAAGGGAGATGGGGAAAAGTTCCCAAGGTGAATAAATGATTTTCAATTTTTAAACTCTGACCTTGGATATGATATTTATGAACTGTTTTATCAATATCTTTAGGATAACTTTCAATATTCCACAAATCGAGAGCATTCCCTGAAGTAATAGTTTGGGCCATGAAAGAGAGAAATGGGTTATGGTCTAAGCTGTAAAAATGTGAATTCGGAGAAGATTTTGCCAATTCGAAACTTAATCGACCCGCTCCAGAGCCTAAAATTAAGACTTTTAAGTCTGGTTGGGTGAAATGTTTTTTGCAATAATCAGTATAAACTTCTATTTCTTCTGTAATCCAAGTCCAGTCTCTGAAGATCAGATTGAAGTAACTATGAATTTGCTGTGTCGATGGAAGAAGATCAATTGCTTCGTGCCCTAAAAAAGGGGCTAGAATATTTTCAAAGACTTTTAGATTTTCTTCTTTAGCAGTAAAAACTTTAGTGAATCTTTTTTTTCTATTTTCACTTTGCTCAAGCTTAAGCATTGTACTTAAATACCCTAAAAAACTTTTTTCCTGCTCTATAAATTTAGATATCTTACTTGACCAGGTTAAGAAAGTTTCTTCTATATTGGGGTAAAGTAGGGGCATTGAATTCATTATAGGGTATGAAGTGGTATCAGTAAAAAGCTCATCTTCCGAGAGTTTTAATTCTTCTCTTGTTTCCGGACACCTTAGTAATTTAAAAAGTTCTTTGTTCATACTTTGATTCTAACCAAAGCCATTATCGATTGAAAACCAATAAGTAGTTATTAGCAGGCATTTTTATAAACTCTTTAAAATTCCAATTTTTGCCATTAAGCATACTCCTTACATCCTCAAAATTTTTCACTCCACCCTTTGGAAACTTTGATTTAATCCATAAGTCAAATTCAGCATTTGATTGAGTGGTGAACTCACCATCAAATTTAAATGCTCCGTAAATAAATAAATATCCATCCTTTTTGCAAAATTCATGAATTTTATGACAAAACGTCTTAACCTCAGTATCCGACATAATATGAATCGTATTAATGGTTAAAATATAATCAAATGTATTGTTTATATTATGTTCAATCTTACTTTCAACCACTTGAAAGTGCTTAGGTGGTAAGCTTAGGCTATTCAATTGTTCAAATTTATATATTAATGGAGCTAAGTTTTCGGGCATATCAGATGTTTGCCAGGATAATTTTAGTTTCTCGGATAGATATTCTGCATGCTGCCCTGTGTAGCTTCCTATCTCAAGTAACTCTTTATTGGGAGAAATGAAGCTTTTTAATTCATTATATAGGGGCTCTTTGTTATTTTCACATGATTGAAGAATAGGAATCTCCATATTTTACCTACTTTTTAATTATTTAAGACAAATGTCTATGACTTTGATATGTCCATTCTTATGAAATATTTAATAATGATTTTGCTTATTTGTACAATTTCTAACTCTTATGCAGGTCTTAACTATCAGGAGTATTTAGGGGTTAAAATTGCCTTAGAAAAAGCCTTTTTAGATATAAGACCTGATGACACTCATACCCTAGAGATAAATAAACCTGTAGGTGAAGATCAATTCTATTGGTTTAATCTTGATATGGTTCATGCTTCTTATTCTGGATACGAGGCCGATGGTAAGAATTTTCATCATGTATTTCTATTCGGAGGCTTTATTAGGCTCCAGGAGATGACTAAGGATGGTTTGGCACTTACTGGTTGTCATGAAATAGGCCATGGACTTGGAGGATTCCCGAAGAAAACTAGCGGAAGTTCTACTGAGGGACAATCAGACTATTTTTCTACCAAAGATTGTTTAGAAGTTGTTTTTAAATATCTTCCATTAGATAAAGAAATACCTAGTGATGACTATGAAATAAAATTTTGTCAAAAATATTCAGCAAATTTTAATTACTGTTTGAGAGCCTTTAATGCTTTAAAGAGTGATATTTACTTTTTTGAAACATTAGGTGATTATACCAGAGTTGATTCTTACGCACTGGAAGTGGCGGTTGATTTAAATACTGATCCATCTTTTTATCCTAGTGCTCAATGCCGTATTGATACAATGATTCATGGAATTATAGATATTGAAAGACCAATATGTTGGTTTCCAAAAGGAATAGAGAGAAAGTTATGATGGAAAAATTTGTAGAGACCTTATATAAAAATTTAACTCTTAATGGATTTCCTAACAAGAGAGTAAGTCTTCCTACTGAAAAAATGTATGAAGTAGCTGATAATAAAAATTTGAGTTTAAATAAGGCACTAGAAACGTTGAGTGAAACATATGATTTAGTTTATGAAATTGGAGATGATAAAATTTTATTTGAGGCTGAGGTTAAGTCAGCAGAAGATAATTTAAATTTCTCTAACCTAGATCAAAACGAAATGTTTAAAAAAGCACAAGAGTTTCTTTCTAAAATGGATCCTGCTGAGGTTCAAAAAATGCAAGAACAAGTTATGAATATGTCTGAGTCTGAGAAAGAAGAACTTCTAAGGAAGGGAAAAGATCTAGGCATTATGTAGTTCAGTAACTCTTGGAATTAAAAGAGTTACCGCCGTACCTTGATCTGGTTGAGATTCTACTTTAATTTTAAAATTTAATTTATCAACAAAGCTTTTGAGAATATACATACCAAGGCCAGTTCCTGGTTCTTTGGCAGTTCCTTGTCTTGTTGCTTCACGCTCTGGAGAAAAGATAGAATTTAGTAGTTCTGATGGCATTCCTATCCCATAATCTTTTATGGTTAGTTCCAGATAGGTTGGATCTTCAATTTTAGTTTCAATGTCAATTTTGCCACCAGGATGAGAAAACTTAATAGCATTGGTTAAAATATTCTGAAGGATTTGATTCTCAAAAATATGAGGTGTTGCATGGACAAAAATATCTTTGTTTTTCTCATAGTCATAATTAATACTTAATTGCTTTTGCTCTACTTTGTTATCTAATATGGATAATAGAAGTCTTAGGGACTTGTTGAGATCAATTTCTTGAATTAAAAGATCTTGGTTTCTATTACTCATGATATACATGGCCTTAATGGAACTTGTTGTGTCACTTAAAAAATCAGAGTGTTTTTTTATGGCCGTTAGAAATTTGGTCGGGTCCCGTTTTTCGTTTCCATCTGATTTCAACCCCCGGTTTAACAGAATAGTACTGGTACTTTTTAAAACATGGATAGAATTTGAGAAATCATGCACTAAAATTCGAAGTAGGTTATCCAGTTTGTTTCTTTCATCTGCAAGTCTTTTTGATTTTTCATTTATTAAATTATTAAAAGTAAAAAGTATGACCGTTGAAGTAAAGATCCAGCCAAAAATTAATAAAAGCTGTGAAAATAGAAATCCTTCTCTGGTAATAAGTCTAGGAAATTGAAATCCATACAAATCGAGGGAGAAAAAGATTAGAGATATGAGGCTTACAATTATAAACCAGAAAGTTAATCCTTTATTATCTGTGATTATTCCTGCAAGAGTTGGGATAATAGCATACCAAATGAGAATATGGCTGCTAAATCCTCCAGTAAAAAAAGCAAAGGTTCCTTGATGAATAACACCAGCTCCCAACATAATTCCACTTATCAAATGTATTTTATTCGTAAAGCGAAATAAAAGGGGTGAGCTAAGATGAATAATTGAAGCTAATAAGCCAATTATTCCAGGGATAAGACTACTAATGGTACAATAGGCTATGAAGGCATAGGCCCACATTAGAAGCCCCGTCATTAAAACGACAATATTATGCTTATGAATATATTGAAGGTCTAAATCCTTTTTTTCGATTCTGTTTTTGGCCAGAAACTGAAAAACAAAATCATAAATGGAGAGAATTTTATTTAAAATCAATTTATCCCTATTTTTTTAAAAATTCTAAAGCTGAATTTAAAACCATTTTATACTTACCATCTCTAAGTTTACCTATGATCTTTTCAATCGGAAAAACTCTTAATATATAAAAAATAATAAAAGCTATGGCTAAAGGCTTAGTTAAGTTCCAAATCACTTTAGTATAATTCCCTGTGGAATAAAAGTAAAATAATCCCATTAAAATAAAAGAGATTAAAAACATAGGCTTAAACATGTCCTTTAGAGTTCCTTTTAGGGGGGAGTTCACCTGATTGCTTTTAGGCTTCATTTTATATTTTTGAGACCAGTTTAGATATTGTTCAACATGACTTTGTTTAATAAACTGACTACCGATTACAATAATTATTGCCAAAATGACCTTAAACAAAATGAGAAAACCAAAAATTTCAATAAAATTAATTTGATTAAGGTTAAACACCTTGGCCAGTTTTGACTCAAAATAGCTAAGCATAAAACTTAAGTCTTTTCCAAACAAAATGATATAAATCGCTAATGGCTGAATAAAAGACCATAGGGAAGACAAGACTCCACCTAAGATTCTTCCAAATATGTTCTGGCCTAGAATAATAATTCCAAAACCATACAAGTGACCTTGAGCACTAATCGCAAGCATAGGAGTAAGTTTTTTTCCTGCAGGTGCTAAGCTTTTTAATACTGCACTGGCCGTACTTATAAGCCCTGGAGAGTTTGGATCTTTAATTTCTTTGGTAGAGATCGTTAATAGGAAAATCTGGTTTAAACTTAAAAACATCCCAGAAAATGGAATTTTGAAACTATGCAAAAAACTTCCTAAGCCTAATTCAACAAGACTTAAAATTCCAGTATATTTACCAATTTGATCTATGTTTTTCATACCGATCCTAATAGTATACTTTTGGGGAAATTTTACGATGGAAATTACTTTAAGAAAACTAGAATTAAATGATTTTGAGGGCTTTAAAAAAGCTGTTGATGCAAATTGGGAAAAAGACTTTATTTTTGCCCATTACTGGGAAACATCAGCAAAAAGGGACTTTAAGTTTTACTTAAAACTCCTAAGAGAAAAGGAACTCGGCGTAAATTTAGATGATGGACATGTTCCTTCAACACTTTTGTTTGCTTTTAATATGAAAAATGAGATTGTGGGAAGAGCATCTATAAGGCATGAACTTAACCCTCATCTTCTTCGAGTTGCTGGCCATATTGGATATGGTGTTGTTCCTGAGTTTAGAAGAAAGGGTATTGCTACCAAAATTTTAGAAAGTTCAATAGAATATTGTAAAAAGACTTTAAATATGAATAACGCCATTCTTGTTACTTGTGATGATAATAATATTGGTAGTATCAAAACAATTGAAAAGAACAAGGGAATCCTTGAAGATAAGATCTATATTGGAGATCACAGTATTCCTAAAAGAAGATATTGGATAAAAATATGAGCGAAAATTTCTACTATGATGATTTAGGAAATACTGTATTTAGAAGTAGTTATTATAAAAAAAGAGGAAGTTGTTGTAAGTCAGCTTGTTTACATTGTCCCTATGGATATACTTTGCGGGAAAAAGGTTTAACAAAAGAAGTCATTAATGAGAAAAGCTTAAAAGTTTCTAAAAGTATTTTTGATTTTCATCACAATAAAAAAAGTGAAGTACAGTCTTTACTTGATTCAGCTTTTGGAACCAAGAAAAAAGAATTTACCCAAGATGAATTTTACCTATTAAGGCTAAAGAATATTCCTTGCGGGATCTTAAACAAAGCGAATCCAAATGAATACTTTCTTCACTGGGAGTTTATGGATCAAGGAATTGATATCGGGCATATCTCTATGATTACTGAAATTCTATCTCCGCAGTAATGGCCCTATGATCTGAAGTAAATCGCTTTTTCTTTCCATATTTGAATTGATCGACGGCCCAGTTTTTAACTCGCCAATAATGTTGATTTGATAAGAGTATATGATCCACCCTGCAATCGGGAAAAACGGTAGCTTTTTCAAGATTACAACTGTCATGAATCGTTGTTTCTGTATTTCTTATAAGTTCAAAGTTTTCTTTTAATTCAAATGAGTCATCAAACATCGTAAGTAAATGCTTGAAGCCGTCCATATGTGGTCTTAAATTAGTATCAGCAGCAAAGATGACAGGAGCGGTTACATTTCTAAATGCGTAGGTCATTTTCTTTGCAGACTTTTCTTTATTTTTCTTTCTGTTATCAAAGTGACTGGATGCAAAGTAAAAAATTAAATCCTTTTCAATATGTCTTAGTTTTGCCCATTGAACTCTTCTTGGAAGGGCAGGTTTCCAGCCAAAACTAAAACGATAGCCTCTTGGTCCAAGCCAAAAGCCTCCAAACTTTTCTATTTCAAACTTTGATTTTCTAATTAATAAAGCAGGGTCTGCGAAACGAAAAATAAAGTATTTTCTATAATAAACAAGATGATAATCTTTAAGTTGTCTTTTAATCCATCTAAGTTGGTAGGGAAAAAGGACTTCTTGCAGAGCAATTAAGTCTGGGTTATTTCTTTTAATTGTATCTACAATCCAGTGTTTTCTATATTTAAATTTATCATAATTACCCTTTTCACATAAACCTGAACAAGTTGTGTTAAAGGTCATGACTTTCGTACTGGCAAATGTATTTAAGGTGAAAAATAAACCAACTAATATTAGATAATGTTTCATAAAATGACTCCCATACAACTATTTTATGGACCAAAAGTGAAAATAGAAGTGGGCAATCTTTATGATATTAAAACTGAGAAAATTAGTTTTTTTAAAGGATTGTCATGTCTCAAGTACCGAAGGTATTAAGCTTTTAATACCGTTTTATTTCTTTTAATATAAGACGATTGTTTAAAATAATAAAAAGGGAAAAAGTGATTCATAAATTTTTGTCAGCTAAATCTACTGTAAAGCTTATGGGGTTTTGGCCTCCATATCTGTTTGCAGGAGTCTCAGTAAAAGAGATATCAGACGATTTTAGATATATAAAAGTTCAAATGAAACAAAAATTTTTTAATACCAACTATGTTGGTACTCATTTTGGTGGTTCACTTTATAGTATGACTGATCCCTGGTTTATGTTTATGTTTATGAACGTTCTTGGGAAAAATTATATTGTATGGGATAAAGCTGCTGAAATTAAATTTAAAAAGCCTGGGCGAGGAATTGTAACGGCAGAATTTAGACTAGATCAAAATGATATTGATAAAGCTATTCGCATGACTGATGAAAACAGAAAGTATGAACCTGTATTTAATGTTGTTGTAAAAGATAGCTCTGGTGTCGTAGTATCTGAAGTGGTTAAAACTCTTTATATTAGAAAGAAGTCTTAAACAACTAAAGTCACAACAAATGAGTTCATATCTTCATATCTCTCGTAAAAAATATCTCCACCACAGCTCTTCATTAAGCTCTTACATGTGGAAAGACCTAAGCCTGTACCAATACCAATAGGCTTTGTTGTAAAAAATGGGTCGAAAATATAGGGGAGAATGTTGGAGGCAATAGGTGGTCCTGGATTTGAAATCCTAATCCCATTTTCCCGGCCTTCATAATTATCAATATAGATTGTGATTGATTTATCTTCCCGCATTTCGTAAATTGCATTTTCTAAAATATTTATAATAGTTTGTTCAAATGAAACTTTTTTTGCACTTATGGCCATATCTGTGTATCGCTCAATTATACTAATTTTGTTTTTTAATTCTGCTCTCAAATTGACCACTTTAATTAGGGAGCTTAAAGAGCTACTTAGTAAAAACTGGGTTATTTTGTCTTGGGGAGTTTGTCTAGAAAAGTCTTTAAGGTTTTGAATCACTGAACTACATCGATTCACTGTCTCGATTAAATCTTCACAATGCTTCTCAATTAAATCTTTATCGACCTCATCTTTATTAATCAGTCTTTTAATCATATTGGCTTTGCCTGAGACAATGGTTAATGGGTTATTAATCTCATGGGCAATTCCACCCGCCATTAAGCCGAGTGCTCTTAATTTTTCTGTTTGGATTAATTTACCCGTTATCATTTCAAGTTCTTTTTGGGCTTTATTTTTTTCTTTTAATATATTTTTTTGCTCCGTAATATCTGTGAGAAAGCCTAATATTCCAAGAACTTCATTATTTATATTAACTAATGGCACTTTATTCATTAACAAGGTTTTAACTTCTCCATTAATGAATTTAGTATTCATTTCTACATTTATTAATGGAGAATTATTAGTAATGACTTGTTGATCTGTTTCATTAAAAAAATCGACTGTTTCTTTTGGCCATTTCGTCTGGTTGTCTTTTTTTCCAATCAGTTCATCGCCACTTGTAAAACCAGATGCTTTAGCAAATAATTCATTTACGCCTAGATAGTTTCCATTTACGTCTTTCCAAAATACATAATAGGGAATGAGATTAATTATTTCTTCCAGGAGGAGTTTGTCTGAGCTATTTTTCATTATTTACCTTAGGTTTACCTTAGATAATTATAAAGGAATCTTTGAAAAATATAAATAAGAAGGAAGATTCTGTACTTTAAAAAGCGGTCAAATAGAGGGCCGTACCAAAGACAAATTCATCCTTAGTTATTTGCTCAAGGTCTCTTTTGTCATAGGTATTACTAAGTTTGGTTTCACCATAAAACTCAATCATGTTTTTTCGATCTATAAAGTATGAAATTCCAGAATGAAGAGTGACAATTTCTTGATGTTTTTTAGCCTCTGGCACTCTTGAAAAGTCTGGTCCGTATGGTCCAAATTCAGCCAGCTCCATAAAACGATAGTCAAGGCCATTTCCTTTTCTTTGCTTGTGTTGGTATTTAATTTGGTTGGTAAGTAAGAATCTTCTTGCAAAAATATTGTTTAAAGATAGGTAGAATCTATCTTCGAAATTTAAAGTATAATTGTCATCGTTGTTAGTATTGTAAAAATGCCTTCTGACTTTTAGTTTTACTGAGTTTGCTCTTCCAAAGTTTCTTTTTAAAATGACTTGAGGGATAAATGTAGCGTCATAACCGTATCTTTTTTTGATGGCCTCATCTGTAATCCAATAATTTTTAAGTTCAGTCGTTAGATCAACCCCGTGATCTTTTTGATTTAAAATGTTCTTTCTTCTCCACATCAGTTCAAAAAAGAATGTTTCAAATTTATTTCCCATTTGCTCATCTTCTGATATTTCTTGGGTATCAATATATCTTGTGGCCAAAAAGTATCTGAACTCGTTATTAGTATTTAATGTTTGAAGTAAAGAAGTATCAAATTTTGTATAAGTTCCATCCATTTTATTTGAAACAATATTTTTAGTTTGTTCTGTTGCTAACAAAAACTCGAGAGTGAAATTATCTAGAGTTGAATTTTGCTTTTTCTGTTTTAAATCTGTCTTAATCGTTTGACCAAAAGCATTAATTGATAAAATGGATAATAAAAATGCTTTTACAAGAATAGATTTCACGGGATACCTCTTTAAAATGTGTATTAGGTGTGTAAAACTATCGGCCAATTAAAAAAAAGTACAGGAAAATAATATGAAGCACAATTTTAAGGTTTCAATACCTCTTGCAATTATCATTACTCTAATCGCAGTCATATATCAAAGAAGTACTGGGCCAACTTATCCTAAAAAATTTAAAGTTGGTGAAAATAGTGAATTGACCATTAAATTCCCAAGATCTCATGGAGGCACAACAAATGCTCCTGTTGAGGTTCCAGTTCTTAGCGAAGACATGACAGTTTCCCTTACATATAAGAGGTATCCAACTCAGGATGAGTGGCAGACTTTTGATTTAAAAAAAGAAGGAAATCTTTTTAAATTTGAACTTCCTAATCAACCACCAGCTGGGAAATTAACCTATTTTTTAACCTTAAATTATAATGGTAAAACTCAAAACTTAGGCTTAAAAGAAGATCCAATTTATATAAGGTATAAAGGGGAAGTACCAACCTTTGTACTCGCTCCACATGTTATTGCTATGTTTCTTTCTATGCTACTTTCTGTGGTTGCTTTAGTTGAGGCCGTTTTTCAAACTCAAAAGTTTAGACTTATCGGAAGAATCACATTAGGGTGTTTATTTTTTGGTGGGATGATTTTAGGTCCCATAGTTCAAAAATATGCTTTTGGAGTGTATTGGGCAGGGTTTCCTTTTGATTACGATCTAACCGATAATAAACTTCTGATTGGAGTTCTTGCTTGGCTAATGGCAGTAGCTATAACTTGGAAAAAGCCAAACTTTAGATGGCCTACTATCGCTGCTGCTATTGTTTTATTTGCAGTGTATTCAATTCCACATTCTATGCAAGGAAGTGAGTTTGATTATGAGAAGGGTAAAGTCATAACCGATATGGATTAACTTTTTTTAACTGACTTACTTGAATGGGGATGATCTTAAAGACAAAGTCTGGAAGTGAAAGATTAATTCGTTTTTACACCAATAATTTTAAGAGCTTCCAAGGACTCGAGGCTTTTTATTTTCCTTATTACGACAAAAATTAATATCTGCCCTAACGCCTTCTAGTCGAATCTGCTTAAACCACAGTCTGGTGCTTCAGTTGTTTACTTTGGCTTTAAGTTCATCCCCACGCAAAGGGGACGGTTAATAAATTTTTGATTTGACGGCGGTTCCGTAATCATAAACCATGGTCGCCCCGGAGTGCGCGGTTTCAAATAAGTAATAATTGCCTATTCCAATCAATGCTATTTGGAAAATTAAATACATCTTTATCAAGTTTTTTGATATTGGTTTTAACAGTGGAATCACCTCTGATATAAGAACTGCTATAAAGCAATATAAAGTTGTATGAGCAAGCTCATCATGCTTATACGCAAGAGTAATATTTTTCATTTCTGATTTCACAATATCGAAGGCCATATCACCCAAAAAGATAGTGGGAAGTAGCATTAGTGAACCCGTAAAGAGTAAGAACTTGTTTAAAAAGTCTAATTTCTCGTTCCAACTATCAGACGTTTTGATGACAAATAATTGTGCGAGCTTGGTAAAAATAAGGAGAACCAACAAAGCAATTGGAAAGTGGGATGTTATTGGGTGCAATAATTCTTCTCGGATCATAATCTCTCATTGTATTATTTAACGCTTGTTGGTAGAAACTTATATCAACTATTAAGGATTGTATATGGCCGCTAAATTAGTCTTTATTTTGACATTTTTAATGACAAGTCTTTGTTTTGCTTCAGATACCCATGAAGCAATTATAAAATACTTAGCTTCAGATAAGTTAGAAGGAAGAAAGCCAGGGCAAACAGGTAATGAACTGGCCCAAAAGTATTTAGAAACTAAATTTCAAAGTTATGGTTTAGAGGTTCTAGATAAATCATATTTCCAGGAATTCACAATCTTTACAGAAATGAGAAAGAAAGGCGAAAATAGTCTGACCAGTAATGGAAATCAAATCTCATTTGAGCCGATTGCTTATTCATTAAGCGGTGAATCTCTTAATACAAAAGCAGTTTTTGCTGGATATGGAATTAGTATTCCTGCCAATGATCCAAAACTTAAATACGATGATTATAATGGTATTGATGTTACTGATAAAGTAGTTATTGTCATGACTGGAGATCCTGGAATTGGAAATCCAAAATCTAAATTTAGAGATCCTGATTATCAAAACTATAGTTCTCTTTTTTACAAACTAAAAAATGCCATTACTAAAGGCGCTAAGGGAATAATCCTAATTAATGATCCATTAACATTAGAAATTACTAATACTTCCGATAGAGTTACATTTAATGGAAGTGAAGGTGGAGGCAGTCGTTTTTCAATTATTTCTGGAAAGGCCTCAGTTAAAGAAATTGATAATCTATTTAAATCAAAAGATTTATTAGAAATTCAAAAGACAATTTCTAAAACTCAAAAACCTGCAAGTTTTGAAAGCCAAATCACAATGGATCTAAAAGTTTCGCTTAAAAAGGAAACAGGAAGAATTTCCAACATAGTTGCGCTTAAGCCTGGTAAAAATAAAGAAGTCATTGTCATTGGTGCCCATATGGATCATTTAGGTTTTGGTGGAGAGTCTTCGATGGATCAAACTCGCCTAGGAGAGATTCATAATGGTGCGGATGATAATGCTTCAGGGACTGCCGCAGTTTTAAAAATTGCTGAACATTTTTCAAAAATGGAAACTAATAAAACCCTAGCTTTTGTTTTATTTAATGCAGAAGAAATGGGACTTTTAGGTTCTTCTCATTTTGTAGAAATGTGGAATGGTAGATATAAAAATACTTACGGTGAAATGAAGGCCATGCTTAATCTAGATATGGTGGGAAGATATAATAAAGAAGTTAGTGTCATGGGAACTGATTCTTTTAAAAATACATCCATCCTAGCTTCTCCAAATAATAGAGCTTTTAATTACACTTTAAAAAAAGAAGCTGTAGGATCTTCAGATCATGCTGTTTTTATGAATGCTAAAGTTCCATCTTTATTTATTACTACAGGAGCTCATGATGACTATCATAGACCAAGTGATACTGAAGAAAAGATACATTATCCAGCATTAAAGGATATAACTAATTATTCAATTTCATTAGTTCAATCATTGAATTCTTCCAATCAAATTTCTTGGAATGAAAACTACTCAAGTGGAAATCAAGGTGGACGTAATAGAGGGTATGGGGCTTCACTAGGCTGTGTTCCCGAATTTGGGCAGTCTGATGATATCATCGGAGTTGTTTGCGTTAAGGCAAGCCATGGAAGCCCTGCTGAATTAGCCGGAATCAAACCTCAAGATATCCTAGTTCAAATTGGTGATATTGATGTGAAAAGCATCTATGATTTGGCTTTTGCTTTAAAATATTACCGTGCAGGGGATACGGTAGAGATTGCTTGGAAAAGAAATCAAACTCTTATGAAGCAAACTATTGTTTTAGCAAAATCCAGTAGACACTAAATTTATTAGATCTCTTTTAGGTTTTCACCATAAGCCCATCCTGTAATCGTTTTTTCTTTGAGATGGTCTCTGTATTCTATTTTTGTCCAACCATGTTTTGTTTCAATAAACTTAACTATTGAGTTTGGAGCTAAGGTGGTTATTTTTGCACCCTTACTCGACGCTGAGCTTCGGATATTTACAAACTTAGTTAAGACATATTTTTTTGGAGTTGGAAGTTGTTTGGCCGGCGTGGCTTTGTAAACAATTTTTTCTTTGGTTACAATCGTTTCTTTAGGAGATAATCCAATGGCAACTAAAAGGGAACAAACTAGCGCTCCAGCAATAAGTTTATATACCAAATTCTTATTACTTAAGTCGAAATAGATTCCAGGTTTAATTCCCGGATTAGGAGTTTTAATATTTTCTATCTTTTGGATAAGGTTGTTTTCAATTATTCCTAGTCGGTCTTGAAGTTTAGCTTCTATTTTCTCTAGTTGGTAATCATTTTCTAAGCTTTGGACACCTTGAGAAAGGGAGTCTTCTTTAGTTGAAGGTGTTAGAAGATTTTTTATATGGGCCGTCTGTTTGATTTGGCCCTTTTGGCGGTCAAACATTTTAGAAAAATTTAAACGTTCTTTTAGCTGCTCATCATTAAGAGCATTTTTATCTGCATGTGTCATAAAACTTACATCCTTGTAATTTGTTTGAATAATTTTATAAGTATTTAATTTCCTTTGTAAAGGGTTAAGATTTTGGCTAAGATTAAAAGAAGCCTAAGGAGAAACTGTCATGGAAGCAAGATTTTGGATCGATAAATGGGATAAAGGTGATATTGGGTTTCATCAAAATGAATTTAATCCAGTTCTCATTCAATATGGAAAAGAATTTTTTAAAGATAGAGCTAAGGTCTTTGTCCCTCTGTGTGGAAAAACAAAAGATATGATTTTTCTTATAGAAAAAGGATATGAGGTTTTAGGGATAGAATTATCTGAAAAAGCTATACTAAGTTTCTTTAAAGAAAATAACCTAGACTACCAGATTGAAAAATTTGAAGGCTATGAACTATACATAAATGATAAAGTCGTTTTAATAAGAGGAGATATTTTTGAAGTCCCTCTCACTTTATTTGATGGTGTAGATGCTGTCTATGATAGGGCCAGTCTCGTAGCATTACCAATTGAATTAAGAAAAAAATATGTGGATTTTATTTTAAAAAATTTAAAAAAATGTAAAATCCTGCTTCAAACTCTCGCTTTTGATAATAAGGAGATTGGACCTCCATTTTCGATTGAAGAAGATGACGTAAAGAACTATTTTAAAAAACAGTTTTCGATCGAATGTATTTCAAAGGTAGAATTAGACGCTGAAGGAATGCACGGAGGAAAAATTACCAAACTTTATAATCTTGCCTTTCAAATGGAATAATTTATGAGCGTATTTTTCATATATAATAAGAATGTTCAAAGTATAAACCCTAGTTATGTGCAAGGGGATATTGAAAGACTTGGTGTAACTCAAATCGGCAAGAAAACGGTCTTAAGGGCCCATAGTTTGAAAGCTAAGCATGGTAATGAAGTCCTTGTTTCTTCTATTATGAAAACGGGTGTAGAAGTCCTTAATCAAGATAATAATCTTTTGGACGCTAAAAACTTATTTGATGAGAAAGGTTTTAATCATGTACCAATAATGGATGGTGGGCGTGTGGTAGGCATTTTGTCTAGTAACGATCTAAAAAACATCCATGAATTTAATAGTATTCTTATAAGAGATCATATAGGAGAGCTGACTTTAGCTATTTCTAAGGAAACACCAATAAAAATTGTTATGCAAATTTTTTTAAATGAGAATATTCATTGCCTTCCTATTATTGATCAAAATGCTTCTTTAGAGGGCATCGTGACACAGAATGATATTTTAAAGTGGGTTTTAGAAAATAATAGATATAAAAAGTAAAAAGGCAAATGGATTTTTTTAGCCGAGTATGAGTATTAAAATAAATACCTCAAATTAAGCAACCAATAAAAGTCTTTGATAGATTATCAGTCTGGTTGAGGCGCTAGTTAATATAATCTCAAAATTGATCATTTGTTTTCACGAAATATGAAGAAAACAAAGCTCTAGTAGATTTGTTATTGTAAAAAATTATTCTTTGGCTTTAGAATTTGAGATCTTAATAGTCTTATATGAAAAGTTTAGGTAGTAAAAAGCCCCTTGCGGGGCTTTTTTTATTTAGAATGGCTTCAGTGTTATTTTTTCAGTTTTGATGACCTTACCTTGATAAGTATACTTAAGTAACATTACAACTGTTTTTCCTCTAGATGATCTTGGGAATGTGTATTGAAATCTTGCATTAGCACTTTGACCGTATGATAGTCTGTTCGTTCTAACGCTTGTATTTTTAAAGTTGATCATACTTTCATAACCAGGAGCTGCACTTAAATTAATGCTGTAGCCTGCTTTAAGTGATTCTACAGCTGGAGTTAGGGTTATATCAAAGTTTTGAATAATAGTTCTTCTTCTAAATCTTGTCAGAACTTGTGGTTTATCAAAATATTTATATTGAGCTGATACTGCTGGATTTAAAGCTGTAACAGCTGAAGCACTAAATGTTTCTACTCTTTGAGATTGGTATTTTCCTCCAGGTAAAGTGATTTTTCCTGCAAGTGTTAATCTTGTATTTGATCTTACGTTGTCATTAATTTTTCCAACAACATCAGTATAAAGTGTCACTTTATTTCCTTGAGCACTTTTTACGTAGAACTTTGTTGCCGGAAGAGTGATATTATTTGCTGTTGTAATATCAAGCTTCACCGGGCTCACAAGTGATTTTGGTGAAATATTCTTTAAAGCTAGTTGAAGTTGAATCCGGCTTCCACCTCTTAAGTCTGAATTACCAAGTTTAGCTTCTTTAATTGTAAGAGTAGCATTACTTCTAATATAAGAATCAACCTCATTTTTAGCTGTAAGTTCCGCGCTTGCAGTTGCTGATGGTAATTCTGAGCTATATGCTGCAGCCTTTGCTGCTTCATATGATTGTCTATAGATTTCTGCTTTTCCAACAGCTTCACCTGAATTGAAGGCCACAGGGTAGTACTTATCCATATTAGACTGATAAGTTGCTTCTAAAACATCATCTTTGATCGGTGCAAGTTTAGTTTCATAAAGATTACTGTATTGTGCTTCAAAGTTTGCAAAATATTCTGAAGTATATTTTGTCTCAAACGTATCAAGGTATTCATTTTTACAAGCTTTTTGGAACACAGATAATCCCTTGTAAACAGACGAACAGTTCGCAACGCCAACTGGTATATTTGATGGAGTCTGGTAGGCATTAGCTGGTTTACTTAGAGATACCTTTTCTTTAAGTGTAGTACTAAGGGCTGAATTTAAGCCTGTTATAACACTATCCAAGTTTGTATTTGTATTGAGAGATTCATTCATTTCCTCCGCTGTAATTGGAGAAATTGTAGAGAGAATATCTACTAACTCAAGTTGAGTTTCAACCGCCGAAATTGCAGCGTCAAAATTTTCTAAGCTTGGTGTGAATTCAATTCTGTTCTTACCAATTCGATTAGCAAATATTTGATTAAAAAATTGAGGCTTAAGTACTTGGTTTGCATAATCTTTTGCCTCTGCAATACCAGCTAATCTTCCTTCACTTTCTCCTCTCGCTTGATCTGGAGTCGATGCATAACCACTGTTATAACCTTCTTCATATCCCTTAATTTCTGCTCTTACTGCTGACCAAAGAGATGATTGTGCGTTTCCTAACTTTTCACCCATGAGGTCTGCCAATTCACTAGATCTTGAATCAACATAAGCGTTACTATCTCTTACAGCAATTGATAAAGCTGAATCTGATTGAGAAGCCCCCAATGATTTAGCTTCTGCAAGTTTTTCGTTATAGTAATCAAGTCTTGATATATACTCAGAGTACTTTAAGTCTCTTTTTGTAATGGCATCAGATTGATCAGCTTCTAGATTTGTAATTGCATTATTGAGAGATACAATTTTATTTTCAGTAACAATTAAATCTCTGTCTAGACGATCAATTTTATCTACATTTTGTGAAATCTGTCTTTCAAGATTAGGAATTCTATTATTGATTGAATCGATTTCGTTAGCAGTGAGGTTATAGTCATTGCTAACATTATTATAAGAGCGATTTAAATTTGCGACTGCATTATTTAGATCATTAAGATCAGTGATTAAAGAATTAAGTGTTCTTGATTCTCTTACAAGATCACTATTAGCATTTCTTAGGCGGTTTTGAATTCTACTAGCCTCTGCTGCTACCTGATCAAGATCTCTTCTTCTTTCTGCAGTTACTGTTTCTGCATTACCAACTTCAACTTTTTTAGTTTGAATAAGTTTTTTCTTTGTTTTAAGATTTGCTTCCATCTTAGCGATTTTAGCTGGTAAACTTTTCTTTTCATTTTCAAGTTTCGCAATGGCCTTTTTAATGTTGTTTTCGCTCGACTTTAAAGTTTTTAGTCTTTTACTTACTTGAGAAACCTTCTGATCTTGCTCTCTTTTTTCTTTGGCCTTAGCTGCAACTAAACCTCTTAATTCTCTTACTCTTGGATTCGCTCTATCCGTACGCATAAGATTTCCAAGCTCTGTCTGTAGATCAGTTAATTCCTTTGTCAGTTTAGCTTGTCTCTTTTTGGCATTTGCCAGGTTTTTTTCTACTTGAGTAATTTTTGCTGGAAGTCCGCTTAATTCAGACTTCTTCTTCGCAATTTGAGAATCAATATTTGATAGTTTTGAAGTAGCAGCATCAAGTGCTGATTTTATGGATTTTCTTTCTTGTTGTAGAGTTTGTAATTGAGATCTCAGTCTAGAACTTAATTTTTCTGCTTGTCTAAGTGCTCTATCCGCATTGCTTACCAAGACATTTTGTTGGCTAAGCTTTTTTTCTAAACGATCAACTTTAGTTTGGTAAGGTACAAGCCTTCTTTCTTCTGAAATAATTCTTCTTTCAACTTGGTTTCTTTGTCTTTCTGTTCTGTTTATTCTAGTTTGAAGAGAGTTAAGTTGGCTTTGTAGGTCCTGAACTCTAGCTTCTAAATCTGATCTTCTTTGCTCATTTGATTGAACCTGATCTTCTAGAGAGGTGTTTTCAGCTTTAAGTTTTGCAATATCGTTTAATAGTTTACTTTCTAAGTTGTATTGATAATTTAAATCAGCTTTTGTTTGGTTTAAGTCTTCGGTGATAATATCAACCTGAGAAGCTAGTTGATTATACTGCCTTTCATATGGTGAATAATTTATTTCATCTGGTAGTTCAGATCCGAAAGCCGGTGCTACCATTAACGGCACAAGCATTGGTATTAGTATTTTAGTTGTCTTCATAATTTCCCCTTTATTTGAAGCATTCTTTAAATAGCTAATTTTAGTTCTAAATTTTAGGGGATAAGATGTCTATGGCAGAGAGTAAATATTACAAAACTGGTGTTCAAAGGACACCAATTGGTGTCAAAATGATTATGTAATTTTTAAACTTGCACTGTGTAAAGATGAAAAAATTACTCAGTTATGACAATATAATCTGCAATGAGTCCGTATTCATCATTTGATCTTTTTAAAGAATTAATGTCTTCTTGAGAATGCATACTTTTATTTATGATTTTTAATGTCACTATATTTTGCTTACTCAAGCTTTTAAGGCGTGTCGTTGTACCGTCATAGTAGTCTGTGTGAAATGAGCCTGCAATAATGAAATTTAAAGGATTAACGAATTCATTTTTATATATTTGATCTGCCATGACAGAATCTGTTAGACATTGGGCCAAGAAGTATTTATCTATTACATCTGCGGGAGCGTGGCCACCCATGGCATCAACGAATCGTTTTTTATAGTTATTTCCGCCTACGTAGTGATGGTAGGGAATGAGTGTTTGATCAATTGAATCAATTCCTTCTTTGATAACCTTTTGTTTAATACTTCTTGGTATATTTATTCCAAAAAGCTCTCCCGAATACTTCTTTAATGTTTCAAATATTGGAGCATAAGTTTGATTATTTGGATTTGAAATATTCTTTATCAGTTCTTCAAAGCTTATTTGGTCATTTTTAAACTTTGTATATAATTCATCTATTTTATTTTGATCAGTATGGTTTAAAAACTCCCAATGAATACTGAAGTTTTTTTGAGTTCCCTCTAAAATTATTTTTTCTTGAATAATTTTCGACTGAGCAAATTGAATTTGAGTTATATTATGAAATTCACCAAGTATAATATGGCCTGAAGATGGTAAGTTCTTAATGAAATTATAAAAGTTTATGGACTTTTGAGTTCGAGTATCAAATACTTCAGTTATTTTTCCAAAGGAATTTAAGCTCAAAAGAATTAAGATCGTTGCTATTAATTTTTTCATTTAGCATTTATAGCGAAATTACGCTTTAATGCCAAATTTAATTGCAATTACAGGATTTGGAAAATATATCTTCAGTATTAATGCATTTACTTTTATTTTGTTCGAAACACTTATTAATATTAATAAATAAGTCTTCACATTCCTTAATACTTATATAGTTTTCATTTAGGAGGACATAGTTTTGATCAAATATATCTAATTTTTGTATAAAAGATTGGCAACTAAGTTCACCAACGAAATCGTTTGAGTTACTCAATAATTGAAAATTAATTTCAAAGCCAGGTCTAACATGAATTTCATCAAAAATGTATTCTTCCGCATTCAATGAAGTGATTGGTAATAAAAGTAGAATTAAGTATTTAAGCATAAAATGCATATCGTTTTAATAACGAGATGCATTAGTCTTTGTCCCTGCAGTGGAATATTATTCCTTAAAAAAAAAGGATAATATTTTATTTAAAGTTCTCTTACTTAATGACTTTTTGGGGAAAACCTTTATCCATTGTTTGTGACCATCAACTTCTATGAGTTTTGCCTTTTTTGATTTGGTTAGTATATTTAAGCATTTTAAAAGGTCATCATAGGTGAGCTCAGGGTAGGCTTTAACGAATTTTGAATCTAGGTCCAAAAACAGCCTATCAAGCCCCATGGGGTCCAAAAAGGATAGTGTTTTTAAAATTTCATTTTTGAGAAGATCTTCATTCATAACCTTACTTTACCTCATTACTAAAGTTTTTGTAGACTAGATGCATTAAGTAATGATATCTAGCGCACATGAAATTCACAATTAGAAAAAAGTTTACTGAAAAGAGTCCACAGTTTGTTGCAGATTACTTGATAAATGTTTCCGAGCTATCCAAAATGAAAATTAAAAAGACCATCGAAGTTGGGGGTCTTTGGATTAAGCGAAAGGATAAAAAGAAAAAAGAAAGAGTGAAGAAGATTAAAACCCAATTATTTAACGGGGATTTTATTGAGTTTTACTATGATGATCAACTTCAGTTTGTAGATGAGAAAGAGTGTTTCGAGGTGTATAAAGGAAAAGGTTTTGGGGTATGGTATAAGCCTGTAGGTATGTTATCTGATGGTAGCCCTTATGCAGACAAAGGCTCGTTAAGTTACGCAATAAAAAAACAAGGGAAAAAGTGTTTTCTCATTCAAAGACTTGATAGAGAAGTTTCAGGCTTAATTTTAGTGGCCTACATGAAAGATGCAGCTAGTTTTTATTCAAAAGAACTTCAAAATTCAAAAATTGAAAAATTTTATAATGTTGAAGTTTTAGGTCATATAGAAGAAGCTGGGAAAATTGATATAGACCTTGATGAAAAAGAAAGTCATACCGAATATGTTCCTATTAAACATAAAGACAACACAACTATTTTAGAGGTCCAGATTAAAACAGGACGTTACCATCAAATTAGAAGGCATTTTAATCTTATAGAACATCCTGTGATTGGTGATCCTAAATATGGCCAGAATAATAAGAATAAGACTGGATTAAAACTTGAGGCAGTAAAATTAGGGCTTTTTGATAAGACTTTAAGAAAGAGAGTCATAATCGAAGTCCCTAAAGAAAATCAAATGTTTATAACTGAGTAAAAAACTTCTCAGTAACCCTCTAAATTGCTTTATGTTAAAATAAAGTCTCTAATTTAAAATGGTGATTTTATGAAAGCAGTTTTTCTTTTTCTATTTGTTTATTTTATATTTCAAAATTTTTCTTATTCTTATTCCAAAATTGAAGAGTTAAAACATAAAGATTTTAAAGAGTGGGAAAAAGTATTCGAACTAGTTTCTGAAAATAAATTAGAACAAGCTATCAAAGAAAATGAAGAAATAATCGAAGATTTCGATGAAGATTCACACGAAAAGATAAGTTACGGACAAATACTAGGTTTTGAGTTTGAATATAATCTTAAAAACTTCGAAAAAGCATTTAAAGCTTTGGAAAAGATTAACTATAAAAATAGTTTATCTCATCGCTTTTTTAGGTTAATGGCATATAAACGATTTTATGATTCTAACCACTACATAATTTCCCAAAATAATGAGGCTTATATTTCAACTAATATAAGTACTTGGAGATTAGAACATTTTCATCGGTTATTTAAACTGGAAGCCTTAATTATAGGAAATCATCTATTAACTCAAAAAGAGTTCGCTAAAAGTTTACGTCCATGGCTTGTGGAAAGCAACTATCCCCATGGCATAAATACGAGTATCGTAGAAATTATTACCTACGGCATTATTGATTTACTTTCTGATCAAAGAATTTGGGCCATTGATGAGGAAATATCACTAGAAAAAGAGCTTGAATCCTTAATAGAGAAAAAATCAAATGATACAAGGAAATTAATAAAGTTAACTAAATTAGATTCTATGGCCATTATGATTTATAAGCTATTTATAAATTTAGAAAATAGTTTATGGAAGGACGATAATTTATCTGCAATGCTAAATTCTAGACTCGAACTTGTTAAGTTTTTAAAACAAAGAATTAATTCAAAGAAGTTAAAAATAAGTCTCACTAAAAAATATGAAATATTTTTAAGAGATCTTTCTATCGATCCATGGTGGTCAAGCAGTATGGATTTACTTTCACGTTTGAAACTAGAATTAAATGATTATAAAGTGAACCAAGATATTTTATCAGTTCTAAATCGTTGTATTGAAATCTTTCCTGAGAGTCATGGTGCTAAAAAATGTAAAAATACGTTAGCTGATTTAAAGCGACCAAGAGTTTTAATTGAAGGTAGAGATTTTTTTAATTTTAATTCTTCGGATCTGGTATTTGAAACAAAAAATATAGAAAAACTGTATATTAAAGTTATTCCTATTGATGAATTAAAAATAAGATCGAAAATGAAAAACCCACAGGGACAGATCCGTAAAAAAGACGTTCTAGGAATAATTACTGATAAAGGCACTGACGCTAAAGAGATTGAAATTAAAGACTACCAGGAATATAGAACTTGTCATAATAAATTTCCATTAAAAAACATCCCGATTGGTACATACTTAATCGCGATTTCCAGTGAAAAAGATTTTTCAGAAAATATGGGATATCTAAGTTATAAAATCATTCAAAATACTCCTTTAAATCCTGTGGTAACTTATTTTAGAGATCAAATTACTATTAGGCTCCTTAAAACAACTAATTCTAAAAAACAAAAAATATCTAAGGTTAATTTTTTATCATTTAATAATGGAGAGTGGAAAGAAGAAGCGGCCAAGGTAAAGGTTGGTGTGAATGATATAACTGTTCAAAATAAAAAAATTAAAAAAAATGATTTTTTACTTTTAGAGTCCGGCAAAGACAAATTATTAATTCCAAGTAGCAAATTAGTACGTTATAACAGAAAATTACCCACCAAGAATAGAAATGTTTTTATTTCCCAACAAAAGATTTATAGACCAGAAGATCAGGTAAAGTTCAAAATCATCTCTAGAGCCCTAAAGAAAGGAGTATACGTTGAAAATGCTAATGCCAAGATTCATTTAAATATAAAAGATGTCAATAATTCATTATTGTTAGATAAACACTTTGATCTAAATGAGATGGGAAGTGTTATCGGAAGCTTCTTGTTACCAAAGAATTCAATAAAGGGAAAAGCGAAAGTATTTTTGCAAAATAAACTTGTAGATACTATTTCCATTGAAGAATATAAGAAACCAAACTACAAAATAGAGTCAAACTTAAAAAATATTCAGAAGAATAAAGATTTAAATTTTAGAGTGCAAGTGTCAGATTATCAAAATAGAATTATCAACAATCTTCCTTTGAAATTGTCCATAAAAAGAATTAGCTATTCTTATGGATCAAATCCTTTTTTTGTTATGGGTTCTTTTCCTCAAAATAAAAAAGAAAAAATCATCTATGAAAAAGTGCACCATGTACAAGGAGGGGAAGATATTATTCTTAAAAAGGATTTGTTTCTTGATGGTCAAAACTTTGCAGAATATGAGTTTCGTTTTTCAGGCAACTACAACGGTGAATCTTTAAGTTATGTTAAGCAATTGTTTTATTCCTCAAGTAAGAATATGCCATCTTTGGAACTTATTGAAAAACCTTTTAATGGGAATTTAAAATTCAAATTATCCAATCTAAATTCCCTTAATGAAATTGATAATTCTAATAAAGGTAAACTACTTATTTACAAGTTGAAAAATGAAGATAAACCTTTAGAAGAAATGCCGTTGGATTCTTTGTATAAATTTTTTGACATAGGTAAGGAACAAAAAGAATTGATTATCAAATCTATACCACATGGTGCTTATCGGGCGATCTATGAAGTTGGAGAAGGAAGAAATAAGGTCGAAGCGAAAATAAGCTTTGTTACCTATCATTCTGGGAAATTTTTTCCTCTGAGGTTTAAAGTCGATCAATCCAAGAAAGTATTACATATTGGTGAAGAGTTAAAAATTTTTGCTGGAACAAATTTAACCAATAAACACATATATGTCGAGATTATGAAAAATGGTAAAACCGTTAAAGAATTTAATGGCACCGAAAGTCATTTATATACTTTTAATATACCTAAGGATTGGTTTGGTCATTATTCCATAAAAGCATTTTTAGTTATTAAAAATGATGTTAAGTTATATGAGTCGGATATTCTGGTTAAAAAGGATAAGGACTGGGAAAAAATAAAACCCATATTGCCTAAAAAACTTTTCTCGGGAGAGACTTTAAAGGTAAAGCTAGATTATCCCAAAAATTACGAGAAAAAGAGGATTAAGGTCTTTTCTTTTGCTTATGATGCGAGGCTTGAGCAACTTTTAAAGCATAAAATTAAAATTCCAGAATTTTATTTAAAAGAAAACAATGGCATTCTAAAGAGTAATTTTTCTAGAAATTTCAATACTGTTCACTTTTGGGATTTTAAAAATATTAAAATTCCTTATTTAAAATATACTCATTTGAATTTTTTAAATTTATCTAGTGCTGGCGGGCCAGGGCTTCAAAAAGGCGGAGCCATGATGCTTGAAGCAGCCTCAATGGCCAAAATTGGAGACGTAAATTTTCAAGTAGTTAAAAAAGAATTACCTAAGGCCATCGAATTTGGTTTTTTTGAGGAAAAAGATATTCTTCTTAATAAAAAACATAAAATAAATTTTAAATTACCTGAAGTTGACATGAAATGGAAGGTTCATATCTTCTTAATGGATAAACATAAAAACATTCAACATTTTGAAAGAAATTTATCTGTTATTGATAAAATATCACTAATACATAATAATCCCAAAATTTTTTCAAATGATGATAATGCTGAGTTAAGCTTTGAATTAAAAAATAACTTCAATATTAATAAGGAGTTCAAGGTAATACTTAAAAATCGAGATGGTAAAAAACTGAACTCAAATACTATTAAACTTTCAAAAGATTCTAGTCAAATTATAAACTTCAAAACTGATTTGAAAAAAATAGGATTAGGTAAACAAAACCTTACCTTGGAAATTTTTGAAAATACTAAGGTTATTAAAAAAGAAACAATTTTAATTGATGTTTTTGCTAGAGATGATTTCCAAACTTCTAAAATTATAACGCTAAAGGAAAACGAAAAGATAAAAATAGATGACTTAAATAAAACGTTTTCAATAAGATATATGAAAAGGGACTTTGACAGTAAATTTAAAGTTCTGATTCATGATTTGATCCAAAAGAATGATACAAATTCCATAAGCTTAGCAAGAAAAATCTCAGTACTTGAAAAGATTATTGAGTTTATTAATAACGAAACTGATCTCAAAAAGGTGTTTGAAAATGATCAGGAAGTAATAAAAAATGATATGTTTGGTAATGAAACTTATGTCAAGGTTCCTAAGATAACTGATCTCGTAAAATTACATAATGAATTAAAAAGTAAGCTTGAAGAATATAAAAATGTCGATGGTGGTTTTTGTTGGCTTAAGGGAGGGGAAAGTAATTTTTTTACAACGTTAAGGGTATTTCGTTTTTTTAATAACGTGGATCGATTAAGTATAAAGTATATAAAAAATGAATTGGGTAAAGAGAAAAATAAATGTGTAAGAAAAGGGACATGTTTTTATAGGGCAATAGATCTCTTATACTTCGCTAGTAAAGTAGATGATTTTGAATTTAAAGATGTATGGGATAATATCCTAAAATTAAAAGATCTAAGCTCATTACAAAAACTAGAATTATCATTGTTACCGATCGAATCAATAGAAGATGATGTTGAAGAGTTTGGTGAAGAAATTTTAGAAAATGGAAAAGTTGATAATGTTAGTGGACTTCATTGGAATGAAGAAAAGTTTAAGTGGAAATACTATGAGGATACATTTGAAGGACATTTAACTTTATTGAGTTCACTAGAAAGGTTTAAAATTTCAAATGAAAAAACTGTTGCTCTTAAACAGTGGTTAGTTCAACAGTTTTATGGGAAACATAATTTTTCTTCTTTTGAACTTTATAAAATTAAAGATCATTTCGAGTTATTTAAAAAATATTCTAAGAGTAAAAACAAAACTAAAATTAAAATAGATGATAGTGAATATGAACTAACGGATAAATATTTAATAATGGATAAAAAGGCCTCTCAGTTAACCAATCTTAGTTCCAGTATTCAAACATATGAAGTTAAAGGAATGAAACCTATAGAAGGCAAAAAGGGTCTTTTAGAAGTTAATATAGAAAAGCCCGTAGAAGAATTAGTTTTAGGAGATAGTATTGAACTAAAGGTAAGTCTTGATACAAAAACACCTGTCCACTTCACCATAATTTCCATCCCAATTGTTGCAGGACTTTCTTATGAACATAAGTTTTCGGGGTATGATCGTGTTAATGGGAAGAAGTTTTACAGACAAATTTTTAAAGATAAAGTTTTATACCATTTTGAAGAATTACCTACTGGGAAAATGTCTATTCCAATAAAGTTGAAAGCTCAATTGAAAGGAAAATTTTTCTCTAGAAGGTTTCAGGCACAGATTATAGGTCAAGGCTTTACTAGCAATTCCAAAGGATATGATATTTTAATTAAGTAACGATGAGGTAAGGCCTAACAAGAAAGTTGTTAGGCCTATTAGTTTTTTTATAAATCATTTATGAAAATTGCTTCTTTATCCATTTCTGATACATCATCAATCGATTTTTGTGTAGGAATATTCTCAATTGGATCCTCAAAAAGGGAAATTGCTTCAAAAATAAATCTATCTTCTTCTGCTGTCATTGCTCTATATAGAGTTCTTCCGTTATCTTCTAGTCTAAGTCTACCCAGCTGGTAACCGATGTATTTTGGTGTTGTAACTTCGACAGTATATTGATCAATAATTTGCCAGTCCGTTCCGACCTCAAATTGGATAAAGTCACTAATATTATCAGCACTTAATCCAATATTAGTACCTCCAATATTCTTTATACTAATTTTCATACTGTCAGTAATTAAAGCCTGAATGACAAATCCTACATCATCTAAATACTCCTTACAGACATCACTCATTCCATCTCTGTACCATTCTGTAATTCCAATTGATGATAAATATTCTATTGTGATACCATTTAGTTGTACTTCTACTGTGTGGTTTTTGTTTAATCCTAGGCCTGCCGAGAATAGTGCGGATCCAAATACAGTAAAACCTAGATTTCCCTGGAAGGAATAATTATAAGTTCTATTAAAGTGTTGGGTATCAAAGTTTCTTGGTATCGAGTCGTCATCAAAGCATTCGTGAGCTGCGGCAACATAAGCAAGTGTGGTTGGCCTTCCGGCGAGCATCGTTCCAGTTCTTGATTCTTCCAAGGGATTTTCATAACCGATAAATCCATATTCTTTCACTAGGCCGTTTAAAGCGCTAATTGGATCATCTGTAATTGGTTTTTCACATGAAGTGAAGCTTAGTAAGGTGAGCGTACTTAAACTAACGGTTAACAACTTTTTTGAGAGAGAAGTTTTCATGGGACCTCCAGATTGCTTTCGGGAAAAAGCGTGGGTGAATGTTTGGCTTGAGAAATTTTGTCGAATTGGTTTTGAAAAATCGACACTTGATTTATTAGGTATGCTGCATGTTAGCACATATTTCCCGACCATGGGAAAAAAATTTAAAAAACTCTATGAAACAAGGTATTTATTAATCCTTATTAAGGAGATGAATTAAAAAATACCTTGCTTATAGATTATATTAGTATCTAGCAATCAGACTGGTTGTATATTTAATATCGTGTTTCTCATTCTCGCTGTCTGCAGGAACATTATCATATGCACTATTATAAGAGAGTTTTAAAGAAAAGGTGTTTGATAATAGAACACTTAAGCTTGGTTCATAATTTATCATATAATCATCCCCTTCAGTGAAGTTCGGAAGATACTCCAACCATAACTTGTAACTTAGAGTTTCATTTAGGGATTCGGAGAACTCAAAATAAACTCTACCTTTGTTACTTTTTTTGATTCCATCCTCATCTTGGTCAACATCATCTTTATATTCTACTGTATATCTTAAACCAAGCTCACTAAAAAATGACTTTTTCTTGGTCTGAATAAATTTAAATTTTCCACCGAAATCGTGGTTGTTTCTTTGAGTGTATCCAGAAAATTTATCTCCTTCTATTTGAACTTGAACAAATCCATTTACCTTTTTAGTTAAAGTTCTCTCAAGTTTTGCATAATAATCCCAGTTCTTGGCACTCTCAATATTAACATTGTCCCCATTCTCATCTTCGTCTTGGTAAAAACTTAAAAAGTAATGTCCACCTAGGGTCGTGATATATTTTTCAAATTCCAAGGTTGTTTTTGTTTTTGCATTATAGGTACTTACTTCAGTGTTACCAGTTGTTTGAATGATTGAAAGTTCAGATTCATTTTTTACTTCAAAAGCAAAAGCATGGGTAATAAATAAAAATACAAACAAAATTTTTCTTAGCATGAAATTTTTCCTTTTTAATTCTGGTTAATACTTGCACTATGAACGGCCAAAACTGAACATGAGGCATTTGCGGTTATCTTGTCATCAAAAGTACCACTGATGGAATTGTACAATGTATGATCACTACTACCTAAAATGAGCAAGTCATACTCACAGGTTTCCTCTAGAACTGATGTGATTTCATTTGCACCTATTATGACTTTGGTTTTAACAACACAATCGATTCGGCTTCCAATATCTTTTAAGTAGTTTGTTTCGTAATATTTAATTTCATCAGGAGCTTTTTCATGAGCAAAGCGGGTAAGAGTTATATTCGCATTTAAAATCTTAGCTAAATGATTGGCCGTATCTAATGCTAAAGAATCATTTTTATCATTATTGATAAGCACCATGATCTTTCTAATATACCTAACGCCTGCATCTCTAAAAGTTGCAAGGTTACAACTTAGGTGAGACTTCAACCAGCCAATAGGGTTGTGGAAAGTTAAAGCACCTCTACTCCTACCTCCCCATTCTGTAAGCATCCATTTACAATGAACACTTTGGGATATTTCAAATACTGTTCTTCCGACATCATGACTAGGTACAGGGTCAAAGGTAATCGACTCATTTTTATCTTTGGCCATGGCAAGAATTCTTCTCCTTAAGGATCTCATTTCACCTGGCTCATCTATGATATCGTGCAAGTCTGTTTGTTCCGGAAGCTCTAAAATTCTAGCAACTTCTATGTTAGTGTGTTCGGCCATTGCCGTACCCATCTCTATAAGCATGTCCGCAGATTTTTCTCTTCCGAATAAGGCCACTACAACTTGTGCATCTCGACTAATATCATAGGTACAAAATCCACCAAGTTCTTTATCCGCAGCATCTCTATTGGTGACAAGATCTATTCTTTTTCCCCTGATACCAATAACACCTTTACGAGAAGTCCTTTTTCGCGAATAAAACATAAAAAGAAATAAACCTGGAATAGAAATTGATAAAATTGCAAAGAATGCTAATTTTCCCATTGAGATTAATAAGGCTGCTCCAGATAAAACACCAAATACTTGGATGAAGGGATAAAGGGGAGTTTTATAACTTGGTTTATACCATTGTGCCCTAGATTCTCTAAGTACGACCACTGACAGGTTTACCCCCATATAGCCAAGAATCATAAAAGCAGAAGCTAATTTGGCAATTTTTGCAACATCCATGGTGAGAAGAACTATACCTATTACGACTCCAGAAAGAATTATACTCGTAATTGGAGTGAGAAATTTTTTATGAAGCTTTCCCAGGAAGTTTGGTACTAAATTGTCACGGGCCATAGCAAATGGAAATCTTGAACCTGCAAGAATTCCAGCATTAGAGGTATTAACCATGGTGAGTGTGGCAACAACAGCAAAAATAGTTCCTATGACATTTCCACCCACATCATATGCTAATCGATAAATTGGTTTTATTTCTCCAGCAATTTGTTGGTACTGGTAATTCCCAGCAAGAATCAAACTCACTCCACAGTAAATAACAGTTACTAAAAACAAAGATATAAGAATACCTCTTGGGATATTTACTTCTGGGTCTTTTATTTCTTCTGCTATTGCAGCTATCTTAGTTACTCCTGCAAAGGAAACAAAAACCAGCCCAGTGGCTGAAAGTAAGCCTTTAAATCCAAATGGTAGGCTAGGTGTTAGGTTTTCATAGTTCCATGAGGGTAATGAAAAAATACATAACGCCAGTAAACTTATAACAGTGACAAACAAAACTGCGGTTAAAATGTTAGAAACCTTCCCAACGCCAAAAATATTTAAAAGAACAATAATAGCTAAGAAAGTAAGAGTCGTTGGCATAAGACTGAAATTTGAAAAGACAGAAAAATAAGCTGCAATACCTACCAAACTAAAAGCAGCCTTTAAAAGAATGGAAAGAAATAATCCCAATCCACCTACGGTACCTGCTAGGGGGCCAAATGTTCTTTCTAGATAAACATAAGTTCCACCACTTGTAGGCATAGCGGTTGCCAATTCAGCCTTACTTACAGCAGCCGGTAATATACAAATTGAAGAAAGTAAAAAGGCTAGATATATAGATGGACCTGTTATATCAAACCCAATTCCAGGTAGGACAAAAATTCCTGAGCCTATCATTGAACTTATACTAATTGTAATGACTGAAAACAGCCCTAATCTTCTTTCAAGCCTAGGCAATGTTAATCCTTTTTCCGAGAGAATAAATTTTTAAGTTTAATCAGGAAGGTATTTTGTTTTTTTTCTTTAATGTTTATTCCTAGTAGGGACCTATCTTGTAGGGCTTTTTCCATGGCCCTAATTTTATACATTAGGTCTTGATTATCAGGGTTTTTTCTTAATTTAGATTGATAAGCACTTATATATTGCTGAATTAATTCGTTACTTAAATCTTTAATTTTAGGCATTAAAACTTCCTTATTATGATAGAATTGTAGAAAATTAATCGTGTATTGTTAAGTACTTTAAATTACAAACATGTTAAAATTAAGTATGGCTAAATACTTGAAATTATATGTTTAGGCTAAAATCTTCTCAATATATTTTTGAGTATTCCGATCGGTTAAATATGAAAAGTTTAACTATAACTACATTACTCCTCATTTTTACTTCTCAGGTTTGGGGGACAAGTTCAAACCCAAAGCAAGAGACCTTTAAGAACATTTCCTTTAACAACTTACAAAGCGCTAGGTGGGAGTATGTTAGATTTTTAATGCGAGTGGAAACACAAATTATAAATGATAAGCAAACTGAATTTCATTCCCAATACGATGGTCTTAAAAGGCTATTATATCCCATAGAAAATATTTACAGTGCTTATGGTGCGACTAAAGATGGTGATATGTGCTTTTTTGGTGGTTGGCCATCAAAGTTACAAAATAATATTTGTAAGGGGCCTTGGAGTTATAAAAACGATGAGAGTGTAAAGGCCATGGGAGATACTTATAATCAGGATAATACCTGTGGAGGAAATTTCTTCAGATGTAATCCCGTTTTATTTGGTTCACCAGTTGAAGGAGCAAAGTCTCCTATAAATGGTGTAAATGTTAATCTTAATCCTAACAACGGTAACGGCAAAGGTTATTGTGTTGATGCTTCTACAGGATATAAAGAACTTACTCAAAAATGTGAAAAAGCTTCTAGAGACTCCATTCCAAATATTATTAACGAATTGAAAGCAGACTCTGAAGATGCCAAGGCGAAAAGAGAGCAATTGGTTAAACTCCATAATTCAATATTTGGTGAAGATGGGAAAGGTGGTTTTTGTGCTAATTTTAAATCAAACTCAGGTGAAGTTTATGACGCTTGTGATGATCTTAAGAATAGACTCACACATCTTGGGGTGATTGCCGGAGATGTCGCAAATCAAGTACCAACAGACCCTGAATCTACAATAGAAGATCGTGATGCTGAAGATGAACAAAATCAAGGCCCTGATCACTCTCATGCAATGGCACTTATGCGCGCTTGCCATGAATATTTAAATAAGGAAGAGACCAGTGATCCTCTTGGAAGGAATTTAGTAGGAAAACTCTATGGCGGATTAGCAGCATGTTCACTAGGTCAAAACGAGAAAGCTTTGGAACCATTTGAAGATTTTGAGTTAGAGCGTATGGCCACTGAATTCAATAAAGTTGGATATCTTAGAGATTTAAATGAAAAATCTCTTAAAAATACAATTAAAGCTTTTATGATAAATGAGCTCGCTTTTGTTGAAGGCAATCCCGAATATAAGGAGTTTGCCCAGGATTTTTTAATGCGAGGAATATTGAGAGACGATATTCCTATGCATACTGGAGATCAGTTTTTTGTTAATGAAAAAACGAAGTTCTTTGAAAAGTTAAAAAAGAAATTTCCAGATCTCTCTGATGAAAACTATAAGAAAGTTTTTGTTGATGCTTATGATGAAATTTCAAAAGATAAAGATCAAATAGAACAACAAAACTTTGAAACTATGGGAGATAATTTTCAAAAAGCTTCACAAGTTATAAATAATGCATGTCATGATTTACATAAAAGGTTTCAAAAAAAATTTGGAGATGAGGTCTGGTTTACAGGTAATTACTTTAGAGAAAAGAGCAAAGATGAAACTGACTGGTTAAAGTTTGAACGTAATAATTTTAAGAACACGATAAATCAATCCTTAAATGAATATAAAACCACTCCATTTTTATCTTCCGAAACTTTTAGGGAAGAAGTACTTGATCCAACAGCAGATAATTTTGAAACATGTTTGGATGAACCTGCTGCTAGGATTATGAATCCAAAAGTAGATAAAAAAACATTTTATTATGGTGTTTTAGAACTAAGAGAAAATCTTTTAAATGGATTGGATGATATAAATGATGGAAGTATTTGGGGATTTGGAAATGATTGGCTAGTTAACAATAAAGTTGATGAATATATTAAAACGGCTCCTATTTCGGTTCTTAGAACTATTATGGAAAAAGATGGAGAAGAGCAAGAAAAACTAGCTAAATTTCTTTGTGGAAGGATAAAGTCTATTCAAACGTGGGATGATTATAAAACGATTGGAAACACAAGCATTGGTTACGGAACAGCAGCCGCAGGTGTTGCTTGCGTTTTTGGACCGGCTAAGGGGAGAGCTTGTCAACTAATGATAGCTGGATCTACCACAAGTGCCGTTGCTGGATTCTCAATGGAGCAAATGGCTTTGGGTGATAATAAAACCAATCTAAATGAGCTGGCCAAAGGCGGTGTTAGTGTCACAGATTCAGGTGAAATAGAGCAAAAGAATAATGACAGAGCCTTCACTGGTAAAACTCAAGTAGTAACTGGTGCTCTTGGTACATTTGCGACCGGTATAAATATGTTGAGAGCTGGGAATCCAGCTGTCCAAGGGACTGGTTTAATGACTACAACTGGCCGCGGGCTTGGGCCTGTGTATCAGAATGTTGATGATGCAGCAGCTCAAGGGCAAAAACTTTTGACTACCACTGCGCAGACTGGTGGTCGACAAACAGGAAGTGTCTCAAATTCCTTAGATGACGTGACCTTTATTGTGGACTCTAAAGGAGTTGTACAGATTGGAACGGCCGCAAAAGGCTCAGTTATTAATCCAAAGAATTTAAATATTTCAGCTTCTAATCCAATTTCTATTGAAAGGCCATATTGGGAGATGTACAAACAGGCCCTGCTAAGTGGAAAGGAAGCAGCTAAAAACTTACCTAAAATTTCTGAGATCAGATTCTTTGATAGTGCAGGAAAGATTTCACTTGCTGGAAGAGACCTTTTTAAACATCTTCATAATTTGAAGTCCATGCCTTCAAGCAAAATCTCTGATCCATTTATTCAAAATGCTAAGAAAGTTTTGATAACGAATAAGGATAAAACAGGAAAGTTTCATCTCAATGCAAGAAATAAAATGAGAGAGAGAGTTCAGGCAACATTAAAAGATGTTTTAGGAATAGAAGGTCAATTAACCAAAGCAAATTTGCAAACCGCTTCACAAAACCTAACATCTAAATTTAAGATATCAGATTATCCAACTCATTCTCAAGCTTATAAAGTTGCTAGGGATGAGCTTGAAAGGGTTAAAGACTTTATTAAACTTATAATAGACCAAGTTCCAGCAAAGTAAGACCACTGGCACTAATAATAGGTATACTCAAATTATCATCCTTAATAACTAAAAATTCAGAGACTGCTCCAATTAATGGAGCAGTAAATATAAAAACAATATTTTGTTGAAGAGAAGATTCAGTCAAGTTTAAATAGATTATCGTCACAATTAAACAGGTTATATAAAAACTTAGGCATCCTACCCAGGACTTATTTTCAGTGATTTTTCTTTTACCAAATATTTTTCCAAAAAGGGCTCCTATAGGATCGCCAAAGATAAGATACCAAATGGCAAGGTTTGCCAGATCCCATGAAAAGAAATAGAAAGTGACCGCTACACCGAAAGCATAATAAGTGAGACCAGAGAATTTATTAATTTCTTCCTTTCTTGCAAAGGGCTTTACTAATTTTAGGTATAAAGCGTTTATATTTTTATTATTTAGTCTCAATAACTCATTTAATAAACCTACTAAACCAATAAGACCTGCATAGAGTCCTGCTGATTTTCCATCCCACTGCATGATGTAGGTGATGCCCATGGCCATTATACCTGTTAATATATGGAAAAATTTTCTTTCTAAATGAAGATTCTGTTTAGATTTTAACAAGACTTTAATCCTCTTCCTTATCCACAAGCTACTTTGGTGAAGTCGTTATTTCCAATAATTGTGGTCAACTTTTGTTTGGTATTATTTATTTCTATTTTAGGTTAAAATCATCATGTCATGAAAAAGAATATTTGGAAAATTTTGTTGTGTATTTCTCTTAGTTGTGGTGCTTTGGCAGAAACTTATGATTGGATCCATATCACTAAAAGAGATGGCATCGATATATATTCAAGAAACACAAAAAATTCACCTATAAAGTCCCTAAGAGCTGAAGGAGTTATAGAGAGCTCTATAGAACAAATTACAGCAATTCTTAGAGATGTTCCTACGGCAATGGATTGGGTTCCTAATCTACATCAGCGCTCTTATGTGAAAAATATCTCTGATACTGAAGCAGTACTATATGATGTAACAAATTTACCCTGGCCAGTTAAAGATAGGGATATGGTCGTTCATCATCGGCTGGTTTTAAGTCCTGATCAAAAGTTTTTAATTTTAAAGTTTAATAGTGTTGAAAATGAAAAACCTTATGACGAAAACTATGTAAGGGCGCACATTCAAGAGGGAGAAATTCATTTTAGGCCAGTGAAAAATAATCATACTTTCGTAAAGGTATTTATGTTAGTTGATCCTATGGGAAAAATTCCTAAATGGGTTGTTAATTTATTACAAGTTAAAATGCCCTATGAGTTTATTATGGCGTTGGACAAATCTGCCATCAATACAAAGCTTAGACCTTTACCAGGTATTCAAAAATTAATTAATTCCATTCAAAAATAGGCATTTAATTTTCATATTATTCTCGGTAAGATAATGATTTAAATGGAGATATAAATTGAAAACTTCTACTATCGTTGGTGTATTAATAAGTATTGTAATCGTCGTAATTACAATCGTAGCAATACAAGCTTTTAAGGTTAAAAGAGAATTCGTGGTTCTGTTTAATAATCATCTTAACTTTTGTTTTCTTGTAGATGATAGGTATACTCTTGAAATTAAGGATACTGAGTTTACTTATGTCGGAGGGAAAAATTCAGGTGTCATTAAACTTGTTAAAGGTGGGATAGATCCTAAAATTAAAAGGCAAAAACTTAATGGATTTGTTGGTGCCTATAAAAAAGAAAAAAACCTACGTTATTTTGAATATAAGCTTAATGAAAACTATATTCTAACTGATAGCTTTATTCATGCAGAAAAAAGCCCCGTAAATTTAGTTCCTTATAGGGAAGACTGTTCTAAAATTAAAAACAATTTTAAAAAACATAAAGAAATATTTTAATGGAGAAAAAATATGAAAATTCTAATAATACTTGGATTACTTTTTAGTTTATCAACAATGGCAAAAGATAAAACTGTTAAAGTGCTTATGGAAACATCAGCTGGAAATATGGAGTTAGAGTTAAATGAAACAAAGGCACCAATTACTGTAAAAAATTTTTTAAGTTATGTTGATAAGAAGTTTTATGATGGTTTGATTTTTCATAGGGTCATTAAGAATTTTATGATTCAAGGTGGAGGATTTGGCTCAAATATGAAACAGAAATCTCCAGGAAAACCAATTAAAAATGAAGCTAGCAATGGATTAACTAATGAAGCTGGTACTATTGCTATGGCCAGAACAAATGATCCAGATAGTGCGACCTCTCAGTTTTTTATCAATGCAAAAAATAATTCATTTTTAAATAAATCTGGAAGCAATGCTGGTTATGCTGTATTTGGCAGAGTGACTAAAGGTATGCCTGTTTTAAAGAAGATTGAATCAGTGAAAACTGGCAGCAAAGCTGGGCATCAAGATGTACCAGTTGACCCTATAATTATAAAAACTATCAAACGTTTATAATTTTAAAATGGCTCTCTAAATCTAGGGGGCCTTTCTTTTTTATAAAATTTACACATTGTGTTAAAAAACTTGTCAAAAATTAACTCTTACTGTAGTTTGCCGCAACGCAAAAATGCAATTTACTTTAAACATACTTAAAAAACGAAACTACAAGTGAGGAACAAAATGAAAAAACAATTTTTAGCAGTATTAGCGCTATCTACAGTGCTTTCAGGTGCGGTAAAAGCCGATGAAAATGTAACAGCAAGATCTCCTATGCAAGACTATACACCTTCTCAGGTTTCTGAAGATGAAATTCAGGATATTTTTAGAGAAATGAGAACAGGATGGTCAAGCGGTGGATTCTGTTTCAATAGAGCACATGTATGGGCATATGAAATGAGAAAAGAGCGTGAAATTGAATCAATGAAAATATTAATTCACTACACAGATCTTTATAAGCATGTTGCCAGTGCTCCATATAAAATCAAAACAGGTTGGAGTTGGAGAGGACCATATGATAAATTAAACTTTCAATGGGAGTATCACATTGCCCCAGCTGTAGAAAGAATGGAAGACGGTGAAGTTGTCGTTTTAGATAAAGCCGTTGCAAACCCTCAAACTGGCCCAAAAACAGCTGATCAGTGGGTTAACTATTTTGAAAGACGTTTAGAAGGCGTGCTTAACAATGAAATGCATAAAGTAAGAGCTAGATTAGCTGAATATAAAGAAGATGGTAAAGCTAAGAGAATTTTAGCAGAAAGAATTGAAAACTTAATTGCCAATACTCCAATTGATGAGAACGGTAAATATGATGTTAAATGTACACCTATTACTCATATTGTTGAACATGACACTAACAGAAATAATTGGTGTTCAAGACAACTTACGAGTATGTATTATTTTAATCAAAAAGATTTAAGGTTATTAAACTATAATTCTTCTAGATATATTACAAGTATGGATCAATACAAGCAAAGAGATGCTGATAATGGTTCAAGAAATTACTTTACATCATTCAATACTTATACAGTTTTAGACGCATATAAAATTGGATTTGGTGTAAGTAAAAGATCACTTAGAAACCTAGAAGGTGAAAAAGTAAAAGATGCAAACGATATGGAAAGATTTCCGCAGGGAACAGGTAGATAAACCTTCTTTGTAGTTATTAGTTAGTTTTAAAGTAAGGCCTCTGGTACCCCCAGGGGCTTTACTTTTTTATAGAGGTTTCTTTTAAATACTATCCAGTAATACCATTTTTTAAATCAAAATTTCTCAATTCCCTTAAGTCATAACATTAGAACTGATTCTTCTTTTAGACCAGTAATATCAATGGTTTAAATTAGTTTAAACTGTCTATAATTTTTACATGTGACTTTAAAATGAATTGCGCTGCGCATCAATTGTGGTAAGTTCAAACCAATACTTTTTTAAAAAAATGGCAAGAAATAGGCCCCCAACCTAAGGATTGATTATTATGAAAAGACGGAACAGTGTATTAGCTGTATTGATGTTAGGAGCAGTTGTTTCTAATGTATTTGCAGATGAAAATCCAACAAACATTTATCCATTTGTCCCAATGTCGGTTAAAGAGATTTATAATGACGTTGAGAGAGTTACAGAAGATAAAAACTTCATTAAAAACTTTTACGATATTATTGAGCAAAAGCTTTCAAAAAAGAAGACAAAGGTTAAGCCTTGGTCATCTTCTTATTGGCCACTAGGAAAAGGTACAATTGCTGATCCATATGAAGATTCTAAAGTATCTTATTATGTAGAATATATCAGAACTCATACTGGTGTTTGGAAGCATTCACTTGATGACTTTAAGAAAAGAAAAAAGAAACTTCTTAATGACCAAATCTTAGAAAAACTAACTAACAAAGAGTTAGAGAAATTAGCACCATCTGAAAAATACGATATTTTACTAGGTGACTTTTCTTTTGATTTAACGAATAGACAAATGGAATATATGGGACGTTACGGTGCTGATAACCATTATGGAAGTTTGGATAAAATTTATGCTGCTGGAGATGATACATTAAGTCTAGCTGAACTATATGTAAGCTGGGGCTGGTATAAGACTCCAGAGGATGCTTTTAGAATTGATTCTGTTTTAAATAAAAGAATAGATGCGCAAAGAGCTGTGAGTTTAGTCGATAGTGGTGATAGTGAAAATATTGAGGATGCATGGCATGCAGTTAAAGATCAAGCTTTAGCTGAAGCTAAAAACTATGTGATTGATGAGCCTTTATCAACAGATATTGCCGGATGGGAAGGGATTTGTAATGGTTGGTCAACAGCTGCTGGTATTATCCCAAGACCTAGAAAAGCTGTAACATTTAATTTAGGAAAAAGATCTGACGGATCAGATATTATTATTAAATTCTTTCCTTCTGATATAAAAGGTTTAGTTTCTCAACTTTGGTTTAACTCATCGATTCAAGACAGTTTCTATGTTGCTAATAATGGAAAGCCTCAAGGTGGTACAATCTTAGTTGGAAACAGATGTAATACTGATGCTGAGGAGGATGCTTATGGAAGGCTTTATGACGTTGAAAAAGATCCTTACTCAAGACAGTTAGAACCAAGATGTGTTGGAGTTCACCCTGCTAAATGGCATATGGGTCTAGTTAACTTGATAGGTAAACAAGGAAGGTCTTTTGTTGTTGAAAGAAAAGTAGACTCACCAGTCGATAATCACCCTATGTATAGTTATGAAATGAAATATTTTAATCCTAATGATGGAAAAGAATATAAAGATATTAGACATAATATTGAAGAGATTACCGAAGAAGATCAGTTTTATAGTAATAGAAACCCAAAAGCTAAATATGTGGTAGGTGTTGAAACGACTATGACTTATTTAGATTATATGAAACCAAATAGAGAAGAGACAGACGATGAAAAAGATGACTCTGAGGTTGATAAGACTATGCTTTATGATCTTGAATTAGATGCTGATTATAATATTGTTGGTGGACAATGGAGAGCTAAGTATGCTGGAAAAATTCTAAGAAAGAAAAGACCAGGTTCAAAAATTAGACAAAAAGAAAAAAGAAACCATAATCAACCGGATTTCTTTTGGGTTGTTTCAAAAAGGTGGAAAGAGACAGGTTATTTTAACAACTGGTCAAGCGTTGCTAAGTGGGAAGACAAAACTCAAGCTCCACCTGCGTCATGGATTGATACCGCCAAGAAAACTCATGATATGCACGCATATGAAAGTACATATAATTACAAAGGAAAATTATGTGATGTGAAAAACCCTAACACTGGCGACAAAAGAACTGTTTGGTGTGGGTTAAAGACTAATAAACCTCAACCGATGTCAAATGTTGTAAATACGTTGATTGAATTGTCATCCGGAAAGTCTTTTAGTGAACTTTAAAAATAACTAAGGAAATAAAGATGAAAGCAAGTAAGATAAAAGGCATTATAAGTTTGGCGCTGATTTTAAGTTCAGCGCCGTTATTGGCCCAAAAAAAATACACAAATATTTATCCTTTTGTACCAATGGATATTTCTGAAATCTATGATCAAGTAGAAAAAGTTAGTGAAGATGAAAACTTTATTAAGAACTTTAAGTATATCATCAACAATAACTTATCTGAAGGGAAAACAGCAACCCAACCATGGTCCACTTCGTATTGGCCATTATCAAAAGGTGTCATTGCTGATCCTTATGAAAATTCAAAAGTAAGATATTATGTAGATTTTTTAAAATCCCATACCGGTGTTTGGAGATCTAGTTGGAGCAAATTTCAAGCTAGAAAGAATGGGACTCACAAAAGAATTGACTCACTTAATAATGCACAATTATCTATGCTTGCTCCATCTGAAAAGTACGATCTGATTTTAGGAGATTATGATTTTGATTTAACTAATAGGCTTATGCAGTATATGCATCGCTATGGAAATGACAATAAATATGGAAGTTTGAGTAAGATACAGTTGTCCGCACAAGATACATCTGAACTTGTTGATAAATATGTAAGTTGGGGATGGTATGATAGCTGGGAAGAGGCGTTAAGAGTTGATATCGTTCTTAGTCGTAGATTAGAGGCTCAAAGGGCGTTAGAACTAATTGATAGTGGAAAAGAAGTCAGTGTTTATCAAGCACTTAAGAAGGTGACTCCTCAAGCATTAGAAGATGCGAAAAACTATGTCATTGCGGATAGAGTTTTAACTGATATCGCGGCATGGGAAGGTATATGTAATGGTTGGTCAACAGCAGCGGGAATCATTCCAAGACCAAGAAATGCAGTCGATATTAATATTGGAAAAAGAAGTGACGGTTCAGATATTACTATTAGGTTCTATCCAGATGATATTAAAGGTTTAATCTCACTGTATTGGTTTAACTCCTTGCTCCAAGGTCCACAAAAATATGATGAAAAGGGTAAAAGAACAGGCCTTGGTGGAACTACTCTCGTTGGTCAAAGATGTAACCAAAAAAATATTAAAAGGGATAGATTTGGAAGATTCTACGATACTGAAAAAGATCCTTATAGTGGAAAACTTGAGCCAAGATGTGTAGGGGTCCATCCTGCTAAATGGCATTTAGGATTAGTAAATCTTATTGGTAAACAAAAACGTTCTTTTATTGTTGAGAGAAAAGTAAAATCACCAGTTGATAATCATCCTATGTATAAATACTCAATGAGGTATTTTAATCCAAACACTGGAAGAAAAAAGAGAAATATAGATAGCGCTATCGTTGCTATTGATAGAAATGATCAATTTTTGGATTATAGACATCCCAAAGCAAAATATATTGTTGGGGTTGAAACTAAAATGTACTATATGGATTATTTAAAACCAATACGTAGATTAAAAAACTCTGAAGCTGGTGATGAGATTGTAACTAAGAGAATGATGTATGACCTTGAACTTGATGCTGATTACAATATCATTGGTGGCCAATGGAGAGCAACCTATGTAGGTGAAGTCGATCGATTTGCATCTAGTAGTGTTCGAAAGAGACCAAATAATAATCAACCAGATTTCTTTTGGGCGATGACTAAAGATTGGAAGAAAACGGGACTAATGAATTCAGTTACCGATGTTGAACCATGGGTAAATACAAAACAAGCACCACCAGCAAGCTGGTTGGAAAGAGCTAAGAAAGCCCACGATTTCCATCTTATTGAGAGTACTGACTTTGGAACAGGTAACTCTTGTAATGTGAAAAACACGATAACAGGAGAAACGAGACAAGCGTGGTGTGAGATTAAAACCAATAGACCTCAACCATTTTCAAACGTTGTAAACAAGTTAATGGAATTGTCTTCTGGTGTTTCTTTTGATTCACTTTAAAAAAATAAATAAAGTTAAATAAGAAAAGCCGCTGATACTCAGCGGCTTTTTTGTGGGTGAGAATAGTTATTGTTATTGGGCCAACAATAAGGCCATTTTTCCTCTACTACCAAATAAGCTATTAGAGGAAGCTGAAACTTTTATTTTAGAAATTGGCTTAGCAAGCTGTCCTTTGAGTGCAAAAACTTTTTGATGGCCATTTCTTAGTTTACCATCCAGTTCATCTATCTCGATTACTTGTCCATCAACATAATGAATTTCGACTTTATTTACTGATACTTTTCTTTTCGTTCCCTCTAAAACAATTCCTTTTACCCGGTTAAGGGGTCTAATCGTTTTAGTAGTTCCAATTAATTTATCCGCTTTAAACTCTACAGCTTTTTTCAAAATATGGGGTGGCAAAATTTGTGGGTCATAGTTTACTTGTTTTTTTAAAAGAATATCTGCAGAATGAAGCTTTATATTTCCTAAAGTATTAAGTTTAACTCTTCTTTCTAATTCACCTCTGTAAGAGTTAGGTGCTTTAAGTGAAATAGTTGAATGGCCTAATCCATATTGATCAAAATTCTCAGGGGTTCCTGGAACTAGTTTACTTAAGCTTTCTTGATGTCCAACTTGTAAGCTAATTTCACCTTGCCCATGTTTGGATTTGGCTTTTACGATGACCTCTTTAACTTTCCAACCTCGTATGGATCTAGCACCAAGGTTTCTGTTCATCATCCTTTTTAAAGGTAATGATTGGCCTTGCCTGAGATGGGTTTCATTGAGGTTTAAATCAATTTTTTGAGTAAGTGCAAAAGCACTTGAACCTAATAGGTTAGATAATAATAGTGTTGTCAGTAATGAGTATTTCATATTTATTCCCCAGTTTTCAATATTACTTATTCATTAAGTAAAATGCCGTATTGATCTATCTAGAAGCAAGCTAGATGCCAAAAGTTTTCGGGGGTAAAATGAATAAAAGTCCTTATTTTGGGAGCGTCTTGTCGGACCAAAATGCACCTTGCACTGTGTAATAATGGTCTTTTGGCACCAAAAATCTAGATTTATTCTATAAATTTAGTTTTAAATCTACATATTTGTAGTCAAACCGTCCTAGGCCATATAGAAATGGTTATCAAAAATAAGGGATTAGGGAATTGAAATACTTTTTAATCATTTTAATATTCATTAGCAGTTATAGTTTTGGATTTACTCCCCAGTACATATGGACGAACTCTGAATTTCAATCATTTGACCTAAGTGGAAGAGATGGTTTTCCTGGAAAAGACGGAGCAGATGCTTTTGCTATGGACTGTGCTCCTGGAATATTATCAGCTGGTAGGTCCGGTGAGGATGGGCGTGATGGTGAGAAGGGTGAGAATGGTAGAGATGTTCTTATTCAGTTTGATAACTTCTCTGAACTTAAACTTATTCATTTAAACCAATCTCCTGGTAAAGGTGGTTCTGGTGGAAAAGGTGGTCTTGGGGGACAAGGTTGCAATGGTGGAGATGATGGTCCTGACGGAATTGCAGGCCTAAATGGTAGTGATGGCTTTTTTGGAAGAATTTTTTTAGCACCAAAAAAGTACAAGCTTTCCAAGGAGAAAACTTCCTCCCTAGTAACACTGAAAGATTTAGCTACAACTGAATTAATCTTAACAAGACATATTTGGGCAAAGCTTAAGGGGGCAAAAAAGTTATTTCATTCTGGCTCACAAATAGATAATGATTTTTACTTTTATGAAAAGACGAATGAGTCAAAAATCTATTTTAACTGGAATAGTGACAAAGAATTCGAAAATTATCAGAAAACAAAAGTTGCAATAAAACTAACTGACCGAGGTCTCGAGGTTAATAGCTATAGTGGTGCGATACTTGTCTACACCATTAAGCAGATTGGTAATGATTTCTATTTAGATGTTCTTGATGCAAAATCAGAGCTACAGCTTAAGAATTTAAGCCTGGGGAAAATAAGAAAATCTGGTGAAAAATTAACCTTAGAGGTAAAAGAAAAATATAATCCTGGCTTTAATATAAAAACAGACTTCGTTATTTCTATTTATGAATTTGATGATTTAACTAGACAACAGTACTTTATTGGTCAATTTGCTCTCAAAAAGTCTCAAATTGTAAGAAAAGATAAAGTTTTTTATTTAAAGGTGGGAGAATTGAACTTTCCTCCTGAGTTTAAAAGAACGAATGTAAAGCTCCAAATCCATCTTTCGATCTACCGAAAGGCAAGGATGCAGACCAGAGTACTGACTTTAAAAGGTATTTTTCGAATCTAGCTCTGTCTAATTATTTTACACTTTGTAATTTTTCCATGCGGCACTTCTTTGACCACAAAAAGATTTCGGTTTTCCTTTAATCTGAATACACACAGCAAGTGTAGGGATTTAAAAGTCCTCCTTTTTTTCTTTTTTTTTTTACCCTACCGAAAGGTAGGGTTTTTTATTGAAAAAGCTCAGATAATTCTTCCCATTCCTCATAGAGTTTAGCTAAAGTTTCTTCTGCCTGATGAAGTTGTTCACCTAGTTTTTGATAAAGGGTATTTTGGCCTTCTGAGTGTTGACTAAAATCAAATTCGGCCATTTTGGCTTTTAAATCCTCTATGTTGTTCTCAGTTTTTGAAATTTCATCTTCAATTTTTGCCCAACGTTGTTTTTGTTTATTAGAAACCTTTACTTTTTCTTTTGGTTTAGGCTCATTGGATATTTGTGGTTCATCTTTGTTGGAAGATTGATTTAATTGTTTTTCTAACTCAAGGGCATGAAGATATGGTGCTACTTGTGAATAACCACCATCAAAAACTTCAATTTTCTTATCCTGTAATAACCAAGTCGTTTTACACACATTATCCAAGAAGGCTCTGTCGTGGCCTATAATAATGACGGCTGCATTATAGTTTTTTAATTCTGTTTCTAAAAGCTCTATCGTTTCAATATCCAAATCGTTCGTTGGTTCATCAAAGATCCAAAGGTCTGCAGATTGCTTCATAAAGAGAGCTAGTTGAAGTCTATTTTTTTCGCCTCCAGAAAGAGTATAGATTGGACGTTTGATCTGGTCTCTATGAAAAAGAAAGTTTTCTAGATATGACATAACGTGCTTTTTACTGCCATCAGGCAAATGAACAAAATCTTGGCCATCACCAATGAGATCAAATGGGGTTTTGTCCATGGGAAGAGAATCTCTTTTTTGGTCAAAAGTTATTATTTTAATTCCATCTAGCCTTTTTAGATTTCCATCCTGTATATTAAGTTTATCTTGTAAGATATTTATGAGAGTTGTTTTACCTGCTCCGTTTGGCCCTATTAAAGCAATTTTATCATCTCTGTAAACACTCACACTTAAATTTTTAAAAATTTCTTTTTGATTATAACTAAATTGAGCCTCTTTGATCTCAAGAAGAAGTTTAGATTTTCTTCCTGAGTGGGATAAGTTTAAGTTTACCGATTTCTTAGCCTTCGATTTCAAATCACTAATGCTGTCTTTGATATTGTGAAAACCCTCAACTCTTTTTTTAGACCTAGTTCCTCTTGCTTTAATTCCTTGTCTCATCCAAGCGAGTTCTCTACGATGCTTGTTTTCTAATTTATCTAGGTTTTTCGCTAGTTCCTTTTGTTTTTCTTCTAGGTATTCAAGATACTCAAGGTAAGTTCCTTGGAAGGAAATAATATCACCATTTTCAATGTGGATAATTTTGTTTGTCACATGATTTAATAAGTAACGGTCATGGCTAATAATAATACAAGCATTATTTTTTTTATTAATCTCATCTTCAAACTTTTCTATTGTTTCCACATCTAAGTGGTTTGTAGGTTCATCCCATAAAACTAAATTTGCTTTAGAAGATAATCCAATACTTAGAGCTATCTTTCGTAGTTCTCCACCACTGAGATTCTTTAAAGAAGAATCAAGGTTTGATAGTTCAAAGGTTTCGAGATAGTTCAAATAGGAACGTTCGATATTCCATCCATCTAAATGTTCAAATTGGTTAAGAAATTTTTGTTGTTGATCTAACAACTTTTCATTTGAATAATCTTCCATGAGTTGAGATTGAACCTTTTCTAGCTTTAAATGAAGGTCTAATAGCTCTGGGTAGAAAGATAGGTAAAATGTTTTTATATTCAACTGAGAAAATGATGCTATATCTAATTCTTGGGGAATGTAAAATAAGTTGAAAGATTCATTGTTTTTATCGAATATAAAAGGTGGTTGAGATGTATCAGGTTCAAGCTTTCCAGCTAGAATGTTAAATAAAGTGGATTTACCATGTCCATTAAGTCCAATTAGGCCCACTCTATCATTAGAATCGATTGAAAACTTAGCATCTTTAAAGATAACTTTTTCTCCAAATGCTAAATTTATATTTTGCAAATTACATAATAAACTCATAAGAACTCTTTTAATTAATTAATTTAGCCCATATAATAGTCTAGTTATAAGGATAAGTCAGTTATGGATAAACAAAAAATTATTGATCAATTGTTTGAAAAAGTGAATCAAGAACTTGGTGAGTTAAAAGAGGCGTATAATAGTACTAAAGAGCTTATCCAAACAGGAGACTTAAAGTCAGATGGTAAATATGACACGAGAGCGACTGAGGCTAATTACTTGGCAGATGGGCAACGGCAGAGAATTTCAGAGCTTGAGCAAGAGTTAGAGTTACTCGAAGAGATAAATATTACAGCAGAACAAAACTTGGTAAGTATTGGTTCTTTAGTGAAATTAGAATTTAATAATACTCAGAAGTATTATTTTGTTGCACCTACCGCTGGCGGCACTATGCTTAATATTGACGGAGAAGTAGTATTAGTTATATCCGTATTCTCACCAATTGGAGATGGTGCTCTTGGTATAGAGTCTGGGGATTCATTTGAAGTTGAAATCAATAACGACCTAAGAGAGTACAAGGTTCTTCAAATTAGCTAACTTTTCTTTTTAGTGCCAGCTCAAGATATTCATCAAGCTGAGAAAAACTAAGAGGTTTTGTTAAAAAGCCATTCATTCCTGCATTATAACACTCATCTTTATCCTCTTTGAAGGCGTTTGCAGATAAGGCGACAATCAAGGGAAGTTCATTATAGGGAGTTGTTTCAATAAGTTTCTCACAGGCCTCAATCCCATCCATGACAGGCATATTCAGATCCATTAAAATAAGATCATATTTTTTCTGGGATGCCTTTTCTAATGCTATTTTCCCATTTTCAGCAATGTCAGGGGAGATATTTTTTTTCTTTAATATAAGACCTGCAACTTTTCGATTTACATCATTATCATCAACCAAGAGAATGTTTAATTCAGATAAGTCTTTTTGAGAAATTTTCTCTTTTTTGTCTGGTAAATTTTCTTGAACTATTACGTTATCTTCAAGTTTAACAGTAACAGTAAATTTACTTCCCATTCCAAAAGTAGACTCTATTTTTAGGTATCCACCTAACAATTCTGATAAATTTTTACAAATATTTAAACCAAGTCCCGTTCCACCAAGCTCTGAGCTTTGCCCCTTAGATTGTGTATACGTCTCAAAAAGCCTTGGTATATCCTCTTCTTTTATTCCGATACCAGTATCGGAAATTTCAAATCTAAGGAATTCGTTATCTTTAGTTATTGAGATACTTACACCACCTTGTTTGGTAAACTTAATTGCATTTCCAACGATATTAAAAAGAATTTGCTTTAGCCTCGTGGGGTCTGAGTATATTTCTTTCTTTAGATTATCTTCAATCTTGTAGTGAAGATATAATCCTCTCTCTTTAAACTGGGGTTCAAAAAAGAAAACGATCTCATTTAATAATTTTTCAAGCTTAAATGATTTATAGTCTAAGGTCATTTTTCCAGCTTCTATTTTGGAAAGATCTAAAACATCGTTTACTACATTAATTAAAAGGCTTCCTGAATTATGTATAATCTCTATAAGCTCATGGCTTTCTTTGGGAAGTTTGTGTTCTTTAAGAAGTTTTGTCGCTACGATTACACCATTTAAAGGGGTTCTAATCTCATGGGCCATAGTAGAAAAAAAAGCATTTCTATGGGCATTTCGACTCTCTAATTCAAGAATTTCTTTCTGCTTTAATACTTCTATCTTTTTAATATTGGATTTTTGTTTTTTAAGTAAATAAAAAATTACTGTAACTAATAGAACTATAATAATAAATAAAATGATTAGCATGAAGTCCTACTCGGTTCATTAAGGGTTTTTCTGTATATAACGCAACGAAGCTACACAAATGAATTATGAAAATCTAGAATACTCATTTGGCAAATAAATGGAGAATTTATGACTGAAATAAATTTGTCAGTTAATGACGTTAAAGTATCAAGTTTTATTGGTGGAAAATGGGAAGAATCGAAAGGTAGTACTAGCGATATTATTAGTCCATATACTGGTAAGAAGTGTGGGGAAGTTAATTACTCTAGTATAGAGGATTTAGATAGAGCAGTTAAACTTGCTCGTAATGCTCAATTAAAATGGGCTGAATTATCCATGAAAGCTAGGGCTCAAGTTTTATTTAAATTTAGAGAAATTTTAGTACAAAGACAAGATGAAATTTCACATATAGTTGCACTTGAGAATGGTAAAACCCTTGGGGAAGCCAAAGCTGGCTTGATGAAAGGGATTGAAGTTCTGGAATATGCACTTTCATTACAAAACTCAGATATGGGTGGAAAACTGGAAGTTAGTAGGGGGGTATTTTGTGAATACAGAAGAGAGGCATTGGGAGTCGTTGCCTCAATAACACCATTTAATTTTCCGGCGATGGTACCTATGTGGACTATTCCAATTGCTATTGGCTTAGGAAATGCTTACGTTTGGAAACCTTCAGAGAAAACTCCTTTAACTTCTAAGTTTATTGCTGAGGCTTTTCAGGCAGCCGGTTTACCTGATGGAATTTTAACAGTGATCCAAGGTGAAAAGGAAATAGTAGAAGGTATCATAGATCACGAAGATATTAAGGCCATTGCTTTTGTTGGATCAACAAAAGTTGCCAAAATTGTTTATCAACGTGCAACTTCTCATGGGAAAAGAGCCTTGTGTTTAGGTGGAGCAAAGAATCATATTGTTCTACTTCCAGACGCTGATCTAGAGGTGACAGGATTAGGGATTTCTGACTCTTTTACAGGGTGTGCTGGGCAAAGATGTATGGCAGCATCTGTTCTACTAGCAGTAGGTGATGTTGGGAATCACATAGAAAAAATTAAAGAAAGAGCAGAGGCTCAAGTTCTTGGTAAAACTATGGGTGCGATTATTACCAAAGAGCAATTAAACTTTTTAAATGAGTCTATTGAAAAGGCCGTAAGTGAAGGTGCCAATTTAATCCTCGATGGAAGAAATCAAAAGCCTAGTGATACAAATATGGCCGATGGTTTTTGGCTTGGTCCCACGATATTAGATAATGTAAAGCCTGGCTCTCATGCTGCAAAAATTGAGCTTTTTGGTCCTGTCTTAGCAATAGTGAGATGTGAGAATATTTCTGAGGCAATGAAGATTCAAAACTCGAGTGGTTACGGAAATGCTGCAAGCGTATTTACAAGTTCTGGACCAATGGCCGCCCATGTAGCAAGTCTTGCTGAATGTGGAATGTTTGGAGTAAATATCGGAGTTCCTGTACCAAGAGAACCATTTAGCTTTGGTGGCGTTAAGGACTCAAAGTTTGGACATGGAGATATAACAGGAGATCATTCTCTTGATTTTTGGACAGACGTAAAAAAGATAACAACTAAATGGGAAAACCAAAACGATCACAATTGGATGTCGTAGAGAGAAAACTATGGATTTAAAAGATAAAACATTTAAACGTACTTCACATGTAGTATTAACTTCACACTCTAATCAATTATTTAAGGATATTCCTAAAATAAATTGGGGAGAAAAGGACCCAGAAAAAAGAGGACCTGTTATTGCAACTATTTCTGAAAAAGAAAATCGTAACTCGATTGGTTCCCACTCTGGTTCATATACTGTTTATCGAGCTCTTTCTATCGCGTCCGGTGCTTTTCCTAAAGACCATCGACCTGAATTGGATAATACAGAAGGAACCTACGCTGTTAAGCCAAATCCTGCATGGTATGATCCAGAAAGGATTGTAACTATTGATCCTTTTGGTGCTGATGTTAATCTTCATTTTAAGAAATTCTTTAAGGAAGGTTATAATATCAAACCATCAATTGCTGTTACCCAAGCACATTTACATATTCCTGAAGTTCAGGAGGCCGTTAAAAAAGGAAGGTTAAAAGTAGATGGTAAAATTGTTAAAGAAGACGGATCTGTGAAATGTACAAAAATTGCTCTTGAGCCAGTATGGTATTTACCAGGTATGGCCAAACGATTAAATATTGATGAAGGCGAGTTAAGAAAGATTTTATTCCAAGAAACAGGTGGAATGTTTCCAGAACTTGTGACAAGGCCAGATTTAAAAATTCTTCTTCCTCCTATAGGTTCAAGTACTGCTTATGTCTTTGGAAATCCAGATGATCTTCAGAACCCAGATGTTGAGCTTACTTGTAGAGTCCATGATGAGTGTAATGGGTCAGATGTTTTTGGCTCTGATATCTGTACCTGTAGACCCTATTTAACATGGGGAATAGAGGATGCTGCAAGAACAGCTCAAAAAGGTGGCGTAGGTTTAATTGTTTATTTCAGGAAAGAAGGAAGAGCCCTAGGGGAAGTGACCAAATTCTTGGTTTATAATGCTAGAAAAAGGCAAGAAGGTGGAGACTCAGCCAAGAATTATTTTTATCGAACTGAATGTGTTGCCGGTGTTCAGGATGCTAGGTTTCAAGAATTTATGCCAGATACATTAAATTATCTTGGAGTTAAAAAAATTCATAATCTTCACTCTATGAGTAATATGAAATATGATGCAATTGTGAGTAGTGGGATTGAAGTTGTTAATAGGCTTTCTATTCCTGAAGAATTAATACCAGCAGATGCACAAGTTGAAATTGAGGCAAAAAAAGCAGCTGGCTATTTTACTGATGGCGAAATCAAAGATGAAAAAGATCTACAAAATGTTCAAGGAAGGGAATTAGATGAGTAATTTTTCAAACCAAGATATTGATTATATTTTATCTCCAAAAGCAGTACGAGAAACAACTAAAAAAATTTTTGATCTCGCAGACTCTGGAAAAACTCATTTTAAATTGAATCTAGATAAATTAGAGGCTTGTTCAGACTATGTGCTTGATGTAATCAACCAGAATTATCCGGATCATAATATTCCATTTCATAGTAGGTGGGGACATTTTAACGTTGGCTCAAAAAATAGAGAAGAAGAATTATCTTCTTATATTCAAACAGAGGATGCATTAGAAAAGGCACGAATAAAACTTGATCTGGTCATTGTTTCCGTTTTACTAGATGCAGGAGCTGGAAAAGAATGGAAGTTTAAAGAAGATGGAACTTTCTTTGATCGATCTGAGGGGCTTGCTGTAGCATCTTACCATATGTTCTTGAATGGTGATTTTTCTATTTCTCAAGATAAAAAGCTTCAAGTTAATGGTGAAAAATTAAAAAATATTTCTATTGAAGATATTGCAAATGGATTTCAGGTTACAAGTAACAATCCTATGGTTGGATTGGAAGGTAGAACAAGTCTTCTCTCAAAACTTGGTGATGCTGTTTTAGAAAATAAAGAAGTTTTTCCTTTAGGAAGGCCAGGATCTATCATTGATTATCTTGTTGAAAAACACGGAAAAAATTTTAGTGTAACTGATATTTTAACCGCCGTACTGAAGGGGCTTGGACCCATCTGGCCGGGAAGAATTTCGGCAAATGGAATAAATCTTGGAGATGTATGGCATTATGCAGAGCTTGGTTCTGAAATAAATCGTGATACTGTTGTTTGTTTTCACAAGTTAAGCCAATGGTTAACTTATAGTCTAGTTATGCCTATGATGGAGGCTGGCTTAAATATATCTGGCGCAGAAAAGCTTACAGGCTTAGCAGAATACAGGAATGGTGGTCTTTTTTTAGATTTTGGAGTCATCCAATTAAGAGACGAGAAGCTTTTAGAACAAAGTCATAAGCCATCAAGTGATTTAATTATTGAGTGGAGAGCTTTAACTGTTCAACTTTTGGATAAAGTTGGAAAGTTTATTCAAGAAAAAATCGGTAAGTCTGACAGTGAGTTCCCACTAGCGAAAGTTTTAGAAGGTGGGACCTGGTGGGCCGGAAGAAAAATCGCAAAAGAAAAAAGAATCTGTGGCTCTACTCCAATCAAACTAGATAGTGACGGAACTGTTTTTTAAATTAGGACAAATTATGAATAAAAATATTATAGAAATTAAACATCCACTTATAGACCATAAACTTGGTTTTCTTCGTGATGAGAAGACTAAAAGTGATGAATTTAGAAGAATTATAGTAGAACTTACTAAGTTTTTAGCTTTTGAAGCGACTAAAGACTTGGAAGTGATAGCTGAGAAGATTGAAACACCTATCGCTCCAGCACAAGTTAATAGAATCAAACAACCTCCAGTAATTGTTTCCATTATGAGAGCAGGAAATGGGATGATAGATTCCATGCTCACACTTTTGCCATTTTGTTCTGCTGGGCATATTGGAATTTATAGAGATAAATTTATTAATAATACAGTTGAATATTATTTTAAAATGCCGGAAAAGATAAAAGGCAAAGAAATTCTTTTAGTAGATCCTCTTTTAGCTACAGGTGATACAGCAATTGCTTCAATCGATAGGTTAAAACAATATGAAGTTGGAAAAATTAAAATGCTTACGATACTTTCCTGTAAAGAAGGGTTGGATAGGCTTCATCATTTTCATCCAGATGTCGATGTGTATACTTTAAGTGCTCACGAAGAGCTAAACGAAAAAGGGTACCTTGTTCCTGGTCTAGGAGATGCAGGAGACAGGTTATTTGGTACTAAGTGATGGTGAAGTTTCTAAGTTTAATTTTTCTTTTAATTTCCTTTAACCTGAATGCAGAGACTAAAGTTCAATTGCAAACAGCTCCAGTTGCAACTCTTTTAGGTGCTAGCAATCTCGAAATCAATTATGGATTTCTAGATAAATTTAGTGTTGGATTTGGCGGACTTAGGTGGGAGTCTGAAGTTCTTGATGTTGAGTTTGAAGCTAATGAGTTTCATTTATATTTCACTTACTGGAAGGAAAAGCACTTTTCCGATTCATGGTTTGGATTTTTAGGTTATTCAAAACTAGCAATGGAATTAGAAACGGAAGATTCTAGTGGTAAGTCCTATACAGGTTCCGTCGATGGATCAGGTCCGATTATTGGATCAGGATACAATTGGCAATGGGATCATTTCAATGCTCAGTTTGGTTATAGTATTGGATTCTATGGCTTTGATTCTAAGTTAGAACTTGAGGCAAGTGATGGAGAAGTCCAGGATGAATCTATCCCGTTAGGTACAGTTGGTAGTTTCTTTATTAATATAGGTTGGGTGTTTTAGTTATTCTTCTTTTTCTTTACTTTGATAGAAAAAATAATTAAAGGCAAAGAATATTGCAGTATCTTGATTGACCCTATGTAGAGGGCTATTAGTATTATTTGAATTTGCATAATTAGAAAATCTAAGGCCAAAAAGGTAAAAAATCTTTTCTGATTCGTATATTAAAAAAGCCGATTGATCTAGACTAATATGGCCTTCTTTAGCATTATATCGAGGACGCTCAGTAGTGATATCTCTTCCGTCAACTTCATAAAAATAATCATTTAGCTTTTCATTGGCATATCCATATTTAAAACTTAGATTTAAAGTATATTTTTCCAGAAATCTATATTTGTAATCAATTTGCGGAACAAATCTGTAACCTCTATGTTTTGTAAAGTCAAAGTCAGTTGAAAAAACATATCTAAAGGGAATTTCTAATTCTATGGAGTGTTTTTTGGTTTCTAGCAGGGTCGCATTTATTCTTGGCCCTATTTCTCCTAACCAGTCTAAGTCCTCCATACCTTCACGGGCTTTATTGTCTTCAGAGTTTGCGGGAAAACTTGCGCCAAAACTTAAATCAACGTCTATGGTTTCATTTTTAAAAAATCTAGCCCTTGTTCCCTTTTTATCAGATCGAAATAACTTTCCTCTATATTTGAAGGAAGGAAATGCTATTGCCCTAGTTCGGCCTTGGTCAGCTGCAGGATAATCAGATATATAACCAGCTCCTGCAGCCATTCCTATTTCATAGAGCGGTAATTGTGCGTAAGTATATTGAGTGGAAAAAAAAAGAATAACGAGTATAATAAATTTCATTAGAACTATTATAGTTGGAAACATGATTGAGGCAAGCTTTGGAACGAATCACTGTAAAAAAATTAAAAGAAAGAATGGAAAATGAAAACCTATTTATTTTGGACGTTCGAACGCTTGAAGAGTTTGAATTTGCAAATATTGGAGGAATACATATTCCTCTCGATGAATTAGAGTCAAGGGTTAAGGAACTTGATCATAAAAAGGAAATATTTTGTTTGTGTCATCACGGTGTTAGAAGTGCTTATGCTGCACAAATTTTGAGTAGTAAAGGTTTTAAAAAGGTTACTAATATAGAAGGTGGGATTGATGCTTGGTCTTTACAGATTGATCCACAAGTAAAGAGGTATTGATGGAAAACATAAAGCCAAGAAGAGAAGAAATGTTTAGTTTTTACAACAGTTTTGAAAGGCCGACCCTTAACATCTGTGAAAAAATAAGAACTGTTAATTTCCTTCCGGCCCTAAAGGCTAAAAATATACCTGTGTTCCATTATATGCTTTATTGTCTATGTCAGGCCATCCAGGAAAATGAAAACTTTAAACTTCGGTTTAATGGAAAACATATATATAGTGTTGGCAGGATTATTCCAAGTTATACTGTTACAGATAAAGACGATATCTTAAATTTTGCGACTTTGGAATATCGAGAAAATATGGAAGAGTTTATCAGTGATTCCATTCAAAAAAAGAAAGCTGCAGAAGTTATGAATGAACTTAACTTAGATGACCCTAGTCACTTGGACTATATCTTTGTGACTTGTTTACCTTGGATGGACTTCACATCAATTGAACATCCTATAAAAAAGTTTAGTAACAATACTATTCCTTCATTTGCTATAGGGAAAATTAATGACCACGGAAGGGAGCTAGATTTTTCTTTTTCTGTACAGGCCCATCATGGTCTTGTTGATGGGATTCATGTCTCTCATTTGATAAAGCGTTTAACTAAACATTTAGAACACGTCTTAGTCGTCAGCTAGTTGGTCTAAAAGTTTTTTATTATTTATGGTGCATATTAATTTGTGATCTTCCTTTCTGGTAATGTCTATTAATTTGGGTATTGCTGTTCCTCCCATAACGAGTTTTAAATAGCCTAGTGCGTTGTAGTGATAATCCAGTTCAATATCATTTCTTTGCAAAAGTTTTTCTGAATTTAAATATTCATGGTTAAATTCTTTGCTCATAGTTAATACTCCTCGAGTAATTTCCATTTGATGATACGCGTTAAATGTTAAGGAAATATTGCTGTATAATATAGGTATAGAGGTTATTGATAAAAATCATGCTTTTATTATAAGAAAAACTTAAAAAACATATAATTTTTTCTTTTAATATAAAGTTTTGTTAAGTAAAGTAATCTCATCATTTTTCAAGAGAGAGTAGATATGAAGTCTTTATTTTTAGTAGTGATGCTAAGTTTATCTCAGGTTGTTAGTGCAAAATATTTACAATACGACCAAATCAGGGAAGAAGTTAAACAAATGGCAAGTGATAATCATAATCCCCACCATGGTTACTCAAAGGCCCGAAAAATTATTATGCAAGAAATTCACTTAGACCAAGATTCCGTTGGTTATTTTGTGCAAGATGTTTATTGTAAAATTAAATTTAGAAAATCTGTTGGCCCGAATAGAATGCCAAATCACACTAAAATTAATGTTGAACATACTTGGCCAAGATCTAGATTTGGCGTAAAGAAAGGTTCAAAAAAGTTTAGAGTTATGGAAGCAGATCTTCATCACTTGTTTCCTTCTGAGTCTAAAACAAATAGTTCAAGAGGTAATTACGAGTTTACTCAATTTAAAGGTAATGACTGGTCGATAACTGACTGTCCTACTTCTAAAAGAGGTTATGTACCTAGTACAGGGAATGAGGGATTTGAACCTCCACTAAGTCATAAAGGAAATGTTGCTAGAGCTCTTTTTTATATGGCCGTTAGATACGATTTAAGAATCTCTGACCATGAGGAGTTCTTCTTAAGACAATGGAATTTAATCGATCCAGTTGATGAAGAAGAAATTAGAAGAGATGAGTATATTCAACAAACTCAAGGTAATTCGAATCCATTTGTACATGATCCAGAACTTGCTGATATCATTACAGATTTCTAATAATTTATTTTAAAAGATGTAATAAGGTTTAAGCATTTGTCACTCAAAAAGCAAGGAGTTGATATATGCTTAAATCAATATTACTAATTTTATTTCTATTTTCCTCAACAATTATACATGCTAAATATGAGCTAGCTACATTTGCTGGAGGCTGCTTTTGGTGTATGGAACCGCCTTTTGAGAAATTAGTAGGAGTAAAAACAGTTATATCTGGTTATGCAGGTGGTATTAAAAAAAATCCTAGTTATAAAGAAGTTGCTAGTGGTAAAACAAAACATAGAGAAACCGTTCAAGTTAAATTTGATCCAAACTTAGTAAGTTATGAAAGATTGCTCGAAGTATTTTGGAGTAATATTGATCCAACTGATGCTCAAGGACAATTTGTAGATAGGGGCTTTCAATATTCTCCGGCCATATATTTTCATAATGAAAAACAACAGAAAACTGCTCTTGCCTCGTTAAAGAAATTAAAAGAATTAAAAAAATTTCCAAAAAAAATTAAAACACCCATTATTGAATTCTCTACTTTTTTCCCAGCTGAAGAATATCATCAAGATTATTATAAAAAAAATACTGTAACGAAATTAAAGTATAAGTACTATAGAAATGCATCAGGTAGAGATGACTTTCTAAATAAATACTGGCAAAAAAATGATGTTTTTTTTACTTCGGGTAATACATTTAAAAAACCTTCTTTAAAAGTCCTAAAAAAAACATTAAGTGATTTGAGTTTTGAAGTTACTCAAAAAGAGGGAACCGAGAGGCCATTTAAAAATGAATACTGGAATAATAAAAATGAAGGGATCTATGTGGATATCGTTTCAAAAGAGCCTTTATTTAGTTCAACTCATAAGTATAAGTCAGGTACAGGTTGGCCTAGTTTTTATCGGCCCATAAAAAGTTATAATATTATTGAAAGACTTGATAATAAACTTTTCAGCGAAAGAATAGAGGTACGATCTAGGTTTGGAGACTCCCATTTAGGTCATGTTTTTAGGGACGGTCCAGCGCCAACTGGTCTTAGATATTGTATTAACTCTGCAGCATTAGAGTTTATCCCAAAAAATAAGTTAAAAGAAAAAGGTTATGGAGAGTTTCTTTATTTATTTAATAACTGAATGAGCTGTTCAATTCTTTTTCGGTTAACTCCTAGATCAGAGTAACCAACTCTTGAACTTGATCTATAATGGAGTGTATCTTCTAAGTAGAGTATCTCTATATCATCTACAAATTTAAAAAGGCTACTTGTACATGTGTAATGTCTATAGTTCTGAGATTTTTTTTCAGTTTTACAAGTTTTAAAGAATTCATCAACAAGGCTCAAGTCGAGATTATTAAATTTTTTTGCAGCTATATAATGCTCATCTTCCTTATCCTGAAAGGAAGAAACACAGTTAGGCTTTTCCCCACAAATACCTAATGTTTCATCTTTTAAGGTAGATTCAAACTTCATATTTTGACTCTTATTACCTTTGTAAGAAAATGAAGCTAAAATAAAAATAACCCCTAGACCAATAATTTGCATAACTCGTTTCCATATTTTTTTATTCATGTTTAAATTCTATAAGAAAAAGTACAAGAAGACGAATCATGAAAAAGAAAAAGCTTTTAATTTATGGAAGTACCGGCCTAGTTGGTAAATCATTTATAGAAATGGCCAAAGATTGGGACTTTTATTCTGAAATTATTATTATTTCAAGAAAGCCGATTATGGGGCTTGGGGATAAATTTACAGTGAAAAATATTAATTTTAATAATTTAGAAGCCGAACTCAAAGATATTATGGTTGATGATGTGTTTTGTGCACTAGGGACAACTATAAAGAAGGCTGGTTCAAAGGAAAATTTCAAAAAAGTAGATTTAGACTTGGTTTTAAGTATAGCTAAAATTCTGCATAGTAGTGAAGCAAAAAGGTTTTTACTCATAAGCTCTCAAGGGGCCAATTCTTCATCAATAAGCTTTTACTTAAAGATTAAGGGCTTAATTGAAGATGAAATTTTAAAGCTTAACTTCCAATCTTCTTATTTCTTGAGGCCCTCAATTATTGATGGGGATCGAGAAGAGAGTCGGCCTTTAGAATATTTGGGTTTATTACTTGGCAGGTTTATTGGGCAGTTAGCTCTTTTTAGTTACTTGAAACCAACTAAGGTAAAATCCATAGTGAATTGCTCTAAATATTGTTTGGAAAATGAAGAACTTGGCGCACAATACTTAGAACACCATATAATAAAAAACTTTTAATAATCACTAGGTATTCATGCTAATATATTATTACTGATTGGGGTAATAATTGAAGATACATTATTTTATAAATGATTTTGAACTTTTGAATCGGACTCGCTTTGTAGTGGGAAAGATCATTCCTGAAGCTGAAAACATTATCAGTGAGGAGGAAGGTTCTAAAATTGTGGTGGAAGATATTGTTGATGACGCAGTTTTAGTTCTTAATCACTCTCTTGCTGAAGTTAAAGAATCACTTGAAGCTGCTGGAAAACAATGTCTTCTTATTGTCATAAATGAAATTGTTAATGACTTTGAAGACTTTCCTGTTGAAATTTATATTTCAAAATCTCGTATTGTTACTTCGATTGCCTCAGTATTTTACGATTTAAAGTTAAAACATAAAAAAGAGTCAGATTATTTTTGTATTGGTATTGAAAATATAACACTAGAAAAAATGACCCCTTGTGATCTTTATTTAAAAATTAATGATGGGAAATTTTTTAAAGTGGTTAACCACGGTGATGTCTTTGATCAAGAAGTTTATGATCGCTATAGCAAAAAAGCTAATGAGCTATGGGTTACCAGGATGGATTTTTATAACCATGCATCATTTCTCTACGGACAAACAGATCTTGAAGCCGAAGCAAATATTTCTTTTAGTGTTGAAAAAACTGATCATTTAGCTCTTATTCATGATATGGCCAAATCTTGTGGAATTAGTGAGAAAACTTTAAACTCAGTTGAAAATTGTATTGGAACTATTAAAGAACATCCCGATAAAAAAATTAGAAATTTATTAGATAAATTTAATGAAATGAAAGGAAGTTTTCTTTACTCCCATAGCTATTTCACTTCTTTAATTGCAATCGAAGTTGCTTCAGCCCAAAAGTGGTTTAAACATCAACATATGGATAAGCTTGTTATGGCTTCCCTTATGCATGATATGGGGTATAAGGATAAGGATAACGCGTTATGTGAGGGGCTTCCTCTTTCAAAAATTAAGCTTTTAGACCCTTTAAAGCAGGATGATATTATCGGGCATGTGGATAGAGTGTTAGAGCTTTTGGAGGATTGTCCTCAAGTTGACTCCGATGTTATTAATATGATTAAACGACATCATGGTGGAAGAGGTGAAGAATCCTATCCACAAAAAAGTTTTGCAACAGAATTAGACCTTCTTAGTGGTATTTTTTTACTTAGTCATGCGTTTACTACCAGCTTTTTTAAGGTGGCCTTCGATATTAAAAAGTTAGATCATGTATTGGCCTATATCGAAATGATCTATAATAAAGGAAATCTTAAAAAGATTTTTCCTGAATTTAAAAATACTCTTAAAGAAAAAATCATTTAATTATTCAATCCTCACCTTATTGACACTTTGTAAGGTCTTTATTAAATTTGTTTGGTATATCAAACAGGAGGAAATATGTTAAAAGTAGTTATTGCTGCAGTGGTTCTTTTGGGAAGCCTTCAACTACATGCACAAACAAACAAGGAATTAGAAAACAAAATCAATATGCTGGCAGAGCAAATTGAAGAAATGAAAAAGGGTGAGTCATCTTCAAATATAAAATTTGGTGGTTACGGTGAAATCACTTATGAAAAAACTGAAGAAGGTGAAAAAGATACTGAGGGTGGAGAGCCTGAGTTTGATAACAAAAGGTTTATCCTTTATGTTGGTTATGATTTTTCTCCAAAATGGAAATTAGTATCAGAAATCGAAGTTGAACATGCAGATAAAATCTATATGGAGCAAGCTTATTTAGAATTCATGCAAAATGAAAACCTATATTACAGAGTAGGAACCCTTTTAATCCCAATGGGGCATCTAAACCTTTGGCACGAGCCAACAACATTTTTAGGTACACAAAGAACTCAAGTGGAGACAAGAATTTTGCCAAGTACTTGGAGAGAAAATGGAGCAGGGATTTATGGTAAGGCGACTAATTTAGAATATTACCTTTATTATGTGACAGGACTTAAGGCAGCAAACACTGATAAATCAAGTCCAATTGGTGCAAGTGGGATTAGAAATGGTAGACAAAAAGCTTCTAAAGCTAATGCTCACAAAGGTGCATTTGTAGCAAGAGTTGATTATAAGCCAATGGCAAATATTGAAGTTGGTGCTTCAGTTTATTCAGGAAAATTAAATAATACGACTTCTGATGTTGCTCATAATGTTTATGATATTCATTATAAAGGTACATTTGGAGCCCTTCACACAAGAGCTCTTTGGACAGAATTAACTCTATCAAATACTGAAGACTTAAACGCAGAACTATCAACAGATGTAGCAGAGAAGATGAATGGTTACTATGTAGAACTTGGTTATGATGTTCTTCACGGTAAATCGGAATGGAACCTTATCCCATTTGTGAGATACGAAGCATTAAATACACATGCCGAAGTTGCTGATGGAACTACTGAAGATGAATCTCAAGAACAAGTTCATCAAACATTTGGTATCGTAGCAAAGCCAATGGCGACAATAAGTTTAAAAGTTGATTATACTAAAACAACGAATGAAGCTGAAACAGGAACAGATTCTTGGAGTCTAGGAGCTGGTTGGAATTTTTAATGAATAGAGTCATTATACTTTTTTTCACATTCTTTATAACTCAAGCGAGAGGGGAAAATATCTCTTCTCGCTTTGAGGTATTCAAAGATAAAAATTGTATTGTAACTAAAAACTATCAAATGCTAAGTAAGGATGAAGTTTCACAATTAGAGTCCAAACTTAATAGTAAAATTTCTTTTAGAACAATTAGAAAGCTTGATGTGAATTGTGGAAATCAAAAGTCAAATGCGTTTATTTTAAGTGATAAGATAAGAACTCACTTTCAAGCCTTACTCATTTGGATTAATAAGGATAAGGTTAAAAACATTTCGCTGTTAGAGTTTGATGAACCTGAGAGATATAAACCTCCATTTAAATGGCTCCAGAATATATTGGGAATGGGCAAGAAAGAGCTGCATAAAGTGGATGCACTCAGTGGAGCAACTCTTACAAGACATTCTACTTTAAAATTAATTAATCAAGCGCTATACTTTTCAGGAAATGAAAAAATCTGAAAAAAAATTGACCCTCTTTTCTATTTTAGGGATTTCTCTTACAGGAATTCTTATCTTCATTTTTGATGAATTTTTTAAAATTGAAACGGATTATGGGCTAAGATCTCATTACCTTTTGGATGAATTTAAACTCATTCACAACCTTTTTAATTTTCTTTTTGTTTTTACAGTAGGAGTTATTTTTAATTCCCATATTTTGTTAGGTCTAAAGAAGATTAAGAAAGATCGTTTTTATACCGGTTTCATTATGTCGGGTTTGACTGTGATTTTAATTATTTCTGGAGTCAGTCTCTTATATTTAAGTTCAGAAGCCTTAAAAGAATATGGAGAGTTGATTCATCTTGGCTCAGGAATCCTTTTTATCTTGAGTTTTGTAGTCCACTTTGTGTCTTTTCGAAAAAAAAATTACAATAAAGAATAATTGTTCAATTAATTTTAATTAATATTCTTGAAGATTCGATAAGTTAACTGATGTTTGTTTTTAGAATATTGATATTTAAAACTCTTTTGTTAAGTTCATTTAATATGAGCGCTGGAGTTTTAGATTTCTTTAAATCCAATTATAAAGCTTTAGATTATAAGTATAGTTCTCAAGAGGAATATGAATTTGATGCTTGCCAAAAATTTAATGCTGATGAAAGTAATTCTTATTACCTCACCTGTCACGATGGAGAATTAGTTAAAGAAAGTGACTTTAATCAGTTACTTTATGATATGAGGGCCATTGAGCATGATGTTGTAGAAAATTCTTTACTTAAAGATCTTCAAAAAGAAGTATTAGCCGAGTTAAAAAAAAATAGAGAAGCCCTAAGTCAGCAACATTTTTGTATAAAAAAAATAAAAGAAAATAAAGAATTAACTGAAGGCTGTAAGGCCCTTAAAGAAGTCATTTATAACAAAGTTACTGTTGAAACACCAAAGTTAAGACTGCTTATGGCCCAAAAGGAGTTTCCTGGAAAAGTTTATAGTTCTGAAAAGCCTAGAAGATTTAAAACTGAAAATTTCCAGCATGACGTTACAAAAATAAACGCCCCGGATCTTACCACTTCTGAGATAGAGTTTTTAGAGAATTCTACCAACGTTTTGGAAGAAGCTTTTACTCAAGATGTTTTGGCCCATAATTTTACAACAAAACTTAAAGGAAAGGGTAGCTTTTTAGAAACTTCCTTAACTTGTGGACCAAAAGATAATTCAGAAAAATGTAAACTTCAGGAGCAGAGGTTTTCTACAATTCCAGACAGTAAAAAATGTATTCTTAAGGCTGCCGAAAATAGCTATAAAATAAAAAAGACTATGGATTGTCAGTATTTAAAATTACAAGTTAGCACTATTGTTAATCATAAATTTAAAAATCAAAATGCAGTCTATAAAGAAGAGTATGAGAACAAAATCTTGAAAGATCCATTATTAGCTTCCATTGAATTAACAGGGGAGGAAAGTAATAATGAAATCTTTTTAAGTATTGATAAAACCTTTCAAAAGCTACTAGATAGTACTGATAAGGCAATTAATAGGATTGAAGGACTTAGTGGTGAGGATAGGGTTGAGCTTCTAGGTTTTAATGTGGCCGTTGAGAAGTTTTTAAAAGATCGTGGACCGACGCAAGTTCTTTGTGATGTCTCAACAGAATTAAAATCAGACCGGGATTTTGATGAAATGAAAGTGGATTTGTATATTGGTGCAGCTGCTATGATTGGAGGAGGCGTGTGTATCTTTTCTGGCGGGCTTGGTTGTGCTGTGGGGTTTGGTCTTGGTGTTGGACTTGAAGGAGTCGCAATTGGAATTTCAAATAGCAAATTTTCAAAGGCACAAACTGAGTATCTTGCTGGTATTACAGATGCGAATACTATTGGTGAGCGTGAGTTTGAGCGAGATTTAGGTATGTATTTAGCTCCTCTTGCACTGGTGGGTGGTCCTGGACGGTTAGTTATTGATGAAGCAACACAAACTCTTAAATCAACTGGGAGAAGAATTAACCCACTACTTAAAAAAGAAAAGGAATTTACCAAAAAAGAAATTTCTTCTGATCGACGAAATGGTTCGGCAAGAGAAGGTGGATATAAATCCAGAAGATCTGATCTGGAATATAGAGAACAATTTCAAGGGGTCATTGATGAAGCTGGTGGTAAAGATGAGATTTCTAAAACCTTTAAAAAGTATTACCCAAATAATAGAAGAAACCTTGAACATAAAGATCAAATTTATCTTGCAGCACTGGCGAAAAAAATTGAAGACTCTCTGTTGAGAGAAATGAGAATTAGAAACCCCGAGATGAGTGAAGAGGAAATAATAAAAAGAGTCCATAAAAAAACATTTAAAGTTATAGATGATGTAGCTCAAACTTGTACAAAGAAATAGTTATGAAAGTTTTATTAGTTTTAATTTTTATCAGTTTAAACACATATGGATCCTGTGACTTTAAGGATATTACTGGGAAAGACAAAGATCAGGTTACAGCTAGGCAAGATCTTATGAGGGCTGATTCTGATACTGAAGGTGTTCGTCTGGCCTGGAATGGTATGAAGGATATGAATAAGTTATATAAAATAGGAACGGTTGATGCCGTTGTTCAAAAGTACGAACAAAGTCTTTGCGATGGAATGGTAGATGAAGAGTTTAAACAAAAATATCCAAAAGCTAAGGTGAAAATTCAAAAAACCGACTTTAAAGGATATTTAATTACATGCGAAGGAGAGTGTGACGGAGTGGACTTAGAAAAGCCATTTAGGAGTGGTAAGATTCAAAATCCAAAATTTCCTGTAACTGATGAAGTTCCTGAGCCCAAAACTTTCCACCTTAGTACTGCTCCTGGAAATAATTATGTCAATGCATCTGTTAATGATAGAGTGGCCAATATCTTTAATGATTTTGATCCTAGAGGTGATCAAGATGTAGGAGACTTTTTAGATAAAAAGATGCGTGAAAATATTCTTAATGCGACCGGAGCATCTGATATGGAATCAGCAGCTAAACTTCTTGCATCACCAGAGTTTCAATATACGCTTGAAGGGTTTATAGAGAAAATTAGAGCAGGGGGAGATCCAAAAGAAATTCCTAAGAAATATTTGGACTTAATAAATACAATGGATGCCTATGAGATTCCTTTTGAAGCTTCTAATAATTTTGAAAAAGAATTAGAAGATGCTTTGAAGACAGATAAAGACGGGATTTCTAATATAAAAATAAAAGATGCAAAAGGTCCTTTTACAATTGCGAGAGCTCAAGGGGGAGATGATATGACCCTTGTTGTAAAAGATAAAAATGGGCAAATTGTAAAGATTGTTGGAGCTGACGCTAGAGGGCTTGGACTAATGAATATGACCACAAGGCTAAAAGAGTTTGTTGCTAATGTTCAAAGAGGCGAAAATACAAACACATTTCAAGACCTTTTAAGGATTTCTGGAAATGCTATATCTGAAGCAGATAAAAGTATGTTTGGTTCCATGGATATGTATGTTGATGTTCTTGAGTACAATCTAAATCACTCTGGGCTTACTGATATTGATCAAATTGTTAGAGAGGCGCATGATGATTACCTCTTACTAGGTACAGGTACTGATCAGGAGATAGAAAATAACCCGACACTGAAAGCTTTGAAAGAGAAAGTGGGTGATGTTCGTTTTAATGATATTAAAAATAGACTTATGCATATGCGGGCCGGCGCCATGAATGAGTGTAATGCGAGTACTAAAACTGTTAAAGATAGAATAACTACTATTCACAATACTCTTAAGGCCATGGAGAAAGCTGGGTTTAACGGTCATTTTGGCGATAGCTGTATAGGTATCGAATATTGGGCCAGATCACTTGGTGCAAAGAGATTACGGCATTTAAGCTCAGATGAAAAATAAGCTCAAGTCTAAAAAAATTTCAAAACTCTTGCTAAAAATTTAGAAAATGCTATGGTGCCCCATAACACAATGGGGAAAATATGAAATTGATTTTATCTTTAGTGCTAGGAATCTCTAGCTTGCAAAGCTACGCCTTTGAATCAGAAATACCACAAGATTTTTGTAGTAAAGAACGAAAAATGGAAAATGATAGATCCAAGCTTCGATCTTTAATGAATTGTTTTAATAAACCATTTAACGAATTTATGGATTATAAAAATATTAATGCCGCTATCAATGAGTACAGAGATGGGCTTATTTCATTTGAGGAATTTGATATTAAGTTAAAGTCCTTTCTTAAGTTGAGATCAGATATTGATACTTTAAAGAAAACAGGTTACGCGATCCTTGCCACTGTATTAGAGCAAAAAGATCTGTTTGAAAGCTATTCGAATGTGAGTCGTTATGATGTTCTAGTAAAATATGCCACGGCCATGCAACCAGTTTTTGATCTTAAATGGTATAATAGAGATTACCAAATGCTTAGCCTTAATTACCCTAATGATAGGAATATGAAGGACAATGTTTTCAAAGCAGCAAGTGATAAACTTGGTGAATTATATGAAATCTATGAACTAGATAAGGAAACTAAGGGAAATCATTTTCCTGGTGGTTTATTTGCATTTATGGTGGATGAGAATACCGATATTGAGGAACCTCTTAGTTATACGGAAACTCCGCATAGGTTACATAAATATCTTAAAAACTTTGATAAAACTGAAGATATAAAGTTCATTCTGAAACAATATCATGAATTAAAAGAAGCTCATTTTCAGATCCCTGAATATATCGCTGCCCCAGATGCTGTTAGAGTTTCTGTCGTTGATTCGGGCTTTAACTATTTATTATTTCCAGAAATCATGTACTTCAATTCCAACTCGCCAATGTATGATATGATTGATGATGACACTGAGGTATATCTTACCGATCGATATGATAAGGCCACTCATGGTGTCGGTACTAGTGGAAGTTTATTATCACTGGTTGCCCATGTTGAGCCTGAAGTTATAAATAATAATATGATTGATTTAGGTTTGATTAAAATCTTTCCTGATATATCTTCAAATGTAGATCCTAAGAGAAGAAATGATAACGATCTGAATGTCATTAAAGCCTTGATGGGAAAAGTTGATATTGTTTCAAGATCTATCTCTACCTACTATATTAGTGAAGAATTTGATAAGGCCTTAAGCGAGATCGATTTTCTTTATGTTATTGCTGCTGGAAATAGTGGTAGGCAAATCTATAACGATCCAATGAAAGAACGAAAAGAATCACTGAGTAGTTGCTATACAACTACAGAAGAAAAATATAGACCTAAGGATAGAATCCTTTGTGTCGGAGCCTTAGAAAAAGGTATCATCCAAGACGCTATTACAGATTATACCAATGTTGGTTCCCATGTGGATGTTTATACTTATGAAAGCTTTTTAAATTTATGTCCAAATGGAACAAGTTGTGCAACTCCAGGTATTGCTGCTGCTGCTACTATGGTAAAGGCTAAATATCCTGAACTTAGTCCAGAGCAGTTAAGACTTGCAATTGTTAACGCTAGTACTCCTACGGAAGTTAATATTACGAAGCATCCACTTTTAGCAGATCTAGATACGGATACTGCGTTGGTTCCTTTTTTCGATCCTGAAAGAGATATGGAAAAGGCTTATATAGAGGCAGAAAAACTTTTAAATTTACGTTAATTTTTGTATAAGAAGCTTTTAGAAAGGTAAAAAACGTGGAAGATTTAAAAGATAAACTTAAGACTGAGGTAGAACAAGCTGATTGGGATATGTTAAAAGTTCACCATCAAAATGGTGCTGTGTTTATAGTCTCAGGATCACTTCAACTTTTGGATGCTGCTGTTGCAATTGCACAAGATAAGTCCCAATTTGTTAAAGTATGGCTCGATAATGGAGAGCTTGCAAGACCCACAGAAGATCAGGTTAAAAATTTTGAGGCCAGTCCCTATGAGAAAATTTGTGATTTTGTAATCATTCAGCCTTATGTTTTGATACGACTATTAGCTTAAACCATGTTTTTTGGCTATTTTATCAAAATAAATCATATTTTCTTTGGCAAATTTTCTTTTATCAACATATGAACCTGGATGAAAGCTCTTTTTAAAACCATAGGCTACAATATCTTTAAGTCTTTTAAGTGGGATATCAAAATTATCAGTGGCAAGTTTGAGTTCTTTTGTCACGGTAGTGTTAGAGACTAAACGATTGTCGGTACAAATCGTAGTGGCCATTCTATTTTCAATCATTTCCTTAAATTTATGTTGCTTAAGGTCTTTGATATTAGGATTTGTTTGCATATTACTAGTTAAACAAACCTCAATTACAGTTCTTTGATCAGCAATAAATGAGGCAAGGTCTTTAATATATTTATTTTTATCTTTTATGGCCGGATCTTGGATTCTATCTGGTAAAAACAAAGAATAACCATGTCCAATTCTATCAGCGTAGCATTCGGTAATTGCTTCAAAAATACTTTCTGCACCATAAGCCTCTCCTGCATGTACTGTTTTATTCATAAAGTTTTTATGGGCATATGAATAGACTTCTTTAAATCGTCCAGCAGGATAGCCTTCTTCTTGTCCCGCCAAGTCTATACCAACAATGGGAATTCCTTTTTCATCTCTTAACTTTACTGATGCTCTTACCATTTCCATAGCTGCAAATGTTATTATTTGCATGGGTTTGGAATAATTCATTATGTTAAATAAATTTGTATAGTAAGGAGAGAATCCTTTTGCTCCAAACATTCTCATCGCACAGTTTATAATTCCATAGTGAAATTCTGGTTTCCCTTCCTTTAAAACACAGTCAGAGTTATTGAATTCTGTTTGTGCCTTTTTTAAACCATTATTTGCTGCAGTTAAAATAGACTCAAAAGTTAAACCTTTAGCAGCATCAATCATAAGCTGGGGAGCAAACCTAATCTCAATATAATTAACACCTTCATTAATGTTGTCCATAGCAAGTTCATAAGATACTTTTTCAATCGTCTCTAAGTCTCTTAGGACGGCACATGTATATTGGAATCCATTAAGATATTCACCAAGATTAGCATAATGGTCTTTGAATACTAACTCGTTTAGTCCTTCTTTTGTATATGAAGGAAGATTGATGTTTAGCCTTTTGGCAGAGTCTATTAATGTTTCAACTCTTAGACTTCCATCTAGGTGTAAATGAAGGTCATTTTTTGGAATTTCTTTTAAAAAGTCTTCTGTATATTTCATATATTAATTATACACTAAGAAGTGGATTGTGAAAATTTGATTAAATTTGATAGTATTTGTCTGGGAAATGCTCTTTGAAATCTTTTTTGTTCATGGCCTTAAGGGTATTCTCATTTACTGCACTTAATTTTTCTGCAATTGCTGGGTCTTGTAGTGAATTTTCTATATCGACAGATCTCAAAATATGAATAACTGGAAAAGGAGACCTGTTCACGAAATTGGCAATCTCTTTAGTATCATAACCTTCAAATTTAAATTTTGGGTGAAAACAAACTAATTGAAAGATTTTTTCTAAATTTAATTGTGTCAGTATTTCTTCACAAAGGTTAAAAAAGTCATAAAACTCTAAAAAATCTTTGTTTCCGTTTGGGTATGTTAAGATCGTTGTTATGTATTCGTCAGATTTTTGAAGTCGGTCTAAAGACTCAAGAAAGTCCTTAAGCATATCATCACTATTTTGAGAATGTGAAAGATCAAAACTTATTAGATTATTTTCAAAAGGAACTTTAGCGAACGGACATAGGTTTAAGCCCACTACGGTTTTTAAAACCCAATCCTTAACGACTTGGTTGTAATTCGTTGTCATAAAACAATCTCATTCTTACTATAAATTCTAATATGACTTCTTTTGGTTGAGCAAAACATACCCTAAAATATCCAGGACGATCTAATCCAAGCGCATGGCCTGGTGTCATGTTTATTTTAATATAGTCCAAGAACTTATTGAAGAGAGCTATTTCTTGCTCGAAGGAAGTAACAATATCACTTAAATCAAGAACAGTAAAAAGACCTGCCTGGGTAGGAAGAAATTTATATTGTGGTAGTTGGCTTTCTAAAATAAGAGGAATCTCTTGGAGTTTAGAATTATTGAATTCTTTAAGTTCATTGATAAACTTTGAGTCACTCAAAATATTGGCTACAAGAAGCTGAGTTTGAGTTGAGACTGGGTGGAAATAACTAAGGTTTTTCATACTGGAAAGGAGTTCTTGATCTTCAGAATAAAAAAATCCGACCTTGAGTCCACCTAGAGCAAAGTCTTTGGCCATACCATAGAGGAGATGAGCTTTTACATTTTGGTTTTTAGCTATCTCATATAGTGAAGTATGATTTTCGTTAGTATGAAAAGAAAGCGCATATATTTCATCTGAAATGAGTTCTAAATCATTTGTTAAGCTGAAATCACATATGGCCTGCATAAAGCTGCGGCTTAGGACTTCACCTGTAGGATTGTGAGGATGAGTTATAAGAACAGCTTTTATTTTTTCTTTTTGAGGATATTGATCATATGCCTTTTGGAAACTATCAATATTGTGAACAAAGTTGTCTTCAGGGTTTAGTTGAACCTTTAAAAATTTACATTTAAATCTTTTAGTGAAATCGTGATCAAATCCAGTGTAATAGGGGGCTGGAATCATAATTATATCGTCTTCGTCAAAAAGAGCGAAGCTGAGGCTTTCACAAATGGCACTTACTCCAGTTTGAATGACAAGATTTTCAAAGTTCAAATTTGAAATATTAAGGTATGTCGTTAAAAAACTGCAAACACTTTTACGTACTTCTTCAATACCATAAAGGCAATTATATTGAATATGTTCCTGCTTAAGAAGGGGAGTTTGGTTAAGTTTTGGTAAAAGAAGTTCATCTAATAGGTGATTTTCTGCCGTTCCAAAGTTTAAATATCCTTTAGGGTTTTGAAATGAATATGGAGACTCTGAACATTTCTCATGTCCGACCATTATGGGGCTTGGGTTTGTTTGTAAACTTTTTGCCCGCTTAGATAAACTCATTTATTCCCCTTATGCTCTTTAAGATTTGTCATTACTTGATACAGCTCCATTCCTTGATGAACTGAACTTGAAGGACATCTATTAATTATTATTCCTTCACTTTCTGCCGTTATAGTACTTCTCGCTGATTTAATTGGATCATTAGGATCAATCCTTTTCATATTATAAAAGCTGGCGAGGGTATCACCTTTTAAAAATCTTTCACCTGGAGAAAAATGATAATCAACTAAACCACCATTTGGTGAATAAATTGTTCTGAAATCTTGTAGTTCACATGAATGTGAATCAATTTGATCGGGAGTCCCTTCCAAAGAACCTTTGTATTTGAGGTAGTTGACTATACTTTCAACATCTTTAGAGGCATTTTGCATACAAAATGTTTCCTCTGAACCAAACTCCAAAGTAAAACTCTCTATATCAAGAACAACTTCTTTTCCAAGTTTTAATAATTCATTTTGTAAGTGAATCCATGGCATGAAACAAGCTTCATCCATTGCACCACCAAATTCATTTGGTATTAGCAAAATGTGTTTAAATTTTAAAAAATAGCTGACGTTTTCTTCATATTTAGCTGAATATAAATAACGGGTTGCTACAGGTCCTGTGTGTAGGTCTAATATACCATCTGCTGGTGCAGCCACTTGTTGAAGAAGTAAGTTTAACTTATTATTTTCTGATAATCTTTTTTCTTTAATTAATTTTTCACCAAAACTTTCAAAAATATCTTGAAGCTCTTTTTTAAAATTAGATTTAATTTCTTTCCAATCATAATCTTTGTTCTGCTCGGCAAAAGCTTTTATATCAAAACCGGAGTCAATAATAATATCTAGATAGTTTCTATTCCAATTATGTCCGGTGACAGGGTTATATCTGCCATAAGTATATGCTCCATGTTTATTATTGGTCGCATAAGGATTGGCCATAGGGATAAAAGTGATACTTCCTTTTACTGTTTGAGAGTTTAGTAGATCCATGAGTTGCAAGATTACCGCATTCCCTTGGAGTTCTGCTCCATGTACTGAGGCTTGAATATGGATATGTGGGCCTGGTATCCCTTGATCTATAGTAAAAGTTTTTAGATTAAGAGTCTCCCCGCTAGCGAGCTCTTTTAAGGGGTATAAATGCTCTGTCCAGTTCATAAAAATCCTTAAATTAAATCATCCAGTCATATGAGGACTTTGGAGGTCTAGGGATCATTAAGTCTCCATTATAATAGATAACTTCTCCTGGTAGCACGTGACATAAGAAGAACGGCATTGATTCAGTAAAACCATAAGCACCTGTTTTATGAAAAACAAGCCAGTCTCCAATTTCAATGTCTTGAGGTAACTCAAAAGCTCCCAAAAAGTCCAAAGCTGTACAAAGAGATCCGTGAATATGAAAAGTCTCTGTAGGTGAGTTAGATGTCTTAAAAGCCTTTGCTGGAAATGTCTGGTTTACTAAAGCCACTCTAGCAATATGGTTTATTCCGCCATCACAGACAATAATATTTCTTCCTCTGGCCATCTTTTTATCAACGACTTTGGTGAAGTAATATCCACATTCTCCAACTGTGAAACGACCAAGTTCCATCCATATTTTTTTTAATTTATATTCATTTTTTAATTTCACCAGTAAAGCATGAACTTCATCAAACTTTATAGGCTCTGTTTTAAAGTCATATGGAATTCCTAATCCTCCACCTAAATCTAATACTTCCGCTTCAATTCCCAAGCTTTTTGATAAGGCCTGAACCTCCTCAATCGTTTTTCTCCAAATGGTTTCAAGTCTGTTTACATCCAAAAGGTTTCCCCATTGAAAGACATGAAATCCGCGGATGTTAAGGTTTTTAACCTTTGTCTTATCAAGCTCTTTCCAGTCCTCTGAGCTTATTCCAAAAGGAGTGATATCATCACCTCCTAGAACTGATTTTCCTTCATCCCAATTGAGTTGAACTCGAATTAACGCTTCTATTTTTATGTCTTCTTCACATGCTATTTCATCTAGCCAATATGCCTGATTTAGGCTTTCTAATACAATAGTCTTAACCCCACTTTTGACAAGATGGTGTAAATAATCTTTTGATTTACCAGGTCCTGTTGCAAGAATATGATTAGGATCTATTCCACTATTAAGGACTTGGTGTAATTCACCTGCGCTAGCTACATCAATTCCAAAGCCTAAGTTTCTCAATACTTTTATAACCGCACTCATTGGGTTTGCCTTACATGCATACCAAAGTTTAATATCTGGGTCTAAAATATTTGCCATACTTTCTAGATGTGATTTTAGCTTGTCTAAGTCATAAAAAAAGAAAGGCTCATTAAATCTTTCAATGACAGAAGTTATTTTTTCTTCAATTTTGGGAGGAAATTGATTCATATTTACCTTAAAAATTCTTCTAGTTGTAATGAACCATCAGTTTTTTCATCACGGTATTTAACAACAATTGCACAATTTAGTGATAAGCCCATATCTTTGGCCCAGTTTAATTTTGCACTTACTGGTCTTGTTCCCGGTACAACAACTGCGCCTTCAGGAATAATTCCATCAGTAATTTGTTTTTCATTTACAGCATCGTAAATTGGTGTTCCTTTACTTAGAATTACACCTGGTGCAACGACAGCACCTTTGAGTACTTGAATACCTTCTACGATGACGGCACCTGCACCGATGAAGCAGTCATCTTCAATAATAACTGGAGATGCACCAATTGGTTCTAAAACTCCACCAATTTGAACCGCAGCAGAGAGATGGACATTCTTTCCTATTTGAGCACATGAGCCTACTAAGGCATGAGAGTCTACCATCGAACCTGAGTCAACGAATGCCCCAACATTTATATAAGCCGGTGGCATTATAATGACGCCACTTGCGACATGAGAACCAGTTCTTACTGATGATCCACCTGGAACCATTCTGACTTTGTCTTCTGGTTTAAAATGCCTTGCAGGTAGGTTGTGTTTATCTACAAAACCAGGATGACCAGTTTCAGTAAAGTCTTTAAGCTCTCCTGCTTTAAAGGCTTCAAGAATCATTTGCTTGGCTTCCTTATTTGCAACCCATTTGCCATCAATTTTATTTGCGGCCCTAACTTCACCTGTTTCAAATTTCTCTAGAGTCGTTTTCCAATCCATTTTTATTTCCTTTTTATTTATTTAACCAATTTTGTATATTTTCGGATGCTATCTTTAAAGAAGTCAAATCTGTTAAATCCCTTCTTGAAAGTGGTGGCATCATTGTGTCGTGAGAAATCCTACCTTCTAATGCCATTAATGCTTTAGCAGGCACAGGATTACTTGCAATGAACAAAGTATCAGCAGCTTTAGCCCACATCTCTTTTTCTTTTAAATTCTTATTTAAACATTGGTTGACGTATTCATGGGTTGCTTTTGGCCATGTATTTCCTGCAACTGAAACGAGACCACATGCACCTGCTTCTGCGAATTCGGCCATTAAGCCATCGTCACCACAATAAACACTTTTGCTCCCACATGCTTGTAGATACTGTTTCATTTTCGAGACAGAACCACTAGCTTCTTTAATAGCATAGAAATTTTTATGATTCTTAAGCATGCTGACAGCTTTAAAACTTAGTTCCTTAGCAGCCCGTCCTGGAACATTATAGAGCATAACAGGTTTTGTAACATTATCCATTAGGACTTTGAACCATTCATATTGGCCCATATCGCCAGGTTTAGCATAAATTGGTGTACACATTAAATAAGCATGAATGCTTTTAGTTTCAAGCCAGTTCGTCCATTCTATCTGTTCTGCAAGGTTATGGGCACCAACACCCACCATAATAGGTGATTTGAGGTTTAGACTTAAAGTAAAATCTACTATTTCTTTTCTCATTTCTAAGGAAAGGTTTAATGCTTCTCCTGTAGAACCCAAAATTAGTATTCCATTTTTGGCGTTATCTTGTTCTTTAAGTATTGATTTTAATGAGTTCTTATCAAGTGATAACCCTGGAGTAAGTGGTGTGATCAATGCAGTCCAAAGCTTTGTTTTTGTTAAATCCATATCAGTATCCTTATATATCTAAAATATCTTTTACAAGATTATCAAAGTTGATGAGCCCTTTATATTTTTCTGGGGAAGCGACAATTTGTTGGGCCGCCCAGATTGCTCCTGAGGCGAATATTGCTCGATCCTTTGCTTCATGAGTAATTTTAATTTTTTCTACTTCACTTTCCATTTCTAAATGATGGTAGCCAACAACATCACCAGTTCTTTCAGCTGTAATTTTAGCTTCTTGGTTAAGCCATTTCTTCCAAGAGATAGCAGTACCGCTAGGAGAGTCTAGCTTTTGTGTATGGTGAATATCATGAATGGAAAATTGAGCTTTGGGATAGAGTTCTGTTGCCTTTGCCAAAATTTCAATCATAGATTTTACTAAATTCATTCCCAAGGAAAAATTATGACCTCTTATCCAAGTAAGACTTTCCTCATTTATTTTAGAAATCCAAGTTTGTTCCCATTCAAAGCCAGTAGAGCCTGTTATGACAGGCTTTTTGCTTTCAATCAGTAAAGGGATGTATTGGATAAAAGCATCTCCTGGGAGGAAAGAGATGACTATATTACATTCCTGTAATGCCTCCATTGAGAGGGGATTTGATGTATTAAATATTATGGTGTCTGGGTGGAGGTCTGCTACTTTTTTACCTGTTTTCCCCGCACCTAATAAGGCAATTTTCATTAACTATCCTATAAATTCCTTATGAAGATTTTTAATTGCATTATCTCCATCTTTTTCTGTCACTAATAAATTAAAATTAAATTCTGAAGCACCTAAGCATAACATTCTTACGTTTACATCACCGATCGCTGAAAAAATTCTTTTAGCCAAGCCATGTTTTTCAAGCATCTGATTTCCAATTAAAGAAATAAGTGTGTGACCAGTTTCAGTAATAACTTCACCAATATCATTTAGCTCATTTAAAAACTTATCATGTCTAAGAGTTGTTTCATCTACGGTAATCGCAATAGAAATTTCTGATGTCGTTACACAGTCGACACTTATTTCATACTTAGTAAAAACTTCAAAGATTTTTCCTATAAAACCATAAGCATTAAACATTTTTGGTGTTCTAATTGTTAATAAAGCCTGGTTCGACCTTTTGGCAATGGCCCTTATTAATGGTTTTTCTTCAACTTTATGCTTTATCCAAGTTCCTTTTTCCTCACTAGCATAACTTGAGCCAACAAAAACTGGAATGTCTTTTCGCATGGCCGGAACTAAAGTTGTAGGATGAAGAATCTTTGCACCATACTGGGCCATTTCACTTGCTTCATCATAACTGATTTCATGGATTGGTTTGGCATCAGGGCAAATCCTAGGATCTGTTGTTGCTATACCCGCTACATCTGTCCAAATTTCTAGGACATCTGCTTTAACACCTTCTGCAAATAAGGCCGCAGAGTAGTCTGAACCACCTCTCCCTAAGGTTGTGGTGGACTCATTTTCATCGGATCCAATATAGCCCTGACCGACATAAGCTATATCATCTGTAAATTTGAAATAATTATCACATTGATTTTTGATTTTTTCTAGGTTTGGTTTAGCCTTTCCATGGTTTGAGTCTGTTTTTAAAATATTTCTACTATCAAAAAGGACTATCGTTCTCTCTTCCCAGGTCATTCGTAAAGCTTCTGCATAAAGAATTGAGGAGATTCTTTCTCCAAAAGAAACCACCCTATCTTTAGCTTTTTCAGAGCATTCTTCAATAAGAAAAATACCTCTAATAAGTGTTTCTAAATTGTTAACTAGTTCTCTGATTCTTTCTCCGGCCATCTGATCATTGGTTAAATTTTGAAGAATATCAAAGTGATGTTCTCTTATTGTAAAAAGGATTTTCTCACAGGCATTCCAATTACCGTTAATGGCTTTGTCTATCAAGTCGTGAAGTTTATCAGTAGTCCCATAAGTGGCAGAAACTAGAGTGATATTTGATTTCTGGGATTTTGAAATTTCTGCAGACCGCAACATTGCAGCATGGTCTTTCATAGAACTTCCACCAAATTTTGATACGACAACCTTAGACATCTTAATAACTCCAATTTTTTAGATGTTAATATTAAAGGCCAAATAGAGGAAAAAGAAAAGTTAGAATATATTTTATATGACTAACCTTAAAGCTCTCCATACGTTTTGTATGACAGTGTGTTAGATTTAACCGATCACACCAGTATAGTACTTGTCTTTGATTGTACTTTACTTCGGCGAATTAACCCTAGACCAATTTCATCGATTCAAGACATCTCAATTGGCTTAATGTTAACCGCTCCTCTTTAGGCTTTACAATCATAAAATAGCAAACAGGATAATTCAAGTTTACAGAAGAAATTTTTCCCTACAGAATATTAAATCATGATTAAAAGGAGTTCTTGATGAAAAAAGTTGGAATTATTGGTTGGAGAGGAATGGTAGGTTCTGTGTTAATGGAACGAATGAAACAAGAAAATGATTTTGATAAAATAAAGTCTTTTTTATTTTCTACCTCTCAAAAAGGTGACCAAGCTCCAATTTATCCTAATTGTCATGATAGAATTTTAGACTCAAATTCTTTGGACGAACTTAAAGAAATGGAAATTATTATTACCTGTCAAGGTGGGGAATATACAAACGAAATCCATCCACAATTAAGAGACGCTGGTTGGAATGGGATATGGATTGATGCAGCCTCAGCCTTGAGGATGAAAGATAATTCTGTAATTGTCTTAGACCCAGTAAATAAAACTCAAATTGAAAATGGATTAAATTCTGGTGTTAAAGATTTTATAGGGGGAAATTGCACAGTCTCTCTTATGTTGATGGGACTTGGAGGATTGTTTAGAGAAGGTTTAGTTGAGTGGATGTCGAGCATGACTTACCAAGCTGCAAGTGGAGCTGGTGCAAGGAATATGATCGAACTTCTTGAGCAAATGAAATTTTTTGGTGATAAATATCTTAACCAAAGACAAAATAATCCAGGAACGACAGCATTAGAGTATGAAAAAATCATGAGTGATAACTTTCATAATGATAAGTTCCCTAAGGAACAATTTGGTCACCCTTTGGCTTTATCTTTATTGCCTTGGATTGATGTAAAAATGGATAATGGTCAATCAAAAGAGGAATGGAAAGCCCAAGTAGAAGCTAATAAAATTTTAGGTACAAAAGATATTATTCCTATCGATGGTACTTGCGTGAGAGTTGCTTCTCTGAGATGTCATTCTCAGGCATTTACTATAAAATTAAAAAAGTCTGTGGACTTAAAAACCGTTGAAGAGATTATAAAATCTTCAAATGAGTGGGTTAACTTTGTTGAAAATGAAAAAGAAACAACATTAAGTGATCTTACTCCTGCAAAAGTAAGTGGAACTTTGAGCATTCCTGTAGGTCGAGTTAGAAAAATGACAATCGGGGATGATTATTTAAATGCTTATTCAATAGGGGATCAATTACTTTGGGGAGCTGCAGAACCATTAAGAAGGACTTTACTCCTCGCCATTGGGTAAGTTTAACAAAAATATAGTTTTTCCGGGAGCACTCTGAACGGATAAAGACCCATTATGTTGTTTCGCAATTTTTTGACTCATCGATAGTCCTAAGCCTGTTCCACTTCCTACTTCTTTTGTTGTAAAAAATGGATCCATTATTTTAACTAATAACTCCTGTGGAATTCCAGGACCATTATCCATAACCGATATACTAGTAAAACTAGGTGAGGAATCAACGACAATTTGAATCTGTTTGGTTGGTTGTTTTACCTCCATTAGGGCATCAAATGCGTTATTTAGAAGGTTAATGATTATTCTTGATATCTCAACTCTTCTGCACAAGACAGCACTTCCAGAAGCATTATTTGTATAAATAATCTCAATCCCATTTCTTTTGAATTTTTGTTCTGATAAATAAATTGCATCCTTTATTAGGTCATCTGTAAAAACTTTTTTAAAGGGTGCATTTTCGTCATTTCGAGAAAGATTTTTTAGACTCTGAATTATATTGGTTATTCGGATGATAACATTGTTGATATTTTCACTGGATTTTAAAACTTCCTCAGATGTTAGTTTTTCTTTATTGGCCAATCTTTTCAGTTTTATAGCATGGCCTTGAATAATTGTTAGTGGGTTGTTGATCTCATGAGCAATACTTCCTGCCATTTCGCCTAGGCTTGAAAGTCTTGAGGTTTCAAGAGTATTTGCTTTTTGAATATTTAACTTTTTGGAAATATTATAATAAGTATATGCAAATAATATAAATAAACTTACCAGAATGATATTAATCTTACTCATCAATTTTAATAAATTTTCTTCTAAATCATCATAGTTTGGATAAACTTTAAAGTAGGGAGAACCATTTAGGTTTTGAAGGTGTGCTGAACTAATCTTTCTAAAAATTTCGTTTTTGTTCTTTTGTTTTTTTCTAGTAACTATAGTGTTATTCATTTTAGCTAGATCTAGTTTTAATCCAGTGATATCCCTAAATCTTTGAACAATTGGATTTAGGTTTGTTATGATGGCAAAGTAGTTTGTAGCGTTAAACATATCATCCATAATTGGATAAATTGAAATCTGTCTGACGTTTAAATCTGCTGTTATAATGAAATCACTAGTAGTTATTTCATTATTTTTTACATGTTTTAAAATTTTTATAAAATTTTCATTTTTTACATTAAAAACTTTTTGGGTCTCATAGGTGTTGTATTGGTTTAACAGGTTGAGTTCTTTATCATATGTGATAAAAAACTCACTTCCAAATTGGTTTTTAGTCGCGTTGGAGAGCCCAATTAATCGTCCCTCCCATTTTTCTTTTTGAAATAAATCTTTCTGTAGAAGTTTATACGTATTACCATCAAGCCAGGTTTCTGTAAGATTATTTAACTCATTCGTATTTAATGAAATAATTTTATCTAATAATCTAGTTTGCTCTTTAATCGATTGATTTTCAAAATGGATTGAAATTTCATTTTTAATGAAGTTGGTAATGATAAAAGTTAGAAGAAGGCTTATAAAAATCAATCCTGATGCTTTTATCAGAAAGTCTTCTTTTTTGAAATTAACAATATTTTTGCTCATATGGTCTCTACTTTCACTATTGCTAATCGGAATAGAGGATGAAAATTTTGAGGGTTTATTAACAAATTTTTTAAAATTTCCCTCCTAAGTTATTGATATCTCATTGTTTGTGAAAGCTTTAGATAATTTCAAAGAAGCCAACTCTAAAGATTTTACGCTATGCGTTGCTTGTTTGCTAATCATCTGGTAGAAACCCGAAAAACTTATCCAAGGCCATAAAATGAAATTTACATTTAATACACTTGTGCTTATGCAATTAGGAATTTTTGCAACTAGCGCTTTTGCAAATGATCAAATTAATGAAAAAAGAGTTTCTGATGCAATTAGTAGTTTCAGTAAAGGAAATGCAACCGCTTTTTGTAAATTCCCTGGGCTAAAACCAATGGGAACAAGAGATGAAGATCGTTTTTTTATCACAAGATATGAGCTTAATGATTTTATTTTTGATGTTAAGTATCCATACAAAGGCAATCGCAACAAACCAATGCTAGTTGGTGTAAATAAAGAAATTAGTATTCCTGCTAGAAAGTCAGGTCGAGCTTTTTTCTTTAATTTTCAAAATAGTTCACCTTCTGAGAAAAGAATTATAGAAAAATACGGTATAGGAAATAGTCAAACTGGTTATAATCATATTTATTGTTCACCTCTCTATGGTGAAAAACTTATTTCCCTTGATACGGATACTGTCCATATAAACATGCACCCGCACACAAGTTATGATCGTAATGGAGTAACAAAAGAATCAGCGCAAAGACTTGTTGATGATTCAAGTTATGAAAGTGTCGTATTACTTGAAACCCCTAGGATGAAAAAATGGGGTGTTAACGTTTATGAAATAAAAACAAAGATAAATGAAGAAACTAAACTTTATACAGCTCCAGGTGGGAATGGAAACTTCCAGATTAGACAGGATGATTTAAATGTTACCTACACTGGTGGTTATGTGAATTTCTGTATTGCAAGTAATTCGAAGTCATTATTAGCAGACTTCTTACAACAATCTAGAGGTGGGAAATTAACTATTACTTTTGATGCTCAAGGTTTAATGGGCCAGCAACGTCCATGGGGCGATTATGATGAAATTAGCCTTAAGTATATATCTTACTTGAAGGATTTGTTCGATAATTCTCCTAAAGAAGGTGAAAAATTTAAAAATGGACAAATCAAATTTTACAAAAAAAGATTCGCAAGAAACGAGATTAAACCACTTTTTAGTACCGTTAAATTTAGCTTTGTTTCAAATGGTGTCAACCATACAGAAATATTGAAAGGTACAGGGGATAAGAACTTCGAGTTCGAAATAAAATATATCAATGAATAGTTGATATAGTAACTAGGGAAAAAACTTTAGCTATAATCATCAGATATTTTTAGTATAATATTTTGTATGAATAAGTTATTGTTTTTTCCGTTGTTATTTTCCATTTCTCTAAATGTATACTCCAAAACATTTTCTATTGATAAAATTAACGTTAGGTCTGGTATAAATATTGATGTCGTTGATGCTAAAGATTTAAAGGCCAGGGTATTCGGTTACGAGATAGGTATTCTTTTAGAAGACGAAGTTGCAAATGATCTTAAATTATTTTTTGATGCTAGTGCTATTTTAGAAAAAGGTAGCAATGAAGTTGTTGCAGGAGTTTCTGAGTTTGAACCTACCGAAGACTTAACTTTAAATGCTGGAGGAATTAGTTATGCTCCTATTAAACTTTTAGAGTTTAGGGCCGGAGCTTTAAACCAAGGAGATTATTATTCACCCCTTCTAATTGGAGCCAATGCATTTACTGCTGTGGAAGAGAAACTTATTTTAGGCCCAGTCTATTTTAAGGCCATGCAATCCATTCCAAATAATAGTAGATTATCGCAAAAAATTGGAGAAACTTTAGATTCTGGAACTCCTTATTTTGGTATGGAAACCTTGGGGTTAAAACTTGGAAAAAAAGACTTTTTCAAATTAGAAGTTTCTCATTTTCAATACAAAGATTTATCTAATAATATCGCAGAGCAATCCAATATTTTAGGTAATTCAATTGAAGGTAGTGGTGATAACTCTGAGTTTCTTTATGACTTTGATGGACTTAATTTAATGTTAGATAGCAGAGTTTTATTTTCCGGTTTTCAACTTGGGCTCTATGGTCAGTATCTATACAATGATAAGGCTCCAGATGGTAGAAATAAGGGATATCTTGGCCAATTAAGATTTGGGACCTTATCTCACATTTTAATTATTGAAGGCTTTAAAAATGAAAGCGATACTGCCCCTGCTTTTTATAACTCTAAATATTATGGACATAATAATTTTGAGGGGGCTGCAATTGGTTATCAAATGATTGGCAAGACGTTACGTTTTCATCTTAAATATTATGACTTAAAATTAATAGAACAAAGTGCTCTTCAAGAAGATTCTTCTATTTTTAATCTCAAATTTAGCAAACATTATAGATTTTAATATTGTGTAAAAAACTTTTACATGTAAAAGATTTTTACAAAGTAAGGATATTTTGTTTATTAACTTAATTTAACTTATCTACCTAATTTAAATAGGTTGTAGGATTTTAAATTTTGTAGATAAGGTTAAGACTTTGGTCCGAAACTTGCTCTATTACTACTGAGTTTAATATTTAGAGTGTGAGAGTTTTATGACGAATGGGTTGTTAAGTATCCTCCTTATTGGAGCACTTTTTAATTTTGTATCTTGTTCTAGCGAGGTTGAAGATAAAAGTGAAAGCAAAAATTCATCTACCTTTTCATTAAGTAAAGTTGAAAAGGTCAGCGCAAGATCTGTTGGGCAAGATAAGAATTGGCCTGAATTAAAAGACTTGAATGTAACAGATTTAAAGGTTTGTTTGATAGACAATGTATATAAAGAATCTTTAGATGGTGTCACATTTGAAATCAATACAGATAATGTTAAAAAAACGGTTGTTTCTGATGTGAAAGGTTGTGTCACTTGGCAAGAAACCATTGAATTTGATTATACGGCCGATGAAACCTTTTACCTAATAAATGGAACGATTGAAGGTTCGGGTAATTTTAAAGGTATTCAAGACTTAAGAATGGCCATTAATCCATGGAGCTTTGAAGTCGTAGACCTTGAAAAAGGCGGAAGTGTTGGAAAACTTCAATCTAGTAAAAATAAGGTATACGCTAAATCTTTGCATAATCAAATTGATTTAAAAGAAGTTGCTGTCGAAATTGAAGATATTATTTTTGAACCTGACTATGCCACAATATTAAGGCTTGATGTGAAATATCGTCCTTATATATTAAGAAGGAAAATTGATGGTTCCAAAACAGAACCTGAATATTTAACAAATGGACAATTTGATATCGATTACCTTTTAATAGAAAAACAAAATGGTTCCAGGGAAAAGACAATATTGGCTGAAATTAATTCTTCTGAGGTCGTTGATCAAAATGGTTTCATCCAAAATAATTTAGACTTTGAAGTTAAAAATAAAGTAGAGCAAAATTCTATCATTGAATTGGCCATAAGAATAAAGCCTAAAAATATTAAAACCTCTTTAGGACAGGTTTTTTCTAGTATTATATTAGATTCAATTGGCGGGAAGAAGGTTTATAGTGCAGATAAAACAAGTTATTCTTATAATCAAATTCAAAAACTTTCTGAAAAGTCTAGAAAATCCTATATCGAAGGTGAGCATGGATTTGTTATAGATGATATTGATGGTGCTTATTTGATTGAAGACGGTGTGGCAAATGGGTCATTTCTAAATACTATTCGAGAGAGAAAAGCTACAGTAAAATTGAAAATCCTAGATTCGCTATTTTATAAAGGAGTGAATTCAAGTTTTTCAGTTAAGATTATAGACACAACTGATAAAACATTAATAGCTCCTTTTAGAAAGGAAACTCTAAAGGAAAAGAATTCTGGTGTTATTGAACATACGGTAAATTTTGGTTTTGATGATTCTTTTGAATTTGACTACAGAAAATATATTGTACGGGTAGAAGGCTTAGAACCTCCTTTTGAAGGTGTCGTTAAAGAAAGAGTGGTTTTCATTAATCCTAGAGTTAAAGGTGATGGTTTCTTAATTGATAAGGAAGACCTTCAAGATGGAAAAAGACCTACAATAGGTCAAGAGAACAAAGCTAAAATTTATATCCATAGTTATGAATTAAAGAAGAATAAAGATCAATCGGATGAAACTAAATATTTTGTAAATAAAGATTTAGATTTAATGGGGGAAAGAGAACTTAAGTTAGTGGTACATCCTAAATTAAGAGTTTTACATAACTATAGTGATGATAACAGTGATATGGATTTACCAAATGGCCAGTATAAGGTTAAGTTGATGGTTATGACCCCTAAAAACCGACTTCTTCAATCATATGATGAGGATATTGATTTAAATGATTTTTATATGATTACTGGTGCTGAAGATGAAGTGAGCCTTGAGAATGGAAGACTGACAGCAAATCTAAGTCTTCCTCATCTATTTGTTGAAAAACATTTTCTTTCTTATATGAATATAGGAGTTTTAACAATTGAACCTGTGAATCCTGACTCAAAAATTTTGGGAGCACATCATGTTGGTGAAGTTGAAGTCCTTAGAACAAAGCAAGAAGTCGTTAGTTTGTATGATTCTTCGTTGAAAAATGCGAACCAGATAAAAGTGATTAATTCTAATAGAGAAATCGCGAAGATTTATAGTGAACATATAAAATATCTAAAATATAAACTTAAGTCTGATGATGAAATTAGGGATCCCTTTGAAAGGTATAAAGAAGAAGTTGAAGAAGATTACATCGCTGAAGATGTAATGGTGATAAATAATCAAACTTACAGTGTAGATGTAGTAAAATCTGAAATCTTTATCGCAGATACTGAGGAAAAGTTTTTGAATCAGTATCCACAATTAGAATTAGACAATTCTGATTTGAATGATCTATTTTCACATAGAGATTTCTCTGGAGTCTATGGAACTGAGCTTTGTAAATTATTTTATGATCCCAGTATTGAGACTGTAGTCTGGTATCAAACAAATGGTCCAGGTGCCATGCCTCAAAGGATTGTCCACAAAGGTTTAGACTATTCTCGTTGTAAAAATGATCCAGAAAGCCATTTGAAATTAACAAATTTAAAATTTGTTAAGAAAATTATTACACAACCAGGAGAGTTACAAAAACATGTTGATCAACCAACCGTTAATGCTCAAAGTATGAACTTAGATCGTAATGATGCCTATTTTAGTAGTCGTGGTAATATGTTTTCTGAAATACAAGGTGAACGGACTTCTAAAAGAGCAGGGTTTGGGAATCATACATCCCTTGATTACTCAACAGCGATTTTAAAAGGACCGATGAAGTTCTTCACTGCACTTGGTCCAGATATTGGAGTAAGTATTGATTATTACAAAATGTCCCAAAATGCTAATATTGAATCTGATCAAAGAAGAATTATAAATCAAAATGGTGTTAGATTTCTTGTATCTAAATATGAAATTGGTTTTGAGGCAGAAATAAGAAACTGCTACTTAATTAGTCCTAGGTATGTAAAGGCTCATTTACCAAAAATGCAAGTGAGTGCAGGGGATGGAATTTTAGGAGTCTTAGACTGGTTCAGAGATATTGATAGAAGAAGAGTGGTTAGCTCAAATAAAAGACATATTGTTTGTAAGGAATTTACAGATGAAGAAATAAGATTCGAGCCCTACTTTTTCGTACGAATGGCCAGTGCCGATTATGATGATGCTGAAAGTATGGCCATGGCAAAAAATACAATTGGAAGTATCATGAGAGGGCAAAAGGCTTATGAGGAGTTTAGAAAATTAGACTTGGATAAGGATAAAAAGGCGCTTTATTTAGACCCTGAAAAGGAAGCTAAGCTTAAAAAGCTATATGCAGATGTTGAGGAAGATGGTTTAGATCCTTATAACAGTTTTATGATTTATAAATCAAACAGTTCTGAAGTGGTAAAAAGATTTAAGTATTTCATGGAGCATATGAATAAAGAAGTTAAATATAAAGACCGTTTAGGACGAGGATATCCTGGATTAATTGAACCCGAATTTTAAAAAACTCGATCCGAAATAAGATCAAGTATTAAACTCAACTCATTTAGGAAAGCTTCTTGGTTTTTAGGAAGCTTTTCTTTTAATTGCTCAAGAATTTCCTTACATCTTGTTAAATATAATGAAATAGAGTCTTGGGCTAATCGTATTCCTTGCTCTATTATTTTTTTATCAGATTCAGACAAGTCATTAAGTTCTTCTGTTCTAAGAAATCTTGTCTCAACTTCTGGGTTATTTTTCCCAACAAAATGTAGAACATAATTTATATTATTATTTCTGAAATCAAGGCCATAAGACTTCTTGCTTTCTGGATTAAAGTCAATAAGGTCATCGGTCATTTGAAAGATGATACCAAGCTTTTCTCCAAACTCCGATAAAAGGTCATGGCCAGTATTATATTCTGATGCCACTAATGGAGCAATAAAACACCATCTAAATAAAGAACCTGTCTTTTTAAGCGCTAATGTTTCGTAGAGGTTTGTTGTTATCTGATATGGATTCGTGTTTTCATATTGAATCCATTCGCCCTCAACTAACTCTTTTAAGGTTAAGGTTAACTCTTTCGTAAGGCTTGGGTTGTTAAAATCACTTAACTCATGAAGTGCTCTTGCGAGCATATAATCACCTAACAAAACGCTTTTTTTATTGTTGATCAAGTTTGGAACAGATGGTGCACCCCTGCGAGTGTGGGAATTATCAATTACATCGTCATGGGTTAACGTCGCATTATGAACCATTTCTACGACACGACCTAGTTTATCAATTTCTTCATTTGAAAGCCCATAGCAATGACCAGTTAGGGACACTAATTGGGATCTTAGGAATTTACCTTTTGAAAGGCCACTAAGATTATAACCTTCAAGATCGTTCTTGATTATAGAGTTTTCGAAATAAAAGTCCTCAAGGTTTAAATCAGACATTAATTATTTCTCGCGATATATAGATAAGTTACACCGCCAAATAATGGCTTGTATGTCACATTATTAAAACTTGTATGTTTTTTTATTTCATTGCAGAATTCCTGAGCGCATGGGAATTTCATTGAGCTGTCAATTAGGTATTTATAAGCTGATTCTTTTTTGAATAGTTTTCCAATAAATGGAATGAAATAATTCATAATGGCAAAATATATCATTTTGAAAATTGGATTTTGTGGTTGTCCAAATTCGAGAATGCAAATCTTATTTTTTGATACCCTTGCCAACTCACTTAGGGCTTTTCCATAGTCTTCAACATTTCTAATACCGTATGAGATACTTGAGTTATCAAATGATTTATCCTCATAAGGTAGGTTCATTACATCTTGAACTTCCCACGTTATTTCATCTGTCTTCTTTATTGCTTCTTTTAACATACCTACAGAAAAGTCTGTTCCAGTGACTTTTGAGGCTGGAGAAGCTTTTTTCATCATGATTGCAATATCACCTGTTCCTGTAGCACAATCTAAGATTTTGGCAGGGGCAAGGCTCGTCATCTCTTTAACCAAAAGTGTTTTCCAATATCTATGAATACCTAATGATAAAACATCATTTAATAAATCATAAGATCCGGAAATATTATTAAACATATTTTTTATAGAAGCAGCTTGAGGCATGATAAATCCTAGATGACTGTTTTGTTAAATAATTTACCCATTTCTTGTAATTCAGACCTTAACTGGTTTAATTCTGCTGGGGTAATTTGTTGTTGGCTATCAGATAATGCTTTCGAAGGTTCTGGATGAGACTCTACTAAAATACCATCTGCACCTGCCGCCATTGCAACTTTGGAAAGGGGTGCAACCATTGAGTGAATCCCTGCTCCATGAGATGGGTCTACTATCACTTTAAAGTTGTAATTTTGTTTAAGATAAATCACTGAATTAATATCAAGTGTATTTCTTGTCGTCGTTTCAAAGGTTCTAATTCCTCTTTCACAAAGAATTATTTTCTCTTCGCCTAGGTCTGGCATATAACCACAAGCGTTAACCCACTCATTGATTGTTGCGGAGAAAGCTCTTTTTAAAAGAACTGGCTTGTTTAAGCCATTTAATTCTCTTAAAAGATCATAATTATACATATTTCTACTTCCAACCTGGTAGCAATCAACTACTTGGTCGAATAGCTCGATTTGCCTTGGATCCGTAATTTCTGTAATAAACTTAAAGTTGTATTTTTCTTTTAGACGACCAATTATTTCCAAACCGTCATGGCCAAGGCCTTGAAATGATTCGGCATTTGTCCTCATCTTAAAAATCCCGGCCCTAAGATTTTTAACGTCTGGGCAGCCTTCAAGGAATTGGGTGATTTGTTGCTCTGACTCGAGGGCACATGGACCCGCGATGACAAGAAACTCTGAATTATTGTGTGTCATATTATCTGTACTAAACATGCGGGTAATGTAATTGATTTAAGTTAAATTATCAACATATATTGAACATTTGGATGCGATAAGTTATGTTGTTGCACCTATGAATAAGCTGGATTATATAAATCTTTCAGACATTGACCTAAATGAATTGTTAGATTGTGCAATTGTGCTTGAGTGCCCACAAACTCACAAAATAATTCTGGGTGTTAATCATTATGAAGATCCTGAAGGCGTTTTTGCTCTATCATATTTTTATGGAGATACTCTAAAGCGGTTTAGTGCTTCTAAGATAGTCATTTGTTCTAAAGATGAGTTTATCGAATTTATTGAAAATAACATTGAAGTACCTTTTAAAATTCATTCACAGTCCAATTTTGACATTGAATTCGAAAAAGACTTAGCTTATTGTTTAGATTTAATTTCTCAGAAAAAAATTCAAAAATTAGTTCCAGTTACATTTGCTAAATACGAAATAGAACAAGGTGTTCATCCTATATCAAATATTAAAAAATTAACTGCGTTAAATGGAAGTTTATATGGTCTTTGGACCAAAAAATCTGGTTTTTTAGGAGTCAGCCCTGAACCGATTTATACCTTTGACAACGGGCATGGTTATACAAAAGCTTTAGCTGGTACTTATACTTCTAATGATTCAGGAATTCTAAATGATCCTAAAGAACTCAACGAGCATCATTTTGTCGTAGAGGATATAGTAGAAAAATTAAGTCCTTTAGTAGGTAATATTTGTTATGGAGAACCAAAAATAATTAATTATGGTTCTATTTCTCATCTTCAAACAGATATATCTTTTGAAAGTGAGTTTATGGAATTTGATAAAACTATTAAAGCCTTATCACCAACAGCAGCACTTGGTGGGTATCCAAAAGAAAATGTATATACCTATATGAAACAACTCAATTATTTTGAAATGGAAAAAGAGGAACGGGTTTTCGGAGGTGTGTTAGGTATTGAGGCGGATGATTATAACTTTGGATTGGTCGCTATTAGGAATCTCTTCTGGAATAACTCTGAGGTTACTATTCATAGTGGATGTGGTGTTGTCAAAGAGAGTGTTATTTCTAAAGAACTTAATGAAGTTAGGTCTAAGCGGACAACAATCGCAAATATTTATGAGTAATTTAAATCAATGGCTTAAAAAATTAAATGTAAATGATGTTTATATTGGAGCTGGTTCTCGAAATGCTTCATTAGTAAAACATTTTAATGGGCTTAATCAGCATTATTTTTGGGATGAAAGATCTCTTTCCTTCCAAGCTTTAGGTCATTCAAAGCTTGGGCGTAATCCCGTAGTTATATGTTTAACCTCTGGTACTGCTGTTTCTGAAGTTTTTAGTGCGGTTATTGAGGCGCAATATTCCAATATTCCCTTAATTATATTGAGTGCTGATCGTCCATTAAGGCTTAGAGATTCTAGAGCTGCACAATCGATTAACCAAAACAATATTTTTTCTCCATTTATTGAAACTTCTTATGATGGAGTCATTGATGAATTTGATGGCATTAACATAAGACTTGATTTCCCAATTCATATAAATTTCCAGATAGATGATAGAGTTTCTGATTTTGGAGTTTTAAGTTCAAATGAATCTTTAAAATTTGTCGCTATCTTTAGTGAGGGAAGTGGAAAATTTACGGAGGAATTACGATATATTGATAAATTAGGTATACCTTCATATGTCGAAAGTACTTCCAATTTAAATTTAAAAGGGATTAAAAATTCTATACGATTAGAAAAAGATCTTTTGGAACTCGTCGAAAGTAAAGAAGTGAATTCAGTTATAAAATTTGGTAATACTCCGATTACAAAATTATGGAGAGATTTGGATCGTTTCCACGGTGAGATTCATGCTTTCAGTTATAAAAATAAATTTACTGGGCTTGAAGCTTGTAAATATGTCGATAATTTGGACTTCTTAAAAATACAAAACATTAATACTGCGAACTCATGGGAGAAACTCGAATCACTTTTAAAAGAATTTCCTCATTCTGAACCTTCTTTGTTTCAAAAAATATATAAAGAAATAGATGTAAATTCAATTGCTTTTGTAGGGAACTCTATGCCGATAAGGTATTGGGAAATGATTTGGGATGGTAAAATAGAAACCTATGCATCCCGTGGCGTAAATGGAATTGATGGGCAAATAGCAACCGCTATTGGAATGGCCAGAGCAACGAAACAAAAGGTTGTTTGTATTGTTGGTGATATTACGTTTTTATATGACTTTAATTCCCATTTTATTGAAGTTCCTAAGAACCTTGAAATTATTGTTGTAAATAATAACGGGGGGCAAATTTTTAAAAGAATAAAAAATTGTGATCATATGATTCTTTCTCATAGTTTTGATATTGAAAACTTGGTAAGAAAATTAAACTTCGAATATATTAAAGTTATTAACCCTAATAACTCGGAAACTGAAAAGTTTTGGAGTCGATGGAATGCCTAAGTTTCTTGCTCTTCATGGTTTCTTGGGGACTCCTGAGGATTTTGACTTTCTAAAAGCTAAGTTTAATATAGTAGCACCAGATTTATCAAAACTCGTTGAACTAGATAAACAAGAGCTTTATAAATATTTGATTAATATTATTAATATTGAAAGTATTGATTATATAATTGGGTATTCTTTTGGATCAAGACTTGGGCTTTCTCTTAAAGTTGAAAATCAACTAGATTTACCCATTTACTGTTTAGCCGGACATATGGGACTTAACCCGAAAGAAATTGGTGTTAGGGGGGAAGTGGAAGAAAAGTTTTGTGAAAAAATTATAAGCCTTAATAGGCAGGAATTTTTGAAATATTGGAATTCACTTGAATTGTTTAAGTATGATGAACCTCTAAAAAAAATAAACTTTAATAATGCACAACTTTTTTTTGAAAAATATGGTTTGGCCAAACAACTCGAACTTATTCCACGAGTCAAAGAGAGAAGTGATTTTCACTTTCTTTATGGAGATAAAGATACAAAATATAAAACATACGCATTAAAAAATTTAAAAAAATTTGATGTTGAGCTGCTTCAAGATGCTGGACATCGTTTAATTCAATATCCTGAATGCGTAATGAACTGGTTACAGAGGAAACTGAATGAATAGGCAAGACTTTCTTCAAGGTATGAGATTAAAAACGCTTAGTGCTGGAGCCGCTCCCGTCATATGCGCTGGTGCATATGCTTTTTATGTTGAAAGTTTTTCCATCTACTATTTCTTATTATGTCTATTCTTGGCACTTTTTATACAAATCGCAACAAATTTTTATAACGATGCTATTGATTTTAAAAAAGGTGCAGATATAAATAGAGTGGGTGAACATCGTATTACGACCCAAGGGGGCAATGACTATAAGCTTGTCATGAATATAGGCCATTTATTTATTTGTCTAAGCTTAATCGTAGGTATACCTCTCTTTTTTAAAGGTGGGACTGTATTTATTATTTTAGGTGTGTTTTCCCTCGCTCTTGCATATGGGTATACTGGAGGTCCATTCCCATTGGCTTATTTAGGGCTTGGTGAAATTTTTGTATTTCTATTTTTTGGACTTGTTGCTACCGTTGGTTCCTTTTATTTAATTACAGATGAAATGATTAATGGTTCCATCTTTGTTATAGCTTCCCAGTTAGGATTATTGTCCTCTGTTTTAATCGCAGTCAATAATTACAGAGATCGCGAAGAGGATGTTAAAGTTAACAAAAATACATTAGCAACAAAACTGTCACGAAAAAATTATCTTCTACTTATTAATGTTCTGTTGTTTTTTCCCTATATCTTAGTTTTATACTTTGTTTTTCTTGTCGATCAAAGGTTTATCTTCAATTTGTTCTCAATAGGAATAGCTCATAGAATTAAATCAAATCTTGAAGAGATTGTAGAAATGAAAGATTGTAACCTCATTCTTGCAATGAGTGGAAAACACCTTGTCTTTTTTAGTTTATTATTTTGTGGTATCTGTATATGGATATAAAATATTGTGTTCAAAAATTAGAGTTTAAGTTTGCAGCAAATAGATATAATAAAAAAATCGCTGAAACTTTGTTGCTAAAAATTGATCAAAAATACTTTTTAAATTACCATCCGTGGGGCGAGTTTGGGGATATTTCTGTAACTGATTTCTTAGAAAATATAAGAAAAACAAGCTCTTTACCTTTTTTTATGAGGGATAATCTTAAACAAGAAGTGGAGCGTAATCAAATAGAACATAAACCCTTTTTGAATCATAAATTTGGTAGTTCTAATTATAAACTTCCTATAAAAAAAATTAAATTTTTAGGTAGCATAGATGCTCTTTTAGCTGAAATTAAAACTTCAAATGAAAAATTAAGAATAGACTTTAATCTAGGACTTAGTTGTGAAGAGTTTTTGGCGTTTTGGTCATCATTAGACAAAGAACTCAAAGAAAAGATTGATTTTTTTGAAGATCCCTGTGAAATTAGAAACCAAGTCAAAAACTTAAAAGGGATTCCTATTGCTTCCGACCGATTCAGCTATCCATGTGAAATAGAAAAAATTAAAATTTTCAAACCCTCGATTGAAACAAAACCTGAAGGGAATAACTTTATTGTGAGCTCTTATATGGGACATGATCTTGGAATTTACCATACTTACTTGAAACTTATGAGAAGTGGTGATCTAACTAAGTTTCATGGAGTCGTAACCCCACCAGTTTACTTAGGGAGTAAAAAACTTTTCAAATTCGATGGTTTGAAATTTACAATAGATTTAAAGAAAATATCAGAAGTTTATAAGGAATTAAATTCAATAGAATGGAAAACAATTTAGTAGATACCTTTTATAATAAAGAGAATTTGTATTTAATCTCTCCATACTTTGCTGAAAAAGTTCAGGATAAGATTCTCTCTTATTGGAAGTCTTTAAATTTAACTGATTGTGTTTTTTTGTTAAGTTCTGGAACATCAAGTAGTGAAAAAACTATTAAAAGTTATGTAATTCCTAAGGCTAATATTTTAGAAAATGCTAAAAATGTTAATCTCAGATTTTCTTTTAACGCTAATGATATCTGGCTTAGCTCGCTTCCAAAACATCACATTGGGGGCCTATCAATTTTTGCACGGGCATTTTTATCTAAAAGTAAAGTGTTAGAGGCTTCTTATTTAAAATGGGACCCAGTACTGTTCGTCAAAGACCTAGAGCTTAATTCTGTAAGTATATGTTCTCTTGTTCCAACACAGTTATTCGATATTGTTAAACTTAAACTAAAATCACCAAAAGGTATAAAGGGCGTATTTATTGGTGGAGACTATTTGCACAAAGAGCTTGCACGGGAAGCCATATCCCTTGGATGGAAAATAATTGTAACTTATGGAATGACAGAAAATAGTTCTCAAATTGCGAGTAGTTTTTATGAAGAATTGGAAGATGATCATATCGAAGTTTTACCTGGTTCGAAAATTATTAAAAATTCCAAAGGTTATTTACTAGAATCTGGCAGTCTATTTTCTGAATATATTGAATTCAGTAATGATAAAATTATTAGAAAGCCAAGATTAGGAGAATTCTATTTAAGTGATGAGATTAGTTTGATCAGTAAAAATGGCCGGCAATTTATAAAACCTTTAGGACGCAAAGATGGTGTCATTAAAATAAAAGGTCGTCTTTATTACTTTAACGAATTACGTGAAACTTGTTATCAATGTTTTCATCAATTAAAAATCTATAATATGGTGGATATTCAATTGGTAGATGACTTAAGAGAAGGTAAATGTTTGAAGTTATTTTATTTAGATACCTTAGAAAATAGGTTATCGGACATTGTTAAAGTTATTAATCAGTCTTTACCTAAGCCTATCCAAATTAAGTTGACTGAAAAACTTGGCAAATTCAATAAAACTGAGCTAGGTAAGCTTAAAAATAATCAAAGATAAGCTTTTAAGTTAAGTTAAGCTACTGATAATGAGAAAATTAAGGATATTATAATAATTAAGTTTTTCTAAAGTTAATTATTGCTATAATTACCTTAAGTTTAAATTGAGACAAGAAAGGCCATTATGAAGTATATTTTAGTAGTTGATGACGAACAGGACATTCTTGAAACTATTGTTAATACCTTAGAGATTGAGTTCGATGATGGGCAGGTCATTATTGATGTTGCTGAAAATGGTGTTGAAGCCCTTAAAAGTTTTCAAAGTGGTAAAAAATACGATCTGATTGTCACAGATTTAAATATGCCTGAAATGAATGGGATTGAATTAACTGAAAAGATCAAAGAACTTGGATCTTCAACTCCTGTAATTGTTTTTACAGGGCATGGCGATATCGAAGAACAGGAAAAACTCAACTCTTTAGGAGTTTTGGCCATGATTAAAAAGCCGTACGTAGAAGATTTAATCGAAGAAGTAACGAATAGTTTAAATTAAACGTAAGTTATAAATGCTTTTGGATCTAAGACTATTTCTCCGGCAGACTCTTTTGCTCTAATTTCTTTGATAATTTCCTCTTGAGCTTTACAAATAGCAGATGCAGGTCTTTCTGTTTCTAGCTTTTCAAGAAACTCATCTTGCATCGTTTCGGTTAATTCTGAAAATAAGTCATAAATAAGTTCTTTACTAGAAAGCCTCAATGCTATGGCCAAAAGATCTTGATTAATGGTCTTAAGAAAGTCTACTTTCATATGAGTGGTCATATATCTTAATTTATCAAGATACTCTATATTGTCTTTGATATTATTAGCGAGGACCTTATTGGAGCTTTCAATTTTATTTAATAGATTAATTTGCTCTTCCGAATCAACTCCACAGTAGCGCTCTTTATCTAATCCTTGTACTTTCTTTTGCTTAATTTCAATTATACTTGTGATTGATTTGTAACTAATAACATTGAGTTGGTCATCAAACTTTATTCCAACTTTAAATAAGTCTTGTTCTAGACTAGCGTAGGGTTGGATGTATTGAACCTTTACTTTAAAAGGAGAAGGAAGTTGTTGGTCTGTTAAATTATCTAGAAGTAATACTTGTCCTCTTTCTAATTTTGCAGCAGCTTCTTTTCCTACGACTATTCCGGCACCAGAGGTTGAAATATCAACCAAAACACTTGATTGAGTAAATATTGGTTTTTCCGTTTCGTGGTCTACCTGTTCTGAGTGAAATGTAATATTTTTGTGATCTTGGTATAGGTAGTAGAATCTTTTGGTTTGTCTTCTTTCGTAAACTTGAATTTCTCCAGGGAGTGAAAAATCAATCATATTATTTAAGCGTTTGAAATGTTCTTTTTTAAAAATGATATCAGGAGGAGTTATATGGGCATAAATTGGAGTTCCATCATTGAATATTGAACCATTTTCAGATTTAAGAATTTTAATCCTGCAATTCTTTCTAGAAACTTCTTTAAAAGTTGCTTTAAAGGTATAACGATGACTTCCATGTTGTTGCCACATGGTAAATTCAACCTTTTGATTAAAGATCTCTTCTAGGTTGGCCATTATTATATCTTTTCGGTATGTTTTCCAGTACTGCATATTTTGATTATAAGGTTTAAATAGAATGTTACAAAGAAATATTTATGTCTGAGAAAACTTTAAAAATTTTATTTGAAGATGAAGCCATTTTGGCCATTGAAAAGCCTGTTGGTATTGATTTTCATGGAAAATCTGGGCTTGTTAGTCGGATAAGAGAGACTTTCCCGCAAGCATTAGGGGTTCATAGATTAGATAAGGATACTTCGGGTATTATTGTTTTTGCGAAAAATAAAAATATTCAATCGGAATTAGGTCAGTTATTTCAGGATAGAAAAGTTGAAAAATATTATTTGGCACTAGGTAGAGGTAAGCCTTCTAAGAAACAAGGAATGATTAAAGGGGATTTAATAAGTACTAGAAATGGGTCATATAAACTAGCACGAAGTTTAAAAAATCCATCTATAACCAAATTTAGCTCTCAGTATATTGAAGAGAACGATGTAAGGATCTTTTTTCTTAAACCCTTTACAGGAAAGACCCATCAACTTAGAGTTGTTTTAAAAAGCTTAGGTTGTCCTATCATTGGTGACTCAAGGTATGGCAATGTTACGGCAGATCGTATGTATCTTCATGCAATCGGAATAAAGTTCTTTTTACAAAATCGATATTACTCATTTTTGTGTCGACCTAGTTTTGGTGATTTATTTAAAGATAAAAATATTAATCGTGAAATTGATAAATTTATTGATGAAAGTGGTCTAGAAAACTTTGAATGAATTTATGGCCATAATTTTGGACTTTTACTAAATCTTTCTTGATGAGAGATTCTTCTGATAAGAACTTCATTGAAGCCTCTGGATGAGCCTGTGTTCCAATGAAAGGGTATTTCTTATGAGAAATTATTTCATTGGAAAATCTTTCAGAATAGGCCAACTCTATTATGTCTTCCGATCTTTTTTTTATTATTTGCTGGTGGTAATATGGCAATACAATTTTATCTCCTGTCTTATAGTTAAAAACTGGATCTTTAAAAATGATTTCTCTTGCTTCTCTAAAATTTGTTTCATTATTAACAGCATTATTTATTTCACAACCGTAATGAGAAGCGATAAGTTGATGACCAAAACATATTCCCAATACAGGAATTCCACTTTCAAGTTTTGGAATGACATAGTCGAGAATCTTTTTGTGCCAGTCCAGATTTTCAGTAACATTAGAAGCACTTCCAAGTACAATAATTCCCGTAGGGTCTTTTGGTAAAGAGTGGATGTCTTCTAATTTATTTTGTGCTGGAAAGTGATAAGTAAAAGGCTGCGGATGACTACAAACGAACTCGTTTATTGAGTGATTGATAGGGGATATAATGTAGCAGTCTAGAAATGCAATCATAAAAAAAAGGGATTTAAAAATCCCTTTTTATTTTTTAGCTTCAATTTTAGCTTTTAATTTAGCTTTTTTCTTAGCTTGTGCTTTTTTTCTTTTCATTTTTAGCACAGATTTTTTTCTACCCATACCCATATGTACATCTCCTGGTAAATTAACTGAGTAAATAATTTAAATGATTAAAAAGACTTTGTAAATAACTTTATGCATTACTTTGAATTTGGTAAAATCATCCAAAATTTAGTTCTTTCTTCTCTCGAATATTGTAATTTAGAGCTATATTCTTCTAGTATCGATGATGCGATGCTAAGTCCGTGGCCCTTATGTGGATGAGGCATAGTTGTGTAACCTAAATCTTTTGCCATATCTAGCTCGCATACTAAACCAGGGCCTGTATCTTCTACTGAAAGCTTAATTCCATTTTCAATATTTTCAACGATTATATATACGGACCCACCTTGCTTTGAAGTGTTTATAAGTGTTTCTATAGAGTTTTGAACCAGGCTTTTTAGGACAATAAAAAGTTTATCTGATGGAACTTCTGTTTTAAGTTCCTCATCGACATTTAGGCTAATATTTATATCATTTTGAAATGCTAACTTATCTAAATAGTATATTACCGAATAGCAAACCTGATTAATTGTTTGAAAGTCTTTGTCATTAAGTGGGATTTTATAAAATGATCTTAAATGGTCCAATCTCTCTTTAAATGTGATTGTGGAACTATTTATCTTTTCAAGGATTTTATCCATTTTTTCTGGAGTTAATTTGTCCTGTTCTTTTAAAATTTCGACGATGCTCAGCTGGCCAATGAGTACTGCTAGGGGGTTATTGATATCATGAACAGTTTTAGAGAGCATATTAGAAAAAAGTTGGAACTCACTTAAGCTATTTTCGATTAAATCTTTAGTTGTGATTTTTTTTGCCACTTTATCTCCATTAGAATATTTAATTTATTCTAACAGGTCTTTATAAGGAATTAAATACCTCAAAATGTGCTTTTAGGATTTCGGAATGTTCAATTTTTAGAAGGTGAGAAAGTTTACTGTAGGACTCTTCTAGTAATGTATTTTCTTTATCATCCGTTTCTAACAATATACTTTTTGGGCCTAATTCTTTTATCGTTTTTTTATTTTTTTCCGTATTCAGGAAGTTTTTTCCAACTGAAATATAGGTTCTTGTTAAAGCATTATATTGTTTAATGAGTTGAAGATGACCATGAAAGTCGTGAAGAATTAAGTTTCCCTTAAAATTTATTTTCGATAACTCACTTAAAACTTCATTATGCATTTTTACACAATGGATTATTATTGTTTTTACTTGATGTACTTTGGCCAGATGGAGTTGTTTTATAAAAACATCTAATTGAGTTTCAAGACTGGGGCCTTTTATTTTGTCAAGGCCAATTTCTCCAATACCTTTAAACTGCAGAGAAGCTCTTGCCAGTTTCAATTGCTTTTCAAAGCTTTTAGAATCAAAACTTTCGGCTTCCCAAGGATGAATTCCCAAGCAAAATCCAGATTCTATTTTCTTATTATCCGAGTAGCTATTAAGCACCTGAATGTAGTTGTCGGCTAAAGGATTAGGTTGATGAGTATGAAAATCAATCATGGCCATTTTTTGGAAGGTGAGTTTTTAATATATCTTCAAAAACAAATGAGACAGCAATAAATCCAAAACTAGCTGTAACAAAGCTTAAGCTACCAAGCCCATTATTACAATTTTGTTTATGATTGAGATTTTTCGTATCTAAATCGCATTCTGTTTGAGGTTTTTCAATCAGCTCTGTGGAATAAATAGCCGGTATATGAAATTTTTTATTTGGGTATTTTGTAAAATCAAAACTTTGTTTTAGTTTTTTTCTAAGCCTTTGGAGAAGTTTATCATTCCGAGTCAAATTTAAATCTTTGATTTCAATCTTAGTAGGATCTTTCAATCCTCCTGCCCCACCAATTGTTACAACTTTTATACCTCTTTTTTTGCATTCTGATAAAAGATAAGCCTTTGATTTTAAGGAATCGATGGCATCAAATACATAATCGAATTTCGTTTCTAAAATCTCATCAGCTGAAGAGGATGTAAAAAAGTCATGGATACAATTTATTTTAATTTCTGGATTAATATCCAGCATCCGCTCTTTCATTATATCTATTTTGAATTTCCCAACGGTTTTATTTGTAGCATGTATTTGTCTATTAATATTACTCACGCAGATATCATCGAGGTCAACTATGGTAATATTTTTGACTCCACTTCTTGCAAGTGCTTCACAAATCCATGAACCAACACCACCTATACCTAAAACGAGAAAATGTTGATTTTCTAAAATTGAAAAATTTTTAGGTCCATAAATGGCCTGGACCCCTTCAAATGCTCTTGTTTCCATGGAGTTATATATAATCTGATTTTTCTATGGTTTCAACTAGTTCTTTGCTTAAAAGATGGAGCGTTTTTACTAAGTCATCGCTTAGATTTGCTTTAATATCAATTACTTGAGATGTGTAGGGATGAGTAAACCTAAGATTGCATGAGTGTAAAAATAACCTAGTTAAAGCATAGTTCTCCAGGTATTCGTCATTATATTTTTTTTTGCCATACTTTCTATCACCCAAAAGATGTTGAACTCTTCTTGCGAAATGACGTCTGATTTGATGATGTCTCCCAGTTTTAATTTCAATAAGTAGTAGGGTTGAGTTATGAAAAATCTTTAAGGGTCTATAAAGTGTAAGAGCTTCTTTTGGAACTTTCTTTTCATTGTTCAAGGGAAAGTCGAACCGTCCTGGAGAGTCAAAAACTCCTCTGGCCAATCCAATGTATTTTTTGGAAAAGCTTTCATCATGCCAGTTTTTCTGTAATTTTGTTAATGCTTCAGGTGTTTTTGAAAAAATTAGGGCCCCTGAAACTTGGCGGTCTAGTCTATGGACAGGATATACATATTGGTCAATTTGGTTTCGAACTTGCTTTAAAAGATTATCTCTTTCTGTTGATTCTCTGCTTCGATGAACGAGAAGATTAGGAGGTTTATTAACAATAATATAAAAATCATCTTCAAATAGGACTTCAATCATAGGTGGCCGACTATTGCATCGAAGGAAAGAACTAAGCCGGGAGTCCTATGAAAGTTTCTTTCCCTGGGAAAGTTAATAAAGGGTGAAACTTGAAAGAATAACCACTTTTTATAAATTCTCTCACGATAAGTGATTTGAGTAATATAGTTCTCAACTACAAATTCAGGCTTATTTACCGTAATGACATGGGCATGGTAACTTAAAGCAGACTTCTTTGAGAGTTTTTGCAAAAGAGACGGACCATTTTCAAATTTTATAGTATAATCTTCATCATTCCAGAATGCATTGTTCACCATTCTTAAGATAAGCTTTCTTGAAAGTCTTTTATCAAAATCTAAGTCCAAATCAGATGTAAACCCCTCGTCATTAACCCATTTTACTTCTTCATTGACTTTCAAAACCCATTGGTCAAAAGGGATTCTTTTTTTTGCCCTAAACTTACTAAAGACGACGATCGGTACGTTGACTAAGACCCCTGTATCAAAACTAAAATCAATTCCGGATTCTTCAATAGCATATCTTAAACCGGCAGAAACATCATTCTCTTCATCATCTTCTTTTGCTGTTTTAAATTTAGTTCGTTCGGTTTCATCCTCTTTACTTTCATCTTCATTTTCAATAAAAAGTTGAAGCTTTCTTTGAGTCTTAGGGAGAACTAATTGGTAGTTTATTTCGGGAGTCATGTAAGGGCCTCTTCCTTCTCTAAAGTAAGTATCAAGGCTTATTTTCAACTTGGATTTGTTTATACTATTGTCTGAATGTTTGGTATCAGCAAAGAATTCATCTATTTCATTAGAGAGTCTTATTATTTGTTGAGTTAGTTTTTCATGGGCTTTATCCACAATATTTTTTCTATAGTAATCTTTAGAATGAACTGGCAATGACAAAAATATTGCAATAAGGATGGTGACTAAATTTCGCATAATTAATTTTAAGGGAAAAGTGAGGGCTTGTCTAAGACTTGCCCTCACTTTTTATTTTTTTGATTCTTATGAGTGTAGCGCTCTATTTTCAGTTGCAGCTAAACAAGCTTCTTTAAAAGCTTCAGTATATGTTGGGTGGGCATGACAGATTCTTGCAATATCTTCAGCACTCGCTCGATATTCCATGGCCGTCACCGCTTGCATAATCATATCTGCACATCTTGGTCCAATCATGTGAACTCCTAAGATTTCATCAGTTTCAGGGTGGGCTAAAACTTTAACCAAACCATCAGACTCCTCTGATGCCCTTGCTCTACCAAGAGCTTTGAAAGGGAATGATCCTTTTTTATACTTAATTCCTGATGTTTTTAACTCTTCCTCAGTTTGGCCAACTGAAGCAACCTCAGGCCAAGTATAAATAACCCCAGGGATAAGATTGTAATTCATATGAGGTTTTTGACCAGCAAGCATCTCTGCTACAAATACACCTTCTTCTTCGGCTTTATGGGCAAGCATTGCGCCTTTTACAACATCACCGATAGCGTAAATACCATCAATATTTGTTCTCAAGTGATCATCAGTCTCTATTCTTCCACGATCATCAAGTTTTACTCCAATATTTTCAAGTCCTAATCCATCAGTGTATGGTTTTCGACCAACAGAAACTAAACAATAATCGCCTTCCAAGACAATATCCTCATCTTTTTTCATATTTTTGGCCATGACTTTCACGCCGTTTCCAGTGTTTTCAACCTTGGAAACCTGGTGAGAGTTGTAAAATTCAATACCATCTCGTTTTAGAACTTTTTGGAGATTTCTTCCCATCTCCTTATCCATCATGGCTATAATACTATCTGCATATTCGACAACAGAAACTTTGGCCCCCAATCTTTTATAAACAGATCCTAATTCCAAACCAATGACTCCACCACCAATTACTATTAAATGCTTTGGAACTTCACCAAGCTTTAAAGCTTCAGTAGAGGAGATTATTCGTTTTTTATCAATCTCCATTCCTGGGAATGAACTTGGCTTTGAACCAGTGGCAATAACAGTATTTTTAGCAGTTATTTTTATATCCCCATCTTTAGTTTTTACGTTTATTGTTTTTTTATCGACAAAAGATCCATGGCCATGAAAAGTGGTAATCTTATTTTTTTTCATTAAATAATCCACACCACCACAAGTTGTATCAACAACATCTTGAACTCTTTTCATCATTTTTTTGATATCAAGTTTTGGTTTCACCTCAATCCCATGAATATCAAATGAGTGAGCAGCCTCATGATATTTTTCACTAGAATCTAGCCATGCTTTTGAAGGAATACATCCAACATTCAAGCATGTTCCGCCAAGAGTGTTATACTTTTCTACAATAGCAGTTTTAAATCCAAGTTGGGCCATCCTGATAGCACATACATACCCACCTGGTCCTGATCCAATAACTACAACGTCAAAATTATTATCGCTCATATTTTATCCTTTTTACTTTGTTTAAAGATCAAGAATCATTCTTGCTGGATCTTCTAATAACTCTTTAACCGTCTTTAAAAATCCTACAGAATCTTTACCATCAATAACTCTGTGATCATATGAAAGTGCGATGTACATTATGGGTCTAATTTCAATCTTTCCATCAACAACCCATGGTCTTTCAACAATATTGTGCATACCTAAAATTCCTGATTGTGGAATATTTAAAATTGGAGTTGAAAGCATAGATCCAAATACACCACCATTTGTAATAGTAAAAGAACCACCACTCATTTCGTCCATAGATAATTTTCCATCTCTGGCCTTAACTGCTAGTCTTTTTATTTCCTTTTCAATTGTTGCAAGACTCATTGATTCTGCATTTCTTAAAACTGGAACAACTAATCCTTTAGGTGCAGAAACGGCTATTCCCATATCTACATACTGAGGAATAACAAGTTCATCACCATCTATTTGTGCATTAACTAGTGGATGCTTTTTCATTGCGACACAACAAGCTTTAGTGAAAAGTGACATAAATCCAAGTTTAACATCATGAGTTTTTACAAATTGATCTTGATATTTTTTTCTCATATCCATTAGAGGCTTCATATCTACTTCATTAAAAGTTGTGAGCATAGCAGTCGAGTTTTTAGCTTCAGTAAGCCTCTTCGCAATAGTCTTACGAAGTCTCGTCATTTTTTCTCGTTTAATGTCTCTTGTTCCACCTGCCATCATAGGCGTAGAAGTCTCTACTTTCTTTTCTGTTTTTGCAGGAGCTGGAGTTGCAGCCTTAGGCGTGGTCGTATTAGCTGCAAGTGCATCGGCTTTAGTAATTCGACCATCTTTTCCTGTTCCTGAAACTGAATTTGGATCAATGCCTTTTTCTGCCATAATTTTTGCTGCTGCTGGACTTGGGTGTCCCCCAGGAGTGGCACTTGATGTGTTATTAGTTGTTGCTGGTTGAGAAGAAGATTGAGGAGCTGCTGTTCCTCCTTCAGCAACTGCAAGGGTTGCTATAACTGCTCCAATGGGAAGATCACTTCCTTCATCAACTTTTTTAGTAATAATTCCACTAGACTCTGCTGGGAGCTCAACTGTTGCCTTATCTGATTCTATTTCACAAAGTATATCACCTTCATTAACAAAATCTCCATTTTCGACTGCCCATGAGGTCAAAGAAACTTCAGTGATGGACTCACCAATTACTGGAACTTTGATATCTATATTTTCTCCAGTTGCTTTTGGAGCTGTTGTCGTTGGCGCATCAGATGCTGCTGATGTTGATGGACTAGCACCGCCTGTTGAAGGTTCTAAACTACCAATAACTGCACCAATAGGAAGATCACTTCCTTCTTCTACAGTTCTCTTTAAGACACCACTTGATTCGGCAGGTAGTTCAACTGTTGCTTTATCAGATTCAATCTCACAAAGAATGTCTCCTTCTTCAACATATTCACCATCTTCTTTGGCCCAAGAGGTGAGGGTAACTTCTGTAATTGATTCTCCTATTACGGGAACTTTAATTTCAATGGCCATAACTTATCCTTATTTTAATGCTTCTTTAATAATATTTGATTGTTCTCTCTTATGAACCTGCCCATAACCAGTCGCTGGTGTAGCACTCATTGGTCTTGCAATAACTTTAAAATTCATAAAGATTTCAAACTGTCTTGTTATAAGGTGTTCCCAATAACCCATGTTAATTGGTTCTTCTTGAACCCATACCAACTCAGCACCTTTGTATTGAGAAAGCATTTCTTGAATTTGGTTAAGTGGGAATGGATATAGTTGCTCTAGTCTAACAATGGCAATATCCTTGATCTTAGCTTCTTCTCTTGCGGCAATTAAGTCATAATAAACTTTCCCAGTACAAAGAAGAACCTTTCTTGCCTTAGAAACATCTTGGTCCTTTATAATTTCTTTAAAACTTCCAGTTTCTAAGTCTTTTACAGAACTTGTACATGCAGCAGCTCTTAAAAGAGACTTTGGAGTAAATACAACTAGCGGCTTCCTAAACTCAAACTTTTGTTGACGTCTCAGTAGGTGAAACATATTTGCTGGAGTTGATGGATTACAGACAATCATATTGTCCTGAGCACAAAGTTGTAGATATCTTTCTGGGCGACAAGAGGAATGCTCTGGTCCTTGACCTTCATAACCATGGGGAAGGAGCATTGTTAAACCACTCATTCTCTCCCATTTTACTTCGGTTGCAGAGATAAATTGATCCACAATAACCTGAGCTGTATTTGAGAAATCCCCAAATTGAGCTTCCCAAATATTTAGTGACTTTGGAGAAGCCAAGGAATAACCAAACTCAAAACCAAGGACACCATATTCAGAGAGATGAGAGTTATAAATTTTTAGTTTACCTTGATTCTCATCCAAATGTGAAAGACCACAGTAAGCATCATTGGTTTTTTCATCAAATAGCTTACTCATTCTATGAGAGAAGGTTCCTCTGATAACATCCTGACCGGTGAACCTAACATTATTTCCTTCTAAAAGTAGAGAACCGTAAGCTAATAATTCGCATATGGCCCAATCTAATTTATCTGATTCATAAGCCTTTTTTCTATCGGCTAAAATTTTAGCAGCCTTCTTTAAAACGTTAAAACCTTCAGGAGAGCTAGTGATTTTATCCATTATTTTATCTAGAGTTTTTCTGGATACGCCTGTGGCTGGAGAGGAATTAAAATCTTCAGTTTTTGACCATCTAAGATCCAACCATTCTGTGTGAGGACCTTTGACCCTTTCTGGTAGGGTGTCATCTTTTACATCGTTAAATCTATCCGAAAGCATTTTTTTGAAATCATTTTCAATTTGTTTTGCTTCTTCTTTTGAAAATTGGTGCCAACTAACTAGAGAGTCTAGATATAATTGTCTAGGATTCTTTTGTTTTGAAATTAAGCCGTAAAGGTGAGGTTGCGTATACTTTGGTTCATCACCTTCGTTATGTCCATGTTTTCTATAACAAACCATGTCGATAAAAATATCAGTATTAAATTTTTGTCTAAATTCAATGGCAAATTCCATGGCGTATACAACGCTTTCAGGATCATCCCCATTAACGTGGATGATTGGAGCCTCTAGAGTTCTCGCAATTGAACATGAGTAGTGGGAAGATCTGGCATCATGCCAATCGGTCGTAAACCCAATCTGGTTATTGATGACAAAATGGATTGCACCACCACATCTATAGGCTGGGAGTTCTGCCATCTGGAGAGTTTCGTAAACAATACCTTGCCCAGCGACTGCAGCATCTCCATGGATCATAACTGGTACAACAGAGTTAAAATCTTTCTTGTAACGAATATCAGCCTGGGCTCTTGCATAACCAAGTGCAACTGGAGCTACACATTCTAAGTGTGATGGATTATGCATAATCTTTAGGTAAACATCTTTGTCATTTCCAGTTTTCATTATGGATGAATAACCTTGATGATATTTTACGTCTCCTCCACCTGTGTGTTGTTCATCATCACCAGGCTCAAACTCTTTAAATATAAAGCTGTATGACTTACCAATGATATTTGCTAAAACATTTAACCTTCCTCTATGGGCCATACCGAAAACAAATTCCTTTACGCCAAGGTCTACTCCGTGGGTTATCATGGCATCTAGGGCTGGAATGGTAGATTCACCACCTTCAAGGGAAAATCTTTTTTGTCCAACGTATTTTGTTTGTAGGAAGTTTTCAAATACGGAAGCTTGGTTAAGCTTGTGAAGAATTCTCTTTTTCTTTTCCATCGCAAGATCGATAGTGTGGTATTCTTTTTCAAACTTTTCTCTAACCCATCTTCTTATTTCTGTGTTATTTGAATGGTAATACTCTAGACCAATTTTATAACAATAAATTCTTCTCATATGGGTAAGAATATCTTTTAGTTTTGCTGGGCCTAAACCTAGAAATTTACCACAGGTAAAAGTTTTTTCTAAATCAGCTTCTTCTAAACCATATTCTCCTAAGTCAAGTTTTGCACTTCTGTCTTTTCTAGGGCGAATTGGGTTTGTATCAGATAAAAGGTGACCTCTCGCTCTATATGCTTGGACTAATCTGAAAACATTGAATTCTTTTATTAATTGTTTCTCATCCAGGGAACCATTTGAACTAGTTGGTTGACTCTCGTCACTAAACAATTCATCTAGTTTGTATTCAAATCCCTTAAAGAAATGTTGCCAAGATTCATCTAATGATGTTGGTTCATTTTTATAGGTTTCATACATAGAATCTATGTATGCTGAGTCAGAACTCAATAAATGAGAGTAGTCATTTTTAGCAGTCATGTGAAATGGCCTTTTTATTTTTGATATTTACGATTGAATTTTTCTTTCTTTGTTCCATCAAATCTCTTTTCCTCTAAATCCAGGAGGAAAGTGTTTTAGTAGAGAATAAATAATTACCTGCTAATTATATAAATTATTAATAAAATTAGCAATTTATAATCTCTGTTTAGTTTGTATATATTTACTTGTTGTATCATCTCGGTATAGTTGACATGATATATTAAAAGAATTTTTAAAGGGGTAAATGTGTTTAAATTGATTGCTTTTACATTATTGTTTTGGTCTGTTAATTCAGTTGCAAGTATAGATTCGAGCTGCCAAGTTGCCCTTGGGAAAAGCATCTGTGCAAATATTAATTTTCTTGAACCAATAAGTAGAAAAAATGATGCTAAGTTTGAAATAAGTTTTGTTGAGAAAAGCTCTGGGAAACTCGTTCAGCTGGATAAAGCTCCCCAGATAAAGTTATGGATGGTGATGGAAAACGGACATGGACATGGTTCGGCAGAAGTTAAGGTTAAGCAGTTAGATAAAAAATATTTAGTAGAAAATGTATGGTTTTTGATGCTTGGTCAATGGTCACTGAAGATCTCTGGAGAATATAAAGGAAGTAGCTTCAGTGGGGAACCATGGCTATGTGTCAGAAAAGAGGTCAAAAATAGCGCTCTTGGAAAATGTAAGTAGGGCTTAAGTTAACAATTGAAGACCCTGTTTGTATTCTATTTGAAATAAGCTTATGATTATATTTAACGGAGTTTAAGATATGTTTAACTTGGTAGCTGTAGACGACGAGAAAGATGTAAAAGTTCTATTTGAACACTTCTTTAATAATGAGGTTAAGGAAGGAAAACTCAATCTTTTATTTGAAAATACTGCTTATGATTGCCTTCAGCGTCTAAAGGCATTAGATGGCAAGACCATTGTTCTTTCCGATATAAACATGCCTGAAATGAATGGTATTGAATTGTTAAAAGAAATTTCTCAAAACTATCCAGATATTAAAGTGTTATTGGTAAGTGCTTATGACCAAAACAGGTATTACGACGAAATGCAGAAATGGGGAGCTGAAGGTTATATTTCAAAGCCTGTTGATTTCATTTCTCTGAAAGAAAAAGTCTTTAAATTAGCGGCTGAAGCTTAGAATCTAAAAATTATCTTATTTACAATTTTCTCTATTAATGACAATTTAGTTTCTTTATAAGGATGAAAATTGCAAGAATTACAATCGTATCACATTATTATTTTTTCTATTTTAGGCTTAATTGTCTTTATACTAGCTATGTATTTAGGAGTTCTGTATTCTAAACTCAATCAACAAAAAGTAAAAAATAAAGAACAACAAGAGCTTCTAGATAAAAAAATTGAAGAACAAGATATTTACTTTAAAGATAGTATCGTTAGCATTTCAAGGGCAACATTAAATGGTCAGTGCGAGTTGAGTGAAGCCTGTTTACGTATAGTTAATTTGTTAAAGTATTATCCTAATATTTCAAACCTACCAGAGTATGAAGTCCTTCATGAAATGTTTTCAGAAATTAAAGAATTTGCTGTTCTGGAAGAAAGAAAGAAATTACCCAAGCAAGAAATCTATAATCAAGATAAAAAGAGGATTATAGTTGAAAAAAAATATGAAGAAAAAGCCCTCAAGAGTTTGGAATCATTACAAAAACAATTTGAGAAACTTCTAAATTAAAATCTTTATATTTCCATAGTGTTGCTATGGTAATATTCCTTAATGGGAATATTAAAACTTACTCCACAAGAAATCCATTCATTGGGCCATACTCCAAAAGATCTTTCTGATCTTTGGAAAAAATATTTTTCAAACTTATCAGTTAACCTCACCAAACTGTTTTTTAAATATTCTCATGAAAGTTTCAGCGTTAGGTATCTGCATAGGGATGTTATAAAGATTTATGATTACCTAAACTCTTTGGATCATCAATGTGTTTTGAAACCATTTAAGATAAACAACGCAGAAGGGCTAGGCTTCGTCCTATTATCAACTGATTTGAGTAACTATCTTATAAACTCTTTGTTAGGTTCGGATTCAGATCATTATGGGCAGGGACATATTTTAACTTCTGTGGATCAAAAATTATTAAATAATGTTTTAGTCGATATGACCAAGATTATTGAAATGCAAATGATTAAGGATCACAAGCATATTGCTTTTGAGGATATGGATACTACTGATCTAGAATTTCTTAGGCTCACCCATAAAGGCCATGACCTTATTAGTGTTCAGCAGTTTCTATTAGTTAGTGGGCAACATTCTTATGTCTTTGATATAGCCTTTTCTAATAAGCTTCTAGAAAATTATGTCCTTACTTAATGGTGGTGATGGTGGCCGATTTTTTTTACCGGAATATTTACTTTAAGACCTTTTTTGTTAAAAAATATTTCTAATGAGATCTTTTTTGTTTTTGAAAGTTTCTTCTTAAAATCGATCAACATAATGTGTAACCCACCAGGTTTTAACTCTATTTCTTGATTTGCAGGAACAAGTAGAAAAGGAATCTCTCTCATTTTCATCATTCCATTTTCCATGAGGTGATTATGGATTTCAGTCTTCTTAGAAAAATCTGATATTGCATGAGTAATCTTAATATCTTTATTGGTATTATTTTTAATTTTCATAAAAGCAGCGGTTGCTGGACTATTGTCTGGCATTAATCTAACTCTTTGCTCTGATATCGTCAGGTCTTGGGCCATAGAAAATTGGGCAATAAAAATAAGTTGAAGTACGACAAGAAACTTTCTCACTGGATTTCCTTTATATAATTTTTAAGTTTATCTAAAATTTCTTTGTTTGTGGCACCATGATCTATGGTGTCAGAAATTTCTCCAAAATGGTTTAAAAGTAAAGCATTGGGAAAATGATCTACCGTGTAGTTATTTGGATCATTACCGGTTGGCTCATTAATTATGTAATTTATCCCGTATTTATTAGCTAATTTTTTAGTTTTTTCTGCAGATGTAACTGCTGCGATAAAGTCTGAATGAAAAAATTCAATATATTCTTTTAGGCCAGTGATATTATCTCTTTTCGAATCAACACTAATAAAAATTATAGAGAGTTTTTCTTGTTCTTGTTTACTAAGCTTTCGGTATGCAGCTGCAAGAGAAGATAACATGGTTGGGCATATATCCGGACAGTATCTAAATCCAAAGTATAAAATGACTACCTTTCCACGATCTTGTTGGAGTTTGTATTCACCCTTAGTAGATGGAATCGCAAAATTTCCTCCTAAATGAGAAGTAGACGTTCTGGTAAAAATTATACCCATTATAATTGCTGCAGCGAGTATCGCCGTAAATATGTATTCTAACTTTAATTTCATAAATCCTCTTGATAATTACTTAGGTCGAGTCAAAAGTAAACTTCCATTCTTGGACATCTGGTATTTTTTAACTAATATAAGTCTGTTTTAAAAAGGAATGATTTATGACACCAGAAGATTTTAAATCCCAAATTTTAAAAGGAATTCCAACTGATGAATTACCTCCTAAAAAAGAATTTGATTCCAATATTAATCATGCTCCGAAGCGTAAGGACATTTTAAATGGGCAGGAAAAGAAATTGGCCCTACAAAATGCTTTAAGATATTTTGATGCAAAGTTTCATAAAGAGCTGATTCCGGAATTTAAAGAAGAGTTAGAAAAATTTGGTCGTATCTACATGTATAGATTTCGTCCAGATTATAAAATTTTTGCCAGAAGTATTAATGAATATCCCCACCAATCAAAACAAGCTGCGGCCATTATGCTCATGCTTTCTAATAATCTTGACTACGCTGTGGCACAGCATCCCCATGAGTTAATCACATATGGTGGAAACGGCGCTGTTTTTTCAAATTGGGCACAATATTTATTAACAATGCAATATCTAGCAAACATGACAGATGAGCAAACTCTTGTCCTTTATTCTGGTCATCCAGCGGGTTTATTTCCCTCCCACAAAGATGCTCCAAGAGTTGTTGTGACTAACGGTATGATGATACCTAATTACAGTAAACCAGATGATTGGGAGAAGTTTAATGCACTAGGTGTTACTCAATATGGACAGATGACTGCTGGTTCATTTATGTATATTGGGCCTCAAGGAATTGTTCATGGAACAACAATTACTGTGCTTAATGCTCTTAGAAAATTGAATGGTAATAAAACGGATACTGCTGGGAAACTGTTTGTTACTGCTGGGTTAGGTGGCATGAGTGGAGCCCAACCAAAGGCAGCTGTAATAGCTGGTTGTATTGGTGTTGTCGCTGAAATAAATCCAAAAGCGGTCGAAACAAGACACTCCCAAGGTTGGGTTGATGAGGTCTATACCGAATTAGATGAATTAATGATTAGAATAAAAAAGGCACAGGCTGATAAAGAAGCAGTATCTCTTGCTTACCAGGGGAATATTGTAAATCTTTGGGAAAAAATGGTTGAAGAAAATATTCATGTCGATATTGGGTCTGATCAAACTAGCTTACATAATCCTTGGGCCGGGGGATATTATCCAGCCGACTTAAGTTTTGAAGATTCTAATAAAATGATGGCCGAAGAGCCAAATAAATTTAAAGCCCTAGTTCAAAAAACTCTTTTAAGACATATTGAAGCAATTAATAAATTAAGTAAGAAGGGAATGTACTTCTTTGATTATGGAAACGCCTTCTTACTTGAAGCTCATAGGGCCGGAGCAGATATTCTTAGGTCTGATGGAGAGTTTATATATCCAAGTTACGTCCAAGATATTATGGGGCCTATGTGTTTTGATTATGGCTTTGGTCCTTTTAGATGGGTTTGTACTTCCAGTGATCCAAAAGAACTAGCTTTAACTGATGAACTTGCAAAAGAAGAGTTAGATAAATTAATGAAAGAATCTCCAGCTGAAATTAAACAGCAAATGCAGGACAATATAACTTGGATTGAAGGGGCACAAGAAAATAAGCTCGTTGTCGGTTCTCAAGCAAGAATTCTTTACGCTGATAGTGATGGAAGAATTAATATTGCCCTTGCCTTTAATAAGGCAATTAGAGAAGGAAAAATTAATGCACCAATCGTTCTAGGGCGAGATCACCATGATGTTTCAGGTACAGACTCACCATATCGTGAGACATCTAATATTTATGATGGTTCCAGGTATACTGCAGATATGGCAGTACATAACTTTGTGGGAGACTCTTTTAGAGGAGCAACTTGGATTTCTCTTCATAATGGCGGTGGTGTCGGATGGGGAGAAGTAATGAATGGTGGTTTTGGAATGGTTCTCGACGGATCGGAAGACTGTGATAGAAGAATTAAATCAATGTTATTTTGGGATGTAAATAACGGAATTAATAGAAGGTCTTGGGCCAGAAATGAAGGAGCAACTTTTGCAATTAAGCGTGCAATGGAAAAAGAACCATTGTTAAAAGTGACACTTCCTAATCTCGTTGATGAAAAATTATTATAAAAAAAGGCCCAAATATGATCTGTACCCCAAAAGTGGGACGGATTAAAAAAGGCTCTTTAATTTAAATGCCTCCGATATTCACTCGGGGGCATTTTTTTTAGAGCTAACTGTGGTCGCCTATGATTATAGTAATTTATT
>CAXPDR010000015.1:0-84422 GCA_964215955.1 Flavobacteriaceae bacterium
ATAATAGTCGACTCCTTCCAGCTCATGCTATAACCTCCTGTTATAGGAGTATTATAACCGACTGATTTATTTAGAAGTGTAAACTATGTCTCCGGTATAATTTGTTAACTATGTCTCAGGAAGGACAAACTTTCGTTTTTAAGATTTTCATTTTTTTATCTCTTTTTGGTAGATCCTTGTGTGTATATTGATCCGGATTAGCAATGAGATCTTCTAATATTTCTTTTCCTATAGCTCTTGTCCCATAATTAAGCCTAGAGAGCCCTAACTTGAAGATCTCTTCATTGTCGGAGGCCAACATTTTTAAAATTAATTTTCTTTGAATCTCAGAGTTATTAATCTCATCTAAGATTGTGGATGTAAATCCTGCATATTTTGGATCAGTTATAGAGTCTAGAATTATACTTTGAAACCTTTCAGGAATTTCAATGTTTTTATTATAAAGAATTCTTAGATAATCAACTTGAATGACCCGTTCTTCATTTTTAAAAATATTTTTAAAGAAAAAATCAATTTTTTTAGGATGATTTTTAACTCGATTCAGGTATTCTTCTCCTGCTAAAAACCTAAAAACTGGATCAGGATCTTTTTTCGCTATTTCGATAGCAAGAATTAAAGATTTAGGGTCTTGTCTTGAAGAGATACTTTTGATTGCATAATACTTTTCAACTGGATCTTTACTTAATAGCCCTTCCTTTAGTCTATCTAGATCGTCATCAGGCTTAAAAAGAGTTCTTCTATTTTTTTTAAAATCTAATGGTCGTTGCCCTTCCTTTAGTGCCCAATCCTTATATTTATTCTCATCGTTATATATATATTCAATGTCCCTTGACTCTAGAGTATGATTAAATTCTTCTAAATTAGAATACTTTTTCATATTCCTCGCTAATGAAGCCCCAAACCTTGATCCAGCAAGATCAATCTGAACTCTCTTTTTAGAGTCGAATTGGGTATTAAATCTAAAGAGTATTTTCTCCTCAAGAAAAATCATCGTGTTAGTATCCAATTCTCCAGGGATAATATTTACTCTATTTATTGATTTTAAATAAGAGTTAAGCGCGGTACCTGCAAAATGATACCAGCTTCCCATCTTATCACCTCTTTTAATCATAGGTGACTTATACATTTTTGCTCTATGAGGGAGGTTCTTATTACTTTTGAGGGTATCACCGGTGGCTAGTGGCTCAATAACTTTATACTCTTCGAAAGAATCATGTTCTCCAGTAATATCAAATAGTTTCTTTATATGGGGAAAGGTATTTCTATCTCGACTAGTCCAACCATGACTCAATAAAGTATCCCATACTAAGGTCATTGCTTTTCCAATATTTCCTTGTTCCAATTTAATAGCTTCTTCATAAAGCTTATCCGGAAGTATGGAATTGTCTGGCTGGGATAATATCCAATTATAAAGTTCATTTCTTTTTGGATTTTTTTTTGATCTAAATTGAGTACCTGCATACAAGTGGAGTCGGATATCTCCTATAAAATGGTCACGCCCTCTTTCTTCCTTGGAGGTATTCTCAAGGATCCATGAGGTCATTTTATTTGCAAGCTTTTTCCCATTGAGAAATCGATACGGAGAAGCTTCTAGATCCAAGATTTTTGAATCTACAGAAGAAGAAGACTGGGTTCCATAAAGCCCCTTACTATAAATTTCCTCAAATACCTCAGGAGAAACAAGTTCTTTTAATTCACTAGACTCTAAATAATGGGACGGGGTTAAATTATCCTTTAACCTAGTCAACAGTTTTCTTAACTTGGATGAAGATCTTTCCCCTTCATCTTTAAGTACAGTAAAATTCCCAAATCTCTTTTTTAGTTGATCGGAAGGGACATTGCTACCTGCCCTAGTTAAGACAATCCATTCGTCAGGAGAAATAATTTTTCTCACCACCGATGATGCTATTTTCTTACCAGCAACATCTTCACCGATGACAGCCACAGTTTCAGCTGCAGGATTAAGTTCTTTTACATAATTAACAAATCGAGAGTCTGCAGGTAAGGAGGATTCCAAATACTTAGATCTAATTTGGTCAGTATAGGGATAGACTATTTGAGGATGATCTTTAAATGCTGAATGAATTAAATCTAATCTTTCTGATACTGGAAGGGGTTTTTTATGAAGTGGTTTAACTGTGGGTAAAAAAACAACTAAATCCACATCACTTTCTTTAAGTACTTCGTTAGCAATATACTGATGACCTGTTGTTATCGGATCAAACGTTCCCGGAATAAAAGCAATCTTTTTTGCCTTTTTAATTTGTTCTTCAGTTAAAGGAGCTGAATCAACCCCAGAAATTCCTATGAGGACAAATAAGGTAAAGAATAAATTTTTACTATTTTTAAACTTCATCAATAGATTTATCGGTATAAAGAACCTTGATTTCTAGAACCTGACAAAACTCATCCACTAAGAGATAACTAAAATTGAATACTTCTTTGCTAAACCTAAAGAACCGACTGAGTCTTTACAAAAACCTGACTTTTCTCCCTCTATCAATTATCCCCTTTTTTAGTTAATATAGGCCTGTAAAAATTTTCAAGGACAACAAATGGACATCAATACTAGAAGAGACTTTTTAAAATTCTTGGGGTACAGCACTTTAGGCTTAACTCAACTTTCAACCCTAACGAGCTGCTCCAGTACGGTCCTGCCTTTTTCGAAATTTCCAAGCTCTGATGATGATTTAATTCTTCACCCAAGCCTTTCTTACGATAAAATCATTAGCTGGGGAGATGCTATTAATGAGAGTGAAGTTTTTGGATTTAATAATGATTATATCAATATAGAATACTTAAATACTAAAGAGCTCATCATGTGGGTAAATCATGAATATATCAATCCATTATTTGTTTCCGGCCTAGAGCGAACAAAAGAAAATGTAGATATAGAAAAGAGTTTAGTTGGTGGAAGTCTTATCCATCTAAAGTTTAATGATAAAAACAAATGGGAACTGGTACCAAATAGTGAATTCAACAGAGGTGTACGAGGTGATACCACGATCCCTTTTGCCAATAATATGTCAGTAAAAGGAAGTAAAACAGCAGAAGGAACTCTAGGAAACTGTGCTGGAGGAAAAACTCCTTGGAATACCTTTCTTACCTGTGAAGAAAACTATGACGGTTTTTATGGAGAAAGAAAATCTAATGAAACTCAAATCTCATATAAAAGATCTAGAGTTGAATGGCATAAATTTTATCCTAAAAACGTACCAGAGCACTATGGTTGGGTCGTTGAAGTTGAACCTAAAACAGGAAAAGCACAAAAGCATACAAACTTAGGTCGATTTGCTCACGAATCAGCCACTTGTATCCAGGCTAAGTCAGGTGTCACTGTTGTTTACTCTGGTGATGATAAAAATGATGAACACTTATACAAGTTTGTTTCTAAATCAAACTCAAACCTAAAAAATGGTATTTTATATGTCGCTGATATTAAAGCTGGCAAATGGCTACCACTAGATTTAGATCAATCCCCTACTTTAAAGAAACACTTTAAAAATCAGCTAGACGTTTTAACTTATGCAAGGGAAGCAAGTAAAATTCTGGGCGCAACTCCTTTAAATAGACCAGAAGACATAGAGATTCATCCAACGACAGGTGATGTATATGTGGCCCTTACGAATAATAAAAAGCGAGGGGACTTTCATGGTTCTATCCTTAAAATTTCGGAAAATGAAAGCGATCACGCAAACCTAAGCTTTCAAAGTAGAACTTTCATTTTTGGTGGAGAAGCTGCAGGAATGTCATGCCCCGATAATATGGCCTTTGATAACCAGGGAAATTTATGGGTAACTACCGACATTAGTGGGTCATCAATAGGAAAGTCTCCTTACACTAAGTTTGGAAATAATGGTCTTTTTATTATTCCAGCAACAGGAAAAAATGCTGGTCGTCCAATACAATTAGCTTCGGCGCCTATAGATGCGGAGTTTACTGGTCCATGTTTTACTAAAGATTTTAGCACTCTTTTTCTTTCGGTCCAGCATCCAGGTGAAATGACTAGAGATCTTAAGAGCCCAACGAGTACATGGCCAACAGGAAAAATTCCTAAACCAACTGTTGTGGCCATAGATATCAGTAAATTGGAACTTATGAATGTCTAATGACTCAGTGAAAAACCTTTTTTTTGATGTTTAATTGACTAACTCAATGTCATGAAATCTAATAATTCTATGCTGAAAAGTTTTTTAAAAAAAATTAAGAATAGTTTTTTCCTTCTTCAAGGAAGGTTTTCAAATGAAATACTAATAAAAACCAAAGAAGATATTGAGCAAAGTAAGTACTTTTGTATGGTACCTTGGGTTCATCTTCACGTTATGCCAGACTCATCTATAACTCCTTGTTGCTTGACCCCTTATGACGAAGTTTATGGCAACGCAAAACAAAAAAGCCTAAAAAATATATGGAATAACAAAATGTTTAAGACTATGAGAAAACTTAAACTCATGGACAGACCAGTACACTCCTGTCGAAAATGTTATGAAGTTGAAGAAAGTGGAATTCTTTCAATGCGTAAAAGAATGAATCATGTTTTTGAAAATAGTATAGATCTCATAAACTCGACAGAAGATGATGGGTACTTACCAGAGCCAAAGATGAAATACTTAGATCTTAGATTTAGCAATATATGCAACTTCAAATGTAGAGGATGTTCTCCGACTCTTAGTACAAAATGGTTTGAAGATCATCAAAAGCTTTGGGACTATAAATCAGAAGCACCAAAACTCATTAATTTTATAAAAGATAAACCTCCTTTGTGGGAAGAAATTGAAAATTATCTTCCAGATGTTGAGCATGCTTATTTTGCAGGAGGTGAACCACTATTAATGGATGAACATTATAAATGTCTTGAAAAATTCATTGAGCTAAATAAAACGGATGTCGTTCTAAACTACAATACGAACTTATCAATTCTAAAGTTTAAAAAATATGATTTATTAGAATTATGGAGTCACTTCCCAGATGTCCACATTAGTGTAAGCCTTGATGATATTAAGGAGCAGGGTGAATACTTTAGATCGGGTTTGAAATGGCAATCATTTTTAGAAAACTGCTTAGTTATTAAAAAAGCCTTTCCTCACTTTCAACTTTCTATCAATTGCACAATTAGTGTTTTCAACATTCACCGAATCCCAGAAATTCACCAAGAGCTTTTCTCAAAAGGAGTAATTGATGCCAAAGGATTTAATTTTAATCCCCTCTTGGATCCACCATATTACAGGTCCCAAATTCTTCCACCACTAAAAAAACAAGAAATAACTAAGAAGCTTTATAATTATGCCAATAAACTCAATGAAGCTTATCCTGATGAAAATTGGGGTTTTTTCATTTCAGACCTAAAACATCAAATCAAGTTCATGAATTCTGAAGACAAAAGTCACCTCATTCCTGAGTTCAAAAAAATAACTAATAACTTAGATAAAATTCGATCTGAAGATTTTGCATCGATCTACCCAGAGTTAGGAGTTTTAATAAAGTGAAATACTTACTTATTATTCCAAATCGCGAAAATGAGGACCGGTTAGAAGCCTTAATAAACTATTTTAAAATTTTTCTTAAAAATGAAAAAACAGAATTTCTGATTTTAAATGAGAAGATCTTACCTAATACTTTTTCAACTGTGGAATATATAAAGGATCGATACAATTTAAAAGATTTAAAAACAACAACCATCCCTTCAGGATCGAGAAAAGAGTCTTTTCGTTTTGCCCATCAGTATGCACTAAAAAATGACTATGATCACTTTGTTTTTTTTAACGAAGGCTGGGAAGATAATATTTGTGAATTCATTAATATTTTAAAAAATAAAGAATATGAAAGTTTTGATGCCGTCATTGGAAAAAGGACTCCTAAAAAGCTTAACTTAGGAGCAATTTATGATCTCATTTCCAATTACCTGGTTTCAAGCTTTTCTCGCCAAGTTATCCTTGATAATAAATGTGATTCCATTCTTTTGTTTAAAACAAATAAATTACCAAATAAAATTAATTCCAGTTACCCAGAAAATGTTTTTTTCTCGGACATTTTACTAAATATTGCAAAAGGTAAAAATATAAAGTTTACAGATGTTGATTTTGGAATAAATTATCGTAGCTTTCTAAAACTTAACACTGTGCGCTTCTTCATGCTTGTGTTTATGCTATTTCACAGATCTTTTTACCGAAAAACCTAATAAAACAGTTAACTTTTCAATATCTTTCCTCATATAATGACTCCATGGATAATAAAACAAATTGGGAATCAGAAAAGATCATAAAAAACTCTGTCTACTGTCCTTTGGCCTGGATTCATAGTTTTGTAAATCAAAATGGAAATTTTCAAGTATGTTGTACCTCAGAAGAGTTTGAAAATAATATTCGAGATGAGAACAATAATGTTATCAATATCAATGACAATTTCTCTTCTGAAAAAATAATGAACACAGATTTCATGAAAAAGATCCGTCTAGAAATGCTTAATGGTGAATGGCCAGAACTCTGTAAACGATGCAAAATCACTGAAGACCTAGGTGGTATTAGTCGTAGGAATGTCGAAATTGAAAACTATAAAAATGAAAATAAAAAAATCATAGAGGAAACAGGTTTAGATGGAAGTTCCAATTCACCTATCCTATCAGCTGATTATAGACTTGGAAATTTATGTAATCTACAATGTCGAATGTGTAATCCTAGGTCAACAAAACTTTGGATCAAAGAGTGGAATGAAGTAAAAAGACCTCCAGAGAGATTCCCTGAAGATGTCATGAAAAGTTATAATGAATATCATTGGATCGACTCTGAAAATCTAATTGATGACTTTGTCCAAAAAGCCCCAACTCTAACCCATATTCACTTCGCAGGTGGAGAACCATTAATTGTTCCGCAAATGAAAAAAGTACTTGAGGCTTGTATTGAGTCAGGAAATTCAAAAAATATAACGATTACCTACAACACCAATCTTACTGTTTTACCTAAAAGTGTTATAAATTTATGGAAGCATTTTAAGGGAATCAAAATATTAGCTAGTATTGATGCCGTTGGTGATTTAAATAACTATATAAGATTTCCTTCTGACTGGAATAAGATAGATGAAAATCTTAAGCTAATTGATCAAAATCATGAAGAGTACAATATTCAAGAATGTATGGTCAGTGCAACAGTACAAATTTTAAACATTTTACATTTAGATGAATTATATAAGTATCTTTCACAGTTTAATTTCATTGTACCTGTGCCGAACCTTATCAATTTATTCATGCCACATTATTTCCAAACTAGAAATTTACCAAAAAACCTTAAGGTTATTTCTAAGATCAAACTGAATCATATAAAAACGAAGTATGAAGCACAAATACCAGATCATTATAAATACTTAACTGATAATATTTCTCAAATCATAAATTTTTTAGTTCAAGATCAAATTCCAGATGGCATTGAATCTTTTATTGAGTTCCAAAAAAAGTTTGATAGTAATAAAAACTTAGATATAACAAAAGTTTTGCCTGAATTTAAAAAGTATTTTTCAGATCAGTCCTCATCGCTCCCTTTTGAAGGATAAAGCCTATGACTTTTAAGAAAGAAACCTTCTATCTGGCCATAGATATCGGCTCTAATGCGATGAGAGCCGCACTTGCAGTAAGAGATCTCCATAACGACTTAGAGATTATCGATAACTTTAGATTTCCGCTTAGATTAGGAGAAGATGTCTTCCAAAAAGGTAAAGTATCTTCCAAGAAGATCCAAAGCATGGATGAAGCCTTCAAAAATTTATCTGATATAGTAAAAGAATATAATATTTCCCACGTTAAAGCAGTGGCAACAAGTGCTTTAAGAGATGCTTCTAATGGTAAAGAAGTATGCCAGATCATTAATGAAAAATATAAAATCAAAATTAAAATCATTTCAGGTTTAGAGGAAGCTAAACTTGTTCAGGATGCGATTGAATCCAATTTAGACTTAAAAAATAAAAAAGCTCTTTTTATTGATATCGGTGGTGGCTCAACTGAAATTGTCGTTCTTAATGATAAAAAGTCCCTATATAGAAAAAGTTTTCAGTGTGGAACGTTAAGGCTTCTTCAAGAAAACGATGAATCTAAAATAAAAAAGCTAACAGAAGAAATGACCAGTGAGCTTAGAAAAGACTTCAAAGGTCTTGGTATTGGTAAAGGATTTGACCTTTGTGTTGGAACAGGTGGTAACCTAAGAAGAATGGGAAAACTAAGGAAAGTTTTTTTCAGAAGAAGTTATCTCAAGGTTTCTCAATTTGAACTAAGTGCTATAAGTGCTGAAGTTAAAAAGTTTTCCCTTCAACAACGAATTTCTTTTTTAAATATGAGAAAAGATAGAGCTGATGTCATTGTTCCGGCAATGTATATCGTAGAAGATATTCTTATTAAGCTAGATATTTCTGAAATACACCTTCCTCAAGTTGGTCTTAAGGAAGGTTTATTAATTGAGATGCTTGAAAAAAAGCCTCGTTATATATTTTTTAAATAGATTAACTTTCAGTTTCTTCAATTTTCTCCATTGTTTTCCCTGTCGACGCCACAATAATAGACATTATTGGACTAATCAAATTAAAGAAAGCAAAAGGTAAATAGCTCAAGGTTGCTACCCCCATGACAGAACTAAAATAAGCTCCACATGTATTCCAAGGAACGAGTACCGATGTTACCGTTGCAGAATCTTCAACAGCACGAGATAAGTTTTTAGGATCTAGGTTTTGGTCTTTATAAGCCTGTTTAAACATTCTTCCAGTCACAACAATGGAAATATATTGATCACTTGTTGTTAGATTTAAAAAGATAGAAGTCCCAACGGTAGAAGCAACTAAACTGGTAACCCCAGAAACAAGTTTTAAAATTCCCTCTGCTATTTTATGAAGCATACCAGTTACTTCCATCATCCCACCAAAGATCATGGCCATTAGTATTAACCACAAAGTATTGAGCATTCCGCTCATACCACCTCTGGAGAAAAGCTTATCGATAACTTTATCACCTGTATTTGATTCAAATCCTCCATAAGCAACTTTTAAGAGGTACTCATATACATTTGTAAAATTAAGATCACTTCCGATGACATTCCTTAATAATTCAGATTGAAAAAGCACAGCATAAACCACCCCTAAAAAAGTTCCTGCTAAAAGAGCAGGAAGTGCAGGGACCTTTTTCTTAACTAAAACAAATACAATTAAAGGCAAAGAAAATAACCACAGGGAAATATTAAAAGTACTATCTATTGTATTCATAACAGCTGCAATATTATCAAGACTTGCTGATTCTCCTGAATAAAAGAATCCAATTATAATAAATAGAATAAGAGAAATGATATAAGAAGGACCTGATGTATATACCATATGTCTAATGTGTTTAAAAAGATCCGTTCCCGCCATTGCAGGAGCTAAATTAGTTGTATCAGACAGTGGTGACATTTTATCTCCAAAGTAGGCACCACTTACTATTGCACCGGCGACCATCCCTTCAGGAATTCCAAGAGTTTGACCGATTCCAATAATCGCAATCCCCACAGTTCCTACCGTTGACCATGAACTTCCTGTTGCCAGAGAAACAATAGAACAAATAACTAATGAAACAGGTAGAAAAATAGCTGGATGAATGAGTTTAATCCCGTAATAAATCATTGTAGGAACGACCCCATTAGCAATCCAAACTCCAATCAGAGCTCCTACGACCAATAATATCAACATTGCCTGCATGGCCACACCAATCGAATCGATAGTTTGCTTTTCAATTTCTTTATAATCGTGCTTAAGATAGAAAACTCCAATAACTGCCGTAACAATCGCAGCAATTAATAGAGCAAATTGATTTGGCCCATAGGAAGAGTCATCTTTAAATATATAAACATTTAGACTCAATAAAATAACCAGTATTATTACTGGAACGAAAGCAATTTTAAAACTTGGTTTTTTTGGCATAAGTGTTTCCTCTCTGTCTCTTGTTCCTAAAACCCTACCATAAGAATTTTGATAAGTTGACACATTACGCTCCAAGAAATAATATAATCCTACCGTTAAAAATTGTCATAAAGGATTGAGAGTTGTTCTTTAAAATTATATTTGTGTTACTTGCCGTATTCAGCCTAAAAACCTTTGCAGCTGAGCAAAAAGTTCAGAAAAAAGAGCTTAAACAACTAGATCACAAACAACTTCAATCGATAATTAAGACCAGTGAAAAGCTTCAAAATAAGAACAATAAAACTGTTTAATTTTTAAACACTCCCATTAATCTGTTGATATTTTCTACATAGCTTCTACTAAATATCCCTCTAACTATCTAAAAATAATAGATTTTGCAGCAAGTCGTAATTGGCATAACTCTTGTATATATATAATTGTTATTTTTTTACAACTGGAGAGAGTTATGGAAAAGAGAAACCTATTTAAAGTAATGGCCGTTATTTCACCCATGGTGATTTCGGCGATGTTTTCAGTCAGTGCTAATGCTGGCTTAATCAAATTAGAAGAGTTATCTGATACTCAATTACAAGAGATGACTGCTACTGGGCAAACACACGAAAAACAAGCTGAAAGAGAAGAAGTAACTTCAAATCTGCTTACACCTGAACAGATTAAACAAAGATCGAATGAGTTTAGAAAACTTCAAGCTGAAAGTCGACGATTAAGACAAGACCAGCAAGATCAAGATAATGCTGAATTCATGGACAGTGTGAAACAAGATTTAAAATCACAAACTGCTGATCTGGACTTCAGTATGCCAGAGATTCCTACGCCATTAGTAAATATCCCAGCACCTTCATTACCGGCTCAAGGAAATGATTTAATCGCAAACGCAGTAGATAATGGGATTGATAATGCTTTAGAAAGTGATCAACCCAAACCTGCAGAAGACTTAGTTTTATTATTACCTGACCAAGATTCAAATGATGATAATCAACTAGTTGACTCTGCACCAGAGGTTGTGATTCAACCTGTAGATCAAGATTCAAATGATGATAATCAACTAGATGACTCTGCACCAGAGGTTGTGATTCAACCTGTAGATCAAGATTCAAATGATGAAACTCATGATACTCTTAATCCTATACTGGTCGATTCAGGAGAAGTGATCATAGCTGACACCGATGAAACTGATGATTCAGTTACTCGTGAGCCAGGTACACTTTCTACCCCAGATAGAATTGCAGGCAAAGCGCAAACTTTAGCTGATCTCTTAAGTGAAAGAGTCAATGCTGCTGCTGAATCAGAAGAATTAATCACTGCAGAGGAACTAACAGAACTTCAAGGTGAGTTAGCAATTGCACAATCAAATTTTGCTGGAGCACAAGAAACTATTGGCCTACTAATTGAAGAGTTAAACTTAGCAGATACCAAAGCAAATGAACTACAGACTCAATTAACTAAGGTTAGTGAATCCTTAGAGACGACTGAGAAAGCCTTAGCTGAACTAAAAGAGAAACAAGAAAAGCATGATCAAGAAATCAAAGACAAAGATGCAAAAATTGCAAAATTAGAAGAAGACGCTAAAGAATATGAAGAAAAAGAAATTTCTTATCAAGATACTATTGATGAAAGAGAAACTGTTATCTGTAGCGTTAGAGATCAATATGCAGAATTAGAAGATGAGTATAACAAAATCAATAATAGCTCTTCTAATCAGATTATGCTTCAAATGGCGCAAATGATGCAATCAATTACACAAACGCAAAATATGATGCTTCAAATGATGCAAGGTTTTTCACCACAGATTAGAGTCCATAACGGCCTTGACGGAAACTTTGCTCAGCAACACTTGGGACAAAATACTAATGCGAGATTAGGATTAGACCTTGTCTCTCTTAGTGACTTCTTTCAAAATGGAAGCGGTAGGGCCCTAAACTACAATGTATATAATGTAGGTGGGAATTTCTACGGCGGAGAATATGCAGCAAATGGTGATAATGGAAATAGCTACACAATGACTCCTTTTAGAAGAGAAAACATGCAAATGCCTAATCAACAAATGCAAGGATCAATACCACAAGAGTTCGCAATGGAAAGACCATTTGCATTTAACTTCAGCGGAAATAGTGTTATGCAGGGTGATAGATTCGGCCAGCTAAACTCACAGAATTCAATGCAACACCAACAAAGAATGAATGAGGCCAGAGGAAATATGTCAATGCCACAAACGGCACCAACACCTTCCCTACCTAATACTATGAGCTCTGAGCAAGCAGTACTACAACAAGCATAAGTAAAAAACTAAAGTAATAAACACAAGCCCCTAGAAATAGGGGCTTTCTTGTCTACATTACTCAACTAAAAACTAAAATCGGCAAATTTTTCCTAAACAATCTAAAAGAAAATACGAAATAGCTTCTAAGGGAGTGAAGAAGTCATCCCAAAGGGTTTAGTATGAGAAGTGAATTATCAAAGAAAACAAAATTAAAACTAATTATTAAAAAATGCCATATGTGCGGCCAACTTATTGAGTCAAGTGTGGAACAAGAAAAATGCATGTGTTGCGGAAAGTCATTCCTCCCACTCAATTACTTTAATAAAATACATGATCATGAAAAATCTCAGTTTAAGGAACTTTTTGCGGAAAGTCACGACCTTCATGAGGAAGACCTTATCAAAGGCTTATACGTTATTTGGTAAAATCCAAGTCATTTAGAAAATTCTGTGCTAGTTTTACCGAATGGAAATACAGACACAGAATGAAAAAAAGTTACACCCAGTAGTTGAAAAAGTTTTATTTAAAAGAGGAATTGGTCCTGAAAAGTTAGATGACTTTTTCTCATGGAATTTAAGAGATCTTCCAGATCTTACTTCTCTGATCGATATCGAAAAAACAGCAGTAAGAATCATTTCTGCTATTAAAAATAATGAGAAAATAGGGATTTACGGAGATTATGATGTCGACGGAACAACTAGTTGCGCTCTTTTTTATCAATACTTCCAAATGTTGGATATTGATGTTGAACTTTTTCAACCGAGCAGATTTGTTGAAGGATATGGAGTCCACCCTGGCTCAATTGATAATGCAATTGAGAAAGGTGTAAAGCTTCTTATCACTGTAGACTGTGGAATCACTAATTGTGAAACAGCAGATTATGCACTTGAAAAAAATATTGACCTAATAATCACTGATCATCACAAAGACATTAGAGAAGAAATGCCTAAGGCTTTTTCTATTGTAAATCCAAACAGAAGAGATGAACCCAAAGACTCTCCACTAAGAGCATTGGCGGGTGTTGGTGTTGCCTTTGCTGTTTGCTTACAAGTAAAAAATTTATTAGATAAAGAAAAACAAACACCAAGTATTTATCCCCTCCTCCAATATGTTGCGATAGGAACTATTTGTGATTTAGCAAATCTGAATCCTATGAATATGAAATTAACAAGACATGGTTTAAAACAAATTATATCTACAGAATATGCTGGCGTAGCATGTTTTTTTAACGATGAAGATCGAAATGCCCCTTTTATTGGGAGTGAGAAAATTTCCTTTTATGTTGGTCCACTTATTAACTCAAAAGGTAGGCTCGATCACCCAGAGAAAGCTTTAAATCTCCTTATCTCTAAAAATCATAAAGAAGCGTTTGAAAATTACTCTCACCTCGAAATATCAAACCGAGAAAGAAAGGCCATCCAAAGAGATGTTTATGATGAAGCCAAACTTCAAGTTATCAAGAATTTGAAAACGTCTGAGCCTCTTATAAATATCGTCTACGAACCCCACTGGCATGAGGGAGTCATTGGCATTGTTGCAAGTAAGCTTGTAGAAACATTTGAAATTCCGGCCATTGTGTTTAGTGATGCAGAAGACAAAGGAATTATTAAAGCAAGTTGTCGTAGTGCAGGTGAACTCAACTTATTTAATGCTTTAAAATCATGCGAAGATCTTTTTTTGAAGTTTGGAGGACACAAGGCTGCAGCTGGACTTTCTATGCCAAAAGAAAACTTAGATCTTTTTAAAGAAAGAATGAATTCTTATTTAGAAACAATTCCCCAAATTGAGCGTACAGTTCAGGATCAATTTGATATCGAAATTTCATTTAAAGATATAAACCGTCAGTTAGTCAAAGAACTTGAATCAATGGAACCTTTTGGTATGGGAAATTCTCGTCCAGTATTTAGGATGAAAGATTGTCGTCTAGAATCATTTACTATCTTAAAAGACCTTCATGTCAAATGGACTTTTGTTCATAAAGAAAATCCAAAAGTTAAAGTAAGTGGTATAAGCTTTAACTTTATTGGAAAGTGGAATTGTTTATCACCAGAAGAATTATTTCATGCTCAAGAAAGTGAAGGCTTAACTGTTCAGTTCCAAATTGGGATAAATAGATTTCGAGGAAATGAAATTATACAATTAATGGTTGATAAAATCTTTCTTGGATCATGAATAAAAGTAATAACTATTATTATTTGCTAAGGTTAGAGTATTTAGGTTTTAGGTACCACGGTTGGCAAAAACAACCTGATGTAAAAACTGTTCAATACATGGTGGATAGAACTTTAAATTTTATCTTTGAAAATGAAAAATTTAAAACACTAGCAGCCAGTAGAACCGACGCAATGGTCTCTGCAACTGATCAGTTAATTCAATTAACTCTATCTTTACATGTTGAAACTGACTTTCTCATCCAACAATTAAATTTAAATCTACCAAATGATCTAAGAATTAAGGCTATAGAAGAAATTGATAAAAAGTTTAACATAATTAATAGACCAAAGATCAAAGAATACCATTATTATTTTTCTTTTGGAGAAAAGCCTCATCCCTACTGTGCACCCTTTATGATAAATTATAAAGATGATCTTGATATAGAGAAAATGAAAAAATGTGCATCATTTTTTGAAGGCACCCATAATTTTAGAGAATATTGTTACCGCCCTAAAGAAGGTAAAGATTTTTTCAAGGAAATTCTCCATTGCAAAATCGAAGAGAATCATTATTTGACAGCTAATTTTTTTCCTAAAAATAGTTATGTTTTAATTGTAAAAGGTCGTGGTTTTTTACATCACCAAATAAGACTGATGATGGGAACTCTAATAAAAGTCGGTACGGGCCAGTTAGATGAATCCCATATTTTAGGCTCACTTAATGGTAAAGGTGAATATCCGGCTGGTTTTATAGCTCCAGCATCTGGACTCCACCTTTATAAAAATACTCTTTTATAAACTTTATCTGAGGATTGTAACTTTATTAATAGTTACATCAGTATCTGGCTTATGGTTATAAGGATTTACATCGACATCACCAATGGCCTTAACTGTTTCCATTCCAGAAGTAACTTTTCCAAAGACAGTATAACCTCCATCTAAATGAGGGGTTGCAGCAAGTGTGATATAGAACTGAGATCCATTGGTGTTTGGTCCTCTATTTGCCATGGCCAAGATCCCTTCAGAGTTGTGCTGTAAATCAGGATGACTTTCGTTATCAAACTCATAACCAGGACCACCTGTTCCCATCCCATGAGGACATCCAGCCTGAATCATAAATCCTTTAATCACTCTATGAAAAATAATCCCATCATAAAATGGCCCATTCTTTATATTTTCTTGTCTACCTTCAGCTAAATTGACAAAATTCCATACGGCCATAGGAGCTTTATCAGCATATAGTTCAAGCTCAATATCGCCTAAGCTTGTTTCCATTTTTACATTTACCGTTTTCATATCTTCAGTATGATTTGATCTTTCAAATTTTACTTCATCCGTTCCAAACATCATTCTTCCTTATTTTATTTTTACAAAATTTATATTGGAGCTCAAAGTCCTTGGTTTTTCAATACCAAAAAACATTAACTCTTTTCCTTCAAATAATTTCTCTAACTCTATTGTAAATTGAGATTGCTTTAAAGTTTCAAAATTAAAAACTGACTCCATTTCAGCTGAGACAAACTTTACACCGAGATCATCTAGACCAAGTTCTTGTGTGAGTTTTTCAAGCTCATAACTTGTTAAGCAAGAACTAAAAATGACCGGATAACCCTGCCCAACATCTTTTCTATTTAAAATACGCTTAAGCTTTTTTGGATTCTTTAAAAAATGGTCAACCCAAATAATACTTACCTTTTTATAGTTCGGAACCACAAAATCAAAACTATTCCCCACAACCTGCTGATAAACATTATTGAAAATAAAAGATTCATCCTTTAAAGATAATCTATCTTGACCAGTACTTGTTCTATAAGCAAATAATTTACGATTAAACATATGCTGTAAATGAAGCATTTTTATATAATTTAAATTGTAACTTTTTTTCAGTTTTTCATAATTTAAATAGCGAATTGATTGTTCTCGATAACAAGCTGATTCCTGGGAAAAATTAACCCATGCTGGAAGTGCCGGTAAAAAAAATTGCTCAACTCCATTGGAGATATACACCTCTTCCATATTTAGCCGAGTTTTTTCAGTTTCTGTACTCGAACAGGATGACAACAAAAATAAAAATAACAACAACAGACTAAGCTTCAAAAAAATCCTCTTTAAATTTAAATGAGCTTATTGTGCAATATAGACATGAAAGTGGAAAGACCTAAAGCATTATGCGATAGGTCTTAATTTGGATTTTATAAAAAATAAACTTTTGATTCACCGTGATCAATACAAGAAAATTCAGCAAATTTATAAATAAATTCAATAAACGGAGCAAAAGCCTGAAAACTTGGTAGAGTCTGATCAAACTCCCCACCAAACCTTAAGAAAGCATCCCCTCTTTCATCAATATATTCATTAAAGTGCTTTAGATTAACACTTAACGGCAGAAAATCATCTTTAGTAAAGTAGATTCTCACCATTACGTTATCTGTCTTTTCAAAGTGTTTCTTAGAGCCTTCTGAAAAAGGAATTTGAAACAAACAACCAGTTCTTGAGATATCTACCATCGTCACCTGAAACTTGGTTCCATTTTTATCTATTTCTGCGTATGAACCTAAAAACTCTGAAAATAAGACCCTTTCGAAAGATCTTTTTCTCTTCTCAATAGATTCGTTTCTCTTGGCTTGAAAATCAATTACTTTAGACATGCTAACTCCTTGCATTACAATACTAACATCCTTATCGGTTTTAAGTATGCCCCCTTAAAATTTTCCTACTCTATTGGCCACAAACTAAATAATTAGGCATAATATTCCTTGTTTAGAGGTTATATGCAAAATCACAATGAATTTTTGAAACAAGTTGAAACTTATCTTGAGGACTTACCAGTAATGGAAAAGCTAAAGATATTAAATGAAATTAATGTAGATATTTCTGACAAAGACACTATAGATTTAATGAGTCCTCTTGAGACAGCAAATGCCAAAAGAAATGAACATGGCTTTGTTCGCTATGAGAAAGAAAAAAAATTCTCCCTAATGGGCTTTCTTTTTAAATTCTTTGCCTTCTCCACTGTCATTGTTGTTATTGGAATCTCAATTTTGGTTTATAAATTCACACCAATTTTAAAAATAGATGAAGAAAAAAATAGAGTCATAATTCTTGGCGGACTTATAGATATTGACGGTAAGGCCGGCAAAGTAAAGGTTCTTGATGAATATCATTTCTCTGATGAAAAGTTTAATAATGACTTCAAAGCAAATATAGACCTAGGTCAGGAAAAAGATGAACTCATAATGAAATTTGATAGTGGAAATATTCAAATTCAAACATCAGAGACATCTGAGGTTATCATCGACTGCAAACTATCTAAGCAGCCTACAGATAATATTATTCTACATGAACAAGACTTAGTCAGAGTGGACTTAACTAAAATCAGTGGGTCAAACTGTAATTTAAAAATCCCATTAGAAAAAAAGGTTAGCCTAGAAGGAAAACACGGAAACGTTTTTTTAAACCAACCAGAGTTTGACGCTTATATCGACATAAAAAACGGAAAAGTCTCAATACTTCCAGAAAATGAAATCGATTATAAATATCAATTAAATATTTCAAATGGTTATAAAGGCGAATTTGAGTCAAGTGAAGCTGAAAATGCTTACGAAATTCAAGTTAATGTAGACAATGGAAGTATTATTTCCCAATAAAAGCTAGAACGTTCTCAGGTGGCCTTCCAATAACCGCTTTATCCCCATGTACAACAATAGGTCTTTCTAAGAGTTTAGGACATTTTATGAGACCATCTAGTAACGACTGATCATTACCAATATCTAGATTTAATTCTTTGAATTCAGTTTCCTTTGTACGGATAAAAGCCGAAAGTGGAAGCGATAACTTTTTTACAAGTTCCTCAACTTCAGAGCGACTCAAACCTTGTTTTATGTATTCAACTACTGTGTAGTCTAGCTGATTTTCATCTAGTATTTCTTTAACTTTTCTACTTTTTGAACATTTTGGGTTATGATACAAAACATAAGACATAAAACTTCCTTTGATTATCCGAGGTCATAAAATGGATTTAAAGAATAGCAGAACAGAATATGAAAGAGAAGAGCTTAATCAAGCCGATCTCTGTGCTAGTCCAATAGATGAGCTAGAAAAATGGCTAGCCGAGGCACAAAAAATTACCAAATACTTTAATGCAGCAACCCTTTCAACAGTTGACGAGGAAGGATTTCCTAGCTCAAGAATTATCCTAGCAAAAGATATTAAAGAAGGTTCCTTGGTCTTTTTCACAGATTATCAATCTGAAAAAGGTAAGCACCTAGAAAATAATCAAAATGTATCTCTACTCTTTTTTTGGCCAGAGCTAGATCGCCAAATAAGACTTAAAGGAATTGCACAAAAACTACCACGTAAAGAATCAGAAGCTTATTTTTACTCGAGACCTCTTGAATCACAAATAAGTGCTATGGCCTCAAGACAAAGCCACCCAGTAAAGAAAGAAGAATTATATAGTCGAGTACAAAAAATAAAAGAAACCAATGAAACAGCATGTCCTGAAACATGGGGTGGCTACAAAATCACCTTAAATTACTTTGAGTTTTGGCAAGGTCGACCTAATAGACTTCATGATAGGTTTATTTACAAAATGCAACAAAATGACTGGGAAATTTCAAGATTAAGTCCATAAAAAAAGCCCTCAAAAAAATGAGGGCTTTCTTATAACTAATATTTAGTTTAATTATTTCTTTTCTTCAGCATCCTTAGTTGGTGCCATTGGCTTCTTTTCACCTTGAACAGGGTTAACTTTGAAAAGTTCAACTTCAAATACTAATGTTGCTCCACCTGGAATCTTAGGAGGTGCACCAGCATCACCATAAGCAAGTTCAGCAGGAATAACTAATCTAACTTTTCCACCCTCTTTAACCAATTGAAGTCCTTCAGTCCAACCTTTGATAACTCTATTTAGTGGGAAAGAAATCGTTTTTCCTCTATCTACAGATGAATCAAAAACTTCACCGTTAGTTAATGTACCATGGTAATGAACTTCAACAGTATCAGTTGCTTTTGGAGTTGCACCTGTACCCTCTTTAAGAACTTCGTAAACTAGTCCACTCTCAGTCTTCTTAGCATTTTTATTTTTAGCTAGGTAATCTTTAAGGTACTGCTCACCAGAAGATTTTTGCTGTTTAGATACGGCTTCCATTCTAGTTTTAAACATTTGCTGAATTTTTGGTTGGTAAATTTGCATTTCAACTTCTGACTTTTGTCCTTTAGCTGAAGCAATAATACCTTTATATAAAGCAGATAATTCTTTATCATTTAGATTAAGTCTTTGAAGGTTTGATCCCAACATAAAACCCATTGCATAAAATGTTTTATCATCTTCTGTTGTAAGTTTAACATCTCCTGCTTTTTTCTCCTGACACGAAGCAAAAACAACTGTAATTAATAGTAAAGAGAAAAGTTTTTTCATCCGTAAATCCTTATTTTCTAGTCATTAAAATATTGTCTATTAAAACGATAAACCTTTTTTTGTTATTTTGCCAATATTTTATGATCTTATTAGCTTAGATTTCAATACTAAAAAGATTAAGAAGAAAGAACCCAACACTCCAGATACCATCCCTACCGGAACTTCGGCACCATAAATCAAGAAATAGAAGCATAAGAAGTCAAGAAAGCTAAATACAACTCCCATAACAAGAGGACCAAGGACTATTTCGTATTTAAAGCTGTCTTTAAAAGGCCTAAAACTTCTCAAAATATGAGGAAATACTAACCCCAAAAATGAAAAAACACCGAAATACGAAATAACAAGTCCTGTACAAACAAGTGCAATCAATAAGTTAAATAAAATTAATTTTCTTAAATTAATTCCTACATTTTCTGCAATAGCTTTTCCAAAATTTAATAATTCAAATTCCGATTTTTTTTGCCAGGTATAAATTAAACATATTAAAAATAATAAACTAAATGGAAAAAGATAACTAAGTTCATACTGCTTTAAACTTCCAAACCAAATACTTGTTGGAAAGTCGAAGTTTAGGGCCACAAACATAAATTGAACAATTGAAAATATTGCCCCAATAAACAAATTGAAAGCAAGACCGAAAATAATAATCTTTTGAGTGGGCAACTCCTTCCAGACAGTTATCTCTTTTGGCCTTCGACTAATAAAAATAAAAATAGGTACTGTTAAAGAAAGAAAGATACAAAAACTTAAATGCGTCGGTGAAAGCCAATCGAAGAAACCTACCGGAAGAAAGTAAGTAAGAATCACAAAAGCAACTGCAAAACCATCCATTCCAAGAGTACTTGGACTAGAGATTCCATTATTAGTTGTCAGTTGTGAAAGACTTCCACTCAGACATAAAAAATACCCGCAAAAAAACGCTAATATAATTCTAATAAAATCAAGTTCTAACATAAACCAATCTTAATATAGTCTGCTTCGCTCTCTAACGAATATTCTTTATCTACTAATTTCTTAAGCTCTTCACTCTGATGCTCAATAATAACAATTCCTTTTCCTAAAGCCTTTAAAGACTTTAAAAGAGCTAAGAATAAAGCTTTATTTTTTTTATCGAGAAAATGGAGAGGCTCATCAAAAAAGAAAAAATCTCCTCCCAGGTAGAGTGAAATAAGTATTTTGATCATTTGATTCTGTCCACCACTCAAATTAACAATTGGCTTATCTAAATAATCAGACACATTTGAACTCCACTCATCAAAGAGCTTTGTCTTTTCATACCTAAAAGCTGTCAACTCATTTAAACATTGTCTCGCACTAACTTTATTAAGGGGATTCAACTTTTCTTGGGATAAGAAGTTTGCTTTTTCCTCAACAAACAATTCCTGTGAGTTTAATTTTAAATATTCAAAGAATGTGGTTTTTCCAACTCCATTTTCACCAATCAAAAGACAAATCTCACCAAGCTCTAGGCTAAAACTCCCAATAATCGGTTTAGAGTTTACCAAGAATTTTTGTTTTTCTAATATTTCAATTAACATAACTTTGAAACTCTTTAGAAGATAAATATTTCAATAATTCAATTTGCCTAATGCCAGGAATCATAATTCCCCTAAAAGCAATATTCAATTTTCTATTTTTAAGAAGTTTTACTTGGGGTGATTCCAGCTTTTTTTCCAATATCCCAATTTCAATAGGGCGGTTAATTCTGGACCTCATTTTTTTTGACCAAGGTGTATACCCTAACTCACTGGGATAAGTTTTAAATCCCTTCAAAAGTTTTAAGCTTTTTACAAAACCATCATTGGTAATAATTAAGTCCGGATACTTATATCCAATTTTTCCTAAAAAAAATAAATATGTCCCAGTCGGTACTTTCAAGTTAGTTTTTATTTTTTCTAAAGTCGATTTGAGAGATGCAATCTTTTTATCACAAGATTTAAGAAGAAAAGAAATTTTATCAAGAAGAAAATCAACTGTTTCAAATGGGTTCTGCCCAACTGTTTTTATCTCAAGCGATTTTATTTCATGATGGTTTTGAAGCTCTCGTGTGAGTTCTCTACTTTGATCATATATCACGAAATGATTCTTAAAACGCTCGAGTGTTCTCTTAGAAAGAAAGATTCCTCCAGCTAGAACTTCCTTATTAAAGTCTTTTTCTAATAAATGAAACTTAGAAACAGCTTTAAGTCTTTTATCACTCAATAAATCAAGTTTTTCTAACAGCATGGTAACCGGGCCAGATAAAGAAACTAAATCTTGCCTTAAGGAGCAAGAGAAACCATTTTTTATATTTACCAAAAAAAGAAAAATTAAAATAAGCCTAGAAGCCATTTTCATCTAAGGCCTTGTTAGCAAGACCATCCACATATTCATTTTGAGCATGCCCTGCATGACCTTTAACCCAATTAAACTCGACTCTACAAATTTCCCTTAATTCATCAAGTTTTTTCCAAAGCTCAACATTTTCAGGAGCTTTATTATCTGCTTTTTTCCAGCCACGACGTTTCCAACCGGCTACCCAAGACTTCATTCCATCAACAACATATTTAGAATCAGTATATACATATACAGAATGCATTGGGGTAATAATATCGGCTAGATACTCCAAGCCAAATATCACGGCACTCAGTTCCATTTTATTATTGGTAGTGTGGTTAAAATGCTTAGCATCCTCATGAACAATATCAGAATTAAAGTCCTGAATAAGAAAACCATAGGAACCAGGTCCCGGATTTCCACGACAAGCACCATCAGTATACAATGCATATGCAGTAGAGTTTTTTGAAACTTCACTTGGAACTCGAAATTCACTAATCTTCTGTTCTTTTTTAGGCTCTTTATAGCTTTCAAGATTGTTTTTTAAGATATCAATCGCACCTTTAGATTCTTCATCACTTAGGGCCTTTGACAATTCTGCTAGATATTTCTTTAGGGTGCTTTTTTTCATAATAATTTCACTATGCTAGATAAATGTTAAAATGTCACGAATAACGCACTCCACAACACACCTTAAGAAACTTCTTTTCAAATTTCTCAATTTTTTATATTGTGTCTCATTATTTTTTGAGATTTTGAGGTAAATATTTTGGATATCAATTACTCCATTAAAGTTTATAAGCAATATTTTAACTTTGCTTCATCCCATTTCCTTATTTTTGAGGATGGTACTAGAGAACCCCTTCATGGGCATAATTACCGTGTCATGATGAAAGGAGAAGCTGGTGAATTACAAGGTGATATGGTTTTTGATTTTCTAGACATTAAACCTATTGTAAGAGAAGTTTGCGACTCCCTTGATCATAAGCTTTTGCTACCAAAAGAGAACAAACAACTAAAAATTTACGAAGAAGAAAACAATTATAAAATCATCACTCCATGTGAGTCGATGTTCAGCTTTCCAAAGCAAGACGTTTTACTCCTTCCCATCTTAAATACAAGTGCTGAGAGATTGGCCGTCTATATTTGCTCTGAAGTAAGAAGACTAACATTTGAACGATTTAATTTTAAATTTGCAAATTTAGAGGTTGAAGTAGAAGAAACTCCAGGTCAGTCTGCAATATTTATCCATAAGGAAGAATTATGATTTTCACCCCACTTACCTCCGGAACATCAGTTGAAGGTGTAGAAATTCCTGCTTTTAAAACAGACCTTAATGCTGATAAATATCTATATCTTATGGCCGGAACTCATGGCGATGAAGTTGAGGGCGTTTATGTTCTTCAACAATTATTTGAATGGCTTAAAGGTGAACACTCCTTAAAAGACTTACCTATTGTTGTTGTTCCAATTTTAAATCCAGATGGTTACAGAAGTGGTTCTAGAGTAAACTCACACGCAGTAGACTTAAATAGAAATTATCCAACAGAAAACTGGACTGCTGAGTATAAAAAAGAAAAACATAACCCTGGTCCAGAAGCATTAAGCGAGCCTGAAAATAAATTTCTTGATAAGCTTTTTAATAAATTTAACCCAGGACTTATTATATCTTTTCATTCATGGAAGCCAATTCTTAACTTTAACAGTGATTGTGAAGACGTTGCAGAATACCTCTCATCCTATAATGAGTATCCAGTGACAGGAGATATTGGATACCCAACACCAGGCTCTTTAGGAACATATGCTCCAGAAAGATACAAATCACCAGTTATTACATTTGAGTGCCCTGTTTTAAATGATGACATTTCTTTAAAGAAGATCTGGGAAGAAAATGAAGAAGGTTTAAAAAGCTTTATGCAAAGTGAGCTTTTAATTAAGAAATTAAATAATTAACTGAAGTTTACCTTAGATACAATTTCGCCTTCAACAATTGAAGCCAAACCTAGCAGTTTCCTATCTAAACTTCGAACCCAATAATAATTAAAGTCTAGCCCATCCTCGGTAATGGAGTCGGCTCTATCAACCTTTAACTTAACACCATTACTATAAAGCTTAGCTTCTTTTGGAGCGAAGTTAATACTTTTAAACTTCAAAACCTCATCAACTTCAATAAAAGGAATTTGAGTCTCTTTATCAAAATCATTACTTATAGCATTTTCAAGTGTACAGCCTCCAACGCTTTCACGAGTTAAATCCTGAAGCGTTCCGAGAGTACCAAGGTCCTTGGCAATATCGGAAAAAAGAGTTCGTATATATGTACCTGAGCTCACTGTTGCTCTTATTTTTAGGATAGGAAATTTATAGTCTACAACTTCAATACTATAAACTTCTCTTCTTTTTTTCTCTTTTTTGATTTCAACACCTTCTCGCGCCCATTCATGCAGAGCTTTTCCTTCAAACTTAGCTGCGGAATACTTATGTGGTGCTTGCCAATACTCACCTAGAAATTTCTTTTCTACTGTCTCTTGTAGAAAGTTTTTATCAAACTGAGAAATGACATTTTTTAAATAATCGGAATCATCTTCCTGAGAACAATCTACAGTCATATCCCCTGTTGGAGTTTCTTTCCCCAGGATACCAACTGCCAAATAAGTTTTTGGAAGGCATTCATGAATATATTCATTTAGCCTCTGTGCCCCAGCGACTCCTAACATTAAAACACCATCAGCAAAGGGATCAAGTGTTCCGAAGTGACCAACCTTTCCTAATTTTTTAAGGATAGGTTTCCAAGTTCTTATAACATCGTAGGATGATATATCCTTGGGTTTATTGACATTAAGAATGACAGGTTTATTCATCTGTAGATTTTTTAAGGAGGCTCTCTATATTTCTTTCGTCTTCAAATTGACTATCATAAATGAGCTCTAGCGCAGGAGTATGTCTTACATTTAACTCTTTAGCTAAAATTGCTCTGAGTTTTTTACCAACACCATCAAAAGCCTCTTTGGCATCTCCACGCTTGCTAGCATCAAAAGTATCCCAATAAACTTTTGCCATAGAATAGTCATTTGAAAGCTCAACTCTAGTAACGCTGACCAAAGTTAATCTTGGATCAGCGATACTTTTTCTAAGAGCTATATTAATTTCGTTTTTAATTCTTTCTTCGAAAATTGATTTATTATGTCCCTGTTTCCTGGCCATATACTATACCTAATTAAAAGCTGTATCTAACTTTCTTTCTTTTTTCTCTAATATATAAGCTTCGATAAGGTCATTGTTCTTAATATCATTATAACCTTCAAGGGCCATACCACATTCATAACCATTACCAACTTCTTTGACTTCATCTTTGAAACGTTTAAGAGTAGAAAGCTTTCCATCAAACATAATTTTTCCACCTCTAAGAAGTCGAATATTACAACCCCTTTCAATTTTTCCATCGATAACACCACAACCTGCGATAGTACCAACTTTTGGAATATTAAATGTATCTCTAACTTCAGCACGTCCAATATATTTTTCTACACTTTCAGGGGTTAACATTCCTTCAAGAGCAGCTGTTACATCATCAATTAATTCATAAATGATAGAATAAGTTCTAACATCAACACCTTTTTGCTCTGCCAGCTTTCTCGCAGATGTAACAGGTCTCATATTAAAGCCAATAATATACCCGTTTGTATTTGCGGCCATATTTACATCATTATCTGTAATCGCTCCAACCCCACCAGCGATAATATCCACAGAAACTTCATCATTTCCAAGAGCATTAAGAGCCTCTTTAATCGCTTCATATGAACCTTGAACATCTGATCTGACAACAAGATTTAATACTTTCTTTTCATCGGTTGCAAGATTAGCATCAGCAAAGAAGTCCTCTAGAGAAGCAACTTTTGGAACCTCAACACTTTCAAGTTTCTTTCTATCTGCAACTCTATTATCTACAACTTTTTTAGCTTCCCTTTCATTCTTAACAACGTTTAAAGTATCACCGGGAATAGGCGGTTCATTTAAACCTAAAATTTGAACAGGAATAGATGGTCCAGCTTCACTAACATTTTTACCCGCAGGATCCATTAATGTTCTTGCTCGTCCATAACATTCACCTACGACAACAGCATCACCCTTCTTCAAAGTACCACGTTGAACTAATACTGTTGCAACTGGTCCTCTTCCAGACTCAATCTTTGATTCTATTATGATTCCTTCAGCTTTACCTTTAGGACTTTCTCTTAAGTCCATCATTTCAGCCTGAAGCTTAATATTCTCTAGAAGATCATCAATCCCATCACCATTAAGAGCTGAAACAGGAACATACATCGTTTCACCACCCCAGTCTTCTGGAACAAGTTCAAACTCCGTTAGTTCTTGTTTTATTCTTTCAGGATTTGCACCCTCCTTATCCATTTTATTAACAGCAATGATGATTGGACAACCTGCATTTCTAGCATACCTAATTGATTCTTTTGTTTGTGGCATAACGCCATCATCAGCAGCAACGACAAGAACGACAATGTCAGTTACATTAGCACCCCTTTGTCTCATAGAACCGAAAGCCGCGTGACCTGGGGTATCTAGAAAAGTAATAGTGGCGTCACTTACTTTAACAGAATAAGCACCAATATGTTGTGTAATCCCACCTGCTTCACCTTCAGTAACCTTCGCTTTTCTAATAGTGTCTAATAGAGTCGTTTTACCATGATCAACATGTCCCATTACAGTGATAATTGGATTTCTTAGAGGTAAGTCTGAATTAGACTTTTTAGCAGTTTCATTACCTAGAACTGCCGTTTCATCAAAAGCTTTGTTCTCAGCTCTATAATCATAAAGCTCTGCAATTTCACTTGCTAGAGTTAAGCCGATATCATCATCAGCTTTTACTAAAAGATTTAAATCTAAACATTTATTTTTGAAATTCTCAAATTTCTGACTCAGTTTTTGTGCTAACTCGCTAGCTTTAACCGATCCAAATATATGAACAACTCTTTTCGAATCTTTAACTTCAGTAAGTTCTGTTTTCTTAGTATCAGAACCATGATAAACTTTTTTCTTTTTAAGTGGAGTATAAACAGTTCTCCCCATAACCGTTGAAGCAAGTTTCATTTCTTCATCGGCTCTTATCTGAGTCATATCCTTAGCTTTACCAGCAGTTCCTTTTTTAGAAACGATTGCTGCTAGATCTCCCATTCTCTTCTTCGAAGCACCAGCTTGTTTATCTGCATTTGCAGCATCAGCTGGACTCGCTGTTCGATTTTCAGAAAATTTTCTTTGAGGTGAATCAGATGTTTTTTCCTCTTTCTTTTCTTCCTTTGCTTCAGGAACAAAAACAGGTGTGAAGGCATGCATTTTTTCTTTATACACATCTTTTTTCTCTGATTCATCAGATGAATTCTCTTCCGACTTAGCTGTCTTCTTTACGACTTTCTTTTTACGTACTACAGTTGTCTTTTTAACCTTGCTTTCCTCAGTCTCTTCAGGCTTAACTTCAGCTTCCGAAGCTTCTTTCCCAACGACTTCAGCTTTAACCTCAACCTTCGGTTCTTCCTCTTTAGGTGCGACTGGCTCAGCAGATTTCTTTATAACCTTCTTAACTACTTTCTTTTTAGTTACCTTCTTTTTGGTAACTTTCTTTTTAGCTTTCTTTTCTGGTGCAGATGCTGGAGAGAAAGCACCCATTGCTTTTTCAACATCATCATCCTGTAAAGTAACCATATGGTTCCTTACATTCATTCCCATATCTTTGAGCTTATCTACTAAGTCGATTGCACCAATTCCTAGCTCATTGGCCAATTCAAAAACTTTTTTAGGCATCTAATTTCTCCAAATTATTTTAATTTAAAAGCAGCTAATTCTTCTCTTAATCTTCTCTCTGCATCCGAGAATTTATCTCCATCTTCTTCAGAGGATTCTGCAGAAGCTGATTCTTTAATCATTCCCATTTTTGCAGAAGGTACCGCAGATGCAGAAATGATTTCTGCTTCTTCTTCTGGTTCATTATTTATTTCTTCGTTTTCAATTGCAGAAGCAGCTGATTCAATCAGTTTCACAGCCTCATCGTTTTCACAACTTAACAATTTAACTACATCTTCCGGTTGACTCGCACTCAAATCGATAATCGACATAATTCCTGACTGAACAAGAACTTGAGCAGAGGCTTCATTTACATTTTCAAGTTGTAATAAGTTCTCAACAGCAAGCTTAACCTTTTCTTGTAACTTAGATTTAGAAATAATGTTAACTTTCCAACCGCTTAACATAGCTGCTAGCCTAACATTTTGTCCTCTTCTACCAATAGCAAGTGATAACTGGTCTTCTTCAACAATCACATCGAGTATATGTTCATCATAATTAACATTAATAGAAGTAATTTCCGATGGAGCTAATGCATTTTTTACGAAAATCTCAACATCATCATGCCATTTTACAATATCAATTTTTTCACCCTGAAGTTCATTAACAATATTTTGAACTCTTGAGCCTTTCATACCAACACATGCACCAACAGGATCAATATCTCTATCAACAGTGAACACAGCAATCTTCGCTCTATGTCCTGGCTCTCTTGCAGCTGCTTTAATTTCAATCGTTCCATCTTGAATTTCTGGAACTTCAGTTTCAAAAAGCTTAACTAAAAACATAGGAGATGTTCTAGAACATCTAATCTCAGGACCTCTGTTAGTCATAACAACTTCTGAAAGGTAAGCTTGTACTCTATCTCCAGGCTTAAAAGTTTCACCATAGATAATTTCTTTTCTCGTAAGAATTGCATCTGCTTTACCTAGGTCTAAAATAACATTACCTCTTTCGTATCTTCTAACGATACCTGTAACGAGGTCTCCTTCTCTATGTTTAAAATCAGCAAAAAGAATTTCTCTTTCAGCATCTCTTACCTTTTGAAAAATGATTTGCTTTGCTGTTTGTATATCAACTCTTGAAAATTTTGGATCTTCAATTTTAATACCTAACTGATCACCAACCTCACAGTCTTCGTCTAGTTCTTTAGCTGAACCAAAGTCAATTTCAACAATTGAATCTTTAACTGCATCAACGACATTTTTGTATTGAAATATTTCAATTTCACCATCATCTTCATTATATCTTGCTTCATATTCCCCCTGAATACCAAACTTTTTCCTAGCCGTTACTAGGAAGGCCTGCTCGATAGCACCAATAACGATCTCTCTCTTGATACCTCTGTCTTTACCTAACAATTCAATAACTTTACCAATTTCTGAAAAATTCACTATTTTTCTCCTTAGCCTCTTAAATCTGGATCTAAACTCGCTTTTTTAATTTCATCAAAGCCTAATTTAAAATCCACTCCGTCAAGGTTCACACTTATCTTATCTAATTCAATATTTTTTAATAAAACTCTTATCTTTTTCTCTTTCTTATACTTCTTAGGTAATTCATTAACGACCTCATCTTTAAGGTTTGCCTTTAAAGTAAGAAGAACATAATCATCTTTTGCATCTAAAAAGTGCTTCTGTGTCTTCAAAGACCTATAAACACCAGGAGATGAAACCTCTAAAACAAAATCATCAGGAATCCAAGCTTCTGTCTCACAATACGGATTAAAAGCCCTATCAACCTTAATACAATCTTCAATTACTGCTGTTTTTGTCTCGGGATCCATAATAAAAACTCTTAGAGTTGATGAACCACTGATATATTCCATATCGTATAATTCATAACCCTGCTCCTTTACGATTTCTTGAGTCAGTTCGTAAAGTTTAAGTTCTACACCTGTTCGAATTTTAACTAAATCCATTAAGCAATTGCCCTAAAAAAAAATGGGCGGAAATCATGAAATCCACCCAAAACAAGTAAAACAACAATAACAGTTTGAATTCATATCAATTTGAACTTATTTTGACAAGTTTTTTCAGTTTTGAATTAAAAACTTCTGCATAGCGTAAGCATCTTCGCCATTTGAATAAAATCGTTTTTTTAGGACTAAAATTTTAAAGCCTAGGGATTTATAAAGACCAATCGCCTGTGTATTATTTGTAGCAACCTCCAGGTAAACATCTTGTACCGAATCTTTCTTTAAATGATCCAAGCAATCAGTCAAAGCAATTTTGGCCAAACCAATACCTCTTTTTCTGGGTTCTATTAAGATCTTTAGAAGATGAGCTTGCTGGTCTAATAAATTCACACCAAATAACACATAGCCACATATGGTATTTTCGCTTTTGATTATAAAGATCTGTTTATCGGTCAAATCTAGATTTATCCAGTCTTTATCTTGCCAAGGATTGGGGAAGAATTTTTGATCCAAGAAAATTAACTTTTCTAGAGTCTCAATATTTAGATTCAATAATTTAGAAACACTCATAGAATGACCCAGTTACCAATAAACTTCTTGATCTATTTGTTTTTGAATTGAATTTATAAGATTTTGAACTCCACTTCTAGCTTTTGATAGGTCTTGCTTAGTTGGTAAATAGTCTTCTTTTCGAGGTAGAAATCGTGAAGAAAGGAAATGATCAAGAACCTTTACTTCTTTTATGTAAACAATGAGATCTCCTAAATTATGCCCATTAGAACATTTATGAGCTCTTATCTTGGTCTCAAATTCTTTTAAATTAGATGATTGTTCAAAAGACTTTGAATACATTAATAATTTTGCGAAGGTTATGATTTTTTGAAAATAAATTTTTTGATTTTCAGAAAAAATGAGATTGTCTTGAGTGTAGAAAGTCTCATTTTCCTTTTTTAATTCATTTGAAAAAAAAGAACGAATCAAAGAGTGAGAATCATAACATCCAAAAATTCTCATTGATCTGTAATATGCATGTAGATCCTGTAACGAAAATACCTGACCTGCTACTTTAAAGACAAACTTATCTTGATCAACCAACTTTACTTGGTCTACTTCGTTTGCCCAAAAATTTTGACTTGTTGAAAATAAAAGTCCTCCAATAAGGAGGACTTTCTTAAATATTTTATATTTCATGTTCCTAATATATTAAATTAAACAGGTGCATTCATTTCAATATTTGCAATGACCCTCTTGTTATAATTTTCTACTTCCTTGTGAAATCTTGCATTGACCCTTGGATTAAAAGTATATCCATCTTTTCCTCTGAGAATGTACTTTCTACTCGACCCCTTAGGCTCAATAAGCTTTCTCAATCTTGAAATAGAAGTATAAATCAATTTATCATGAATTAATGGATTATATTCATCTTTCCAAATAGACTTAGCTAAGTCCTCTTTATTGTAAGACTGACCAGGATTTTTTGCTAACAAAAATAAGATTTCCAACAGAACAAATCTATGTTTGAAATCTATTGGACCGATGTCTTTTTCATGAATAACTCTATTGTGTCGATCTAAGTATAAATCAACACTTGAATCATTAACATCTTCAACTTCATCTTTAATAAGTCCAGCTAATCTCTTATAAGATGAATTTGCTGAATTAGTTGCAATTTTGAAATACGAAAGAGCTTGATTAAATTCTCCAGATTTCTTGGAAACAATTCCTTTACCAAGTAAAATGTAACCAAATAAATTCCAACAGTTTTTTTGTTGTAAGTATTGAATGGCAGTATCGAATGAACTGTCTGCCTCTGAGTATTTACCAAGCTCTTTATAGATATTTCCATAAAGCATATACATTGAGCCTTTTAAATAGCCTTTTTTAAGAATATTTAAAAGCTCTTTCAATTGATGAAGATAGTTTAGAGCTTCCGAGTAACGGCCTAAATTGTATGTCGCATTAGCAATAGCATATAAGCCTTTAGCCATTAGCTCAGGTTCATTTTCTTTTTGCGCTTTTTGATAGCTTAGGGTGTAGTTTTCAAGAGCATCGTTAAAGTTTCCTTTATAAGTTGAAACCATCCCTACATTAAAAAAGAAGTGACTTGTTAACGATCCCATATCATTTTGAAACTTAGATACTAAATCTTCTGCTTTCTCAATAAATTCCTGGGCTTCTTTTTCTTTAAGGTTCTCTGAATAAATTCTAATAAGGAAGCCGTAACATTTGAACATTGCAAAGGCATCTCTTGGATAAATTGTTTTTTGAAGGGCTTTAAGAAAATGTTCTTCTGCGCTTTCTAAATCAGCTTTATCATAAAATAGCTTACCTAGTCTGTAATAACCTTCCCCAACAAGCTTTTCTTCTTCTGAATCGTTTACTTCAAAGTCTTTGCCATCTAATGCTTGGCTTTTTGCCATAAAGATTTCTTGATTCAGCGATCTGGTTAGATCATCATTAGTAGTACCGATTTCCATAATTTCCCCATTAATGCTTAATGCTCCCCGGCTAAAACTTACATTAAAGAAATCGGGATGTAAAATAGGTAACTCCTTGAATTTAAGTGGATTTACTAATTTTTTCTGATTCTATTCTTACAACACTGTTATTTTCTTAATAATTCTAAATATTTAAATGAAGCTAATTATTTAAAAAATTCTTTTCACGATTGTAATTCTTACAAAAAATCAAAATTGTATCATGGTTAAGTCATTGATAAAGGGAGACTTTATTGATAGATTATTTCTTATTTTTTAATCACTTAACTAACAGACAGGTAAAGAAAATGGCGACTTACGATTTAGACACTCTAAGACACTCGACAGCTCACTTAATGGCTCAAGCAATTCAAGAACTTTACCCTACCGAGACCGTAAAGCTTGGGATCGGCCCAACAATAGAACATGGCTTCTATTATGATATTGATTTAAAAACGAGAATTCAGGATGAAGACCTAAAAAACATAGAGAAAAAAATGAAAGAAATTATCAAGCGTGGTGATCAAATCACACGTTATGAGGTTTCAAGAGAAGAAGCATTAAAAGTTTTTGCTGAAAGAGGTCAGGATTACAAGATTGAGCTTATAAATGATTTACCAGATGGTGAAACAATATCTTATTACACACAAGGTGATCACTTTATAGACTTATGTAGAGGTCCACATGTTGAGACGACCAAAGAATTAAATTTTAATTTTAAACTTTTACATACAGCTGGTGCTTATTGGAGAGGTGACGAAAAGCGTCCCATGCTTCAACGTATTTATGCTGCTTGTTTTGAATCTAAAGAGCAACTCAAGGCTCATCTCACATTCTTAGAAGAAGCAAAAAAGAGAGACCACAGAAAACTCGGAAAAGAATTGGGCTTATTCTTGTTCGACCCAGCTGCTCCAGGATCCCCTTTCTTTGAACCAAAAGGTACTATTATATACAATGAGCTTGTAAATTTCATGAGAAGAATTTATGAAAAGTTTGACTATGACGAAGTTATTACTCCTCAGGTCCTTGATGTAAATTTATGGAAAACATCTGGTCACTGGGATAATTACAAAGAAGACATGTTTTTTACTCAAGATGACCACAGGGAAATGGCAGTAAAACCAATGAACTGTCCTTGTCATATGTTGATGTTTAAACACAAACAATACTCCTATAGGGACCTTCCCCTGCGTTTCGCTGATTTTGGAAGACTTCATAGAAACGAAAGAAGTGGAACTCTAGCAGGATTAACAAGAGTTAGAACCTTTTGCCAGGATGATGCTCATGTTTTTATAGACAAAAACGAGATTCAGGAAGAGATTTCTAAATTACTTAAAATGTTTAATGTTTGCTATGACCACTTCGGTTTCTCTAATATCAAAATTGGGCTTTCAACGAGACCGGAAAAGAAGGTTGGAGATGATGCGACTTGGGATATGGCAGAGGCCGCTCTTAAAGCTGCGCTAGATGCTTCTCAATTAGACTATCATATAAATGAAGGAGATGGTGCTTTTTACGGACCAAAGATTGATGTTCAAATTTCTGATGCTATTGGTAGATACTTTCAATTAGGAACAGTTCAACTAGATTTCCAACTTCCTGAAAGATTTGATTTAAAGTTTAAAAATAAGGAAGGTAGTGAGGAGAGACCTGTTGTTATCCATAGAGCATTATTAGGCTCATTAGAGAGGTTTTTTGGAGTCTATCTAGAACATTGTGCGGGAATTTTCCCTTTCTGGCTTGCTCCAGAGCAGATTGTTATTGTTCCAGTTAACAATGATGCCCATATGGAATATGCAAATGAAGTAAATACAATGTTAAAATCCTTAGGAATTCGTTCTAAAGTTGATAATTCAAATGAAACTCTTGGAAAAAAAACAAGAACACATCAAAAGGCAAAAGTGCCATTTATGCTTGTTTTAGGAGATAAAGAACAAGAAGGTAAAACAGTTGCTATGAGAGCATATGGTTCAAGAGAAACAAATGAACTTACTCTTCAGGAACTAGAGTCTCATGTCACCACTTTAAATGCTGAAAAAATGCCTTCAGCACTAAGAGACTAACTGTGAAGAATATACTTCTTTTAGCGGGTGGTGGAAGCACTGAACATGAAATAAGTTTGATTTCTGCTCAATATATTGAATCTAAAATTGATAAGAATAGATTTAAGGTATTTAAAGTTATTATTGATAAAGAGTTTAATTGGAAATATGAAGATCAAACTTGTGAATTATCAAACAAAAAAGAACTTAGGCTAGCCAATAAATCTATAAAGATAGACTCGGTGATCCCTTGCATCCATGGTTTTCCTGGAGAAACAGGAGATATTCAATCATTCTTTGAACTGATTAAGCTTCCTTACTTTGGATGTAATTCTGAAGCGAATGTCCTTTGTTTTAATAAGCTTGCAACAAAGTTATGGCTAGAGTTTCATGGTATCATGACAACTCCGTTTACTTCTATTCAAAACCTGAGTGATTCAGAAGTAAATAAAGCAGAGGATTTTTTTAATAAACATAAAACTATTTATATCAAAGCTACCAATCAGGGTTCATCTGTAGGCTGCTACAGAGTTGATGATATTAAATCACTAAAACATAATCTAACAGAGGCATTTAAATTCTCGCCTTTTGTGATTCTTGAAAAAGAAATTATAGGAAGAGAGCTTGAAGTGGCAGTTTTTGAGTTTAACAACGAAGTTATTGCGACACTTCCAGGAGAAATAATTTGCCCAAACAAGTTCTATACTTATGAAGAAAAATATAACTCCAATTCAACCACCAAAACAAATGTAGTTGCTGAAAACATCACAGAAGAAGTTTCTCAAAAAATGAAAGAAGCTGCCCTCAATGCATTTCAGTCACTTAAGTTACGACATATTTCAAGAATTGACTTTTTTTTAACAGCAGATAACGAAATACTAATCAATGAGATAAATACTATGCCGGGCCATACTGGAATTTCTATGTTCCCAATGATGATGGAAAATTACGGAGTTAATTACTCAGATTTCATAAATGAACACTTAAGTACCCTATCATAAAATCTTTTATCAGGTATAATAATCAGATGAAGTTTTCAAGGCAAAACTCTGCCCAAAAACATAGACTTAATCTTAAACTGAAACCAATTTTTGTGGGACAGTTACTTATACTCGAATCTCTTGAGTATCCCGCATTCCATTTTGATGGAGAAAAGTTTAATCTGGTCTTAGAGTCTCATGAAGGAATCACTTCTGAGTTTATTAGTGATTATGCTAGAAATTATTCATCTGATATTTTTATTTACCGGGAAGATTATCAGGGCTTAAACTTAAAGCTCAAAGATGAACTAACAAAATTAACAAGATCTCTATCCATTGGAGATGTTAAAAAGAATGGTATCAAGCAAGCAAACTTCTTGTCGATGCAAATGGATGCATTATACAAAGATCCATTAAATGATGAATTGCTCTCAAACCAATTCCAAAATTCAAAGAACTTCAGCCAACTACTTTTAAACAACAAAGATATTCATAAACCTATTTTTAAAAATATTAATCAAGGTAGATATCATTATACTTACAAGCAGCCATTATTATCTTCTGTGCTTCTATTAGGTTTTTTGCAATCTCTAAAATTATTTACTGAAAAAGAAATTGAAGGATTTTTTCTTACTTCATACTTTAAAGATATTGGCATGAGTTTTATTCCAAGAGAGAAGTTTGAACTGGCACACTTAAATAATTTTGATAAAAAACTTTTCGCCAGTCATTCCAAAAACTCTATGGAGATTTTAAAAGGAAGAGTTCCACTATCAACTGCACAACTAAATTTGATTAAAAATCACCACTATTTAAATTATAAAATTCAGGCAATTGCTAGCGGCAATGAAGTTTTCCAGGATTCAGAATTTTTAACTGGAGTTGAATCAGCATTATTAAGCGCCATTGATATCCTAATTGCTATGACATCAGATCGTCCTTACAGGAAAGGTCTTTCATCATTTCAAGCATTAGAACTTCTTAAAAAAGTCATTTCTGACGACTACCCTCAGGAGTTTAAAGCTCTGGTATTTTATTTAAAAAACTTTATGTCTAAATAATTTTTTTCTTTCCAAATGGTTTAAATTATTTAAAAATTAAGTCTAAGCAAAGGATTGCTTTTATTATTAGCTATTTATTCTAAGGAGGGAATACATGGCCTTACCACAAGAAGTAAGCCCACTTACTGGTATCATTGCAGAAGACATGGTTGTTATAGATTTTGGAGAACATGAAGGAAAGTCAGTTCTTGAAGTCGCTGATACACTACCTGACTTCTACCATCATCTTATCGAACAAAAAGAAGAAGGTAACTTCTCAATTAGAAGAACAAAGGACAAAATTTTTAGACTGTATTGTCACAGTAGAACACTGAATTAATGTCAATAATACTATTAAGTATTTTTGGTGTGCTTGGTGTTTTATCTAGGTACACCTTAGATACTTTTTTTAATACAAAAGACTTCCCTATTGGAACTTTAAGTGCAAATCTTCTGGGCTGTCTATTAGCTGGAATAATATTTCAAATCATCCAAACAAAAAGTTCTGATTTATCCCAATTATTTCTAATTGGTTTCTGTGGAGCCTTAACAACATTCTCTAGTTATGCTCTTCAAGGTTTCCAATTTTTACAGAAAGATCAGACACTAAAAGGATTCTTCTACCTTTTCGGAAGTCCACTCCTTGGAGTTTTATTTATATTTTTAGGAATTAAAATTTTTCAGTTAAGTATTAGATAATTTTTCTAAACAAACCTAAACACCTCTGGTTATAATATCATTTATAAGGAGATTTTTAATCATGAAAAAAGGACTTTTTCTACTTGTTTTATGCCAGCCAGTTTTTGCTGAAAATTATAAAATTCACATTTTAAAGGAAGGGGAAACTCTATCTGAGATTCTGTGGAATCATGGATACAAACCTCTTTATGGAGAAAACAACTGGGTAGATAAAACTCTTAAAATGAACCATCTCCAAACAGTACAAGACAAGGAGATCAAAAAAGGATTCCCAATAATACTACCAAGCAAGGAAGATCCAAGCCGCCCAGCGACTGTGACAAAATATAAAACGATTAAAGAAGTAAAATACGTCAATCGAAATAATCGTTATATTTCTAAACATCAAGAAGTCTTTTTAAAGTCTGGAATAACCAGCTTAAATGGTGAAGTAAAATCAAATAATGTTGATTATTCGGAAACTATCAATGTAGGTTTTTTAGTTGAAGGAAAAAATGACTATAGAATAGGATCATTAATTTACAATTTTGATGGAGAGCTCAATTATAAAAACTCTTCTACAGCAAAATATAACTATGAAAGTGACTTAAAATTAAAACCTACGTATGGCCTAAGAACTTCCATGAGACTAAATAAATCAACTCTCCCTTTTGAGTTTGGTTTCTCTTATAAAGTTGAAGAAGAAAGTATTGTCGACTTTGACGAAAAAGTTAATGCGAGAAGAGATCAAAACCACTGGGTTGGATTTAGGCTTAACAAAAAAAATATTAATGTATTTGGAAACCTTCTAGATTACGAAGGTATTTATGAAAAAAACTTTATTCAGAACTCACTTTCTAATGACAAAAGATATGAAGCCTCAAGATTTAGCTTTAAAGTTAGAGATAATATAACTGATAGTTTGTTTACTGAAGCCATTCTTAATTGGACAAATTATACTGGAACAGAAGTTTCTCAAACTGATTCATTTGCTTTTAATCTAATTTATAAAATCCAATAGGAATGATTATGAAATATTTATTACTCCCTTTAATTCTATTATTCACATCTTGCGAAGATAAAGTTTTTGAACCTGAAACAAGAATTGTACAAACTCCTACAATATGTCCCGAGCCAAATCCTGAAATAACTGCTTCAAAATTTAAGTTTGAAGGGATTAAAGATATCGACAATATTACAAGAACTTCGGCTATCATTAAATGGGATAAAGCTGAAGGTTTTCACCAATATAATATTATCGAAATTCGTAGTAAAGACAGAGTTATTCATGCAAGTATTGATAAGGATCAAAGTACTTTTCAATTAAATAATTTAACTCCTGAAACAGAATATACATTCATGGTAAGAGCAATTGATAATGCGGGATTTCTTGAAACAAATACAAACTCAATAACCTTCAAAACCCTTCCATGGCCAAATTTTTCAAATCAAAAGTCTTTAGCTTTAAATGGTTCTCAAGCCTTAGAGTTACCGCCAAGTGATAAATTAAACCTTGGTAATGAATTTACTGTTTCAAACTGGGTAAAAGTTAGCGAAATACTACAAAAAGATGCAAGAATTTTTACACTTCATAAAGAGAGCTTTGCTACGACAGCTTTAAGTATTGGTATATCTGGGGGTAAGATTAAACTTATTTATTCAACAGAAAAAAATGAACTTAAAGAAGAATCCGTTGAGGTTAATATATTTAATAACCAGTGGGCTCATCTTGTATTAACCAAAAAAAATAATCAAATAAATCTTTATTTGAATAATATAAAAATCATCTCGCTCAAAGAAAATCTTGCTAAATTTGGTTCTCACCCAGCTTTTATTGGATCTTACAGCGGTATACAAAAAGGTTTAGTTGGAAAAGTTGACGAGTTCTCAATTTTTAATAAAGCCTTTAGCTACCAAAAAATTGTTGAGTTAAATAATAATGGTCTCAGTATGGACTTAAGTGATCATAGTATGTATTCCCATTTAATTTTGTGGTACCAAATTGGTGATCAATCCACTGATAATACAACGAATATAACGGACGTAATAAGTTCGCTCAATGCCACACCGTTAAACATAAAAATTACAGATTTTGTTATAGATTCTCCTTAAATCAGACACTTAAACAAACATACCACCCATTGTCAAAAACGAACGATCGTGCTAAAATACTCCTATGAGTAAGAGTGTAAGTACGAAAGAAAACATTCTCAAAGTGGCCCTAGATCTTACCAGTAAGTTTGGTTTAGAAAGCTTATCAATTGGTGAATTAGCAAAATCAGTTGGAATGAGTAAGTCTGGCTTATTTGGTCACTTTAAATCCAAGGAAAAACTTCAAATCATGGTGATGGACTATGCTGCTGATAATTTTACAAAACAAGTTATTTTACCTGCAATTAAAGAAGAAAGAGGGACGGCAAGAATTGAATCCATGATGAGAAACTGGAAGGCTTGGTCTGGTAGTTATATGGCCGGAGGTTGTCCATTTTTAAGTTCAATCGTAGAATTTGATGACAGACCTGGAAAAGTTAGAGATCACATTAAGCTTCTTCAGGCTAGAATGATTGGCACTTTCGAACGGGCAATAGAAATAGCCCAAGAAGAGAAGCAGATTGATAAGAAACAATCTGCCAAACAGTTAGCATATGAAATGTACTCGAATATGATTGGTTATCATATTTTCTCAAGGCTTTTAAAAGATGAAAATGCTGAAGAGAAATTTAATAAATCTTACAAAAAAATTTTTAAACATTAGGTTGTTTGGAGGTAAGCATGAGTATCACACTAAGATTAGTAAACTTAATCGACAAATTACAGATTCAAAATTATTTTATTGAAAAAGACAATAAAACAATTTTCACTCCTGTCCTTATCAAATTTAACACTGAAGCTCTTGAAAAGGCAGCTGATAAAGTGATCAGAACAAAAGGTAAACCTTACAAGATTAATGACTTAGAAAAAAGTATGTTGAACGATTTAGATATTTAATTAATTAAGGCCTATTATAATAAGTTGCATAGTTTTTCCCTCAACTGATCATGCAATTTATAAATAGGCCTTAATTCTTTTTCTAGCCATCTTCTTTTTCCATAAAAAAGTAAGCTAAATCCATAATCAATTTCGAAACTTTCTTTAAATTGATGTTTCTTTAAACCATCTATATACTCTTTAGGAAATCCCCTATCCTCAGAAGCTTTTATTATATTATTTAAATAAATTTTTGAAGGATATAAGTCAAACTTTGGTTCTTTTACAAAGTAGCACCAGCATTCAATCTTCTTTCCACCACTTTTTAATTTAACTCTAACTTTTCTACGTTCATAAGCCCCAAAACCACACCATTCCATTGCATCTAAAAGTTTCAAAGATAAAGGGTCCAACTTATAAACGACTCCCCATACAGATGAATTTTCTTTTCTATAAACTCCCCCATAACCTTTATTTTTATATTCATTAGCGAGTGTGAACAATAACTGATGATCTTGAAGTTCTGCTTCTCCTAATTCTGAAGCATTCATATTTTTATCTGTAAATCTGTTAACTGTTAGATTTGCACCGTAACCAAAATATAATTCAGTTTGTTGATTTATGTTTGATTTTTTAGAATTTGCATTAACTAATGCTTGTAAGGAATGTTTTATAAGTCTTTGTCTGAGTATACTGAACATAAAATTCTCTCATAAAACAAAGCCCCTTGCGGGGCTTTGTGATTTTATTGAATCGTCTCATTTAAATGTTTAATAAATTCTGCTTTCTCTTTAGCCCTTTGTTCAAGTATAGCCTTAACGATTCTAGCTTCTTGCTCGGCTTTAGCCTTAGCTTTAGCGTCTTTTTCTGCTTGAATTTTTGCCAACCTTTCAGCTTCAGTCTTCTGTGCAGCTGCATCTTTTCTAGCTTTTTCTGCAGCAATTCGATCTTGTTCAGCTTTAAGAGCTTCATCTTTATCACGTCTTTCTAACTCTTTTTTCTTAGTTAAAAGTTTAAAGTGATGAGAGATCTCTTTTGAATAGTCCATACCAAATTTTTCTGCAGCAATCATTGCCATAACCTTAGCTTTATTCGCATTTGAGTTAACAAAGTTCCTTGCTTCTTCTTCAAAAGCTTTTTCTTCAGCAATCTGAGCTTCTCTTTCAGCTTTAGCTTTTGCAGCAGCTGCAATTTGAGCCTGCCTTTCTTGCTCTAATTTTTTAGTTTTTCTTTCTTCAACCTTTCTTTTGTTTTCAGCTGCAAGTCGCTCACCTTCTGCTACTAAATCTTTTAAATGCTTTTCTGCTGCTGCTTTTTCTTTAGCTTTTCTCTCCCTAATTTTAGCGGCTTCTTGTTTTGCTTTTTCTTCTGCTTGTTTTCTATAAAATTCTTCTAATATTTGTTCTGCTGTTAAATCAGGAAATTTTTCTTGCACCATTTTCATTATTTTTTCTTGTCTAACTTGTTCTGCCTTTTCAGCAGCAACTCTTTCAGCTTCTTTTCTTTCAGCTTCTAATCTTACAGCCTTCTCTTCAGCTTCAATTCTGGCTTTTTCTTCATTTTCAGCTTTTATCTGAGCAACTCTTTCTGCAAATTGTCTATCATCTTCTTCTATTGCTAGTTTAATTTGTTCTTCAACATTACCTGCACATTCTTCTCTAATTTTAAGACCAATTTCAAAGTGCTCATTTTCAATCTTAGTTTTAGCGAGCCTTGTTCCAGATATTGCATTCTGAACAATCTCATCTTCTAAAAATTCTTTTTGACCTCGGGTCAAATCTAAATCTTTTACTTCCAAGGAATTAAACTCTAAATTTTTAAAATCAATCTCTGATAAAATATCTGAATCCACTTGATCATTCGATGAAATAACTAAATGATACTCTTCACCTTCAGCAGAAATCGGTTGGATACCTATGGCCTGCATATTAATATTGGACTCTCTTCCTGGATCTAGGCTAAGTCCATTTAATTCATATAGTTTTTCTAAGTCTACATTATCTTGGTTATTCTGAAACTTAAGGGAGATATCAACAGGATTAACTTCTTCTTCGTTAATATCACTGTCTAAATCTGTCTGTACATCTGAATTAAAATCAGAAACCTCTGCATCAATAAGTTCAACAGCTTCTTCTTCTGTTGATTCTTCAATCTCCATATCCACCCCTGATGTCTTTTTTAGTATATAAGAGGGAGCAACATTGAAAACAGCTTCATCACAAGATGCGACAAAACTATCATCTACTATTGATGTTTTTTTATCAACAACTTTAGTTTCTTTCTTTTTCTTATCAACAGGATCCGATTTAACCTTCGATTTATCCTTAGTTGCATTACAACTCATTAATAAAAATGCAGATGTGGCCAACACCACAGGTAGTCTTCTCTTCATAAACCTCTCCTGATGAAAATTTAAACAAATACATGGTTGTTGATGCAACTTAAATACCAAAACCTATTACGCTATTTCAATCGCTTACCAATGAATATAAAGAGAAACACTGTTTAACTATTTAACAGTGACAATAAATTAATCACCTAAGACATAGCTTTAAACTATACCATATATACTTTATTGATATTTTTCACATACCCGAATTTTGAGTAAATCTAGACAAGAAGCAGAAAACATTCTGCAAACTTTTAAAAGGAGAGAATTATGTTTAAACAATTAACTAAGGCATTAGTTATTGGAAGTTTAACAGTTTCATCAAGTTTTGCTGCAACTGGAGTCTATCAATTAACTATCCAAAACCTGACCAATGGTCAACCTATTACTTCCCCCGTTATTGCAGTTCATGCACCTGGCTATGAACTCCTTAAGGTAGGTCAAAAAGCTACAAAAGCATTAGGAAAGCTTGCCACAGACGGAATTACCAAAGATTTAGAAGCCGAGCTTTCTTATGAAAAAGATGTTGTCAGAACGGCAGTAGGTTCGGGAATTATCCTTCCAGGTCAAAGCCAATCGATTGAAGTTTTGGCAAAAAATCCACATTTTAAAATTTCGGCCATCGCGATGTTAGCCAGAACTAATGATGCCATCACAGCTAAAAATGGATTAAGTTTAAAATTGAAACCAGGTCAATCCTATTCTGCATTCCTTAATACCTACGATGCAGGAGTCGAAGTAAATACTGAATCTTGTAATGCAGTACCTGCCCCTCCTTGTAATTCACATAATGTAGGTGAAACGGAGAATGGTATTATCAAGCCTCATGTAGGAATTTTAGGGTTAGGAGATCTCGATTTGGCGAGAGATTCTTTCGCTAAAGAAGCCGCAAAGTTAACAATTAAAAGGATTAAATAATGAAAACTTTAATTTTAGGTGCCGTATTAATTTTAAGTTCAATGAACTTATCAGCTGAAACTGCAAGAGATATCTCAACTTATAATTTAAATAATATTGGACAAGGTTTTATCAACGGTGAAGATCAAAGCAAGGCAAAAGCATTTGATATTATTTCAGTTTACCCAGAAGGTGGATCTTCAATAAAACAAGGTTCTGAAACTTTCAAAACTCAATATAAAGGGGTTGAATACCTTTTTAGCTCACAAAAAAACTTGGATCTATTTTTAACAAATCCAACAAAATTTGAGCCAACTTATGGTGGTTGGTGTGCAAGAGCAATGGCCGTTGGCCAGTATGTTCATATAAATACCTCTTTATACACAGAATATAAAGGAAGATACTTTTTCTTTGTTAATAACAGAGCAAAAAGAAACTTTGATAGAAGTAAAGAAGAAATGGTTAAAAATGCAGATGCAAACTGGAAACAGATTTCAGGTGAAGATCCAAGACTTTAATCATTACTAAAAACTAGGTACAGGAAAGCTCATGAAAACAATAATTTTAAGTGTATTATCTTTAACTCTCTTAACATCATGTGGAAATTCATTGGAATTCAAAGAGGATCCAGTACCTAGCTTTGGGAATACACAGAGAGGCATTCAAAACACAATTGATTTTAACCAAGTTCAAACAGAAATATTTAGTAAAAGCTGTAATCAATGCCACCCTGGATATTCGGATTATAAAGCTGTGTTTGATGACAGAAATAAGATTTTAAAGGCCGTACAACGAGGGACAATGCCTAAGAATGCACCTGCTTTAGATAATGATCTACAAGAAATTCTGAGTCAATGGGTTCTGGCTGGAGCCCCAAACACTTTAGACTTGAATCCGCCACCTCCAACTCAAGAGGAAAAATTAATGGCAACATGGAGTTCACTATCAAAAAGGGTATTTTTCCCTAAATGTGTTCAATGCCATAATCCACAAGGTCAAGCCAGTTTTCTTGACTTGAGTACAAGACAAAAGTTTTTTGATCAAAGAGATTATATCTTAAATAACTTTGAAGATGTAGAAACAAGTTTTCTCATTGAAGTTCTTCGAGATCCTAATGAACCAATGCCACCAGCTTACTCAGGATTAGAGAGGCTTGATGAAGAAGAAATAAAGGCCGTTATCAAATGGATTGAATTAGGTCTTCCAAACTAAAATTTAATGGAGTTTAAAATGAAAACAATATTACTAATAATCGCCTTATGTCCAAGTATAACCATAGCTGCTAATAAAATAATACATCAAAAGTTAAATTTTAAAGCAATTGGAAAACCAGCATTTATTAAAGCAAGTGGATCTATCCCCTTACAAGAAATAGAAATAAAGTTAAAAGAAAACAAAATAAGCGGGAAATTCACTGCTAATATGACAAAGCTAAATTCAGGTATTGAGTTAAGAGATGAACATCTCACAGAGAAGTACCTCCATGTAAATAAATTTCCAGTAGCAACATTCACCTTTGATGAACAGATAATAAATCTAGACTCAGATACCCAAAAACTGAAAGGAAAGTTTCTATTTCATGGCAAGGAACAAGATAAAGAAGTTGAAGTAATGTTAAACAAAAATGGCGAAATTTTAGATCTAAAGACAGAATTTAAAATTAAATTAACTGATTACGATATTGATTTACCATCATTTCAAGGGATTACAGCTGCTGATACAGTAACCATCAAATTAGAATCTAAAATAGGATTGTAAAAATATGAGAATAAGAATTCTTACTATAATTTCATTTTTTCTATCACTTCCTGCACTTTCTTTTGTCGAGAATACAACGAAAGGTTATCCAAACTGTATGGCTTGTCATATTAGCTCTACAGGAGGTGGGATACTCAATAATTACGGAAGAAGTCTCTCTAAAGAACTTATGAGCACATGGGAAGGTCCAAATGGTTTCGAAAAACCTGGGTATGGATTATTAAAGAATTCTGAGCATGTTTCTCTAGGAGGGCAATACCGGACAATTCAAGTAAAAGCTGAGAATAATAAGGTAGACGTTGAAAAACAATTTGAAATGCAAAATAATATAGAATTTGCTTTCAAATATATGGATGCATTTTTAGTCGGAACGATTGGAACTGTTGAAGGACCAGATGAAACTGAAGACAAAGATGAATTTCTTTCTGAACGACATTTTGTTCAACTAAACTTAGATTCAAACATCATAACAAGACTAGGAAAGTTCAGACAACTTTTTGGTATTAATCATCCAAATCACACGCGTTTTACTAAGTCCAACTTGGGATTTGGATCAAATAGTGAAACCTACAATCTAGATTTAACGAAATTCTTTGAATGGGGAGAATTCAATATTAGTACTTCATTAGGTGAATTTACTAGTTCACCAGAAGATGATTCCAAGAAAAGAAATTTCATAGTGAATTTCACCCATTATTTGGATGGTCATTCTAGATTAGGAACAGCTGTGTTAACTGAAAGAACAACTTCTCATAAAAGAGAAGCATTAAATTTAAACCTAGTTCACAAATTAACTTCAAAAATTCAAATAAGAAGTGAGTTCATTTACTATACACAACAAAATATAGTTAATGATAAGTTTAATCAACAAACAAATGGAACTTTAGGTGATCACCAAATCCAATACAACTTACATAAGGGGATCAACCCATATTTAATCTTTGAGCATGCTCAATCAAACCTCAAGGATAAAGAAAGCTTAATAACTGCACCTGGTCTAGGATTACAATTTCTACCAATCCCACACTTTGAGATTCAGGCAGAATATTCACGTAGGATAAGTCATGCTGATTTTTCCAATCCAGAACATAGAAGTTTTTTGACTCTACATTTATACCACTAGGAATCAAATGATGAATGAACAAATAAAAAATGAAATAGCGAAGAAGTTTTATATAAAATTGAAAAGCAGAAGAACAGTCAGGCATTTTACCTATGACAAAATTAATAAAAAAGACTTAGAACTGTGTATAAAAGCTGCTGGAACAGCACCAAGTGGGGCCAATAAACAGCCATGGTTTTTTGCCGTCGTTACTGATTCTAAATTAAAAACAAAAATTAGAATAGCTGCAGAGAAGGAAGAAAGAAGTTTCTATGAGAAGCGGGCCAGTTCTGAGTTTTTAAAGGATCTTTCTCCTTTTAAAACTGACTGGAAAAAGTCTCACCTTGAGGAGGCCGCTGCGTTAATAATTATCTTTTCAAAATCTAAGAATCAAATAAGCTCAGAAGGTTTTGAAAGAACTTATTACTCCAGGGAATCAACAGGTATTGCAACAGGGCTTTTAATAACAGCACTCCACCAAATAGGAATTTCAACTCTTACTCACACCCCTAATCCTATGTCTTTTCTTAATGAAATTTTAGGACGACCAAAATGGGAAAAACCTTTTCTAATACTAGCAGCCGGTTATAGAGATAAAACAAAAGATCTACCGAATATAAAAAGAAAGCCTTTTAATGAAATTTCTGCTTTTTATTAAATCAAATCTGAGTGCTTTATTTCAAATACTAATTTTTGTAGGGTCTTAGAGTCTTCACCATTTTGATGATACGCAAGTCCAATAGTATGACTTCCAAAAGATAGGTTTTTACCTCTAACTTTAAACGGTGACAATTTTTTAGAGTCAGCCAAATCTTTAGCTACTCTTATAGGTAAAAAACCAATCCCTACTCCACTTAAAACAAGTTCTTTGACTGCCTCTATGGAAGAAGTGGAAAACATGGGATTCTCATCCAAACCTGTTAATTGTCTTATCGCTGATTCAGAGATTTCATTGGTGAGCATATAAATAATTGGAGTTTGGTTATTTATACTATTTTTTTGTAATTTTTCCGACTTATATAATTGAAACTTATCTGAGTATAAATTAATCGTTCTAATATTTTCATCACTTTTTGGGTTAACAATAAGGATTAAATCAAGTTCATTCTTAAGCAATTTATCTTGGATCTCTACACTTCTTCCAGTTGTAAGACTTAATCTTATGTTTGGAAATTTTTTAAAAAAGTTTTTCAAAAATTTGGGCCAAAAATAAATAGCGATTGAATCATAGGTACCTATTCTTAAGGAGCCAGAGTAAATATCCTCCGGGGAATCTAATCGAATAGTTAAATCATTCAAAGAATGAAAAAGTCCTTTACAGTAATCATACAATATTTGTCCTCGTTGAGTGAGATTAACTCCTAAGTGGGAACGGACAAACAATTCCTCACCAATGACTTCTTCTAATACTTTTATCGCCCTGGTTAAAGATGGTTGAGAAATATGAATAACTTCTGCTGCTTTTTTTATCGAGCCAGCTTCTGCTGTTTGATAAAAATAATTCAATTTTTCTAAATGGTTTAATAAGTCCATAACTAAATTTTATTCTCTTTTTTCAATTTTTCCAAATGAGATTCAATATTTGCTTTGGCATAGGGAATCAACTTTCTAGGAAGATCAAAATAAATCTTTGCTAAGATCTGATTAGTATCATGCCCTGACTGATGAAGGTCAAGGACTTGAGCCTCACGCAATAATCTATGATCATAGGTTTTTTGTAATATATTTGTCCCTCCAAGGGCAATTCCATGAGAGGGAATAACACAATTTGGATTTAATTCGATAACTTTTTTCAAAGATTGCATGTACTTTTGCATATCCCCTTCCTCTCCACCAACAACCACCGTACCAATCCCCTGAAAAAGATCTCCTACAATAAACCACTTTAAACTAATCGGAGCAAATCCCATATGTCCTTCATCATGCCCAGGAATAGCATGACAAAGTATACTTTCACCTAACCACACCCCAATTTCTTGTCCATCTTTTAACATATGAACTTCTATCTCGGAAAAATAGGATTCTCCATACTTCAAATTGACCCTATTAAAACTATCTTGTGAAATATAAAGTGGAAGGTTTAAAGTTTTAGCTAAATTAGTTGAGAATTGATGATGATCCTTATGATGATGAGAGATGACAATTTTATCTATGTCATATTTTTTTACTTCTTCAAGAAAATTCAAATACTCATCTTTATTTTTTGGAGAAGGATCAATAAGGATTTTCTTTTTATCTCCTATGATAAAGCAATTCGTTCTACTCGCTGGTGGTACCGTATTTGAAAGTGGCATAACCTGAAAAAGATTTTTAAGAGGTTGTATCGTTGGAATTTTTTCTTCCCTCTCATCAAAAGAGAGAAGATCCTGTGTTTTTTCATTCACAAAGCTTTCAATGACTTTTCTTACTGGATAAACCATGAGTCTATTTCCAAAATCAAATTCTTTTAAAATTTCGATAGGCTTTTTCCACTCTCCTAAAACAAACTCATTTTCATCTAGTTTTAATGCAGGAATATCATTAAACTCAACAACAAAAAAGTATGTTTCGTAGCGAAGTGGATTAAAATGAGGAGATGTCGCTTTCGCATAAATCTCTGATGGAAAATTGCTTTTTATATCTAATTCTAACTCCTCTTTGATTTCTCTAATGGCTGCATACTTTAAAGTTTCAAATAGTTTTTCCTGTTGATCAGTTTTATCAAGTTTCCCTCCAGGAAAGGCTGAATAACCAGGAAAAGCTTTTAAAAAATTCTGTCTTTTTATAATAAAAATTTCATCATGACACTTGAGAATAATTGAAACGGCTTTGCGAATTGGTTTTTCCATTTAACGAGAATATCATATGCCTTCTTGATTTTGAAAATAAAAATCCCCCTATTCAGGGGGATTATATTCTTTTAATTTTTTGTCAAAATTAAGAAAGAAGCCTAAGAGCATTCTGCCCTTGAGCATTAGCTTGACCAAGAACTGAAGTCCCTGCTTGATTAAGAATATTATTCTTAGCATTCATTGCAGCAACCTCTGCATAATCAACATCTCTGATTCGAGAGTTAGCAGCTGATAGATTTTCATTAGTAATTTGTAAGTTATTACTAGTAGAAATTAGTCTGTTTTGAATCGCCCCAAGAGAAGCTCTTTGTCCAGATACTTTTTCAATTGCACTATCAATAGTCATTAATGCTGTTTGAGCACCTTCTTTATTTGCAACAGTGATATCTGTTAATCCAAGACTATCAAGTTTTGCATTTTGCCTGCTTGTATCGTAAGAAATTCTATCTTGGAAAGCATCATTATTTACACCAATTTGGAAATCTAACATTGGACCTTCTCCAGAAAGAAGTTTTGTTCCATTGAATTCTGTAACTTGAGCAATTCTTTCAATCTCTGATTTTAGATTTTGGTACTCCATGTTAGTAAAATTTCTTTCTGTGTTTCCAACAGTGTCCGATGCTGACTGAATAGAGAGCTCTCTTAGCCTTGTCAACATGTTTGAAATTTCATCTAGCCCACCTTCAGCAGTTTGAACCATAGAAATACCATCGTTGGCATTTCTGTTTGCCTGAGCATTCGACTTAATTCTTGCCTTTAATTTTTCACTAATTGCTAATCCGGCAGCGTCATCAGAAGCTCTAGTAATTCTAGTACCTGAAGACATTTTAGCTAGTGTGTTTTGAGTTTCTCTATTACTCTTATTTAGAGATCTTTGTGCAGCAATAGAAGAAACATTTGTGTTAATACGGAAACCCATACTACCTCCTTGTCAAATCGTTCTTCAGTCCTTGAACTCTATCTCTAACCTTGAGGTAGATGAGCATTCTGCTCTAATCGATGGTTGTTATAGTCATTTAATGACTTTCTAATCTACTTATCGCGTTACAAAAAAAATACTTTATAAATAAATTGCATTTTTCAAAAAAAATTTGTTTTGGGTTAATTTAAGGCAATATTTGCTCGGCAGGATAAAAAAGGCCCTCCATTTGGAGGGCCCTGTATGCAGGATTATTGAGAAAATTATCCCAATAGTTTTAATGCATTTTGTCCCTGAGAATTTGCCTGAGCAAGAACTGAAGTCCCTGCTTGTCCAAGGATGTTATTTCTAGCGTTATCCGCAGCAACTTGTGCATAGTCTACATCTCTGATTCGAGAGTTAGCTGCTGATAAGTTTTCTTCTGTAATTTGTAGGTTATTACTTGTAGAGATTAATCTGTTTTGAATTGCCCCTAAAGAAGCTCTCTGCCCTGATACAGTTTCGATAGCTTTATCAATGGTAGAGAGGGCCATCTGTGCTCCTTCTTTACTAGCAACTTCAATTTCTTGAATACCTAATCCATCTAATTTTGCATTAGTTTTTTGAGTGTCATAAGAAATTCGATCTTGAAATGCATCGTTATTAATACCAATTTGAAAATCAAGCTTATCTCCCTCTCCGGCAAGAAGTTTAGTTCCATTAAACTCTGTAACTTGAGCTATTCTTTCTATTTCTGATTTTAATTGTTGATATTCCATATTGGTAAAAGATCTTTCAGTGTCTCCTACTGTATCCGAAGCAGATTGAATGGAAAGTTCTCTGAGTCTAGTTAACATATTTGATATTTCATCTAAACCACCTTCTGCTGTTTGCACCATAGAGATCCCATCATTGGCATTTCTATTAGCTTGAACAGTTGATCTAATTTGACCTTTTAACTTTTCACTAATTGCTAACCCTGCTGCATCATCAGAAGCTCTAGTAATTCTAGTCCCGGAAGACATTTTGTTTAATGTACTCTGTGTGTTTCTGTTGTTAATTGCTAAAGATCTTTGCGCTGCAATTGATGATACATTTGTGTTAATACGAAAACCCATTCTCTTACTCCTTGACTGGATTACAAGTGTATCTTTTCTGATACTGATCCCTTCCAAATTGGGAGAATAAGCTTTCTGCTATAACCTGTTATATTTAAATAATTTTATTGAAGTTACCTTCTATTAACCTTATCGCACGCTAACAAGAATAGTTTTGAAATTATTAAAAATATTTTAAAAGTGATAAAAATTGCCGGGAATTATATTTGAAGACAAAAAAAAAGCCTCTTCCGAAAGGAAGAGGCCATTATAGCTATTGGATTATCCAATAAGTCTAAGTGCGTTTTGACCTTGAGAGTTAGCCTGCGCAAGAACTGAAGTACCAGCCTGACCAAGAATATTATTCTTAGCATTATCAGCAGCCACTTGAGCGTAGTCAACATCTCTGATTCGAGAGTTAGCAGCAGATAAGTTCTCATTAGTAATTTGTAGGTTATTACTAGTAGAAATTAGTCTATTTTGAATAGCCCCTAATCCAGCTCTTTGTCCAGATACTGTTTCAATTGCTTTATCAATAGTCGCTAAAGCTGTTTGAGCACCTTCTTTAGTGTTTACTCCAATCTCAGAAATTCCTAAGCTTTCCATTGATGCATTTGTCATTTTAACATCATATGAAATCCTATCTTGGAATGCATCGTTGTTTACGCCAATTTGGAAATCTAATTTATCACCCTGACCAGCTAATAATTTAGTTCCATTGAACTCTGTAACTTGAGAGATTCTTTCAATCTCTTGCTTCAAGTTTTGATATTCCATATCAGTAAAAGATCTTTCTGTATCTCCTACTGTATCCGAAGCTGATTGGATAGATAGTTCTCTTAGCCTAGTTAGCATGTTAGAGATTTCATCTAAACCACCTTCTGCTGTTTGTACCATAGAAATACCGTCGTTTGCATTTCTGTTAGCCTGAACATTTGATTTAATGTTTGCTTTTAATTTCTCACTAATCGCAAGACCTGCGGCATCATCAGCTGCTTTAGTAATTCTTGTCCCTGAAGACATTTTAGCTAAAGTGTCCTGAGCATTTCTGTTGTTAACTGATAATGATCTTTGTGCTGCGATTGAAGAGACGTTCGTGTTAATACGAAAACCCATAAGAATTCCTCCATTGAAAATTGTGTATCTTCCAGATACTCAACCCCACAACCTTGAGGAATTGATAAGCCTTCTGCTTGTTTTAACTTAATATTGACAAATATCTACAACACCATTTGTAGATGGAATTCATATCGGGGCAGGGATTTTTTTCTTTAGGAAATTAAGCTTTTTTTTTCATATTTTTTTCATTCAATAAATTAGATTTTATTTTTAAATATTAATTATTTTAATTTCAGGATTTTGTTTAAGTTTTAGACAATAAATTGATTAGACTTTAGTCATACTACCTAAATTCCTCATAAGGTAGATCAGATTTAGGGACCCATTTATTCAGCTTAACTCTCATTGCTTCATGCATAGAGAGATTTTTTTTCTTTTCTTTATTTTCAAATAACTCTATTTTGGCATAAGTTAGAGGAGTACCATTCATATCATGAGATAAATCGAGATTAACCATTCTAGTCCATGTCCCAGTATTTATAAATTTTGTCCCATCACTATATTCTCTAAAAATAGGTTCATGGGTATGACCAACAATAAGAACTTTAGCATCTTTATTTCTTTCAAAAAAACTTCTCGTAAGAGTTTCATAATCTTGGAATAAAGTTAATTCTCCAATAATATCTTCTAAGATTTTTTTCCATCCTAGCTTCAATCTATAATACATTAGGAACCTAATCATAAAATAAAAATAAGCATTCGCAATAAGAAACCTTAATATAAAATAAGTATCAAAAAGAAGTCCATGAATTGCAAATTGTTTAATCGGCCTAACCGCATTAACATGGTCTCGTTCAAGTTTATATTTATTAATAACATGAGTAACATAATATGATCCCCAAGGCGGAATGAAATATTTCTCACCCTTATTGGACTCTACGATACATGTTTTTTCATCAAATTGGTGAAGGGATTCATACTCATGCCCATGTTGAATAAATATACCTTCGACAGGTTCATACAAAGTATTCTCATTGGTCAATAAAATTAGACTTCGTACTTCTTCAGGAAAGTACTCAATAAATCTTTTCTTTAAAGAGTCAAATAGTAATTCTGCGTCATGATTACCTATGATATAAACCAGTTTTTTATTTTTTTGAGAAATAAAATACTTTAATGCTTCCATAACTTCAGGGTGGGCATCAATAATAATATCTAACTTCTCAAGAGCTGCTTTCTCACTCCAGTACTCATCATCAAATTGTTTTACAAAAGGAACCGCCAGGAGATCAAAAAAATCGCCGTTAATAACAAGTTCAACTTCTTTATTTTGATACTCATTACTAGAATAATACATAAGAAAGTCAACAAGTTCTTTATCGGAGTGAAAGTCCTCTAAAGGGTTTTGCCTTCCCTCTATCTCATCACCTGCCCCCAAGTGAAGATCACTTATAACTAAGACAACTTTTTTAACTTTATTTTTTCTTCTCAGGAATTTCATATGGTTTTTGTTCAAATCTTAAGTCTGCAGATTCAAAAGGTGGTGCTACTGGAACATACTCCAACCTTTTGACTCCTTTTAACTTAACTTGAAAGACTTCCTTTTCTTCAGCTTTTAAAACAAATCTTTTTATTACTTTTTCATCCGCTTTTATTTCGGACACAATTTTATCTAAAGTATTATTTTTTATAATTATACTAACCACGTCAGCTTTTTTTAAGGGGGAAGTAATTTTTATCGACTGATCATTTATGTCAACAATAAAAGAATCGGTAAATTGGGAGAAAGCATTATTGACGAGAAAAAGGCAAAGTCCCCACCCTAGTATTATATTTTTAAATATCCTTATCATAAAATCATCCTTGCTTGAGTGAGCTCTTTAATCTCATCTCTATATTTAGCTGCTTCTTCAAATTCGAGATTTCGAGAAGCCTCTTTCATTTGTTTTTTAAGTTCATTAATCTTTTTATCAAGAGCATCCACAGATAGTTCAAGTGTCTCCACTGATTTTTTCTTTGAACTTTTAGAACCTTTACTTCCTCTCAAGACCTCTATAACACCACCAGAGATGGATTTTTTTACAGTTTTAGGAGTTATACCATGAGCTACGTTGAAGGCTTCTTGCTTAGACCTTCTTTCCTGAGTTGTCCGAATTGCCATATCCATACTCTTAGTCATTTTATAACTATATAAAATAACTTTTCCTTCAGAGTTTCTTGCAGCCCGTCCTATGGTTTGAATCAAAGATCTAGTTGATCTTAAAAAGCCTTCCTTGTCGGCATCTAAAATTCCAACGAGTGAAACCTCTGGCAGATCTAAGCCTTCTCTCAATAGATTAATTCCAACTAAAACATCAATTTCACCTTCTCTTAGCTCTTTCAGAATTTCCATTCGTTCAATGGTATCTATATCAGAGTGAAGATATTTAATTTTGATACCAACACCTTTATAATAATTGGTTAACTCCTCTGCCAATTTTTTAGTAAGAGTCGTAATAAGAACTCTAAATCCGTTTTTAATGGTTTCCCTACATTGAATAAGCATATCATCAACTTGAGATGCTGCGTCTTTAACCTCTATAACTGGATCTAATAAGCCAGTAGGTCTTATGATTTGCTCAACAAACTCTCCTTCTGTTTTTTCCATTTCATAATCAGCTGGTGTAGCTGAGACAAATAAAGCCTTAGAGATTTTACTTTCAAACTCTTTAAATTTTAAAGGTCTATTATCAAGAGCACTTGGCAACCTAAATCCATGTTCTACTAGATTTTGTTTTCTCGCCCTATCTCCTCTATACATACCACCGACCTGTGAGACGGCTATATGTGATTCATCAACGATAAGTAAAAAATCATCCCCAAAATAATCAATCAGTGTTGGAGGTGGCTCCCCTTCCTTACTCCCGGTTAAGTGTCTTGAGTAATTTTCGATCCCTGAACAAAATCCCATTTCCTCGAGCATTTCAAGATCAAGCATGGTTCTTTGCTCCAATCTTTGATGCTCAACCAATTTATTTTGATCTTTTAAATCCGTGAGCCTTTCTCTTAATTCAACTTTTATCGTGTCTAAGGCATTTTTTAATCTATCCTCTCCAACCACATAATGAGATGACGGGTAAATCACAACCTTATTTAGCTTTGATAATATTTTTCCTCTTAGCGGATCAACAACATAAATGCCATCTACTTCATCATCAAAAAATTCAATTCTGATAACATTTGAATCCTCATAAGCTGGAAATACTTCCACGGTATCTCCTCGTACTCTAAATGTTCCTCTAGAGAAGTCGATATCATTTCTTTGATATTGAATGGCAACAAGATCCCTTAAAAACTGATCTCGGTCTAATGTATCATTAACAAAAATGGTAATTTTCTGTTGATGATACTCTTCAGGGGACCCAATTCCATAAATACAAGAAACTGAGGCGACAACAATAACATCATCTCTTTCTAGTAAACTTCTAGTCGCTGAATGCCTAAGTTTATCAATCTCATCGTTTACTGAAGAATCTTTTTCAATATAGGTATCCGTTCCTACGACGTAAGCTTCAGGTTGATAATAATCATAATAAGAAACAAAGTACTCCACGGCATTTTCAGGAAAAAACTCTCTAAACTCTGCAAAAAGCTGTGCCGCGAGGGTTTTATTTGGGGCTAAAATGAGGGTTTTCTTTTGCAATCTTTGAATAATATTTGCCATAGTAAAGGTCTTTCCAGAACCTGTAACGCCTAATAAGGTTTGAAATTTCTCACCTGACTCAAAGCCAGAACTTAACTTTTCAATAGCTTGAGGCTGATCTCCCATAGGGCTGAATTTAGAAACTAACTTAAACATATTCATTTTCCAATATTAACAAATTTTTGTTGCCAATCAGTAGTATTTTAAGGATGCTATTACGGATTGACACTAACACACGTTTTAAATATGAATTACACAGAGCAGTATCACATTCATACTAAACTAATCCCTGCGAACAAATCAAATTCACAATCTATATTCTATTCCATTATAACCCTAAATAAGGAGATTAAGTATAAATCATTTAACCAGTATTAATCTATTGGACCCTAATCTTATTCTCTCAATTCTTGAGAGAGCTGCTTTCTTTTCAAATCAAATAAAAAATAACAAACCATTCGATAAGACTCTTGAAAATCAAGTGGTAGCAAACTTGTTTTTTGAAAATTCAACTCGAACAAGATTTTCTTTTGAGGTAGCTGCAAAACGATTAGGCGCAAATGTACTCAACTTTGATGCTGAGAGTTCATCTCTGGCAAAAGGAGAGACTCTATATGACACTCTTAAAACCTTTGAATCTTTGGGAATTGATATTGCTATCATAAGACATTCCGATGACTCTTATATAGAGAGCTTAAGGGGAAAGCATGGGTTTAGAGTTATCAATGCAGGCGCTGGTAAGTTTGAACATCCAAGCCAATCTTTACTTGATCTTTTCACTATACAAGAAGAATTTGGAACTCTTGAGAATTTAACCATAACCATTTGCGGTGATATTAATAATTCTAGAGTTGCAAAGTCAAACATAAATGCTTTAAAAAAGTTTAATTCAAAAGTGATTCTAACTGGTCCACCAGATCTTATGCCCAAAGAGTCGGATTTAGATGAACATTGTTCAATTCTCCCTTTAGATGAAGCGATTGAAGTCTCAGATGTGTTGATGCTTTTAAGGGTTCAACATGAACGACATGACTTATTTGAAGTAAAAACAGAAGATTATAACCACCTCTATGGCCTCAATGATAAACGAATTTCAAGACTTAAAGAAAATGCCATAGTAATGCATCCAGGTCCTTTTAATCGTGATGTTGAGATAGAAAGTCACTTAGTTGAACATAAGAAAAGTAGAATATTTAAACAAATGGAAAATGGTGTTTATACCAGAATGGCAATTTTAGAATGGATAATGAAATGAAAGCATTTTTATACTTAGAAGATGGAACAAAATTAGAAGCAATTTCCTTTGGAGCCACTCCAAAGAAGCCTACTTTATCCGAGATTGTATTTAATACTTCAATGCAAGGATACCAAGAGATTATCACTGATCCTTCATACTGTGATCAAACGATAGTCATGACTTACCCATTGATTGGAAATTATGGAATTAATTTGGATGATAGTGAAGCGGTAACACCTCATTTAAAAGCACTTATCGTAAATGAGTATTGTGAGACACCTTCAAATTTTAGATCGAGACAAAGCTTATCACAATTTCTAACTGCAAATAATATTATTGGCCTTCAGGGACTTGATACAAGAAATCTAACTAAGAAGATTAGAATAAAAGGAACGATGAAATCGATTATTTCCTTCACCCCTTTAGAAAAAGATGAAGTGGACTCCCTTTTTTCAAACCATTTACCTGAAGATCAAATCTCTAAAGTCTCAACTAAGGCAGTTTCTCATTTTCCTTCTAACGGTGGAAGGAGAATTGTCATGATTGATTTTGGATACAAGAAAAATATTTTAGAAAGCTTAATCAAAAGAAATTGCGATGTCATTGTTGTTCCCTATAACACAAGTTTCGAAAAGATTGCTAATTTCAATCCAGAAGGAATTCTCCTCTCTAACGGGCCAGGAGACCCAAAAAGTATTTTAGAAGTATTACCAACTATTAAAAAGTTACAAGAAAAATACCCTTTACTCGCCATCTGTATGGGTCATCAAATTTTTGCCCTTGCAAATGGTGCAGACACGGAGAAGATGAAATTTGGACACAGAGGTGGTAACCATCCTGTTAAGGACTTCAGTACTGAAAGGGTCTATATTACATCTCAAAACCACGGTTACTGCGTAAAAGAAGAATCCATTCAAGGAACAGACTTGGAAATAACTCAAGTAAATTTAAATGATAAAACGATAGAAGGCCTAAAACATAAAAACTTGCCATGTTTTTCAGTTCAGTACCACCCAGAAGCAAGTCCAGGACCAAATGATACTAAATATTTATTTGATACATTTTTACACTCTTTAGGAGAGAAATAATGGGAAAATTAAAAAACTTAAACAAAATTTTAGTTATTGGCTCTGGCCCTATAATAATAGGTCAGGCTGCTGAATTTGATTACTCAGGAACTCAAGCCTTAAGAGCACTTAGAGATGAAGGAATAGAAACGATCCTCATAAACTCTAATCCCGCCACTATCATGACAGATAAAGAAGTCGCAGATAAAGTTTTTTTAGAACCCTTAACACCAGAATTCGTAAAGAAAGTAATCATTAAAGAAAAGCCAGATGCAGTTCTTCCCACTCTTGGAGGACAGACAGGTTTAAACCTGGCACTAAATTTAGCTCAAGAAGGATTTTTCGAACGTGAAGGAGTAAAACTTCTAGGAGTTAACTTAAACACAATTGAAAAAGCCGAAGATAGAGAACAATTTAAACAGCTCATGAAAGAAATCGGAGAGCCTGTTCCAGAAAGTTCTTCAGTAAACTCATTAAGCGAAGCTTTAAAGTTTAAAGAAAAAGTTGGGCTTCCTCTAATCATTAGGCCAGCATTTACCCTTGGTGGTACCGGTGGAGGAATTGCTAGCACTGAGGAGGAATTTGAAACCATAGTTAAAAGCGGTCTTTCAAACTCTCCTATCACACAGTGTTTAATTGAAAAAAGTATTGCGGGCTTTAAAGAAATTGAATATGAGGTTGTTAGAGATAAGAATGATAATTGTATTATTGTATGTAATATGGAAAATTTTGATCCCGTAGGTGTACATACAGGTGACAGTATAGTTGTCGCTCCAGCTCAAACACTCTCAGATAGAGATCATCAAATGCTTAGAGATGCCTCATTAAAAATGGTTAGGGCGCTAAAAATTGAAGGTGGATGTAACGTACAACTTGCTCTAGATCCTCATAGTTTTCAATACTATGTAATAGAGGTAAATCCAAGAGTAAGTAGATCTTCTGCCTTGGCTTCAAAAGCAACTGGATATCCAATTGCACAGGTCGCGACTAAAATTGCGATTGGTTATACCATGGATGAAATTATCAACCCAATAACAAAAACGACTTATGCTTGCTTTGAACCAACACTGGATTACTGTGTACTAAAAATTCCAAGATGGCCTTTTGATAAATTTCACTCCGCAGATAGATCTCTAGGAACTCAAATGAAGGCAACTGGAGAAGTTATGGGAATAGGCCGTAACTTTGAAGAAGCTCTCTTAAAAAGCGTTCGGGGTTTAGAAATTAAACGTGATCACCTCTTTTTAGAAGATACAGTCAAAATTGAAACTGAGGCCCTTTTAGCAAAAATACAAAAGCCATCAGATGAAAGACTTTTTGAAGTATCAGAACTACTTCGCCGAGGTGTAAGCATGAATGATATTCATGCCAACACTAAAATAGATCTTTGGTTTTTAAGTAAATTAAAAAACATAATTGATCACGAAAAACTCATCGCAGAGAATAAAGAGAACAAAGAGTTTTTATTAAAAATAAAGAAACTTGGTTTTTCAGATTCATTTATAGCTAGAACTCTAGATATGGAAGAGCTAACTTTTAGAAATAAGAGAAAGCAAATGGGGATTACAGCAACATTTAAAATGGTTGACACCTGTGCTGCAGAGTTTGACTCCTCTACTCCCTATTTTTATTCAACCTATGCTGATGAAAATGAATCAACAGATATTTCAGAATCAGCAATTTTAGTTCTTGGCTCAGGCCCAATTAGGATAGGTCAAGGTGTTGAATTTGATTACGCCACAGTACATGCAATCAAGGCCATCAAGGAACTAGGTAAAAAAGCAATCGTCATAAATAATAACCCAGAGACAGTAAGTACAGATTTTAATATCTCAGATAGCCTTTATTTTGATGCTGTTACTTTTGAAGATGTCATGAACGTTATTGATGTAGAGAAACCTGAGGGAGTTATTTGCCAGTTTGGTGGGCAAACAGCAATTAATCTCATAAATCACCTAGATAATGCAGGTGTAAGAATACTTGGAACAAACTATGATTCAACAGATCTAGCAGAAAATAGAGATCGTTTTGAAAAAGCCCTGAAAGAATTAGAAATTGCTCAGCCAATTGGAACAACTGTAACAAGTTTAGATGAAGCAATTTCAAAATCTCAGGATCTGGGTTATCCCATGATGCTTAGACCTTCTTATGTTATTGGCGGCCAGGCCATGCAAGTTGTTTATGATGAGGACGAACTTAGAGAATATATGCTTTTTGCTATGAATGTTTGGCCTAACCAGCCAGTTCTCATGGATAGATACATGATTGGTGTAGAGGTTGAAGTCGATGCAATTTGCGATGGAGAAACGGTTTTTATCCCAGGAATAATGGAGCATATAGAAAGAAGTGGTGTCCACTCAGGTGACTCATTTGCTGTTTACCCTCCTCAAAATCTATCACAGTCAGTAAAGGATGACCTTATTAAAACTACAATTAAAATTTCACAAAATTTTAATGTAAAAGGATTAATAAACATCCAATTCATAATTAAAAAAGATAATGTTTATGTTTTAGAAGTAAACCCAAGATCTTCCCGAACAGTTCCATTTTTAAGTAAAGTCACTGGTATTCCAATGGCAAACTTAGCTACAAAAGCGATTTTAGGACAAAGTTTAAATGCGCAAGGTATCCAAACCGGAATTCACCCCGAGGAAAGAGCAATTTCTATAAAAGCTCCAGTCTTTAGTTTTTCAAAACTTAAGGATGTCGATTCAGCATTAGGTCCAGAAATGAAAAGTACTGGCGAGGCGATGGGAAGAGACTTTACAATCCAAAAAGCGCTAAATAAAGCCTTCAAATCTGCTGGTATAAATCTACCTAACTTTGGCACAATCTTAGTCACTATTGCTGACAAGCACAAAGAAGAGATTCTTCCAATGGTAAAAAGATTCCATCAATGTGGCTTCAAGTTTTTAGCAACTAAAGGAACTGCAGATCTTCTTCGTTCTAATAACCTACCAGTTGATGAAGTTAATAAAATTGGGCGTGGCGACAGAGATTTACTTGATGATATAAAAGAAGGTAATGTACAATTAATAATTAACACAATTACCAAAGGTAAAAATGTAGAAAGTGATGGCTTTAAAATGAGAAGGGCCGCAGTAGATAATGGTGTTATTTGTATGACAAGTATTGATACAACTAAAGCATTATTAGAATCTATTGAAATTAACTCCCTTGGAGTTGATTCACTTTAAAAGGATTAAATGAGAAAAAAGATCATTCCAGCATTAGATGTTCAAAGCCTAGAAGAATTAACTTTTTTACTAGACGAACTCCAAGGAAAGGCAATCACTGTAAAAGTAGGAATGGAACTCTACTACACCTTTGGAAATAATCTTTTTTATAATATTAAATCGAGAGGGTTTAAAACTTTCTTAGACTTAAAACTTCACGACATTCCCAATACTGTAAATAAGGCCATAAAGACATTAGCAAAAAACGGTGCTGACATTATGAACGTTCATGCAGCTGGTGGAATTGAAATGATGAAAGCTGCTCTTGAGGGCATGAGAGAGGAAAATGAAAACGGCCTTCTCATTGGAGTAACTCAACTAACAAGCACCTCACAAAATGTTATGAACCAAGAACTTTTAATACCTGGAAAAGTTTCTGATGTGGTTCTCCACTATGCTGAAAACGTAAGAAAAGCAGGGCTAGATGGTATTGTATGTTCAGCTCATGAAGTAAGAGAAATCAAAGAAAGATTTGGACAAGAATTTAAGTGCATTACTCCAGGTATAAGACCCAAAGGATCGGCTAATCATGACCAAAAAAGAGTCATGACTCCTTTTGAAGCTGTTCAAGCCGGGTCTGATTATTTAGTGATAGGAAGGGCCATCACTCGAAACGATGAACCAGGACAAGCATTTGATAGCATTTTAAAGGAATTAAATAATGAATGAAATCGCTAAATTTCTTCTTGAAACAAAATCAGTTCATATAGAACCAAACACTGAGAAATTCTTCACGTGGACCTCAGGGAAAAGAAGTCCAATTTACTGTGATAACAGACAACTTATAAGCTATCCGGAAATCAGATCTCAGATAGTTTTAAAGTTTGTTGAATTAATTAATCAGCAATACCCACAGACAGAATTAATAGCTGGGACAGCAACTGCAGGTATCCCCTGGGCCGCCTTAATAGCAGATAAACTTTCTCTTCCTATGGTTTATATAAGATCTAAACCAAAAGGACATGGGTTAAAATCGGCCATTGAAGGAAAAGTGATAGAAGGACAAAGAACTCTTATTATTGAAGACCTTATCTCTACTGGTAAAAGCTCAATTGAGGCATATGAGCACGCTATTAATGATAAACTCAATGTAAATGCTGTCTTAAGTATTTTCTCTTACGGATTTAGCGAAGCTAATCAAAGGTTTACTCAGTTAAACTTAGAAAAACAATCACTATGTGAACTTACTGACTTACTTTCTTTTGCACAAGATACAAAAACACTAACCGAAGAAAATGTAAAAACAGTGATTCAGTGGAAAGAAAACTTTTAAATCATTTTTAAAAGCTCATCAATGTATATTGAATTTAGCTTATGCCCCTCATCTTCAAGACTAACAAAACGTCCTAAATTTCCCCTATTACGCAACTCTTCAAATTCATCTTTTGCATTTTTATAATCGACGACAAGATCAGACTTCGAATGAATTTGGTGCATAATAGCATTCCCTTTAAAATCAAAGCGAGAATTTCTAAAGCAACAGGCCAATCCTATGACAGTATCGATTGCAGGGATAAGCTCTGCAACTTTAGGTGCTAAATAACCACCCTGAGAGTATCCAACTAAAGTGATCGGTTTTCGATGTAGATCCAGATCAATTAATAAGGATTTTATAAATTCAGCTGCAGGCTCAAAATTAATATAATATACTTTCTTAGCTGGATCAAAAAAATACCATGCAAACTTAGCTTCAAAGCTTTCTTTTTTCTTGTAAGGGACTATAAATGGTCCATTTGGAGCAATTACCGCACAGTCTTTAGGAAGTTTATCAATAAGCTTCTTGTATAGATAGCTTCCATCTTGCATATAACCGTGCAAAAGTAAGTACACTTTTTTAGGATTGGCAGGAAGATAAACTTCTGCTTCGTGGGGTATTCTTAAATTTAAATTGGAAAAACTTCTTTTCATAAATCCTTAATCTTTTAAATTTTATCATAATAATGCCTAGCTTTGTGTATAATATTAAATAAAACTCAAGGATCTTTGTGAAAACTTTATTTACCATTATTTTTGTTTCATTTTCATTTCATACAGGTGCAAAAGAAGGCATTTGGAAAAAGGGAGGAATGAATGATCCAAGTTTTTTTAACCTTAAAGAAAGAGTCTTAGACAAACTACCTCTAAAAGGAAATTTGGACTTCATTCCCATGACAAGTACACATTGGTTACATCAATTTGGTGGTATCTCCTATAATTACCATAATGATAAATCAAAAAACTTTCTAACAAAGAAGCAAATTCTAAATAAAAAAACGATATCTAAACTCTCCCCTGCTGAAAAGTTTGATATTTTGCGAGGTGATTATAATTTTACAATGACAAAGCAAGAAAGGCTTTCTCAAAAAAATTATAAAAATCCATGGGAAGGTCACTGCCATGGATGGGTTGTGGCTGCTTTAAGATTTAAACTACCTACGAAAGAAAAAACACTTATAAATAAAGACGGTATAAAGATTCTTTTTTATCCTCAAGACATAATGGCCATTTATTCTTACTTTGAAGGAATGAAACAAACACCTTGGGATTATTGGGTTATTGATCATAAACTTCCTTGGCATTTTGAAAAATATGGTTTTGAAAAAGATTCACCAAAGACAAAAAGCCTTATTAGCTCTATTCAATTTAGTCCATTAAAAGAAGCGATTCTGAATGAATACAGAATAACAAAAGACCATAGTTCTTTTAAAACCATTTTATCTAACAGATCTAAAAATTATAATCTTCCCTTTTATACTCCTTATTTAGGACTTAAAAATGATCTTGATAAACACATAAATAATGACCCTAATCCTGGTGCACTTCATCTAGTTTTGGCCAATCATTTGGGTATAGAAAAGAAAGGACTTGCAGCTGATACCGATCCCTTTAAACCTGTTTGGAATCGTCCTCTTTATGGCTATGAATCCAAATTGACAAAAGTTCTTTCAACGACTGAAAAAGAATTTGAAACAAAACTCTTTTATATTAAAGAAATCGATCATCCCAAAGACAAAATTAAAAATCATAATATTCAAGAAATGATCTTGAAATATACCTTGTATTTAAATGATAAAGGTCAAATTATTGGAGGTCTTTGGAAAGAAGATAGTGACCGTGTGGATTTTATTTGGTCCCCTCATTTCTCAAATGTTAATCATGTGGATATGTTTTATGATAAAAGTTTACTCGATAAACTAATCTTAAATTAGGTTATTTTTTTACCGTATACTCGGCCTCAATGGTATCACCTTCAATTTGAGTATCACCTTTAGTTGAAAATTCCTCAAAGGGATTATGTTGAGAGTGAGATGAAGTGGAAGTATAAGAATAAAATCCCCCACCCCTTGAGCCTGCATTAAATGTTTTAAACTGGAAGTTTCCATTAACCATGGCCTTCTCAACCATTTTTCTTACCCATATAAGTAAGAGATGTCTGGTTCCTGGCATAACAAGAGAAAAGCCTAAGATATCAGTTGCAAAGCCTGGAGTAAGAAGAAGTAGCCCACCAGCAAAAACCATTAAACCTTGAATGATTTGATCTCCTGGAAGCTCACCTTGATTTGTTTTTTCTTGTATCTTTAAAAGAATAGATAAGCCCTGGGTTTTTGCGAGACTTGCACCTACGATTCCAGTAAGGATCACTATTAAAAAGGTATTAAAGCCTCCAATCTGCCCTCCTATCTTAAATAGAAGAAAGATTTCAACAGCTGGGACAACTGTAAATAAGAATACTAAAATACCAAACATAATAAACCTCAATTTTTTGTACCCTAACAATATGGGCATCAAATGAAAAGAGTCAACGCTAGAAATAAAAAGAGGGGCCAAAAGCCCCTCAATATATTGAAATCTCATCTATTGTGTAAAGATTATCTAAATACCCAATTAGTCGAAGCTGAAGTTTTAATCTGACCTTTATTCATTAGTCTATCTTCATTAATTTGATAATCAGTATTAAGAATAACTCTCATTTTTGATGGAAGATTAATTCCTAAATTTCTTAAATCAACCGCCATAACAGACTCATTATTAACAGTCTGCATGTTCATTTCGTTCATTGTTAAAATCTTAGTGAGTAGAAGTGGATCTCTCCCTAGCCTTCTATTTCTATAAATTCTAATCTTTTGAGTGAAGTCTGAAGTATTGAAACCCGCTCCTAATTTAAAATTTAGGATACCATTTCTAAGCTTTACCCCTTGAATACCATTTCCTAAAACATTTTTAGCATCTGCAGCAGAAACCAACCTTACATTATAAATAAGATCCACATACTTAACTCCTGCTTGCATTCTTTCTCTTCTATGTTTTTTATCTAAAAAGATAAAATAATTTGAAGATCCCTTAACAGTGAAACTAGATCTCTCACCAGTCATCTTCATTCTAAACTCTTCTCTTGGTAGATTAGAAGTATCCTCATTTAGTAAATTAATTTGAACATTTGTTTCTACGTAATAATCATGAACTTGATAAGATCTTGTTTCATTTCTCCAACAAGAATAAGGAACTCTAACCGGCGTATTCCTACAAACCGTTCCACCTGGAGTACATCTATTTTGACAGATTCCTCTTCTATTACAAACTCGTCTACATACTGGAGGTTGCCTGTGGCAGGTTCTTCTATACTCTGTTCTATAACAAGTCGCAGGAACTCTAACCGTTCGGTACTCTGTTCTCGTCTTTTCTGTTGTTAAATGAATGTCTTGAACTTCTTGGGTTCCATCATACAAAAACCTTTCAATAGCTGAAGTATCAGCAAAAGATGAAAAGCTTAACATTCCCAAAATCAATAATAATGTTGTTTTCATAAACCTCTCCCTTGATATTTATAAAACGTTAAAATTTGTCTTTATATGATGCTAGGTTCCTAAAAATGAAATGTATAGTGTGGTGCAAGTTGGCACTGGTTCAAGACTCGTAAAAACAAGTACTTAGTTGGTTAAATGAGAGGAAATGATAGTTCCCACTAATGGGAAGTTAAAGGTATTTTAAGGGCAACTTAAGTGATGATTATTTGATATCCAAATCTAAAGTCAATATTCCTTTTTTCGAGCAAACAAAATTGAACCTATAATCATAATAAGCACTCCTATTATTGCAGAAAAAGATATCCTCTCAGATGGTATATCAGTAAGGTTTAAAACTGATATTAGATACATACCAAAGATCGTTACTATGGGATTAAAAGATAAAATAATCGAAATAGTACTGGCCGGAATTTTTGCTAAACCAATTCTTAAAAGATTATAAATTATAAATGTATTAAGACCTAAATAAATTAAAGACAACATATTAACTTTATTAATCTCTAAAAGTGATTCGAACTCAATGAATGGTAAAAACACTACACTTCCAATTAAAAAAGAGAAGATATTTATATTGTTTTCACGAGATTTTTTCGACTCTAGTTTTAGAAAAAATGCATATATAGACCAGGAAACTGCTCCCAGTAAAAGCCACAGTATCCCATCAGTGTAACTGGCACCTAAAAGAGTTAAAAGTGTCATTTGCTCTTTGTAGAAAACAAAAAGACCTAAGATCATAAAAGTGATACCTAAAAACTGAAACCTATTCAATTGTTCCTTAAAGATGAGAAGTCCGTATAAGCCTAATAGGATCGGCCCTAACTGCATTAAAACTTGAGAGAAACTAGGCGATGTTAATTCAATTCCCTTAATAAAACAGAAATAATTAAGGACTAAACAACTTCCTGCGATTTTTTGATTTCGAGAAAGAAACTTGAAGGTAATCACCTTCCCATTTTTAGTATAAATATAGATTAACTCACAGATCAAAGCTATAAAAAAACGTAACCAAACAATGGTAATATTAGAAAAGTTTAGTGCCATAAACTTGATTAAAATGGGGAGAAGCCCCCACATTACACAAGTAATTACGACATGAAGTATATCTTTATTTATTTTATTCAAGAATTCCTTGTAAACATTATGCTATTAATTGAGCTGCCTGATTTTTTCTAATACCACAAAAGATTAAAGTATCTCTGTATGCATTACTATTCAATGCAGTAGCCTGGCTTACATCATGCCACATTTTATTATCATCAAAGACAAGGTATTCACCATTTTCCAGGTAGCATTCATGAAATAAAGTGTTTTCCTTTTTTTCTTTATAAAATCTATTCAGTGCCCCTTTAATACTACTTCTATCAACACAAATTATACCAACTTTTTCAGCATCATCTCGATGTATTCCCTCTGGGGTGATTAGTGAATTTTCATCAGAATTATTAATTTTGGTTCTAATTTGGTGTACCCAAAATTCATACTCAGATAAATCATTAAGCTTGAAATCAGCTAGCATAACTGAAAATATAGATTTAAAACTAAAAGATGAAATTAGATCTGGATCTAAATCGTTGAACTGCCTTGGCAATTCACCAAAAAGTGCATTACTAGAATGAGGTTGTTTTAAGGAAACATTTGGCAATTTGATGATTTTATTTCTCTTTATATAAAATCGACTCAAAGCTCTAAATCTCTCTAAGTTGGTATATTCATCTTTATGTAGACCACCATAATAGCGGCTTATATACTCAATTTTGTCTATTGAAATACATCCTCTCAAGATCATAAATACCTCCTAATATCCAAATTTTGTCCCGATAAAACAAGTCTTTGCTGAGTTTTGAACTTCATCAATATTTGGTTATATAAATTTTATGGCATAAGCTGATCGCATAATAGGTCTATTGAAATCTTTCTATATATTATTTTAAAGTGTCAAAAACTAAGACTAGTTTAATGCAAACTTAATAAATATTAAGAAAAAGAATTAATCAAGAACTCACCCTTAATTCTTACTAACTAACCTACTTGTATGGGGGCGGTTAATATTTTTCTTAAGATTGAATATTATAAAATAAGGTTCTTTGTTTTAAGCCTACTTTCTTCCTTATTTTTCTCTCTGAAAGATCGAAGTTTTTCTCTAACTTTAAGATCTGTTGAGCCAAGGATTCTCAGAGCAAGTAAGCTTGCATTGATTGAATTATTCACACCAACGGTTGCTACTGGAACACCTTTTGGCATTTGAACGATAGATAAAAGACTATCCATTCCATCCAATGAACTACCTTTAACAGGAACCCCAATAACAGGAAGACTCGTATAAGAAGCTAACATTCCTGGTAAATGAGCTGCTCCTCCCGCTCCAGCGATGATACATACTCCATTACTTTCTTCACATTCTTTTGCAAATGGTTCCAAGTCCTCTGGGGTTCTATGAGCAGATACAACTCTTACCTCACAATCTACCTCAAATTCTTTTAATAGTTCAAAGCCAGTTTTCATTACAGACCAATCACTATCACTTCCCATACACATAAAAATTTTCATAGCTCATAAACCTTATTAATATTTTTGGCGACTTCAAGAGTATTAGGACTTCCATAAAATGTGATATGCCCTAATTTTCTCCCAACCTTTCCTTCTTTTTTTCCATACATATAGATATTAAATTTAGTATTTTCAGTAATATTAGGAAACCGGACCTGAGGCCAGGTAGAAACACTCCTCCCCAATAAATTGAGCATGCTCACATTTGAATATCTCTCTTTTGGTATAGTAAGTTCAATACCTAAACAAGCATCAATAAACATTTCAAATTGCCCTTTATCAAAAGCTTCAATAGAAAAATGAAACGAATTATGAACTCTGGGAGCTGCTTCATTAACGAGAATCTTTCCATTTTTATCTTCGAAAAACTCAAAGGCATAAATTCCTGTCCCAGGTAGATGATCACTCATCTTATTTAAATAGCCCTGAATTTCTTTTTCTCTCTTTGAATCTAATCCACTAGGATAATCAACATAAACACAAATACTATCTTCTTGAACAGTTTTTACTACTGGATAAACAACCTTTTGTTTTTTATTCTTTATAAGAAGACATGCATACTCATTTTTGATTTCAATAAATTGTTCAACAACTAAAGAGACTTCTTTTTTTTCTAAAGAGGTATGAAACTTCTCTAGTATTTGTTCTTTATTCTTCAAAAGGAAGTTTCCGTAACCATCATAACCTCCTGAAGAAAGCTTTACCATATAGGGACCATCAAATTTAATATCTTTTACACCTTGAATGGTTTCAGCTTTTTGAAAACTTACATTTGGGATATTAAGGGAGTTAAAAAATTCTTTTTGTAGTTTTTTTGAAAATAATTTTCCATAAGACTCGAGACTAGGATATACATCTGTCTCTGTTATTTTTGATAATTTATCTAAAAGATCAGGTGCATAAAATTCACTCTCCAATAAAACAATATCTGAGGAATTAAAAAATTGCTTTAGGTTTTTCTCATTACCACGCTCACCTAAATAAACTTCATCAGCAATTGTTAATGCAGGCTCGGATTCAGACTGTGCATAAAGAATAAGCTTTAACTGTTTCTGCTTAACAATTTGCCCAAGAAGTAAAGCAAGTTGACCGGCTCCTAAAATACCAATTGAAGCTATTTGAAGATGATCTCTCATAATAAATAATTTAATAATTAAATTTCATTCGGTCAAGAAAGTATTAGTATGACTTATGCGCGTTAAAAGTTTTTCTAATATTTATCTTTACAAAGCTTTTGGATAATTCTACTTTTTTACTAAGTTTTAAATCTAGGCCGGCTTAAGGAAAAGTTTGGTGATTTAATTTTAAGAAGGAATTCTTATGTGTGGTATTGTTGGAATAATTGGTACCCCCCATGCTGCTAAGGAAAGCTATTTGGGACTTTTAATGCTTCAGCATCGAGGGCAAGATTCAGCAGGCATAATATCTTTTCAAAATAAATCTAAAAGTTTTCACTATGAAAAAAACCTAGGACATATAAAAGAAGCCCTCCCAGAGGATTGTCTAAAATATCTTAAAGGTGAAACAGCGATTGCCCATACTCGCTATTCTACTATAGGAAAAATTCGAAAAGAAGAAGTACAACCTATGCTAATGAACTACCCTTATGGATTAGCAATGGCACATAATGGAAATCTGGTAAATTCAGAAACCATAAAAAAAGAACTTTTAGAAAAGAATAGAAGAATTTCTCTCTCTCATAATGACTTAGAAGTCATGATGAATTTACTTGCTGATAAATTGGCACAGACAGAAAATGATTTGACCTTTGAGATTATTATTCAAGCTGTTCAGACAATTAATAATAAACTAAAAGGCGGATTCAGTTCGGTTACAATCATAGCTGACCATGGTCTCCTTGCCTTTAAGGACTCAAAGGCTATTCGCCCTCTAGTATGGGGTAGAAGAAAATTAACGACTGAAGAAAAAGAATTTTCCAAAAACGATTTTGCCTATGCCGTTGCTTCTGAATCAAAATCTTTAGAATTCTTAGGTTATGAAAACATAAACGAACTAAAGCAAGGAGAGCTTTTATTTATTACCAAGGAAGGTAAAATTTATCAGCATCAATTAGAACCTAAAGAAGCTAGACCTTGTATGTTCGAATGGATTTACTTTGCCAATGCCGATTCTACAATCTGGAATCAAAATGTTTATCAAACAAGACTCAATCTAGGAAAGATTTTAGGAGAGCAAATTTTAAACGATAATGAAGACTTTGATATCGTCGTACCTGTACCAGATACTTCGAGACCGAGTGCTATTACCTTAAGTGAAAAATTAAAAATTCCATACAGAGAAGTTCTTATAAAAAACAGATACGCACAGAGAACATTTATTTTAAACTCACAAAAAGATAGAGAAAAAGCCGTCCAATTAAAAATGTCTGTAGTTAAAGAAGAGATAAATGGAAAACATGTATTATTAGTGGATGACAGTATTGTCAGAGGAACGACATCAAAAAGAATTATAAAAGTTTTAAAAGATGCTGGTGCAAGAAAGGTTTCAATAATTTCAACCTGCCCACCTATAAAACACCCTTGTTTTTATGGCATAGACTTCCCAAGTAAAGAAGAACTCATTGCTCATGACAAAGGATTTCATGATATAGCTATAGCAATCGGAGCTCATAAGGTTATCTACCCTACAAGAGAAAACTTTTTGAAAGCATTCAAAAAATTTAAAACATGTGATGCATGCATTAGTGGTGATTACCCTATAGATATAAGTACAAGAGATAATTTGATTGAATCAAGGATTAGAGATGAAGAATCTGATATACCAAGGATCAGTAAAGAACATATTTACCCATGGTGAGGGCCTGGAGTTCGAATTTACCAATTATTACTCTATTTATGACTGGGGACATATGCCCGATCAAATCCCAAGAAAAGGGGAAAATTTAGCAAAAATAACCTCTAAGGTTTTTGAGAAACTTCAATCCCCACAGACCTACCAAAAATTAAATAGGCCCTTTTTCTTAGCTCCTAAAACTTTTAATGAAATTAAATCAACCCATTCTTTTAAAAACCTTATTAAAGATGGTGCAAAAACCCATTTTATTAAATACAAAACACCAAATTCTATAATTGTAAAACCTGTTCAAATTATAAAACCAAGTTTTAAATTTAACGAATATGATTACTCAAACTACCATGAAGGGCTAGAACAAACATTAATTCCACTAGAAGTTGTATTCCGATTTGGAGCTCCTCAAGGTTCAAGTTATTTAAAAAGAAACACCAAAGTTTTGCCTGATACATATTTTGAAAATATAATAATTGAATTTTATACTAAGCTAGAACCAAGAGATAGACTCCTCACCTACTCGGAAGCTCAAAAGATTTCTAAACTAACAGATCCTGAGCTACAAGATCTTATAGACCAAACAAAGATTTTTGCCCTTGTATTACAAAATATATTTACAGAAAAGGGTTTCACTTTATGGGATGGAAAGTTTGAATTTGCAACAGGTAAAAATAAAAATAATCGTAGGGAGATTATGCTTGTTGATTCTATCGGGCCAGATGAATTAAGAATAAATTACGGAGACTTTCCTTACTCTAAAGAGTTTTTGAGACAGCAATATAGTGAAAGTCTCTGGGCTAAGAACTTCAAAAAAGAGAACTCAAGAGATTTAGCCCCTGGAGCGCTAAATCAAACGCAGCTTTCAACTGCCTCTATGATCTATGAGGATTTAAGTAGTGTATTTGATGATGGTGAATTCAAAATTTCTCCTTTAATAGCAAAACAAATCGCAACTTTTCCTAAGCATATAGTTATTTTTGGAAAAGGTGGACGAGAACATGCAATCAGTGAACACCTTTCCCAAAACCCTTTGGTTCAACAAATAACAGTGATTCCAGGTAACCCCGGTATGCAAAACCAAAAGGTTAAGTGCCAAAACTTGTTATTTGAACAATATGTAGAATTTTGCCAATTAAACAATGTTAATTTTACAATAATTGGACCTGAAGACTTGGTTGAAAAAGGCTTATCCAACCAATTAGAAAAAAATAATATACCATGTATGGCACCATCACAAGAGGCTGGAAAGTTAGAAACTTCTAAAGCATTTGCTAAAGATTTAATGGCAAAATATGGAATACCAACTGCTTCATACAAGACTTTTAAAAACAGCCAGGAGGCAATCGAATTTATAAACACCCATACATCAAATGAATTTGTTGTAAAACTAAGTGCTTTGGCAGGTGGAAAAGGTGTTATCCTTTGCCAGACAAAATCAGAGGCCATAGATGCTATAAAAACTCTGGCTCCCCAAAATCAAGAGCTTGTAATTGAAGAGTATTTAAATGGACCGGAGGTCAGTTATTTTGCCCTGTGTATGGAAAGTGAATACAAAACACTAGGTACCGCATGTGATTATAAAAGATTACTAGATGAAAACAAAGGACCTAATACAGGAGGCATGGGATGCTATTCCCCCGCCCATTGGTTAACAAATGATGAAATAACAGAAATTGAAAACTCCGTTTTAAAGCCGACTTTAAAAGCACTTCATGGAGAAGATATATTTTTTAAAGGAGTTTTGTTCATCGGTTTGATGATGACAAAAGATGGACCCAAGGTTTTAGAATATAATATTCGATTTGGGGATCCAGAAACCCAGACAATTCTTCCCAGACTCAACTCCTCCCTCCTTCCTTTAGTTGAAGCCATTGCATTTGAAGATATGGAACAATTTAAAAATTCTTCAATTCAGACAAGTGAAGACTTAGGAATTCATATTGTAAAGGCTGCCAAAGGTTATCCTGGAAATTTAGGACAAGTTATTGAGGCTGGTAAGCCAATTGAACATGTGCAAGACCTCCCTAAGAATACAAAAGTATTTTATGCTGGTATTGACTGCCAGGATAATAAACTCATTACGGCAGGTGGTAGAGTTTTAGGCTTTACCACTTTGACCAAGAACCTTGAGTCTTTAGTTAATGATGGTTACCAAGCGATAAACTCTATTAAATTTTCTGGTGAACAATATAGAAAGGATATTGGGAAATGGTAAACGCAGTGATAATGGCCAGTGGGAATGGCTCAAATGCAATTGAATTAATTAAACTTGAAAAAGAATTAGATAATATAAATTTTAAATTTATTATTACAGATAACAAAGATGCAGGAATAATTAACAAAGGAAAGAGCCTTAAAAAAGATGTATTTTTATTTGAAAATAAAAATAACAAATTAGAGCATGAAGAAAAAATACTAAATAAGTTAAAGTCTGAAAACATCGAATGGATTTTTCTAGCAGGCTATATGAGGATATTAAGTTCGGATTTTATTAATCATTTTTATGATGATGACTTAGACCAAGCAAAAATAATAAATATCCATCCCTCTCTCTTACCTGACTTCAAAGGTAAAGATGCCTACGAACAAGCTTTTAAGGCCAAAGTTAATAATTCAGGAGTTTCAATTCATTTTGTTGATGCTGGCATTGATACCGGAAAAATTATTACTCAAAAAGAATTTCCTCTTATCAAAGGTGAAAGTCTAGAAAACTTTAAAAAAAGAGGTTTAAAACTCGAACATGATCTCTACCCAAAAGTAGTTAAGAACATTGATAAATTTATCGAAACAAAATGCAAAGAGGATATTTATGAGATTTGATATCTACCCGATTCTTCAAAGTAATCAAGATATTGTAAAAACAGTAAAAGAAATTAAAAATATTAAACTAGATCGTATTTATAAAATAAAAACATACTGGATTGAATCAGAAAGCCTATCAGATGATGAAAGAGAGAAGGTAGAAATGCTTTTGAGAAATCCTATTGATGAAAGGCTTTTATATAAAGAATTAAACCTAAATGAATTAGACTTTAATTATTGTGCCCAAGTAAGTTTTCGTCCGGGGGTAACAGATAACAGTGCCAGAGCTGCCCTTGAAGCCATCGAAGATATTATACCTAATAAAAAGTTTAAAGTAGCAACTGGTGAATTATATTTTATTAAATCGGGTCTAAACTTTGAAGTAGTCAAAAATGAATTGGGTTCTTTTTTTGGAAACAGCCTCATTCAACGAACAGACTTTTATCAAAAGTTTCAATTAGAGGATTACATTCCATCTCCTAATTTTCCTGACGTAAATTTGTTTCCCAAAAACGTTGAAACAATTGATCTAAATATCGATAATTCAGAGTTAGAAGAACTAAGTAGAAAAAATCTATGGGCTTTAAGTCTTGAAGAGTTAAAGGTCATTAAAGATTATTACCAAGAACAGAATACGATAAGCCTAAGACAAGGAATCGGACTTCCTAAGGAACCAACAGATATTGAAATGGAAGTATTAGCTCAAACTTGGTCAGAGCACTGTAAGCATAAAATCTTTAGTGCAAATATCAATTACCGGGAAGATGATAAAGTTAAAATAAAACTCGGAAATAATAAGGTCGATGGAATTTTTAAAAATTTCATTCGCCAAGGCACTATTGATGTCAAAGAAAAGTTTGAAATTGACTGGCTTGTTTCAGTCTTTACGGATAATGCTGGAATCGTTCGCTTTGATAAAGAAATTGACCACTGTTTAAAGGTTGAAACTCATAATTCGCCATCTGCACTTGATCCTTATGGTGGAGCCCTTACAGGTATATTAGGAGTAAATCGAGATATACTAGGTTGTGGTATCGGTGCCAAACCAATAGCAAATACGAATGTTTTATGCTTTGCTCCTCCTCATTATGATAAGGCAGTATTAGATCAATTACCTAAAAAGTTAAAACATCCTAAAACTATTTTACGAGGTGTACATAAAGGAATAGAAGACGGAGGTAACAAAAGTGGAATTCCTACCGTTAATGGAGCTATTCATTTTCACGATAACTATGCAGGAAAGCCATTAGTCTATTGCGGAACATTGGGTGTTCTACCTCAAAAAATAAATGGACATGACACTCATTTAAAAAGGCATCGTGCAGGAGATAAAATTGTCATATGTGGTGGAAGTGTTGGCGCTGATGGCATCCACGGTGCAACTTTTAGTTCACTAGAGCTAGACGACAATGCCCCAAGTACTGCAGTTCAGATAGGTGACCCATTCACTCAAAAAAGACTTACTGATTTTCAGATGGAAGCACGAGATAGAAACTTATATAACAGTATTACAGATAATGGAGCCGGTGGTTTAAGTAGTTCAGTTGGAGAAATGGCCGAGCACACAAATGGAGCATATATAGACCTATCAAAAGTTCCATTAAAATATCCTGGATTATCTCCATATGAAATTGTCATTTCAGAATCACAAGAAAGGATGACCTACTCCGTTCCCAAGGAGAAGCTTGAAGAATTTTTAAATTTGGCCAATAAGCGAAAATGTAATCCTGCCGTAATAGGAGAATTTACAGATACAGGACGCTTTGAAATTTTTGATGATAATATTTTGCTATCGGCCTTAGATCTTACTTTCCTGCATGAAGGTTTACCGTCAATGGACCTTGATGCTCACTTCAAGGAGATCAAGACAGAAAGGCCTTGGCATGGAAAAGTTGAAAAAAACTATATTGGAAATTTAGAAGATAGTATCAAATACGTCTTAACTTCACCCAATATACAAAGTAAAAAATCCCTAGTTGCGCAATTTGACCAAGAAGTACAAGGCTCTACCATTACTAAACCCTTTGTTGAAGGGACTCTTCATGGACCATCAGATGGTGCAGTTATCTGGAATAAAATTCATGGAGGAGCCCAAGACAGTGGAGTTTGTCTTTCCTCAGGTCTTGCTCCGCAGGTTTCTCATATTGACACCTATCTTATGACCCAATATTCAATAGATGAAGCCATCAGAAATGCCGTTGCTTGTGGCGCAAATCCAAGCTTCATGGCCTTGTGTGATAATTATTGTTGGCCGGATCCAATTGAGTCAAAAAAGAATCCAGATGGAAGCTTTAAGCTAGCTCAGCTCTATAGATCGGCCTATGCACTTTACGAGACCGCCATGGAATACGGTACTCCATTTATAAGTGGAAAAGACTCCATGAAAAATGACTTTATTGGAGAGGCTCCAAATGGTGAAGATATAAAAATAAGTGTTCCACCTACTCTTCTCGTTACTTGTATTGCCAAGGTTGATGATGTAAATAAAGTTATTAGCTCTCAGTTCCAAAAAGCAGGACATTTTGTTTATTATTTAGGCCCAAATGATTTTAATGAACAATACTTTTCGACATTATCACCAGAAATAAAAGAACTTCCTCAAATAAATCTTAAAGAAAATAAAAGAAGATTTCATTTAGTTCATGAGCTCATAAAAGATCAATTGATTGAATCCATCCATGATGTTTCTGATGGTGGGGTTATCACGGCCATAATTGAATCAACTTTTTCCCATAATTTAGGTTTTAAATTTGATAAAGCTTATTTAAAGCCAAGCGAAAATAAATATGCCTTATTTTTCAATGAACTTTCTGGTGGATTTATAATCAGTGTAAAATCCGAAAACAAAGACTGTTTTGAAAAAATGACATTTGGTGATGCAAGACTCCTTGGAACAGTTGACAGCTCAGGTTCAATTGATATTTCCGGAGAACTTTTCATAAAGACTAATGATCTCTTTCAAATCTGGAGTAGAAATGACTATTAATGTATTAGTTTTAACAGGGCATGGTATTAATTGCGAACAAGAAACAGCTCATGCTTTTCAGTTGGCCGGAGCAATCCCTTATATTATGCATATAGATGATTTTTTATCTTTAGAGAGTTTTGATAAATTCAAAATTATCGCTTTTCCTGGTGGTTTTAGTTTTGGTGATGAAATAAGGTCGGGAAAAATTATCGCAGAAAAGATCAAATCAAAACAAAAAGATAATCTGGAAAAATTTATTAATAAAGGATTTCCTGTTATTGGTATTTGTAATGGTTTTCAAATTCTTACAGAATTAGGTATTTTTAAAGACCGAGGAAATTTCTCTTTAGCGGAGAATAGTCATCACGAGTTTATCAACTCTTGGGTAAAATTAACTTTAAACGATCCAAGTTCCTTTTGGTTTAAAGACATACATGAAGATCTTTATATGCCAATAAGACACAAAGAAGGTCGTATAACAGGTGAGATTGAAAGTCTCAAATCAACTCTTATTTATAAGGACAGTATTAATGGCTCTTTAAAAAATATTGCAGGACTTACTAACTCAAAGGGAAATGTTCTTGGACTAATGCCTCACCCAGAGGCGGCTGTTTCTCCTTTAACGTTACCTAATCAAAAAAAGAAATCAAATCTTAATATAAAAATTTTTAAAAACGCAGTAGATTATGCAGGAGAATTGAATCATGTCTAAAGCACTCGTAAGCGTAAGTGATAAAACTAATATTGTTGAAATTTGTAATTTTCTTCACAGTAAAGGAGTCGAGCTAATTTCAACAGGTGGCACAGCAAAGGTATTAACTGACAATGACATTCCATTCACACCAATTGAAAAGATTACAGGGAATCCAGAAGCTTTCGCTGGCAGAATGAAAACCATTAGCTTTCAAATCGGTTCAGCACTTCTTTATCGTAGAGATTCAAAAGAAGATATTGAACAGGCCAAAAGTTTAAGTATCCCTCAAATTGATTACGTTATTTGTAATCTTTATCCTTTTAAAGAAGTGGCACAAAAAACAAATGAACTCTCTACTCGGATTGAAAATATTGATATCGGTGGGCCAACTATGATCCGAGCAGCTGCAAAAAACTATAAAACGGTTTCAGTTCTAACCTCACCCAATCAATATGAAAAATTCATCCAGTGTTTCGATTCCATGAATGAAGAAAACCGATTTAAATTAGCTCTTGAAGCATTTAAAATGACCGCTGAGTATGATCAATATATTTTAAATACGCTTGCAGGAGATGATGAAGCCACTATAGCTTCAACAGACAAAACTTCTTTAAGATATGGTGAAAATCCTCATCAAAAAGCTTGGATGATTCCTTGGAATAATACGCGAGAAATCGAAACTCTTGCAAATGCCCAAATTCTTGGTGGAAAAGAGCTTTCTTATAATAATCTTATTGATGCAGATGCAGGATGGAAATGTACTAGTGACCTAAACGCGCTTTTTAATGATAAATGTATTGTCACAATTATTAAGCATGCTAACCCTTGTGGTGTTGCCATGGCCGATAATAATATTTCAGCAATTGAAAAAGCTTGGGAATGTGATCCAATTAGTAGTTTTGGCTCTATCATTTCATTCAATAAGCCTTTAACTGAAGATGCAGCTCAATGGTTAAAAGACAAATTTGTGGAGGTTATTATCGCTCCTGAGTTTGAAAGTAATGCTCTTGAATTACTTAAGACAAAGAAAAATTTAAGATTACTTAAAACTCCTTGTAAACAAGATCAATCTAAAGAGCAAATCGTAAAAAGTATTAATGGAGCCCTTCTAGTTCAAGAAGAAGACGAGCTAAATCGTTATGAGTACAAACCAGTAACAAATACTTTAATTCCTAAAACAAAGGAAGATTTAAAAACTTTCGGAATGATTGTTAATAAATACGTAAAAAGTAATTCTATTTCTCTAGTTGGAATGAAGGCTGGGGTGTTTCAACTCGCAGGAGCAGGTATGGGACAACCTAACCGACTAGACTCCTTAAAAATGTTAGCAGCACCTAGGGCAAAGGAACTTGATTATAAAATGGAAGATCTTATTCTAATATCAGATGCCTTTTTTCCTTTTAGAGATAGCATTGATGTGGCTCAAGAGGTTGGAGTTAAAAGTATTATTCAACCAGGTGGAAGCATTAGAGATGAAGAAGTCATTAGTGCATGTAATGAATTTAATATTGCGATGGAATTTACAGGAACAAGACATTTTAGACATTAAGGAAAACAAATGAACTATAAAGAAGCTGGTGTAAATGTAGAACTCGGAGACCTTTTTGTAGAAAGGATTAAACCTTTTATAAAGGAGACCTATAATGAAAATGTTAAGGCCGGAGTTGGTGGGTTCGCAGCACTTTACGACCAAGGTTCCCATTATCTCGTCGCAGGAACGGATGGAGTTGGAACAAAATTAAAATTGGCTACTGAGCTTAATAAACATAGCACCATTGGCATTGACCTCGTTGCCATGTGTGTAAATGATATTTTATGTACAGGTGCAAGACCGGCTTTTTTTCTAGATTATATGGCCACCGCCAAGCTTAATATTGATATTCACCAAGATGTAATAAAGGGAATAGCTGAAGGCTGTAAACAAGCAGGCTGTGCTCTAATTGGCGGAGAAACCGCCGAAATGCCAGGAATGTATGCAGCTGGAGATTATGATCTTGCAGGTTTTTCTGTAGGGATTTTGAATAAACCTGACTATATTGATGGCTCCAAAATTGAAGCAGGTATGAAAATCTATGGGCTAAAAGCCTCTGGTTTTCATTCTAATGGCTATTCACTTATAAGAAAATTAATTGAAAATCAGCCTGATGAATTAAAACTTCAATGCTTAAATCCTACAAAAATATATGTAAAAGAAGTTTTAGATATCCTAGATAAAACTGAAATTTCTGGTATGGCCCATATAACTGGTGGGGGTTTTAATAATATAGCACGAATGAACTCAAATTTTGGCTATGAGATAGAAAACCTACCTCCTCTTCCTGATTTTATGGATAAGGTAATATCCCTGGCCAACCTTTCAGTTAAGGAGCTTTATACAACTTTTAATATGGGAATTGGATTTACTCTCATAGCGAAAGAAACTGATTTTCTAAATAATCACTCAGACATTTTTACCTTAGGTACAGTCAAGGACACCTTCAAAGGAGTAAAATGCTTAGGTGAAGACTTAAACTAGCCTACTAGTTTAAGTCCTGATTTTGTTTTCTTATTATCAGCCTTGGATGATTCTTCATTTAAGTTGATTGTATATAAAGACTCAAATTTATCCTTATAAAAGTATTTATAACAACTTGAAATAAGTCCTGGAGTGCCTATACCTAAAATTAAATTTCTGACAGCACAAGCATTTTTAAAGCTGAGCTTTTCATTTTCACCATGAGCTAGAGCATTTCTAATTTCAATCAAATTATTATTACGGACTATTTCAACAAATTCCTTTGTAAAAAATCTTACGAATTGTTTTTTGTCTGCAAAAGCTTTTTTAAAACCTAAATGGCTTTGATTCGAAGCTCTTTCCATAAAATTCATCAAATGCGCTACAGAGAAGTTTTTATTAAACTTTTTTAAAGGTATAAAATAATCTTTGGTTGGGTTTAAATAAAGTTTTGGAGGTGCACTAGTCGCGTCGACAAAGAACTGCTCACCCAAGCCACTTTTTTTAATATGATGAACGATAAGGTCATTAAGAACGATTTCTAATGCTCTTAAATATGAAAATGCAATCTTTTGCATATTATGATGCCTGTGCTCTAGCATATCAGCTTCTGCTGATTCGATTTCAAGCTTAGCTGCATGCGGAAGTTTTGAATACATTTCCTCCGGAAAAACATAAGTATGTAAACTACGTAAAACTTGATCTGCATTGCTTTTAGTTATTGCTGGATTATCTTTTAAAATTAAATGACTATAATCACTGTCGTCAAATTCATCAAAGTATTGCTCTTCAGCGATATCTTGAATCAAACAAGGATACTTAATTGAAGTCGTAAAAGGAGAAAGTCCTTGAATCACTTGCTCATGATATTCATTTTCAATATAAAGCTCACTTAATTTATTCGCTGTTTCTTCTGTTTTATGTTCAATTAAAATAAAGTCCGAAATTTCAAACCACGCCTCTACTTTTTTACCTTCATAAAAACTTAGAGTATTGGCATCCTTTGGTAGGTTACTTTCGATACTTTTAACATTACCAACCCACAAATTTTTAAAATCAGTAATGAATAAGTGAGTACTCAGGCCTTCTTCTTTATTTGCCTCAAAAACTTTTTTGAAGCTTTCAATATCAAAAGATGCTTCCCTATCTTTACCAATAATTTTTCCCCAATGGGCCGTGGCTTTTTTATCTTCAAGAACCAACTCTTTAAGGTAATCATAGAACTCATGAGCTTGGGTATAATCTTGCTCATATTCGTGATTTAAAAATGGATTAAAAGTTAAATAATAATGAATTGCAGACATAGATTCTCCTTGAACTTCTTTTCGGAGAATTAACCCAATTCCTTAGTAAACAACTCAACAAATGTATAATTTCGTTAGGTTATAAGCAAAATTTTATGGATTCTTGTAAGAAATAAATGGCGCATCTGTCAGGATTCGAACCTGAGACCTACCGCTTAGAAGGCGGTTGCTCTATCCAGCTGAGCTACAGATGCGTGTCAGTGTGAGGATAAAAAATAATGGATTTGAGAAAATTTGTCAACATAGAATGCTTAAAATTTTAAATAATTATGGTATCTTGAATATATTACAGGAGAAAAATGTCACAGAGCTATAAAGCAAAAATAGTTAGGTCTTCAAAACGGGAATTTGACTGCCTTATTCTAGGTACGAAAGAAGAAGTTAAGGCGGTTTGTCTTAGGGAGATTATCAAAAAACAACACGTAGTTGTTGGAGATAATGTTTTTATTCGCCCTCAACAAAACGATGATCGTTATGAAATTTTCGAATTAGAAGAAAGACAAAATGAAATTTTTAGAAGGATTGTGAGGTCTAATAAAAAGAAAGTTATTGCTGCCAACACAGACCTTATCCTCATAGTAGCATCAGTCTCAAAGCCTGACTACAAGCCATTTTTAATTGATCGATATATTACAAGATCTGTTCAATGGGGAATTCCAACCATTGTTATTTTTAATAAAATGGATCAATTCGACGATCAATTCGATATTGATTTGGAAAAGAAAAAATTCGAATATCTTGGTATTAATTATTTTGAGATTAGTAACCTTGAAGATTCTAAATATTATGAAAATATCGCTCCCCTTAAAGAGATTCTTAAAGACAAAACCACCATTTGTCTTGGCCAATCTGGGGTGGGAAAAAGCCGTTTAATCACAGAGCTTTCTAATGGAAAGATCGAACTTCTAAGCAGCAGACTGGCAAAAGGGGTTGAAAAAGGTGCTCACACGACGACATGGGCGGAACTCATTGATTTAGATTTATTCTATATGATTGACTCTCCAGGAGTAAGAACCTTGGCGGTTAGTGATATATCAATGAGTGAGCTTCCAGACTTATTTCCAGACCTTCAACCCTATTTTGGAAAATGTAAATTTTCAGACTGCAGACACGAAGATAACTCAAAAGGCTGTTTTTTCAATACCTTAGACCTTGATACTGATGAAGAACTCATTATGTACCAAAGACTTATCGCCTATATTAAAATGCGTGATGAAATTGAGGTTATTCCGGAGTGGAAGCGCTAACTGCCCATAATCTTTGTTAGCTCAACAAAATTCATTTCTTAAGCATTACCTATAACTGATTGATTTTATTCCTAAATAAAAAAAAACACTCGTTACAAGAGTTAAACAGTCCGATAATTTAACCAGACATTTTTAGGGAGTGTGTAATGAAAAATTTTGTATTTAGCATTATGGTTCTATCTATATCAAGCTCAAGCTTTGCAAGGAACATCTGTGAATTTGATGGTTTTAGATCAAAAAATTCCAATTATTGTCTTCAAGACTCTGATGGCGATTGGGGCCCTACTCCAGAGTTTGTAACCTTAGCTGGAGGTGAAGATGCCTTTGATGATAAATTTGATTACTGGGGCGCTAATGAAAGAGGCTCAGATGGTAGAAAAATGCTAAACAACTTCAAGAAACTCCAAGAGAAAGTCAGAACAGAATACGCAAACTCTGACAATAGATTTGCAAAATATTCAGCCCAAGTTACCCAAACCAAAATTGATGCTGAAGCAATTAGAAGACAAATCGATGGGACTAAGCAAAGTATTGAAACTGATGATGATGACTTTTATAAGAAATCAACCGAAAGATACTTAGCCAGTCTAGGTTTATCAAAAGAGGAGCAGGAAGAATTTAGAAATACGGTTTTAAGTGATCATGGTCATCCAAGTCCGAAATGTTTCAGAGACTCTGAATGTAGAAAAAAAGCTGATGCACTATTTGCATTCCAAGATCAAGAACAAGAAAATAGAAAAAAGGAGTTAGAAAAAACTCAACAAGCAGCAAATGACTTTTTAGCAGAAACTGATAAGGTATTAGATTTAATTGATAAAACTTATATTGCAGGCTTTAAAGATCTAGCAAAAGAAGAGTTGATTAAAGCAGATCCTTCCCTTAAAGGAATAGAAAAGATTTCACAGATGTGTAAGCAAGCTGCTAAAAGCCAGTCCCCAGCAATTGAAGTTTGTGGGAAGCTTGAAGAAAAACAAGACCGAGTTGGAGAAATGATTGCAGAGCTAGGGGCTACTCAAAATGAAATTAGGGATGCAGCGACCCCACTAGATGCACTTATGGTCGACTTAAAGCTAGATGAACTAAGTGAAAAAGAAAAAAGAATTGCCCTTAACCAATTTCACTTACCATTTGCTAAAGAGAGACTTAAAGGAACGGCACTAGGTCATATGTTTGATCAAATGAGAGAAGATATGTGCTCAGTAGCAACTAACCCAAAAATGATGTGTGCTGCGGGTTCAGCATTTGCAATTCCAAGCGAGTTGGTGAACGATACAGCTGAAATAGCTAAAGAATTCAATGACAGAAGAGTAAATGAGAAAGGAACTAATATAAGTGTAATTGAAGAATAAGTTAAAAGACAAAGCCCGCTTAATGATCTGTACCCCATTTTTGGGACACAAATAAAAAAGCCCCATCTGTGATATGATGGGGTTTGTTTTTTAGGAGTACAGAAAATGCATGAACTATCAGACTATCAATTACGTAAATTACTCAAAA
>CAXPDR010000016.1:0-2575 GCA_964215955.1 Flavobacteriaceae bacterium
CTAGATCTTCACGTTATTGGTCAAGAAGATGCAAAAAAAACTTTATCAGTAGCAGTTTACAATCATTATAAAAGGATTAATCAGAAACATTTACAAGAAGAAATTGAAATACAAAAAAGTAATTTAATTCTTGTTGGACCTACAGGTACAGGTAAAACTCTATTAGCTCAAACTATATCAAAATTTTTAAACGTACCTATTGCGATTGTTGATGCGACAGTTCTTACTGAAGCAGGCTATGTTGGTGAAGATGTTGAAAGCATTTTAAGTAAACTTCTGCAGGCTGCTGATTTTGATGTAGATAAAGCTCAAAATGGAATTGTTTTTATAGACGAAATTGATAAAATTGCAAGAAAAAGTGATAACCCTTCTATCACTAGAGATGTTTCAGGTGAAGGAGTTCAACAGGCTTTACTTAAGTTACTTGAAGGAACTACTGTAAATGTTCCACCTAAAGGGGGAAGAAAACATCCAGATCAAAAATTCATAGAGGTTGACACATCTAATATTCTTTTTATTGCAGGTGGTGCTTTTGATGGAATTGAAAAAATAATTAAAACTAGATTAAATCTTCAATCTATTGGATTTAAACCTGCAAATGAAAAAGTAGTTAATGAAAATGAAGAGAATGTTTTAAGATATATAAATCCCCATGATATAAGATCATATGGGCTAATACCTGAAATCATTGGAAGATTACCTGTTATGTGTCACTTAAACCCTTTAACTAAAGATGCATTGAGAGATATTATGACAATTCCAAAAAATGCTTTGATAAAGCAATACACCAGGCTTTTTGAAATGGATGATATTAACTTTTCAATTACTCCAGGCGCAATTGACTACATCGTGGACAAGGCATATGAGTTTAAGCTAGGTGCAAGAGGATTAAGAACGCTATGTGAAGCAATTTTAAATGATGCTATGTTTAATTTACCAAGTTCCGAAGAGAATGAACTAAAAATCACAAAGCTTTATGCAGATGAAAAGCTTCAAAAAATTGATCTATCCTACTTAAAAGCAGTTTCCTAATTCATAGAAATTAATTCATCAATAAACTCTCTTGAATTTGATAACCTCGGGACTTTATTCTGTCCTCCAAGTTTATTTTTAGATGAAAGCCAATCATAAAAAAGATTCTTTCTTGCAACAACTAGTTTAGGTAGCTCGAGTGTTGAACTTTTATACCTCTTGGCTTCATAATCAGAATTCAGACTTTGAAGATTTAGATCAAGTATTTCCATAAATTTATTAAGATCATCAGGCTGTTTATCAAACTCAATTATCCACTCATGTGAGCCTTTAGTCTTACTTCCCATAAAAACTGGGCCTACCGTGTAGTCAGATATTGAAGACTTTGTTAACTCAGAAGTTAAGGATAACGCCTTTTCTGCATTCTCAATTACCAGCTCTTCACCAAAAACATTTATAAAATGTTTTGTCCTCCCTGTTATTTTAATTCTGAATGGATTTAAGCAAGTGAACTTAACTGTATCACCTATTTTATATCTCCACAGACCAGAATTTGTTGTTATTACCATTGCATAATTTACATTCAGTTTAACATCAGCTAATGAAACAATTTCTTGTTCTGACCCGTTAGCCGGATAAAATTCGTAGAATATACCGTAGTCTAACATAAGTAGTAGTTCACTTGATTCATTTTGATCTTGAATAGCAAAAAATCCTTCAGAGGCATTGTAAATTTCAAAATATTTGAAATCTTTTGATGGAAATAATTTTTTGTAGAGGTTTTTGTAAGGCTCGAAACTTACTCCTCCATGGAAATAAACTTCACAATCATTCCAAATATCAATAACGTTGTTTCTACCAGTTTTTTCAATTACTTTTTGAAGTAACGACAACATCCAAGAAGGAACACCTGCAAAGCTTGTCACTTTTTGACTTAAAGATTCATTTATTATTGCTTCAACTTTTTCTTCCCACTCCGGAATTAACGAAACTTTTGAACTAGGTGTACTGCTTAGCTCAGCCCAAAAAGGTAAGTTATCAATTATAATAGCAGATAAATCTCCATAATAGCTACTATTATTTTCATAGATATCCTTTGAACCTCCTAGTCTTAAACACTTTCCTGCAAGTAATTGTGAATTTATATTATTATTAAAGTACAACGACAGCATATCTTTTCCAGCCTTGTAATGACAATCTTCCAAAGATTCAAAACTTATTGGGATAAATTTACTTTTGGCGTTAGTAGTTCCACTTGATTTTGCAAACCATTTTATAGAAGTTCTCCAAAATATGTTTTGCTCACCTTTTCTATTCCTTTCAATATCAGCGTATATATCTTCATAAGATATAATTGGAACTCTTTCTTTAAAATCATCATAAGATGCTATTGTTTTAAAATCATTCTTTTTTCCAATTTCAGTATCAATAGAATAAACGACAAGTTTTCTAAGAACTTCTTGTTGAACTTCTATAGGATAGTCTTTAAATAATTCTATTTGACTTATCCTTCTTTTTAAAAAAAAGGATGCAACAGAATTAAAAATTGGAATTGGCATGGATTACATATATTTAGCATAAAAATAGTAAACAAAAAATTATG
>CAXPDR010000017.1:0-231221 GCA_964215955.1 Flavobacteriaceae bacterium
TAATAGTCGACTCCTTCCAGCTCATGCTATAACCTCCTGTTATAGGAGTATTATAACCGACTGATTTATTTAGAAGTGTAAACTATGTCTCCGGTATAATTTGTTAACTATGTCTCAGGAAGGACAGGCTTTATTTTATTTAAAAACTCTAATCTACTTGAAACACTTTCTGATCTAATTTGCTCTTTTATCTGAAGCTTTAATTCTGGATATTCTATTATCAGGCTTCTTATTTTTTCTACACTTTTTGTTATCTCTGGGCTTGTACCTGTCATGGAATTAAGGTACTCATTAAGATCAAATTTTTCATTTTCTACTATTGTAATAAGCTTATGAATCAGCTCTGTATTCTCTGGTTCTACTAATGTTTGAATTATATTATTTGTATAAAAACCAGCACCATTGTTTGAAGGAGCGCTTTCTAACAAATGAAGGACAAATTCGTCCCCTAAATGTTTTAGGGGGAGTACACTTAAGGCCATAAGATGATAATTTGATGAGTTCTTATTAACTTTTGCTTCTGGCATTGTTAATTTAATATCTTCTAAGATTTTTAATGAACTCAGGATAACTAAAGATTCGGCTTCAAAGCGATTCTTAGGTGGAAAAATCTTTTCAAACTCATTCCTTAATTGATGAGAGAAATCTTCCTTTGAAATATAGCCTAGTAGCTCTTGAATTCCAAGAGTTTTAACTCTTAAATTTAGGGATGAATCATTTCTTACAATTGTCTCCAAGAAGTTTTTAAAAGCTAGGTTATTTCTTAAAGGATCTAAAGATTCATTAAACGTTTTTTGAACTAACTTTATTTGATCATCAGAAAAATTTTTAATATTATCTTCTTTTAAAGCCACCCTTATTTTATTCAAAAATTCTGTTATATTGGGAAGTAATTCTATAACCTTATCTTCTGCGATAATATCTAATATAATATTGACCCGCTCGGATAGCACGATATCTTCATTATTTAAGGCACATATTAAATCGATCAGCTTTCTTTTTTCAACAATTTTTGGATCATCTAGATTGTTACTTGCAAAAACCCCTGAGCATTGAGTAAAAGCGGTAATTTTAAGAGCTTCTGCTAATAATAAATTATTTACTGAGTTTGAATCAAAAGCCGATGCCTCTTTAATAACTTTTTTATCCAAATGTAGTTTATAATCATCTATTTTATCTAAATAGTCTTGTAAGAAACTTTTTACATTCTTTCCAGATGGGCCAACAGAATCAAATCCATAAATGTGTTCAACATTTGAAAATGCCATTCTCATTCTTTGTTTAAAGCTTGTTCCAATTGTACTGTACCTGGCATTAGCAATTTGTTCTGCTTGATGGGCAGGAATATTTTCTTCAAGTAAGACTTCAATATATTCTTCTCTTGTTCTATGATCTTGTTCTTTGTCTGCTAAAGTATTACACCCAAAAAGAAAAACTTCTTTGGGGTGATTTAAAAGTCCTGGACAGGAGTTCTCACATGACTTTTTTCCTAACAGCTCAATTGGAAGTGAAAGTCCCGATGATCCAAAAAAACTACCAGCAAAATGACCTGAAATAATTAAAATGTCACATTTCACACCACTTTTACATGATCTCTCAAACCACTCTGTTGGAAAACGTGAAGATTCTCCTGGGTTCTGATTAGGAAAAAAATTAGTAAGCTCAATAAATTGAAAGTCATTTGGATTGAGTTTACTTTTAAACGTATTTATTTCTTCTGTTGAGTTAATTGTTACTGAGCAAACTGTCTTCTTTGAGTCAGATAAATTTTCCAAATTAGGCATAGAAAAGACCAAAGGTGGTATAATTAAGAAAAATAATCCGAAATATTTACTCATGTAACTCTTTTCGGATCTCAATATTAAATATTAAATGATTCGTTGATAATGATATTTTTAACTCTATTTTGATAAAAAAACTTGGTAGTATAAGGAGCTTATAATATTTAAATAGAGAATGAGAAATTGGATATCTACCTGCTTTTATTTAAATAGTTAAAAATATTTAAAAATAATGAAATCCTTTGTTAAGATGAAATAATGAAGGTTAATAAGTATATTTCCAATTTTATTTTCTTTTTTACTACCTTTATGGTTCTTACCGCTTGTAATTCTTCGTTGGAAGTTCAGTTTTTAGGGGCAGATGATCTAGAAGATAATATTGAGAGTAAAGTATGCCCTGAGGGATTTATAGAAGTATTAGGAAATGGAAGCCTTGGTACTCATGATTTTTGTGTCATGAAATATGAGGCTAAAAATGTCGGAGGAAAGGCAGCATCAATTCCTTTAGGAATTCCATGGGGCATGGTTGATGCAGTATCTGCGCAACAACATTGTGAATCAATAATATCTGAAGGTTATGATGGAGAGTTTACATTAATTTCTAATCCTGAATGGATGACCATTTCAAGGGATATTGAACAAAATCCGCAAAATTGGTCCGGTGGATCTGTTGGGTCAGGGCATATACCAAGAGGGCATAGTGATGGAACTCCAGTGGATCCAATAGGAATTATGAATTCTTCTGATTTCTACTCAGGGACTAACAATAATGCTTCTGAGTTACCTGGGAATGGATGGGAACAAAAGAGAACACATATCCTTTCGAATGGTTCTATTATTTGGGACTTTTCGGGAAACTCTTATGAGTGGGTTGATTGGAATCCAGATGATCAGGGATTTACTTTGGGTCCGCAAGATGAGAAATTCCCTTGGAAGGAACTCTTAGAAAACCCAACTGGTTCCCTCGCATTAGATGATTACAAGCCAATCAATGACAGCTATAATTCAACAAATAGCTTTGGGAAATGGTTAGGAGGAAGTGGAGGAGCTACACTTAGGGGTGGTACAAGTGATGTTGATGAAGAGGCAGGAGTTTTTAATCTTCTTCTTGCTGTGAATAGCTCTTCTACTTCTGTTCATTTTGGTTTTAGATGTGTCTATAGGCCGTAAACTGGTTTTCTAAAAATGAATCGATTAACTTAATCTTGCAGATTGTCTAGAATAATACATATAAAAATTGCATTGCGTCAAATTTCTTTTCTTATAAATTCCAAACTGTGCTAATGAGGTTTCGAAATTCTACGGTTAAAGGACCACTTATGGAATATTCGGATTTCAATTCTAATTTACCTTTATTATTAGGACTAGTTTCTTTTTTTACTTCCTTTATCTCTGCTTTTATAGGAATGCTAGGGGGGAGTCTTATGATGTTAGTCTTGCTTGCGTACTTTCCTGCTGACGTCACTTTGCAGGTCTATACAGTTCATATTTTCATCAATTCCTTAATTCATATTACTAATATGAAAGAAGACTTTGAGTGGAAAGAAACTAAGCGCTCCCTTCCGGTTATTTTAATTTTAACTATCGTGGGGATCTTTTTCTATAAACCATTACCTCTGCCAATGCTTAAATTAGGTGTTAGTTGCTTTATTTTCTATGCATTTTATAAATACTTTAGAAAAGGAAATAAGAAAGAAGTTAAAGAGAGTGGTGAAAGTGTAGGTAAAGATTATATTTGGCTTTCTTTTGCAACTATTATTAATAGTTTAGTTGGTCTATCGGGTCCAGTCTTAGCGATGTATTTCCTGGATAAAGGGTATTCAAAGACTAAATTTATTTGTGCGAAGTCTTCTGTAGGGCTTTTACTTAGACTTTCAGCATGTGTGATTTATTATGTTCATGATGGAAATTTAATTACTAATGAACTTGCTATCTCGTTACTTGTTATGTCAATTGCGAGTTTTCTTGCATGTCGTTTGGCCAAGGAGATATTGAATTTTGTTAGTACAGGAGTTTACACAAATTTGGTAAAACTCTCTTTAGGGATAGCCACCGCAAAGTCTTTATTTAGTTCTATTTCGGTTGCTGTTGCGGGGATGTGATTAAGCCAATTTAGCTTTTTAAAATAGCTTCAATATTTCTTTTTGCATCTTCGATATTTTTCATATCTTCAGAAAGTCTTGAAATATTTTCTGTTATCTTATCTGCATGCTCAACCATAGGTAGATGAGGACCATACATTCGTTGGAAAGGTTCTTCTTTTTTTGGCTCTACTATTTTTTCTTTTCGAGGTACTTTATCTTTAATGGTTTTTGGCTTCTTCTTTAAAGAGCTTGGAACGACTTGGATTTCACCAAAAGTTGGCATCGCCTTCTTCTTGCTTTTAATATGCTTCATTTGATTATTCGATTTTGCATGGCCAAAGAGTACCTTAATAGAAGGAATGGATATTCCTGCAAAAAGAGTAAGGATTAACCATCCTGCAAAAAAAACAATCTTTCTAAATAAGTGAGCTTTTTCAGTAATTTCTTTTATGTCTTCAGTTAGAGTTTCAGAAGCCTTAAATTTTTCTTGTTTCTTATAAACCTCAAGTGAATAAATTTTCTCTTGAATCTGGCTTTTTAAAGTTTCTATTTTTTCCTGGCTCTCAACGACAAGTTTAAAAAACTTTTGATAATTATCTAAAAGTCCAATGAGTTGAGACTTCTTTCTATACCGGCTTTTGGAGAGTTTTTCTTTCGCCTTATTGATAGTTGATTTTGCCTCATCAAAAATTTCAGCCGATGGAGTAAGGTGGAAATCTTTTTTAAGGTTAGTTAAAACATAAAATAAAATTTCGTAGTTTTTTTTCAGTTTATTTTTAGTTACGAAATCTTGGTAGGCCTTACCAGCATCATTTAATTCTAATTTGAAACCTTCTAGTATGAGTGTTCTTTCCGAAATGCTTTCTCTTCTTTTGTTTAATTCTAAAAAAAGTTCTTTGGTATTTATGAAGTCTTTTTCATTGGTGAATCCATTTTGGTTTGTTTTTAATTTTTTCAAAGCATTTTCAATAGAGCTTTTAAATACTTCATTTGACTCCATATCTGTTAGTTTTAGGAGAAATTGTGAGTGGTGCATCTTAACGTTGTTCAAAGCTTCTTGGAAATCTAAAAAATATTTTGAGACAACCTCCTGCTTTGGAGCCAGCTCTTGGGCGTTGTTTTCAATATTATCTTTAAGATAATCATTAACATAAAATAATCCATAAACCCCTAATAGGAATGTTCCAATAAATAAAAGTGTAACCTTTATTACAAATTTCATATTTTGCCCTTAAATTTTTTCAGTAAAAACAATTTCGGACGATGGATTGTTTGAATAAAATTAAGACTAACTTAAATAATCAGAATTAAGGACTTATTCTTTAAAAATCTTTGAATTAAGAACAATTTCGATAAGTTGACACTTTCTGTTAATAAGTAAAGATTTCTTAATTTTTAGTTTCGTTATTAACAGTGAAAACTTTTCTGGTCATTACAAAAACCCCAAGTGATTGAAAAGAAGTTTTTCCAGTGATTTTAAAATGTTAGGTTGAAGGTTGAGCTTGCTGGTCTGGTATCTCCTTGTTTTTATTTCCATTTTATTAAATAATTATTTTAAACCACCGATGAGCATCATGAAATTCTAGCATAATAGGTGAGTTTTATGAGCTTTGATTACGATAAAATTAAGAAGAAGAATGAAACTGGGGAACAATGGGCCAGTTATTCTGACTTATTTATGGTCTTATCCGTAGTATTCTTACTGCTTTATGTTGTTGCATCCTTAAGAACAGGTACCCATACACTTCAGCAGCAAATTCAAAACCAAGCTTTAGCTGAAAAAGCTCAAGACTTGGAAAATCAAATTAAGGCATACAATAATCTTAAAGAGAACTATTTAGAAAAGTCAGCCTCGCAAAAAGAGCAAGAGATGTACGAACAACTCATGGATAAATTAAGCTTGCTTCAAGACGAAAATAGAGAAGAAGCTTCTGCATTGAGAAAGAAGGCGCTAGAAAATGAAAAGAAAGAAATGGCATTGAATCAATACCAGCAAATTATAAGAAATATAATTAATGCTAATGTTCTTTCTAAAAATAAAATCCAAAGAAAAAATAGAACAATTGCTTCTGCTAAGAAAACAATCGAAGAGCAGGTTGAAACAATTAATATAAAAGACACTGAGATTCTTGAACGTGATAAGACAATTGAAGAAAAAGAAACGGAAATTTCAGAGCTGGATGCTGAAGTTGCCATGAAAAAGAAAATTATTGCTGAAAAGAATAATGTTATTGAAGAAAAGCAAGCCATCTTAAAAGCTAAGCAAAACGAAATTGTGAAGTTGAATAAAGACATTAATGCAAAAAAATCTCAAATCAAAGTCAATGAAAATAAAATTGCAAAAATCGATCGTAATTTAAAAGCGCAGATCAAGGCTCTAAAACGTGAGCAAAAGAAAAGAAAAATATCAAAAGCAAACTATTTAAAAAGGATGAGAGCATTAAAGGCTAAATCGAATAAAGAAATTAAAGCTCTTGCAAACAAAAACAAAACGATTAAAAGTAAGTTATCAAAAGTAAGTAAAGCAGTTAGCCAAGCCAATGCACAATTAGCCTCGGCAAATAAGACAATAGAAAAGCAACAAAAACAAAAAGAACGGTTAGATCAAGAATTAACAAGTGTTCAGACTCAAAAAGCTGCCTTAGATGCTGAGTTGGAGAAAGTACAAAATGAAGTTGCTATGACTAAAGCAGAGCTTGAGGCCACTAAACAGCAGTTTGAGCAACAAGTTTCTGATCTACAAGGTCAAAAAGATACTTTAGAGGCTCAAAGAAGTAAGCTTGAGAATCAGAAGAATTTGTTATCTTCACAAAAGAATCAACTTAAAAAAATTAATCAGAAATTGGCAAAAGTTAACAATAAGCTAGATAAAGAGAAAAAACAGTTAACGGCTGTAACCAAACAATTGGATCAAGAGAAGCAACAACTTGCTAAAGAAAAATCTCAGCTTAAAAATGAAAAATCTAAGTTATCTAAAGATTTGCGAAAAGCTCAAGAAATACTCAATGCTAAAAAGAAGTTAGCGAAACAAATTAAAGAGAATTTCAATAAAGCTGGAATCAAAGCAGATGTCGACCCTGGCACGGGTGAAGTTGTCTTAGCTTTTGGTGATAGCTATTTCGACGCTGGTAAAGCAAGGCTAAAAACAGACATGAGAGATACATTGAATAAGTTTATGCCTATTTATGCTGAGTCTATTTTAAAGGATCCAAAAATTGCAGAAAAGATTAAAGCGGTCGATATTGTTGGATTTTCTTCACCGACTTATAGAGGAAGGTATGTTAATCCAAACAGTCTAAAACCAGAAGACCGAAAAGCGCTTGAGTATAACACCAATCTATCAATTGAAAGAGCAAAGTCTGTTTTTAAACATATTATAGATACTAAAAAATTAAAATATGCACGCCAAAGACAAATTACACCCCTGTTAAAAGTCTCAGGTCGTTCTTATTTTAGTGGTGCTTTAAAAGGTAGAGCACCTGCGAAGGAAATGAGTAAACAAGAATTTTGTAAGTTATATGATTGTAAAAAAGAACAAAGAGTTATTATTAAATTTGAATTAGATCAGAAATAGGATTGGAGTAAATTATGTTTTCTCAAGAATCAATTACAGGTTTTATAAATTTTCTTACGGAAGATTTATCCACTTATCTTTTGCCTCTTATGCTTTTCACATTTTGTGTGGGGGTGGTTTTAAGGGCCCTTGTTCATTATACTGCAACAAGAGAATTGTGGTTCGCAAAAGAATTTTACAAAAGAGCACATGACTTTTTAGAGGCTAAAACCGATGGAGATAATGATTTAAGTTTTTTTGTATCTATGAAGTATAATCTTGAAAAAACATACTATGAACTTTTTGTTGTTAGGGCCTATATGAAGCGAAGAAACCCTGATTATGTTTTGGACTTTACTGATAGAGCCTTTTTGATACAACAAGGAAGTGCTAGGTTGGTAAAAGAATCATTAAGACAAATTAAGCATTTAAGATATAATAAAGAAAGACCTAAGTTCATTGAACTGACAAAAAATGTTTTTGATAATAATCCATGTTTTAAAAAGGTTTTGGGTTTTATTCCGGTTCAAGCAACTCATGACTTTTTAAATATCCTTCCTGGTATATTTATTATTGGTGGTATTTTTGGGACATTTCTTGGAATTATGGCCGCACTACCTGAACTAGGTAATATGAAACTTGAAGATGTTGAGGGTGCAAAGGCCATAATGGATAGTTTCTTAAAAAGTATCTCCTTTTCAATGAGTACTTCAATTATAGGTATTATTGTATCTGTGGCCATGACATTTTTAAATACATTGTTTGATCCGGAAAAAGTATTCCTTAAAACTATAAATAAATATGAAAACTCTATGGAATTACTTTGGGATGCTTGCGATAACAACGTACTACCAAAAGATATTCCAGGCTTTGATGAGCATAGAGATCCAATTGAAGCATTAGCAGAAGACGCCATTGAGAGCCAAATTTCAAAGGGTCTTGGGTTAACAGCTGGGAAAATGAATATCGCTCCATTTATGTCAAAATCAAAAAAGGCTGAGGCTGAAGTTGATATGACTAGTGAGCTTGTAGACAAAGATGTTGAAACTGAGCAAGTTGAGGAAGAGGAGAAAAAAGCTTCTTAATTAATTTATGAGTGAAAGTTTAAAAGTAACAATTTACAAGAATAATGAAATGGTGAAGGAAGTTGATCTTTCTTCATCTTCATTTATTATAGGACGTTCGAAGAAATCAGACGTCTTTGTGAAAGATAATCTTTTAAGTCGAAAACATGTCGAAGTAAAAATTGAAAATGAAGCGATTTTTGTTAAGGACCTAAAAACAACAAATGGAACCATTTTAAATGGTGAAAAACTTGTCCACAATGAATGGACAGAATTAGAGGAAGATGAACAACTCTATATAGGCGATGATAATTCCCTATATCTCGTCTTTGAGTTTGTTGAAAATGATGAGGCTACAAAAATTGTAAATCTTAGTGATATTGAATCTCAAACGAATAAAAAAATAGGCACTACAAACGTTTCCGGAAATTTAGCCCACAAAGTGGAGGAGTTTGATTCCTCAAATACGTCTAGTAATGTTAGAGAAATTATTAGTAAAGTTGAAAATGATAAAGGCACAGAATTTTCAGAAATTGAATTACTAGAAATTAAAAAAATAGAAATAGATGCTCAAGTTAAAGCTTTAAAGCTTAAAGAAGAAAGTGAGCAAGAAGCTCAAAGAGTTCTTGATAAAGCTCAAATAGAATCTGAAAAGATATTAAATGATGCTGAAGATGAAGCAGACGAAATTCTTCAAAATGTTGAAAAAGAGGTTTTTGAATTAAAAGAAACTACACGTAAAACAACCGAAGAGTTACTGTCCCGAGCAGATAAAGAAGCTCATAAGCTTTTAGAGGACGCTAAATTTAAGTCAGAAAAGCTCTTAAGTGAGAGTGAAAAAACATCAAACGAGAGGCTCTCAGAGTCAAAGAATGAAGCTGATCGTTTATTGTCAAACGCTAAAAATGAAAGTGAACTTACTTTAAGTAGGGCCAGACGTGAAGCTGAAGAACAAATTGAGGACTCTAAAGAAAAAGCAAGCCGTCTTTTAAATGATGCCGAGGAGAAGTCTTCCTCCTTAATTAGAAAAGCAGAAGATAAGTCTTCTTATATGCTGAGAAATGCTGAGTCTGAAAGAGATAATATCCTTAATAAAGCCAATAGAGATGCTGAACGTTTAACTTCTGACGCAAAAGACGAATATAATCGTATATCTAGAAAATTAGAGGATTCATACAAAGAAAGAGAAGAGCTTTCCGAAAAAACGAAAGATCTTAGAGAGGAATTAAAAAATAGTAAAGAAGAGAAAATCGAAAATGAACGAAAAGTTGACTCATTACAAAGGGAAATTAGTACCTTAAATAGTGAGTTGAATGTTCTTAAAGATAGACACGAAGATGCTCTAAAAGATCTTGAGAATAAAAAGATTGAGCTACAAAGCCAAACCGAAGAGTTAGAATATAGTATCAATAGTTTGAAACAAGATAAGGATACTTATTTTACTGAGTCAGAAAGGCTTAAGAAACAGGTTGAAGTCCTTGAAAAGGATCTCGAGACTTTAAATTTTAAACAAGATCAAATCCTAGATTCTATTAGTAAAAATGAAGAATGGCTTGAAAAACTTTATAGTGATAAGAAAAAACTTGTTGAAGAAAATAAAGAAGTTGAGAGTAAGCATGCAAAATTAAATGAAGATGTATCTGTACTTGAAAATAAACTTAATAATTTACAAGATCAGATTGATAATAAAGAAAGTTATTTACAAGATATAGAAGATAAGGCCCTTGATTATTTTAATCGTGAAAAAGAAAAGCACGAAGATAACCTGAAAAATCTTATAGAAATCGATACAAAAGCCTTTGAAGAACAAAAACAAAAAAACTATAAAATAGCTAAAGATATCATAGGCAAAGCAAAGTTTGATGCAGACAAAATGGTAGAAGAAGCTACTAATGAATCAAGTGTTCTTAAAGAAGAAGCTAATGATTTGTTAGAAGACACAAAAAATAAAAACGCAGAAATTACTGAAATTAAGGACAAGCTTGAAAGACAACTTGGAGAAGAAAGACAAAAGCTAGAAGCAGAAATTGAGCAGTTAAAAAATAATGCACAAGCCGAAGCGGATGAGATTAAAAATAAGGCCCTTTCTGAGTATGAAACAGCTGTTGTTGGAGCTAAAGAAAAGTACGATCAAATTTTAGAAAAGGCTAACTCTGAAGCTGAAGAAACACTCAAGAATGCTCAAGAAGAATCCCACGAACTTTTACAAAAAAGTAAGGATGAACTTGAAGATGTTCAAAATGCTGTTAAAGAAACTTTGGAAGCTGCTAAGAATAAAGCAAAGAAAATTGAGGAAGATGGAATTGCTGCCATTAAAGAAAAACAAGCATTAGTCGCTGAACAGCACTCTCTTATAGAAAATGAAATTAATGAAATTATTAATAAGAAAAAGAAGATCGAAGAGGAAGCTAAGCAGTTAGAAATCAATTTAGAAGAGAGAAAAGCCTCTGTTCTTGCGGAAGCAAAGGCGGAAGCAGAAAAAATAAAAGAAGCCGCACTTGAGGCAAAGAAGAAGGCCGAAGAAGAAAGTCTATCTCTCAAAGATAAGATGATTCTAGAAGCTCAGGATGAAATTGTTAAAAATGAAGAAGCAGCTAGAGCGAAAGCTGAAGAGAAATTAGGTAAAGAAAAACAGGCCATCGCCAAGTTAAGGGCGCAGGAGATTGAAAAACTAAAAGAAATGAAAAAGAATGAAGAATCGGAGCTTAATTCAAGAAAAATTGAGTATGCCGATACCATTGCAAAAGGGCTTTTCAATTTAGTTAATGTTAAAATGCAAGAGGCCGTGAGTAAAAAACTTGGAGCAGACGATGTTCTTGTTGAAGCTCAGCAAATTGAGTACCTTGTTAAATCTAGCCTGTTAGATGATAATCCAGAAAACAATGAAATGCTTAAAAAACTTAATCCTTATGGGAAAACTGGAAAAGGAAAAAGTACCAAACTTATGAAAAGGATTGGTATAGGCGCAGGTGTTATAGCATTTCTTTTTATAATTCATTTAATTTTTCCTAACTTTTACTCTTCAATGACATCTTCCGTTGGTGATAAGGTCGCTATAAAAGAGTCAGCTAAAGATCTTTACCTAAAACAGTTAAAAGAAAAAGAAGCAAATGCTCCAAAGTTTGAACCACAACAAACAGATGCTTTTAAGGGAAATTATACTGACAATCTTATTTATTCTAGGGGATATTCTGATTTGTGGCTAACAGATGATTTACAAAAAGAATGGACTATAAAAGTTGATGAAATTATTGTGTATAAATTGGAATTAGCTGATAAAAAAGTTGTTGAATATATCTCTGAAGAGTTCAAAGTTGTAAGAGAGCTGAATAATTTAAGAAGAAAAATCAAATTCGATACTCAAGATCAACAAATACAAGAAATGAGAGATCTTGAAGCTGAATTAAAAGTAAAGCTAATTGAGATCCTAGATGGAGAGAAGAACTTTAAGCGTATGATGAGTGAGCAGAAAAAGTTCTTTTTGAATTACAAAAATAAAAATCTAAGTAAATAAATTAACATTTAAGGTCAACGAATAAATCATGTGTGGACGACATAATTCCGCCTGATGCAGGCTTTTCTTGTTCATTTAAAAGAATCATTAGATCGGTTAAACCTGAATTGCAATCGATTAATGTCCCAAATTGATCTTTTTGAGTTTTACAATCTTTATAATTATACTCCTGACCTTTAAACTCTAAATGCGTAATTGTTTTTTTCTTATTAACCTTTAACTCAACTTGATCTTCACTATCATTATGGGTGAAAGAACAGTTATAGGTTTTTGATAATAAGTTCAACGAAAATGTGAGTGAGGTAAGTAAAATTAATATTTTCATGTGTGTGTCTCCTTGCATTATATTCTAAACTAAACAAAGATTAATTGTAGGTGGGTAAATTTAATCATTTATCTTGATATCTGAGGCTTTTGGTCTGTTGATGGTTTTAAAAGTTATGACTTAAACAAAATTATAGCTATAATTGATTTGAAATATTTATCCTAAAAAGGTGGTACTTATGAAATTATTGATTTTACTTTTAATAGCTACTGGATGTTCCAGAAGTTTGGAAAAAGACTATAAAGTTGTAGACGCTTCTCATCAAGAAATTCCAGAATGGGTTGAGGATCTAGAAGAGTATCTTGATGATGAAGTCGATGAAGATGATTTAAAGGATAATAGGTTTTATTCTTATTCAACAGTTGCTAAAAATGATCGAGATATTGCCTGCAAGATTGCTAATGCAAACGCATCTTCGGCTATTGCGAGTGAAATATCTACTTTTATAGAAGAGAAGTTCAAACAAGAATTAGATGGTGATGCATCAAGTTCTAGCAAAAAACTTACAGAGTTTGTTGTAAATGATCTGAAAAAAGTCGTTAGTGCAGATATCGTTGGAGCACAAAAATACCGAGAGTATTGGGAAAAGAGAAGGTTTATGCAGGACAAAGGAGCTACAAAAAATTGGGACGGGTTTGTCTGTACTGTCTTGTTTAAAATTCCAAAATCTCATCTGAAAAAAGCTTTTAAAAGAACTGAAGAAAAATTAAAAGAGCAGACCATTGCTTCAAATCATTCTAAAGTTGAAAAAGTCATGGTTGAGCTACTTGAAAAGTATATGAGTGATCAAAAAGAATCTAAAAAAAATTAAACCTATAGGGAGTTGGCCAGTCTAACTCCCTCATCAATAGCTCTTTTAGCGTCTATCTCCTGTGCAAGTAAGGCACCTCCGATGAGATGACAAGGAATTGTAAGTTCACTTTTGGCTTCATGAAATAAGTTATTCTCTGATACTTGGCCAGCACAAAGTATAATACTATCAACAGGTAAAACTCTTTTATTTCCATCCTGAGATATGTGAAGTCCTTCATCACTGACTTTTTCGTAGGTGACTCCTCCAATAAATTCAATTTTCTTATCTTTTAAGGATTGTCTGTGGATCCAGCCGGTTGTTTTTCCAAGTGATTTACCAAATTTAGTTTGTTTTCTTTGTAATAAAATAATTTTTCTGACGGCCGGAGGGGTGTGTTTTTTTGTCAGGGCACCTCTTGTTTTGTATTCGGTATCAATTCCCCATTCTTTTAAAAACTCATCTAAGTTTAAACTGGTACTATCTTTTGGTGATTCATAGGCAAGGTGTTCGCAAACGTCAAAGCCAATTCCACCTGCGCCAATAACTGCCACTGAAGCCCCAGCTTTTTTATTGCCTAAAATTAAATCAGGATAGCTAATAACCTTGGGATGATCAATACCGTCTATCTTTGGAGTTCTAGGGGTAATTCCTGAAGCAAAAATAATTTCATCAGCATCGAGCTTTTTTAATTCTGTTAGGTTCATTTCAAAGTTTAGGACGAGATTGATATTTAATAATTCTATCTGAGCCTTAAAGTATCTAATTGTTTCATTAAACTCTTCTTTACCTGGGATTCTACGTGCTAAATTAAATTGACCACCAATTTCTGACTTCTTTTCATATATTGAGACCTCATGGCCTTTTTTTGCTGCTTCAATGGCAAAAGAGATTCCAGCAGGACCTGCACCTATAACTATGAGTTTTTTCTTTCTTTTCGTTTTATTTTGATTAAATTCTGTTTCATGACAGGCTTTTGGATTTACTAAGCATGAAGCAACTTTATTTTTAAATATGTGGTCAAGGCATGCTTGGTTACATGCGATACAGGTGTTAATGAGATGAGATTGATTGTTCTTTGCTTTTTGCACAAATTCAGGGTCTGCTAAAAAAGGACGGGCCATACTGATCATATCGGCAGTTCCATCTTGAATTATTTTATTAGCATCCTCTGGGTTGTTAATTCTATTAGTGGCTATAACAGGTAAATTTGTATGTTCTTTCACCTTTTTAGTTATCCATGCAAAAGCAGCTCTAGGGACCATAGTTGCAATCGTTGGAATTCTCGCTTCATGCCAACCAATCCCTGTATTAATTATATCAACATCATTGTCCTCTAAGAGCTTTGCTAATTTTATAACTTCCTCAAAACTCATTCCATTCTTAACTAGATCTAACATGGATAATCTAAAAATTATTATGAACTCACGGCCACACTTTTTTCTTATGGCCCTAATAATCTCTAAAGCAAGTCTTGAACGATTTTCAAAGCTCCCTCCATATTTATCAGTCCTATGATTAGTACAAGGTGAAAGAAATTGATTAATTAAATAACCTTCACTTCCCATTATTTCAACACCATCATAATCGGCTTTTTTGGCCAGAGAAGCAGTATTGGCGTAATCATAAATGGTTTTTCTTATTTCTAAACTCGTCAGTTTTCTCGCCTTAAAAGGTGATATTGGAGCTTTCGTTTTTGAAGCTGAGACGATTAAAGGATGGTAACCATATCTTCCAGCATGCAGTATTTGTAAACATATTTTTGTTGGATATTTATGAACGGCCTTAGTAATTTTTTTATGCTTTTTAATTTGCCAAGGAAAACTTAATTGATGGCCAAAAGGAGAGAGTCTTCCAAATAAATTAGGTGCAATTCCTCCGGTAACAATAATTCCAACGCCACCTTTTGCTCGTTCTTCATAAAAACTGGCCTGTTTTTCAAAACCATTTTTTTCTTCTTCTAGTCCTGTGTGCATGGAGCCCATTAAAATTCTATTTTGAATTTGGGTATAGCCTAAATCAAGGGGAGTGAATATGTCTTTATTGCTCATTTTGCATAACCTTACATAAAAACTGATAATAGATTATTATTATAACATGAAAACAAAATATCAAAATTTAATTTCTAACTTAGTACCTTATTGTGTTCTCGCTCCTGGGCATAATTTAAATCTTAATCGTAACATTTTAGGGATGCAGCTAGATCAAAATAATATTTTTAATCCTCTCTTAACTTCTTCAAGAGATTTCATTGAAAAAATTTATAAAATGGATGAACTAACTTTTGGAGATCAGGGTATGCAAATGGAAAAATGGGTATTTTTCGATTGCTCTGTGATGCCTGGCTTTGTATTCGGATTTGCGGTAAAGGGAAGCGACTTAGATATAGAAGATCGAACACTTTTAGGGATAAAGGAAAATGAAATTTTTCCTGTAAGTATGTATATTGCTATACCTATGCTTGAGAGAGCAGCCTGGTTTGGGCACAATTTATCTTCGTTGAATGGAAAACTTCGAAAGAATTTATCTGGGCTTGGGTTATTAACCAAGGCAATCGCTTTGGAACTATTCCAAATTAAAAATCTCTATGGAGCTACTCAGTGGGACTCAAGGGCATTATTGATTCATAGAAAATTAGGACGAATGGAACTCCAAAGCTCCTTTACTCCAATCCATAGTAAAAATAATACTTTATGTTATAAAAGCGAGCCTTTTGATCTAATAGATGTAGTAAGTGAACGACAAATTATTGATGAAAGTGGAAGCTTATTTGATCCAAGTATTGAAAATATTTTCAAAATTCAGAAAAGAATAGAAAATAATGAGAAGTTTGAAATTAAAAGAGTTTATTTCTATGAAGGTAAACTTCAGATTTATCTTTAGGCAATATCTTTAAAGTTTTCAATTATGATCATTTTTCTACAACCTGTATTGGAGCATAATGAAATCTCCATTTTGTAATCTTTAGAACAAACATTCATGGTTTTACAATGGGGGCACTCAAATTGGTAGAACAAAAGCATCTTCCCAGAAGAGGCTTTAGTTTTCATTTTTTCTTCTAAATTTGTTTTGTTTTCTAAATTTTTTTTATTCATTTAAGTGACCGCAGTTGATACATTAACTTCGGATCTTTCAAAAATAACCTAAGAAGAAAATAAAAAAAATGCCCTAGACAAGCTAGGGCATTGTATAAGTTCAAATTTAATTTATTTAAATTATAAAACTAATGTCAATACAAATGGAACTAAGAAGAATACACAAACGATATAAGCAACACCATTTAGTCTATTCTTAAGTGTTAAATCAGCAAGCTTATTACATAACACAATTGGAATTTGTCTTAAGCTTGGATGAACATACCAAAGTAGCATTCCTAAAACATTAAAGAAAAAGTGTACTAGTGCAATGGCAAGCCCTGAAACATTTCCGGTAAGAGAAGCTAAAAGAGCCGTTGTTGTTGTTCCAATATTAGCTCCAATTGTCACTGGTAAAATTGATTCTAAAGTAAGAACTCCAGCTCCGGCCATTGGTACTAATAATGAAGTCGTAATTGAGCTTGATTGAACTGATATAGTCAGTAAAGTACCAAACACGATAGCTACATATCCATTTTTTGCTAAAAGGTTTTCAATAATTTGTCCTTTATTAGATTCAACAACTGCCTTCATTGTTTTTACAATAAACCCGAGGGCAATAACAATTAAAGCACCTGCAATTATAGCAAGTAAAACGCCGCCAATTGTTCCTGAAAAACCTAGGGTATCTACTACAAATGATTTAACACCTTTTGAAACTGGCTTAATTGCTGCTTTGATTGGTGATTTATAAGTTAAAGCAGAAGAAGATCCATATAACATGCTTGATGCATATAGAGCGGCTTTTTCTAGAAAACCAAACATAAGCTCTAAAGGTAATAAAATAATTACTGTTAAAATATTAAAAATATCATGAACTGTAGCTGCTGCGAAAGCATCTCTAAAGTGTTTTTGATTTTTAAGATAACCTAATGAAACTAAAGTGTTCGTTACACTTGTCCCAAGATTTGCCCCCATAATCATAGGTATTGCTCCACCCATAGGAAGGGCCGAAGAAGCTACCAATCCAACAATAAGAGCAGTTGTAACCGAAGAACTTTGGAAAAGAACCGTAGCAAACATTCCTGAAAATAAAGCTAGTAGTGGATTGGCGGTTACATTTAAAAGACCCTTGGCAAAACCTCCACCCATTAATTTAATCGATCCTCCTAGTACTGAAACTCCAACTAGAAAGACGTATAAAAGAGAAATAACTAATAAGACTCTTAAAATCATCTCAGTAATTTGTTTTGTACTAACGGCCGATGATGATGAATTGGCCATGCTTTCATTAGTATTCATTATTGTCACTCCTTAATTGTATCCTTGTCTTTGTGTCGGGTATTTTAATATCAAAAAATTTTAAGAACTTGTGTTATAGTTCTGTTAAGATAAAGTGAAGCTACTTATATGGTAGTTAAGTGTTTAAAAATACGTTGATCCGGGATGTTTCTTTGAAAAAAACCTCTAAAGAAGTCTTAAGTCTTCAAAATGACATTCATGAAAATCTTACAAAAGTTGTTCTTAAAAATAAGAAAAATTTGTTTAGTAAGCCTATAACTGACTTCAGCATCGAGACTTTTTCAAAAGCTACTGATTTTGTTCAAAAAAATGTTGATAGGCCAATTATTTTGGATCTATGTTGCGGAGTTGGTGAGAGCTCTTTTCATTTAGCAAAAAGGAATCCAAAACACTTTGTTATAGGAATAGATAAATCATTGGACAGAATTGACAGGAAGAACAAATTTAAAGAGACCTTACCAAAAAATGTACTCATTCTGAGAGGAGACATAATAGACTTTGTGCGATTGTTGGTTGATAATCCCGTAAAAAATAGAGTAACGGAAGTTAAATTATTTTATCCCAATCCTTATCCCAAAAAAACTCAACTTCAAAAAAGATGGCATGGACATAGTATCTTTTATCAGCTCATGCAATTGAATTGTTCTTTTGAACTTAGGTCTAATTGGAATATTTACCTAAGTGAGTTTGCTGCCGCAGCATCTAGTTATAGAAACTTCTTAGAAAAACTTGATTCATTTATTCCGGAAAAAACGATCACTCCATTTGAAAGAAAATATTTTGATTCTGGACAAAAATTATACCGTCTTGAACTAAAGCCAATCTAGATTAGAAAAAACAAAACCCGACATTATCACTCTAACATCTGAATAAAAATTAATAATTATTTGGTTTTAAATATTTAAAAGGAGATTTAAAATAATTTTAATCAAATTAAGGATGAAAAATGGATAGTAATGCACTAAAGAATGAATTTCTTGTTGAGTCTTTTGAAAATTTAGCATCAATAAGTGAAGACCTTACACAACTTGAAAAAGATCCAGATAATATGGATTTATTGAACAAATTGTATCGTACCGTTCATACTATGAAAGGATCAGCAAGCTTCTTAGGATACAAAAAACTTCAAGACATTACTCATTCAGCAGAAAACCTATTAGATGAATTGAGAGAGGGGAAGTTTAAAACTAATTCTGAAATAGTAGACACATTATTTGAGACATTTGATATCTGTAATTTAATTTTAAAATCACTTGAAGCTTCCGATAGTGAAGGTGATTCAGATGTCGAACAGAATAAATTAAAGCTTGAGAATTTGTTAGAAAATAATGGAGAAGTTCAACAAAAAGAAAATGTGTCAGCTTCAGAAAAAGTAGAAGTGGCTCCTCCTATAAATAACGAAGGGCTTGAAGATAGTGAGTTAATAGATCTAATTTCAGGCCACCGAGATGGACCAGAAGATACTGATATTGAAAAGGAAATAGCATCAATTAACCAAGAGCATGAAAGTATAGAAGCTGGGGTTTCTAGTGCAGCTCTTGCTTCACTTAACGAACTCATTGGCGAAGGTAAAATGGACGCATCTGTACTAGAGCAGCTCCAAGGAGATGCTCCTGATGAAGAGAGTTCAACTGAAGTTGCCGAGGAGAAGTTAGTAGTTAAAGAAGAAACTTCCTCTAGTAATACATCTCAGGAGGTTGTCACACCTGAAAAAACAGCAGAACCCACACCTGAAGTTCAGGTAACTAAAGATCCAGTTACAGAGGATAACAGAAAAAGCATTGCAGATTCTTTTGTGAGGGTTAATGTTAAAGTCCTTGATAAGATTATGAATGTCGTGGGAGAGCTGGTACTTAATCGAAACCAAATCGTTCAATATTCCAATATTAATGGCGATGCAGAGTTTAGTCGTTTATCTCAACAATTAAACATTATAACTTCTGAGCTTCAAGGAGAAGTTATGTCTACGAGGATGCAGCCCATTGGTAGTATTCTCACTAAGTTTGAACGATTAGTACGAGACTTCTCTAGGGGTAATGATAAGAAAATAGAATTAAAATTATCGGGACAAGAGACAGAATTAGATAAAACTTTAATTGAAGCGATCAAAGATCCACTTGTTCATATAATCAGAAATGCCTGTGACCATGGAATGGAGACAATTGAAGAAAGATCTCAAACAGCAAAGTCTGAAACTGGAACCATTCATATCAAAGCTTATAATGAAAGTGGGCAAGTTACGATTGAAATTGTTGATGATGGAAGAGGCCTTAATAGAGATAAAATTGGAGCTAAGGCAATAGAGAAAGGTGTTATCTCTTCAGAGAAGTTTGAGAAAATGAGTAATAACCAAGTCTATAATCTTATCTTTGCACCTGGCTTTTCCACCGCAGAAAAAATTACGAATATCTCGGGCCGAGGTGTTGGTATGGATGTAGTTAAGACAAATATTGAAAAAATAGGAGGCTCAGTAAATGTTACATCTGAGCTTGGTGTTGGTACTACTTTTAAATTAAGAATCCCTTTAACTCTTGCAATTGTTCCAGCGCTAATTATTAAAAGCTGGGGAGAGTCCTTTGCTATACCTCAATTAAACTTAGTAGAGCTAGTACGACTTGAAACAGAAGAAGAGAAGTCTCAAATTGAAAAAATTCAAGGGAGTGAATTTCTAAAGTTAAGAGGGGACTTAACACCCTTGTTTAGATTAAATGAAGTTCTTGCATTGGAAAATGTTAATGATAAAAGTGAAAAACTTAAATCAGTTATTACGAGAAGCACTAACTCAAAAAACCAACTTAAACAAGATGAGAAGGCATTATCGGCAACAGATGAATCCTATGCTTACAATATTGCTATATTGAATACAGAGAATCATTATTTTGGGGTGCTCGTAGATGAGATCCTAGATACAGAAGAAATTGTTGTAAAGCCATTAAACGGTGGTTTAAAGCATTTAAGTCTATTTGGGGGAGCAACCATCATGGGGGATGGTACGGTAGCATTAATTCTTGATGCTATGGGGATACTTAATAAAGTAAGTACTGTAGGAATAAAGAATTTAGAAAAAGAGCTAAATAGTGAAGACATTATTGATATTTATGATGGAAGTGAAGTTCAAGAAAATCTTTTATTTAAATTGTATGATGGAAGAGAGTATGCAGTTCCTCTTTCTTTGGTTTCGAGGTTAGAAGAGTTTAATGTCAAAAGTATAGAGCTAACAGGAAAGCAACCTATTGTAAGATATTTGGATTCCCCAATGCCGTTGATCAACTTAGAAAAAACTTTAAGTTTAGATGGTATCTCTAGTTTGGAAAACTATAAAGAACAGGGAATTCAAGCCTTAAACTGTATTGTTACAACTATTCAAGGGAAAAACTTTGGGATTATAGTCAATGAAATTTTAGATATATCTATTGATAGAGTTACCATTGATGATACGGCCATTGATAGAGAAGGTATTTTAGGAACAGTGTTTATTGATGATAGGATCATATCTCTTATCGATATTTACTCCGTTATTGAAGCTCAAAACCTTGGTGGTGTTAAGAAGAAAAAGGTCGCAGATAAAGAAAAAGAACAGAATAGTAAAAAAAGAGTTCTTCTCGTAGAAGATTCACCTATGTATCGAAAACTAGAAAGTGATATGCTAATTGAGCTAGGCTATGATGTTGATATCGCCAATCATGGAGGGGAAGGCTTTGAGAAGGTTAAGGAAAATAATTATGACCTTGTTTTAACCGATATTGAAATGCCTTTTTTAACTGGATATGAATTGGCAAGTAAAATACGTAATGAATTAGGAAAAGCAGATTTAAAAATTATTGCTTTATCAACTAGACACTCAAAAGAGGATATTGAAAAAGGTCAAGAAGCCGGTTTTAATTATCATCTAGAAAAGTTTAAAAAGAAAGAAGTTGAAGAGCTCGTATTAAACGTAATGAAAGAGGTTTAAAATGGAATTGGTTCAAGGAGAGATAACTCAGTATTGTGGTTTTAAAATAGCTGGTGAAGAATATGCTATCCCTGTTATGGAAGTTCAGGAGGTCATAAAACCCCAAATGGTGACACCTATTCCACTTGCTCAAGATGAAATCAGGGGATTAATAAATTTAAGAGGGCAAATCGTTACTTGTTTAAGTCTTAGGCGACTATTCAAGCAAGATGATGATCTGGAAAAAGACTATATGAATATTATCGTCAAGGGTGACGATGGACTTTTTTCCCTTGTTGTTGATGAAGTTACTGATATCATAGATATAGAAAAGAGTAGCCTTGAGTCGGCTCCTGATACAATTAATCCAAACTTGAAAAAATATGTGGATAATATCTATAAGAGAGATAAAGGGTTAGTTATTTTACTGGATATTTCGGAGTTAGTAAGTATAAAGCAAGAATTGGCTGAATAATGAGAGTTTTAATTGTAGATGATTCAATTGTTTTTAGAACAGCGATAAAGACAGCTTTGTTAAATAGTAATGCTGTTACGGAAACTGATGTTGCTTCTAATGGGAAAATTGCCTGTGAGAAGCTTCAGCAAAAAGAGTTTGACGGTGTCACTCTTGATCTAGAAATGCCTGTTATGGATGGTATTGAAACTATTAAAAAAATTAGGGAGTTTAATAAGACAATTCCTATCATCATTTTTAGTGCTCAAAATTTAAAAGCGGCAAATAAAACAATGAAAGCGCTTGAAATGGGGGCTAATGATTTTGTTCAAAAGCTACAAGACTCAAATGATGTAAATGAAAATTTAAAAATGATTGAAAACGAGTTGGTTCCAAAGTTTAAAGCTTTGGTTGAAAAAAATAAACCACATGAATCGCAAACCAAAAATCTTACTTCAAGAGACTTTGATGAGAATAGAAGTAAATTTGTTAATTTTAAAGCGAATCTTATATGTATAGGAAGCTCTACGGGTGGACCTGATTTTTTAATGAAGATTTTTAAAGGGCTTGAAAAGTTAGATGTCCCTGTTTTAATTGTCCAACATATGCCGCCTGTTTTTACCACTCAGTTTGCCAATACCTTAGATACTGTTAGTTCAAATAAAGTTGTAGAGGCAAAAGTTGGTGATATTTTGGAACCTGGAACAGTATATATTGCTCCCGGTGACTTTCATATGACAATTAAGAAATCAGATGGAAAGTACCTTATTGATTTAAATCAAAATGAAAAAGTTTGTTATGTAAGGCCGGCCGTTGATGTTTTGTTTCAATCAGTAGTTGAAACTTTTCAGGGAAAAATTGGTTCTTTTATTTTTACAGGTATGGGCTCTGATGGTGCAAATGGATGTCTTGCAATGAGGAAAAATGGTGAGAATGTTGTCGGTATTCAGGATGAAGAATCAAGTGTCGTCTGGGGAATGCCTGGCGCAGTTTTCAATAATAAAGCCTATGATGCTGTATTAAAACCGGATGAAATTATAAACGCTATAAATAAAATGGGAAGATAAAAAGGTAGATTTATGAATGTTTTACTAGTTGATGATTCAAATTCAATTGCGATGGTTGTTGGTCAAATGCTAAACGATGCTGGTTTTCAGCATGAGCGTGCAAAAGATGGTAAGGAAGCTATCGAAATTATAAACAAAGGGATAAAGTTTGATGCCATCTTGTTAGATTGGAATATGCCAGAAATGGATGGTTTAGAGTTTCTTAAATATAATAAAGAAAATAATTTAATTTCATGTCCAATTGTTATGATGACGACTGAAAATAAACCAGAGAAAATTATCATGGCAATGGAGAATGGTGCAGCTGAGTATATTATGAAGCCTTTTACCCCAGACATTCTTTTATCAAAATTAGAATCAGTTTTAAATGCTTAATTGGATATATTATGATTACAAATGAAATATATAAATATTTTGCGGATTTTGTTTTTCAAAAAACTGGAATTCAATATCTTGAAAACGATTATTATCGATTAGATAGTAGAATTAACCAACTTATTGAGAAGTATGAATGTAAAGATGCCCAAGAGGTATACAAACTTTATAAGGAAAGTCTTGATTCTGAAAAAGAAAGGTTTTTAATTGATATTTGTACTAATAACGAAACTTACTTTTTTAGGGATACAAAACCATTTGATGCTTTAGCCACTGATATTATACCGGAGTTAAGACAACGTTTTCCTAGCGATGAATTAAAAATTTGGTCTTGCGCATCCTCTACTGGGCAAGAACCTTTATCTATTTTGATGACTATTATGGAAAAGCTCCCAAGTGAACTAAATTTTAAATTTCAAGCCACAGATATTTCTAGTAAAGCTTTAGATAAATGTAAGAATGGTGTTTATACTAACTTAGATGTCCAAAGAGGACTTCCTATTCAACTACTAGTTAAGTATTTTGAAAGTGTAGAGGGAAGTAATTGGAAGGCGAAACCGAGTTTGACGACAAAGGTGGATTATGGACATTTTAACTTGTTAACTGACCTTTTTCCTCCAGCAGCTTATCATGTTATATTTTGTAGGAATGTTCTTATTTATCAAAATCAGGTGAATAAAAACTTAATTTTAGAAAAAATTGAATCTTCCCTTAAGCCTGGTGGATATCTGATTTTAGGTGCTGGTGAGAGTTTAATTGGTTCAAGCATCAAATTGTCACAGAAAAACTTAAGCGGAGCGATGGTTTTTCAAAAAGATAGCTAAAATTTTCGTCGTTTTTCATTAAAACTTTTCCTTCGATAAACCGAAATGTAGTCGGAGGAATTATATGGATAACGACATGTTAGGTGATTTTTATATTGAGGCTGAGGAACTTTTTGATGAGGCAGAAGATAGTTTACTCGCAATAGAAAAGTCTGATAATTATCAATCGTGCTTCAATTCCATTTTTAGAGCATTTCATAGTGTTAAAGGTGCTGCTGGAATGTTTGGAATTGAAAAATTACAAGAGCATATGCACTTTGTAGAAAATCTTCTAGAGAAAAAGAAGAGTGATGGTTCTATGTCTAGCGCTATGGTCGATTATTTATTAAAAGCAGTTGATGGTGCCAGAAGAATATTAAAAGGCGAAACCATTGAATTTGAATATCGAGATCCAGATAATCCCCAAATTGAGACACCAAAAGTTGATAAGGATATAATTGAGTCCATTAAAAAAGGAGCTAGCGAAAGAGCTCGAAAACAAAATCTTGGTGGACATATATTTGTTGTTGATGATGAAGAAGATATATTAGAGATTACTAAGACTTTCTTAAAGGAAGAAGAATTTGAAGTTGATATATTTAATAATGCTAAAGACGCATTAGAAGCTTTGAAAACAACAACTCCTGATTTAGTTATATCTGATATCAAAATGCCAGAAATGAATGGGGTTGAGTTCATGAGACTTGCCCATAAGCAAAAGCCTCATTTACCATTTATCGTTGTAAGTGGTTACGTTACCAAAGAGGTATGTATGGATGCACTTTCATGTGGTGTCTCAGGTATTATAGAGAAACCATTTGATGGAGATTATTTAATTAGTCTGTGTAATATTTTAATTAATCGTTATAAAAATCTCAAACTTCTTAATAAAAGTATTGATCTATTAATCTATCAATTTGAAGGATTTGATAAGTACCTGTTAGAAAACTTTGGAGAAACAAAAAGGGATACTTTTAGAGCTGAATTAAAAGGAATTTTGAAACAAAAGAAAGAATTATTTGAGAACTTAAAATAAGGTCGCTTATGCAAGAGAAAGATTTTCAGATTATATGTGTAGATGATGATTTAGATGTATTAGAAATCACCAAGCTTGATGTTGAAAGACTAGGTTATCAGGCAGTAGGGTTTTCTCATCCTCATGAAGCTGTAGCCTATATAGATAAAAATAGACATAAGATTTCCATGATTCTTTCAGATCTGAGAATGGATGATGTTAACGGCTTTGAATTTAAAAAACTCCTGAATGGTCAGCTTAGTGATATACCATTTGTCGTTGTAACTGGATATTGGACAAAAGAAATGTCTGCTGAAGCAATGGAAGTTGGAATTGATGCCTTTATTGAGAAGCCTCTTAGTTCAGATATACTCCAGGGAAATTTAGAAAAATTTGCCAATGTCAGGGCCAATCATTTAATAGAAGAAAGGGAGATGGTTGATGGCTTTCTTGATGAAACTGAGCCAATGCTCGATGAAATAGAACAATTAATTTTAGAATTAGAAGAAAACCCAGATAGCGATCAAACATTATCTGTATATTTTAGGTTACTTCATACTATTAAAGGTACGGCCAGTTGTGTCGGTCTTGGACAATTAGCAGACTATACTCATAAATATGAAGATTTTATAGGTGAACTTAGAAACAAAACACTTCCCGTGAATACTCAAACTACTAATGTTCTCCTTGAAGGATTAGATGATTTAAAGAAGTATTTTTTAGAAATTACTAATGTGGGGAATGATTTACATTTTGATATTTCAGAAACATTAGGAAAGTATGACTCGGCTAACTTTAAAAATGTTTCTGTAAGTGAAGAAGATACTTCTATAGTAAAAGAAGAAGTTAAAACTGATAAAGCTCAAACCAAAAAAGATGATGATAAAATGACTGTTGGGATGAGTGTCCTCAATAAGTTCATGGAGGAATCAGGTGAATTGACAGTTATTAGAAATTCTATTTTAAAAACTGTCAAAAAAATAGAAATGAAATATCGTGGAGATGATGATATTGAGCAGTTAAATGAATTGTTAGATGGGATGTATAATGTGACATCTAATATTCAGGGTAAAATAACTGAAATGAGAAAAGTTCCATTAGCGAACACGTTTAGGCCGTTTAAAAGACTTGTAAGAGATCTTTCAAAGCAGCTTAATAAAAAAGTCGAGCTTGAAATTGAGGGAGATCACCTTTCAGTTGATAATGTTGTAGCTAAGCTCTATAGCAATACTTTGATTCACATCTTAAGAAATAGTTTAGACCATGGTCTTGAATCACCAAATGAAAGAGTTGATGCAGGTAAAGAAGAGACTGGTTTATTAAAAATAAAAACCTTTGAAGAAGGTGAGGATATTGTCCTGACGGTTTGTGATGACGGCAAAGGAATTAATCCTGAAGTCATAAAGCAAAAAGCGCTCGAAAAAGAACTTTTTACTGAGCAGGAATTAAGTTCGATGTCTCAAATGGAAATTGTTAATATCATCTTTCACTCCGGCTTTAGTACAGCAGAGGTCGTTTCAGATCTTTCTGGAAGAGGTGTGGGGATGGATATGGTCCGCGGATCATTTGAGGATATGGGTGGAAGTGTTTTTGTAAATAGTAAGTTCGGTGAAGGTTCAAAGTTCACTCTTAGAGTTCCAATACCTAAATCTGTATTGATTATTAATTCTCTTCTTGTAGAAACTTCTAATAGTCATTTTATTTTTCATATGGATGAAGTGTCGGAAGTTGTTAGGTACGAGAAAGAAACTCAAAATAGTAAAATGTATGAACTAGATGGAAAGAAAGTATTAAATCACAATGGAGCAATGGTTCAGCTGATTCATTTAGATAATGTTTTAGGATTAAAAGCGTCTGAAGTTGATTATAAACAAGGTGATGTTATTAACATTGTTGTTTTAAGATTGGGTGAAACCAAATTTGGAGTCGTGGTAGATCAAATTTATGAATTTGAAGAAGTTGTATCCAGAAAAATTTCAAACAGAATTGAGTCAAAAGATATGTATTTAGGTGCATCTTTGATTGGAAGTGGTGAGGTTGCATTAATACTTTCTGCTCAAGGTATTGCTGAAAGATGTCAGATAAATCTCAACTTAGAAAATAACAGTAAATACGAATTTGAAGATGATGAAACAAATGTTCAGGTGGAAGGTCATGAATACATGTTATTTAAATATGATCCTGATAAATACCTCGCAGTAGATTTAGATAATGTAGAGAGACTTGAGAAAATTAAGCCAAGTGAGGTTAAGCAGGTGGGCGAGCATTTTGCTATTAGGTACCTAGATAAAGTACTACCTCTAGTTGAGCCGGCTTCAGAAGCAGCATTAAACCAATTCGATTATAATAGTTTTTTTAATAGTGAAAGAGATTTTATTGAGCTTATTGTAGTTAATGTAGATAATATGAAATTTGCGTTATTAGTACATGAATTAGACGAAATTAAAGTTACTTCAGAAGAAGTCAATCAAGACACTATTGTCGATGAGGGAATATTGGGTTCAGTTTATATCAATGATAAGACTATATGCGTTGTAGATCTTGAATTCGTGGCCAAAAAATTTAAATCCAAAAAGAAAATAATTCATGTGGAAGAAATTAATCTAAAATCTGGAGCTTTGGACGCCGCGTAAATTGAGTTATTATTTAAGTCCTTGTAAATACGTGCGGTTTACTTGAGTTGTAAGATCAAGTAAGTTGCTTTTCTTTGATAAATTTTATACATATCTTTTGGGAGATTGAGATATGTTAAAGAATTTATTGTTATTGGCTTTGTGCCTTTTTGCCTACAAGTCTATTGCGTCAAGCAGAATTATCTATGGTGATGATAATCGAGTTGATCTAAAAAGTATTCAAGATGAAAATATTAAAAGTTTAAGTAAAGCGATTGCAGGTAGACTTTTTAAGCACTCCTATACAGAAAAAGCTAATAATAAGTTTATCGAAATTGATACTATTTTAAAATTGTCAGATCCAATGTCGATGAATGTTTGTAAAGAACAAAAGTTTGCTGACCAAATCACTGTTGTTGACTGTACAGGTTTTCTAGTTGGAGAAGACTTGTTAGTAACAGCAGGTCATTGCGCTGTTCCATTTGGCAGTACTGTAGAGGATGATATCACTGACGATTGTTTAGCTTTTGAATGGTTATTTGATTTTAATGAAGATGTTGATGGTTCTCTTGATCCAAAAAATGTCGATAGAGATAAGATCTACGGGTGTGAAAAAGTTGTTTACGCTAAATATGAAGAAGATGATGACTTTGCCTTAATCAAGCTTGATAGAAAAGTTTCTGATAGAACTCCACTAAAAATGAAAACAAATGGTGCTCCTGAGATAGGCGATGAGCTTTTCGTAATGGGACACCCATCTGGGCTTCCTTTGAAATATGCAGATGGAGCAAAAGTTTTTAGTGTAGAAGAAAATTATTTTTCAACGAACTTAGATACTTTCGGTGGTAACTCTGGTTCACCAGTGTTCAACGCTAAGACCTTAGAGGTTGAAGGAATACTTGTTAGAGGGGATGCTGACTATAGAAGAGTTTTCAAAGACGATGGTTCTTCGTGTAATGTTGTTAATACCTGTGATAGCGATAGACAAAACTGTGTGGTTGATGATCCAAATATTGATGGAGAGCACGTTAGTCTTATAAGTAAAATTTTAGAAAAAATATAATAAAAAAAACCGGCAATTGTCGGTTTTTTTAATTATTCTTAATCGCTTCTATAAGATTTAGAGTTCCACTACTTGTAATGAGTCCATTTAAATGATCCTGCTTTGTTACATTTTTCATTAACTGGTTTTTTATGGCACCTGGTTGTAGGGTTTTATTAAATGATTTTAAAACTGCAGCAGCTCCTGATACAATTGGTGTGGCCATAGATGTACCCATTTGTGCTTCATAAGGTATGTCATCTAATGAGCAAGGGCCAAAACAAGACGGTATTGCTGTAGAGTAAAGTCCTCCTGAAAAAGAGTCCCCGCCTGGAGCTGCAATATGTACAGTTGCTCCACCAAAGTTTGAATAGTCCGTAAGGTCATTATAAGAATCTACACTACCTACAGAGATGACATTTTCAGATTGAACATTTGCTGGGTAAACCGGAGAGTTATCATTACAGTCTCCAATACCATCAGCTCCACCATTTCCCGCCGCTGCAACTAATAAACTACCTTGAGAGTTTCCATAATTTGCAGCATCTATAATGGCCTGAACTTCTGCCGTGATTTCCTGTCCAACACTTCCGCCTAAAGATAAATTTATAATATCTGCTCCATTATCAATTGCGTATAAAATTCCTGCAGCTATTGTTGCAAGATCTCCCCGGCCACTTTCACTTAAAACCTTTACAGGTAAAATTTTTGCCTTAGGTGCAATCCCCATGTATGTACTTGCCGCAAGACCAGCAACATGGGTACCATGTCCATTATCATCAATTGGATATGCATCACCGTTATAGAAATCCCAACCAACATAATCGTCTACAAAACCATTTCCATCAGTATCATTATAATCAGCATCACCACCATGTTTATCATTACTTGTTCTAATATTTGGGCTTAAGTGAGGGTGGTTATAATAAACCCCGGTATCAATAATTGCGATCACTGATCCTTCACCCAATTCAGTTTCAGAAATATTAACTTGTTCTAAATGTGGAAAGTATCGAAAAGAATTTGTATTTCTATATTGAGGTGTGTGCGGTCCGTAAAAGGGATAATTGCCTATGCTTTTTGAGTCAAAGCTACCACTAATAAGCACATCCTCGTAGAGTTTATTTTCTTTTAACCTAGTTGCACTTTTAAGTTGTATAAGTTCTTTTTTACTTATGCCAATAAACTCAATTAGTTTTCTTTTTTCATTTATAATACGGTATTTCCCTCCGTAGGAAGCTGCAATTTCTTTTGCCTCAGCAACTGTTGTGCAGCTGGCGATAATTCCAACTTGATTTTTGTTACGTGGAGCAGATTTACTTTCAATGATATCATTTCCACAAGATACGAGTGATAGTAGGACAATTCCATGTCCCAAGATTGAATTCCATTTCATAAGCACCTCTAAAGACGCACATCCTAGCGTCAATATACTGTGTGCAAGGAGCATACCATGTTCTTTTCATTGGATTCTAGGGGGTTAGATTTGATTAGTTGGAACCAGTGTCACTGTGGGGTGTCAAAACATTGTTAATGTTGGCAGTACCATTTTCTATAAGGTATAGTAAGTCATGGAAAAAATTAAGATTTTTGGTGCTAAAGTTCATAATTTAAAAAATATTGATGTTGAAATTCCACGAGGAACTCTGACGGTTGTTACAGGCCCATCAGGGTCAGGTAAATCTTCACTTGCATTTGATACTCTATATGCTGAAGGACAAAGAAGGTATATAGAATCTTTATCTAGTTACGCAAGGCAGTTTTTGGGCCAAATGGAGCCTCCGGAAGTCGAGTCTATTACTGGATTAAGTCCTGCAATAGCTATTGACCAAAAGTCTACTTCAAAAAACCCAAGATCAACTGTTGGAACCATTACTGAAGTCTATGATTATTTGAGAGTTTTGTATGCAAGAGTAGGTACGGCTTTTTGTCCTGAGTCTGGTGAGGTTTTGGAAGCTCAATCAGCTGAGCAGATTGTAAAACATTTAATGAATAAAGAAGAGAAAACTAAGCTGCAAATTCTTGCACCTGTCTTAAAAAATCAAAAAGGAGAACATAGAGATCTCATCCAAAAATTTCTTTCTATGGGTTACTCAAAGGCGAGACTAAATGGCAAGCTTATTCCTTTAGAGGAAGAGCTTATTTTAGAAAAGAATAAAAAAAATAATCTTGAAATTATTATTGATAGAATTGTTGTAAAACCGGGAATAAAAGGAAGGCTTACAGATTCTATCGAGCAAGGATTAAAATTAGGTGAGGGCAGTATATTTGTTCTCGTGAATGATGCAGAAGAGTTTTATAGTGAACATTTATATTCTCACAAAAGTGGTAAAAGTTATCCTGAATTAGAACCAAGGCTATTTTCTTTTAATTCTCCCCTTGGTGCCTGCGAAAGTTGTAATGGCTTAGGTGAATCAAAGGTATTTGAACGTAGTCGATATGTACTAGATGAAGGTCTAAGCTTTAATGACGGTGCAATAACTGCACTTGGAAAAAGAGGATCTTTTTATTTTCAAATGGTGAAATGTATTTTAGATCAGGAAGGTGTTGATCTCAATATTCCTTTGAAAAAATGGCCAAAAAAAGTTTATAAAATTATCTTTGATGGAAGTGATAAAGAATATACCTATAAGTTTAAATCTGAAAATTCCTCCTATACCTTCACAAAAGCTTTTGTTGGGTTAGATGCATGGCTTGAAAAAAAATACATAGAAAGTTCAAGTGAAAAGGTTCGATCAGAACTTGAAAAGTTTATGAATATTCAAACTTGCCCTAAATGCGAAGGAAAAAGATTAAATGCGTATGCCAGAAATGTTATGATTTCTAAGAAAGGGATCATGGATGTTTCAGAACTCTCAATAGAGGATGCATTTAATTTTTTTAAAAAAGTAAAATTCAAAGGAAATAAAAAAGTTATTGCAGATAAGCTTTTAAAAGAAATAAATTCAAGACTACAATTTCTTGTCGATGTTGGGCTTACTTATTTAACTCTAAATAGGGCCGCCAATACTCTTTCTGGAGGTGAATCTCAAAGAATTAGATTGGCAACTCAAATAGGCTCAGCCCTTTCAGGTGTTCTCTATGTTTTAGATGAACCAAGTATTGGGTTACATCAAAGAGATAATGATAAACTTATTCAAACTTTAATTCATCTAAGAGATATTGGAAACACTGTGATTGTAGTTGAGCATGACGAAGATACTATGCTCGCAAGTGATCATATTATAGATATTGGTCCGGGAGCGGGAGTTCACGGTGGTGAAATAGTTGCTTTTGGAACACCTTCTCAAATAAAGAAATCGAATTCAATAACTGGGGAATATCTGTCTGGTAAAAAATTGATCCCAGTTCCAAGTGAAAGAAAAAAATTAGAAAAGTTAATCAAGATTAAAGGAATCCAAAAAAATAACTTAAAAAAACTTGATGTAGAGATCCCTGTTGGGGGACTCGTTTGTATTACCGGTGTATCTGGTTCAGGAAAATCAACTTTAGTTCATAATGCACTTGTTCCTGGAATAAAGAATTATTTAAATAAAAATAGAGACTATGCTGTTTGTTACCAATCAATAAGTGGGGTAAATAATATTGATCAGGTTATTGAGATCGATCAAAGTCCTATAGGAAGAACTCCAAAATCTAATCCTGCTACATATACAAAGTTATTTGATCAAATCAGAACGCTATTTGCCAATACTAATGAAGCTAAAATAAGAGGTTATAAAGCTGGTCGTTTTAGTTTTAATGTTAAAGGGGGAAGATGTGAGGCTTGTGAAGGAAATGGTACCATCAAAGTTGAAATGAACTTTCTCCCAGATGTTTATATTACTTGTTCTGATTGTGGTGGGAAAAGATATAATCAAGAAACACTCAATATATTATATCGTGGTAAAAATATCTCGGATATTTTACAAATGTCGATTGAAGAAGCTTGCGAGTTTTTTCAACATCATACAAAAATTCACAGAGCCCTTTCAACTCTTGATTCTGTTGGTCTAGGTTATATAAAACTTGGTCAAAGTTCTACAACTCTTTCTGGTGGAGAGGCGCAAAGACTTAAACTTTCAAGGGAACTAAGTAAGGCCACAAGAGGGCATTGTCTTTATGTATTAGATGAACCAACTACAGGTCTTCACTTTAAGGATGTACAGGTATTATTAGATGCTATCCATAGATTAATTGATCTTGGACATACTGCTCTTGTTATAGAACATAATTTAGAGGTTATTAAAACCGCAGATCATATAATAGACCTAGGACCTGAAGGCGGTGTTCATGGAGGAGAAGTGGTTGCCATAGGTAGCCCCGAGGAAATAGCTAAAAATAAAAAATCAATAACAGGTAAATATTTAAAAAAACTTTTAGGATAGAAATATGAGTATTTTAATTAAAAATGTAAAAACGAATTCAATCTTGTTAAATCAAAAAGAGGATTTAGAGGTTGATATTGATATTCTTATTGAGAATGGGAAAATAGCAAAAATTGAAAGTGAAATGGACATAAGTGCCGACCAAATCATCGATGGCAAAGGATATTTTTTATCTCCTGGACTTTGTGATCCACAGGTACATTTTAGAGAACCAGGTTTAGAATATAAGGAAGATATTGAATCCGGCTCCCATGCTGCAGCTAAAGGGGGATTTACAACGGTTATATCCATGCCCAATACATCACCGACAGCAGATAATGCTGAAGTCGTGGCCAATATGTGGAAGCGGTCTCAAGATGTTGGTGTCTGTAGGGTTTATCCTACTGGGGCAGTAACTTTTGGCCTTAAAGGTGAAGAGATTCCAGATTATGAAGCCATGAAAAATGCAGGAGCAATTGCTTTAACGGATGATGGTAAAGGTGTTCAAAAAGAAGAAATTTTTAAAGAGGCCATGTTAAGAGCTGCTAAGCTTGATATGGCAGTTTTAGATCACTCAGAAGATGAATCCCTTTCCTTAGGAGGGGCCATCCATAAAGGTGAGATTTCTGAGAAGTATGGAATAAAAGGAATTGATTCCAATTCAGAGTCTGCTCATGTTGAAAGAGGTTGTAGATTAAGTGAGGAGACTAATTGTCATTATCATGTTTTACATATTTCTACTAAGAAATCCATTGATGCTGTAAGGGCTGCTAAGAAAAAGGGACTAAGAGTTACAGCCGAAGTATCACCACATCATTTACTACTTTGTGATGAAGACATACCATTACGTTCAGAAAATGATCTCAATCCTAATTGGAAAATGAATCCGCCACTAAGGTCTAAAGAAGATAGAGCAGCATGCCATGAGGCACTAATAGATGGAACTATAGATGCAATTGCAACTGATCATGCTCCTCATGCTCCTCATGAAAAAGAAAAACATATTCATGAAGCTCCATTTGGTATTATTGGATTAGAGACGGCCTTTCCACTCGTTTATACAAACTTTGTTAAAACTGGAAAAATAAGTTTAAATAAATGTATTGATCTTATGAGTAAGCAAGCTGGAGCTTTATTTAAACTCGATATCGGACGAATTACTGAAGGTAGCGTCGCTGATTTGGTATTGTTTGATTTAGAAAATGAATTTGAAGTCAAAGAAGATTTTTTTAAGTCCAAAAGTAAAAATTCTCCATTTATTGGCAATAAATTATTTGGAAAAACAAAATTAACTATATTCGAAGGAAAGATTGTTTATAACGATCTTTAAGGTGATTACATGGAAGTAAATGAAACTGTAAAAAAAGCATGGGAAATGGCAAAAAACGTTCAAGATAATGCTTATGCCAAATATTCTAATTTTCAAGTTGGTGCGGCCATAAAGCTAAAAGGGAGTGATGATATTGTTGTAGGATGTAATGTCGAAAATGCTTCCTTTGGCGCAACAGTATGTGCTGAAAGGGGAGCGATCCAAACTTCTATTGCACAATATGGTAAAAGAGAATTTGAATTTGTCGTCGTTGTGAGTAATACCAATCCAGCAATAGGACCTTGTGCTCTATGCTTACAGGTCTTAAGTGAATTTGCCGATAGTGAATTACCCATTTATTTATCTAATAAAAATGAAATCCAAAGTGTTGTAAAATTTGGAGATCTCTTAGGAAGTCCTTTTGGAGAAATACCTGAAACGATTTAATACATGAGTGGATTTTATCAAGTTGCCGTAAATTTTCCTAAAATGAATAGCATCTTCACCTATAAGTCAGATGAGGAACTATTAATTGGTGATCTCGTTGATGTTCCTTTTGGAAGAAGAACCTCCCAAGGAACTGTCATGGGTGTTTCAACTCCTGAGCAAGTTGATGGAATTGATCATGAAAAAATTAAGACAATAGCTGGGAAAATTGAAAATGCTTTTCGAATTCAAAATAAGGAGATGCAGCTCTATCAATGGATGAGTAAGTATTATCATTATTCTCTTGGAAAACTAATCTTTGATTGTATTCCTAAGATTTTAAAAAGACCTAGAAAAGTTGAGTTTATTAAAGGCAAAGGGGAAGATATTCCTTTTGATCTTAATGATAAACAAAGTGAAATCTTTTATGAAGTATCTCAATCTTTAGAAAATGGATTTGGTCAAAATTATATTCATGGGGTTACAGGGAGTGGTAAATCTGCAATTTATTTGAAACTTATGAAAGAAGTTTTGAAAACTGGTAAATCTGTTCAGTTTCTTCTTCCTGAAATTAATCTTACACCCCAGTTCACAGAAATGTTTGCCACATATTTAGACTGTAAAGTCTTAACTTATCATAGTGGAGTCACGCCTTCTGAAAAATATAATATTTGGAAGGCTCTAAATGATTCAACTGAGCCAGTCCTTATTATGGGGGTTAGAAGTTCAATTTTTCTACCTATCAAAGACTTAGGACTTGTTATTGTAGATGAAGAGCATGATCAATCTTTTAAACAGACGGATCGTTGTCCTTATAATGGACGAGATGTGGCCATAAAAAAAGCGCAGCTTCATAATTGTTCAGTCGTTCTTGGGAGCGCAACTCCGACAGTTGAGAATTTTCATAATTTCTCTGAGGGGACTCATAGGAAATATTTTGATTTGCAAAATAGAGTAGGTGCAGGGAATTTTCCAAAACTCAAACTTTTAGATATTAAAGATAGGTTTAAAGAAAATGATCCAGCCTGGCCATTTTTGGATGAAACATTGGATGAAATTGAATCGCATCTTAAAAAAGGTGAACAGGTTCTAGTTTTTATCAATAAACTTGGGTATTCAAGTTTTATTCAATGTAGAAACTGCGGTCATCAGTTCTATAATGAAAATTGTGGCTGTCAGAATAATCTAAGATATTTTAAAAGAAGAAATTGTCTAAGTTGTTCTCATTGTGACTTTGTCATGCCGATGCCAGATCAATGTCCAGAATGTAGTGGGATTACCTTGATGAATAAGGGGTTTGGGACAGAAAAGGTAGAGCAAGTTTTATCAGATGTTTTTCCAAATTACATCACAGATAGGTTTGATCGCGATGAAATAAAGACGACTAAAGATTTGACTACTAAGTTAGATAAATTTCATAGAAAAGAAATTGATATTCTAGTTGGAACTCAAATGCTCGCTAAAGGGCATAATTTTAAAAGGGTAAACCTCGTTGTTATTCTTGGTATTGATTCAATGTTAAATTATGCTGATTTTAGATCTAGTGAAAAAACTTTTCAGTTGGTAGAGCAGGTTGCGGGAAGAGCGGGTAGATATGCTGATGATTCGAGTGTTATCATCCAAACACTAAATCCAAACCATAATATATTTAGACTCATTCAAGAACATTCATTTGATGGATTTTATAAAGAAGAGTTACCCCTGCGAGAACTTTGTCATTGTCCTCCTTTTTCTAAGGTGGCCATGTTATTCTTTTCTTCTAGATTTAGAGATAAGCTCATCGGAAATATTACCGAAGTTGCTAATCAATTAAATAAAGTGATTGCCAGTAATTTTGAAACAGTAAGACTAATGGGACCGACTCCTATGAGTATTGAAAAAAAAGCCAATCAGTTTACCTGGGCGATTATGCTTAAGTCTCCAAATGTAAACGAGCTGCATGGGCTCATTCAAACATTTGAATCAAATTATCAAGAAGTCTCAGGGATAAGTTTTAAAATTGATATTGATCCGATGCAGATTTTGTAGGTGTGTTTTAAGAAACATTATAAATAAAAAAGACCCGCTTTGTGAGCAGGTCTTGGGTAATTTATTTCTCTGCTCTAATGAGCAGTTTTTAATTTTAAAACTAGTTTTTCTTGCCGCGTCCATTTATGGAGTATTAGAAAAGCATCTAAAGAACAACCTCTTATAACGATCTCCCCCGACGGTACCTTTAACAAGTTTTTTTAATCTGCTGTCATATAATAATGGCACTCCATCTTCCTTTGAGGAAGTAACATACAAACGATTTGAACTAAACCAGGCATTCCTATCTTCAATGTTCATTGATTTTATAATATCAGCGGAGACAAGTTTCCATTCCAAATTTAATCCAAAAGAATACCACTTTCCCAGGTCAGCGCATTTCTTTATTGCTTTAGCCTGACTAATTGAATCGTCCCATTCCAGAATATCTTCCCTCATTGTACCTCCGTCCAACCAAATGTGTTGATCCTGGTCAAGATATATGGAACTGTTCCCCTTTTTTAGGGAAATCATAGTAAGAGGACGAAAATATTTCTTAGCAACCCAGAGAGGCGAACAACTTTGAATTCTTTCTTCAATTGTTCCCTCTAGTCCACATGAAGCAAACTGTTCTGAATAAATGGTAGTAAACCCTGCACGACAATAGGGAGTTCCTTCTATGGGGTAGAGCCATGCGGAAGCATCATCTGATTTGTTAATGGGATGGTCTTTTGGGAGCTCACAGTATTTTTTGAATTCGAAAGTGTAATATATATCATCGTCATTTGTATACTGAATCACCCAAGAACAGAAAGTTAAACCAAGATGCTTGCTAATTTTTGATCCGTGTTTCATAGCGTCTACTCGACACCATCCATTGGCAAATGCATTTACTGTAAAAAATATACTTATAAATAAAGTAAACCTAATAATCATTTCTCCCCCCCAATAGAACTCTGCTGACACCAGCAATTGGGGTCACTTGAGTTGATCAATCTGTACAATTGATCAGGTGGAATGTCAATTTCACTTGAATATTCCCGGCGGTTCCCCCAAAAAACTGTAAAACTTGAAATCTGAGTCTAGCCGTGTCAAAAGATACAGAGGAGACTCAAAATGAAGAAAAGATTTTCAGAAGAACAGATAATCAAGGCATTAGACAGCTTGAAAAAGGTACGGAAAAAGGTACGGACAGACTTTTTTTGCATAAATTCTCCGTTCATTTAACGAATGGTTTTTAATCGTTATTTGTTTTAATTATCCTAGTCTTTATGATCGGAAACCATAGAGCTTGTAATCATTTCGTTAGTGTCAACAAAATTTACGATCTTGAGCCCTCTGCATAATCTAAACTTTTGTCAAAATGCGTGTATCAGACTTAGTAAAACGACTAAAAATATTGATAATATTTGAAGGCTTAATCGAGCGGGTCATATCCACCAGCATGAAAAGGGTGGCATTTGCAGATTCTGATGGTGGATTTATAGCAGGCAATATGAATTGGCTTTTCTTTGAAAGCTTGCATTGCGTAATTTGAGCAGCTAGGAGTAAACCGACATCTAGGTCCCAGTAATGGTGATATAAGTAGCTGATATAACTTAATAAGGCCGATAAACGGCAATGCAATGAGCTTCATTATGGCTTTATAAGGCCATATTTTGAGAAAGACAAACAATTTTAAGGTTAAAATACAAGCTAGATAATGAATAGACGCTAATCCAAATTATTGATTTTAGACTATAATAGCGGCTAAAGAGCTAGTCCTAGGAGAAAAAGTATGATAAAAGTCACCCCTAAATTATTGGAGCAAGAAATGATAGATCAATCTTTTTCAGAACATTCGTCAGTTAAAAGTAAAGTTGTTGAGGATATCCTAGACTGTAACTCTAAAGATGAGTCTGGGCTTAATGATTTTCAAAAACTTCCAACTGAAGAGCTTATTGCAATTCCAAGAGTTGGAATTAATAGATATAGAATCCCAGTTGAAATAAAAAATAAGTTTGGTGTTGTAAGGTCACATGATTGTGAAGCCTCTATGTTTGTAAACCTAGAAGCTCATAAAAATGGTGTTTCAATGTCACGGCTTTGTACGATTCTTCAAAGCACAGCATCTACGGAACCTATGGGTGAAGAGTTTTTCAAAAATGTACTAAGAAGATATAGAATCGAACTCGCTGACGAAAATGATAAGGAGCTGATTCAATCTGCTTATTTAAAATTAAAATTTAACTTTCCAGTTAAGCAAAAATCTCTAAAAAGTGATAACTGGGGATGGCAGTATTATCCAGTTGAGTTAAAAGCCACCGAAACCAAAGATAAGGGGTTTGAATACTTTATTACAATGACTTATGAGTATTCTTCCACATGTCCTTGTTCACTTTCGATGGCCAAGCAATACGAAAGAGAGTTTGCAGAAGGAAAAACCACTGAAGGCTCTGGTATTGGAGTTCCACACTCTCAAAGATCAAAACTAACTTGTACTGTTAAGGTCGAAGAAGGAAAAGAATTTTATATTGAGGATTTAATAACCCTTTTAAAACAAGCCATTCCAACAGAGACTCAAAGTTTAGTTAAGAGATTGGACGAACAAGCATTTGCTATTTTGAATGGTTCTCACCCAATGTTTGTTGAACACGCGACTAAAAGAGTTTCTAAGGTTCTTAACTCTCAAGATCATATAAAAGATTGGTTGGTTGAGTTAGAGCATATTGAGTCACTACATTCACATAATGCTGCAGCTGTAATCTATAAAGGGGTTGAAAATGGGTTACGAGCTGATACAATCTTCTAATGAAGACAGGCACGCTAAGAAAACTAAAATCAGAAAAACAAAGTACAGTTCAATATTGGCTTCCCTTAGGTGAGGAAGCCATTTTTTTGAATGATCTTATAGGTAAAGAAGTTAAACTTACCTTCACAGGTAATATTTATTGTATTGATACTGGGAAAAAGATTAAGAAAGCTTATGGGCAAGGGTATTCTTGGGATTCTTTTGTCACGCTCCCCGAGTGCGATCAATGTATATTTCAACCAGAGCTATGCCATTATGCAAGAGGAACCTGTCGGGATCCTGAATGGGGTGAAACCCATTGTTTGAAACCTCATGTTGTTTATTTGAGTTTAACTTCTGGTTTGAAGGTTGGGATTACAAGAAAAACCCAAGTTCCTACACGATGGATCGATCAAGGTGCCGTTAAAGCGATAAAGATCTGTGAGGTTAAAGATAGAATTACTTCTGGGAAGGTTGAAGTTGAAATCGCTAAAGAGGTCGCTGATAAGACTAATTGGCGAAATATGCTTAAAAATGAATACCAGGATGTAGACCTGAAAAAGGCTAAAACAGAAATAGTTAAAAAATTTGAAAAACTCTTAGCTGATAATAAGGCTGAAGTTGCTGATGATGAAGTTTATGAGTTCAACTATCCTGTTGAGGTTTATCCCGCTAAGGTGAGTTCTTTTAATTTTGATAAAAAACCCGAAGTTAGTGGAAAACTTATGGGAGTTAAAGGGCAGTATCTTATTTTTGATACAGGCGTCATCAATATCAGAAAATTTCAAGGCTATGAAATTAATTTAGAGTGCTAATATGGAAAATGTTTTAATCGGAGTAGTGGCGCTTTTGGTCATTTTGGTTATAGCACTACTTGTCGTTGTGATTATTTTTTTATTTAAGTTTCTTAAAATTAAGGAGCAAGAGCTCAATCTTCCTCCAAAAGAAAAATATTCGCCGGAAATACAGAATCTAATAACGGAACTTAGCGGTAAGAAGCAAGATATAGGTGGTCAATTCTGTGTTGATCATGATGAGTTGCCAGCAAAAGGAATTTGTTCAATAAGTGACCAAGCTTATTGTGAATTATGCTTATCTAAAGAAGGCGATATAAAACTAGCAAGAAAGTATTTAAATCTTTACTTGGATCACGAATGGAAAGACCTTTTTATTTTGAATGATGAAGATCTTGGACCTGATAGGCTTAATGATCTGATTCGGATTAAGAAAGATTTATGGGCAAAGAGCGAGATTCCTCTTATCACTCAAAAACAATTTAAGATAAATATTGAAAAGGATAGGATAGAAGCATACACTCTAGTTAAAGCGAGAGTGGATGATAGCGATTCTATTCAAAATAAATTAAGTTTTTTACCACATTAGAAGGATTAAAAATGGGTCAAGTAATTTACAACACCTTATCTGGAAAAAAAGAAAAATTCATACCCCTAAAAGAAAATGAAGTTAAAATGTATCTTTGTGGACCTACTGTTTATGACTTTTTACATGTTGGAAACTTTAGAGGTGCTATTACTTTTAATCTCATGAGAAATTGGCTTGAATACAACGGTAATAAAGTGACCTTTGTTTATAATTATACAGATGTTGATGATAAAATAATTAAACGTGCTAATGATGAAGGTGTTGAAACAAGTGTTATTACGGAGCGGTTTATAGCGGAGTTCGAAAAGGACTTTAATAATCTTGGTCTGAAAAAGCATGATTTTAACCCAAGAGTTTCAGAGCATATGGATGATATAATAAAAATGGTTGAAAAGATCATTGAGAATGAAAAAGCCTATGTGATTGATGGCGAGGTTTTCTTTTCTATTGATAATTTTGATACTTATGGAGAGTTATCAAAGAAGAAATTAGACGAGCTAGAAGCAGGTCAAAGAGTTGAAGTTGATTCAAGAAAGAAGAATCCACATGACTTTGTTTTGTGGAAACCTGCTAAGGCGGGTGAGCCTTCATGGGATTCCCCATGGGGAAAGGGAAGACCAGGTTGGCATATCGAATGTTCAGCTATGGTTAAAGCTATCCTTGGTGATACAATTGATATTCACGGGGGAGGAGTTGATCTTCAATTTCCGCATCATGAAAATGAAATAGCACAAAGTGAAGCTTGTAACTGCACCAAATATGCAAATTTTTGGGTTCATAATGAATTTATTAATTTCGGGGCTGAAAAAATGAGTAAATCCCTTGGTAATGTCATTACGGCCAGAAATTTCATGGAAAAATATAATGCTGAAATTTTGAAATATTTATTTTTATCAGCTCACTATAGAACTCAAATGAGTATTACTGATGATAAACTCCTACAAACTATTTCTGCATTAAATAGAATTTATACAGCAATGGAATTAGCACAATTTACAATTAATGATGTTAATGAAGTCGGACAAAGAGATGCTGGCTTTGAGAAAAAACTTGAAGCCTTAGATTCTAAAATCAAGAAGTCCTTAAACGATGATTTTAATTCTGCTGAAATGATTTCATTTATTTTTGAGGGAGTGAGAGCATTTAATGCACTTGGCTTTGTGAATAAGAAAAAGAAAAATGTTGTTCATAAAGGAGCATCTGAAGCCTTTTTGGTATGGATGAAAAAATATGGCGATATGAGTGCTTTGTTTAATTCTAATCCTAAGGAAATTTTAACTAGGTTAGATGAAATTCTTATCGATATGAAAAAAATTGATGTCGAAAAAGTAAAATCCTTGGTTTCGAAAAGAAATGATGCAAGAGAAGCTAAAGACTGGGCCAAGGCAGATGAGATAAGAGCAGAGCTAGATACTATAGGTATTGAACTTTTCGATGGACATGAGAGAGGTTGGAAGGTTAAAGTTAGCGAGTAAAACCTATGAAGACCAAAGTTATTTTTGTTTGTTTAGGTAATATTTGTCGTTCTCCAGCTGCAGAAGCAGTCTTAAAGAAAATTATTTCAAATGATGATAAAAAAGAAGCGTTCATTGTTGACTCAGCTGGGACAAGTGGCTTTCATGATGGTGAACCTGCAGATAGTAGAATGATTGATACAGGAAAAAAGAGGGGACTTAGTCTAACTTCTATTTCGAGAAAGTTTACTAAAGATGATTTTTCTAAATTTGATTTTATTATTGTTATGGATGATTCAAATCTAAAAAATATCCAAAAACTCGATACAACTAATGAATATTCTCATAAGTTATATAAAATGACTGAGTATGCTTCTGGAAAGTTTAAAGACTTTATAAAGGTTCCGGATCCGTATTATGGTTGCCAAGATGGATTCGATCTCGTGTTTGATCTCCTAGATAATTGTTGTCAAAATTTCTATGAATCAATTAAATAGTATATTTTAGGGAGAAAAGTCCTTTTTCCCCCTGCACTTGTTTATTAGTATTATGGATTACTTCATAGAGAAGCTAACAGATTTACCAAGGGACTTTGACATTCTTCCTTGATAACTTTGTAACTCATCTCTTTCTGATTCTTCTTTACATCCAATACACATGGTACTAGTAGGTCTGGCTTTTAGTCTGGTAAAAGAAATATTTGAACCACAGTCTTCACATAGGCCATATTCCTCTGTATCCATTAAATCTAGAGTCTTTACTAATTTCTTTAGGTAAAGAGTTTCTCTGGTAGCAAACCTTAGCTCAGTTCTTCTCATGATGTCATCATTAGCGGAGTCAACCTCATCCTTACCTGAGTCTAAATGTTGGATTGATTTGTGGGGGTTTTCTAAGTTTAACTTATTGTGAATTCTCTCTCTTTCAGCTTGAACCTTGTCCTTAAGTTCTGCCAACTGTTTCTTAGTCAAATGCTTATTCATTCTTGAATTACTCATGACTTCTCTCCTTGTAAGTTCCCTCTCAATGTGTGTAGAAAGATTAAACCAAGGAGATTTTTAAACGGCAAAAGATGTAAGAACTTATTAGAAAAAATTGAAGTAACTGCTGTAAAACACCATTTTTATTAAACATTTGTTAATGTTAAGTGATTTTTTTATCGTGTAAGAAATAAAAAATCTTTTGCTTGAATTCCTTTCTCGCAAAAGAATATTTGTGTGCGATAAAATTATTTTCTTAAGATAATTTTAGGGGAGTTTCTTGATTTTTAAAAATACTTTTTTTTAAAAACATCAATTTTCTCATATTATTAATAGGTTAGTTTTTGTAGTTAAGTCTATTAGTCAGGGAAATTCTTATTAAAAATTTTCAGAATCATTTCTTCAACCATTTCATCATTTAATTTAGGGTTGTGAACTTTAATATAGGATATTTTTTCTTCGATATCGCTTAGTTCATTTAAAAGTTTTAAAGAATTTTGAATTACCATAAGCACCACCTTTTTTTTAGTATAATACAAAAGTTTGGTGTTGCAAACAATAGTTTTGTGTGGCAAAATAGTCTTACACAATTCCCTAAATAACTTTTCGAAAAGGTCCTTAAATTAAAGTAGAGGGCCTTTTTTTTAAAGAATAAGTTTTAATGCAAATATTAGTAAAATAAGGGAGAGTAATTTCTTTTTTGTTTTTTCTTTAACAAGTCCATTGAAATAGACCCCAAGTCGAGCTGAAATAAAACCGCCAAATGCAATAAGAATAATAACACCAAAGTTTACATTTCCAATATATGTGGAATTTAATAAGGGGTTTTCAAATGTTTCCATAGGAGAAGCAGTAAAGAAATGAGGTAAAACTCCAAAGAGGGTAGCCACGACCATTGCTAGGTTAGAGTAAGCTGGAACTTTTTTTGCTGTAACTCTTAAAATACTTATAAGGGCCGGGGTAAAAATAATACCTCCACCTAATCCTGTAATAGAAGAAAGAAAGGATCCGAGTAAGCCCAAAATAGCATATGGCAGAATACTTTGGTTGGTGGATACTCCATTATTTTTTATTTTTGGTCGATAGAAAATTATTTTTAAAACCATTAAAACAAGAATAAATGCCATTGCATTCTTGGCCATCCCAGTGTCTATGAACCTTAAGATCATGGCACCAATTATAGAGCCCACGAGGCAGCTCAGTATAAGTGCAATTGCTATTTGTCTCGGTGGAAGGAGCTTTTGTTTATAAAAGAGATAGACATTATTAGTTGTGACTATAAATATACTTCCTAGGCTGATAGGAACAACAATAGAAGCTGGTAATACTGGATAAAGTGTGTAGAGAATAGGAACTATAATACTCCCGCCACCAATTCCAAAGAATGAGCTAATGACTCCAATAATGTTTCCTAAAAAGATTAACTGAATAAGTTCCATGGTCATTAAGGATAATTTCATAAATTTAGAATGTCTAAGTAAATAAATTTGAAATAGAATTTATTCATGAAAGAAGCTGAAATCAATGAAGTTAAAAGGTTCGTCCACGAAATGGCAAATGAGATGGCTATAATTGAAGGCTATTTACGATTTTCTATTGATAAGGGGCAAGTTGAAGATAAAAAATATTTAGAAAAAGCCTACGCCAAAGTTGAAAGCTCAATCGAGCGTATTCATAAGTTTAGGTCAACCCTAGAATAAAAATCAGAAAAAATTGCTGCATATAATAATTCCTTTGAAAATTGACTAAAATAATAGGTGGAATTCGTCTTAAATTTTAAAAGGAGTTTTTATGAAACTTAGAGTGTTAATTGCAATGATGGTTGCTAGTTTTTCCCTGGCTTCTCATGCAGGAGTTTTAATTGAACCTTATTTAGGTACGGGTAGTTATACCTCAACAGTAGATGCAGATAACTTTGATGATGATCCTGAATCATATACCACACTTGGGGCAAGATTAGGTGGAAGCTTTCTTCTTTTCTCTGCTGGGGTTGATTTCGGAATGGATACATTTGATGGGTCTACTAGATCAAATACAAGTGCTTTTGTAGGTTTTGATTTTCCAATTCTGGTAAGAGCTTATGCTAAATATATGATCTCTTCAAATCTTGAAAATGATGATCTTGATGATTTAAACGTAGATGTAGCATTTAATGATGGCTATGTTTTAGGACTTGGTTTTACTGGGCTTCCATTGGTAAGTATCAATTTAGAAATTGAAAAATCAAGCTACACCTATGAAGATTATCCTATATTAGGAGATCTTGACGTTGATTTTGCTGCAACAACATTAACTGTATCATTACCACTAGATATTTAATTTGTTTAGGCCAGGAGGGCCAAGATGAAAAAGAATTTAGTATTATTACTCGCTCTTATATCTATATTTTATCAAGCGACAAAGGTTCAGGCAGGTACTTTACTTGAACCTTATGTTGGAACTCTTTTGAGTTCAACTGGAGAGTTTAATAGTGATGACCTTGATATCACCGGAACAACTGTTGGTGCCCGTGTTGGTTTTCAGCAAATGGGTGTTATGCTTGGCCTGGATGGAAGAAGAACTTCTGCTAATTTTGAAGATAGTGATTCTGATTCAGATTATACTATCACTCAACTGGGATTATTTGCTGGATACGACTTTCCAGTTATGGTGAGAGTTTGGGGAACATATGTTTTCTCAGTGGAAGGAGTCGATGATGATGATACAGATACAAAAATCACATCAGGTTCTGGAACGACTTTTGGTGTAGGCTATAAATTTTTTCCATTTCTTTCAGCTAATTTAGAGATGAGTAATCTTAAAACAAGCAAGTACGAAACAGAGCTTTTGGGCGAACAAGATCTTGATGGTGATTATACGATTTATACCTTAAGTATTTCACTTCCATTATCGCTTTAAAAATAAAACAATAAAAAAGCCCCTCATTAAGAGGGGCTTTCTTTTTATAAGTAATACGAAAAATATAAGACTTATTTAAGTTTCCAGTAGTACTCGATCACTAGTCGTTTTTCGAATGCAAATGGAATATCTTCTGGAAGTGGATGAGAAGCAATTGTTGCTTTTTCTTTCTCACCATCAGCTTCAACATTAATAAATGCAGGAACAGCTGATAATCTTGGTCTTGCCTTAGCTTGAAGGTAGTTTCCAGATTTAGCACCTTTATTAGAAAGAGTGATTACATCACCTGGCTTAACTGTTGCTGAAGCAATATCAGTTTTGACACCATTGATTGAGATGTGACCATGAGAAACCATTTGTCTCGCCGCCGCAATTGATGGTGCCCAGTTTGATCTAAAAACCACGTTATCTAGTCTTGATTCAAGGCTGATAATTAAAGAATCAACCCATGATCTAGATTTATCTTTTTTACACTTAATTACTAAGTTTCTTAATTGACCTTCTCTGATTCCGTAGTGAAATCTAACTTTTTGTTTTTCCATAAGACGGATTGTATAGTCAGAAAGTTTCTTTCTTTTCATTCCGTGCATACCAGGTCCGTAAGGACGTCTTTCTAAAGCACCAGCTTTCCCTAAACCAGGAAGCTCAACACCTAATCTTCTTTGGATCTTAAAAGCAGATCTTTTACCCATTGTTGTTTTAGACATTATTGTCTCCTTAAAATGTTGATTCTAGAAATGCAGGAGTGAAAGTTTAAAGAGTTTATCTTTAAAACTAGGTTCCGTTGATTTCTAGTGGCAAGAAACGTTTATAACGAATCGCTCAAATAATGCTTGCCTCCATATATGTGAACGGGATCATTTTTATCTTATTGAGTAAGATAAATCAATGAAAATATATTAATTTTATAGGTTTTCTAGACTTTTAATAGATTTCCCAAGATTAATCATTTCAATTGCGCCTAGAGTGACTTCCCAGCCTTTATTTCCGGCCTTAGTTCCAGCCCTTTCAAGAGCTTGCTCAATAGACTCAGTCGTAAGGACTCCAAACATCACTGGCATATTGTTCTCTAGACCGACTTTTGCAATCCCTTTGGCCGCCTCATTACATACATAATCATAATGGGTTGTAGCACCTCGAATTACACAACCAAGACAGATAATTGCATCAAATTTCCCCGTTTTAGCTAATTGCTGAGCCGCTAATGGTAATTCAAATGCTCCCGGTACCCAAGCTTCAGTGATATTTGCTTCAGTTAATCCATGACGTTTAAGACAGTCTTTTGCACCACCCATAAGTTTGTTAACAATCAGTTCGTTGAACCTTCCTGCTACAATCGCAACTTTTTCATTTGTCAGTACTAAATTACCTTCTAACGTATTCATAGATTTCCTCATTTAATATTCTTTCATTTTGGTTAAATTTGAGTTTTTTTTTATACTCTATTAAGTCTGCAATAGTTATAAGTTTTAGATTGAACTTTCCAGCTAGCTTAATCAGATCAGGGACTCTTGCACAACTACCATCCTCATTTAAAATCTCGCATATAACGCCTGCAGGCGTATTTCCTGTTAAAATGGCAAGATCCACAGCTGCTTCAGTATGACCTGGTCTTTCAATAACTCCACCATCTTTAGCGATTAGGGGAAAGATATGGCCTGGCTTAACAAAATCACAACTTTTGGAGTTTTCGGAGCCAAGTAGGCTAAGAGTTATTGCTCGATCTTTAGCTGAAATTCCAGTGCTAATATTATATTTTGCATCTACAGATACTGTAAATGCCGTTTCATGAGAATCTTCGTTCTTTTCGACCATTGGGTTTAGCTCTAGCCTTTTTGCAAAACTTGAACTAAGAGGAGCACAAATTAAGCCTCTCCCATAAAGTGCCATAAAGTTTACATCGTTAGATGTGATATTTTGTGCAGGCATGATGAAGTCACCTTCATTTTCTCTGTTTTCATCATCAACGACTATGACCATTTTACCAGCTTTAATGTCTGATAGAGCTTCTTCAATTGAGTTAAACATTTAATTATTCAATAGATTAATTAATCTATCGTCCTTTTTTTCAAACCTTAAGAAGTTCTCAAGATATTTTGCCATCATATCTACTTCAATATTTACCGAATCACCAATGTTTTTTGTATGCATGTTAGTATTTTCCCAAGTGTGGGGAATGATTGAAACAGTAAAGCTATTATCTGTGAGTCGTGCAATTGTAAGGCTAATGCCATCTAATGCAATGGAACCCTCTCTAATGATGTATTTAAAAAGGTCTTTTTCAGTTGAGAAGGTGACTTCATAATTTTTACCAAGTTTTTTAATATTTTGGATTTTACCGGTTCCATTCACATGACCTTGTACAATATGGCCACCGAGTCTATCCATTGGTCTAAGTGCTAATTCTAAATTAACTGAAGATCCTACTTTTAAGTCTCCAATTGTCGTCTTCTCAAGGGTAACATGCACAGCTTGCACTGTGAAAAAGTGCCCTTCGATTTTTGTAGCGGTTAGGCAAACCCCATTTGTCGCAACTGAGTCATCAATGGAAATTTCAGATGAAAGTTCTTTCGTTTCAATGACAAATTCTTTTCCCTCGGAGTTAGGAATTATTTTGGTTATTTTTCCAATGTCTTTGATTAATCCTGTAAACATATATTCCTCGAGTTTTCAAAAAGCATATCTATTCCTTTTTGAGACCATACTCCATTTTCAAATATAAGGGAGTCTTGCATATTATCAAAATGTAAAAGATGAACACTGTTTAGACCTTTACCTAAAATTTTTGGAGCTGTGTAAACACTTAATCTTTGGTAGTTTTTAGCAAACAAAAAACTATTTATAACCTTAGAACCTCCTTCCACATAGACAGATGAGATCCCTTTATCATAAAGATTATGCATTAATATTTGCATATCGAAAGTTTCACCTATTAAAGGGGATTCTAACTTGTTTATGTCATTTGGTACATTCGTTCCAGGTTTAGTCACAACTAAGGTTTTATCCTTAAACTTATCTGTAAATACATTCGCCGAGAAATCTAAGTTACCACTAGGGGAAAGTATAATTCTAACCGGACATTTCTCTTCGTGAATTCTTGTCGTTAATCTAGGGTTGTCTCTAATAACTGTATTGGCCCCAACTAGAATGGCATCGTATAGGTTTCTTTCTTGATGTACATAATTTCTTGCAAGATCTCCTGTTATCCATTTAGAGTCAAAGCTTGTTGTAGCGACTTTTCCATCAAGTGTTTGAGCCCATTTTAAATGAACAAAGGGTCTTTTATTTTGGATATGATAAAAAAAGACTTCATTCAGCTTTAATCCATAATCTTCTTCAATTCCTACAATAACTTCGATCCCAGCATCTTCCAGCAATTTAACACCCTTGCCAGCAACATTGGGATTTGGATCTAGGTTTGCAATGACAACCTTTTTTATACCTGACTCAATAATAAATTGAGCACAAGGAGGTGTTTTTTTATTTGTATGGCAACAAGGCTCTAGATTACAGTATAAAGTCATTCCTTCAACATTTTGGGGCGCATTCTTTATGGCGTCTCTTTCTGCATGGTCTGTACCCGACTTCTTATGGAAACCTTCTGCTATTATATCACCTGTTTGATTAACAATGACTGAACCGACATAAGGGTTAGGAGATGTTTGTCCAATCGCCTTTTTAGCAAGATTAAAACATTTATGCATGTAGAAGCTGTGGTCTTTCATTATTGTTCCATGTAACTATATTTCTCAGGTGATTCTTTTAAGAGATCTATATAGGGTTTTAGACTATATTGTGGTTGGACTCCCATCCATTCTTTTATTCTCGAGTGAGGAATATCTTGAGATAGCCATTTAAAAATACACGCTTGTCTCAGACTTTTTGCTGAGATTTTTGTGTTATATTCCTTTGAAAGCTCTTTGAAAATTATTTCTATTCCTCGAGCAGATAATCCACCACTTAAGATTTTAAATGGGTTGGCGTTAAATAATAAGTTTGAAAAATCAATTTGGGAAAGCCGTTTTCCTTTTTCTAGTTCATTCAAGTATTCAGGGTAAAACTCAGAAAAACTCTCAGACAAAGTCACTGTGTAAGGTTCCCTTTTCTCAGGGGCAACAAGAACTCTATAGATACCCTTGTTTTTGGTTATATGATTTGCGTAGAGGTTTTCAATGTCTGAAACCTTTAATCCAGCACCATAAATGAGATGAAATAAAAAAATATTTCTTCTTAATAAAAGTTTTTCATGAGGAGAAGACTCTTCTATTTTAAGTTCTATTCCTTTTAGGATGTCTCTAATTGTCTTAAAGCTGACAGGGTTTGGAAGATCCACAACTTTTGGTGCAACAGGTACTTTTTTTATAGGGTTTTCATCATAGAGTTTATTTCTAATAAGATAATCAAAAAATATTCTTAATGCCTGAACTCTTCTTCTAATTGAGTTAGGTGAATTATATTTTTTGTTTAGAAAATGGTTATATTCTTTAACCTCTTCTATGGTAAATTCCTTGATAAAGGTATCCCTGCCTTTTGAAAGAAGAAATTCTTTGAAAATATTTAAATCAGTACGATAGTTTTTAAGAGTATTAAAACTCTTTCCTTGCACTTCTAGGTCATTTATAAAGTTATTTTGTTCTTTTGAGATATCAATTTGTTTCATGAGCGGACTTATATCATTAACTATACGTAACTTCAATAGGTTAGACTATGTGCGTATATTAAAAATTCAAATAATAGGCACTAAAAACCGATATTTAAGTATGTTTTTAAGATGGACAATAATAATTTTATCTATACAGACTATTTGGGCCAACGATACCTATCAACAGGCTTTGGATATTAGAGCACGTGGTTACGCGGCTTATGAGATTGCCAGAGATCTCGCTGATAATGTTAATCAAGTTGACATGCTTACTTTTAGAGAAAATGTTAATCCTAGCTCAATCCCTGGGGCAAGGGCCAGTGATATTCCCTTCGGTTGGAATGAAGTCTTAAAAGATTATATGGAGAGTACCAATAACAGAGCTAGAGTTTTAGACCAAAATTTATCAGGGGATGCTTTAGTTGATGGGCAAACCAAATTAGATAGAGAGTTTTTTACAAGAAAAGGTTTGGCTCCAGTTCAAAGTTTAAGTGAGTTAAGTACGAGTGAATTGTTCTTACTTAGAAACCACTCTTCCAAACCATTGGATATGCAAGATCCAAGTAAAGCGTTAGAAATTATTAACAAAGAAAGAAAAAAAATAAGAGATTATGTATCGAAGGTTAAAGATTTTTCTAACGAGATGGTTTCAAAAATAGCGAGAAGAGCACCCGCACAATACACTAATAGGGTACAAAGACAAATTTATGAAAGAGCTAGGGATACGAAATACGGAAAACGATATATTGAGATGGTCCAACTAAGGCTTGGAGGTGTTAGTGGTGATATTCAAGCGCTAACAGTTGTAGATCCAAATAATAGGCTTAAACTCCTAGATATTATTACTGGAGGTTCGGCGAACCCAGCCAAAAATGTAGGAAACTCTATGGCCTTAAAAAGCGCCGCTAAAAATATTGATATTGCTGAAGCAATAAAGAAATTACCTAAAGATATGGCAACAAGAGAGGCATTTGCCCGTTATATATTAGAGAATGGTTCAGAGAACCAATTACGCTCCCTTAAAATCAATGACCCTAGCACCATGTTTCATATGCAAAAAAAAGCAGAGTTTAAGGCGAAGTTATGCCGATAGCGATCTTTTTTTTATTTGTACTTTCTTCTGATCTATTTGCAACTATTAATGACAAGTGTAGTGATTTAAAAGCTAATTTTGATACAAGTTCAATCACTTGTTACACGAAAGTTTGGGATGATGGAACTGATGAAATAATCAGGAGTAATAATATAAACCATGAAATTCAAGGGTGGTTATGGTTAAGAGAAAAAATTTCCGAGGGAATTAAAGATAATAAAAGTAAAGAGGATGAAATTAACGAATCAATTGAAGCTTTTACTGCGGCTAAAAAATTCTATCCTGATAATGACAAATTTATAGACCAAATTAGATTGGTTGAAAGTGCAAAAAGTGAATATGAAAAGCTTTTTCAAATTGTAAAAGAGGAGAGCATTATCCAACGCTCACTTGCTCCATGTTACGGAACTCGTTTTAAGTGCTCTATGCGAGTTGTTGATGAATTAAAGGTAAAACTTGCAGCAAAAAGGGCTGAAAAAATGAGTCTTCTTGCAACGAATCCTTTATTAACAAGTGGTAAAGTTAGAGAGAGTATTGAAGATCAAATAGAAACCTATTGGGATTTTCAAGATGGAAAACTAAAGGATGAATACTCCAGCTTGGATAATCTTGAAGCTATACAGAGAACTAAAAGAAGAGAAAGTTTTAGAGAAATAATGATTCAAGGTCTTCAAGACAATAAACAAATCCTTCAAAAAAGAGAAGAAAAATGGAAAAAATTCTTAAAGAAATATCAAAAAGCTGGCTTAACGCAGGTATCTGAAAAGCAAAAACCAGACGTTCTTTCAAATCTTTTAACTGATGACATTTCTGATGTCGAAGAAGATGAAAGTGAAATTGTGGCTGAGATTTTAGGAAGTGTAAATTTGGATGAAGCTTTTAGTGACCCATATCTCGGTCAGTCAATATGTAAGTTACATGCAAGAAATCAATCTCAAATTGATTTTGAAGAAAATCTGGCCCTAGGAACAGATATCGCTTTGTTTGTTACTCCTTTTGCATTGGCAAAACTTTATCGTATGGGAGCAATGGCCAACTGGGGGATGAAAGCAAGGTTTACCATTCCAGCTTTAGCTGAGGGAGGAGTCATACTTAAAGACTCTTTTGATATTATGGAGAAAGCCTCAAAATGTAGGGAGTTATTCGCCCTATCAATAAGTTCAAATTTGAGCGTGGAAGAAAAAGAACAAAAACATTCTGAAGTTGAAAACTGCAAAGAAGAGGTTGATAATCAAATGCTTATCCATATAGGAGGTGCCGCCATGGGGCCACTAGCTTTTGTTTATGCTAGAGGTGGGGCAAGTGCTTCTCAGTTAAGTGATGAAGCGAAACAAATTCTTTTTAAGTTTAATAAGGTCAGAAAGCGCAAAGGGCTGAACAAATACTATGACGAATTAGATCTTCCAAAAGGAGATAGAGCGAAGCTGAATCAAGAATTTGATGAATTTTCTAAGAATTCGAATCTCAAGGGGAGAGCTCTTTTAAAAGCCTTTAAAGACCATACGAATCAAAAATATTTCGTCCGTCAGTGCACAATTTAGATAATGTAATATTTTCATATACGCCTTTCAATTTGAACCTTCATTGCTAGGTTATCCAAAAATATTTTAAGGGAGAAGACTATGAAATTATTAATTTGCCTATTCACGCTTTGTTTTTATTCAATTGCAAATGCAGGACAATGTTATCAAGCTTTTAAGAAGGCCAAAAAATTGGAAGCCATCGTTTCAGGTGTTGAGCACACTTCTGAGACTGACAGTTCTTGGGAAGGTTTTGCTTCTTGGGTTCCAATTAAAAATACCACTAATGAAGAAATTAAAAGAGTATTAAACCTTAAAAAATCAGATGACATAGAAGAAGCTTTATATGAAGTAGAATCTAGTGAGAAAGCTTATGAATTCTTGAAAGATGAAATTGAGACTTTAGAGCACTACGCACAAGATGGTTATGGTGTAGACAGCCCTGCTAAATTAAAAAGACTTTTAAAGATAATATCAAATGAGTTTGGGGATAATATTAGGCTGGTAATGAATGGTTCAGGTTATGATAGGTCTGTTTTTATTGGAAACCACGTTATAGTACTTATTATGCCTAATGGTTGCTTAGCCGGGCTTAAAGTTTTTACTGTTTGGACGTAAATATAAGTATTTAGAATAGATTGGGGTCTATAAAAAGTATTCAAAAAATGAATAATGGTAGATCCCAAAACCTTTAAGTGCTAGTGATTATGATGTTTACAGATATAGTTGCTGTGTGTTAGTACTGAGTTCAATTTGTTGGCAAAATGGCCATGACGACCTTGGAGAATATGTGAGAATTAATCAAATTTCAGATTATTTCTATAAAGATTTACAAGCTTTTTTTAAAGGCGAGTATATTCTTAAAATCAAAGAATATCTTAAAACTCAGAAACACTTTTTTATAAAGTCAGAATCAGAGACATTTATTACTGCAATCATTCATCGATCATTTAAGAATGAAAATGAGATTGACCTGGATCAAAACGAAAAATTAGAATTTTTAGGAGATTCAGTTTTACAAATCTTAATTTCAGAAAGACTTTTTCAAATGTATCCTGAAAAGACTGAAGGTGATCTTTCCAAGTTTAGAAGTGCCCTTGTTAATGAACAAAGCTTATCAAAACTCGGCTTATCTATAGAATTAGATCAGCTTATATTACTAGGGAAAGGTGAGTTTAAAGAAAAAGGATATCTAAAACCTTCAATTCTCTCTGATTGCTTTGAAGCCATATTAGGGGCAATTTATCTTGAAGGTGGACTAGAACGTGCTAAAGAGTTTTTAGAGGAGTCTATTAGGCGTTCTGAAATTAAGTTTAAAAATGAATTTTATAGAGAAACTCTAGTTACTGAATATGATGCCAAATCAAAACTTCAAGAACTAGTCATGAAAAAATATAAAACAAATCCTCAATACGAATGCAAAGAACAAAATAATAATGGGAAAAAAGAATTTCATATCCAATTTAAAATTGAAGATAAAGTGATTGCTTCTAAAGCTTCCAATTCAAAGAAAAAGGGTATGCAAGTTTTAGCCAAAGAAATTTTAGAGAATAATTTAATATAGGAGCACTAAATGCTATTAACAGACCAACATCCACATAATAAACAAATTACAGTTGCATTACTTGGTAAACCCAATGCTGGTAAGTCAACACTTGCAAACTATTTATTAGGCTTTGACCTTTCCATTGTAAGTTCAAAACCACAAACCACAAGAAATCACTTTCACTGTGCTTTTACAGTCGATCATACTGAAGTTGTTCTTGTTGATACTCCAGGTGTACATTCAAGTAATCAAGAGTTGAATAAGAGAATGAATGGCCAAGCTGAGTTTGGTAGTGAAGGTGTGGACTTAAATTTACTTCTTCTTGATGGGACTAAGGATGTACTTGGAGAGGCTCAAAACTTTCTGAAAGAGTTTAATGGAGAATTGGCCAAAACCTGGATCGTCTTTACTAAGTCAGACCGAGTTGAAAATTTAGAAAATAAAGATTTTGGAAAGTATTTTGAATCTATCAAAGCTCTTATTCCAAGTGTTGAGAAATTTTATGTCATTTCTGGAAAAGAAGGCGATAATGTCCATACACTTACGGGGGATCTTTGTGATGCAGCTGAACCTGGTCCTCACTTATATCCAGATGGATCGGTTTCTAATAAAAATGAAAGATTTTTTGCTTCAGAGTATATTAGGGAACAAGCCTTTAATACATTAAAGGATGAACTTCCCTATGAGTTAGCCGTTGTAATCGATGAATATTATGATGCTAAAAATAATCCTAAGGTTAAGGTTGATACAAAAATTTCTGCGTCAATCCTTGTGAATAGACCTTCTCAAAGAGCGATTGTTGTAGGCTCTAAAGGTTCTGTTATAAAAGAAATTGGAACTAATGCAAGAAAAAAGATTGAAGCAATGGTTGGTGGTAAGGTTCTTTTAAATCTCCACGTAAAAGTAAGTCCTAAGTGGTTTAGAAACAATTTTGTGTTAGATGAAATTGGACTTCCAAGAACTCAAAATTCTAATAGAGTTTGGAGAAAAAGATAATGAGCAAAAGAAGTTGTGTCGTTTCTGTTATTGGGCGACCAAATGTAGGAAAAAGTACTATTTTCAATCGACTTATGAAAAGGTCATTTAAGGCCATGGCCTATGATCAGCCAGGTGTGACTCGTGATCGTCACTATGGAATTGCAACGATTGAAAATGAAACAGGAGAAGAAACTCAGGATATTATTGTTGTAGATACTGGAGGGTTTTACCCTGAAAAGGTAGAAACATCGGAAGTTCTTGGAAAAAAGAAAACAGCTGAACCGTTTTTCAATATTATGGCCGATCATGCTAAGCTTGCAATTGAAGAGTCAGACTTAGTTCTTATGGTGGTAGACGTAAGGGAAGGTTTAATTCCTTTTGATAAAACTATCTGCGATTATATCAGAACAACTAAGAAAAAAATGTGGTTAATTGTAAATAAGTTTGACTCTGATAAACAATGGGGTGATGAAGCTGATTTTTACGAATTGGGTCTTGATGAAGAACAATTTTTTATTGTTTCTGCTGAACATAACAGAGGGCTTATAACTCTAAATCAATCTCTTTATGATTTCGCTGCGAGCTTTGAAACAGATGATGAAAAAGATGTACAAAGAGGGGTTAAGCCAAATCATGATGTTGTGGCAAATGTCGCTATTATCGGAGCACCCAATGCAGGTAAATCGACCTTATTAAATAAGTTGATTGGATCAAAAAGAGCATTAGTTTCCAATGTTGCAGGAACAACTGTTGATCCAATTGAAGGTTATTTTGACCTTTACTTTGGTGGGGATGTAGAAAAATTAGAAGCTCAAGAAGATCAGTTTAGAAAGACGAATACCCAACTAATGGAAGAGTTTGTTGAATTTGCTGAAGATATGGATGAAGCTGAAATGCTAGCTTACGGTGAAATGCCTGAAGATATTCGTCTTACCTTTGATGAAGAGGAAGAAGTAGAAAGTTCAGATGGAAACCTAGAGTTTGAAGAGGTTGAAAACGATCTTTATACAACTGAAGATATAGAAAAATCCTTAGATCTTGCAGATAAAGAAGAAACGGAAATTGAAGCTACTCCTGAAGAAGAAATAATTAAGTTTAATCCATTTAGATCTATAAAACTCGTAGATACTGCTGGGATAAGAAAACAAAAAAATGTGGAGGGCTTTATTGAAGAACAGTCAGTATATCGTTCTCTTAAGGCGATAACTGAAGCAGATGTTATTGTTTATATGATTGATGCCACTAAAGGGATTACTCATCAAGATAGAAGACTATGTGATATTGCTTTGGAAAAAGGTAAGTCAATCATTATATGTCTAAATAAAGCGGACTTAATCCAAGATGTTTTGAAAGATAAAAATCGTAAGAAAGACTGGATGTTGGATCTGAGAGCAACCATTCCATGGCTAAGCTTTTGTGAGTTAATTACGATTTCGGCTAAAAATGGGACCCATATACAAGTTCTCAAGGAATCTTTGAGAAAAACTATTATGGTTCGACACAATAAAGTAGGTACGGGAAAGCTAAATAAAGTTTTAACTTATCTTATGGATAAGTATCCTATTGTTCTTCAGAAAGCGAGTGGGACAAGATTAAAGGTAAAGTATGCATCAATGCTAAAAACTTCGCCACCGACCATACTCATGTTTACCAATAAAGCAAAGGGAATTCCAACAAACTATAGAAAATACCTAACCAATGGCCTTAGGCGTGAATTTTCTATGGTAAATACTCCAGTTCATTTGATTTTTAGAACTACGTCTGATATCGCAAGAAGAATGAGAAAATCGGAGTAATGATGAAACAGTTAACTTTTCTTTTAAGCTTTTTTTATTTAGGTTTGGTACATGCTGAATTTAGCAATCATTTTGTAGATTATTTACAAAAAAATAATCCAAGCCTTGTGAACAAAAAACCAGCTTTTGGTGGGAAGGAAAATTCAAAAGAAAAGATTGTTAAAACTCCAATTATTCTTATCCATGGTAATTCGGATATGGCCTACAGTTCTAACTTCCCAATGGAGGATGAGAAATGGGGGTGGAATAATTTAATTATAGAGTTACAAAAAGCCGGTTATAAGCGTTCTGAGATATATGCGTTTACCTGGGGAAATATGGATGCAAGGTATGCTATTTATAACTACCATTCGTATAAGACCTTGAGTGAGATAAGAAACTTTGTTGAGGCGGTAAAAAAGTACACAGGTGCAAAAATGGTGAATGTTATTTCTCACTCGATGGGAGTGACACTCGCTAGAGGTGCTTTAAGTGGTGGTGAATATATAGATTATGCTCTTCCTAATAAGAAATTTAATCTAGGTGATAAATTGGAATATATTGATAAGTTTATAGGGATTGCAGGTGCAAACTTGGGAATTACAAACTGTTATAACAATAGTTTTTATCCTACTTGTTCTAAAACTAATGGTTTTTTTCCTCACTCTGAATATTTGAGAACTATAAATGGAAAGGAAGAAAAACTCGCTAATAAAATTTATTCCATCTGTACTAAGTCAGATGAAATCATTGGAAATAATTTATTAGTGCTAGGAAAAAATTCTTGTTATCTTCCTAATCAAGATGGAAAAATTCTATTTACCAACAAAAAGTATTCTCATTTTGAAGTAAAAACTAAAACATCAAAAGATGTATTAACTCTTTTAAATATTTAATAAGGATAACCTTGAAGTTAAAAAATTTTATTTTTATTCTTTTATTTTTCTCCTTTAATAGCTTCGCTGCTGAAGTTGTTCTAAAACCATTTGAAATAGAGTTTGAAGTTGAAAAAGATTCTTACCAGTTAGACTTTGAATTAAAGCTTATGTGTCGTTATGAAAAATGGGTTATAAGTGACTCTGCAGAATATGAATACAAATATCAAACCATTCCATTGTCTATCCAAAAAACAGTGAGAAATGATAAGGAAATTATAAAGTTATCGGTCAATAAAAATTATAAGTTAAAACAAGATGAATGGTATAGATCCACCAAAACTTGTGGTTATATTCAAAATTTTTATTTGAAGTCAAAAAAGTATGCCGTGGGGTGGGCCAATCAATATGATCGACCTATAAAACTCGGTTTTTATGACCACTCTCATATGAAAGAGTATATTGAATATCCTGCTGAAAGATTAAAAGATCAAATTAATGGTAGGGAAGTTGGGTTTCATTATTTTAATGCTGGAGGAAATCAAATTTCTATAAAGTTGGCCATTGATAAAAAGCCTTTACCTGGTATTTCTGGTTCTATCCGGACTTCAGCTTATTTAAACCCAGAAACTGGTATGCCTTGGGCATTAAGAAATTAATTCTTGATGGTAGTGAGCTAAAATCTCTATCTCTTCTTTTGTTCCCATGGCGAATGGGGTTTTTTCATGTAGATCAGTTGCTGGAATATCTAGAATTCTATCTTTGCCATCAGTTGCTAGTCCACCCGCCTGTTCAACCAGATAGGCCATAGGCCATGCTTCATAGAGTTTTCTTAAAACACCATTTGGTTTTCCATTAGAACAGGATGGATAAATAAAAATACCACCTCTAACTAAAATTCTATTTAATTCTGCAGCTGCGGAAGCATACCATCTCGTATTAAAATACCTTTTCCTTGGTCCACTTTCACCTTGGAAACACTCATCTACATATCTAAGAACTGCTGGATTCCAAAAATTTCTGTTTGAGAAATTAATGGCAACTTCCTTAGCAGTGTTTTTAATTTTCATATTTGGATGGGTATAAAAGAATGTTCCACTCTCTAGATCTTGAGAAAAACCATGTACTCCATTTCCCATTGTAAGGGCCAATACGGTATTTAAACCATAACAGCAAATTCCTGCGGCTACTGGAGTTCTCGCTGCTGTAAGAATTTCTTCCTTTGTTGGGCTCGAAGAATTTGTTTTTCCAATAGAAAAGATGGTTGCTACCGGAGCATTAATATCTAAATTTCCAGAGCCGTCTAATGGGTCAATAACTAAGAAGTATTTAGCTTCCGTATGTTCTGGATAGTAATGAACTTCATCTAACTCTTCACTAACTATGGCGGATATATATTTATTATTACCAAAAAGGGCTAAAAATAGATTGTTGGCTTGAATATCCAATGGTGCTTGTTGATCACCACTAGCATTTATTTCTAAACCTTTCTCAAGAGATGACTTTCTAAAGCTTCCTGAACGTAGTAGTGAGGCTATCATTCTACAAGTTAGAGTGACATCAGTCATAATACTTGTGAATTTACCAGAGGCATCAGACGTTTGCTTGTGCCTAATGTATTGGTCAATAGTTAAATCAAGTTTCATTGATTACCAGCTTATATGATAGTTAAACATTAAGGAGATGACATCACCACGAAGATCATCGTATCCATATTCACTTTCTAGTGTATTTCCATCTTCATCTTCATCTGTTGGATCATCAATTTGGCGATAGTCTTGGGTGAACTTATCAAAAAAGTTTACCCTATGATATAAGAACTCAACATTTAAGTAGGACTTCTTTAATTCAATAGGAAACTCGAGACCTACCCCAATACCAGTCCCAAGACCTCCACCAGCATCATCATCTAAATTTTCGTTTTCTGGGAAGGTATTCGTTTGATACCAATATTCTATCCTTGCTACAAAGTATGGGTTAGAGTAAGTGATGGCCGTTCCTAGGTCACTTGTATCCACATAATATCTAAAACCAAAAAATGGTCTAAGCATGCTCGTTTCTACGGCCCCTATTATTTGAGTAGGAGAACCATTAACATATGTATCGATGAGCATCGTGTGTTTTGAGTATTCAATTCCAAGAACAATGGCATTTTGGAAATTTAGAAAATAAAGAAGAGAAAAATGAAAAGAAGGGTGATCGTCTTCATAAGCTAATCCTCTATTATCTGTGTAGGTCGTTAGGCCAAGACCAAGGTTGACTCCAAAAAATCTAGCATATCGATAGAATCTTTCATCTTCCTGAACTTGCTGAGCTTCAAGGTCTTCATTGAAATCTCTAAATATATCTCCACCTATATTTAAATCCTCATCTTCATCAAACATAGAAGGAGGAACTTGAGCCTGTAAGGTAGGTATAGTTAAACAAAGTATGAAAAATATTTGAAAAAACTTTTTCATTTAATCCTAGAGATAAAAGTGAACGGCCGAGGCAATTATACTGTGTCCAATCGTTTGAAAACGAGTTTCATTTTGATAATCAGATAGACCAACTCCAAATTCAAAGCTAAAACCAACGCTTTCTAATCCTTGAAAACTAAACTCTGTTCCAAGTGTTCCATCAATTTGGTAGCCACTTAAAGTATCATCGGATTCATCATCCTTAAAAGTAAGATAAGTTCCGGATAGAGCTGAGTAGAAATTAAGTTGTGGCTCTTCATAAATATACCTATAAGCTTTTAATCCTAGGCCATAAAATATACCATCATCACTGCTATCTAGAGAGAAATGTCCTCCTAAAGCTGAAGAGCGGCTTCTTTGGAGTTTAACAGATAAAGCAGGTTGTCCTGTAACAAGATGGTTAGTACTTCCAACTCCAAGTCTTCCAACTAGACTGGATGCGTTGGCCGTTTCAAGTATACAAGTGACTAAACTTACCAAGATTATTATATTTTTCATAAGTAAAATCCTAACGAAACACTAGGGCTTTGACAACTTATTGATTTTAAGAATAGAATTTCTTAAATTTTTGAAAGTAAAAGGAATTTGTTCAATGACAACGACACCAAATCAAGACGCAGCGACGCTAGAAGAGACTCTTAATAAAACTGACTTTGGTCATATTATCAATGAAAACAAAAAGCCGATAATGATTGGAGCCGTTCTTATTGTTGTAGCGATTATTGCTTACTCATTTATTAATTATCAGAATAATGAAAAAAGATTAGAAAACCTTGATCATATCCATAACCTTGAAACAGGTGTGTTCACAGCGTTTATGGAAGATAAAATTAAAGCTGATGAGTTTATGACTAAGCTTAAAGGTCTTGAGAAAGATATGATTGGAAACCCTAATCTAGTACCGTCTTTTATTTTAAGCATTAACAAAATTGATCAAAGTACAGGTGTCAATCAAGAATTACTTGATCTTACCCAAATGTGGCTTAAGCATGTGAATAAGAGCAACAGCCTCTATTTATTTCTTTCCCTTAGAATATCTGCTATGCAAGAAGATCTTGGTAAAACTCAAGATGCTATTGCGACTCTAGAAGGTCTTGTAGGTAATAAAGCAGGAATTCTTAAAGATAAAATTCATTATGATCTTGTTCGTCTTTACATGAAAGAAGGTAATGTAGAAACAGCAAAAGAAAGACTTAAGTATATTGAAGATAATCATAAAAGTTCTCAGTTTATCCAACTTGGGAAAATCATTGTAAGTGGTGTTTTATAAAATGATAAAAGTTTTAGTTGTAGCAGTCTTATTTGCTTCATGTTCAAGTGTAAAAAATGTAACTAAACATCTAGACCCACCAAAAAAAGATGTGGAAGCTTTTACTGTTAAATGGGTAAAAAACTTGGATCCAGTTTATAACACTGGGAATTTACCAATAGGTACTTCTTCACCCTTTATTTTTGATGATATTGTTTACATGGGTAATCTTAATGGAGATATGAATGCCTATGATGTTGAAAGCGGTAGGCTTATTTGGTCGAAAAAAGAAGGGAAGCCGATTCAATCTCAAGTAAATAAATATGGTGAATATATATATTATGGATCTAAGACTGGTCGATTATATGTAAGACACTACCTTACTGGGAAACTCAAATATTCCATTGATCTTGGGGCTCCAATCGAATCTCAGCCTAGTTTTGTAAGTGGAAGAGTTGTTCTTCATCTTAGAAATCACACAGTTGTTACTTTAGATGCAGGGACTGGAAAGGTTTTTTGGAGATATAAAAGATCAATTCCATACACAACAACATTGCAAAGAGTTTCTCATATATTACCTATTGATAATAGCATGATTGTTGGATTTGCTGATGGGTACTTAGTGTCTCTTTCTCTTGAGGAAGGCGTTATTAACTGGGAACAAAAACTTTCAACTGGAATTAAGTTTGTTGATGTTGATGTAACTCCTTTTTACTACAGAGGCTATATCATTGCGGGTTCAGCTGCTGGACCATTAAGAATGGTAAATCCACAAAATGGAGTAATAGAGAAGACTATCGAGTTTTATCAGTCCCATACTCCATTATTAGATAATGAACATTTAATTATTGGCAGTATTTTTGGTGAAGTTATTAGAGTCGATAGATTTGGAAAAGTTCTAAACAAAAGAAAAATATCAGACGATGGAATTAGTTCTATTGTGAAATGGAAAAATGGCTACGCAGTCACAACTATGGGAAATTATATATTACATATAAACCAAGAAGATTTTACTGTTCAATCTAAGTACCATTTAGGAAGTGAGTTCTCTGCGGTTTTTGGAAATATTGCTACCTCGGAAAATGTTATGGCCGTATATTCTTCTAGAAATAGACTTTATATTTTTAGATAAGTTCTTACATCACTATCCAATAGATATTTAGCTGTATTATTATTTTATTATGAAAACAATTTTAATTATAACACTCCTTAGTTTAAATAGTATTTCTTTCGCTGCAAAAGTAGATGAATGTGTCTTTATCGAAGATACAAATTTCATGCAGGTCGCAAACTCTCAGGCTACTCTAACTATTGATCATGCCGATGATCATGGTTTTGAGCTTTATGGACCTAAAGGAATGAAGAAATGGCTAAAAGATATTGATCAAGCCTATCTTGATTGTGAGAAATACTCACTTTCACAAACTAAAAATAATGCAGGTTATCCAAGTTTCTCAGAAATTGAGGCTAAACTTAAAAGTCTTGTTGGTAAGTATCCTAAAATTGCAAAGCTTGAATCCATTGGAAAGTCTGTAAAGGGAAAGGATTTATGGGTTGTTAAAATTTCTGATAATGTAAACATTGATGAGCTTGAACCTGAGTTCAAGTACATTTCTAGTATGCACGGAGATGAAATTACAGGAAGAGAATTAACTCAATTTCTTATTGAAGATCTTTTGAAGTCTTATGGAAAAGATAAAAGAATAACTCGTTTAATTAATAGTACTGAAATTTATATTATGCCTAGTATGAACCCCGATGGATCAGCTAGAAGAAGTAGATCAAATGCAAATGGTTATGATCTAAATAGAAATTTTCCAGATTGGTCTAGGGGCGATGTAAACGACCTTTCTAATAGGCAACCCGAGACTAAAGCTGTGATGGAGTTTCAGAAAAAGCATAATTTTTCACTATCGGCTAATTTTCATGGTGGAGCAGTAGTTGTCAATTATCCATGGGATAATACGCATGAAAGACATCCGTTTGATGGTTTAGTTAAAGATATCTCTCTTACTTATGCTGATGAAAATCCTGAAATGAGAAATTCCTCAAGGTTTTCAGGAGGTATTACTAATGGAGCCGATTGGTATGTTCTCAAAGGCGGTATGCAAGATTGGTCTTATCATTTTTATAATGATCTTCAGGTGACGGTAGAGTTATCAAGCAGAAAATGGCCATCCTATTCAAATATCCCTAGTTTTTATCAGGATAATAAAGAAAGTATGATTAAGATGATTGAAAAAATTCATCAGGGCTATGGAGTTTTTGTCTCTAGTAAGGCAAAAGGATCAGTAAGAATCTTTGATGCTAAAAATAAAAACCTTGGAAAGTTTTATCTGAGAAACGGAGAGTTTTATAAAGTTTTAGCTGAAGGTCAATACACTTTTAAGGTTGATCTTGAGTCTGGTAAAAAGACTAGTATCCCTATTTTTATAGAGAATAAAGTCACTCCTTCTAAATTCTCTAAAATTTAATTTTAATTACTATCTTATTGAGCACATTCCCCAAGTATAACTTTTTTACCCTTAATGAACACATGCTCCACTGGGGAAGAAAGGCGGTATGACGCTTTATTACCTTCATTCGAGTATCTTTCAGTCATTTCACTAAGGATTTGATCAGCACTTTTATTTGAATCAGACTCACACTTAAGTATAATGGACCCAACCATCTCTGGGCCATGAATATTAAGATAATCTTCTGAACTATCCTTCATTGCTTGGCACTCTTCTATAGTGTCAAATACCCCAACTGTGGATATATACGGAGAATATTCCACGCAATGTTGATCTATACTCTCTCTGCTAAATTCTACTAGCCTTATCTTTTCGGCCAAGCTGTTTACAGAAATAAAAAAAAGATACAAAAAAGATAATACTTTTCATTTTAGCTTCAAAATTATTGTTAAATATTTCGATTGTAATAATCAATAGCCTCATTAAACGTTTTTTTGTCTCTTTCCGAGTCCTCATCTAATTCCAGAAAAATCATGTCTAATTCAGGATTGAATTTATTTGTAATGCCAATGATGATTGTTTCAAGGCCATGTAATTGAGCGCCAGGCTTTTTAGCTTCTTTGTAAAGGGTATTTATAATTTCGTAAGTTTCCTGTGGATCTTGACTGAGCCCTTTATACTTGATTGTTGTATTAAGAGTCTCCTCTAAATAGGTAACCTTTTTTTCGATATCCATTAGAATACCATATCTAGTATCGGTATTGTTAAAATAAGACTCAAACTCCTCTATATTTATCTTGATCCCATCTAAATTAGTTCCTTCGAAACTAAAGGAGTAGTGATTACTTATTTGAATATTTTTTAGTCTTTTTATGGTTTCGATACCTTTTTCAGTATTCATGGAATTAAGAAGTCTAGTAAGTAACCATCTAACAGCGATTTTACTCGTATAGTCATCGTCAATTTCGCATGTAAAACCTGTTTTCGACTTAAGTTGATTGGCCAATATGGCATTTGTCTCTTTTAGCTCTTTATACTCCTGAGATAATGGGTGGAAATGAAGAGCAAATCTTACTGTATCGTAATTTGCCATATCATCTATAAAAAGCTGATCTTGCGTGTCGTTAGTGTAAACTGGCTCATTGTCCAAGTTGGCGGACACTAAATCAAAACTAATAGATCGATACACGCTAAGATCAATTTCTTCTGATTCTTGTAAATCAATAATCGCTGCTAAAATTTTTTCCGTTTTCTTAGCTTTCTCTAAATCAAAATATTTTAATTCCCAACTTTCAAGGTGAAAGTTGAATGAAAAATGATCATCAATATATATCAATTGTCTTTTTATAGATTCTAATAAAGTCTCAAGTTTTGTTTTCGTGATAATATTTTTATGGGATTTTTTTGTAGGTTTTTCAGCCGCAGGAGTTATTGCTGAATTTGATTTTGTTTTCCTATTTTTAGAACTGTTGGAATGGGATTTTTTATCTTCAATACAACTTGTAAATAGTAATGCTGATAATAAAAAATTTATTAAAACAGATCTTGGTCTCATTTTCACTCCTAAGCTTTTTTTTTTTTGATTTTCTCACTTGAGAGTAAGTTTTTCTTTTAGACTGGTAGAGTTTACAAAGGGATGTTTATAAATTAGTCAGAGGTAACATACTAATATTACGAGAGATATATCTAATAACGGTATAAAACTTGTTGGGAATTCTCTATAAATTTAAAATAAAATCAAATTCAGCTTTACTTACAGGTTGAACAGATAGTCTAGAGCGGTTTAGTAGAACCATATTTTTAAGTTCTGGATAGGTTTTTAACTCTTTTAGTGGGATAAGGCGTTTAAAAGTTTTTTTCCACTTCACTGTAACAAGATACCATCTTGGTTCTTCTTTGGTGGCCTTAGGGTCAAAATAGGGGCTTTTGGGATCAAGGGCTGATAAGTCGGGATGACACTCTTTACTAACGATCGCAAGGCCTGCAATACCGACATCCTTACAAGATGAATGATAGATGAATACCAAGTCTTGCTTTTTCATTTCATCCCGCATGATATTTCTGGCCTGATAGTTTCTCACACCATCCCAGTTAGATTCTTGGTTAGGAGAGTTCTTAAGGTCTTCAATCGAGAAGGTGTCTGGTTCTGTTTTCATTAGCCAATAATTCATACTAAAAAGCTTAAATAAATCTCAACTTTCAGACAAGTTAAACCTTTAGAATGTTATTGCGCAAGGCAAGAAATACCGGTTTTGGGATTGAAAAACGGGCATTTTTATAATTTTCAAATTCTCAACCGATAGAATGGTAAGGCGAATAGGAGAAATTATGAAGAAAATCATTACCTGCACAATTATTTTTTCGGCCATCTTAGGTTGTTCCCATACTCAAAATAATATTGAATTGGTTCAAACAGATAGGATCAAAGTAAATCAGACGGAATATGTTAAGCCTGATTTTATTTTGGATAAAGATGTGAAATTTACAAAGGGAAGAATGCCAGCTTCAGTTGTTCGCGAGGATTTTAAACATTTATCCAATAGGCAATTATATTTTCTGAGTTCTTATGCATTATATAAAACTTATCAGAAGAGTTTAAAAATTAAAGATGAGATAAAGTCTTGCCCTAGTTTTCATGATTTAATGCTTAAAGAAGATATTAAAAATAAGCAAACAGTAAATGTGGACTTATCCACAGAATTTACCAAAGTTAAGGATGATATCTCATTAGCAGCTCAATATCCTGTTTTAGCACTTCCATATTCTGATCAAGCAGATTTATACTCAGTAATGGTTCAAAGAAATTGGGAGAATCCTCAGGAGCATTTAGAGCATGCACTAAAAGAGCATTACAAAAATACAGAAGAAGAATTGGCTCAACTATGTGAAACAGGAGTTAGTCCAGGATACTATATCTATGAAAACCTTGTGACTTATTTTAAGCAACAAAAAAACTTTCATAGGACTAAAGATGGTCTGAAAGCCTTACTAAAGGTCCCTGTGATCGCTAATATGTTAATCGTTGACAGTATGAGTTTAGATTATAAAATTAATCCTATAGAGAAATATAATACTTGGCTTTTATCTAGAAGTAATACTGCCTGGATAAATGAGTACTTTTCAACCATTAAAGAAAAAAGAACCCAAAGGCTTAGTAAAAACTTATAGGAATAAATATGAACTTAATTCACTCTGCTCTTCTTCTATTAACCATATTACTGGTCTCCTGTGGAGTTCAAGAAGTAGTGGAAGATCCTGAAAATAGAGTTGGTTCAAAAAGAAATATTAGTGAAGATGAAAAAATGGATTCTGATGAAGTTGGAATTTCTAAAGGTATTTGTAATGCTTTTAGTGCAAAGGTTAATTATACGGACAGAGTAATCGTAAACTCTAAGCAGGCGGCAAAATTAAATATTCAAATTAAAGAGTGTGGAAAATCTGAAAAAGAGATAAGTTCAGAATCTGCAACAGCGACTATAAGTCGAAACTATAATGGACTTCAGTATGTAAGTTCTAATTCTAACGTCATTTCAGACATCCTTTCAAATGAGCATAGTTTATTTACAGAATTATGTGAAAGTGTTTTAAGGGATACAATGGATGAAAATCCAAAACGATTAAAGAAAGTTTCTAATTCAATATATATTCGGTATGAAGCCTTAAAAGGCGAGTCTAAGTATTGTGATGGAAGTCTAGAGGAACCTTGTTTTGTTATTGAAACTCTTTCTAAAATAAAAAATGAAAATACTTTGTACGAAGTTCGAGATGTCACTTTTATTAGAGTCTCAATAGATGATGATGAAGATGAAATGACAGGGGTTGTGCTAGAGAGAAAATATTATAACAATCAGCTGTGCTCAAAAGAAGATCAATCTTATTTTAAAATTCAAACCTTTAAAGGCTTTGAGGATTAAGGACAACTCCAAGCATATTGAATTATTTTTAGCTCTTTTGTTTTAAGGTCTTGTACTTTTTGACAAAAACTTTGACTAAAATATTTATCATCAAATTCCATACTTGTTGGGCACTTGATATTATCTTGTTTTTTATCCATCGCCATATTTACTAGTTTCTGATTAAGATTTTCAATTTGTAGATTACCTTCTTTATCTACTGAGTAATAATAGTAAAAATCATCATAATCTTTGATAAAAAATAACCTTTCATCTTTAATTGCAAATGGATAATCTTCGTATGCAGTTCTATATCTTATTTCCTCTTGCCCATCGTAAACAATGAGGGGAGTGAAGTTATAGAGACTATTTTTAGGAAGCTTCTTTAAAAACTTCATGGCCTTGACAACTCTATTATTAGGATTTTTAGGGATATGAAAACGACATCTTGAGTCCCAGATAATGGGATCTAAGCTTATTTTAGATTCTTTAGTAGATAAAAAATATAATGGAATACCGTAATCCATAAAATAAGTTTTAAGCTTCTTATATTGGTTTTTGGAATTGGTTGTTTTTATAAACGCTTCCCACTTAGATAGATTGGTACCCATTTTTTTAGAACAAGACGTATTGATAGGACAGCCTGAGTTTTCATGCTGGAGTTTATCGAATTCATCTAAGAAACTAGTGGCCATTGCAAAAGGAACTGAAAATGTGAGGCATAAAATTAAGTACTTCATAAGAAAAATTTTACCATAGATTTTTGAAAAGATTTGTAAGGTCTTAAAAATTAAGTAAAGTCCGAGTGAATGACTTATCCACAATAGTATTATACTCCAGTTTTTAATAAAAAAAAATCAATAATTTTATAAGATTACCTTTGTGAATTATTAGTTACTTAGAAAAATGTTGTGGCCTATATTGTGGTTGTCAGTGTTCTGACACATTAAAAACACAAGATATTGTGTTGACTTGCAAGTGGACTTGGATTCTAATTAATACATACACATAAACATTCATCTTTCAGTGACTAAGGAGTAGGAAGTGAAAATAAAAAGAAAATATACTAGGAAGGGACAATCAGCTTATTCAAAATTAAAATTCGAAACAAGATCTAGTGAAGTTAAAAATATAGATGGTTCATCATCATCATCAATGGAAGTAACGGTACCTGAGTCATGGTCTCAAGTTGCAACTGATATCATAGCTCAAAAGTATTTTAGAAAAACTGGAGTTCCACAAAAAGACTTAGAAGGTAATGAACTTTTAGATGCTAATGGTACACCTGTATTAGGTGGAGAAACAGATGCAAGACAGGTTTTCGATAGATTAGCTGGATGTTGGCGAAAATGGGGAGAGGAATTTAATTACTTTGATAAGAAGGAAGATGCTGATGCATTTCAAGCTGAACTCTCTTTTATGCTTGCGAATCAAATGGCCGCTCCGAACTCACCGCAGTGGTTTAATACTGGCCTTCATAGTGCTTATGGAATTACAGGCTCGGCACAAGGACATTATTTTGTTGATCCGAAATCTGGGAAACTTCAAAAATCAACATCGGCTTATGAGAGGCCCCAACCTCATGCATGTTTTATTCAATCTATAAATGATGATCTAGTTAACCCTGGCGGGATAATGGACTTGTGGTCAAGAGAAGCTAGGCTTTTTAAATATGGCTCAGGAACTGGGACTAACTTTTCTAATATAAGATCTCAGGGAGAGCCTCTATCTGGAGGTGGAACTTCATCAGGTTTAATGTCCTTTCTAAAAATTGGAGATAGAGCTGCAGGAGCAATAAAGTCAGGAGGAACAACTAGACGGGCTGCAAAAATGGTTTGTATCGATTTAGATCACCCCGATATAGTTGACTTTGTTAAATGGAAAGTTATTGAAGAAAGAAAAGTTGCATCTCTCGTTACGGGATCAAAAGTTTGTAAAAAACATTTAGAAAATATTTTTAATACAATTACATCTTCTGAGATTAAGGGAGAAGAAAAATTTAACGGTAAGATTAATAAGGTCCTAGGTAAGGCGATTAGAGAAGCAAATAAAGATTCAGTATCAATGAACTATATTTCAAGATGTATTGATCTAGCTAAGCAAGGTTTTACATCAATTGAATTTGAAGTCTATGATACTGATTGGAATTCTGAAGCTTATGCTACAGTAAGTGGACAAAATTCTAATAATTCAATTCGCATACCTAATAAATTCTTTGAGGCCCTTGATAAAAATGAAAAATGGGAATTGATATCAAGAACAACTGGAGAAACGGTTAAGACGATTGAAGCTAAGGAATTATGGGACTTAGTTTCAGAAGCAGCCTGGCAATGTGCTGACCCAGGGGTTCAGTTTGATGATACTATTAATGAATGGCACACCTGTCCAGAGGATGGAAGAATTAATGCTTCAAATCCTTGTTCAGAATATATGTTTTTAGATGATACTGCTTGTAACTTAGCTTCGCTAAATCTTGTGAAATTCTTAGATCCAGTCACTGGTATGTTTGATGTGGATAGTTTTATTCATGCTTGTGAAATTTGGACCGTTGTTCTAGAAGTATCGGTCTTAATGGCCCAATTTCCATCAGAAGAAATAGCTCTTAGGTCATTTCAATACAGAACTTTAGGTCTTGGTTATGCAAATATTGGAGCTCTTTTAATGAGAATGGGTCATGCTTATGATTCTGAAGAGGGAAGAAATATAACAGCGGCCATCACTGCTATTATGGGAGGAACTACTTTTAAGGTTTCTGCGCTTTTAGCTAAAGAACATGGACCTTTCGCGAGATATGAAAATAATAAAGAGCATATGCTTAAGGTTATTAGAAACCACCGACGCGCTGTTTATGCAGAAAATACTTATGAGGGATTAACTGTTAATCCTCAAACTTTAAATTCAAAATATGTAGATAAGTATTTTGTAGAAGCAGCTAAGAGAGCTTGGGATGAAGCTTTAGAAAGTGGGGAGAAATACGGTTTTAGAAATGCGCAAACAACAGTTATTGCACCAACTGGTACGATTGGTTTAGTTATGGACTGTGATACAACTGGTATTGAACCTGATTTTGCCCTAGTAAAATTTAAAAAATTAGCTGGTGGTGGTTATTTTAAAATTATTAATCAATCAGTTCCATCTGCTCTTAAAAACTTAGGGTATAACGATAACCAAATTCATGAAATTGAAAAGTACGCAGTGGGGCATGGAACGCTTATAGGTTGCGAGTCTATTACACATGACAAACTAAGAAGTCTTGGATTTACTGATGAAAAAATATCTACCGTTGAGGCAACTTTAGAGTCTGCTTTTGATATCAGTTTTGCTTTTAACAGGTTTTCTTTAGGTGATGAATTCTTAAGAGAGACTCTTAAAATCGCTGATGAAAAATTATCGGATCAAAATTTAAATATTTTAAAAGAGATTGGTTTCTCAGATACTGAAATTCAAGTGGCCAATGATTATGTTTGTGGAACGATGACGATTGAAGGTGCACCACATATAAAAGAAAAGCATTTGTCGGTGTTTGATTGTGCTAATAAATGTGGAAGATATGGGAAAAGATTAATCTCTTATGAAGGTCATATAAGAATGATGGCTGCCGCTCAACCGTATCTCTCTGGAGCAATCTCAAAGACGATTAATATGCCAAATGAAGCCAGTATTGAAGATATTTCTAATGCTTATAGATTATCATGGTCACTGATGACTAAGGCCAACGCCATTTATAGAGATGGTTCAAAATTATCTCAACCGTTGAATGCCCAAGCATTTGAAGATCTAGGTCTTATGGAGGACTATGATGAAATGGCAACGACTGAGAAGGTTACTCATATCGCCGAAAAAATTGTAGAAAAAATTATTTACAAAGAAATTTCAAAAAGAAAAATACTTCCAAATAGAAGACAAGGATACACTCAAAAAGCAACTGTCGGTGGGCATAAGGTTTATCTTAGAACGGGTGAGTATAATGATGGCTCACTAGGAGAGATTTTTATCGATATGCATAAAGAAGGGGCTGCTTATCGATCTCTTATGAATTGCTTTTCAATCGCTGTATCTCTTGGAATGCAATACGGAGTTCCACTGGAAGAGTATGTAGATGCTTTTACATTTACTAAATTTGAACCTAATGGAATTGTTACTGGACATGATAATTTGAAAATGGCCACTTCGGTCATTGATTATGTCTTTAGAGATCTGGCATGTAAGTACCTTGGTAGGCATGATCTAGTTCATGTTAAGCCAACTGATCTAGAGGGAGATAAAATTAGTGGTGAATCTGGAAATGAAGAACCCTTATTAGAAATGATTGAGAAAACCGAAAAAATCACTCATGCGGATGGTCGTGTGAGTACTCAAAAGGTTTACTCAAAACAGGCCAACTCTGAAATGTTATCCCAAGCTCATAAAATGAGTGAGGCGAGAATGAAGGGGTATGAGGGAGAATCTTGTCCTGAGTGCCAATCATTTACTATGCTTCGTAATGGATCTTGTATGAAATGTGATACCTGTGGTGCAACCACTGGATGTAGTTAACTAAAGCTTGAAGTCTCTAAGGAGGCTTCAATTTATAATAAATCGCCCTGCAAGAAAGTGGTTTATTTAAAAAGAAAAAATCTTCGGCTCCTGCATAAGCTTCCCCTCCACACACACACAAGGAAAGGAAAATTAGCGACAGGTGCATCCTGCATAATCTATAGAACGCCTCTAAATGAGGCGTTTTTTTATTTTTAATAGATAAATTACTCCTGTCTTTGTAAAAAATTCAAAGGTGTATATTACTTGGACAGGTATTTTAAGGCCAGGCCGTCCTATATCTTGACAGTACCTAAAGAAAATTCAATGGCATTGTTTTGAAGAGGGAAAGTCATCATAATTGAAATAATATTTTTGTCATATTTAGGAAGGAATAAATGAAGAATTTAATGGTTTTATTGGTATTAACTTTGGGGATAACTTCTTGTAAAGATGTAGAAAAAAATCCTACTTCATGTGGAAGTGACTACGTAAAAGAAGGGAGTAAGTGTACTAAAGTTGATGTTAAAGTTAAGTCTGAGATAAAAAAGAATAATGAAAACCTTTATAAGGTAGGTGTGCTTCAATATTATTTAAAAAGTAATAATGAAGCTGGTTATAATCACGATTTTGAGATAGATGAAAATGAAATTGTTAAAAGGTTATCAGGTAAAAAGCCTTTTAGCATTTTCTTGAGAGATTATTTCCAGTTATTAGGTTTAAAAGAATCAACCGAAGAAAGTATTATTAGACTACAGAAGCTTTATAATAAAAACTATAATGAATTAGCCTATCAAGAACTTCAAAAACTCAGAAATCTTAAAGATGAGCTAGAGAGGGTTACTAAGGTTGATGGTGATATGAATTATATCATGGAGTTAGAAGAAGAAGCTCGTGGTAGTGCAATAAGCCTTCTTAATGAAATATATGAAGCAAGTGGATCAAAAAATGTAAGATTACAATATATGTATACCTCATATGAAGAAGGAATTTGTCTCAAATTAATAAGTGATAGTTATCATTCAAGGAATTTGTTAAGAAAGGAAATAGTTGAAAGTCTTTCTAACAAAGAAGAATGTAAAAATAATCTTGATTCTTGTGTCTTAGATTTAAAAGATAAAGCTAGGGAATTCACGCCTGACTTTTATTATCGCATTATAAGCTCGATCGATCAAAACGATTATCCTCAGTAAATTTGATTATTTCCTTGACGGGTAAAAGCGAAAGGTCAAAAATTAACAAATGAAGATATTTTTTAGTTTGTTGATTATGATTTCGAGTCTAAGTCTTTTCGCTCGGGATTTTGTTGTTATTCAAGATCGAAATTGTCAGTTTTATGAAGGACTTGTCATTGGAATTGACGAAAATGTTCATATCCTGACAGAAGCTGGTTTTATTAAGACTTTATCGGAAAAAGATATTTCCACGATTTTAACCTACGGTATCAATAGAAGTCCTTTTTCAAAGAATATCACTTTTGAAAGTTCCCTCATTAACTATTTTCGAAAAATTGAATTTAGAGAAGAAAATAAGCCTATTATAGGTCTTCCTTTTCAGTACATTGAAAATCTAATTTTTATTTTAACTGATAAAGGGAAGATGATCGTCGTTGGAAATGGAGAGATCAGTAATATATCAACCTTGAAACCTAGTGAATTAAACTTAAAGACATTTAGTGGTATCAAAATTAACCCTGATTTTGAGGAGAAGGCGTCTGAATGTGATGGCGACAAATTCCAAGGTAAAGGAAACACAACGGCGATAAGAGTTCTTGGTGATAATCTAAAAATAAGTGAATATCTAAATAATTATAGAGTTGGTCAAAGGTCTTTTAGGGATTTAGAAGAAAGAACCAGCTTTTATTTTAAACCCTATTTATTTCCTAAAAGAAATAGAATGGGGATAATTCAAATAAATGGTCAAAAGGAGCTTGCATTACCTTTCTTTTACCAGTGGTCAACTGGAGAAGATTTTCATTTTCAAAGTCAAAATCAATTTGGAGGAATTATAAGTAAGTATCTTCCAAGTTTTGAGAAAAGTACTGTCTTTACTTCTGAGTTTAAGTCCCATTTTTTTCATGGATATTTTGAAGGAAACCTAACTGGTTTGTCAGCTGGGAATATCCCTCAGGACTTTAGTAGCGACAAGCCTAAAGAAAATATAGTCGTAAATAATTTTAATTATATGGCATTTATGGGAGGAGACTGGAAAAATTTCTCTTTTTCCTATGGTGGTGGTTATTTTTCCCCTTATTTTAATATGAAAGGATATGAAGGTAGAGAGGTTGCGGCAAATGCAATTTCTACCGCTTTACGATTTGGTTATCAATTTAAAAATTTTAAAATTAACTTTTTGACATATTTTCTGGACGATAAAAGTAGTAGCTCTTTTGATGTTGAGGATCAAATTAATGTTGAGTCCAAAAACTCTTTGGGTGAAAATGATATTACAGGTTATGAATATGGTTCTATCTATTATCGTTTAAATTTTTCTTGGCAAGCTTTATCAGACTTAAGAGTACAAACAGATCTTTTATTAGGGAAAGGAGAGTACGAAGATGATGGAACTCAAGCTTTAAATATTGAACATGAAACTCAAGCTTATTTAATTCAAGTTCAAAGAAGTTTTGGTCATTATGTCACATTGACTCTGTTAATGAAATCTGAGGTTTATAAAATGGAAAGTAGCTTAGGTGGAGTTGAAAAAGACTTTGAGAGCGATAACACTTATTATGGAGGCCGTTTTGAACTTTTATTCTAAGTTAATTATCGGCTTAACACTTATTATTGGTCAGGCTCATGCTCTGGATGTCAATGCTGTTTATTTATCTTCCTGTGCAAGAGAGGTGGGATTAATTACTGAAGTTAGTTCTTCATCCATATCTATCTTTAATCTTAAAGGCCGATTAGTTAAAGTTCCAAGATATGAGATTGTTGGTCTTTCAAGTTATCCTATTGATAAGTTTCCAGCAAAAGGTATTGTGTTAAATAATAAGGGGCCAAAACTTTACTCAATTAAAACTTTGTACAAAAGACGCTTAGTTCATTTTGTCACTGGTTGGCCGATCAGATTTTCTAAAGATAAACTGACCTTTTTATCAATTAATGGTGAAGAAATTACCTTTGCAAGATCAAGTATTTGGGAGATACAAGAGGTTAAGTCTGACAATAAGTATAAGTTTACTAAGTCTAAAACTAAGAAGTATGACTTTCTCCACCCAACAAGTCTAAAAAAATGTAAAAAAGAAACTTTTGGAAAAGGTAGAAAAAAGATTTCGTTATCTCCTCAAGAGTTTGTAAGTGATCCTGTCGTTTTGAAAAGACGATTTGACACTTTCTTTATTGATAAAAAAGCTATTGATAGTTATGAGAGAACTCAGTCTTTTTATGCCGTACCTGAGGTATATAAAAATCAAACAACCCTAGGGCTATGGACGTACGGTGGTTCTAGGCATGGAGCAAGTAATAATAGGGCAAACAATTGGACTCCAATTCTAGAAAACCAATTTTCTTCAGGGCCATTTGGTTATCAGCATATTTTTACTACTGGGGCAAATACTAACGATTATTTTATTCATGAAGAGCCTCAGACTCAAATTTATTATAGTTTTAAGGCCGATTACTTCCATTTATCATATTATATGGATCCAACCCTTGTTTTAATGGGTAAAAGATATCGGTGGTTTGAAGATGAATTGGGAAGAGGTGATTATCGTGTTAATGATATGAACTTTATTGAACTTGGTTTTGATTTTGGTCATTTTTCTCTATTGATGCAGGCTGGATCAGAAGTTCAGATTGGTTTTGAAGATGAAGAAGGTTATTTCTTTGATGGCTCCCTTACTATTCCTAAATACGGTTTCTCTTATAGAAATCATTTGTTTTTTGGAAGTTTTCTGGTGGGACAAAGTACTGAGAATGTCCAGTCTGATGAAACTAAAGATAGTGATGGCGATGTTATTGATTTTAAAATCTCCGAGTTTGACCTTCGTTTTTTGAGAGTTAATTTTGGGCAAAATTTAAGTGAAAAATGGAGTTATAATTTATCTTATATTCAAAGAAATTTAGTTGTAGATGAATCAGAGTTTAGCACTTCTGTTTATTCTGCTGAAATTGAATATAAATACTCTTATAAGTACATTTTTAAGTCATTAAGCTCAATTGAAAGTCTCACCACAGATGAGAAAGACTATACCTTCTTAAAACTAGGTTTAAGTGGTAACCTTGTTTTTTAATGATTAAAATTAAGTCACTGTAAAAAGATTAAACAGTATTTGTCTTTAATTTACTGATGGAAATTAAATTTAGAATGGCATAATAATTGCTCCAATCAATAGGAATCTATAGAAATCTTTGAGGAGGAGTAATGAGAAAATTGCTAGTAATGAGTTTGGCATTCGGAGTTGGAGCTGTTTACGCTGCACCTAAAAAGAAAGTTAAAAGTGAAAAACAGAATTCAGCTCAGGTGGAAGCTAAAGTTTCACAGAAAGTGAATCTAGATCCAACTTTAATTCATAATGGTTTAAGGCTTTCGGCTGGATTTGGTAATCAAACTATTGAGCTAGAGGTTGAGGATGATATTAGAAGGGCCTCAGAAGATACAAGTGCAACAGCTAATGTATTTAGTATTGGCTATCAGAAACTAAGAAATGCTAGTATGGAGTATATGGTCGCTCTAACAAGGTCAAGTTATACATTAGATTGGGATTTAACGGGAGATGCGGATGTCACCCATTGGGATATTGAAGGAAATTTAACTTACGGGATTAATACCTCACTTTATACTTATGGCGGAATTAATATTCAAACAATTGATTTTAATTCAAGTGATGATGATGTAAATGAAGCTTATAATGATTTCGAAACAGGTGCAGGTTTTCAAGTGGCGCTAGGTTACCAGTTTAATAAAAATATAGCTGCAGAGCTGAAATACAAAGGAACATCTTTTAGTCAAACTAGAAAGTCGAACATTTCAGGTGATTCATATGACTATACCTATGGAAATAGGGGAACTCAGATAAATCTCATTGGAACTTTTTAAATAATACCTTGGGACAGGAAGCCATCTTGTCCCTTTTTCTATTTTCTCATAACAAATAATCAAACTTTATAAAACCAAGTCTTTTACTCTTGATTACAAAATCTTACTTTTGGAAAATAAAAGGCCTAAACCCTAGTCAATCACTTTTTTAGGCATGTATCATTTCTAAAGTCTAAGCATATATATAAGACAGATTTCAAATTTATTTCAAGTTAATGCTTAATATGGAGGTTAAGGCATGAGTTTAATAGATCAGTTCCACGCCGGTGGATTTTTTATGTATTTCATTTTACTTTTTGGATTGTTAACAGTTGGGTTCATAATTGAGAGAACAATTGTATTATACACAAAGTATAGAACAGCACCTAAAGACTTTAGAAGAAATGTATTAGCATTTGTTGCAGCAGGTGATTACCAAGGTGCTAAAACTTATGTTGAAGAAACTGCTGGAAAAACTTCCATCGGAAAAGTAACCCTTGCAGGTTTAAAACAGAGAATGATGGGTTCTGGTGATGAGGCTCTTCAAGCAAGAATGGATGAGCAGTTAACAAGAGAAATCTCTTTTTATGATAAAAGAACTGGTTTCTTATCAATGTTTGGTAACGTTGCGACCTTATTTGGGCTATTAGGAACTGTTACTGGTCTTATTAGTTCATTTGCTGGGGTTGCGGCTGCTTCTCCTGTTGAAAGAGCAAATTTATTATCACAAGGTATCTCAGAAGCGCTAAACTCTACGGCTTTTGGTCTTATCGCAGCTATTCCAGCACTTGTTGCTTTTGCAATCTTTACTAATAAAACAGAGCAAATCGTTGGTGAAATTACTGAAGAGTCTAGTGAGTTGTACCACGATCTATTATTTTATACTGAAAACTCAGAGGAATTAGTTCAGGGTGAAATTCTGCCAAATGCTGCTGAAGTTAAAGAGGTTAGTACAAGTAGAAATTAGATTATTAGAATTCAGGAAGAATTATGAAAAAGAAAATAGGTTTAGGTTCAAAAAAGGAATTAAATGCAGATTTAAATCTGACTCCTTTTATTGATCTTCTTTCAACATGTGTATGTTTCTTATTAATCACAGCTGTATGGATTGAAATTGGTGCGGTAGAAATAAAACAAAGCCATGGTACGGCCGCTGCCCCGTCAAAAAAGATTTCATATGATTTAGATGTTGTTTATAAGGATTCGACTCATGCCAGTCTTAACCTCAAAAGAAATGGAAAGAGGGTGCAAAAAATAAAAGTAGAAGGTGCTACTGATGCTGAGTTTCAGGCGAATCTAAATGATATTATAAAAACAAAGATTCTTACCTTTAAAAATAAGGTCGTTGAAATTGCAACGGCCACAGTAACTCCAAGAACATCTGTAAATTATGGTAGTCTGGTTCAGACTTTAGATACATTGAGAAAAAATGAAATCATAAATATCGGTGTTCTTTCTGCAAGGGGAAGATAATGAAATTAAATAGAAGTTTAGTGGCATCAGATGCTTTTGAAAAACATCTAATTAATAGAAAGAGAAAGAATAGTTGGGGGAAAAAAGCTGCAGTTTATGCTTTGATGTTAACTTCGATGGTTGATATGTTCAGCATGCTGGTTGTTTTCTTACTGCAAACATTTTCAACTTCACCTGAGATTATGATTAATAAAGGGGTAAGTCTTCCAGACTCAATTACTTCTGCACAAGTAAAAGAAGCTCCAGTTTTGGCCATTGCTAAAGATGGAAATCTTTACTTAGACCAAAAGTTGGTTGGAGAAGTAAAGAAAGTTGTAAAAGCTCCTGGAAAACTAATTTCCGACTTAAATGAAATTAAAAATACCTGGGCAAAGAATCATGCTGGTATGGCCTTTCCTGGAGAGATTAATCTTCAAGCAGATAAGGATGTTCCAAGTACTGTGGTATCCCAAGTGATGGGAATACTTACTACTGGTCAATTTCAGGCCATACAACTGGCGGTAATAGGACTCAGATAACATGAAAAAGCTCTTTCTAGCAGGTTTACTTGGTTTAACTCTTTCTTCTGGAGCAATCGCAGATGAATATCTTATTGAGGAAATGGAATCACTAAAGTCTACCTTAGATAAAAATGATCCTGACCGTTCAATACTTAGTATTCGCTTAGCTGACTTGTACTTCGATGTCTCAATACAAGAGGGAGAAAATGATAATTTAGTAGAGTATAGAGAGAAGGCTTTAAAGCTTTATCTTGATGTGCTTAATGGAAGGGATGGAATAAAAAAAGCTGATGCTAAAAATGCAACTTTAATTAGATATAATATCGCAAGAGTTCTTGGAAAGCTTTCAAGGTTTGATGAGGCCAGAAACTATTATTTGTCTGTTTTTGAGTCAGAGCATGCCAATGAGAGACTTAAAAGGGAAGCAGCTTTTTCACTCGCAGAATATTATGAGGAGAAAGTTAATTTTAATAAAGCCGACCAATACTATCTTGCTGGAATTGAATTATGTAATTCCGTAGAAAGTTGTAATTATGCACATTATAAAAGAGCCTGGCTTCACTATAAGGAAGTCAAACTTGATACTGCTATTTCAGAACTTAAGCAATCTTTGTTTGAACGAGATGGAAGTGTAAGAGAAAAAGTCATAAATGACCTTTTATTGTTCTTTTCGTCAGATCTAACAAATGGTGAAAAAGAGTTAGCTTATATTAAGGAGCTTAGGTCTAAAACTGGACGTAAGGATTTAGTTAGAAAACTGGTTGAGGCTTTCTATGCCGCTGGTAACAGAATCGCAGGGAGTACAGTTTTAGTTGAATTAAATAAAGAGAAGCCAGACCCATTTTATGAAATGAGACTCTTGGAAGAATTTTATGGTTTCAGGGATGTAGATCTTGTTACCGAGTATCTATCTAAACTAGAAAAAAGATCTCAAAAAGAATTACCAGCGACTAAAGAAGAAGCAAAAGAGTTTAAAGCGATGCTTAAAAGAGTTATTGTTCAATTTGACTCAGAAGCTGAATCTAATCCTCTTTATGTGGATATATTAAAAAGATCAATCGATAGGTACCTCGCATTTTATCCCAATGATGATATGAGAAAAAAAATGCAACAAGGTTGGTTAAAAGTTGAGTCATCTGAGGAAAACAAGATCGCAAGACTGAAAAAATGGATTGACGAAGATATAAGTTATGGTTTTGATGATGAACATATTAGAAAGTTAAGGCAAACACGCCTATCTATGGCACAAAAACTCAAAAAATCCGATATTGTTAAAGTAGAATCTTTGGCAATTTATAAACTCTTAACAAAGCAAAAAACTAATGAAGCTAGAGAGTTTCGTTATGTTTACGCTCATGAGAACTATAAGAGTAAAGATTTTAACATAGCTCTTCCCATCTTCATGGAGCTTGCAGATGTTTCGGTTGTAAATGTAGATGAATATGCAATAAAGTCTCAACATTTAGCTTTAGATATTTTGAACCAACAGAAAAAGTATAATGAGATCGTTATCCAAGCTGATGCTTGGCTAAATTTTGATAAAGTTCTTAATGATAAAAACTTAGCTTCTGATCTGAAAGAAATTAAAAATATAAGAAAGCAAGCCGACTTTGAAGCCGTGACTCAATTAGGTGAAAACCGTATTGCATTAGAGCGTTTTTATAAATTTTGTTTTGATAAAGTTTATGAAGAAAAATCATGTCAAAATGCTAAAGTTTTGGCCATCAAATTAGCTGACCAGGAGAAGTTAATTTCTTTGCTTGAAAAGGCTAAAGATGAAAAAGCTTTGGTTGTAGAGTATGAACTAATGGGAAGATTTAGTGATACTGCAAAACTTCAAGAGAAGTTTGAGCTCACTAGGAATGCGGATATTCCAGTTTATTTAAAAATAGCACTTTTATACGAAGTAGATGAGAACTTCTCAGATAGAGATCGTATTTTGAAAAAACTCATTAATAAGATTAGAAGAGATAAAAAAATTGAATCAAAATATGAAACGCTAGTTTTTAACACTCTTGATCAAGCCGGTTTAATTGATAATAGCTCTCTTATCCTTCCATGGAATGCTGAAAGAAAGATTTCTCTGGCCAATAGGTTAGTTACTATTAAGCCAACTAAATCTAACCAGTCCATATTAACGAAAGGTTTGAGTTATACTGGTCCTACTTGGGCAAAGCATGTTTTGGGTGAAGCTCAAAAACTTTATAAAAGACAGGCAAAAACAAAATTCTACGGAAGATATAGTAAAACTCTATTTAAAAGAAGAATTAGCCGTATTGAGAAGTTTTCAAGGTATGCTAAAGGCTACCTAGAAGGGGCAAATAGTGAAACAAGAATATATTTACTTGATCTTTTGGCGAAAGCTTATGAAGGATTAGGGGCTGAAATATTGAACACCCCTATACCTGAAGGATTGACGGAAGAAATCCTCATGCAAGTTCAAGCAAATTTAACTCAAATGGCATCTCCCTACACCGTGGTAGCAGAAGATTATAGACGACTTCAGACAGAGGAAATTGACAAATTGGAAGAGGATGAAAAAACTCTTATTTCTGGGAATCTAAGCCAAGAGAATTTAAATTATGCTTCTCTTATCGAGTTTGAGGAGTTTAAGGTTCAAAGAACAGCTGACGTAGATTTTAATAAAATTAGATCATATAAAACTCAATTAAATCAGAAACCTAATGATTTAGAGACTTTAACTAAAATGAAAGATGAATTTGTTAATCATAACAATATGAGAATGGCCGCATATTTTACAGGACGTATACAAGCATTAAAGGAAACTCATGAATAAGCTTATTGCAATGACATTTGTGACAATTCTATTTTCTAACCTCTCTTATGCTGACAAAAGTAATGTTAAGTATAAATCAGGAAAAAGAATAGATTTTCAATCTCTTCTTATTGAGGGTGAAAAAAAGAAAGCTGATTATTCAGTCGTTACAGGGAATTTGGGTGAGGATGACTTTGGGTTACTTAAGCTTAAAAAGAACTTTGTTAAAGAAATGAAGTTCGATGCCAAGGAGAAAATTCAATGATTGCTATTGAGACCTTAGATGGTGAACTAGTCAAAATTATTAATCACACAGGTGACTTAAAGCTAGGTTTACATAAACTTTTTGGTTTTATTTCAGAAGAAAAAGCTCAAAAAAGAATTGAGAAAAGAAAACTACAGGGATTCGAATTTTCAGAAGATGAATGGAAATGCCAATTAGACTTAAAAATTGAAAAAAATAGTATCCAAGTTAAAGACTTTACCAATTGTCACTTTGCAAACGTTGAAAAAGGGAGATGGCAATTAAGTACTGAAGCTGGAGAGTTTTTTGTTTCTAATGCATCCAGTGGAAAGTTTGCTGATGGTTTAACTGAGGAACATGATTCTAATTCTTGGATGAATAGGGCCACTGAATATATTTTATTGGTCATTTTTGCAATAATACCAATTCTTTATTTTATGCAACCAGAGGTTGTTGAAGAAGTTGAAGAAAAGAAGAAGGAAGTTAAGCCTATAACTGTTAAAGTTATTGAGCAAACTAAAGCCGTAAATATCTCTCAAACAAAACCTAATATTAAGGTTAAACCTCTAACAGATGCTCAAAAGTCTAAGAGGGCCGTTCAAAGAAATCTTGGCTTCCTAGGTCTGGTAGGATCTAAAGATTTGACCAAAGCTGTTGGTGGTGTTCCTCAAAAGCTTAAGCAGGCTACAGCAGGTGCTGGTCCTGGTGGAGATGCTGGATCAGGTGGTGAAGTTTTGACTGGCTTAGGTAAAGGTCTTAAAAAGACGACTGTTGGAAATACTGGAGTCGCAGGTCTTGGAGGAGTAGGAACTAAAGGTGCTGGAGGTGGTGCTGGTGGTTATGGAAATACCATGGTTGCATCTGGTGAAGGTAAAGGGATTTCCGCTATATCTGTTGCCTCCAATGATATGGTCTTAGAAGGTGGTCTTTCTCGATATGCTATCAATGCAACAATTGCCAAATATTTATCTCAAGTTAGAAGATGTTATGAAGCTCAGTTAAATAAAAAGCCAGGACTAGAAGGTCTAGTTACCGTTAGTTTCCAAATTAATGGAACTGGTATGTTAAATTACTCAAAGGTTAAAAATACCACTTTAAACTCTGCTGTAGTTGAAAAATGTATCACGACTAAAATGATGAGTTGGAAATTTCCAAAGCCTAAGGGTGGGGTGAATGTAAATATTAATTATCCATTTATGCTAAGACCGGTAGGAAAATAAGTAAGGAATATATATGAAAGTTTTATCAAGTTTAATTTTACTTTTAGCACTCACTGGATGTGAAAGTGATCCTTATCCATCTGTTGGTAAGAAATATAAAGGTCCTGCTGAGGAAACAAAAGATCCTGCAGATGCTCTTTCTATGACATTATCCGGTCAATATGAATTTTATGAGGGGAAAATTACTGATTTTAGGATTCGCGCTGAAGCACCGGCTCCGTATGCGCCAATCATTAAGGTTGAAGGTTTACCTGCAGGGGCAAAATTTGATGAAGAAAAGTTTGTTTTTTCATGGGAACCAGGCTATTTCGATGGGAATCTTCCTGGAGATCCAACGATTAAAACAAGAACTTATCCAATAACAGTTTGGCTTTCTTCTACTAAACCAGACTCCGAAAAAAGAACGAAAGAAGTTGTTCTTATTGTTAATGATGTACCTCTAGATCTAAACATCAATGGAGGAGATACGAAAAGTGTTAGAGAAGGTGATGAGTTAATCTATGACTTTTCAATTGAAAATAAGGATTATCCTAATGGGCCATTTGCTGTAACAACTGAAGGTTTTCCTGCAAATACGAGGATTGAACAGCTTAGTGATACAGACTTTAGATTAACGTTTAAACCAGATTTTCATCATGTCATAATTAATGAGAACTCAAACTGTTCAACTTGGAGTGTAAACTGTATCGAGTACGATGGAACAATAAATGTTTATAACCCAGCAAAGCACGCTAATAGTAAAAAAGTTAAATTTCAAGTTAATGATGTAAGAAGAAAACCAAAGATTGTCGCTCCAAAGCCAATGAGCCAAGGATTAGATATCACCTTTCAAGTATCTGGTTATGATTTAAATGGTGAAGTCGCTCCAAAAATTTCTAGACTAGGAAGCGCTCCTGATTATGGAAAGTTTTCAACTCAAATAGTGCCGGATGAAAAAAATAATTCATCAGTACTAAATGTGACTTGGAAAGATATCCCTCCAAGTTATGCGGGAAAATCTCATACATTTAGGTTTCAAACATGTGCTTTAGATTATAGAAAAAATTATTCTAATTGTACTAGTGCTACTACGACAGTCACAATTGAAGTAAAGGATCGAAATCCTCCATCTATTAGTCGTTCTGATTGGGCTCCAGGTGAAATTAAATATCTTGATTTTAATAGTAGAAAATCATTTGATATTTACGTAAGAGATGGAGACAATCGAAATGAGGTTGTAAGAGATGTTAAAATTATGCCAGAGCATATGAGAAAATATGTTAGCTGGAGAAATAACACGCTTCAAGTCCGTTTTGATAAGCCAGGGATTCATCAATTTAGTCTTGTCGCTAAATCAGAATACAATGTGACAAGTGCGGAAAGTTTTGTGGCTGAAGTTTTTCAAAAAGACCGCTCAAGAATTCTTTATTTTACAGATTCTACCAGGGACCCTGAAGTTAAGTTCTTTAAAGAAGTCATGGGAGACGTCACTTTATTTAATCCAGTTTTGCAAGCGTTAAATGATAGAAATTTATCAGGAAGAGATACATTGATTTTAGGTACTGGAATTTTAACTGATCCTGAAATGAAATCAAATATAGCTGATGCTATGAAGAATATAGAAAATGTTGTTGTTGCCTCAGCAATGATTGAAAATATGCCTGACAAATTTATTAATGAATTACAGCAGGAGCACCATATTTCTATTTTAGGACGATATAATGAACTTCCTAATCTTCCTAAACTTTCAGATACCTATTTCATTGCTCGAGATGACTTTGAAACTACTAACGCAAAAGTTACTCTTAAAACAACTTCTTCGATTGAATCAAGTAATCCACTAATATTCTCTGTCGGAGTTGATAGAGTTGGATGTGAAGATGTACTAGATCTAACGGATAAAAAAGAAGAGGCAAGGCTAAAAGTGGGAATTATTTGTGATAGAAAAGGTGGTGGTAGATACGCCATTTTAGGAACGGAGTTTGCTGATCTTAAAGTTGAGGAGTCAGATGCTCAAATACCAACCAAGTGGTTACATAGAATGTTAAACACAACACTAAATAATAAAGAGGTTCAATAATGAAAAGAATTTTAACTTTAGCTCTTTGTTCAATCTCTTTAAATAGCTTTGCAAGTGATGATCTAAGCAAAAAATTAGAAGCTTTGAGTATTCCTAGTGAAAAGGTAACACCTCTTTTAACTGAAGATGAGTTAATTGCAGTTAACGGTAGATATTCTAGTTTAAATAAAAGGCATGAAGTTACCTTTTCTGGTGCAAATAATTTTACTGCAGATTCTCACATGGAAACAAAGCAAATTAGCGCAACTTATAGATTCCATATTAACTCTAATTGGTCTATTGGTGCTAGATACTCTGAATATGAAAATAAACTTTCTGGTGCAGGTGAAAAATTATTTGATGAACAGAAAATTCTTCCAGATGCAGATTTTGCTATTAAATCCAGTGAAGGATTTATTAATTACAATACAGTTTATGGAAAGCTGAGATTAACTAAATCTACTATCGTATATTTTGATCATTACGTTTCATTAGGATATGGAACCGTAGCTCTTGGAAATGGGGAAGCTCAAACCTATATTGGAGATACAGGGCTTGCTTTTTGGATCGGAAAACACGCAAGTTTACGAACCGGTTTAAGAAATGAATTCTATAGACAAAAAAAATTAAATGGACCAGAAAATGTACATAACGGAATGGGTTATATTGAATTTGGATACCTTTTTGGAGGAACCAAGATATGATAAAAGTCCTTGGGACAGTACTCTTATTATCTTCGACCCAAGTCCTTGCAAGTGGAACAGATTTATTAGTCGGAAAAGATGGAAAGAAAAGCTTCACCCCTATAGTTAAACAAGTAAGACAAGTCATATTAGATGATCCTTTCGTTGTTCAGGCATACGGTGCAATTAGAGCTTATGGTATTCAAAGTAAAGAAATCACCAATGCTTTTGATCTCATGTTTGAAAAGAAATATGAAGAGTCATTAAAATTGATGGTTCAAATAAAGCCAAATGCCAAATCAGAAAGATTGATTAATGCCACCAAAATTTATCTTTACTATAAACTTGGGCAACCTCAAGTCGTTGTGAATTTGTGGATTAAAGAAGCTTCAAAATATAATTTAAATAACACCCAAGTTGGTGTGGCACTTGATCAAATCATTGGGGTCAAATCTAGTAATTATCTATTGAAAAACGCTATCCTCTTAACAGGTAAGCAAAAAGATATCTTAGCCAAAATTGAATCGGATAATAGTCAATTTAATTATTCTTTGCAGGCTTTGAAGTATTTAAGATCCGGTGAAAAAGGGCTAAATATTTTAGGAAAGTTAACTCCAGGGGATCCATTAAGATATAGGCTGGTTAATACAGTAATTATTGCTATGGCCGAGGCTGGAAAACTTGCAGAGGCTGGTAAATTAGTAAAAGAGGTTATTGAACCTGAAATAAAAAAAATCGATAAACTTGAAACTATTTCAGATTATTATCTGACTCTTGCAAGACTGCTATATCAAGCAGGAGCATATGAAGCTTCTAAGCAATACTTTAATGCCATCCCTGATGAATCTAAAAACTTCTTAAAATCAAGAGTAGAGTCACTTTGGGTTTCTATGCAATCAAAAGATCATTCAGTAATACTAGGTGAACTAAAGTCTTTGGAGCTTAATGCTTTTGAAGAGGAATTTCTACCTGAACTGCATCTTGTGGGAGCAATGGCCAATTTACAGTTATGCCAATTTTCAAAAGTTGAAAAATCTTTTAATCAATTTATTAGGGTTAACAAGGTCCATTTGTCTGAATTAACAGAAGAGGTCGATGATAAATTAATAACTAAACTAAAAAAGAATAATTTTTATCTCTCACAACTTTCTAAATTTGAAAAAAGAGCTGTTGTTAACCTTAAGAAGCTTGATGAACTAGGAGACATTACTAGTCACGAAGAACTTAAAGCACAAATTTCTTTTGCTCAAAATAAAATGAGCGAAGAAATTGAACGAGATCGTGAAAATAGAAAGGCCCTCGTTCAGAATGCCCTTAGAAATATGAGATTTGTAAAAATTGAATTTTTATCAACTATGAGAAGGCTTAAAGAAAAGTTAGCTTTGATTAAGGGAGAGGATAGGGTTTCAACTTTAACCTCGGCAATTGATAAAACAGATAAGCTGGAGTTTCCATATGATGGGGTTTTATTTGGAGATGAGCTTTTCAATATGAGATCTAAAATTAAAAGCTTATGCTTAAAGGAAAGAAAATAGTGAAAAAAATTATTAGTTCTGTAATGCTTTTTTCTCTTTTGTTTGGATGTGATGAAGCAGACTTTTTAAATTATAAAAACCCTCCCAAGCAAGAAAGAACAGACAAAACTGTAGATATTAGTAGTTTTATTGCTCCTGGAGTAGATATTTTGTTTGTGGTTGATAATTCCGGATCTATGGGGGGAATTCAACAAAATATTGTAAAAAACTCAGAAATCTTTATGAAAGAGTTTATTAAAGGAAACCTTATTGATTGGAGATTAGGTGTTGTTTCAACTGATAAGGCTCAAGCCCCATTTTTAGGGTTTGAAACAATTTTTGATAAAAATATAACAAATCCAGTTCCAATTTTTAAAAACGCCATAGATAGTCTAGGAACAAGTGGAAGTGGGTGGGAATTCATTTTCTACAATGGCTTAAGGCATTTAACAGATCCAAACTATAATTTTGTAAGACGCCATTCTCATTTGGCCATAGTGATGGTTACTGATGAGGAAGAGCAAAGTGAAGATGAGTATGGTGCTCAATATGAAGCTTTGACTTTTATAAACGCAGTAAAGTCTTTAAAAGATCCCACTAAAAAGGTGAGATTTTATGGTGCATTTGACTTCGATGATTTGGAAGAATGCGATAATTGGGGGGCCAGTTATTACGGTTCACCATTTGAAAAAGTTATAACAGAGACCGGTGGAATATTTATGTCTGCTTGTACTGAAGACTTCGGAGTTAAACTTGCTGAAATAGGTAGAGATATTGCATCATTAGTAGATCTTCCAACTATTACTCTTAATACACGACCAAAAATCGAAACAATTCAAGTTTTCTACAAAGGGGTGGAACTTCCAGCTGGTGATAGAGACAAAGGTGGAGTTTGGTTCTATGATAAATATTATAATACTATAACTTTTTATACTCTTGATTTTGTCGCTGATGATTCTGATTTTAACGTAAATATTAAATTTGATATTCAAGATGGTATAAATAGAGATTAGCCTGTAAAAAGCTTAAACAGAAGATAATCTTTGATTGATTCTTCTTGACTAAGTCATTGAAATTATATGGAATTTCTGGCATGTTGCTTGCTCCTAAATAGATGGTGGAGGTAAGTATGAAATCAATAATATTTGGTTTAATCATTTTTTTATCGTCTAATGTCTTTCCTGAAACAAATGAAAATCTTATTCAAAAAATTGAAATTCGCTTAAAAAGAGTTGAATCTGGGATGGCCTTTATTGTCGTTGATAAAAAAGGTTTAGAACTCGATAAGAAAAAGGTTGAGTTCATTCATATGATCAATATGGACTTGCGAAGATTTTATGGAAAGGATATAAAAAACATTAATATTGTTAGAAAGTTAAGAGGACTTCCTGAATATTCATACCGACTCAAGATTGAAGGTACAACTTACCAAGGTCTTTCAGGACTTAGGGCATATCTTAAAAGCGAATATCAACAAACTGAAATCTTGGGCCTTTTTGATAAAGCAATTGAGAGCCTTATGAAGAATAAAAAAGATGGTTCTGTCCAAGATATTTATGATTGGCTTTGTTTAAACTTAAGATATAATCAACCAAGGTGTTAAATTTGAACTCAAGGACGATTATGTTTTCAAGACTATTTATTGTATTTTTTTTCTTTTTCTCTGTTTCTAGTTACGCATTAAATCCGGGGGATGAAGCCAAAGACTTTAGTCTTATGAACCAGAATGGAAAAATGGTTAAGCTATCAGATTATAAAGGGAAACTAATTGTACTTGAATGGTTCAATCATGGCTGTCCTTATGTCAAAAAACATTATAATTCAGGAAATATGCAGACGACCCAAAAAACTTATATTGATAATCAAGATGTTGTATGGCTTAGTATAATTTCTTCGGCAAATGGTAAACAAGGTCATCTTAAAGATGCTAAAGAAGCTTTAAGTAAAATGAAAGAAGTAGGAATGAAATCTAACCATTTACTATTAGATCATGATGGTAAAGTTGGACAAGCATATGGAGCTAAAACGACCCCTCATATGTATATTATCGGCTATGATTTTAAATTGGCTTATGTTGGTGCCATTGATTCGATTGCATCAGCTGATCCCTCAGATATTGCAAAAAGCACTAATTATGTGACATCTTCTATAAGTAAAATTATGCTGAAGGAAAAGCCAAGTCCTAGTAAAACTAAGCCATATGGATGTTCGGTTAAGTATTAGAGTCTTCTCTTTTTAGTTTTTGATGAAGTTCTTTATTTGACTTCATTCTTTCTTGGGCATTTTTGTAGCGCCTAATTTCATCCTCAGATTCTGGTTTGAGATCTGGAACCTCTTTTGGATTACCAAACTCATCGATAGAGACAAAGGTCAGGTATGCCTTAGTGGTCAACCTAATTTCTTCTGTCATAGGATTCTCACTTTCTACTCGCACTCCAATAATCATGGAAGTCCTTCCTACATAATTCATTGAGGCTTTTATGATCACGTGAGAACCAATATTTATAGGTGATCTAAACTCGATATTATCAATGTGAACTGTTACAACCGGATTATTACAGTGCTTACTAGCACACATTGCCGCTGCGATATCAATCCAGCTCATAACAACACCACCAAAAATAGTTCCATGAGCATTGGTATCTCCAGGCATGACAATTTGCCTCATACTGATAGCACTATCTTTTGGTGTTTTTATTTTTCGACTCATTCTTCATACCCACAGTAAATATGATGATTCCATCTGAAACCATTTACAAATGTATTATAATTTCTTTCAGGAATTGCATCGGCTTCATTGTCGGCAGGGTCATCAACAATAGAGTAGAGAGCAGCTTCGATTGAACCTTGGGTACCTACAGGTTGCCCTCTGTATTCTCCAAATGCTGAACCTCTTCTTGTAGAGCCTGTTGCACAATATTTTTCACCTAAGGCCTGAAGCTTCGTAAGAACTGTACTATTTAATTTGGGCTCTCCTGTCTTTTCATCAAAATCAGTTTCATCAAGTGGTGTTTCTAGCTCTGAACTAACTCCCTCTCCGGATACAAATTTATTAAAGTAAACTGTTAAGTCCGTTCCAACAGGGAGCTTACATGTTTTTAATGATTCATTGTTTTCATTAACTACTGCTGTTCCTGAACAACAAAGAGAGCTATCATCTGTTGCGCTTATTTCTGTTCCAAGTTCAAGACAGCATTTAAATTGATTATCCGAAAAAATTTGATCCACTTCTAGCAGCTCTTGTGTCGCACCTAGATTTTGATTAAGAGAATTTGCATTTAACGGAGCAGGAGCAGAGTCATTATTCCACGGGGAGTCTAAGCTAGAGTCATAAAAAGTTCTGTCATGATTTAAGAAATCCATGACTGTTTTTAAGGCCTGCCCAAAAGCTTCTTCTTTAAAAATTCCTGGAACTAGGTTTTGGTAAACATCATTACAGTAAATTGGTTCATATACCATTTGTGGAATACCAACATATTCAAGCTTTCCTAATTTTTTAAGATAGTAGAGTGCATTTCCTGGATCAGAGCTTCTTCTGTAATCTAACATTGCTGGATCAGCTACTGTTGTGGCCGCTGCCTTAGAGCCTTCATATTCTAGTGTCCCAACTGGAACAAAATTAATCCGTAATTCAGAATCTTTATTATCATAATTAGCTACATCCTGTTTATCAGCATTAGATAATCCGACTCTTAATACTCTTGTAAGAGGGTCATATAAATAACAGCAATTTCTTGTTCCAACGCCGGCATCTGGACAGGCATAATTCACACCATCATCATGCCAGTCAGCATCTTCATCATCGATTCCTGCATTAAATGGTGCTCCTGCATATGATATATTTGCTGGGGAACAAAGGATTTCATCTTCCTCTAATCCAAGCGGTCCTGGATCAGGGAAAGGATTTGCTGTTGGATTTGGATCAGTTAATCTAATCTTTAAATCGGAGATATTATCAAAACTTACAAAGGTAGGAATTCTTGTGATAAGGTTTTTTCTTGTTATATTTGATGGGTCATCATCATCTGACCAAGGTAGAACATAACCTCTCGATTTAAAATCATTGTCACTAATATTAAATCCTGAATAGGGAACAAAAAATCCAAAAGTAAAAGGATTATTGATCCATTCACCATCCATCGTCAATAAGCTAGAGCTTAGAAATTGAATGGCATCATTTCCGACTTGAGTATTTAGAGTCGGTTTGGTTATTACCGTAAAGCTACTGATTCCATCAATATCATGTTGAGCACAACCGGAAGCAGTTTGACTTGGATCAAAGCAGAAATCAATTTTGTCTTTGTCTAATTGAGAATTAAAAGTAGATAATGGATTCGTTGGATCTGGGTCATAGGCTTCTGGGTTATCTGTTAGGGCCAGTGCACTTCTGTAGTTTAAACAAGAGAAATTAGCTGGGTTGAAGTTTAATCTGTTTATTGACCAATTATTGGTACCATCTTCAAATTTTCTCACCCAGGTTCCACCACAACAAGTTCTAGATGCTGCTGAATGGATCGTCTTCCACTGGTTCGCATTAGTTATATTAATAGAATTATCAATAACTTTATTTCCGTCAGAGTCTCTTGTATTTGCTGAAGGTCTAATAATATTTGATTTTTTAGTAAATGAATCAATTGTGCTATCCACCACTGAATATCTAGAATAGCGATTTGAATCAATTGGGTTTAGGGCACCATACGCTGATGTATTTAGATCAATTGATTCTTCTGCATTAGGAGAGTCCTCTGTATACATCGTTAAGTCTTGGCCAGTTGGTCTACAACATTTATTATTATGCATAGAGTATGTATTAAAATTTGGATCATCTGTCCCTGTAGGTTCGGCCATTTTTTGGCCACAAACAAGATATTCTTCAAAATAACTTTTTTCTGCTAAGTTTCCAAAAAAACTTTCAGGTACTAAGTCTATAACAGAGGCTTGAAGTTTATTCGGAGAACAGTCAAGGTCTGTGTGACAAACAGCACCTGCTTTTCTCATACAAGCATCTCTAGCAAATGTTTGTTCAATAATTGTTGATGATGAGCCTAGGGGCTCTCCTTCAATTGTCTTGAATGCTGAGTAAGGCTTGAGATCTGATCCACTTGTTGTTTGAGTGATTACTGCATCAGCACTCAAAGATTCTAAACCACAAGAGTTTTGGGCCATAGAGTAATAACCGGTAACAGACTTTCTTGATTGAGGTGTTCCGATACCAGGGATCATGAAATTATCATTTAAGAAACTATCTTGGGTGTAAATATAATTTCCATCTTCATCTAAAAATGGACAGGAAGCGTATCTTAAACTGGTGTATAGGGTAGAATTACAACCACCAATCTGAGATATATAATCAGTTCTAAATCCTGGATCAGCAGACTTATGCTGTTCAGCTGGATTCCAGTCTTTAGTATCGACAATAGAATTGTATGCTGGCAATTTTTTTCCAGGTCTACAAATACCAAAGTTTCCTGCCCCGCTTGGATCCATTAAACTTAAGTTTTCACTCAATGCTGTTATGGCCTCACTAGGGAGTGGTCCTAAATTACCTGTATTTAAGTAATGTCGTGGTCTACCTAAAATATCTGAGTCTTGTCCATAAAGATGATTTTTCGCATTAATTAGTTCATCTAAAGGTCTTGCATATCTTGCTACTTCCGAATTAAAAGCTTTGCTTGAACTAAGTGGAGCACAGTAAAAATTCGGAGCACATGTTAAATTTTTTCTTAAAGTTTCATCGCTTATATTGGCATAATCAAGTCTACAAGGGGATCCTGCACCACGGTAAACACACCTTTTAGTTGAGCTTCCTGGAGGTAATTGACCTTGTTGAAGAAGTCCGGCAATATTGTCTGTTTTCTTTGCATTTGCTATTTCTGTTGCCTTATCGACTTCAAAGGTTGGCCAATTTGTTTTTGAGTAGGTTACATCAGCACAAGTATACTCCCAGCCAAGCTTAGTTATACAGTGAGAATCTGTTTCACATGAATGCCATTCCTGACATGATGCTGCTTCATTTTGAGATGAATCATTTATTTCAAGTGAAGGATCAAAGTCATATCTCGCAGCACTTGATTGGTTTTGATATTCTTGAATGGAAACAATATGATTTGTTGGGGTGGTGAGATCTGAGAAAGGGGAGTTAATCGCCAAGTATAATGTATTCGTAGTCGATTGAACAATTCTTCCCTTTCCAATTGCAAACCAAGTAACGCCATCGAATGAACCTATAAGAGCACCTTTGTTAAAACCATACCAGTCTCTTTGGTAGCCATTAATGAAGAGGGCCGCTTGGGTTTTTAATCTATTAAGCCGTTGTTGTTGAGGATCTCCATTTGTAACATGAGAGTAAGGAAGCATCGTTGGAGGAACAAAACAAGCCCTTCCAAAAATTGTATCTTCATAGTTTCCAAGAGTCGTATTGGAACCATATGTATCTCTTTCTGTTGTCCACCCCACAGCTTGGACTCCAACTCCATAATTAGCAAAAGGATTTGCACTGAAGTTATCGAACCAAGAGTCTTTTGCACAGCCTGGACAGGTCTGAAAAAAACCACTTTTAGTCGCTATTAAGTATTGTTTATCAAAGTCTACATTTATTTTATATGCAGGTATGGCCTTATCTAATTGAACCGTCATTTGTCCAATGATTGAGTTCATATTAAATTTACCATTATTTGGAAAAATATAGCCATCATCTAAATATGAAAACTCATCGCCTTCTTGAATCCCACTCGCATTGGCAGGGACTGTTTCATTGGTATAAATTTCAACATTATTAGTATCAAAAAATCTATGAGGTGCACTCTTCGTATTAACTAATACATCTAAATCTTGAAAAGGTAGTGGAGTTTGATCAACAGGTGGAGTTATACATGAGATTGATGAGATTGTTGTCGTTTCATTTCCAAATGCATCAGTTTCATAATTTGCTTTATAGGTATAAGCTGGGCAGATGGAAATCATTTGGTTTAAATCATTTTTTTCTGTACAGCCACAGTTAGTGTATAGACGTTTCATGACTGTTTGGTAATAGTAATCGTCAGCACTATTGGTCATATTACATGCAGTATAAGACTTATCAGTATTATACGGATTTTTATGAAATGGATCGGAGATAGAATTTGCAATCAACTCTTCTACACAATTAAAGTCTTTGATTGACTCTTCAAGACGAGTATCAGAATCACCTATTGGGTCTTCTGGATCTGCAGGATCTGAAGGTGGAAGTTCATCCTGGTCTGGGTCTTCAAGACATGCATAATAAAATTGAGGATAATCTTTATACCAGTATTCATTGTTTAACTTTTCTGCTTCAGCTGCATTGAAACCAGCAGGGTCAGCTGTGACTCCAGCAATCTTTACATTTTTTTCTTTTATACATTGACCATCTAGACAACAATCAAATCCTTGAGCGACACATTCAGAATTACTGCAACTAGCAGAGCTGCTATCTGAATTATTATTTGGATCAACTCTAAGGGTTAAGGAGTCGTAAAGGTTTTCGGAAAGTAGTTCTAGTAAAGTATTAGAACTATATCCTTTTAGTATTCCATTATTAATTACTTTAAAAAGCTTAACATTTGTGGAAGATATAATTCCCTGACAGGTAGGGCAGATATCTTCAATTTTATATGCGATTGAGGTATCAGAGCTATTAATTACTCCATTGAGATCTGAGTCGTTTAATGAAACTTCTGTTAATTCCTCATTTACAACTTGGATTGAATTATAGTTACAGGCCGTAGAGTTTCCAATTTCAGTCCCACTGTTCACCAGAAAGACATAAGCCTTGTAACCTTGGCTTAATTGAGTTGAAAAATAAGGAGTCACTTTAAATCTTACTCTTTTTGGCTTATGGCTTGCTGATTGAACAAAGCTTGCTTCTAAGCAATATGTGTTACTGCCGCCAACTTCATTTGAAACCTCGCCCTTTACTAAGGTTTGAATGGCATCACCCGCAATAATAAGATTCTTTTTATTGTCAATATCTAGGGTCACTGTTGTTGTTATATTTCCATTTTCAAACCAACCAGAATCAGTTCCATTAATAGTGGAACTTAAATCTGGATAATTGTCCTCGGAGGTTGTACTTGTGGAATCACTACCAGTGGTAATTTCTCTCACTGCTCTTTGTTCAGAAAGGCAACTCGCAAGTAGGGTAAATGTTAATAATAATATTAATTTCATCAAAACTTTTTAATCCTCTAAAGCTTATCGGCATTTAAAAACATGATTTTAAATACTTAAGAATATTCTAAAGTGAGACGGAAGATTTTTTCTGTTTAATAGCTAAAACCCTCATAATTAGTGCTAAGTTATTGAAAACTTGAGAGTTTGTGTTGTTTTAATTCTGAGGTGAATACTTGGTCTTTGGGACCATTGCCAAAAATCATGGTCAGAATTTAAAGCTAAATACGTTATTACTGGAAGAAGTAGTACTTGTTCCTGTTTGAACAGTCACAGGTTGAATTGGGGTAAAGGCAAAATTGAAAGGAGTAGAGTTTCCATATAGAGTATTATTCAAAGAAGAACTATATTGAAAATTGGTGTAGTTTGATAAGCTGTTTTGGGTATAACCATAGCTTGAAAGATAAGCATTATTCTCAAGAAGCTCTTGTCTTTGTCGGTAACTTTCTAAGGCTTTCATGTACATTGTGTCATAATTATCAATTCGCCTTAATTGAAATTTTGTATCAGTATTAACAAAGCTGGTTTGGGCATAACTCATTATTAAAGTTTGAATATTTGGTAAAATACTTGTTGCTGCTGCATATTCAAAAGCTTGTGAGTAACTAACGCCATCATCTTCTGTTTCTGTATCAACTATTACGACATTTTGTTTGGCCTCAATCATATCTTGCCAAGTTTTTTTAAATTCATTTTCGTCTAGATAGTGTTTGCATAAATGTTTTAGATTCGTACTTCCTTTTTTACATTCTTTAAGGAGGTCCTTCTTTATAGTGTCGAGTTTGTTTTTAGAAAGTAAGCCCCCAATAGCATCATCAACTAAAGTGGTTTCTAACTTTATAAGAGCTTCCTCCCCATTGAAGCCTAGGTTTAATGCGGTCAAACCAGTATCAATTCCATTGGATTGAACACAGTCTACTTTGGGGGAGTTGAATTTCCAAAGATCATTTTTTTGCCTACAGTAATTTGAGTTTAAATTAGATAACGCTAAAGCCTTTTGTTGATTAAGTAGGGGAAATGGAGCTTTTTTACTTTGAATCTTAAGCTCAACCTTTTTTTCCTTTAATTGGTCTCTTAATTTTGAAAGAGGTGTATTATTGGTTTTATAAGTCTCTAAACAGGCTCTTTTTTCTTCAAGCTTTTCTATGTTAAAGCATGAATGGGCGTTTGATAAATTGTTGTTTTTGTCGTTTAGATTTTCAAGGGACAAATACTTTTTATATTTTTCATTGAAATTTATATCCTCAAAGTTTTCACAAGAATCGGGTTTGTTATCACCATTAACTCCGCAAATCTTTTCTAGACATGATATTCCAAAATCACCTGCACACGCAGTACTTAAAGGTACTCCATTCAATTTTTTTGAGCTTCTTTTGGCCAGGTACATGGCAATTTCTTTTCCAAGACTTTTCTTTTGCAGCTTGATGTCGTTCTTTAGTCTTAACTGGGTATTGATTAAATTCTTTTGAATATTTCCTTCCTCGAGAAGTTTTGGTAGATCAAAGTTTGAAAGGACTTTGTTAAAATTTTCTCGGATAAACTCTGTGATTTCTGTTTTTCCTGTAGGATCGGTATTCGAGTAGGAAACACTAATTTCTTTTAATTCTTTCGACCTTTCCATGATCTCTTCTACGAGACTATCTGTGTTTTCATTGGCCAGCTTTTTTCTTTTAAATTCATTTATTTTTTCAACCAGAGTTTTTACTTTTTTGAAGTCTGATGAATTTTTAAATTCATTAGGGGTCTGATTTTCAGATCCTCCTGAAGTAATTGTTAAACGTGATTGATATTGCTCATATCTAGCAATTCTCTCATATCGTCCATTACTTAGTTGTTTATCTGCATCTAAGAAACCGGAAAGAGTTTCAAGGAGAGGCTCCTTATTCGTAGACGCTTTATAGGTCTTACAAAAATCTGATTCAGAGAAAGTTTGACCTTGTTTACATTCATTCTTAAGATAGCTTTTTAAGTTTTCTGCTCCCTTTCCATCATATCGACTAAAAATAGTCGTATCATTTTTAAATTTAAGACCTTCATGAAGAAGATTTGCGCTTTCTAAACTGTTTTCTAGTTTTTCAAAGGACTCTGTAGCCTTGGAAATATCTTTTGGAGTTAAATCATTTAAGGAGTTGTGATGTCCCTCAATACTGAGGCCTAATGAAACAAGTCCTTCTGCAATAACAAGATCAGCCAAGAGCTTATTATATTCTTGAGTTAGCTGGGCCCTCGTTTTACAACCTTCACAATTATCTACTTTTGAGTTTTGAATCTGATATTCCAAAGCAAGAATATCTTTTTTCAAGCCTTCACAATCAAGGGCATTCGCCATCCAGGAAAAAGTAAATATAGTTATAAACAAGTATAGTTTCACGTATCTTGAATCGGCATTAAATAAATAAAACTTGAGTTTGTAATGTGGGTATAGCGTTAATTCAGTAGTTTAGGTGGCTTTTAGCCATGTCCAGAACTCATGAAAACTTCGTCATAATTTATCGCTTTATAAGAATTACCAAGACTCATATAATAGTCTTGCGCAAATCTCATTGAGTCCTCCAGATCTTGGCAAGTAAACATGGTATTTCTAAATTTAGCAGCATTTGGAAAGCCAGCAGCAAACCAAACGATTAGTTTCCTTAACTGAACAAGTCTTGTTCTTTCATTTTCATAAGTATCACAGGTATATTGATATAATCTTTCGATTACTTCCCAATAATCTTCACCTTTAAATAAAGAGGTATGAGTGGCCGTATCTGTTTGCAAAGACTCTAGAAAGATAAATGGATTCCTTAAGCAGCCTCTGGCAATCATAAGCGCTTTACAGTTTGTTTTGTTCAAACGCTCTCTTACTTGATGTGGTTGGTGGAGATCCCCATTTCCAATAATAGGTAGGGTTGAGTTACTTGCGAACTCTTCGATATAGTCCCAGTTGGCCAAGCCAGTGTATTGTTGAGCCCTAGTTCTTCCGTGAATCGCCACCCATTCAACGCCTTCGTTAAGGGCGATCTTTTCAATTTTATCTGCGTTTATATCGTCCGCGTCCCAACCTGTTCTAATTTTAATAGTTAAGGGGACTGGGATCGCTTTTTTTACTTTATTAAAAAATGGAGCAAGATCTTCAATATTTTTTAGAAGAGCTGAACCTCCACCTTTTGAGACAACTTTTCTTACGGGACAGCCCATATTAATATCAATGAACTTAGGATTAGATCTCATGGCCACTTGAGCAGCTTTGGCCATTGCATCTCCATCTTCTCCGAAGAGCTGAATCCCTACATTTCTTTCTCTCTCATCAATTTTTAGCATTTGAAGAGTTCTTTTATTTTCATAATTAATTCCATGGCAGGAAATTAATTCGCTTACTGTGCCACCTGCACCAAGGTCCTCCATCAGCATTCGGAAAGGAGGGGTACAAATTCCGGCCATTGGAGCTAATAATAGCGGAGAGTCAAAATGTATTTCCCCTAATTTGATTGGGCTCATACCTTTTTGGCAGGTATCTATCTTACTTTGTAATTGTGTTGAAAATGTCTTATTATGCATGGAAGCTGAATTACAACTTTCTGACTAAAACGGCAATATTAAAGGGATGTTTTGAAAACTTTTACACATATAGTCTTTGATCACGATGGTACATTAATAGATATGAGAACTTTGGAAAAGAAAGTATTTCCTGGAATGCTAGATGTTTTGAAACTTCTCAAAGAATCTGGGGTGAAAATGTATGTCTGGACGGCAAGATCTAAAGAAAGTGCATTAGATACATTGGCCAAAAATGGGATAGAGTCTTATTTTTCTGATGTTTGCGGAGGTAATAATGCAGCTAGTAAGCCATCTCCTGCTGGGATTGAATATCTAATAAGTGAGGTAAATCCTCAAAATGTCATTGTCATTGGGGATTCTATAGGCGATATTATTGGCGGCCAAAAGTTTGGTGCCACAAGCTTTGGGGCGATGTGGGGCCATGGAAGTAATGAGGCTTTTGAGATTTTTAAATCTTATGGAGCAGAAAGCTCTTTTAGAGAAGTTAAAGAATTTGAAGATTATTTAAGAAAGCATATATAGAGGTAAAACATGTTTGATAATTTAAGTGAGAAGTTTTCTGACGCATTTAAGAATGTAACAGGAAAAGGGAAAATCACTGAATCTAATATTGAGGATACTTTAAAACAAGTAAGAACAGCTCTTTTAGAGGCGGATGTTAATTTTAAAGTCGTAAAGGAATTTGTTGCCAAAGTTAAAGAGCAGGCTTTAGGTGAGAAGGTTTTAAAAGGTGTTAATCCTGGAGAGCAATTTGTTAAAATCATGCATGATGAGCTTGCTGGGCTAATGGGTGAAGAGCATGAAGAACTTAAGCTTGATAGACCTCTTAACCCTATTTTGATTGTTGGTTTAAATGGTGCGGGAAAAACCACCTTTACAGGAAAATTAGCTTTATATTTAAAAAATAAGAAAAAACATGATGTTTATTTGATTCCAGCGGATAACTTTAGGCCAGCAGCTAAGGATCAATTAATAAAACATGCTAAGAATATGCAGATCGATTATTTCGATTCTGATCTTTCAATGCTTCCAAAAGATATTGTTAATGCAGGGATGGAGGAAGCCAAAAAACTTGGAAAGAAAGTTGTCATTGTAGATACAGCTGGTCGTTTACAAGTAGACGAAGAATTAATGGGGCAGTTGGTTGATGTTAAAAATGAACTAAAAGATCCTGAAGTTCTTTTAGTTGCAGATGCTATGACAGGACAAGAAGCAGTTAATGTTGCCAAAGTATTCCATGAAAAAATAGGGCTAACAGGAGCTGTTCTTTCTAAAATGGATTCAGACGCTAGAGGTGGTGCTGCTCTCTCAATTAGATATGTAACTCAAGTACCAATCAGATTTATTTCTGTTGGTGAAAAGATGAAGGAATTAGAGCCTTTTCATCCAGATAGATTGGCCAAGAGAATTCTTGATATGGGAGATGTCGTTTCCCTAGTTGAAAAGGCTCAAGATGCTATAGATGAGAAAGAAGCTGAACGCATGATGAAGCGTTTGGAGAAACAACAATTTACAATTGCCGATTTTGTAAAACAGATGGATCAAATAAATAAATTGGGTTCAATGTCTAGTATCCTTAAAATGATTCCAGGTATGGGAGGGATGTTAAGACAAGTTGGTGATTTGAGTCCAGCCGAAGATGAAATGAAAAAAATGAGGGTTTTGATTAACTCTATGACCCAAAAAGAACGAGATAATCATAAGCTGTTAAATGACTCTAGGATTGCTAGAATTGCAAAAGGGTCAGGAACATCTGAGCAGGATGTTAGAGAGTTTGTTAAAAAGTTTGAGCAAATGCAGTCCATGATGATTGGTATGATGGGGATGATGAAAGGTGGTGGAATGCCTCAGATGCCCGGAATGCCTGCTATGCCTGGCTATAGGCAAGCTCCTAAAGGTGGAAAGAAAAAGAAGGGCGGCAAAAAGAAAAGCCCTTTTGGAAGCAAGTTTTTTTAAAATTATCGAGCTCAACCAAGTAAATTCATTGACTTTAATGATGTAATGAATTAAAAATACAGTCTTTAAAATTGGGATTTTTAATATATTAGGAGAAATATAAATGGTAAAAATTAGATTACAGCGTGGCGGTAGAACTCACAGACCAGTTTACACAATTGTAGCAGCTAACTCTAGAGCAGCAAGAAACGGAAAATTCTTAGAGAAATTAGGTCAATATGATCCAAACTCTAAAGAAGAACTTAAGGATGTTAAGTTAGAGTCTGTTCAAGCATGGATTGGAAAAGGAGCTCAATTATCTGATACTGTTAGGTCTTTATTCAAAAAACATGGCGTTAAACTATAAATAAAGAAATTTTTTTTTGAAATAGTATATAACCTGTGTACAATAAATCTATAAGTTATAAAAATGATAAACCAAGTAGGTGTTATGAGTGAGCTTAGAGATTTAATTGAATATGTTGCTAAGTCTTTAGTGGACATGCCTGAGAAAGTTGAAGTTAGAGAAATCGAAGGTGAGCAAACAGTTGTTATTGAACTTATTGTTGATGAAACAGATCGTGGAAAAGTTATTGGTAAACAAGGTAGGACAGCGAAAGCTTTGAGAACCATTTTAAATGCCGCTTCTACAAAACTGAAAAGAAGATCTGTTTTAGAAATAATTGAATAACTTTTAAAAAAATCTTTTTATAAATAAATGCCAGTATTATCTGATTTTATTAGGTGATACTGGCTTTTTCTTTTTTTATGAACGAAAAATCCAAATTAATAGAGCTAGGTGTTTCCAATCGTCCCCACGGTATCAAAGGTGGGTTTCTTTTTAAATTAAAAAACCATGATGATAGCATTTTGCAGGATGGATTTGAAATTTTAATCTTTCCTGATGGAGAGAAAAGTTCAGTATCTTCGGGTGGCGAGAAAGTCATTATTGAAAAAATTCATTTTGGAAATAAAACAATTTGTTATTTAAAAGGAATTAGAGACAGGAATATTGTTGAGCAAATGCTTCCTTTTAAAATTTTTGTAACTAGGTCTAGCTTTCCAGAACCTGAGGAAGACGAATGGTATCTTGAAGACCTCAAAGGCCTTGATGTCTTTGATATGGATGGTTACAAAATTGGAAAAGTTAAGAATTTTTTTGATAATGGTGCGCAAACAGTTCTTCAGGTGAAGCTTGAAAATGAAGTTATTGAACTTCCTTTTGTAGAGGTTTTCTTTCCTTATATCGATTTAGAAAAAAATAAAATAACCATGATTCTTCCGGAGTATGAATAGTGCTTAGAAGGATTTGGATTCTTACAATGTTTGAAAATTATTTTGATCAATTCTCTCAGATTGGAGTTTTGGGAAGAGTATTTTCAAATCAAAGATCAAGTGGTTTAAATTTTAAGTTAAATATAGTTCAAATACCTAAGTATTGTAAAAAAGGGTTTAAGGGCGTTGATGATTCTCCATTTGGTGGAGGAGTTGGAATGATTATGCGTCCTGATGTTCTTGAAAATGCTTTAATGAAAGGTGTTGTAGAGGCGGGCGGTTATTGTCAAAATAATTTTAAAGAACAACTTCATGTTGTTTGTCCAGCTCCTAGAGGAAAAGTTTGGAACCATCCTCGCGCTCTTGAATTTGCAAAGCGTCACTTAAGCCTTGAATCAAATAAGGATTTAGTTTTTGTCTGTGGGCGATATGAAGGAATAGATGAAAGGTTTTTTAATCAGTATGTAGATGAATTTATTTCATTAGGGGACTATATTTTAACCGGTGGAGAGTTAGCTACTCAAATCATTCTCGACTCAGCAATGAGGTTTTCTGATGGTGTACTAGGTAATAAGTTATCTGTAGTGGATGAATCGTTTGCTCATGATGGTTTAGAGTATGCACTTTATACAAGGCCACAAGACTTTAATGGTGAAAAAATTCCTTCTGAGTTATTATCCGGTGATCCTAAAAAAATAGAAAAATTTAAGAAAGAGTCTGCTCTTAATATGACGAAGAAGTATAGACCAGACTTGTTATTAAATAACCCGGATAGCTAACCTTTCTCAAATACATTTATCTTGGTGTATGAAGAAAATCGGGCAGATTTTAAAGTAAAAAAATAATTGACAACCTTACTCGCTTGATCCAAATAATTCAATTTTATGGAACCCATAATTTGTCCAGTATAGGAAGATAATATTTTCTTCCCATACCTTGGACAAACAACTTCTGAATTTTAAATCAGAAAATTAGATATGAGCTGTCTTAGCATTTATTAGAGTCAAAGCTCCTATCGCTGCTTCTTTTAAACTACATTTGTTATTATAGCTAACTGCTTCTTTTGAAGTTGCATTATCTTTACCAACAATTGATCCTGCAATTGAAGATGTTATTTTCGCATATACTTTTTTGTTATCTTTAGAGACTCTCATATCGTCTATCTTTGCAAAGCTATCCAAAACTCCTGGGAAAAATTCAATCTTGTTTCCTTTTAATTTTGCCACTAGTTTTTTAGTTTCAAAAAGACCACTGCCGTGAACAAAGATATTGTTATCATTATCTATTGTTGTTTCTGTGTAACGACATCCCCAAAAGACAAAGGTACAACTTGCCATTCCTTCTTGGTATCTTGCAATGTTCCCTTTAAATCTAATATCACGATCAAGCATATCGAACCTTCCCTTAAGGCGAACCTGGCACGGGTCATTTGGTATAGGTTGTTTAGATGCACAAGATACTTGTAAAATTAAGATTAATCCTAAGGCCATTAAGTTCATTAAATTTTTTTTCATTTTTACTCCGTTTTAAAATTTGTTGTTGTCATGTTTTAAAGAATAATGATGAAGATTCGAATTTAAGATGAATTAAAAATGTAATTTGACTAAAATTCTTATACTAATTGTACAACTTATGTGTTTTCAAATAGTTAGTTTCTGGAACGTACTTTACAACTTGCTCCCACCATAGGATAGTCGGTCAAAAAAATGAAAGAGAGGGAAGATAGGTGAGAAGTATAACATATATCGCTTTGTGCGTATTGTTAATGATAAGTGCTTTAAATAGTTTCGGGGCCCAAGTTTTCGATCAATCCGGTTTTTTTAATTATTTTGAAAAATTAATGCATTCAAAATCGTATGCAGAAACCCATCCATGTAATCACGAATCAACGTATCACGACTTATTAGATTCTTTGGAAGTCCACTGTGATTCTAATGGTTTTTGCTATAGTTTGATTATCTCCTCTGAGAAGGATTATAAAAAGTCTATTTTTGAATGTAATCAAAATGAAATGATTCTTCAAAGTACAAGTGGTGACTCTGAGTTTTATAGTAAAGAAGATTTTTTAAGCTTGAATAAAAATTATATAAAAAATTATTTGATAGTTGCTGACGAATATTTAGGACACTTAGTTAATTTTAGGATTCATAAATATAAAAAATCAAAAATGACTATGGCCCCTAATACAAATCACTCTTATAAGTTAGATGTGATCAATGTATTTGGAACTGTAGAGTTTTTAGAGGTTGATCATACTGAGCCTTTCATTCTTACTGTCTCATCAGAGGTTCCTGCCCCAATGCAGGTTTTACGTTTTAGAGTTGGAAATACTAATATATTTCGATATTTAGATTATAAGTAGGTTTTTATGAAGTTCTTTTTATTATTTAATCTTTTACTTTTGACATCTCTTTTTGCAAAAGAAGGTGGATGGGTCGGTTCAGGTGGTGAACTGTTTAAAGATGCACATAATCCATGGTTTTTAAAGAATACAAAGGTTATTAGTTATTGTGTTCAACTAGATACGAAATCATTTTCTACAGATTTAAAAACTGCAGAAAAAGAAATCAAAGGCGCATTTTCTTATTGGGCTAATGAATTTAAAAAAGCCGGTGTTCAAAATCAAAATGGAAGATTTGATTTAGGTGGGCAGAGAATTATTAAAGAGAAATGTCACAAAAATTCTGACCTCATTTTTAAACTAGGTTATGGGACATTAAATAAAGCTGAGATTGCTCATTTGGTTAAACCTGAAAAATATATTGGGGTAACCATTAGAAAGAATTATTCAGTGGAAACCTTAAAGGGAGATGGAATAATCTATATCTCATCCGATTTGGGTCCTCATAAATACGAAAATCCAGATGGAAATTTATATGAGAAGGCCTGGGGAAGACCAAAGCTATTAAGATTTGCTTTAATTCACGAACTTGGTCATGTCTTTGGTATTCCGCATTCTGGAAACTCTATTATGAGTCAGATTTTTTTAGACCAAATGTTAAATAAATATCTTGTTGATGCATTTATGGATTTACCAGTAGATTCATTTTTACAACCTGATGATAACTTTGAAAGCTGTACCATTGATAGAAAGATTAAGACTTTTGTTTTTCGGATGAAGTCTTATGAAGATTGTCTTAAAGTGAAAAAAATTAATGATGGAGAATTTGAGCTTTTTGCCCTAACGACCCAAGATAAAAAAGAAAGACGAATAGGCACTCTAACCAGTCTGTTCCCTGTTTTATGGGATATTAATAGCCGGCCTGCGAGTGTTTTACAAATTACGAATGCTCAAAAGGTTTTTACACCAGCGGAAACGGGATTTAGAAGTTTTATGTATGGCCCTTTGATTCAAGACCAAGGGTACAAAGCAACATTAATGATTGATGGTACTCTTCCTAAAAGTGTTTATGTGAAAATTAGGTCTACTTCATTTGCTCTTTATGGTGAGCATAAAAAGAAAATTGAACCTTTAGTTATTACTCAGTCACCTCTTAGTTTATTACTTTTAAAAGATCCCATTCAATAGGAAGAAAATATGAATAAATACATTTTTGTTGTTATCTCTTGTTTAGTTCTAAGTTGTACTAATTCTGGTGGAGGTTCTGGGGATGGAAAAAAGAAAAAAGACCCCTGTGAATCACCAAATGCCTGCATAGAAGAAGAGTCGAATACACCTCCAACACCCCGACTTGAAAACAATTATGGTAGGGAATACTTTGAACAATTTTTATTTAAAAAAGAGGATGTGAGTGATGATCCAGATTTCCCCGAATATATATATCGCTATCTAATGAGTGGTCTTCAAATTGACTTTGTTAATGCTGCTGGTGAGAAGATGGGAGCAAAATTACAGATAGGCTTATTTGAAGATGGAACATTTCGAGCGGTCTATGATGAAATTAAATACCTAGATGATAACGGAGGTTTTTTTCCTGCCGGATGTAAAGAGATTACTGGTACCTGGGATGTACCTAATGATGAACTAGAACTTTTTCACGAGGGGAAAAATGTATTTGTAGGATCTAAGCATTTTGAAGAAAATGAGCATAGGGTTTTAACGACTCTCGTAAGTCCTATTTTATCTAATGAGGCGATTAAATTATCATTTAGTTTATCACTCGGATATACCAACGTAGGTTATCCTGAGGAGTACTTACTTAAATGCGCAAATTTTCCTTTTCCAATTCCATAAATGATTTACGATTATACTGATTATAAATTAATTTTAAAAAATAGAATTAAAGAACTTCAAAATAAAAGAAGTTCTTTAACCATGAAAAATATCGCTAACCAACTTGGTATACAAGCTACCTATTTCTCAAAATTTTTTAATCAGGAACAGGTTCATTTAAGTGATGATCATCTATTTCTGCTCTTAGAAATTTTAGAATTTTCTCATGAAGAGATTGAGTATGTTTTTACCTTAAAATCTTTTTTGCAGGCACAAGTTCAGACAAGAAAAAACCATCTTTTTAAAGTTATAGAAAAACTAAGAAAAGAAAAAAGACTTAGCGTTGATGATGCTGAATCAAATATTAATAAAATTGAAGACGAAATGAAATATCTTTTGAGTCCAATTTGTCTTCTTGTTCATCTCGCATTATATGTGGATGAATATCGAAAAATGCCTTTTAAACTTTGCGATGCTCTAAATTTAACGACTCAACAATTTCAAGAAAACCTAAGAATTTTGGCCGCTAATGAAATTATATCCCTTGGTGAGAATTACGAAATTCTAGAGGTTAAATCAAGACGTATTCACTATGGGAAAGATCATCCCTTAATGCGAGTTCATCAAGCACTTTTAAAGACCAAAATAAACTCTGAACTTTTAAAAATTGAAGAAAAAGATAAGCAATCTATGCTAGTAACATTTACAGCTGATGAACATTCTTATGAAAAAATGAAAGAAGCTTTTCAAAGGTTTATGCGGGAAATGGAAGAAATCGCTAAAGTCAGTAACCCAAGTGGGGTTTATCAATTAAACTTCGATTTGTTTAAGTGGTTTTAGCTCCGTTGAAGGATTCTTTACTGTCTAGTTTTAAGGCACTTGTCTGTTTTTTTTACAAGTTAAATCTCTGATTTATTCTTTATTAGGGTTCGATCTGGCATCTTTATTGCTTCTAATTAGTCCGAGAGGTGTCTTTTATGAAAAACTGGTTAGGTATTTTTTTACTAAGCATGTTCATTTTACCGGTGGCGTTTGGATTTTCATGGGGAAATAAAGTCCCAAATTTCAATATTCAAAAAGATTTAGGTATTAACCCAACCTGTGGTGAAAAAAGTATATCAGTCTCTGACCTTGATGAAATCGCTCAAAGATCAAATAACCAGCAAGATTTTTTGGATTCAATTCCTAAAGACTCAATGCAATCATTTACATTTGTTACATCATCTCAGAGTCTTCATAGAGGAAGTGGTGAAGGTATGGTATCCGACTTATGGCCAAGAGTGTTAAGATTCTCAACTGATGGTAAAATAGTTATTTCTTATGTCTGTCATCCCAAAAATCATACTTATGGGAGTATTGAAACAATTTTTTTTAATGATGAGAAAGGAGAATTTGAAACGGTCTCGTATGATTTTCGTGAAACTCAAACAAATGACCCAATTAAACCAGAAAAAATAAAATACAATCAATCAAGTTGCAAAGGCTGCCATACATACCAAAACCAAATTAATGGAAAGCTATCACTCAAACCTAATATGTCTCAGTATAGAATTTGGGGAGATTGTAAAAAAGGACAGGGGGTTACTCTTTATGGAGCACAAGATGATTTTATGATGGATGGAGCATTTGATAATTATCGGCCAATTGGTTTGGATGGAGTAAATCCCAACAACTGTAATAGTGATGATGATCTTAAGTTTTATTCTAATAGAAAATCACGTTATGAACAATTTAAGGAATTACAAAAAAATAATCCTTGTTTTTCTTCTCTACCATGGGGAAGAGAAATTCCTAAGGTCCCGAATAAAAAATATAGAAAGTTGAGTCAGAGTGAAAAAATTGATTTACACTATTCCACATATCCTTATAGGAATCGCACTGATGAAGCAAATACAGGCTATGTTCTTGATGTTAGACCAAATTTAAGATTAACCAAAACCTTATCTTTATTAAATGCTAGGAGAGTCTTCCATCTTCTTAAAAATAGTAAAAACTATAATGCCATAAAATATGCATTAGGTCTTGAGGTAAGTGGATGTGAAATAGATAAAAACGTTTACCAATTTTTATCTGAAAAAATTGGTAAAATAAAACAGGGGAACAGAGGGCTTCCTGAAACAGAGGATTACGTAGATAAAATAAATGGTGATTTTATTAATTGGTGGCCAAAGGATTTATTTCCAATTACAGCTTCTTATGCTGAATATATAGGATTTAAACCTGGAGATTGGACCCTGCTTTTCAATGGTGAAAAAAATGATCAATTTGAGGCTGCCGTCGATCTTAATGGTAACCAAGCCTATATACATGATGTAGTTGCTGGTTTGTTATATGATGATATTGTCATTAAGAATGGTATCAGTAATAAATTACTTTATTGGGGAAGTACGGATAAGTATTTTCAAGGTGATTATCAATGTATTGATAAGATTAATCCAGAACTTTTTTATCCAAGGCTTTATAAAGAGGGAGTGAGATTTGGTGATCATAATACATGTAGACTTCTAGAAGATAAGTTAATACAAAACCTAGGTTCTTTTATTACTAAAAGTTATAGTGATAGTAAATCTTTTCATAAAATTGAAGTTGATAAAGAGGTAGATATATATTCTGTAGATAGAGGAAAGGACTTAGTTAACGATCTTACTAAAGGAAAATGTATTTCTTGTCATAGTCCTGATTTTAAAAATCCTAAGATGCATCTACCACAGAATCTAATGTTTATGCCTATGAAAGGTGGCGCTAATAATTCTTCGGCATTATCTTTGTTACGGACTAAAAATAAAACAGGGGCGTTTTATATGAAAGTGCATGAAAAATTAGAGAATAGGGAGATGCCTTTAGGGTCTGCAAATGATCTTACAGAGGAAGATAGAGTCGATATTTTAAATTATATTAAAAGTCTACTAAAACCACTTTAGGTGCTGAAATCTTTTTTTGGACCTCCATAAAGGAGGCCCTTATAATTTTTATTCACATACTTCTACAGTTACTATTCCACCAATATAATTATTTTTATCAAAATAAGCTTTTAAGGTCATATCTATATTTTTGCCATCAATCTTATTTATTTTCATGAATCCGTTAGTAATAATGAGATTTGTTGAACCATCATATAAAGTCATTGTCTTTTTCATGCTAAATTCTTTTTTTCCCTTTTTAAGCTCTCCTCGGTAAAATGCAAAGGATTTAGAAGGATAGTCGAGACATGGATCGCTAAGATCTTCATCGTAGAAATAAACCATATTTTCACCATCATAAGACGACTTCTTTACTACCGCGTAATTATATTTCCAATTGTCACCTTTGATTTTTCCCTGTAGCTCATTTTGTAGGTCGATTTTTGGTTTATCATCTTTTGCAATATCACTTTCACTTTCAACTTCAACCTCGCAGCTAACTAAAATAAATAAGATTCCTAAAATTGAAATAATTTTGTTTAATGTTGTGTTCATAATATTCTCCTTGAACTTAGTTGTTGTTTGTTAAATTTATGATCGTAGAAATTAATTTGGATGAGGATGAATTAAGATTATAAGAACAAGGAAAAAATTATACTTTGAATATAACTCCCTTTTTGGGTGACATCACAAAAAAATTCCAATATAAACGAGAACCTAGGAGTTTGTATGAATATGTATTTAGGATTAATTCACAATCCAGTATTAGGTCGTAAAGGGGAGATTATAACCACCTCTGTCACAAATCTTGATATCCACGATATCGCTAGGTCTGCTAGAACTTATGGTTTCTCTCAATACTTCATCGTAACTCCGGTGAAGAAACAACATAAATTAGTTCAAACTATTCTTGACCATTGGAACACGGATGAGGAAAACTCCTATAACCCTGATAGGAGCTCTGCGTTATCATTTATCGAACTTTCAAACACTATAGATGAGGCCAAGGCCAAAATTAAAGAAATTGAAGGTGAGGAGCCTTTAGTTGTAGTCACAGGGGCTAATTTTGAAGAATTTTCAGGAACTGAAAAGGACCTTGTTAGTAAGTTAGCTGAAGGTAATAGACCAATGTTTTTATTATTTGGTACTGGTTGGGGACTTCATAGTTCTGTCACAAACACAGCCGACTTCAAGCTAGACCCTATTTTTGGCGGAGCAAAAGATGGATATAATCATTTATCTGTTAGATCTGCTGTGGCCATTTATTGTGATAGAATTCAAAGGGCACTTAAAGGATAGATGCGTTGTGTCTTTTGTTGACATTAATGACCAATTTTGTTAAAAAACCATGCTTACGGATTTAATGCCTCCTTTTGGAGATCCTCTTAGGATCACTTGCGAACTTAGTGAGTTATTACAAGGAAGCCTCTGGATCTATAATTTAAGACTCAAATTAATTAAGAGTCATTAACCCTTCCCTCTGGCCCGTAGGATACACTTGAAGAAATGGTGAAAGGAAGGAATCATATCGGAGAAGAATATGAATTTAGTAGAAGTTGTAAACAAGAACTACTTAAGTAAAAATGTTGAAAAGTTCCCTAAGTTTAAAGCTGGGGATACAGTATCTGTATCTGTTAGAATTAAAGAAGGTAACAAGTCAAGACTTCAAAAATTTGAAGGAACTGTTATTGCAATGAAAGGTAACGTTAATACTATTGACGGTCACTTCAGAGTAAGAAAAATTTCAAGCGGGTATGGGGTAGAAAGAGTATTCCCATTTCATTCACCAAATGTTGAAGAAGTTAAACTTGTTAACAAAGGTAAAGTTAGAAGAGCGAAACACTTCTATCTTAGAGAAAGAACTGGTAAAGCTGCAAGAATTGCAACTGATTACGGTGCTAAAAAGTAATTTTCTAAAAATAACTAGAAATAAAAAGGCCCAGAGAAATCTGGGCTTTTTTTTTGGGAGATGAAATGGAGTTTGACTTTAAAGAACTCAAAAATTTTAAAAATATCATTGGGTGTGATGAAGTTGGTAGAGGACCAATTGCTGGACCAGTGAATGCTTGTGCTGTAAAAATATCAGATTCTAAACTTCTTCCTCTATTGTCAGAGTTAAAGGTTACAGACTCTAAAAAACTTACAGACAAGAAAAGAGAAAGAGTTCTCGAATTGTTAATGATAGATGTGGCAGATCTTGAACTGAACAAAGTTTATCAAAATAGCACATTAGGTATCGAGTTTTGGTTTTGCTTAACTGAACACGACCATAGGGAAGTTGATAAAATGAATATTTTGCAAGCTTCTTTATCGGCCATGAAAAATGCTTCGGAGAAATTAATAGGAAACAACACAAAGATTTTGATTGATGGTAATAAAACTTTTGAAAGCCCTGTTGAAACAGAAGCAGTAGTTAAAGGTGATAGTAAGTCTATTGCAATCGGTCTCGCTTCAATAATTGCAAAAGTTTATCGTGATCAAAAAATGAAGGACTTTGATAAATTATTTCCTGGGTATAACCTGGGAAAGCATGCAGGTTATCCAACTAAGGAACATAAACTTGCAGTTGAAAAACTTGGGCCATCGCCAATTCATAGAAAGACCTTTAAAGGGGTCAAAGAATTTCTCTAAAGGAAACTTTTGGGAACAAAGATATTCTAAGACTATTCATTCTAAGGGAATTCCTTTACTGGTTTCCTCAAAACTACTAAGGTCCATCGATTGTGGTCAGGTGGATCTTGCGATCTATAGTAAAAACCATATATGTATTTATGAAGTAAAATCAGGTGAGTCCAAATTAAACAAGACTCAGTACGTAAGACTTCTTAACTCTTTGAGATTTTTAACCAAGGTTTTAAATGCGACAGGTCATTTTGAGGTTCTAAAATGATTGCCAAAGTTCGTAAGCCCATTTAATCTTAATATATGAGAAAGTTAATTTTAGTTGTATTTTTCCTATTTATTTCTATTACACCCTATAAAAAAGCCCAAGCTATGGACCCAAAAGGAAAGGCTTTCTTGATTATTTGTACTTATGGGACAGTCGGGGGAGCACTTTTAGGCTTTGCTTCAATGGCATTTGGAACAAATTCAAGAGCAATTGCCCAAGGAGCTTCATTAGGATTGTATGCAGGAATTGGGTTTGGAGCTTACGTGATTTCTTCTCATAACAACCAGGGTGACCAGATGATGGATCCAGCTTACCAAGATCAGGGTCTACCTCCTCCGGGCTATGGCCTTCCTGGAGATGGATATGGAGCACCACCTCCACCAGCAGGGGGAGCTTTTGGTCAACCTATGGATGACGGAGGCTATGGAGCACCTGCACCAAGTGATAGTGGTGGATTTTTTGGAACCCCACAAAGAGCATTTGAAATAAATGATGAATTAATGTCGAACTATAAGCTTAAAAATAGAAAAGGCAGAGATTTATCCCTGCCTATATATGTACCATTGTATCATGCTGTGTTTTAGTTTGAGAAAGTTCTTTTCTTTCCACCACCAAATCTCATGCTCAGATCACTTGTTTCATCATTATCTAGGTCGAATTGATCCCAAATAAGCTCAGCTTCTTCAATAGAATAGAGTTTAAAGATTTTTCTAAATTCTTGACTTACATTTGATAATGCCATTCTATTATGTTCTTGCTTACTTTTATTAATCATGTGTACTGTTTCTACAAAATGACAAATACCAGAAGAACCTACGAAATCTATTCCACCTAGATCCACTGTAATACGTGCTTGTGGATTATCCGCTGCAAGATCATTTAATTGATCTCTAAGAGGCATACTGTGTTCGTAGTCCAAGTCCCCATTCATTTGAACGGTAATATTTCCTAAAGCATCTCTCAAGATATTGGCCTTCATGGTCATGTGCTGTTCTCCTGTAAATTTGCCAAAATGTTGGCGTTAAACTTAAAAAGATTCTATCATTGATGAATACATATTTTTACGGGGAATAAATGTCTCAAAAAAAGGATTAAACAGAATATGTCAGGTATATATTTAGTTGGTTTACCCATTGGAAATAATCAAGATATAACTTTAAGGGCCTTAAATACCCTAAAAGAAGCGAATTTTATTTATTGTGAAGATACACGAGTCTTTAAAGAGCTTTGTAAACATATAGATGTTAATTTAGTTGGTAAGTCTATTGAGAGTTTTCATGATCATTCCAGTGAATTGAAATCTCAAAAGATAATTGAAAAGGCACAGGATTCAATTTGTGTATTTGTTTCAGATGCGGGTAGTCCCATCATTTCCGATCCTGCTTTTCCACTAATAAAACTTGCCTTAGAAAATAGTATTCAGATAAAAACGATACCTGGAGTTAGTGCAGTTAATACGGCGCTAGAGCTATCTGGTTTACCACCAATACCATTTCATTTTCATGGTTTTTTGGGCCGGGACAAGGCAGATATAAAAAATGGAATTGAAACAATTAAGTCTCAATATGGAACTCATATTATATTTGAAGGGAAAAGTAGAGTTGAAAAGACTCTTGATATTATATCCCAAGAGTTAAGTGATTATGATATTGTCCTTGCAAGAGAACTCACTAAAGATTTTGAATCAGTTTATCGCTTTAAGGGATCTGACTTTCCAAAGCTTAAATCAGAAATAGTGATGAAAGGTGAGTTTGTCATTTTAGTATACAATTCTCAAAAATCTTCAAGCGTATCAAATGAAGCTGTCCTAAAATTGGCTCAAGATATTTTGTCCAAAGGAGCTAAACCTAAGCTTTTATCAAAGCTTATAGCGGAAATCACAGGAAAACCGAGTAAAGAAGTTTATGATCAGCTTAACCAGAGTAGGCAATAAAGTATTCCTGAGATTTTAGTATCATATAATTTTATTTATATTAGAATAGAACTAATCATAAAAAAGGTTTGGAATGCAAGTTAAGATCATTGGTGGACATGGTGGAGTAACAAGAAACTATCATGCAACCTCTTATTTAATTGATGAGTCTTTATTGATAGATGCAGGATCAGTTGCATCTGGTCTTGATATGCAGGCTCAGCTTAAAATTGATCATATTCTTTTATCTCATGCTCATCTCGACCATACTAAAGACTTAGCTTTCATTTGTGATAATTGCTTCGGATTAAGAGATAAACCATTTGAGGTTTATAGTCATGAGAGTGTTCATAAAGCCATTAAAACACATTTGTTTAATGATTTAATTTGGCCGGACTTTTCCGTTCTTCCTACCTCAAAAAATCCAACTATTAGATTTAATGAAATCGAACCTGAAAAGGAAATTATTTTAGGGGATTATAAAGTGATGCCTGTTCATGTAGAGCATCCTGTATTAAAACCTGGGCAAGGAATGGGCTTTATTGTTGAAAAAGGTGATGTTTCAATTCTATTTACTCAGGATACAAAAGCAACGGATAGAATTTGGGAAATTGGAAAAAAATACAAAAATTTAAAGGCAATATTTAGTGAAGTAAGCTTTCCTAATAAATTGCAAAACGTTGCAGATATAAGTGATCATCACACCCCGCAAACTATTAAAGAAGAAATCAAGAAAATGCCAGGGAATGTTCCGATCTATTTAGGCCATTTAAAACCGAATTACCAAGAGGAACTTATTCAGGAAATTACTGATCTTGGTGAGCCCCGAATTCATATAATGTATGCGGATGATGTTCGCTATAACTTTAAATAATTCTAGTTATCTAAGACCTTTTAAAATTGCAGGAGTGGACCTTTTTATTTGAGGTCTTTGACTCTGTTTAAATTGTGGATTCCCATTATTAGCTCTTGGAGTTAAGGCTTCAATTGTGGTTTCTGCCATAATTTTACAAGCATCTCCGGACTCAAGTATGGCCGCAAATTTTTGCTCAACTGGTAGTTTTTGAATCCCAGAGAAAAGCTCTGCATGGTCAACTGATTTTCCATCTTTAATATTAAGTTTAAAGTATTTATCTTTAGCTGTGTCTATTTTATCTTTTTTGGGTTCTTCTTTTTCTTCTTCTTCAGTGCCTTCGTCTTCTTCAGTTTCCAAAGCTTCCTGATCTTCTTCACTGTCTTCATCATCTATGACGCTTGAATCGCTATCACTTTCTTCTTTGTCTTTTTTCTTCTTTTCTACCTTCGCTCTAGATAAATCTAGCCAAGTAATTTTGTAATCCTTAAATTTATCTTTATTTTCTTTTTTCTTATAATCTTCTGATGAAGCAGTACTTCTATCCTTTTTCTTATCATCGTCTTTTCTCTCCTCAGATTTGTAGAGGATATTACCTTTAGAATCTTTGATTTCTATGGAGGCAATAAGACTTATCTCTCCATTATCTTTCTTCTGCTGCTTTAAGCTTAAATTACATTTAGATGCAACTTGCTCTTTCGGCTCATAGTTACAAGTTTCGATCCCAATTTCTTTATCTTTATATTTAAGTTTACCAGAAACACTAAAGGCTCTAGATGGATCAAGGTTTTCTACAGTAAAACTAGTTAAATCTTTATCATTTTGAATAATCCCTTCTAGATCTGGAGTTGAAATCTCTAGAACTTCATACTCATCGGAATCGTTTGATAATTTAGGACTTACTTTTATAGAGTTCTCAGTAATACTAATTTCACAGCTTGCAGTAACTTCGCCTTCAGCTTCTTTACCAGGGATTGTCACCTTATTAGATTCTAAGATATTTCCATTATAATCCATTGTCGCAACTGCATCTGAATCATTATCCACATGAGTAACACTAAAACTTAATGAGTTAGGCACAAAAGTTTCTTTTTGATCACTATGTGCAGCTCCTTTAGGGAGATCATTTGGAGTTGAGCTTGCCACACCTGCAGCACCTTCTAATTTGATATGTTTTATAGCGACTTTATCCTTATCCTTTTCGGATAGGTCTGCATTTAAGAGTTGGACAATGAGATTACCAGAATCTTTTTCGTATTTAAGAGTAATGCTAGGGAAGTCAGATAAAACTGGACATAGTTTGGCAGCCTTAGCGTCAGCAAGGTTTTTATCTGCTAATTCTTGGTAAAGAGTTTTATCCTGATCAAAGTATTTTATGACATCAGTTGATGAAATTTTATTGAGATGTAATCCCTCTAAGCTTTCATGTTTTTGACGTAATTCATTAAGACCATTATTTAAAACACCATTTAGTCGTGTTAGATAATTTTTCCAGTCTTTTAAACTATTGTCTTGGAACGAAGTTTCACTACAAGATCGTATAAAAGTATCTTTTATTTGCTGGGTTTGATTTAAAATACCAGCACATGTTCTAGAATAAAAAATTTGTTCTGCGTATTCTTGGTTGATTGAACTGTATGTATTATTTTTTTGATCACCCTGTCCTTTACATAAACATGTATCATACATAGTGGTAAGGGTGCTAAATAGATGGGAATTACCATTAATCCCTTTTGATAATATATCATCATAGGCATTAGCTTTTTCTTCTGCTTCAAGGTCTTCTAATGCTCTTTGACATAAATAGGCTGCATTTAAACCTTTATCTTCAACTGACTCTAAACAAAATACTGAACCACTCTTTGTTCCGTAAATATCCGGATTACAAGGCAAGCTAGAGTTCTTATTACAGGACTTTGTTTCATCGGAATATTTAATTTTCTTCTCTTGTTCTGAAAATGTTATGCCTACTGTATTTGAATTGATTGTCTCGTCGTATTTTTTAGAAATACCCTCAACATAAAATTTATAAATTTCGGATTGTTGAAATTCTTCTTGAGTAAGAGTTGGCTTACCTAGCATCTTCGCAGCTGCTTTCCTTAGGAGACTTTGATGTCCGGCTTTCGAAATATGTTTTGGATGAGTACATAAAGATTTACCATTTGAAACAATGATGAATGAAATCCATCCGCCATAATAACATTTTAAATCTCTAGGAATCTTTTCAAACAGTGCTTGATTTTCATTTGCGTGAGCTTCACTGATAAAATAATTTAAAATCTTAAGATAGGTTTGGTATTTTAGATTCTTTCGTGCCCCCAATCTTTGTTGGTGTTCAGCCTCTGTTAAAAAATCATGGACTAATTTTATGGTTTCAATTTGCTGAGGTTTACCCATTGAGACAAAGTCCCCATAGCTAATCATCTTGTCATAGGCCATGACATTGAAGCTCAAGATTGTAATTGTTAATAAAATTAGTTTAATCATATTGCAATATATCCTAGATACTTTATCGGTAGTCTTCTCCAATTATCTTAGAAAAACCGGATAGTTTTACTATTATATTGATATACAATTTGATTTCAGTAGGTTAGCCTAAACTCTTATAGATGAGATTCTAATTAATAGCCTGTTATTTTAGTCACTTAGAGGTGTTGACTGCTTTTGAGCACCCAGTTAGAATTTGAGTTTAATTATTTGGTTTTGGAGAAAATTATGGGTTGGTTTCACTCGGTAAAAAACCCGAAGATAAAAAGTGTAAAAAAACAAAATGATAATGTTCCTAAAGGTCTTTGGAAAAAATGTGTAAGTTGTGGAGAGGTTCTTCAAACTGAAAAACTTGAAGCGAACTTGAATGTTTGTCCTATTTGCGGGCATCACTACAGAATGTCGGCAAGAGAAAGAATTGACTTATTATTAGATAAGGATTCTTTTGAAGAGTACGCAAAAAACTATTCGACTCATGATCCTTTGGAGTTTAATGATAAGGTCACTTATAAGCAAAGATTAGAAAAAGCTCATACTAATACGGGAAGGACTGATGGAACACTTTGTGGGTTAGGTAAGATTGATGGTAAACAAGTCGCAGTTGCAATCATGGATTTTCATTTTATGGGAGGATCTATGGGGGTTGTAACAGGTGAAAAAATTGCGCTTGCAATGGATCTTGGTCTTAAACACAATGCTCCCGTAATTGTATTAAGTTGTTCCGGTGGAGCTAGAATGCAAGAAGGGATTTTATCTCTAATGCAAATGGCGAAAACTTCAGCCTCAAGAAAGAAGTTAAAAGAAAATGGTATACCATATATCTCCTTACTTACAGATCCTACTACTGGTGGATGTGCAGCTAGCTTTTCAATGTTGGGAGATGTAAATATCGCAGAGCCTAAAGCTTTGATAGGCTTTGCTGGCCCAAGAGTTATAGAGCAATCCATACGTCAAACTCTTCCTGAAGGTTTTCAAACTTCTGAGTTTCTTTTAGAGCACGGCTTTATTGATAGAATCGTGAGTAGGGATAAACTTAAAAAAGAAATTTCCTTTTTTGTAAACATGTTTGGAAAATGAGCCCCGATTCTTGGCTAGAGAAGTACTATAGTGGAGAATATTTTAGTGGCGACTTTGCCCATCTCAAAAAATATCTAAACCAATTAGATCTTAATTTTGAAAATAAGACTATTATCACCGTTGCTGGAACTAATGGTAAGGGCGAGACTTCGAGATACATAAATTATTTGTTGAATAAATGCAGCTCTGGGGTTGCTTTGTGGACATCACCTCATTTGTTAAAAGTTAATGAAAGATTTGTTTTTAATAATTTGGATGTTGATGATGTAGAACTCTTAGAGGCCTTCGATTTATTACAAAATCATTTGGTAAAAACCAGTGAAAAGCTTAGTTATTTTGAGTTTTTATTTATTAGTTTTCTCATTCTTGCAAAAAACAAAGATGTTGATTATTTAATTCTTGAAGTTGGGTTAGGTGGACGACTTGATGCTGTGAATATTCTAGATGCAGATATTGTCGTTTTAACTTCGATATCAAGAGATCATGTAGAGCTTTTAGGTAATAGCTATGAAAAGATTCTTAAAGAAAAACTAGGGGTTCTTAGGGCAAAAAGCTTTTTGATTTCCGGACTTGATTTAAATTATCTTAATCAAAAGATCACACATTCCAAGGAAAAGTGGTTAAATTTAGCCTCTGATGTGTCTTTTAAGTCTAAACATTTCAGCAATAGAAATAAAGAAATGGCCTTCCATGCATGTCATTTACTTTTTTCTAATACCTCTTTGGATGAGCTGGAAGGTATTGAGCTTAGTAGAAGATTAAAATTTAGAATTGGCGATGCATCATTTACTTGTTTTCCCTCCCACAATGTTGATGGAGTAAGAAAATTAGTTCAATTCTTAGATCAGGAGCAGTATACTAATATTGATAGGCTATTGATCTCATTTAGTGAAAGAAAATTAGATGAAATTGAGACGATGATCAAACTATTTTTACAAGTAGTGGGTCATAGTAAAATTATGCTTTTTAGTTTTGACCACTTTAAAGCCATAGAAAAAGAAAATTTAAGAAGAATAAGTGAACAATATAATTTTAAAATTTATACCTACAAAGACTTCCAAAATGATTTACCTAAGCAATCTGATTGTATTGTTACTGGTTCAAATTATTTTCTCGCAGACTTTTATCAAGCAAGCCTTCGCTAACGATTCTAACTTACAATTAAAGCTAAGTGATTCTGTTAGTATTTATAGTGAAAAAGCCTATCGTCGTGATGGTGGAACTTATTTTGAAGCTGTAGGAAATGTTGTTATATCATCCGGTAAAGATACTTTATATGGAGAAAAAGCTTCGTTTAATACAAAGACTGGTTTAGTTGAAATCGAGGGAAGTGTTAGATACATAAGTGATAAAATAACAATTTATGGTTCAAAGATCATTCATAATACGGCGACTGATTATCTCGAAATGAATAACTCTCGTATGATTACCAAAGAATTTAGTATTGTTTCTGAGAAGTTAATCAAAAAAGGAAAAGGGATTTACCTCGCAACAGAAGCTGAGTTTACCACCTGTAAGGACTGTACTGAGTCATGGAAAGTTTACGGGAAAAAAGTTGAAATTGAGCTGAACGAATATGTTCAAATTCATCATGCTCTTTTAAAAGTAAAGGGAATAGATGTTCTTTATCTACCTTATATTGCTTTACCTATTAAAAATGAGAGAGAGTCAGGAGTTCTGTTTCCCTCAATATCAACAAGAAATAACGAAGGTGTTTATTACGAACAGCCGTTCTATTGGGCCATCTCTGGTGCAAGAGACTTAACATTTTCACCATTATTTTATTCTGAACGTGGCTATGGTGTAGACCTTGAATATAGAGATTACTATAATGATAAGAACTGGGTAGAATTATATTCTAAATCTGTGAATGATAAAATTTATGAACCTTCAAACCCAAATACTGATGGGGGAGGCCCTTCCTACTTCCGTTATTTCCTAGACTTAGAAAATCACCATCATTGGGATAATTCATTAATTCATCACTTTAAAGTTACAGGAATTAAAGATCTCGACTTTGTGCGAGATTATTCTTTTTATACAAAAGAAAAATACAACAAACCTGATGTTGGTGCTCATTTAAATGTCGTGAAAAGAAATGACTTAGTAAGTCTTGGGTTTGAAGGACAATATCGAAGAAGTCTTTTAGAAAATGATCCTGAGGAATTTAATGATAACTATGTTCAAATTTTACCAACTATAAATGGAAGTCTGAAACCCATAATGTTGTGGCAGCATGAAGGAAATTATTTTTATAAATCCAGCTTTGCTCTAGATGCGGATTATACTGTTTTTAAACAAAATAGAATTGATGAAAGCGCATACATAAGAAATGCACGAAGACTAGATGTTTCACCGGTTTTAAAATTTAATATATTAAATTATGGTCCTCTTGTCTTGAAGACGAAGTACCAACTAGACTATCAAGAATATGATTTAGTGGAGGAAGAAGAATTTTTTAGTAAAAACTCTGGCTTCATATCAACGGAACTGAGTTTTACTGTTGATAAAATTTTTGGATTATCCTATCAAGAGGTCTATGACAGGTCTGAAATCCCAGAAAAAGATTTACCTAAATTTACCAATCAGAAAAATACTCAAAAGAATGTCTTAAGTCGTAGAGTTATTGGAGAATTACCAGAGTTTGAGAGTTCAATTGTTAAAGAGAAATTTAAAGTCCTTAGAAATAGTTATAGACATAGCCAAGAATACAAATTTATTCACCATAAGCTCGTTCATTCTAGTGAAAATGGGAGCCAAGCCTTTAGAGATCAAATTTCTTCTGAGGAAGGATGGTTCGACTATAGAGATGCCGTTACCGAGGATATTTTGGAACTTGACTCTGAGGAATCGATTAAACAAATTCCACTCATTAATACGTTTGAGGTTAAGTGGAATAATACATTGGTACGTAAAACACCAAAAGTTTTTAATTATTTAGTCGATAATCGCTATCTAAAAGATAATTTTATTTATAAAAAACTGGGGCATTTTAATATATCCCAAGGTTATTTATTGGACACAGATACCAATGATTTTAAATCTAATCTTACAAGGCTTTTTTTAGACTCGGGATATTATGCTTCATCTTGGAATATTAATATTAAGGACTATTATGATCACCAAAATAGTGACCATTTGTTTACATTCTCTGGTCAGAAGCGGTTTCATATCATGTCATTTTTAACTCAATATAATTATAATTCTTATCCAGGATCGAATTTAAAAACGATTAAAGGTGGGATACAACTTAGACCTATTGATGTGTTTGGTATCGCTTTTTTAAAAGAACATGATTTAGATGCTGATGAGAATATTACTTCTATTTATCAGGTTGATTTTATGCCACTTAATAACTGCTGGATCTTAAACTTTAATTATAAAGAGAGTCTAGATGAGCAAAGATACGCATTTAATTTCGAATTTAATTTTGGAAATGATGAGTTTAAAGAATACAGAAATAACTTTTTCAATTTTAATAGGCTAAAATAATGATTGCAATTATTATCGATTTTGATGATAGTTTTACTTTCAATATTTTCTCTGAAATTTCAACTCTTAATTATTTTAAAAGTGTTAGGGTTATTCATTTTTCCGAACTGGAATTTTGTCTTAAACAAAAAAAAAGTAACTTAGAAAAAACTCTTTTTGTCTTTGGGCCTGGGCCTGGTCACCCAAATGAATACTTATTGCAGAGGAATCTTATTTCCAAAATTTTAGAAGAAGAGCATTTTAGGTTTTTTGGTATTTGTCTTGGCCATCAATTACTTCATCAATTCCTAGGATATGAAATTGTTCCAGCTAATAATATTATTCATGGTTCTCAGGTCAATTACCAAGTTGATTTAAAAACCAGTAAAGCCTTAAATTTACCGAAAAAAATTTGCACTCAACATTATAATTCTTTAGCTGTTAAATCCGGACCAAAGCTCTTGGGTAATGAATACGACTCTTTTGAATATAATAATGAAATTCTTATTTCATGGAGTAAAAAGTTTCTTAGCTATCAGTTTCATCCTGAATCGGTAGGTACAACTTGCCCAAATGCATTCTTTGAACCTTTGAAGGCCTTCTTGCTATAATAATCATATGAAGTTGATATTAAAAGGCATTACTAAATCTGAAACAATCAGTGAATTATCCACTAGTCAGTTTAATCAGTTTTCATTCGATATGAGACCCAAAAGCTTTAACTTTACTCAAGGGAGAAATGTTGCATCTATCATAGATAAATATAGGGACCTCTATAATTTTTCTATTTTGTTTGAAAATGAAAAGTCCTTTATGGTCAAAGAAATTTTAAAACCTTTTACTGATCGTTCAAATGTAGTTGCAGAGTTTTCTGGTAGAACCCCATTGAGTGAATTAAATGATTTAGAGGTTCCATTTTTCTGGCATTATCATGATGAAGAAAAAATTAGCAATTTGAAGAATATGGAAAACCTTAAACGGATAATTTTTCATCAATCAGACTTAGAATATCTTAATCAGCGGGGAGAGCTTTTTGGTTTCTTTCAACTATTTTCTGACTTCTTTGAAAAAATTGAATTTGAAATTCAATTAGAGTGGAACTCAGAAATAATTGTAAGCCTTTTAGATTCTTTTAATCTCCTTATTTTATCTTTTGAAATTAATTCCTCCGTTGAGAAAGCTTATCAAACACCTAATACCGAACTCATTAATCAATATATAAAGCAAACAAAAGTATTTTTAAATAAAGGAAACTAAACGTGAGAATTCTTATTTCTAATGATGATAGTATTAATGCAAATGGGATAAAGTTTTTATTTGAAGAATTAAAGAAAGATAATAATCCAACGATTATTGCTCCAAATAGGGAGAGATCAAGTTGTGGGCATGGTATATCACTGGGGGAACCACTTCGTTTAACTAAAGTAAAAGATAACGTATATTCTTGCTCTGGAACTCCTGCTGATTGTATTCTTGTTGGGATCGGACAGGTATTTAAAGATAATAAACCAGATTTAGTGGTTTCTGGAATAAATCATGGGGCGAACCTAGGCCAGGATCGATACTATTCAGGAACTATAGCTGCAGCTAGAGAAGCTTCTTTTAGAGGTATTCCTGCGATAGCAGTATCCTTAGTTACTAAGAATATTAAAGATTTAGAACATTTTGAAACGGCTGCAAGTTTCGTGGCGAAACTTGTAAAAAATAATATTCACGAAATAATTCCTGAGTTTTCTGTTTTAAATATTAATGTTCCTAATTTACCTGAGGAAAAAGTTGCCGGTGTCAAAATCACATTTGCCGGCTTTCAACAATATTCCGAAGAAGTAGTAGAGCGGATAGACACCAGAGGAAGATCCTATTATTGGGTCGGTGGTACTTATGATGGGCATAAGGACATTGCTGGTAGTGATTGTAATGTTGTTAATGATGGTTTCATTTCACTAAACTTACAATCTATGAATGGGCTCAATCTTGATAACTTTAAGCCTTTAGAGGAGCTAATAGCTAAACTGGAATGACAAAAAGAGTTCTTATTATATATTTTTCTTTTCTTTTGATTGTGTCATGTGCACATCATAGATCGGGAAGATATGTCTATGAGAATGGTAAATGGACCTTTAAGACCTCAAAAGTTGGATTCATGCATGAGGGAATTGATTTTGGTAGGGTTGATAATACTCAATATAAATTCACCGATGATAGTAAGTTTATTTGGCCAGTGCCAAGTTCAAAAAAAGTATCTTCCAAATTTGGGAAAAGAAGGGGGAGACATCACGATGGAATTGATATTCCGGCGGTTACAGGAACACACATAGTTGCAAGTGCAACAGGAAAGGTTATCGTTTCTGGATGGATGCGCGGCTATGGAAAGGTTATTGTTATCAAACATGATGATGGTTATCACACAGTTTACGCCCATAATTCAAAACATTTCGTTAAGAAAGGACAAAGAGTGTCCCAAGGGGAGGTCATTGGAAAAGTAGGAAGTACTGGTCGATCTACTGGTCCACACCTTCATTTTGAAATAAGAAGAAAAAATAGAGTACGTAATCCAGCATTTTATTTAGCTAGATTAAAAAAGTAATGAATTAAAGTTTATCCAATAGTTTTAAATACATTTCAGCTGTATTTACTGCATCTTCTAGAGCTGTATGGCAAACTTCACCCATTTGAAGATATTCCATTAACTTAGAGCCAGAGTCCATACCCTCATCTAATTTCCCCATGTCTATAAGGCCAAGGGTAAAACAAGATAAGTCTAGGTTTCTGTGATGAAAGTATTTATTCATCCATTCCCATCCAAGATCTCTGTTTAAAAAAGGAAGATCAATCGCAGAAATAGATTTACCAAAAAGGACTACTTTTTGGTTTCCGAAGTACTCTTTAACTTTGTTGGATTCTAAGTAGGCTTGTAGTTCTTCTTTAAAGCTTTCTAAGGTTATTCCATTTTTATGTGCTTTATCGATTAACTCTTTATTATTCTTTCTAACCCATTCATTAAGATTAGGTTCAAGTTCTTCATAACTTGGGCATTTTATATAAAAATGCTTTTGTAGCTCTTTCTCAAGGGTTTTAGTTTGAGTATCAAATGGAATCATTCCAAATTCTATTATTAACGCATCTTCCTCAAGACCTGTTGCTTCTATATCAAAACTTAAATACTTCATACTTTAATTTTAATGGGAATAGGTTTGTTTGTACAGTAAGTTCAATCTATTCGATTTCAGTCACTATTGGGCAGTGGTCACTAACTTCATCAAAGCTGACACCCATTGTTCTTTCATCTGAAATTTCACAATTAAGCTTTTTACAGTGCCCATATTGAAAAGTTTTAAATTTTTTCTTCCCGATAAGCTTAGTTGAAACTAAGATATGGTCAAGAGTGGATGGGTATTGCATTTGATCCCGAGTACCTCCCCACCAATAACTTGTACATTTAAGTTTAGAAGTTGAATCTGTAAGATTCATTGAAGAGACTTCATTTTTAAACCTGTCGTAATGAGAACCTTTGTTGATGTATTCCGTAGAATTAAAATCTCCCATGATCACAATATTTTTAAAACCAAATTCTTGGAACTCTCTAACAACTTTATTAATCTGTTCAATTTGTTTGAATCTTTTTTGAATATTTGAAGGTCTTCCTCCTGATTTTAAATGAACTGAAATCGCAATAATTTTTTCATTTGTATCAATCTTTTTAAATTGAGCAATCGCTAATGGTCTAGAGCCTTGGTGACAATTCTTTCGGTTATTTTGATTAGGTCGGTTAACATTTACCGTTGCAAAGTTTTCTTTAAAAGTGATGAGTTTAAATTTACTCGTGTTGTATACAAATCCAAGTTTCTGCCCGTGAGCGCCACCACATTCTGAAAGAACGGTCTCAAAAGTTCCATGAAAAAAAGTATCAATCATAGATTCGAACTCTCTTTTTTCGTTTATTTCTTGAACGGCCATCAGGTCAGGATTCATTTCCGATATAATGTTGACGAGGTGACCTTTATTAGTTGGAGTATTTGATCTCACATCATAGTCAAAATTTCTTATATTATATGTAGCTAATCTTAACTTAGCTAAAGTTTGGGTTGAAACTAGTAATAGTGAAATAAAAAGAATCTTGTTCATTTTCCCTCTCAAATTAGTACCGCTCATGGTAACTATTAGTTTGTCTTATGTGTTAGGAGGTGCAATTTAGCTAAAAGAATTTAAATTGTAAAATAAAAATTCATTATTTTTCTATACTTAGTGAGGGTTAATGCATGTAAGAAATATTTAGTAATTTTTTTATATTTAAAAGTTGACGTGATTAGTTAAGTTAGGCTATCAAGGGGCATCAATTTTTGGGAGAATGGTTAATGAAAAAAATTTTAATGTCGACTTTAGTATTATTTTACAGTTCTTTGTGCGTTGCAGAAAATGTTTATTCTGAACAATTTCAAAGAATCCAGTCAATTGAACTTTATGAAATAAATATGGAGACAGAAGAAGAAAGTCTCGTTGGAAAGAAAAATATACCTGGTGAGTTAAATAGACTTATTAAAAGCTCTGTTGTGAAGTCAGTAAATGTTGCTGGTATCATTATGGTAAGTAGAGAGCTTATTGCATTTGGAAAAGAGGTTTATAAAATTATTGAAGCTGGTAAACCTGTAGTCAATGTCAACTCTGAGCCAGTATCTATACTTCCAAGAGCAAATGGTGGAGAGAATATTTCTGCCTTTGATCTAACAAACTGGAATGCACCTCAAGTTAAAAAATATAAAGTTGTTACTAAAAATTATTTAGGTATGACACCTGCAAGTTTTGAGTTCATGCTCATCTACACTTATGGTGGAAAGTTTAATGGTAAAGGAAACTATATAGAAGGAGCCCAAATTAAGGCCACTAAAGTAAATGTTAAATGGGGCTACAGCTTAGATGTAAACTTCTCAGTTCAATCTATTATTAATCAAGGTTCTAGATTAAATCCTGTTGCTGGAGCTGTTTTGGAATTAGACTATAGTATCTCAACTGTTCTTCAAGAAATGCAAAATTCTAAAACTTTTTTCATTAATGGTTTAGGGCAAACAACAGAATATTAAAAAAGAAAATAATAATAATTAAGTTGTAAGGGGTGATTTATCACCCCTTTTTTTATAGATAGTCGATTACAATCTCACCTTTGTGATCTTGAATTATTGTTTTGATTTTTACTTCACAAGCGAGGACTTTTTCGCGGTTTATCTTACATTTCTTACATATAAATTGCCCTTTACAGCTGTAGGCTATTGGAATTTCTTTTTCAATTAAAAAATTTAAAACATTTAATTCTAGATCTCTATGGGAAATATTGATTAACTGAGTCTTTCCTGAAGCTAGTCCAACGATCTTTATTTGCAAGTGAGACTTCCAATTCTTCTATCATCTAATATAAAGGTTGAAAGGCTTTTTCCAGACTGAAACCCCCACATCTTTCCAAGTTTTTGTGAGTTATAAATGGGAATATTAAGTTTCAAAAGTTCGTTCATTTGTTCTTCGGTACTTCTCCTTGATTCAATGACTAGGCGAATAGGAGATTTTAAGAATAAGTGTCTAGAAAAGCGAAATAGTTTATCAACTTTTTCTGGTTCTTGAGTATCTAAAAGGCCATATTCTAAAAGATGATAGATATGTTGTCCTGGGTCTCTACTATCGGATGAGACGATCCATGTTTTACTATTTTTAGTTTGAAAACTACATATACCAGGTGCTCGAGAATTTGCTTGCCCCTTAAAAGTAAATTGCAATGAAGGTTGAATTTTCTTATTAAGATCTTGAGAAGAGACAGCTAAAAAAATATCGTCTTTAGATTTAAAACCAAAAGTGTTGGCTTTATTTACATTTTTGCTTATTAAAAAGATAGAATCTGAGTAGAGTGTCATGTCAAAGTTACAAGCCGTTTTTGCATTTTTAAATGGGGAATTTGAAAACAAGAAATTATTTGTTTTATAATGATTACTTTTTCTTGTTTTGTTATAGTTCTTTATTAGTTGAGAATAGTTAATTTTAGGAAGTGATTCACCCATTTTTAAAGTTTCATCACCTCTAAAAAAAGCTTTTCTCCATTTATTATTAGCGGATATTTGAGACTTATTCATCGCCAAAAAAGTTTCTAACTCTTTTGAAACTTGAATCGGGTAGTTGAATTTTATGTCAAGAATTTTTGCTAATTGTTTGAGACTTCTCTTAGCTTTGTATCTTTTAAGTAATGTTTCTAAAGCTTTTAAAAAAGAGTATTCATCTTGTTTATCAGAATAAGAGTTTAAATAATATTCTTCCCCAGCGACTTGTAGTAAAATCTGGAGTTTTGAACTCGGAGAGCTGGCTTCAGGTCTCAAGTTTATCTGAAGAAGAGACCAAAGAACCGCTTTTTCAATAAAAGATAATTTTTTTAAACTGTGATCTTTATTGAGAAATTTGGTGAAATTTCCTTGAGAGTTTTTATTTTCAGAAATAAGACTAAACTTGGTGTTTTTTTTACAAAAAGTTTGGGTTGTTGGTTGAATTAATTCTATATTATGGCGCTCAATCAAGTCTTTTTCGAAACCATCAACAAATATTGAACACCCATTAAATAAAAATACAGTGATTATAAGAAAAATTTTATTCATGGATAATACTTGGGTCCAATGGGATTGAGGTTAAAGATTCGCCAGTTTGAATATGGTAATCAAAGTCAATCGTTTGTTCCCATACGTCTTTATTAGGAGCAGAAAGGATACATACCACCCATAAGCCACTCTTTTCTTCAGTGGAATGAGATTGGAGTTTAAAATCTAAAACTTCAAAGCCAAGCTTTTGAATATGTTCAATTAATGCATCAAACTCTTTTTCTTGATATCCGCTTCTTCTATTTGGTGGTGCAGGAATATAATAGGTAAAAATCTTTTTTTTATATATTTTTTTTTTGAATATGGATGACAAAAACACTTGGTTTCTCCTAAGCTTTGAAAAATAACTTTGTTCTATTTTAACAAAATTTTGATAAATATGTCATTGTAAAGTATTAATTTGATTACATAATCTTACATTAAATAGTTTTTATTATATTCTCCGAGAGATGGTATCAACCAATACGAAGGAAATGTTTACCTAATAAAAATAATTCTTTTTTTAAATCCAATGTCTGGTTATAATAAAAGTGTGGATGACAGGAAGTTATCCGAGATAGGCAAGGAAGCCGAAGAGAAGAGGGGGGTCTGTGCAGGAGGCCCCCTTTTTTTTTCCTATTTTCTTTAAAATCTTATTAATTATCACTCAATTCCTTTAGTTTTTGTTTAAGATTCATTATTAACATGATAACAATGACAGCTCCAAAAGCAGCTTAGGAGCACATACATGCAAATTATAAAAGAATTAGACCCTTCTATACTTAAAAGTTTTACGTATCCAGAACCTCCAGGTTTTGGGACAGTCATTGTCCCTATTAGCTTAATGATGGATATCAATAAAGAGGATCCTAAAGACTTAACTGCAAGAATAACCAATAACACAAATATGAGCCTATCTACTTTTAATTCGGCTTTACATTATGGACAGTCAATCTTTGAGGGGATGAAATCCTTCAAGTTAAAAGACGGAGATGTATGTGCTTTTAGATTAGATGATTATGCAAAACGATTTAGAAACTCAGCAGGTATTATGAATATGTTTCAAATGGAAGCAGATGATTTTAAAACTTGTATTACTGAGTTTCTTAAGGCTTGCAAGGAAGTTATTCCTGATAATCCCAATCATAGCCTTTATTTGAGGCCTTTTATGTTTGCTCTAGATCCAGTGATAAAGGTTAGCTCGAGTAAGACTTATCGATTCGTTATCACGGCTTCGATTGTTGGATCTTATTTTAGTTCTGGAAAGCAAGGCGTTCAGATTTATTGTAATAATAAATTTGTTAGAGCATTTCCTTATGGTACCGGAGAGGCAAAAACTGCCGCTAATTATGCTCTTAGTTTACCCCATTTAAATATTGCTCAAAGTAAGGGGTATGAACAAGTTCTTTATTTAGATTCTGTTAATCATAAATATATAGAGGAATTAGGAGGAATGAATTTCTTCATGTTAAAAGATGGAAAACTCATAACCCCAAAACTCAAAGGAACTGTTTTAAGAGGGATTACTCGAGATACGATTTTAACCATTGCTTCTCACTTTGATCTTCAAGTAGAGGAAAGAGATATTGAAGTTGATGAAATTGTTAAACCAAAAGAGGGAACCTACCTTTTCACTAGTGGAACTGCTGCAACCATTATTCCAGTGATTAAGATTGGATACCATGATGCAGATACAGATAAGATCATTGATATAGATTATGAAATACATTCTCTTGCCAAGGATTTTAGATCATTTATATACCAGACACAAACGAACCAAACGAAATTTAGTGAGAACTGGGTGACTGTGATTGATTAATCATTTTTTTATGGAAAATTAGGTCATCTATTAAGCTTTTTAAAATTGAGCTAAAATAACTATGGGAAATATCATAGGAAACTTAGCTTTATGAAATTCGATAAGCTTACATTCGAAAAGTATAGAAAAGAGTTCAGTTTAGGGCATCTTACGACAGAAGGCTATCATCCTTTTACAGCCGAACTTTCTAGGGATGCTATAAATGATCTACCTAAAGCGATTCAAACCCTTAAGGCGGTAGATGAAGTTGCCTTAGAGACTTTAAGAAATTATAAACAAAAAATTTACTCTATTGTAGAGTATGTCCAAAAAAACAAGAACAGTATTGGAAAAATCTTTATTGTTGGTTGTGGAGCGACTGGAAGGCTTGCCTTATCCCTAGAAAAAATAGCAATTGAAACAGGTATTGAAACTCCAGTTATTAGCTTTATGGCCGGAGGAGACTACGCTCTAATCAAATCTGTTGAAAGCTTTGAAGATAGTTTTGACTATGGAAAAAAACAATTATTAGAGTTAGGTTTTTCTAAAGATGATTTATTAATTGCGGTTACTGAGGGTGGAGAAACAAGTTTTGTTATTGGTGCTTGTGAAGAAGCTAGCCGTGTCTCCAAGTTTAAGCCAGTTTTTGTTTACTGTAATCCTGATCATGAGTTAAGAGTTGTTGAGCGTTCAAACCGAGTTTTAAAAAACTCAAATATTCTAAAACTTAATCTTACCATTGGTCCAATGGCCCTAAGTGGTAGTACAAGAATGCAGGCTACAACTGTTCAACAATTAGTTGTTGGGTTAATTGTCCTTGAGCAATTTAAAAATTATGACGATTTTAATTCTAAGTTTGAATATTTTATCCGCACTCTAATCGATTTAGATTATTGTTTTCTAGAAAACTTTATAAATAGTGAAGCGAATCTATATTTAGCAGACGGATTAACGAATTATGTTGTGGATTGCAAATATGCCATTGCCGTTTTAACAGATACAACAGAGAGGTCTCCTACTTTTAGTTTGAATGGCTTTGAAGCTAAAAATGAAACTAATCTTTGCTTAACGTATCTAAGTGTAAATGGTGAAAAAACAACGCAAAGTGCTTGGAAGAAAATTTTAGGGCGAGAACCTCGTTGTTTAAATTGGTCAGATTCTTACTGCTTAAAAAGATTATACGAGTTTGACGTGAGTTTAGAATCTATAAGTAGAAGACAGAGTCATGGTACACTAGAACTATTTAAAATTAGTGATGGTGATAATAATATTCAATGGAGTTTTAATAAAGACAATTATTTCATTAAAAAATCTCCCTACCTTCTATTAAATCATTTAAAGCTTAAAGTCCTAATAAATGCTCATTCGACTTTAGTCATGGGACAGCTAGGTCGTTATAGTGCAAATATTATGACTTATGTGAAGCCATCTAACTTAAAACTAATCGACCGTTCTTATAGATATATAAGTGAACTTCTTGGCCACTCAGGGAAGGTCATAAGTGATGACGTTTTTTATCAAAATATTCTTGAGTTTTATGATCGGGAAAGTAAGCCTTTTGTTTTAGAGGCAGTAGAAAAGACTTTGAATAGATAAATCAACGTTTTTCCGAGTAAATAGATTTATAAAACCATCTTTTTTATTTTTTGCTTTTAAAAACGTTTAAAAAATTTAGATAATATAAGTATAAGAAGTATTAAAGGAGAACTTTTAGTTGAAAACGGTTGTATTTGTTGATGATGAAAAGTTTATTCATGGCTTATTTAAGATAGGCTTTAAAAAATTAATAAGAGAAAAAAAGATTAAAATTCACTCATACCTAGATGGAAATGAATGTTTAGATGCTCTTGATAAAGGTGAGTTAAAATTCGATGATAATACTTATCTTTTTACGGATGTGACCATGCCACATATGGACGGCATTACTTTATCCAATGAAATTTATAATAGGTACCCTAGTGCAAAAATTTATATGTTAAGTGCAATTGGTGATGATGAATATCAGGGTCGAACAAGTGATATTCACAGGTTTCCGTTTTTTGAAAAACCTGTAAATATTAATGATATAAAAAACATTATTTTAGGTGATGAAACTAATTAAAGGGAAGTCAATGAAGTTTTTATTTTTCACTCTCACCGTCATTGGACTTAATGTTCATGCTGAGACCAAAAAAATATGTGGAGAAGATAACCGTAACCACTCTTTTGAAAATGAAGTTGGAAGAGCTTCGTCCAAAGGGTTGTTAGCTGGATGTACAGTTACAATGATTAGTCCAAGATGTGGGATTGGAGCGGGACACTGTGTGGATGATATGGAGATCGTCCAGTTTAATGTTCCATTTTCTGAGAACTCAAATCCAAACCCATCTGATCAAAGTGATATTTATTTAAGAAATAAAGACTTTTTAAGATATGCTAATAATGGGGTTGGTGACGATTGGTCAGTAATTCTTTTAAATGCAAATCAGAAGACAAATCGTTTCCCCGGCGATGTTCAAGGTTATTTAGCCATTGATAATGGGGTAATAAACTTAGAAGATAAAATTAAAGTTGTTGGTTTTGGAGAGAACTTATCTCAGGCGCATTTGAATTTAGCCCAACAAAGTAGTGAAGGTGTCATAAAAAAAATTGGTGGTGGTTTTTTTGGAAGAAAGAGTATCATTGGTTATGATGCAGATACCACGATAGGTTCTTCTGGTGCACCTGTAATTAACCTTAGCAATAATAAGATCATTGGAATTCATACTGATGGAAGTTGTGTAAGAAAAGAATTCAATCAGGGAACTTTAGTTTCTAAGAATAAAGTTTTACTGCAGGCAATTCAGCAATGCTTGGATTTTGAGAAAGCTAGTTTTTAGCTTTCTTTTTCATCCTTTTTTTCTCCATTATTAGGATCATTTAATCCCTTTTTAAAATTTGTAATTGCGCTTCCCATTGAGCGTCCTAGTTGTGGTAGCTTCTTCCCTCCAAAAAGGAGTACAATGACAAATGCAATAACAACTAATTCTGTAGTACCAAGACCAAACATATAATTCCTCTCTTTAGTAAATTCTTCCTAAGTCCATTGTATATTTACCTGGGGCATAATTCAAAAACCTATGTTCTTTGAGCTTTTTAAATTTAGCACTTTTATCGGCAGCACTCGCAAAAGGATAAATTGTAATTCCACCCCTTGGAGTAAATTCACCAACAACTTCAATATACTTTGGCTTCATTATATTATATAGGTCATTACAGACTTTTTGAACACAATCTTCATGAAAATCACCATGATTTCTAAAGCTAAATAGGTAAATTTTAAGGGATTTACTTTCTACCATCAGTTTATCTGCTACATAATTAATATAGATTCTGGCAAAGTCTGGTTGACCAGTTTTTGGGCATAATGAGGTGAATTCAGTACATACAAATGTTGTCCATGCCTCTGAATTAGGGTTTTTATTAGGAAAAACCTCTAAGGTTTCGGGTGAGTACTCGCTTGGGTAGCTAGTATTCGTATTTCCAAGGAGATTAACCCCTTTTAGTTCTTTTGCGCTTCGTTCAGCACTTGTCTTGCTTTTGCGTGCCACAATTCATCCTTTTAAATCTGGTTATTTAATACTTAATAATATAAATTAGCTCAATAGAAAACCTAAATAGAGATTTTACAGTGAAAAAGAAAATAAATGTGCTTATTTGTCAGTTAGGTTCGCCTAAGTCAGCTACCCCAAAAGATCTAAAAGTTTATCTTAAAGAGTTTTTATCTGATCCTAGAGTCATAGATGCTCCTCGGATTTTATGGTTTTTTATATTGAATTTATTTATATTACCTTTTAGATCCAAAAGTAGTGCTAAGGCCTATAAGCGTATTGAGTTTTGTGGTTTTTTTCCTTTAATGGAGCTTACCAAGGCTTTTACTCAAAAAGTTTCTAATAAATTACCTGAAAACTATGCTGTTCAGGACTGTTATCTCTTAAGTGATCAGAGGTTGAAGAGTTCGTTAAAGCCAGGTGAAGAATATTTTGTTTTTCCTCAGTTTCCTCAATTTTCAGATACAACAACGTCAAGCGTTACAGATCAAATTGATGAAGTCGACCCAGAAGCCAGAAATTCGGGAAGAGTTAAAGTTGCTAAAAACTTTCATTTATTAAAGGGTTTTATTGATCAATCAGCAAAACAAATAAAACAACATTTAGCTAAATATCCTGTTGAAGAGCTTGTTATTTCCTTTCACGGGATTCCAAAGCGGTATGTTTTAGAGAAGGGTGATATTTATTATCAGCACTGTTGCGAAACTTACGCTTTGATTAAAGACTTGGTTGACTTCCCAGAAGATAAAATTCATATGACCTTTCAAAGCCGGCTAGGTAGCGAAGAATGGCTTGACCCCTATACTGATCAGTTTTGTGAGGAGCTAGTAGAAAGTGGAGTGAAGAGTATTGGTGTTTACTGTCCAAGCTTTGTAGTGGACTGCTTAGAAACAACTGATGAGATTGGAAGTGAGTTGGAAGAAGAAATAGCTCATATTGGGGGAGAAATAGTGTTTATCCCTTGTTTAAATCTTAATGAAGCCTGGGTTGATGCTTATGCTGAGTTTATTAGAGCTTTTTGTGAAGACAATCAAGAAAAGCTAGATGAGATAACTTATCAAATTCCAGAAACGAGAAAAGAGGAAATTATGCCGGAGTTAAAAATGAATTCAAATCCCTTAAGTAAGGAAGCGAAATCCACTATAAAGATTGTTTTTCTTACCTTATTTTTAGACTTGATCGGATTTTCAATCATTTTTCCGATGTTTCCGGCGCTGGCAAAATATTACTTAGAGCTAGACCCAGATAATTTCTTTTTAAAGCTAATTTTTGGTTCAATCGAAAGTCTTACCCAGGCGGGTGGAGTTAATATGAGCTCAATTGTTCTTTTCGGAGGAGCATTAGGAGCTTTATATTCTTTATTACAATTTGCGGCCGCACCAATATGGGGAAGTTTGAGTGATAAATTTGGTCGTAAACCTATTCTTATTATTTCAATTGCAGGACTTTGTTTAAGTTACTTAATGTGGGTCTTTGCTGGAACATTCACGTTATTGATTGCTGCTCGTTTTATCGGTGGAATAATGGGAGGAAATATCTCAACGGCTTCTGCGGCCATTGCAGATGTCACAGATTCTAAAAATAGATCTAAAGGAATGGCCTTTGTTGGAATCGCCTTTGCCTTAGGTTTTATTATAGGGCCTGCTCTTGGTGGGCTGTTAACTGCGATTAATCCAGTGGACCATTTTCCAAGTCTAGTTGCTTATGGACTTAATCCTTTTTCTTATCCTGCTTTATTGGCCGCCATCCTAAGTTTGTTTAATATTTTCTTTTTAGTTTTTAAGTTTAAAGAAACGTTAAAACCAGAAAACAAGTCAGAATCAGTGAGAAGTATCAATATTTTTAAAATTTTATCACCTCTACCTTATAAAAATGTGAATTTTACTAATTACTCCTATTTTCTGTTTATTTCAGCTTTTAGTGGTATGGAATTTACCTTGACCTTTTTAGCCGTGGAAAGATTAGGTTATTCATCTCTTCAAAATGCTTATATGTTTATTTTTATCGGGTTTATTATTGCTATGGTTCAGGGTGGCTATGTAAGAAGAAAAGCACATTTAGTTGGTGAGAAAAAAATTGCTATGAGAGGATTAATTTCAATAATTCCTGGTCTATTATTAATCGCATTTGCTGGAAATAGCTTTCTTGTTTATATGGGATTATTCTTCTTGGCGCTTGGGTCTGCAATGGCGATACCGACCTTAACATCCTTAGTTTCCTTAAACTCGCCAGCAAATGAGCAGGGGAGAGTCTTAGGAATCTTTAGATCTCTAGGGGCTTTGGGAAGAATTGTTGGGCCAGTCATCGCTAGTCTTACGTATTGGAAGCTTGGGTCCGCTGTACCTTATTTAGCAGGAGCTATTTTTCTCATAATTCCAGTTTTAATTTTGAAGCAAGTAGAACAGAAATCTTAAAATTATTAGTCCATCAAATATGAGATTAAATGAAATAAATCTACTTCTAAATAGCTTTACGCCTAAAGAGAATATAAAAATACTTATAAAATAAAAGTATTCCAAAGAAAATATACCTCGAATAGTTGCAAAAGTAGCATAGAGGTATACTAGATTGTTTGTGTCTTTGAAGACTTTTAAATTGATGATTGAATCTAAGTTTTCATCTGAATCCTCTTGATAGTCTCTTAAATCAAATGCGATACAAATAAGGCCGATAAATAGGAAGGAATCAAGGTAAGCTGTGAATGATTTTGATCCTAAAACTCCGAGAATAAATGTACTCCATACTAGAGCAATAATGAAAGGTTTTAAGAATAGCTTTCTTAATTGTAGACTTTTAAAAGGCCCTTCATAGAAAAAGAAGATACAAATAGAAATCCCAATCATCATCCATTGGAAACAATTTAGATGGGGAATTAAAATGGCAGTAACAATTAACAGAATCGTTGCGATAAAGGTTAAACTGATTTTATTCCTATTATAAAAACGAATGTTTTCATGACCAATATATTTTTTATGAAACTTCCAAGCATTAAGTCGTAGAATATGATAACCAAAATATGTGGCGCTAAAAATTAAACCTATTAATGGGATTGAAAAACCATCATCATATTTAAAGGCATAGTATAAGTAGTGAGCCACAGCGGCTATGGAAATGTAGAGATTCGATCTAACTAAATAATTAGAGAACGGACTCATTATCCTTTTCTTCTACTTTTTCAGTCTTGTTTTCTGAAACTTCAGTTTCTTCAATTTTTTTTGTTTCAAATTTATGAAGAATTGCATGATGGATTGCGGTTTTAAAAGTTGTGAAAAACTTTTTAGTTTTAGTCCAATCAGAGTTCGGTAATTCTAGAGTGTAAGTTGGAATATTGCGCTCATTTCCGGCCCAGTTCCCAAGACTTCCGGTAAAGAAGGGGTAATCATTGATTTTATATTTTCCGGCTTTATCACTCATTTGGATAAGAAGTTGTTGGGCAAATCCACCATGTTCATGGTCCTTAGCGCTCGGTCCATCGTAATCAATAAGAGTTAGAGGGGCATGGACAGATATAATTTTTCCTGGATTATATCTATTGATTAGGTTCACTTGAAAATATGTCTCTTGTTCACTCATAGACTTTTTCCCAGGAAATCTTCTCTTATCACTACGGTACCTGTTTTTCCAAAGCTTTATTGCATTTTTGTCCCAATCCTTAGTAGGAAAGTTTCGGTTTACATCAACCCCTCGTGCGTTGTAGCGAGTTGGTTTTTTTCTGAAAAAAGAATCAGGAGTTACGAGTGGTGCAATAACGACTAAGTTGTCTTTAATGAGTTCTGGATTGTTCTTAATATCTTCTAATATATCGTAACAAAATTTAACAGGCGTTATTTCATCCCCATGGACACCACAGAGAATCATTGTTGTATTAGCAGACTCTGCATTTTTTTCATCACCGTAAACATACCAAACAATAGGATTTCCCCAGTAGGAGTTTCTAACATGATGCCATGAGTAATCATTACAGTTTGATTCACCCCATTTGTATTTCTTAAAATAAGTATCCATTTTGGCACAATACTTTTCAACTTTTGGACTATTAGCAGTTGGCTTTGTATTGATAAATTTTGGTTTTGTCGGTTCTTTCACCGTTATTTCTTTTGTTACTTGCTCTGATACGGCCTTTTTTTCTAGTTTTTTGTTTTTAGAACTAGGAAATAGCGGTTTGACCTCTATGTGGGAGCAACTATAAAAAAGAAAAGCGAAAACAAAAATAATAAACTTCATATCTGTTATTATACTTTAACCATGCCTTAATTGTCTTTATGTTTTCTCTAATAATTGAGTATTTTAGCTAGGGCAATTTTTGTTGGATATAGCTTCAAGCCTATTTTTGATAAAGTAAGTATATGAAGTCTTTAAACATTATAATATTACTTATCTCTACTAATATATTTGGAGCTGCTTTTGAACCAATGCCTTTGGTCAAAAAAAACAATAAGTCTGAGTGGATTAGTGCAGATAATCCAGGAATAATTCTTGGAAAATACAACCCTAGCTTTAAGAGCTTTCCAAAGGCTAAAAATCTTAGCACAGAAAAGGTTGATGTTTGGGCCGATAGTTACTGGCCTCAGTATAGAGGGGGAATCGCTTATAGATGGCAATTATATGAAAGGCCGAAAAGATCTAAGTTATACAGTTTGAAGAAATTGAAAAAGTTAACTCGAAAGCAAATCGCAAAACTTTCACCAGCTGAAAAATATGATATCGCTATTGGTGACTACGATTATAACTTTACAAAGCGAATTTTAAGGCAAAATCCAAGCTCTGCAGCAACTTGGCGTGGAATCTGCCATGGTTGGGCAGAAGCTTCTATTACCCAGAAAGCTCCAACTCCTAAAGTTATCAAAAATCCAGATAGGCTAGATGTTGAGTTTGGTTATTCAGATTTAGCATCAATATTAAGCTATATTCATGCGAAAAAATCGGGAGGATTAAGATACCTCGGTAAAAGGTGTAATACTAGGTCTGATTCATCTGTGGCTTGCTCAGGTATCAATCCTGGGGCGCTTCATATATTGTTAACAAATGCAATGCACAGACAAAGATCTTTTATCGTTGATGTCGCTAGGGGACCTGAAGTTTGGAATCATCCAATTGTCGGATACTATTTTCGCAGTTTAGAAGAAAGAGCTCCTTCAAAAGGAGCATCCAAAAATGCAGTAAAAGAAATTAAAATAAATACAGAAATGTATTATATAATTGAGAATATCGAATCTAACACTAGAAAAGATTCTGTTACTGTTTCAAAAAACTATCTTTATTGGTTAGAGTTGGACCAAGAAGATAGGATAGTTGGAGGAAGTTGGATTTCTCATGATAGACCTGATTTTGCTTGGTATAGAAATAGACCAAGGATATCAAGTAAATTCAAATTTCTATTTCGATAACTTGTTTAAATTCATAAGTTTCAAGTAAGCCTGCCACTTTTTTTTGCCAAATTACTTAATAAATTTAATTTTATGCCGATAAAACTAAAGAGATATCTAAATTAGGAGTAGATAATGTTAACTAGTTTTAAAGAATTTAAATTTTTTCAATCTTTTAGAATCCCAGTTGAATCTAAGGATGATGTTCGTTGTTCTTTTGAGTTTGAAGATGAGATGGGAAAATTTACACCAATAATGGATGCTAAACTAGAAGATGTATCTATCACAGGTCTTGGATTTACTACTAAGCAGCGAATAAGTGTGAACAATAATATAAGAGTTTCCATACAATATAAAAGAATTAGAATTGATATAGAAGGGCATGTTGTAAGATCTTTTGGTTATCAGCCGGATCTAACTAATGAAACTATGATTTACGGGGTAGAGCTTGATGAAGAAGATTATCCTCAAATGAAAAGATTCATTGAACAATATGTTCTTGGCTTCACGCCGGATAGAGCAAGAGACTGTATTACAACAATGGCCATTTCAGAGAGATATAAAAAGGCTACAGAAGGTTTTGAAATTTTTTCTCTTATGCTTTCACTGTTTAAAGATATAACAGCATTTGGATCACAAGAAACCTTTTTGAAATCAATGTTGGAAGAAATATCAAGAATCTTGAATGCTCAAAGAGCTTCGATCTTTCTTATTAATCCTCAATCAAATGAGCTTGAAGCAGTTGCTGCTTTAGGTATTGATAAAGAGCAATTAAAGTTTGATTATAGAAAAGGGATTGCAGGATCGGTTTTCACTACTGGTGTGCCATTAAATATTGATGCTCAAACAGACAAAGTTAGATTCTCTCAAGATATGGATAAAAAAACGGGATTTGAAACCAAGTCTATTTTGTGTAACCCTATTTCAAATAGAGATGATAAAGTTATTGGTGTTATCGAAGTATTAAATAAAAGAAATCAGGATCGATTTACAGAGGAAGATGAAAAAACAATGAAGGTTTTAGCACTGATTTTCTCTTCTGTGTTTCATAACTATAATCCTATTTCTGAAAAATCATTAATTAGACGATTTTCTACGCCTTATGATAGAGAATTTGCCTATATTGGAAAATCTAGTGCTACAAATGAAATTAGAAAATCCATTGTAAAATTAAAAGATATTGATTCTCCGCTTCTTGTTTCTGGTGAGTTTGGAGTTGGTAAAAAATTACTAGCTAGAATTATTCACAACGAGGGGAAAAGAGGTCTGAATAAATTTTATATTATCTCATGTAAGGGAATTGATCCAAAGGAAGTCGAAAATAAGGTTTTTGGAAGTGAACAACAAAGATCAGTTCTAGAGGAATGTAAGGGGGGAACAGTTGTATTTGAAGAAGTTGGTCACCTAACTTTAGAGTTACAAGCTAAAGTCCTTACTGTTTTAAAAGAAAGAAGATTACCGAAAAGTAATTTAACTCTCGATGTCAGATGTATTTTTACTTCGAGCCAAGATCTTAGAAGAATGGCTCAAAATGATGGTGACTTTAACGTGGATCTTTATAACTATATGCAAGAGTCAATTTTACAAGTTGAACCACTTAGAAAGAGACCTGACGATATTGAATCTCTCACTTCGTATTTTCTTAGAAAGGAATGTCGAAAACAGGGTCTACTTCTAAAAGAGTTTAGTGCAGATGTTTTAGATCAGCTAAAGCAATATGATTGGTCCGGAAATATTGTAGAACTTGAGCAAGCAGTTCAAAAGGCTGTTCTCTATAATCCAAAAGCACATATTATTAACAAGCTTAATAAAACTGGAGCGACTCCAGTTATTGACTTGTCGCAATCTAGTATGCATGGGTTAGATAATATTCCACACGCTAGAGATTATAACTTAGCCTTAAAAGATAGAGTTGCACTCGTTGAAAGAGAAATGATTCTGGCCGAGATCAGAAGAAATAAAGGTAATAAATCTAAAGCGGCAAAAGAAATGGGAATTTCTAGAGAGGCTTTAAGAAAGAAGCTTCTTCAAAGCGACGAAATCATTGCAAATTTACAGAAGTCAGATAATGAATTAAAAGCGGCATAAAATTGCCGTTTTTAATTTTTTAACAGCTATTTTTTAATTCAATTAAATTAAACCGATAGGCTAATTATAAGAAAAGGATTAGCGTGCTTAATTTATTTGAACTTGTGAATAATTTCAAGATCTATGATGCCATAGATATACTAATTGTTTCATTTATTCTTTATCGGTTTTTTTCAATTATTCAAGGAACCAGGTCTGTTCAAGTTTTAGTTGGAACTGCGGCCATAACAACTTTGTATTTTTTTAGCCTATCCTTTGAATTGTATTCGCTTAATTGGGTTCTAAAAAACTTCTTCGACTACTTTTTCATTATTATGATTATATTGTTTCAAGATCAAATAAGGGCTGCTCTTGCAATGTTTGGTCAGGCTCAATTTTTTGGAAAGAAAAAAGACTCTTACTATAATACCCAAATTGAGGAAGTTATTACTGCATGTTCTGCTCTCAGTAGAGAGAGGACAGGTGCTCTTATTGTCTTTGAAAGACATCACGGACTTTTAAACTATTCTGAAACGGGGACCAAAATGGAATCACGGATTCATTCAGATGTGTTGTATTCAATATTTCAGGTAAATTCACCTTTGCATGATGGAGCGGTAATTTTGTATCAGGACCGAATCCAATCTGCTGGGTGTTTTTTGCCTTTATCAAAAAATATAGAATTAGATAGACATTTAGGAACAAGACATCGTGCAGCTTTAGGAGTCTCAGAGGTTTCAGATGCCATTGTAGTTATTGTAAGTGAAGAAACTGGTAAGATGAGTCTTTGTGTTGATGGTAAGTTTATTGAATGTGAGAACGAAACTTTTCTTAGAAAACATTTAAGAAGACATTTATTTTCTCTGAAAAAAGAAGAAGTTTTTTATGAACGAAGAGAAGGTAGTGTTTAAATGTTAAAGGTTAGGAATAGAAAAAGATTATTAAAACTTTTCTCTTTGTTTTTTAGCATCTTTATATGGTTATATGTGGTTAGTACTGCAGAAATTGAAATCGTTAAGGAAATTCCAATCAAAATTTCTGTGCCAGATAGAATGGCCATAGCAAATGATATCGAAAAGAATGTAAGTTATAGTTTATCGGGTCCAGGTCTTTTTGTAAGACGTTTTTTACATAAAGATTTAGAAGTCGTTATTGATATAGAAAATTATTATAAAAAAGGTATTTCTAATTATAAAATAAACTTAGATCCATATAAATTTAAACTACCTTTAGGTGTTGAGTTAACTTCTATAGAACCTCGATTTTTGGATTTAAGGTTAGAACCATTAGTAAGTAAAAAGGTTGCTGTAAAACCGAATTTCTCAAGTCAATTGAATGATGAGTATAAAATTGTCGATATCACTGTTTTACCAAAATTTGTTACAGTTTCAGGTCCTAGATCTATTATAAATCGAGTCAAAAAATTAGAAACAAAATTGATTGAAAATATTGAAAATGTACCGGCAGAAGGTTTACGAACGAAAGTTGAAGTAAATACTGATAAAATTAAGGTAGATGATTCTAATATTCTTGTTAATTTTGTTCTGAAGTCAAAGATTGTTCAGAAAACGATGAATGATATTCCTATTATTTTTCAAAGTAATTCATTAATTAAAAATATAAGTCAAAAGAAGATAAATATGGTACTTGAGGGTGACGAAAAGTTGATGTCTCAACTTGAGGCCAGCGGGATTCAAGTCCTGGCCATTGTACCGCAAAAAATCAATGGCCCAACGGATATTGAGTTGATAACTGAATTGCCAGAAGGTATAAAGCTTATTAGTCTTGAACCCTCAAATGTGACAGTTGAATTGGAGAATGATCAATGAGTAAAAGGAAATTATTTGGAACAGATGGAATACGAGGACAGGCAAATGTATATCCTATGACGGGTGAAGTTGCATTTTCCTTAGGCCGTGCTGTTACGGCCCACTTTCAGAAATTTTCTAAAAATAGAATTCCAGTAATAATTATTGGTAAAGATACTAGACTTAGTTGCTATATGCTGGAACAGGCTTTTTCTTCCGGTGTTTGTGCCCAAGGGGGAAAAGCGATTTTAACAGGGCCACTTCCAACACCTGGGGTTGCTTTTGTTACTCAGTCCATGCGTGCAGACGCAGGTGTAATGATTAGCGCCTCTCATAATATTTTTTCTGATAATGGAATTAAAATTTTTGATAGAACTGGACATAAATTACCCGATCAAGTTGAAATTGAACTTGAGAATATGATTTTAAATCCTTCTATTATTCCTACTAAGCTAAATGATCAACTGGGACATGCCCAGAGGTTAGATGAAGTCGTTGGAAGATATATTGTTAAAGTAAAGCAGGCTTTAGGTGATGAATACAGTTTAGATGGAATGCGAATTGTCGTAGATGGTGCTAATGGTGCTGGTTATAAGGTTGCTCCTTTGGCATTTAGAGAACTCGGGGCAGAAGTTATTTCCATCGGGAATAGTCCTGATGGGACAAATATTAATGAAAATGTAGGCGCGCTTCATCCACAAACTTGCTCTGAGAAAGTGAGAAAGTTTAGAGCCGATCTTGGTATCTGTCTGGATGGAGATGGGGATCGAATAGTTATTGTTGATAATGCTGGTGAGATTCTTGATGGAGATAAGCTTATTGGAATTCTAGCAAAATATCTTATTGAGAAAGACGAGTTAGGAGTCAATAAAGAAGTGGTTGGGACGGTCATGAGTAATTTTGGACTGGAAAAATATATAGAAAAAATTGGCGGTACATTTTTTCGTTCAAAAGTCGGAGACCGCTATATTGTTGAAAGAATGCTGAAGTCTGATGCTGTTTATGGTGGAGAGCCTAGTGGACATATTATTCTAAAAAACTATTCAACAACAGGTGATGGTATTCTCGCTGGATTAAAATTGATAGAGTGTTTAAAATATTACAAGAAAAGTCTTCACGAGCTAGGTAAAGAAATTCCATTAACTCCTCAAGTTTTGATTAACGTTAAGGTTCAAAAGAAAAAAGATTTTACAGAGCTTCCCAAATTGCAATCAGCCTTAACTGAGGTTGAGAAAACTTTAGGTGAAAGTGGAAGGGTTCTTTTACGTTATTCTGGGACAGAAAACTTAGCTAGAATTATGGTCGAGGGTGAAGATGAAAACCAAGTTGAAGATTTATGCCAAAAGCTAGCAGATGTATTAACTCAAGAATTAGGTGCGAAATAGATGAAGGCAAGACTAGGCGTTAATATCGATCATGTTGCGACTTTGAGACAAGCTAGAGGGGAATTTTATCCTAGAGTCACTAGAGCTGCAGAATTGGTTATTGCTACCGGGGCAGACCAAATTACAATGCATCTAAGGGAAGATCGAAGACATATTCAAGATCAAGATATGTACGATGTTCACAAATTAACTAAATCTGCAGGAATCCCACTTAATTTTGAAATGGGGGCAAATGAAGACATTATAGATGTGGCTTTAAAGGTTAAACCCGAATGGATTTGTTTGGTACCTGAAAAGAGAGAAGAAAAAACAACAGAAGGGGGGCTAAACTTAAAAGATCCCAATACCTTTGAAAGAATCGAAAGTTGTATGGCAAGGCTGCGGACTGGAATTGAAAATGTTAAAATTTCACTATTTGTTGAAGCAGAACACGAAACCATAAAATTATGTCAGGAGTTAAAACCTGAGGCGGTAGAAATTCATACTGGAGAGTATGCTAAAGATTTCTTAGAAAACAAAAGTATTCAAAAACATTTAGATACTTATAAGCAGACATTTTTGCAACTAGAAAACTCAGGGATAGGTTTTCATGCAGGCCATGGTCTTACGGTAGAAAGCTTAAGACCTTTAGTTGAACAAAGTCTTTTTATTGAATACAATATTGGGCATGCACTAATTAGTGAAAGTATTTTTATTGGTTTAGAAGCATCAGTAAAAGAATATCTTGATGTATTAACAAAGAGGACTTAATGAGAATTGTATCCACTCAAGAAATGATTGAAATTGAATCCCAAACGAAATTAGAGTTTGGTTTTAATGAAGATTTAATAATAGAAAATGTTGGAGTTCAAGGGGCTAGCTCTGTAGATATTCTTCTTAAAGAAAATAAATTAGAAGGGGAAATTATATTCTTATTAGGGAAAGGAAATAATGCTGCCGATGGGTTAGCCATGGCCAGACACCTCGTTAATTATGGCCATAAATGTCGCGGCTTTGTTTTATTTAATGAAAGTGAGCTTAAAGAGTCCATGCAAAAACAACTTAAAATGGCTCAAGCTTATGGCGTAAAAATAAATTTTATCGAATCATCTCATGAGATATCTAGTTACTTTGATCAGCTCTCTCAACCAATTGTGGTTGATGGTTTATTTGGAACTGGTGTTCAACTTCCATTAAGTGACTTCATTTATGAAGTTATTGAACTCACAAATTCAAGCAGCCATTTTACAATTTCAGTTGATATTGCTTCAGGAGTTGAAGGTGATACTGGACTAGTTCAAGGAAACTCAATTAGAGCAAATGCGACATTAGGTATAGGTTTTCCTAAATTAGGCCATTATATTGCTACAGGAGCTAGAAATTCAGGAGAGTTACTCATATTAAACTGCGGCTTTCCCAAAGAATTCAGTTTTACTGGGGATAAATTTCTATTAAGACCTGAGCATATGGTTGATCTTGTTAATGAAAGAGATCCTTTTGGTGATAAAAAAGTTTTTGGTCACTCTCTCGTTATTGGTGGATCACATGGACTTACAGGAGCTCCATCATTGGCAGCCCAAGCATCTTTAAAAGTAGGTTCCGGTTTAGTTACTGCTGCCACTTGGGAAACACAATATCAGGAGATGATTCCAAGATTAATCCCTGAGATTATGACTGGCTATATTCCCTTAGATGTAGAAAGGTGGGGAAGATTAATAATTGATTTAAATAAATACTCTTCTGTTGTTATTGGGCCAGGTCTGGCAAGATCGACTCGTTCTCGTAGGCTAGTCTTAGAAGTTTTAAATAATTTTGATGGTCCCGTTATTTTAGATGCCGATGCCATTAATGTCTTACAGGCCGATGATGATAAAAAAGCATTTACCATGAGAAATGCACCGACAGTTATTACTCCACACTTTGGTGAGTTTGCGAAATTTGCAAATGTTGAGTACGAAGAATTAAAAAGAAATCCGGTTTATTATATAAAAAAATTGGTGGAAGAGATAAACTGTACTGTTGTTCTAAAGGGGCCTTGTACTTATCTTGGCTGTACGGATGGTTCAGTTTATTTAAATTATTTTCCAAATGATGGAATGGCAACTGGTGGTGCAGGTGATGTGCTCGCGGGAATCTTGGGAGGTCTTCTAGGTCAAGAAGGCTCACTTAAAGACAAAGCTCCTCTAGTTCATAGGTATGAAGCTTTTAATAGAACAGTTGCAGTTGGTATTTATATTCATTCATTAGCGGGAAGAATTGCAGCTGAAAAAGTAGGGGTGAGAGCAATGAGCGCACGCTCTTTGTTAGAGATTTTGCCTGAAGCATTCAATGATCTTAATGCCGATATTGATAAAATGTATGAGGCGCTTTAAATGAATTTGAAAGAAATTCGTACATGGAAGAAAGTTTTTGAGTCAGATCTGTCCTATATAGCTTATGAGTTAAAAGAAATAGTTGAAACTCCTGCTCTTGTTCTCATTGAGGGTCCATTGGGCGCGGGTAAAACGACTTTTTCAAAAGTTTTTATTGATAATGATGAAACTTTTAGTCCAACCTACTCAGTTTTATCTGATACAAAAGATATATTGCATGCTGATTTTTATCGAATAAATTCAAGAGAAGAAATTATTCATTTAGAGATTCCTTTGTACCTTGAAGGAAAAAATTATTTTCTTGTTGAGTGGGGAAGACAACATTTAAAAGGTATCGATAAGGAATTACCCGAAGATTTTAATATTTATGACTTAACTATTGAGATTGATTCTCAAGAAACCAATGAAAATACACCGAATGCTTCTCGAAATTTTACTTTAAGCGAAGTAAAAGACTTTTAATTTCGATGTAAAAAGAATTAATTTACACTCTTGAGTAGTTTACTCGGCAAAAATAACCCTTATTGTCATCAATTCTCAACTAACTTCAACACTGCAAAAAACGTTTAATTACAAGAACTTAAGTCGTTAAACTAATGTAAGAACTTTTTAAGGAATCTTTAGTAATAAACAGTTGACGTCAACAACTAAAAAAGGTGATACTTTTATCTGAGATATTTAGACGAAGTGATTACGTCAGTTATCTCATGGGATCAAAGGATGGAAATTTCCCAGTTTTAAATACAACTTGTTTAATTAGATTATGGAGGATGACAAATGAGACTTACATCAAAAGGCCGTTACGCAGTTAGAGCTATGCTTGATCTTACTTTCCACTCAAATGGAAATCCAGTAAGACTTCAAGAAATCTCTTCAAGACAAGCAATTTCACTACACTATTTAGAGCAACTTTTCAGAAAGCTAAGAACTGGAAGAGTTGTTAAGTCTGTTAGAGGACCAGGTGGTGGTTATGTACTAGCTAGAAGCATGGATGAAATTTCTGTTAAAGATATTTTAGAGTGTGTTGGTGAAAACATTAACCCTGCAAGAGACATCTCTGGACTTCCAAGTTCTGGTGTCGAAGTTAAAACTCAAGAAGGTGAAACGACTAAAATCGACACTACAGAGTTTCAATTAACTAGAGGATTCTTCGAAAACCTTGGTATTTTAATGCAAGAGTACTTAACAACAACTACTCTTGGAGATCTTTCTAGAAAGTCTAGAGAAATCAACATTAATAACACTGAAAATGATACGGCCATCAATAATATTGCAGCTACAGCTAATAATGAGCATGCTAATAATGAGATCGCTTCTGTGATCAGACCTTCATTAGGTGAAATTAATCAATAATTTGATTAATTAAAACTGAATATAATTTTAATGCTGCCAAAATAATTAAATTTAGGTAATTATAAAGGCATGATAAAAAGAAGAATATATTTAGATTATAATGCGACATCCCCACTTTCCTCAAATGCTTTAAGTTTTTTGGGTAGTGGGGATTTTTATTTTGCTAATCCTTCATCTCAACATCAAAGTGGAAAATCCCTCAATAAAAAGATCAAAGAGTCTGAAACATTTCTTAAAAATTATTTTAATTTAGATGAAAGTTTTTATGTTCTTTTTCATTCGGGCGCAACTGAAGGTATGAATTCATTTTTTCATAGCTTAGGTAAAGAAGATACTTTTGTGTACAGTTCAACGGATCATTCCCTTGTATTTTCCATTGCAAAGAGGCTTGAATCAAAAGGAGTCGAAACCATTAAGATTGAGGTGGATGGAAACGGTCTTATTGATGTGAACTCATGTATTAACACAATTAATAATAGGGAACATAAAGGTATTTGTTGGTTTAATTTTACCTGGATGAATAATGAGACTGGCATTTGTTGGAACTTATCTCAAGCGGATGAAATAAAAAATAAAACAGATGCATTCATTCATGTCGATGCAGTACAAACTCCCGGGAAAATCGAAGGGTATCAAAGCTTATTGAGTAGTTTGGATGCCTATAGTTATTCAGGTCATAAATTTGGAGCTCTGAAAGGATGTGGTTTTAGTTTTTTTAAAAGAAATAATCATTTCTCTCCCTTGGTTTTAGGTGGTGGGCAGCAGAACGACCTAAGGTCAGGAACGTTAAATACCTATGGTATTTTGTCTATTTGTAATGCCTTAAAAGATTTGAAAAATTATGATTTTCGCGAAATTAAAAAATATAAAAATACGCTTATTGATATTATCTCAAAAAATCAGCATATGAGAATTATTGAAAACTCTTCCTTTAATACAATTTTATTTTATCATGAAGTAAAAAAAGCTGATGCTATGTTTATCTTGTTTGATTTGGAAGGACTTGATGTTTCTATGGGCTCTGCTTGTAGTTCAGGTAGCTTTACGAAAAGTCATGTCTTAGAAGCCATGGGGATGCATAAGTTCTCAGGAAATAGTTTAAGAGTATCTCTAGGTCCGGAATCACTTCAAAACGATCTTTTTTCTAGGTTTGAAGCAGTACTGAGTCGCTTGTGAACATTCAAACGACACACGTTGGTTCCTTGCCATTTACTGATCTAAAGGAAGCTCTAGCTTATACTTTTCAGTATGATTTACCGGTTTTATTTACTCTTCCAAGTTTAGGGAAAGAGCATTTTATGGGAGCCGATCTTTGCTATCAATTAGGTATATTAAATTCTATAAATCCGAAAGGTGGATTAGAAATAAATGAGGGTGAAAGCTTTAAACCCATAACGCCATTTTTTTCTAAAGAATTTTTTAATGCTAAAGGGAATAGAGAATTTAAATATCAGATTATTGGGCCTTATACTTTATCTAAGATGCTTTCAAATAACCAACTGACTTTAAAACAGCTAAGTGAAAAATTAATTCCTTCAATAAAAGCTTTAATTCATAATTTGGGCCAAGATGGATTAACCCTTTTCTCATTTGATGAGCCTCTGATCTATCAAGCAAATACAGAAGAGCTTAAAATTGTGAAAGATTTTATAACTGAACTAACAAGTGATGGTGTTCATTTTAGTGTGCATATTTGTTCGGATATTCCGATTGAAACCTGCCAAAAATTAGGTGTAGCCCTAAACTTAGATATTTCTATACTTAAATCTGGATATCAAGCCTATCTTCCCTATATAAATGTTATTGGGTTAAATGAAGGAATCTTAAATTTGCAAGAATTTGTAGGCACAAATTCTTCTAAATATTTAGGAAACATTTATATTTCCCCTGCATGTGGACTATATGGTAGGGCAACAGATTTTTGTCATCGTATTTTAAATAACTTAAGAGAATCTAAAGAGAAATGTATTGCTGCTAAAATTTAGGTGAATTAAAATAGTCTTCATGAAAAGAATCTTATTGTGCGATGATGAAAAAGATATTCGCGATGTCATTGAAATGATGCTTGAAATCGAACTTAATGATGGTGTTGAGGTTGTGCATGCAGAAAATGGGCATGAGGGGATCGAGCGTTTAAAAGATTCAGAAAAATTTGATTTAATAATTTGCGATATGAATATGCCCCAATTAAAAGGGGTTGAAGTCTACAACTTTAACCGTGATCATAATCGAGTGCCGTTTTTACTTTTAAGTGCTGACTGCGAGGAAGATATTAAAACTTTTAATGGTTTTGATTCCTGTTTAAGATCAAACTACATTCAAAAGCCTTGGAAGAAAAATGACTTTTTTGACAAAGTTAAAGCTTTTTTATTTCAAGATCTGGCTGCTTAATATTCAATTTTGTCTAAATCTATATCTCCGGCAATACTCACGCCTTTAACCGCTTTATTTGCCTCTTCATCTTTTATAAATGGGAATCTTAACTCCTGCATTCCTTCAAATTTCTCTTCAAAGGCAATTGTTATGGTTTTTGGAACGAACTCTTGTAAAGATTGAACATAATAGTGTGGAGGTAGAGCCTTCAAGGTCTCTAAAACCGCTTCGTCATCAGTTTCAGTAAAATCATGGCCGATAGGGGATTTAGACGCATTTTTTACAATTAATGCACCTTTGATCTTATCCTTAGGAAGGTCATTGGTATTTGCCCATGTAGAGAAATTGAAAAAATCTATATGGAAAGTAGAATTTCCGTATTTTAACTTTCTTGGCAAGGCCATTTTTTGAAGAAACTTTCTTGAAGTATCATCCTTAGCCTTTCTAATGAGTTTTTCTAATAAATAACTATTTTCAACCCTAATGATATAGTGACCAGGATCCTTTCCTGACATATATAGAAAATAATTGAATGCCAACGAGTACAGAGTATATAACTTCTGCTGCGATAGGTGGACATGGTTAGCTTCAACTTCAACTAAGGACTTTACGCCCTCATACATAACTTCTTTCGATAAATTTCTTTGTGCCATGTGTGAAATATAATATGAAAGCTTAATATTTTGCAACAAAAAATTGACTCTTATTATTTTTTTCCATAATATTCAGCATAAAATTATTGATAGTTTAAACTACGTTATAGAATCGTTGGAGTTAAAATGAAACATTTACCTAAGACGAGAAATATTGGGATTTCAGCCCATATTGACTCGGGAAAAACAACACTTACAGAAAGAATCCTTTTCTACTGTGACATGATCCACAAAATCGAAGATGTTCGTGGTGGTGGTGATGGCGCAAAGATGGACCACATGGAGCTAGAGAAAGAAAAAGGTATTACTATTACATCTGCTGCTACTACAGTTAATTGGCACGGATATGATAAGAAAGGTATTACTTTTGCAGAAGGTGATGGAAAATCAATCAAAATCAATATTATCGATACTCCGGGCCACGTTGACTTTACAGTTGAGGTTGAGAGATCTTTAAGAGTTTTAGATGGTGCGATTCTAGTTCTTTGTTCTGTTTCTGGGGTTCAAGCTCAGTCAATTACAGTTGATAGACAAATGAAAAGATATAATGTTCCAAGACTTGCTTTCCTTAATAAAATGGACAGAATGGGTGCTGGAGCTGAAAAAGGTGCAAGTGAATTAAGAGATAAATTAAATCACAATGCTGTTCTTATGCAAATTCCTATTGGAGCAGAAGAAAATTTTGCTGGTGTTGTTGATCTAGTAACTAAGCAAGCAATTTATTTTGACGGTGATAACGGTGAAAACGTTAGAATTGAAGAATGTCCAGCTGAATTAGTTGAGGCTATGGAAGAGAAAAGAGCAGAAATGATCGATAACGTAGCTGCTTTTGATGATGATATCATGGAAAAATACTTAGAAGGTGAAGAGCCGACTGAGGAAGAGTTACACAAGTGTATTAGAGCTGGTGTTAACTCATTAGAGCTTACTCCTGTATTTATGGGATCAGCTTTCAAAAATAAAGGTGTTCAGCCATTATTAAACGCTGTTGCAAGATACTTACCTTCTCCGATTTCTTGTGAGAAGCCAGTTGCAATCAGAGAAACTAAAGATGGTGATGAGAAATTTACTCTTGAGCCAGACTTTGAAAAGCCACTTGTCTGTATGGCATTCAAAATTACTGATGAGCAGTTTGGACAGCTTACTTATACAAGAATCTATCAAGGTGTTTTAAATAAAGGTGATACTGTTTATAACACTAGAGAGAAGAAGAAATTAAGAGTTGGTAGAATGGTTAGAATGAATTCTAATGATAGAGAGAATATTGATTCAGCTGGTGCTGGTGATATCATCGCTATGGTTGGTGTTGACTGTGCTTCAGGGGATACTTTTGTTGCTGATGACAATCTATTAAATGTGTCTTGTGAAGGTATGCACGTTCCAATTCCAGTTATTGAGCTTTCAATTAAAGCAAAAGATAAAGATCAACAAGCTAAAATGTCTAAAGGTCTTGCAAGATTTAGAAAAGAAGATCCTACATTCCACGTTTTCACTGATGAAGAGTCTGGGGAAACAAGAATTGCAGGTATGGGTGAACTTCACCTTGAAATCTATGTAGAAAGACTAAAAAGAGAGTATAAAGCGGAAGTTGAAGTTGGTGCTCCTCAAGTTAACTATAGAGAGACTATCAGACAAGAAGCTAATTTTGACTATACTCATAAGAAGCAAACGGGTGGTTCTGGTCAATTTGGTCAGGTTGTTGGTGTTATTAGACCACTTACAGCTGAAAGAAAAGAAAGAGAAGATCAAAACTTTTCATTCAAAAACAATATCAAAGGTGGATCGATTCCTTCTGAATTTATTGGTGCTTGTGAAAAAGGTTTCGAAGACGTTATGGATAAAGGACCTCTTGCAGCGTTCCCATTAATTAACGTTGAAGTCGATCTAAATGATGGTAAATATCACGATGTCGATTCATCAGATATGGCCTTCAGAATTGCATCTCGTCAAGCAATGAGACAAGGTATTTCTAAAGCAGATGCTGTTTTACTTGAGCCATATATGCAAGTTCAAGTTGAAACTCCAGATGATTACCAAGGTTTCGTTATTGGTGACCTTTCTTCAAGAAGAGGTTTAATTCAAGGTTCTGAATCTGCAGCTGGTGGTGAGACTATCGTTAACGCTCAGGTTCCTTTATCAGAAATGTTTGGATATATGACGGACTTAAGATCTGGTACTGCTGGTAAAGCAACTTATTCTATGGAATTTGCAGAATACAAAGAGTGTCCTGCTAATATCCAAGAAGAAGTAATTAAAGCAAGAAAGGAAAAATTGGCTCAAGAAGAGTAGGATTACTTTTTTCGAAAGATTTTTCAAAAGTTTATAGGGCCCAATCTTCGGATTGGGCTTTTTTTATTCCCATTTTATAGGAAACTTAAAAAATACTAATTTAAAATTTTCTTATCAACATAAAAACAAATACTTATAGGTTATTTAAAATTGCAGATTATTTAAATCAAATGAGTTCATTGCCGATAAGAAATTTGATGAGCTACAGAATATTAATGACATTCATTTTTAGTGTTTTTTCTCTTTTGTTTTACACCCATTATAAGTATCAACCGGGTGAAAGAAAAATAGCGTCTGTAGATAAAAATAATTACCTTTTAGATGATTTAGCCTTTAGTAAAGCAGCTTTTAATTTTGAATTAATGGGCTTAGTGAACAAAGAGGATATTAGAAAAAATATATGGGAATTTGAAAAAATCAAATTTAGATTAGAGCAAAACCTTTATACAGAAGATCCTGACCTTATTTTTATGTCCAAAGCAGCATTGTTACGGTTTAATTTTGCAAGAGAAGCAGACAAGGAATTTCAAAAAAACTTTAAAGCTTTATTCTTTGAGGTTGAGCATTGTAAAACTGCTAAAAGTTGCATCTTTCAGTTAAATACTATGCTTAAAATTGCTGAGGATTTTAATATTCCTAAAATACTGAAAGTACTTGATCTTAAAGTTACTACTTCTCCTTTTTCATTTTATTTAAAGCAAAATATTAAACCAGAAATACTAGACTTTGAAAGCGATGATGAGAGAAAAGCTTTTTCTTATATATATGACTCTGCCATTACTCATTTAAATTTTGAATATGAGTTAAATAGACCATTAAAACAAAATGAAGGAAAAGACCTTTTTCCTGAAAGAATTGATCGGCCAACACTGAGTCAACTTGAGAACTTGCAAATACCAAACTTTTTAAATGAAGAAGATGAAAAAGATGAGGAAGAAGTTGATATAATTGATTATGTAATTGATACTAATTACAGTTTAGATTACCTGAAGTATCAAGTTAGTGTGTGGGATAATAGGAATACCATTCTTCAGCATTATTTAACCCGATTTCAAACAAAGCATTTATCTCGTTGGTTTCATAGTAGTCCTAATCAGGAATTAAGTTTAGATGCTTTAAAAAGATATTTTCAATTTGAGGTGAAACTTCCAACAAGGAATGACTTCTTGTTTATTATTAAAAATGCCAATTTTGATAATAAATCAATGGTCGATAATCTCACGAGTTTGGTCGAAACATTTGAAAATCAAATTTATGCTTTCTTTCAGGAAAATATAGAGAAAGGACAACCTGAATCTCGGACAATTTCTTTTGAAGATGTTTTGAAAATTGAAAAAACACTTTACTTCAAGAATCATTCAAACAAAAACTTTTATGGTTTTTTAAACCAGGTCTTTGTTGAATCAAACCTAATGGGAAAGGTCATTGAACAAAAACAATTTCATTTTGAAAATGTTAAAAAGGATAAAGTTATCTATGAAGGGCATTTTGAATTTTATAAAACACAGCAGGACTTAGACGAATCATGGCTTAGCAATATCTGTCAGGTGAGACAAGAGATTCGTAATCGACTTATACAAAGGTTTAAAAGTGCAGGGAAAAATCAAAAAGAATACTCAGTTCATATTAGAGGTTTAGCTAAGTTATCTTCTCCATATTCTGGAATAAATTATGATTTTGAGCGAAATTGTAAAAGAGGTGAGAAAGTTAAGAAGGATAATCTCATTCATAAATTTGCTTTAAAAAAAGCTATAAATGCAGGAGCAGATGGGCTTATTATCGGGAAGTGGGGTTCCACACTAATTTCCGTATTAGGTTGGTTCGGTGCATTTAGAATAACTCAAGCCTTAATGAAAAAGTTTTTGTCCGAGTCAGCTAAAAAAGCGGCCGTATTTAATGCTAAAAATCTTCCTAGATGGAGTAAAGAGTGGTTTAGTTCAGGATTTAAATACAGACTATTTCCTTTTCTTGCTGTTGATTATGCAATGAATTCTATTGTTATGGCCACTGTACGATCTACGGTTGCCTCTTCAATCGATCAGTCCACCGGACGAAGTCGTTCTTTTATGCGAAGCTTTCTAAGATACTTAGAGAACTATACAATAATGTATCTTTCTATCCCACCAGTTGCCTACTTTATGACAACAGGTGGTAGGCTAATGAACCCAGTTGTAAATGTTTATTCTAAGGTTAAAGGAGCTGTTCCTCCTAAGTTTAAACTTACTAACTCTCAAAAAGTTGGTAGTTTTGTTAAAGGAGCAATTGAAGGTGCAAAATTTAATGTTGTCGCTAGTGTTAGTTTTTTACCCGTATTTTATGTTTATGATATTTTATATTATTTTTCTAAAGATCAAAAAGTTGAACCAACTTTTGAACAAGCCTTCGAGCGTTTGACTGGAGCAATGAGTTGGACTTTTGTCTGGCAAGTGATGAACAATGTTGTTTCAAGAAGGTTTGGCCCTCCAAAGGCTCAAATGGAGAAACAAAACCCTGGTGAAAGAACCCGTAGGAATGAAGCTGAAGGTGCCGAGGGCGGTGGCGCTGAGGGTGGTGGAGCCGAAGGTTAATCCTATCGTGTCTAGTATAAGTTTTACTAATATTTAAGTTTACAGATTCATTTAGGCATGATTTTATGTGTCAAAGGATGAATTATGATTGAAAATAGCCAAATTCAAGTGCTTATGGCGCTTACTTCTGCTGATAGTCTTTCTCAAGCTGCAGAGCATTTAAGTATAACTCAGTCTGCTGTTAGCCAGCATATTAAAAACCTAGAAGCTAAAGTTGGGTTTGATATTGTTACGAGACAAGGGAAAAAGCTAGTTTTGACCCCTGGGGGGAAAAAACTCGCCAAGCTAGGAAAGAATTATTTTAAACGATTTGATGAAACCATAGCTGAAATCCAACAAGATAATAATCAAATTTTAGGTGGAGTAAGCCTAGGGACACTTTTTGGAATAGGTAAGTCTTGGATTGCCCACAGAATGGTCGAGTTCAGCTCCCACTTTCCTGATTTATCTGTAAAAGTTGAAATGGATTATCCTGATCGGTTGTTGGCAGGATTTGAAGCTCGGGATTTTGATTGTTTAATATTACCTCGTAAACTTACTCCAAGTCATTGTGAATCTAAATTACTCCATAGTGAAATGGTTACTCTTGTTGTGCCAAAAACTGCTGAGTATGAGAATTTTGATGAGAATATAAGTTTAAAAGAACTTACAGAATATCCTGTTATATTTTTTGAAGATAGAGATCCATTATTTTTTCAGTGGTGCAAGTATAAATTTGGAAGCTTACCAAGAAACATTAAACCAAGATTAGTTATAAACGCCTTTGGACAAATTTTACAGGCCGTCCACGAAGGTTTAGGAATTGCAGTTATTCCTACTCATGTTCTAGAGAGATCCTTTTTTAAGGACAAAATAAGAATTTTTGGTGATGAGTTCGAGTATAATAATTCTGACTTTGACTTTGTTTTTCATAGTGAAGTTAAGGATAGTTTGAAGATTCAAACCTTATTCGATTTTTTATATAAAGAAGTAAATAACCTTAAGGTTTAGTTATGGATTTTGAAGAGTATTTGCATCCGGAGTTTTTAAAACTCATTGAGAAAATACATCTGCAAGGATTTAAAACAGGAATCGTGGGGGGAACCTGTAGAGATTTCTACTTGGGAAAACCTAATAAACATGATTATGATTGTGAGTTAAGACCACTTGATTTAAACGGAAACTTGCTAGAAGCTTTTGAAAAACTAAAATTTTCAGAAGACTATAAAATTGAAAGGTTACCATATAACATCATTAAACTTACTCATAATGGATTTACTGTCGAATTAACCCTTCCTAGAAAAGAAAAGTTTAATGAAAATTTTTCTCATTCTAACTTTCAGGCTGAGTTCTCAGCTTATATCGATAATTCAGAAGCTGCTTTAAGAAGAGATTTTACGATTAATTCGATTATTTATGAATTCAATGGTGGGTGGCAATTAATTGATCCACTTGAAGGAGTTCAGGATCTTAAGCTTAAAAAGCTAAAACCTTGTGGGGTAGACTTTCAAAAAGACCCAGTACGGTTTTTGCGAGCAGTACGATTTAAAATCCTTTATGGTTTTGACGTTGATTCTGATATTTTACAGTGGGCAAAACATATTAATATTGAAGATTTTTCTTCCCATTATCTAAGACAAGAAGCAACTAAGTCTAAAAAACCCCTTGTGTTTATTTTGGAGCTTTTTGGACTTTTAGGACTTCAATATGAAACTAACTTTGAAGATTTTTTAAGAGAAGATGAATATATTTATGGAAAGTTAAAGGATCACTTAAACTCACTGTGCTTCCTTGAAAAAGAATTGATAGAATATGCCATTGAGGTTTTTGATTTCTCTTTAAAACCTGTTCATTTAGAAAAACCAATTAAGTTTCGAAATATTCAACAGTTGGATTTAGATGAATTTATTCAGCTTGAATTAGATTCTAATTTGGTAAAGACATTTAAATACTTTTCCAATCTTGATAGCCCCTATATTGAAATTCTCGTAAAATTAGGTTTGATCGATATTGATAAGAAGATTATTGATCGGATAATTAAGGCAACAGTCGATGTTGAAGATATTGAGTTTAATATGAGAAGTGTTGTGTCTTTATTTCGAAAAATAAAGAGTGTTAATTTTGATAAGTAGACTTATTAAACAACCAAAATTGATTGGGGATACAAGAGATATTTTTTTTAATACCTCTATTAGAAAAAGCTTTTCTAATGAAAGAGAAAAGATTAATTTTTCTTATAAATACTTTGATTACTATTTAGAACAATTTCCCGACCTTTTTTTTATTTATACCTTAGACGATCAAGTGATTGGTTATATCTGTGGTGCGGATAAATTAGAACCTCAACTGTTTAAACTCCAGCCACATATGCAGGTTTTTTCAGATTATTTTGAGCAATATCCGGCACATCTTCATATCAATTTCTCAGCTAAGGCCAGAGGTAAAGGTTTAGGTAGTATTCTATTAAATCATTTTACATCTTCTTTAGGTCAAGCTGGTGTCCATATAATCACTGGACCCATGGAAAGAAATGTTTTTTTCTATGAGAAGAATGGATTTTCTTTTAAACAAGAAAAAACGTACTATGATACTCGGTTACTTTTTATGGGAAAGTCTTTGTCTTAACTTAATCTTTCCAGAACTTGACAGTAATTTGTTGATTACATATCGTTAAACTATATGCGTCAAGGAGAGATTATGGTTAAGGTTATGATGACCTTGTTAATTCTGTGTGTGTCCTCACACTCAAATGCAGATTTAACTCCAGCAATGGAAAAAGTTTCAACAACATTAAATTTTAGTGATGATTTAAATTTAGAGAACATGCTTAAAGCAATTGCAAGGCAGGAAGTTTATTTTCAAAGGCGTAATCTAAATGAAAAAGTTAAATTTGGAAAACGAACAATTACGAGAGAACATCTTCACCATTCATTGCTACGATTTAAAGAATTAGTGAATGATTTCTTGAAATGCCAAAAGCTTTATACCTCTAAGATTTGCATGGAAGAAATGTCTCTAAAGTTAAATTCTGAGTTTGAAATTTATCGACCACTTCCTTTAAAGTGGGAAAAAGGTTATCAAACAAAACAAACATTTTTTACGGCCTATTATTCTCCCGATTTTGAAGGCTCATTTGTTAAAACTAAGCGATTTAGAAATCCGATATATGCTATGCCAAAGGATTCTAAACTTAGGAAAATTTCTAGCGATCAGATAAATTATGGAAATAAACTCAAAGGTAAAGGGCTTGAGTTGCTATATGTAGATGCTTCACTTTATGATATCTGGCTTTTACATGTAGAAGGTGGTGGAAGAGTTAAAGTCAAACAACCCGATGGTACTCATAAATCATATTATTTAAGTTATGCTGGGGCCAATGGACAAAAATTCCAAATGCTCTATAGATATATGATTGACAACGGAATGCTGCGTAAAGGTGAGGCAACAATTGCTAAACAAAGGGAGTATTTTGTAAATAACCCTAAGCGTCAGCGAGAGATTCTCAATAGTTGTCCCAGTTTTATTTGGTTTAAAATTACCCATGACGAACCTCTAGGGGTTCATAATATGCCTTTGAGTGAGAATAGATCTTTGGCAACAGATTATCGACGTTTTAAGGAATATGGTGTAATTAACTTTATAAAGACAATGAAACCTCAATTCTCAAATGGACAGGTGAGTAAAGTTCCATTCTCAAGATTCATGTTGAATCAAGATACAGGAGGGGCCATAAAAGGTAATGCTAGAGTTGATTTGTATTTTGGCTATGGGCCTAATGCAGAGTTAGCTGCAAATCATGTTTATGGGTTGGGGAATCAATATTTTTTAATACTTAAGTAAAAAAGGAAAAACTATGGACGTTACAAATCATCTTAATTTAAAAGGGATTGAATTTACGGAATTTAGCTCACAAAACCCAAAGGCATTACATGAACTTTTTCTTGCTTTTGGATTCTCAAGAGTGATGAGACATAAGGAAAAGAAAATTGATTTGTATAAACAAAACCAAATCGTTTTTCTTCTTAATTATGAAGCAACTTCTTTTGGAACAGACTTTTATGAAAAACATGGTCCATGTGTAAGCTCAATGGGCTGGAGAGTTGAAGACGCTCATTTTGCTCTAGAGAATGGCGTAAAAAGAGGAGCTACTGCTTCTGAGAGTATTGATTACAAGTTAAATGGAAACAATATACCGGCCATAAAAGGTATCGGTGATAGTAATATTTATTTTATTGATCAGTATGATTCTAAAAGTCTTTATGAAGATATGGGATTTGAGAAACTTGAAAAACCAGATATTGTAGAGGCTTTAGGTTTTGAGTTTATCGATCATCTTACAAATAATGTTGAACAAGGAACTATGGAGAAATGGTCTAATTTCTATAAAGATGTTTTTGGTTTTTATGAGGTTAGATATTTTGATATTAGAGGAGCAAAGACTGGTTTAACTTCTTATGCTTTAAGGTCACCTGATGGAAGCTTTTGCATTCCAATTAATGAAGGGACTGAAGCAAAAAGCCAAATTAATGAATATCTTGAAGAGTATAAGGGACCTGGTGTGCAACATATTGCACTTCACACTTCAGACATCATAAAATCTGTTGGAAGCTTAAATGCAACTCAGGTTGATACTTTAGATATTGATGATGAGTATTATCAGGAAGTTTTTGAAAGGGTTCCAAATGTTAGTGAAGATCATAAAAAACTACAAGAGCTTCAAATCTTAGTTGATGGGGATAAGGAAGGATATTTACTTCAAATCTTTACTAAAAATATTATTGGACCAATCTTCTTTGAAATTATTCAAAGGAAAAACCATCTGGCCTTTGGTGAAGGTAATTTTGGTGCTCTTTTTAGATCCATAGAAAGAGATCAAGAAAAGCGTGGTTACCTGAAATAAATAGCCATTTATGAAAGCAGAGTTTTTCAAAACGGACAATTCTGCTTTGTTTTTTTTGAAAAATCTTTATTCTATAATGTAATTATGAATAAAGTTAGTTTCGATTATCATAGAGCATTCTCTAGAAATCTTGGATGGGTTTCTAGAGAAGAACAAGAAATAATATCCCAAAAAGTTATCGCGATTCCTGGAATGGGTGGGGTTGGTGGCCATCATCTTCATTCACTCGTAAGGTTAGGTTTTAGAAGATTCAAAGTCGCTGACTTTGACGACTTCGATGTTCACAATTTTAATCGACAAATTGGAGCAAAGATATCGACCGTCGGAAAAAACAAAGCAGACGTTATGCGAGAGATGATTTTAGATATCATTCCGGATGCGGAAATTGATGTGTATGAAGATGGGGTTAAAGAAGAGAATTACGAAGACTTTTTATCGGGGGTTGATATCCTGGTTGATGGGTTGGATGTTTATGTCATTAAGGTGAGAATGAAGCTTTTTGAACTCGCCCATAAAAAAGGAATCTTTGTAACCACTGCCGCTCCATTAGGTATGGGAACTAGTATCATTAGTTTTAGTCCATCTCAAATGAGCTTTAATGAATACTTTAACATGAATGAGAGTATGTCTAATGAAGAGTTATTAGCTCATTTTCTTTCGGGGGTTGCTCCTTCAGCCCTACATATTCGGTACATGTATCATAAAGAGGAAATTGATTTTAAAGCGGGTAGAGTACCATCCCTTCATTGTGGTGTTTTAGCAGCGACAACAGCATTAAGTTCTGAAGTTTTAAAGATTGTCTTAAAAAGGGGAAAATTAAAATATGCTCCTTATAGCCATCACTATGATTTTTATTTCCATAAGAAAAAGTTAGTATGGAGACCATTTGGAAATAGGAATCTTCTCCAAAAACTTATGATAAGGTTTTCTCTCAGAAAATTTGCGGAGATGTCTAACTGAAAACTTTAATTTTTCTCATATTAAGTTTATTTATATTTAATACTTATGCTGAAGTTTTTAGAACTAATAGTAAGAAATCTTTCGATCGTAAAATAGAAGAACTTAAGCAGCAAAACGTTAAGTTTAAAGTCCAAATCAGGGATAAAAAAAATAAGCTTTTTATCATGATGCTAAGGGATGCAAAACAATACAGGAATTCTAGATTTCGCAGGAACCAGAAATTTGTTTTTAAAGATAAGCTTTATTTTATTCAGTACAAAACAACGAATAAAAACAAGTTAAAACAGGCCAGAGAATATTTTTTAAAAAAAGGCTTCAAAGATCAGCATATTAAGATTCTTTCTAAAAAAAATAATGGACCGAAATATATTATTACCTACCAAAAGCCTCCAAAAGAATTTTGGTTTAAGTCTCTAAATTATTCCCTCGCTCAAAGCAAGTTAAGGGCAGAAACTCATTTAATGAACTCTGATTATTCAGCTCAATACTTTGACTTGCATTCTGGTGTAGAAATTAATTCTGATCATTATGCTGGCAAGGTTATGGGACGACTTACTTACTTAAGTGAAGTCAATGAGTTTGATTCTTTTAAAACTACTGATTTTGAATTAGATGAAACTTATTTGAATCGGGAACTTGGTGCTGGACAGCTTACGGTTGGAAAACAACTCTTTTCATGGGGAGTATTTGATGAGTTTTCTAATTTTGATAGGGTTAACCTAAAAAACTTACCTCGATTTATTTTTGATTCAGGTGAGAAGTATAGGAGGCCAATTACAGCTTTTCGGTACGAGTACTATAAAGGAAGTTGGAAAATTGATTCCTTTTATAACTTAGGTTTAGAGAGTGGGAAGATATTAGATGAAAAATCTATTTGGTTTGGAGTAAATCGTGAAGAAGGAATTATTAGGGGAGGAGATACTTCTTTATTAGATCCATCTTTAATAAAGTTAGTGGATATACATTCTAATGATAAAATAGACAGTGGTTATGGGATAAGAGTCAGTCGAACAGGAACTGGAGATCTCTCTTTTACCTATTTAAAAAGTTATGCAGACCTACCTATCTTAAAGTTTTCGGATAGACTAAGAAGTGATTTAAATTCAAACTTTGTCACTTTGGATGGCCTTGATGAAGGAGTCGAATTAGTCTTCGTTAATGAAGATGTTCTAGGTGTCGATTATGTCCAAATGTTAGGTGATCACCTATATAAATTGGAATTTTCTTATATTCCAAATAGCCCTGTTGTCGACAAAACACTAGATTTAACGGAAGTGGCAAAGTATCGAATTTCAATTGGTGGTGATATTGAAATAAATTGGAAAGGAACCACCATTGTTTGGCAAATGATCCATGAGGAAGTTATTGATGATCCCGAGCTTTTTTTAGATGACACTTTAACTCAAGGTATTTTGCAATCAAGTTCTCGTTTTATGGCCGACAAACTATCATTAGGATTAAGAACAGTTCTTAACTTCAATGATAATAGTTTTTATCTTTCCCCTTTTACAAATTATGATTTTAGGGATGCTCATACTTTTGGAGTATCTTATCACTATTTTACAGGTGATAATGATTCGTTTTTTGGCTATCATGAAGATCATAGCTTTTTAGCCTTAAAGTATAATTATATATTTTAGTTGAGATTTTGTATTCTTTGTGGAATAATTTATTATGGGCTATCAAACAGTAAAAACATATTCAATATTAGTCGTAGAAGATGAACCTGAGGTGGGTGAGCTCGTTGTTGAAGCGTTAAGGTCTGAGGAGCTATTCGAAAAAGTGGTTAGGGCCAGTGACGGGAATGAGGCCTTTTACAAAATAGGTAATCAAGAATTTGATTTAATTATTACTGATATTAAAATGCCTAAGGTCGATGGTGTGTCATTTATAAATGCGATTAAAAAAACTAAAAAACATAAAGATACAAAAATATTAGTTATGTCTGGTATGTTAACCAAAGATATAGCTGCAAAACTAATTCACTTGGGAGCTACCGATATAATAGTTAAACCCTTTAGCTTTGGTGATATTTTGGTTAAAACTAAGAGCATTTTAAATATTGTTTAGAGGAATCTTTTAATTTTATTTTGATTTTCTAGGCTCGATTTATTAAATAAGCTATCGCTCAAACCATTGTTAAGTTTTGTTTCCTGAACTTTGATTACAGTCTTGTGTTTGAGCTTATGGTGTAATACTTCAGTGTGAGTCACTATCCAAGATTTTCCAAACTTTTTACTTTCTTTAACAATTAAAGTTTTTAGTGGTTTTTTTCCATTAGTGAAAAAGTCTACTTTTCTTACTATCCATTTATTGGCATCAATATAAGATACTGTCTTATTGTAAGATGATGATGATTTTTTCTTTGGCGTACTTTCTATGACATGAATTTTTCCACTTTTTGTGTTTAATGTTTTTAGGAATTTATGGTTGTCTAAGCTTACCTCTCTGTTTTCTAAATCTTCGTAGAAGATGTCTGAACCAACAAAACGTCCACTTTTTTTAGAGCTTGCAATTTTCCTAGTCTTTTTTAAAGCTGGTAAGTAAAGCCATTGAATTGAGTTATCACCGGCCTGGTTATATGTAAGCATAGAGGTTTTTTGAATTTTTTTTGGGGAAGTAAATATAACTAAGCTTTTAGCATCATATTTATTATTATCTATGGTAAGAGTTGTGAATTTTCGCTCTTTTTGGTTACCAGACTTATCAATAAGGATCATGGTGGAAGTTTGTATTGTATCGGACTCTCTATTGCTATTATAAACTTTAGTTGCAACTTCTTCACCTGTTAAAGCCAAAGCTGAGATAGAAGTTAGTAAGATTATACTTGAGAGTAGCACTTTCATATTTTTTTCCTTTTATTTTCTTTTTATTTTAACAAACTTCGGTTTATTTACAATGAGTAATAGATTGTAATGCTTGATATATTTGATACGATAGATTTAAAGACAAATTTAAAATTGAAGAGTAGGACTTTATGTATAGTTTTAAAAAATCAGTATCTATTATTTGTATATTTATTGCATTTGCTTCCGTTTTTTTGACTCGGTTAAATGTTTCTAACACTCCAAATACTTATATTCCCCCTGAGTTAGAATCTAGGCAACTAAATGAAAAAATTCTTAAAGAATTTAATAATGACGACACTTTGATGTTTTTGTTTGAAATAAAAAGTGAGGAGTATTCTAACTTTCTTAAAAGGCTTTATGGGTTAGTCACAGCAATTCAAGGAATTGAAAATATTTTAGATGTTCATAGTGTTTTTTCCTATGAGGCGATTAGGGGAGTTGATGGTGGCTTTGAAACAATTAAGATCATTAACGGAGATGATCTAGAAAATTTTGATTTTAATAAGACTAAGAAAATAGTTGCAACGGATAAGTTTGTTAAAGACTTATTCGTCAATAACGATTTAAAAATTTTTGGAGTTTTGATTGAACCGAAAGAAATTGAGGACTCATTTGAAAGATTAGCTCTTGAGGATAAAATTATAAAACTTATACATAAGTTTGGCTTAAAGAAAAATGAACTCGCTTATGGTGGTGAATTCTCAGTTGATACTGCCCAATATAAAGAACTTAATCATATGATGGCGATTGTTGTTCCTATTACTTTTGTTATTGGATGTATTCTTCTTTATCTTTTATTTCAATCGAAAACAGCAGTTATTGTTGGAAGTATGTTTAATGGACTCGTTGCCTTTGTTATTTTCTCTTTGTTCGGTCTATTTGGTTGGCCGTATAATATGATTGCAGCAATGATTCCAACCTTGATGATGGCCCTTACAATAGCCTTTATCGTTCACTTGTATAATAGTATCCTATTACGGATAGAAAGTGGGAAAAGCATTACTGAAGCTGTGGAAATGTCTGTTAAAAAAGTTAAGAAACCATCATTCTTTTCGGCGATTACTACAGCAGCTGGACTTTTTTCATTATGTGTAAGCCAAATTCCTCCCATCAGGTCTGTAGGCGTTATTGGTGGAATAGGTGTCATGGCCATCTATTATTTTGTTTTATATCTTTTACCTCCCATTATCGTGAAATTCGATTCTGGGAACTGGAAACAAAACCTTATCATAAGAAACTCTTTAAATAAGATAGTTATAATAATAGTCAATTTATCTATCAGATCCCCAAAAACATTAATTGCTATGTTTGTTTTAATTATGGGCGTTTTATCCATTTTTATTTTTAAAGTAGAGTCTGAGTCTAATTTAAGAAAGTTTTTTCATCCAGATCATGCCGTAAATGTTTCCAGTGAAGTTATAAAAAAAGAATTTGTAGGGACTACGATTGTAAATATTTTGTTCACAAATAATGATGGAACCGTATTGACCACAGAATTCAATCAAAGAATTGATAAATTAAAACAAAGATTTTTGAATATTAAACATTTATCTCGAGTTTTTTCTACCACTGATATGATTAAACAAATGCATTGGGCATTTAATGAAGAAAAAGAATCATTTTATACTGTTCCTGACTCCGATGAGTTGATTGAACAATATCTTCTTATTTACGATGGTGAAGATATCTTTGATTTTTTATCCAGCGATAATAAGCGGTTTAAAATGACTCTTAATCTTGATGTTGAAGGTGCCAATGAAATAGAAAAGGTTCTTAAGCAAATGGAAGTAGTTTTGGATGAAGAGGGCTTTACTAAATCTTCTTATGGAATGGCAGGATATGGAAAAATGTTTTCTGATCAAGAAAATTTAATCATGAATGATTTATTAAAAAGTGTCTCTATGAGTATTGGAGTGATATTTATTATTATGTTTTTATTGTGGAGATCTTTTAGTAGTTCTTTGTTTTGTATGGTACCTAATATTTCACCTGTACTGGGAATGTTTATAACTATGGGCGTTTTTGGAATTTGGTTGGATATTGGTACTGCCATGATTGCTTCTGTTACCGTTGGTATTGCAGTCGACGATACGATTCATGTTTTTCAAGGCTTTTTAACAAACTTTAAGGAAAAGAAAATGAATTTGAAAGACGCTTTATTTGAAACTTATAATGAATCGGGAAGAGCAATTATAATCACGACTTTAATTTTATCTTCTCAATTTGCTATTCTTATGATGACCAATTTTTATCCATTAAGAAACTTTGGATTACTAACAGCTGTTGGAATTATTGTGGCCTTGATATTTGACTTATTATTGCTACCTGCTTTGATTTCTTTGCAATATCAAAGAAGTAAATAACTAGTGAAAACAAGCTAACCTTTTAAAATTACTACTTACTTGAATAAAAAGCTCAATTAATTCTTTATTTTTGTCGATAATATATTTATGAAGACAATTAAGAAACTTACCCATTTGTTATTATGGAAAATTTATAAACTTATTCCATCTAAACTAAAATATCAGCTCATCAGAAGCCAACTATACATTGAGTTACCTGAGGGATTATACTCAGACATAGAATATAAAATTGCTGAAACTCAAACTGAGATGGCCCAAGCACTTAGATTAATCCAGGAGTCTTATTTAGCTAGTAAGCTGACCAGTGATGAAGCAAATTTGTATCGTCTTAATAAGTTTAATTTATTACCAACGACAACAGTTTTTATTGCCAAGTATAAGGGAAAAGTTATAGCGACTGTTTCCCAAATAATGGATACTAGCCTCGGCTTACCGATTGATGCTTTTACGAAGATCGACTTCTTGAGAGACAAAGGAGCTAGAGTTTCTGAAATTTCAGGCCTTGCTATTGCGAAAGAATGGAGATCTCGAAGTAATGGGGTTTTCTTTCCACTAACTTCGTATGCGGTAAAATATTGTAAATCGGTCCTAGGTGTTGATTTTGCTGTTATGGTCACGAGGGCCTCTGTCAGGCATTTTTATACTGCCATCTATGGTTTTCATCCTATAGATAACAAGAGTAAAAAGTATAATGTTGTTAATGGGAAAAATAGCTATGCTCAATTTTTAAATCTTAATACTTTGGCAGAAGATCTTAAATATATTTATAAAAAGAAACCTTTGAGGAAAAATGTCTATCAGCTATTTCATCATTTTCCTTGGCGACATCTTTGTGATTTCAGCCATCGTAAGTTTAATGTTATATCAAGACAGAACTTTTCGATTAAGGAACTTGAACAACTCTTCAAGGTAAATGCAGAACTTAAAAATAGTATATCCAGTGAAGATAGGAAAAACCTTGCGAGCATTTATTTTTACAAAAATATGGCACAAGTTTTTTCTGCTGATGAATACCATTATGTCACAAAAAGAAGATACCCAAGATTTCAGGTGAATATGGGACTGTCTATCTCTCCAGAGGAAAACTTTAAAATAATAGAGGTTTCAAGAGGTGGATTTTGTATTATTGCTGAAAGTCCTGAAGCTGAACTCGATGGGGTTATTAGGATGAACAGTAAAGATTCCGTTGAGTTTAAGGCCATTAAATGTTGGGAGCACAATGGAAGGGCAGGCTTTAAATTTCTGGAAAATGAAACACCTCCAAGTTGGAAGCAAATGATAGATTACTCTGAAAGGTTATTTAATTATCAAACTATTAGTGATGAAAAAGTTTCAGCATAAAAATATAATTCTGAATGGAGTTTATTTTAAGCTGGATTTTCGCTTGGAATATAAAAATATTCATTGTTTTCGTTTTTAAACTTCTCATGAATAAGTTTCATCAATGCTTGAACTCCAAATTGTTCAGTAGCATTATGTCCACCTGCGAAGAAATGAATATTATCTTCTTTGGCTTCATGCCAATCGTGTTCACTAATTTCACCTGTAAGGTAACCATCTAGGTTTTCTTTTATACAACTTCGCCAATCGGAGTTTGCTCCTCCTGTTATGATTCCTAAACTTTTTAAAGATTCCTCATTTGGGCAACTATGAATAATTTCATGATTTAAAATATCTCTTAGCTTATTTTTAAGCTCAGGAGGGCTTATAGCTTTAGGGAACTTTCCTTTAACACCTGTGGGCATGCCTTTGTGATCACCAAAAGGAGATAAGTCCTTTAATCCTAGTTTTATCGCTATTTGTGCTGCATTACCTATTTCTAGGTGCGCATCTAAAGGGAGATGGTAACCAAGTAGGTTTATGTCATTTTTGACAAGAGGAGTGACTCTGTTTTTAAAGGAACCAGTGATAGTTTTAGGTCCATGAAATTTCCAAAAAAGACCATGATGAACAATGAGGGCATCTACTTTTAACTCAACTGCTTTTTCAATTGAGTATTTTGTAGCGGAAACAGCAAAAGCTATTTTATTAATATCTTCAGTTCCTTCAATTTGAAGTCCATTGGGGCCATAATCTTGAAAGTCATAAATATTTAAATATTTATTTACAAATTTAACTAATTCTTTTCTTTTCATTGGTGCACCTTTTTCTTTATGATCTCATACTTCCTTTCATTTTTAAATAACCTGATATCTAGAGTCGGGTAAATGCTGACTAAAAAAGTTTAACTTTTAATTAATCAAAGGTAGACTTATCTAATGAAGAATTTTTTGATTTTATTATTATATATTTTTTCCCTTAGTCTTTTTGCAAATGAAGATAACCAAATCATTGACGAGAATCTAGATGAGGAGACTCTTCCCACTGAATTTGAAAGTATTAAACTTGACCGAATAAAGAGATTGAGAAGTGATTTAATCCGAATTAGAGCTGAAATTAATGAAGCTAAAAAACAAATGACTTCAGATGTAGATATGGTTCTTCGAATTCAGACTGAAGCTAAAATAAAAAAGCTAGAAGAAGAGTATCTCAAAAAACGCTTTAACTTTATTGAAACTATTACAAATGTGAACTTAAACACAGAGGAAAGTAAAAAGGCAAAAACAACTTTTACTGAAGACGTTAAACAAATTCTCGAACCCGCCCTCAATACCTTTAAAAAAATCTCTGAAAAACCCAGACAAGTTCAACAGTATGATGAACTCATGGAGGTTTATCAACAGAGATACGATAGTGCAGTTCTGGCGAAAGAAAAACTTGAGAAATTTGAAGCTGAGAATAAAGATAAAAGTCTTAAGTGGAAACTTAAAGAGTCAATAAAAGAAACAAATGCTATCGTCGATGATTTGAAAGTTAAATTGGATGATATAAAGTTTAAAATTCTGAAAATCCAAAAGAATGAAAAATCTTTAGTTACCACTTTTTCTTCAATCATTTTTGAATTTATGAAAACAAAAGGTAAGAATCTTCTTCTTGCCCTCGTCGTTTTCCTGTGTTTCTTTTGGGCTTTCAAAATTGGTCAGTCAAAGTTTATAGACCTTATCATCGTAAAACTGAATAAAAGAAATCCTAATGAAATGTATCATTGGATAGCAAGACCAATCCGTGTCGTTTACAGCGTTTTAGGGACATTGGTGTCCTTTTTTATGGCCATACTAACTTTGTATGTCTTAAATGACTGGGTTCTTGTCACTCTTATTTTGTTATTATTTACGGCTCTTATTTGGAGTTCAAAACAGTACCTTCCGCTATTTTTAGAGCAGAGTAAGGTTGTTTTGAATTTAGGTTCCATTCGTGAGGGTGAGCGACTGATGTATAATGGCATTCCTTGGGAGGTAACCAGTCTAGGGTATTACTGTCGCCTAGTGAACCCAAGTTTGGGCGGTGCTTTGTTGCGAGTTAATACAAGAGACCTGTTAAGTGCGACCTCAAGAAGAATCGAAAAAGGCGAACCATGGTTTCCAACTGATAAAGATGATTGGGTCTTGATTAATGGAGAGTTCGGAAAAGTTTCAATGCAGACTCCTGATCAAGTCATAGTCGAGTCTGTAGGAAAAGAAAGAAAGTACTACAATACTGCAGAGTTTTATAGCTCTGGAGTCGTGAATTTATCCCAAGGTTTTGCTATAGATTTTAATTTTGGGGTTGATTATTCACATCAAAAAATTCTTTTTGATGAAATTATTCCAGCATTTCAAAGCGGTTTAAAACGAGAGCTATATAATAAATTCCCAGAGATAAAGGGAAAGACAAAAGACTTTGTAATAGAGCTTGCAACCGCAGGTGCTAGTTCTCTTGATCTTAGATTTTTTATGGAGTGTGATGGTGAAATTGCCCATTTGAAACTTAAGTTGGAAAGAGGAATTCAAGCTGAATTTGTAAGAGTTTGTAATGAACATGATATTATAATTCCATTTAATCAATTAACAGTGCATATGAATAATGGACAGTAATCATAAAGACCTTGAACAAGTTTTAGTGCGAAACTTTGGACTCAAAACTAATGAGTTTTTACCGGATGATGAGAGCCTTTTTTTAAATGAGTTACAAAAAGTTTTGGCCGTAAAAATTGAAACGTTAATAAATCGGGATCTTGATAAATTACTTCAAATACTTTATCGAATCGATGTTTCACAAAATGACACCGATCAAGCATTTAATTTAGGAGAAGTTAAGAAGATTTCCCATTGTTTAGCTGAGAGAATAATTGTCCGACAACTACAGAAAATTGAATATAGCAGGAAATTTTATAAAAAATAATACCTATGAGTTTTAAGTTTACCAAACAAGATGAATTTCAGCATTTACACCCAAATATAACAAGTTATATGGGGACTTTTGTTGAAAATCGAATCAAAGCATTAGATGATCTCAAGCAAGGAGTCGAACAGAAGGACTTCTCCAAAATCCGTGACTATTGCCATAATCATATGGGTGTCGCAGGTAGTTATAAGTGTTATAAATTGGAAGAGATTGTAGGTTATATCCAAGATTACGCTAGGTCTGGCGAGATTGAGCCTATTGTGGAAGTTTTACCAGTATTAGAAGAATATCTATTTGATCTTAAAAAGCGTATTTAGTCCGAATATCTATACAGTACTTATTTAAAATGCTAAAGTTTCTTCATAAATTTTAGATAGATATGGATAATTTTATGAGTGATATAGAACAAGTCGTAATTCGATTCTCTGGAGATTCTGGGGATGGTATGCAATTAACTGGAACTCAGTTTTCAAATACTTCAGCTCAAATGGGAAATGATTTGGCAACTTTTCCCGATTTCCCTGCTGAAATTAGGGCACCTCAAGGAACAGTTGCTGGAGTTTCAGGCTTTCAGGTACATTTTGGTTCAATTAAAATTAACACACCAGGAGATGAGCCTGATGTTTTAGTGGCAATGAATCCGGCTGCTTTAAAAGCAAATATTGATGATTTAAAAGTTGGTGGAACACTTATTGTTAATGAAGATGCATTTAATGATTTGGGATTTAAAAAAGCTGGCTATGGTGAAGATCCAACAGGTTCACTTACTGATTATAATTTAATAAAGGCTAAAATCACAAGTCAGACGAAGGAAGCATTAAGTGAATTAGAGCTTGATGGCAAATCAAAAACAAGATGTAAAAACTTTTACGCTTTAGGAATGACATATTACATGTTTTCTAGAGATTTAGAAGCCACAATAGAATGGATAAAAGAAAAATTTCAGTCTAATGAGTTATTACAGCAAGCCAATATTGCAGCCCTTAAAGCAGGTTTTAATTACGCAGATACAATTCATGCGCAAGCAAACGCCGTTAGTGTTTCTCCTGCTAAAATAGAAAAGGGTACTTATAGACAAATCAGTGGAAATACAGCACTTGCCTGGGGTTTTATTTATGCTGCTCAAAATGCAGGGCTTGATTTGTTTTTAGGTTCTTATCCAATTACTCCTGCTTCCGATATTTTGCATGAATTATCAAAACATAAAAACTTTGGAGTTAAAACATTTCAAGCTGAGGATGAAATCGCTGCTATATGTTCATCAATTGGTGCCAGTTATGCTGGAGCACTAGGAATGACAACATCTTCAGGGCCTGGTATTGCTTTGAAAAGTGAAGCGCTTAATCTTGCCATTATGTTAGAAATCCCTTTGGTTGTAGTTGATGTTCAAAGAGGTGGACCTTCTACTGGTCTTCCAACAAAAACTGAACAGTCCGATTTAAATATGGCCTTACATGGAAGAAACGGTGATTCTCCAGTGATAGTGGTTGCTGCTAAATCACCAAGCGATTGTTTTAAAATGGCATTTGAGGCTGCTAGAATTAGTTTAGAACATATGACTCCGGTAATTCTTTTAAGTGATGGATATATTGCGAATGGTTCTACTCCATGGAGAATTCCTGACTTAGAAAAAGAATATCCTAAAATTCAATGTAACTTTGTTGAAGATAAAGATCTAGAAGGTGGTTACCTTCCTTACAAAAGGAATGAAGAGAAGCTAAGCCGTAAATGGGCCATTCCTGGAATGGAAGGTTTTATGCATCGTCTCGGAGGTCTTGAAAAAGAAAATGAAACTGGAAATGTATCTTATGATTCAAATAATCATGAGTTGATGACGAAGATTCGAGAAGAAAAGGTTGCAAAAGTAGCTAATTTTATTCCTGAGCAAAATATTGAAGGAGATGCTGATAGTAAAACTCTTGTTGTTTCATGGGGAGGAACATATGGTTCCGTTCATCAGGCAGTTAGCAATTTAAATAACGAAGGAAAAAAGACTGCACATATTCATATTCAATATTTAAACCCTCTTCCGAAAAACTTAAAAACAATTCTTAATCAATATGAAAAAGTTGTGGTTTGTGAGCTTAACCGGGGACAGTTAAAGGATCATTTAAATGCAAAATTTTCACTTAACTTAGCTGGCTATAATAAAGTTCAAGGGAAGCCTTTTAAGGTAAGAGAGCTAACTCAAGTAATAGAGACTTATTTATAATTGGAAAACAAAATGACTGAAAATATAAAATTAACAAAAAAAGATTTTACAAGTGATCAAGAAGTTAAATGGTGTCCAGGTTGTGGTGATTACGCCATACTTTCTGCCACTCAAATGGCCATGAGTAAAATTGGAATACCTCCTCATCAAGTTTGCGTTATTTCAGGAATAGGTTGTTCTTCGCGATTTCCATATTATGTAAATACCTTTGGTATGCATTCAATTCACGGTCGGGCTCCGGCGGTTGCGAGTGGGGTAAAAATTCAAAATCCAGATTTATCTGTATGGATTATTACTGGAGATGGTGATGGATTATCAATTGGGGGAAATCATCTCGCTCATATTATTAGAAGGAACTTAGATGTTAATATTCTTTTATTTAACAATGAAATATATGGTCTTACAAAAGGTCAATATTCACCTACTTCAACACCGGGATTAAAAACTAAATCAACTCCTTATGGTTCACTTGATAGATCATTTACTCCTGCTAAGTTTGCTATGGGAGCTGGAGCTACATTTTTTGCAAGAACTATTGATACCGATCCAAAGCATATGATTGAAGTTTTTCAGGCAGCACAGGCCCATAAAGGAACTAGTATTGTTGAAATTTATCAGAACTGTATTATTTTTAATGATAAGGTTCATGACGAATATACTAACAGACAAACGAGGGATGACGTTACTGTGAGGTTAGAAGAAGGTAAACCAATGATCTTTGGAAAAAACAAAGATCGCGGTCTCGTCCAAAATGGCTTTAGGTTCGATGAGGTTTCAATTGAAGGGAATGAAGATAAAGTTTTTATTCATAACCCAGCAGATGATTGTCTGGCCCAAATTTTGACGAATCTTAATGGATCAAATGGACCCATCCCACTTGGGGTCATTAAAAAAGTTGAGTCTTCTATTTACGAAGAAGATTTGAATCAACAAATTACTGACCAAATTGAACAAAGAGGTAGAGGAAATATTCAAGACCTATTACTTTCAGGTAATACCTGGGAAATTAATTAAAACCAAGGCTTTACGTTTTTTCAACCATTTAGTGCTCATGAGAACATTAGATCTAGCAAAATTTGCCATGATTTGATGTCATAAATTTACGGTTTTGTTAATAGCTTCTTAATAGAATAGAGCTTATGCCTATTTTACTAAACAAATTGAACATGGTTTTCTAAAGAAGAAGGGCTTTAACTAGTTTAAATTACGTTTTTTCTTTATAATGCTCCTTGTAAGATATTTATAATCCCTTTATAATTAACTTATAGTTAATCAAAAAAAGGTTAAAACCTTGTTGAACGTTGGTGGAATATCTATGAATAAAGAAGAAATCAAAAAAGACCTTCGAGTTTCAGAAAACATCAAAGAACTTTCTAAAATTGTGAAAACGATCATCCATAAAAAGACTGGATTCACAGTTTGGCAAAATATAGACGATGAAAAACAAGTTATACCTGCTGTTATTATCGAACAATTTTTAGGCCATGTGGATCTAACCTTAGAGTTTAGAACCAATGATTCAACGAAAATAAATAAAAGTTCTAAACTGTTTATGCTTAACCCTGAATCTTCTGTCTTGATTAAAGGAAAAGTCAAAATCGTTTCAAAGACTAAAATAAAAGTTATTGTAGATAAAAAATTCTATTTATCTGAGAAAAGAAAAAATGGAAGAATAGATCTGAGTGAAAAAGAAATGTATGCCCAGATTCAAAGAAAAATTGATCTTAAAGACTCTCATAAAGACGAACAAGTTCGGGTTAAAGATATAAGTGATGGTGGGCTTGGCTTCTATATCACTCCAAGTCGAGCTGTTTTATTTCAGCCAGACTCAAAAATTGTCTTAGATTCTCTCGAGGGGGTTGATTTTGAAATCCCAGTAAAAGGAACTATCAAGCATGTGACTCCTGTTGCCAGCAATGATGCAAGCCTTTCAAATAAATTTCTTTTAGTAGGGGTTCAATTTGATGATCCATTTGACAGTATTGACCGGATTGTTCAGAAAGTCGAAGTAAGTTATGTTGTATAAGTAAGACTTTAAACAAAGGTTAATACCTGATGAATAAAAACCTAAGGCTCACCAATAGCTTAGAAGAACTCGCTGATATTGTTAAATCCATTAAAAATGAAAATATTAAGATTATGTTGTGGCAGACAATTGAAGGGGAAAAAAAAATTCTTAACGGGGAATTAAAAAATCATATTCATAAAAACGATCAACTTCTTCTCAACTTTTCTTTTAAAAAAAAAACATCAGTAGTTGAAGATGAAAAGCTTTATATGTTTTGTGAGAAAAAAAATATTCTCATTAAAGGGAAAATAAAGCTCTGCCAAAATGAATCTGTCCAAATAAAAGTAGATAAGAAGTTCTATCTAAATGAGCAAAGGACTTTGTATCGAATGGATGTTACTGAAAAAAACATCACGATTATTATCTCAAGAACGATTGAGCAACAGGGAAGAGAAAAACAAGAGACTGTGCAATTAAGAAATCTTTGTAATGAAGGATGTGGTTTTCTTATAACCCAAGCCAGGGCAACTCATTATGCTGTTGGTAATTCAGTTCAAATTGACAAGTTTGGAACGATCCAATTAAAGCAACCTATTAAAGGTAAAATTGCCCACGTGACCAGTGTACCTATTGGTAATGGATTAACAGATAATCAATTTTTGGTCGGTTTTTCTTTTGATGAAACTGTTCCCAATATTGATCATTTTCTCCAGATGATAGAATTTGGTATGACTGAATTCTAAAAAATATTCAAGTTTTACTATATCTTCAACTTCTAAAAAGATTCTAATACAATATATTTTATGAATAAAAATTTCAAAAACATATTTTTAATAGATAGCTTAGGGGCATGTCTTAGTTTTTTACTGGCTTTTTTTATTTTTCCCCCGTACTCAGAGGTGTTGGGTGTTTCTAAATACCTTCTTTATGTTCTTGGATCAATAGCTTTAACTTATACTTTGTATTCTTTATGTATTTATAAACTGATTCAAAAAATAAAGTCTTGGATGCTGTTATTACTTATTATTTTGAATACTAGCTATTGCATAGGTATATTATCTATCTTGGTACTTCATACCAGCATTACAAGTTTAGGGACAATGTTTTTTATCACTGAGGCACTTGTGATTTTTATTTTAGTGACCTTCGAAATAAAAACTCTAATTAAATTTCAATGAAAAATTTCTATGTATATTAATTCATACTATTTCACCAAAGGCGACAGCATAAATCTGATTCCCATAGAGTGATTAAAAAACTACAAGCATTTTAGTCCAGGAAAAGCTAAACTTCGTAATCAGTGATGATTTTCGATATAATCTGAATTCTTAAAAAACTTAACCTCAGGGTTTTTCTCTTCACAAAGCTTTAAATCCCACGGAGATTTTACCCCGTAACATAAGCGATCTTTTCCATCGACTAAAATATTACCAGAGTAATTGGACTTAAATGAGTCTTCTTGTTTTTTATCCTTAAACTTAAGCCATCTAACACCACTAAACGGTGTTCCCTCATAATCAGCATTAACGTTATACTCGTCTTCAAGTCTAAATTTTACGACTTCAAATTGAAGTGCACCAACAGCTCCTAACATTTTTGCTCCTGTTGAAGGACGAATAAAAAGTTGAGTTGCTCCTTCTTCGGAAAGTTGTCTTAAGCCTTTATCTAATTGTTTCCCTTTCATAGGGTCTTTTAGAGCAACACTTTTAAAAAGCTCGGGTGCGAAAGAGGGGATTCCTGAGTACATAAATTTTTCACCCTCAGTGAATGTATCTCCAATTTGAAGTTTTCCTGTATCATGAACACCAATGATATCTCCAGGAAATGCTTCTTCTACTAATTCACGATCTCTGGCTTGAAAGATTTGAGGACTTGTAATTTTAATTTCTTTTTCAGAGCGAACATGAAAAATTTTGGTATTTCTTTTAAAAACACCTGAGCAAACTCGCATAAATGCAATTCTGTCTCTATGTTTTTTATCCATATTGGCCTGGATTTTGAAAATGAAACCAGAAAACTTTTTATGATCTGGACTAATATCTTGGGTCTCTGAATTTACATCATATGGTTTTAGTCTCGCTGATCTTGTTTTTGGACCTGGAGCATAATTCGTAATCATATCTAGAACTTCTTTTACACCAAAATTAAATAGTGCAGAACCAAAAAATACTGGAGTTTGAATACCGCTTAAATAAAGTTCCTGGTTAAAGGGCTCAATCAACTCTTCAACCATTAAAAGATCTTCTGCTAGTTTTTCTTTTAAAGCTTCTCCCATAAACTCGACAATATGTGGTGCATCTAAATCAGTTGCATCAATAATCGTTGGATTAAATGGGTCTTTTTTATCACCAAATGATCTAATCATTTTAGTTTTAAAATCATAAACACCTTTAAAATCGACTCCATCCCCAATTGGCCAAGTCATAGGACAACATTGAATAGAAAGTTTCTTTTCAATATTGTCAATTAACTCAAAAGGATCCATGGCATCACGGTCAAACTTATTAATAAAGGTTGTTACAGGTGTATCTCTTAAACGACAAACATCCATTAATTTTTCAGTTTGTCCCTCAACCCCCTTAGCTCCATCAATCATCATAAGAACAGACTCTACTGCGGTTAAGGTTCTATAGGTATCTTCGGAAAAATCCTTGTGTCCCGGAGTATCTAGTAGGTGAACAGCTCGTTCATTATAATTATATGACATTACAGAGGATGTAATAGAGATACCTCTATCTTGTTCCATTTGCATCCAGTCAGACTTTGCAAATTCACCATCTTTTGCTTTTACCTTTCCAGCTTCACGTACAACCCCTCCAAACCAAAGTAGCTTTTCAGTAACAGTTGTTTTCCCTGCATCTGGGTGAGAAATAATCGCAAATGTGCATCTAGTTAAATCTTTACTCATTTTTTACCTTTAAAATTAATTTCTTGTAAAATAAAAGCTAGTAATAATGGTTGCTTATGTTGTTTTTGAGCTTTTATTTACTTTTATCCACTTTTAACAATTTTTATTATGTGATGTTGTTTTTATGTGGTTTTTTCAAAGTCACTGTTGTTTTTTTGTTGTTTTTTTGTGGTTAAAAATCCACTAGAAAAGCAATAAAACTGACAGGTCGATTTGAATTAAAGAGTAAAATAACGCTTGTAGCCTAAAATGTAAATTTAATTATTTCTCGAGTGTAACTTCTAATTTATTTAAGGAATGCACAGAGATGTTAATTAGACTTGATAAGGAAAAATTAAAGACAGCTAACGCCATATTAGAAATCTCTTAGCCTTGTTTTTTATAAGCTCCTAAGAATTAATTCATTGGATGCTAATATGTTAAAACCAGTTTTAGTTAATTCTTAACCACCACCAGAGCCGTCACCATCTTCTAGCTTAACTCTTAATTGGCGATTGGTATTAATTAGCTGGTTTAGTTGGTTAGCAGGTAATTCAAAAATAGAGTTATTTGAATCAGATCTTAATTGAACATTACCTAATACGTTATCATAGATTCTAGTTAATTTGATCAAACCTTCCACTATTTGTAGTTCTGACCTCTTTAATCTCTTAATAAAAAATGTTTCATTGTAGCTCCTCCCCAGGTGGCATGCTATTGTTTTTATTCATTGATGTAAATGTATCACAAAGTCCAATAGAAAATGATGGGATATTTCTCAAGTTGTTTTTATCTCTATAGATCTTTTGAAGTTCATCATGTGCTCTCCTATAAATCGCTTGAATTTTTTTTGAGCTTCAAAAGATAAGCCACCTGATAGGGAATGGACGTAGTTTCTTTCATAACCAACGTGTTCAGGCTGATAGAAATTAGCATATGCCTTTTGATTCCATGAAATGACCTAACTAAAATTCCTGAATCAACAACTTTGTAAATTCCGTTTAATTCAGAAATGATCCCTTTATCTTGTAATATACTTAAAGAGGACTTTCCAAGTGAACCAAAAACTTCAGATACTTGTTCTATTGTCGTCCCATTTGGTAATTCACGTAGAAGATAAGTTACAAAATGATTTCGATCATGAAGTAAATCTTCAAGTTCCTCATCTAAGAGTTTTTTTCTTTTCCTTCATATATACTTTGAATACTTTACCTAGATTTTTACCAAGTTCATTATCAACTAACGATATGGCCTTTTTTATTAAGGCAGGATTCTTAGACCCAATTAGAAGCTTAAAAATATTATCAATATTTGGGAGCTTTCTCTCATTTTTGATTCGATTAAAACTATCTCGTGAAATAAATATTTTTTTAGCGATCTTAGCTTCTTTTAGTCTAGGATACATTTTATCTAAGTCTCCCTCACGTAAAATTGTATAATTATTAGGAAAAAAGTTCCTGAATTATTCTTAATATATAATAAATCTCAATTCAATACTTAAGGATTTCGATAAATAAATTATGAGAATGTTAGTTAGACTAGTACTCATAGTTTTTTCAGTTATCTTAGTCTCCTGTGGAGGCTCAGAAATTGATGTGCAACTTCGAACAGAAAAAATTGTTTCTAAAAAAGCAGTTGTGAGCAATGTTCAGGTTGTTGATAATCAACTCATTATTGATGGGGTTGATCTAGCTAGTGTCGAGAGTGTTAAATTAGAGACCTCTTCTGGAGTAATCAAAGACTTTATTATTGATTCAAAAACACCTAATCAAATCCTAGCTTCAGGACTTACAAATATTCAACTAGCTGTGGGATCTGTGATGAACCTAGTCATTGCGGATGCTCATGGAGCAAGTTCTACTGCAATGACAATCAGTCTAGCTAACGGATCCATTACAGCTAGGATGCTTTCAGATATGGGAGCTGCAGATGGTGATGTTTTAGTTTATGACCAAGCGGGAGAGGTTTGGGAGCCGAGAGCTCTTTCTGGGTTAAATCTTGTAGGAAGCTGGGATGCAAATATCAATTCTCCAAGTCTTGCAGATGGTGGTGCGAATACCTCTCCGCTTGCAGGTGATTATTATATTGTAGGAATTGCAGGTACAACCCTTATTGATACAGAAGCAAGCTGGAATCCAGGAGATTGGATTATCTTTAATGGATCAACTTGGGATAAGATTACAAATACTTCAGATGTAGCAAGCTTTAATGGAAGACAAGGAGTAGTCTCTCCTCAAGCAAATGATTATACCTGGAATCAAATTGATAAAACTTTATCTCCAATCGGAGATCTTTCCAATGTAGATACAAGTGGAGCTGTAAATGGTTCAGTTTTAAAGTTTGATGGAGCTAATTGGGTGGTTGGAGTTGATAATGCGGGAGCAGGATCAAGTGATACTATCACATCAACAACAAATACAATTATAACAGCAGATACAGATGCAAATAATTCTGGTGATATTGTGTTTCAGACAGCTGGATCAACTAAGGCAACACTTAGTAATGATGGTGATTTAAATCTTGGATCAACTGTTCAAAGTGGAGTTGGAACCACAGTTCTATCAGTCGGATCAACTAATGAACCAACAGTGATCTCTCTTGGAGAAGACACGGATAATAAATCAAATATTACTTGGGATAATACGAATAATTACGTTTCCATTGGAACCAGATCAGCTTCAACTGATTACACGGATACGCTTGTAGTTAAAGATGGAAATGTAGGTATAGGGACAGCAACGCCTTCATCAAGGCTTGATTTAGGATCAATCGTAAGTGGTGTAAGTGATGTCTACAATCTTACGACCGATCTATCTGGAGGGGCAATTGGTGTTGAGAGTGCTTCGATATACAATCAAGTGAGAGATACTAATGGGAGTAGTGGAACTTTATCTGCAGTAGTCAACGATATTGGAGGAACTTCTGGAGGAAGAGTAAACGGTGTTTGGAATAAGCTTTCTTCAAGTGCAATTATCTCAGTGAGAGGTATTTTTAATTCTGGAACTTTACTTGATGGAACAGGTTATGGTATGAGAACTGTTTTATCTACATATAACGATGCTACTTCTGAATCAATTTATGGCAGTTTTTTTGATGCCACAACATATAACAGTTCGGATAGGGCCTATGGTAACTTTGTGCAAAGTAATGCAGCTAGTACAGGTGGTATTCAATACGGAACTTATGTGGATTTAAGTGCAGGTGCTGCAACTAAATACCCAGCAATCTTTCTAGGGGGAAATGTTGGGATTGGGACGATAAATCCTACTGGATTGTTAGATATTTCTTCAAGTGATACAAGTGGTACAAATTTAAATATTATCAATTCTGGTACTGGTGGTGATTCAAGTGCCCAATTAAGAGTGACAAGTGATAGTTCTTCGGGGTTTTTTGGAGCATTTGATGATGGTCATTCAGTTCCTGCATGGAGAGATAGGGCTATGTTTGGTGCGAATTCAGCAGCTTCAGGGATTACTATTTCTGCCCATAATTCCGGACAAGATATAAGGTTTACGACCAACTCACTTACTGATGAAAGAATGAGAATTTCTTCAGCAGGTAACGTCGGGATTGGGACGATTAACCCTGATGACGTTCTAGATGTTGTTGGAGATGTTGATACAACCGGTTGCTTTCAAACAGGAAATACAACCAATGTAGGTGGTACTTGTGTATCTGACAAGAGGCTTAAAAAGGATATTAAAAATGTTAATAATTCTTTGAAAAGAATCTTAGGATTAAGGCCTGTCCAATATGTTTGGAGGCCTGAATTTATTGATGTCCACAATAAAGAAGGAAGAGAATTTGGGCTAATTGCTCAGGAAGTTGAAGAAGTTTTTCCTGAACTAGTGGTAACCAAAGAAGACGGCTACAAGCGTGTTAAATACGATGTTTCATTCACTTTACATATTATTAATTCAATTAAAGAGTTTTTTGGAATCTATGAAAAAGAGCAAAAAGAACAAAATGACTTGATTTCCAAGCAAGGTCGTAAGATAGCTTCTTTAGAAGAGGAGAACGCTGAAATTAAGGCTAAAAATGTAGAGATTCAAAACGAATTGAAGGGTTTAAGACTTATGATTCAAAATTTAAGCGAAAAAGTTAATTAACACGAAAACTTGCTTTGTCAGGTACTTAACTCGACTTGTTTTTAGTACTTTAATAGCATTAATTTATAGCCTTTCTATATATAATCAACAGTTTGAAAATGTAAGAAACCCAGTGGAGTTTAACGCGTTTTGTTTTCGGTCTCGGAGAATGGTGAGTTAATTAAAAATAAGTTTAATGCACAATGTATAACTGATTTGGACGAATACGTCTATGAAAAGTAGAATATAATGTGTGACATTATTATTTGTTGGAGAATAAATATGAGAATAAACTTTAGACCCTTTGTAATTGCCATGAAATTAATGGTGATGTCTCATTTGGTATCTTGTAATGTTTTAAAATCTATAACAAATGGGGAAACCGAAATTAAAGATGATTTTTTTGAAAAAGAATTTATAGAAGCAAGAGATGGTAGCTATATTACCGGATGTATTTCAGATGGTTCAGGGCTTGATTATCAAATCCAAGTTTTTAATTCTAATGGTTTTAGTACCATAACCACAAATTACTATGGGGATGGCCTAGGTTGTAGTTCAACTCTTTATGCCGATGAAATAGTTACAGGAAATTATTATGGCGGTTATGGTGAAATCATTTTGGAAATTGTTTCAAGAGACCTTACAAGTAGAGTGCTGGCAACTTCTTTTAATTCTACTGTCGAATGTGGTTTTAATGACTGGGTTGATGATTCAACAAAAAATATATTAGGAGTTGATTGTCTTGGTAGAACTAGAACTAAAGGGCAAAAGCTAGGCTTAGAAACCGAATATGATGAAGACGGGAATGTCTACATCGATGGCGTCTTTTATCAAAAAATTTAATCAATACTTCTTCTCATGTGGTTTGTTAAATATGGCATTAATAATTTCTGCATTTAATTGTGCCTACTTTTTTTGGCAAAATAAGTTCTAAACAACAAAAATTCTTTAATGGAATAACCTAATTATAGGCTTAATCCGCACCGATAGGGAGTTATGTTAAGATTGAATAACTGTATTGATGATGGGGAATACATTGGTTTAAGTTATGGTTAAATGTAGAAAAAATCTAAATGTTGGAAGTTTTACTTTTAAATATTTAAGGACCTTCTTTTGCATTTTATTTTTAATATCTTGCAACTCTACCGTTGATGTAAGTCTTAAAAATCTAGACTCAAAAGGAAACAGTAAACTCTTTATTGGAGTTGATTCATTATCAAATCCTGAAATTGTCCAAAACTTAAAAATTGAAAAAGGTGATAGTGTTGATTTGTTCTCTTTTATATCAGTCGATGAAATAACTTTTTCAGACACAGTCGTCAAATGGAGTTTAAGTGGGACAAATGGAAATTTACTTGTTCTGGCAGGTGGTCGTTCGGCCAAATTTAATGCATTAAATATTGGTACAAGCTTAGTCTCAATAGAAACAACCAATTTGAAAACCTCAATTCGTTTAACTGTTATCGTAAGCTCTACGCCACAAGTTCCTCTTGCAAAGGATATAAGCATCGGAAACGTTGAAGAGGGGGAAGAAGAAATGGTTGTTTTAGATTATTCAGATGCTAATGAAGATAAGGGGATTAGTTGTAATATTTCAAACGAAAGTAGTGTAAGCGTAAGTACTCCTTGTAGTTGTGATACAGACGGGAAGTGTTCTGTTGGTATCTCTAGTGATGGCTTTTATAATGGGGTTGCAAGTTTTAAATACAGTGTTTCAGATTCCTTAGGTGCTTCTAATCAAGCTAATGTATCTCTAAATATTGTGGATAAAGTTCTCCCATGTCCTTTAGGTTTTATTGAAGTTGAGGGGAGATCAGATACTGGGATCAAAGATTTTTGTGTCATGCAGTTCGAAGCAAAAAATATATCGAATGTTGCAACCTCACAAGCGAATAATACCCCTTGGGTATCAATATCTCAAACTAATGCAAGAGTTAAATGTCGTGAATTAGGAAGTGGTTATGACCTTTTATCGAACTTAGAAGCAATGACCATAGGTCGGGATATAGAAAGTGTTGATGCTAATTGGGGTGGTGGCGTTGTTGGTAATGGTTGTTTAAAGTCAGGTAATACCGGGACGACAACTGTTGGTTGTAGTTATGATGGAGCCAATCCAGAGTATGGTACTGGCAGAGATTCTCGTGCTAGGCTAACTCTATCAAATGGAAATAGAATTTGGGATTTTTCTGGAAATGTAGAGGAGTTTGTAGACTGGACAACTGGCGGAAGTTTAGCTACCGCACCTGTTGGAGCTTGTGAAGTTCCATACACAGAGGTCTACTATTATTCATGTGCAGCTTATAATGACAAAGACTATAAACCTTTAAATCCAGCAGGAGTTGGAAGTTATGATAGGTCAAGAGGTATTGGAGCTTACACTGGAAACACATACCTTACTGGTAGGACTCCAAGGCGGGGCGGTCATTATTCCAACGAAATAAATGCAGGTGTTTTTGCACTCACTATTCATCAAACTCAAACTTGGACAAATTCCCAAGTTGGCTTTAGGTGTGTGTATAGGCCATAGTTGTTTATAAAAATGGCGAGAGGTATCTAGGTTTTTTATTTCTCCTGTAAGAAAGTGAAGTTTTAAATTAGTCCGGGAGGTGATTACATTGTGGAAAATAAACTTTTAATTCATCAACTAGTAGACATTTGTCCTTCATTTTTAATTGGCTTATATACTCCTTGTAAGCGTTTTGTATGAGTGTGGTTGAAAAGATATTATTTCCTTTTGAACTAGGAGTAGAAAATCTCCTCAGGTAATAGTTAAAAATAAAATCTAAGTAGTTTGTTTTTCTGTCGTATTGATCCAGAATTTGATCTGCCCATTGGATGGGAATTATTTCGCCTTTTGAAATTAAACTTAAATATATTTGATAGGTAAGGGCCCACGCTTTAAACTCTGCCAAAAAGCCTCTTTTTAAACCATTGAGTAAATAAGTATTTAATTCTTTTGTTTCTATTTCAGTTAAACCTTTTAATTCATTGTGAGTCTTTGAAATATCAAGCAAATTCATTTGGGTGTCTATGTTCGAAAAGTTAATGGATGCTTCATAGATCTGCTTTTGATCTCTTTTGTGAACAAGTTCATGAATTAAGATCAGTTTTGCCTCGTTGAAGCCAATTTTTGGGATACTTATATTTATGTTTTTAGCTGTTCTATGGTAAGTCGCTGGTCTTTCATTTTTCCTAATCTTAAGATCTAGTTTTACCCCTATTAATAGAGCAGATCCTTCCGAATTTAAATCATTCAGTAAGTCTTGCAAAATTGGAGAATGTGTTTGTTTTAAAGAGGATAAAAGAGCTTTTTTTAATTGATTCGAAACCTGGTAATTTAATTCATTTTCATCTATAGACTCTAGGCAAGTTTTAAATTTTTTTTTGTTAAGATCCCCTTTAATATATTCATTCGTTATAGTGTTTGAATAATCAATGTATAGATTTCTAATTTCCTTTTTTATCTCGAATCGTTCTCGAATTTGATAGGAGTCGGTATCTTGATATTGATTTTTAAGAGAGTTAATAGATTGAAGAGGACAATGATGCGCCAAAGAGTTTATAGAGAAAAGCCCCATTATTATAATGAGGCTTTTTCTAAGGGTAATTTTAAGAATACTATCTTTTTTCATTTTTTTAGAGGTTTGTTATTGCGCTTTCCATACAAGTTGAAACATTTCTTAAATCGATTTCAATTCCAGTTCTATATCCAGTTTTTTTATTCTCAAGAAAAAATGGTTCAGTATCAGTTCCTAATAATTTTAGATTTCGAACTACTTTTTTACCTGGGATCACTTCTCCAAAAACACTGATACTTGAATCAGCAATAACTGTTTCGTATTGGAAACTTGGTAAATTATTTAAATTTTTTGGTGATGACATTTCTGATTGATATTTAGTTGGTCCGTTTTGTGTAATTAACCTGAAATACACACCATTTACACCAAAACTCAAGCTTGTTTGTGGAGATACTGTATTTCCGCGAATTTCGTAAAGACCGTGAGGAAATCTGCTGCATTCTGTGACAAGTTTGTGTGCGTTTCCAGACTTAACTTCTTTTAATTCTAAGTAACATTCTGTGAGCATTCTTCGACTTGATTTATCTACTATTGCTGAAAACAAATCATTGTAAGTTTGCTGGTAACATTCTCTCGTAATATTTTTAATTGAATTGACCGTAATTTCTCTATCTAGTTCTAAAGGTATCGCCAATCCTGACTGGTCTGGGCCATTTCTTCCCTCTCCACTATGGGCTAAATTTCCATATGTTAGAGAGATAACTAATAAGCTAACAAGATTAAACATTTTCATTTTTTTCTCCTTTGATAATTTTAGCTGCTGTGCAGTAATTTGTTTGATTTTTATTAAGTTATTGTAATTTTTACAGTATTTCTTACCCCTTTTCTTCGAGATGCAATGTAATTCCTTTTTTAAATTTTTTAAAGTGATATAATTTGTCATAAAATAAATATAGGATTATGGATATTTGGAAAAATTATTAGAAGATATTTCTAGCTTAATTGAGCAAGGTGAGTTCCATCAGGCTAAAGACATTGTTTTAAATTTTGAATATTCAAAATTATCAAGAGAGATTATTGCCCCTTTTTGCTCTCTTTTACGGCGATTAGGTTTAAACCATCAAGTAATTGATTTATTAAACCCAATTATAAGACCGAAGGTAAAAAAAATTATTGAACCTTCAGATCTAGAGTTAGTTGAATATGCTGGAGCGTTAGTTAGATTAGGTTTAACTTTTGAAGGATTCGAAATTTTATCTAGAGTAAATCCTAAAACTACACCTCGGGCTTTTTTAATATCCGGGTTTGCTTATATTGCAGAGTCTGATTATGTGAATGCTAATCTAGTTTTTAATCAATATTTAAAAAATAAAGAAAAGCAAGATCCTTATGAAGTGAAGATTGCAAAAATCAATATTTTACAAGGCTATACTTATCTAAATGAGCATTACAAAGCAGAAAAGTTAATAGGAGAATTAGAAAAAGAATTAGATCCTAGAAAAAATAAATTATTGTATGTTTCTCTCTTAGAATTTAAGGCAGAAATTTATCGTCAACAAGGATGCTTTAAAAGAGCTATTGAACTTGTTAACCAGGCCGTGACCTTGTTAGGTGAAAGTGGAACGATCGATGAACTATTGATTTTAAAACAGAAAGCTGTAATTATTGCTGATTGTTTTGGTGAGCTTAAAGAATTGAAGGAAGTCCGAAAAAAGGCACATGAGTTTAAACATGTGGATACAATTAGAGAGTGTGATCTGTTTTTAAGTTTTTTTGAAGAGAATAGTGAGCTAGCAAAAAAACTTTATTGGGGAACTCCTTACAAGTGTTACAGGGATAGGGTATTAAAATTAACGGCCCATCTATTTAAAAAAGATGACTTTAAAGAAATCACAATTGGGGGGGGGCGTGGCGAGGTCATTGAATTAAATAATTTGAAGGGGGCAAAGGTAAATAATGTACCTCACCGAATTTTTAAGATATTAATTGGAGATTTTTATACAGGGCAGTCTAAACTTAAAATTTTTAATCAATTATTCCCTGGAGAACACTATTCGCCTTCACATTCTGCTAACCGGGTTCAGCAAGGTTTACAAAGATTAAAACAAATAATTAAGAGTGAAAATCTTCCTTTTAAAATATTAGAAACAAAAGGATTGTTTGTTCTAGTTCCTGTAAGAGATTTCACGTTGAGTTTAGCTGTATGCAAGAAGCATGAGCTTTTTTTTATGTTTGATTATAAGTGGTTTACTGTTAAAGATGTTGAGAAAAAATTGGGTGTCTCTTGGAGAACTGCTCATCGGAGAGTATCCAAACTTATGATGGAGAATCTGTTGGAAGCAAAAGGGATTACAGTAAACAGAAAGTTTAGGTTTAAAAAATAACCTAATCCTCAAAGAGTGTTAGCTTAAAAATAAAAACTTTTATGAATTTTTCTAAAAACAATTTTTTATGTTGACAAGAATTTTTATTCCTGTAACTTAGTAAGAATAACGCACCAGAGGAGGTAGCAATGGGCAAATTCAATAACATGTTCATTATCGGCAATTTAATAGCTGCAGCGACCTCTATTCTCATTTTTGATCCTAAGGGATCCATTCTCAGAGACGATTGTAACTAAAGAAGCCAATCACATTTAATTATTAAAATTTATTTTCGAATGCATAAGACAAAGGAAGTTGTCTTTTGGATCCGTAGACAATTCTCCTATGTCTTGCATTGAAGCTTGATACTAGGGAGGAATTTATGCAAGTTGCGAAAAGTATTTACTGGCCTAGGTTTTATAAGGTTAGTGTAATAAAAAAATTAAAACTAAAAACAGTGATTATAGTCATTTTTAACCTGATATTTAAGTCTCCAAGATTAATTCAAAGAAATGGAATTGAAATTAATGATTGGGAGGAAGCCAGGCATAAGCATGTTGATCACTTTAAGATTTTGTAAAAGGAGGAAAAAATGAGTGAGAACTATTTTAGACGCTATTTAGACCAACCTTCTTTTTTACCTTTAGATATTAAAAAAGAAGTTTTGAATAAGTATGGGGATATTTTAATTTATGGATTATCAGATATAAATTCAAAGTTCCTAAATAGTAAGAAATGGATTGTTATTACGAAGAAATATATTTTAACTTTTGAAGGAGAGAAGGAAGAGGTTTTCTTTCTCTCTTCGGATTTAAAAGTTACCGAAAAGAACGGTGCTGTTGTTAATATATTTTCTTTAAAAAGTAATGATGAAGTATTTCTCAATATTTGGTTTTCTCAAAGACAAAATATTGTCTTTGCACAAATAAAATATGTACTTGAAGAATTAGCTAAGGGAAATAATGTTGTTCTTACAAGGAATTGTGATGAACTTTATTTTGAGAATACTTTATCTCCCATAAAAAAAGTTCAATCTGGAAATAAAACGACTAAAGATAAGGTTGTTCTCCGTTTGGTAAAGTACTTATATCCGTATAGAAGAGAACTTTTCTTAGGGGCTTTAGGAGCAACATTGGCCACACTCGTAAGTTTGTTGCCAGCCTATTTTTCAGGGCAATTGGTTGATGAAGTCATTACACCAGTACAGGAAGGGAAGTTGGCCTCTAAGGATGGATTGAAGATAGCTTGGCTTTTTGTTTTGGGGTTAAGTATTTCATATGGGTTGAAAGAAATCTTTATGTGGATAAGACTTAAAAAGATGTCGATCTTAGGTGAGAAGGTCGCTAGAGATTTAAGATCGGAGTTATATTCCCATCTTCAAAAAATGGATATGGAATTTTTTTCAACTAAACAGACAGGTAGTATTATAAGTAGAGTAAGCTCAGATACCGATCGGATTTGGGATTTTATTGCATTCGGGATTGTTGAAGTTTCAATTGCAATTATTACCTTAATTGCCCTTTCCGGTGTTCTTATTAGCTTAGATCCATGGCTGGGAATGCTTATGACACTTCCTGTACCCTTATTTATTTATGCTATTTTTAAACACGGGGAACAAATGCAGCAACTATTTTTAAAATGTTGGAGGAAATGGTCAGATCTAACATCTGCACTTAGTGATGGAATTACTGGGATTCAAGTTGTGAAATCTTTTAATCAAGAAGATAGGGAAATAGGTAAGTTTAACACTAAAAATAATGCAACTGTTATTGAGTTTAATAATGTCCACAAAGCTTGGACTAGCTTTTGGCCAAAATTGATGGGTGGAATTCATATCATTATGATTTCTGTGTGGATTTTGGCGATCCCTAGACTTACTGGAAATGCAAATGATCCAAATTTTTTAAGTGCAGGAACTTTTGTTTCATTTCTTTTATATATGACAATGTTTTCTGGGCCTATTGAGATTATTGGGCAGATGGCGCGAATGTTAAATAGGGCCACAAGTAGTGCTTTTAGGATTTTTGAAATCCTAGATACTAAAGCCAATGTTGAAGGAGAAAATGGCGCTGTTCAAAAAGAAATTAAAGGAGAAATTGAGTTTAAGAATGTTATTTTTAGTTACGACGGAGTGAGAAAGGTTCTTAAAGGCTTAAATCTTAAAATCAAAGCCGGTACAATGGTAGGACTGGTTGGTCCTAGTGGATCAGGAAAATCAACTATAACAAAACTCATGAATCGTTTTTATGATGTGAGCTCTGGTAGTATTCTCGTTGATGGAGTAGATTTAAAAGATTTTGAAATTGGTGCTTTAAGGTCTCAGATTGGTTTTGTTCATCAGGATCCTTATTTATTTCATGGAAGTATTTTAGAAAATATAAGATATGGAAACGAAAAGGCGACATTGATGGATGTCATTGAGGCGGCTAAGATTGCTAATGCTCATGAATTTATTTTAGGTTTTAAAGATGGATACGACACTATTGTTGGTGAAAGAGGTAAAACACTTTCCGGAGGAGAAAGGCAAAGAGTTAGTATCGCTAGGGCGATTATAAATGATCCTAAAATTTTAATTTTAGATGAAGCGACAAGTGCTGTTGATACAGAAACCGAAAGAAAAATTCAAGATGCTTTAGATAAATTAATTGAAGGAAGAACTGTTATCGCCATTGCCCACAGACTGAGTACTTTAAGAAGGGCCAATGAAATTTTAGTTATAAAAAATGGTGAATTAGTAGAACAAGGTTCTCACGAAACTCTTATGGGCCTTAGCGGAGAGTATTATAAACTGCAAAAAATGCAGTTGGAAATGCATAACTTAATGCTCGGGACACAGACAAGTACGGAGGTATTAATATGAAGTTTAAACTAACGGAAAATAAAGATCTATTTTATTTAATAAATAATGATTGGGTTAGAATTCAGCTTAAATCATGTTTTCCTTATGAGAGCAAATTCAAATTTCTTTCATTATTAGATCAAGATGGGAAAGAATTGGGTCTAATAGAAGATTTAGAGAATCTTGAAATTAAGCAAAAGAAACTTATTTTTGATTATTTAGAATTTAAATCTTTTGAATTTAAAATAAAAGGAATTTACAAAGTAGAAGAAGACTTTGGTATTAGGACTTTTGAAGTAAAAACTCAAGCAGGTGATAAAAAGTTTCAAACTGGTTTGGACGATTGGCCAGAGAAGCTAGAGGACGAGAGTTACTTGATTAAAGATCTTTTTGGCGATTTATTTCGAATTGAAAGTTTGGAATTTGGTCAAAAGTATTTAGCACCATTTATAGATTAATATTCCCCCTCAAGTTGGAGGGGGCCTTAATGGCACCTTAAGAAATGTTCATGTTTTAGATAGTTGTTATAAAACTGATTATTATTATTATCTAAGTTACTGAAAAAAGGTAGGTTGAAATGGCATGTTAAATGCATCTCTAATATTGGGTTTACTAATCTAAGGAGATGTTTATGAAAACTATTTTTATGGGAGCACTTTTATTAACCTCGGTAACCGGTTTTGCAGCTACTACTGGAAACTTATTACTTAAAGGAACTGTACCAGCTTTATTATCTATCGCTGTTACACCTGAGCCACTGGCTTCAACGCTTCCTCTTGATACGACTCAAACTGACTCAAAAGTGGCAACGGTAAATGAAAAATCAAACTCAAACACAGGCTATAAAGTTAATATTAGTTCTACAAATGGTGGAAATCTCGTACATGATTCCGTTGCTAGTAGTTTTATAAATTATTCCCTCACATATGATGGAAATGCTGTTAATTTATCTGCTGGAGATGAGTTTATCTTCTCATCTGCAAGTTCTGTAGATACCAATAAGGACATTGATATTAGTTATACTGGTGTACCACATGCCAACCTAATTGAAGGTGACTATACAGATACAGTAACATTCACAATTTCAGCCAATTAGAAGATTTTATTAAAGTAAAATACTCAGGTAGTCGAAAAGCCCTATATGAAATGTGTAGGGTTTTTCATATTCATTTTTATGATAAATTTTAATGCCTTTAGCATTGATACATTAATATTGAGAGGCCGAGTTCCTGCTTCTATTCAGTTTTCCAAAGATGGCGATTTTACCAAATCCAGCTCTAAGATAATCTTAAAGGAAAAAACCATAACCCATAAAACGAAATTAATTATCATAACTGCCCATTAAAGATCGTTATTCAAAATTATCGAGAAAACATGTATAATTAAGAGAGATTTTTCTTAAGGAGTAAGAGTGAAATCCCTATTAATATTCTTATTATTTCCAGTTTTTTATGGTTTTAATTTTTCCCCCATGACAAGTACTTTAAACCTTGAAAGTGAAGGGGATAAGATCCAGTTTCAAATTGATAACAACTCAGAAAAGCCAATACCTGTCGTATTGAGAGTTGTGAGTAGAATTCAAAATGAAGATGGAACTGAAAAACTACCCCAAACTTCTGATTTCCAACTTGTTCCACCTCAAGTCATTGTACCTCCTAAGGATAAAAGAACTGTTCGCTTGAAGTATAAAGGTTCGAAAAACTTTGGTATCGAGAAGTCTTATAGAGTTATAGCAGAACAAGTTCCACTAAACCTTGAAGAAAAAAAAACTTCTGGGATTCAAATGCTGCTTAAGTATCAAGCGGCTCTTTTTGTTACAAGTAAGCCGGTTAAGGCAAAGGTCAGTCTTGTGGGATTTGAAATCTTAGGAAAAAAACTATTAATCAATTTCAACAATAGCGGAACTTCCCATCGTTATTTCCAAAACATAGAAATTATTTTTACCAAAGGGAAGAAAGAAATTATATTAAATGAAAAAGAGTTAAAGCCCATTTTAGGGCAAAATATTTTAGCTAAATCTAAAAGAAAATTTGTAGTTCAGCTTCCAAAAGGTCTTCAAAAAGATTTTAAGGGGAAAATAAAATTTAATGAATAAGTTTATTTTATTTTTTTTGCTATTATCTAGTTTTTTTAGCTTTGCAAATGAGTTTAACTTTGAAGACTTCAATAAATCTATTTATGAGGTTGAAATTCCATCGACTATTAATGAAATAAATTTAGGTGATATAATTTATAAATTAGAAGGTGAAAAATTAATTGCCATAAATACAGAAAATCTTAAAGCAAAATTAAAAATTATCGCTAAAAATAAATTAATTCAAAGAGTTCACTCCAGCCAAAAATGGACGAAAATAGAAGCGGTGCCCTTTAAGATTTCCTATGACCCTAAAAATGTTATGGTTAATTGGGATATTGCTATTGAAGACCTTGTCGCAAAAAAGATGGATGGTGGCCAAAATCTAGAGTTAGAGTATGCTGGTCAATTAAGTCCACCCGCTCCAGTTAGTTTGGGCGTAAGTCTTGATGGGGAAACTAAAAGAGGAGATTCTTATTTTGGCGGTGACTATAATTCTCTCTATTATAATTCTTTTTTTAATTTTAAGGGTTTTGTTTTTGAAAACCGCGGTTTTTATGAGCATGATCTAGAAAATGATTTAGATCCTATTTGGGTGCATCAAGATAAGTCTCTGACTAAAGACATAATTGCTTCCTCTGTAAGGTTGCAATTAGGGGATACAAGGTCTAAAAATTTCGGCTTCTTAACTTCTTATCAAATTGGAGGTCTTAATATCCAAAAGAATTTTTCTTTAAGACCCTATAAAAAATCTATTCCCCAGGGGGAAGATGAGTTTCAAGTCTTTAGTCGTTCAAGAGTCTTAACTTATGTAAACGGTAGTCTTGTTAAAGATGAGTTTTTACCGGCCGGGAACTATAAATTTGAAAACCTTCCTTTGATTAATGGGATTAACCAGATAAGAGTAGAAATCACTGATAGTTTCGGAGAAAAAAGGACTTTAGAGTATAATATACCGACATCAATTTCCCTTCTAGGGAGGGGAGAGACAAATTTTTCATTATCCATCGGAAAACCTTATTCCGATAATAACAATGTAAGAGACTATGATGACAAAAATCTTCACTCAGGATTTTTCCAATATGGAGTGAGTTCCAATCTAACCGGGGGGGGATATTTTCAGGAATTTGTTGACTATAGTCTTGTTGGGACCTCTCTAGGTGGTGCAACCTCATTTGGAAATTTGTTTTTAGAGTTTGCGGCTTCAAATGATGACAAAGTTTCAGGTCATGCGAGTGCATTAACCTACCAAGTTCAGCATCAAGGAAAAGTCTATTTTAACGGAATCTCATCTTTGTTTCGATATGAAAATTATAATGAAGAGTTTTATAATACCTATAGCAATCAAGGTAATCCTTTAAAGGAAAGCTTTGATATTAATTTATCAGCACCACTAGGTCATAAACTAAGTCTTAGTTTAGGAACTGGAATAGCAACCTTTCAAGATCGGGATTTAGGAGAGAGAAGAAAATATAATTTTTCAGGAAATTTTCGAGTTTCAAAATCAATTAATTTAAACTTTCATACCTCAAAAATTGAAAGTACTGATTCTGATGATATATTAACAGCTTCCTTCTTTTTTACTTGGAATATTGATCAAAAAAATCAATATATGACCTATAATCGAGATGCTCAAAACAACGAAAATCGGCTGACTTATACTTTTGATAATAATAATAGAATCCTTAAACCAAAATTTAATCTGGCATTAGAAGAAAGAGAAGACGAGAACGAAAGAGTTTTAGATTCTTCTGTGACCCTTCCCACTTCTATGGCCGATTTTAGTTATCGTTACGCACATGCTAATTCTGAAAATCAAAAGTTTAAACTTTCAAGTTATAGAGTCTCTACTGCTCTGATTGCTGGTATGGGCGACGGATTTGGGTTTGCTCTTACTCGGAATCAAAATAATAGCTTTGTTATTATGACAAAAGACGAATCGTTATCTGATCAAGATCTGGCCCTCAAATCTAGTTCTCCATATGCTGATGCAAATGATCCTTATATTGGTGATTTAGCTCTCTCAGGTCTCGTACCTTATCAATTTAGAGAAATTCAAATAGATTCAAAAGAATTAGAACTAGGAAGTAGTTTAGAAAAAGAAAAATTTGTCATAAAACCTAGTTATAAATCTATTCATGTTTTAAAAGCAAAACTAAAAAGTTTGAAATCCTTAAAAGGAAAACTTAAATATATGGGGAATGATTTTAAATTGGGTCTAGGAAAAGCTAATGGCCAAATCTTTTTTACCGATAGAGAGGGTAATTTCTACATAGAGGGTATTAAAGGTACTATTCTAGAAATTCAAATTAAAAATAGAACCAAACGTATTAAATTGCCAAATAAAAAAACTGGGGTCATTGACATGGGAGCTATTGAATTATGATGAAATTTCTTTGTTTAACTTTGCTTCTTCATATGGATATCGCTTTTGGGCAAAACTGTAATTTTAATATCAATTTTTCAAATTTTGTTGGAGAAGTTGGCGATTCTGAGCAAAGTCTTTCTCACGAGTTTACGATTAAAAGAGGTAGTAATAGTAATAATTGTAAAAACTTTAGAGCTTTTTATGGTAAGGGAAATGCAAATACTTACAATCGAAGAGCCTTTTATGGATCTTTATCCATGAGTTATAACTTATATTTTGATAGCGCTTTAACGTCTGTTCTTAAAAACTATGGAGATGCCAATAGTTCCGAATATATTCAGGGGACTCTTTCTAATAATAATACTGACTATACATTTAATCACTTTGTTAAAGTTATCAATCTTGATTCCGTTTTTTCTAACGGGCCAGGATATTATGGTGACCTCATTCCTATTAGCTTTTATTCCGTTAAAAACAATGGCACCTTAATTTATCAAACAACGGCGTATTTTTGGTATCAATTCGTTATCCCTAGATATGCAGAGCTTAGTTTAGGATCCATAGGGGAGTCGCATGATCCAAGTTCTACGCAGCATACTTTGAATTTTGGAACTATTGAAAACTTTGAAACCCAAACAGCAAGACTGAGTGTTAAAGGGAACGTACCATTTGGTATTTTTATGAGTTCTCAAAACGGTGGGAAATTAATAAATGGTAGTAGTTTTATTGATTATACGATTTCTTTAGACAATGGTCCTGCTCAGTCTTTGAGTGTCGCCGGTAATTCTTATTATATGGGGCAGAGTTATACTGCGACCTCCATTGGTGGTACTCATTATCCCTTAAGGATTCAGCTACAAAGCTTAAGTTCTAATGCTTCAACTGGGACATATACCGATGTGATTACTGTTACAGTGAATGCTTATTAGTGGTTTTTAAATCTTACTTAAATAATTTAATACATCTTCTTTTGTGATTCTAATGATAACGTCTCTTTCACTTGGTGTGTGGATTACTTCTCCGTTAATGCCTATCTCCTTGTATAGCCTTTTGTGACCTTTTGAAGTGAAGACATATAAATTATCAATATCTTTATTGCTTGCAACTAATCTCATGGCCTGTTGAAATAAATCTTGGAAAATGTTTTCGTCCTTCGATTTTTTTGCCTCTTTGCTTATGGCAACTCTACTGATTTCAATACTTGTTTTACCAGGTGTTCTTGGGATTACAAAACCAGTTGCTTTTTCAAGGGGAAGTGCTTCATCTACATTTCTTGACATTACCATGGCCATGCCTCCATCAAAAGTGTTCCTTGTTAAAGTTGGAACTTCCTTTGTTTTAGTAAGAATATATGTCCTATTGACCATCGACTTTGAAGAATCAATGAAGCTATCAAGTTCACCTTCTTTTAATTTAACCCTCTTTTTAAAAACCTCTTCGACAAAATTAAAGTAATCATGGGCATATTTATCAACTTTAACTCCATTTACTGTGCTGGCCTTACTCGTATCAATTATCGTAAATACATTGTTATCTTTTGATTTTGTTATCGTTCCGGCTACTTTACCACTTCCAACAAGTTGTGATGCTTTAGAGATTTTTTCTTTAAATTCTTTATATGAAGTAACTGTTCTTGGTAAAATATGGTGTGCTCGTTCGAGAATCTTCAATTTGGCCATTAGCATTGGTAGCTGAGATACTGTTTGAACCGGTAAGAAGCTAAGCATAACTGCTGATCTTAAACTTTCTCTAATATCAATACATTCTTGATAGGCGCTTAAGTTTTCTGGTGTTTGATTTTGAATAAAATCAATATGTAAGGAATCACACTTTTTAGCAGTTGTTTTATACTCAATGGCAATATCAGTTGTCATTCCAAGGGTGCTAGTTGTCCTTAAGAGTTTGGTGAGATTTGTAGCTGGTAAAAAACGACTAGTTAGTCCAAATAATGTTGGAGAAACGCTTAGTGCGATTAAACCTGCTCTAACTGTATTTTTAGTTCCACCTACAATTGAGCTTGTGATAGACTTTTGTTTTGAAAAGTCACACCATAACTTTCTTTCACCTGGAGTTTTTGAAGGCCAGGTTTTAAATCCATGAATTAAAACCTTTCTATCTAATGTTGAGGCAGAAACTGCTTCATAAATTTCACCTCTAATTGAATCTGATCCCATTTTAGGATGTAAAAACATATGACTTTGAGTTAGGAATTTATCATCGTATAAAGACATTTCTTTTAAAGAATCAATTAAGTTGTTTAGCAGATAGTCTAGTGGGTCACCGTCATATTTATTAGCTAGAAGCTTATCTAAGTCATCTCCCACCCACCATGGATATTGTTGTAATAATGTTTCTTTATAAGATTCAAGAGCTTTAAGATTATCTTGAACTTCAATTCTTCTTAGGGGACCGCAATTTGTTGCACATAACGTGACAAGTTTTTTATACTTATTGATATTGATTTGTACGACATAAATTTCTTGATATCCCTCCATAAGATTAACCAGGACTTTTTGATACTCCTGATTATGTTCGGGACTTTTTGGGGGATATTTTGAATTTTTGTAATTATGTTTTATAAAACGAATGAAGTCTGCCCACTCTTTGTGTAATGTAATATACTTTTCTCTCAGGGCCATAACTTCTGAGGCAAATAAAACATTTTTTATGAGGGCCGGGTCGGTATTTATGGCAACTTCTATTTCTTGGTGTGTTCTTTGATTATTTAAATCACAAACATAAATTTCTTCATCTTTACAAAATTTATCGATATAGGCAGAGAGGTCACTTGCCAAACAAATTGAACTTAAATTGAACAGGAATAGAATAAATAACAACCTTCTCATAGGGATAGTTTAATTCAATTCCTTAATGATTGCTTGTTTAAAAATAAAGGCTAGTAAATTCAGTATGTTAGGGCTGTTTTAGTGCCACTAGATTTTGGCAAAAAGGCACTTTTCTAAACAAAATTTAGGAGTCTAGCGCATCATCAGCAATATGCCATTCTAAATCTTCAATGACGCTTAACTCTACAATATTTTTGGCATTTCCAAGAAGCTGCTTGCATTCTTTACTGAGATTCAACAGATGTAATTTCTTTTGGTATTTATCATAGCGCTCAGTAATATTTTGAAGTGCCTCAATTCCTGAATGATCCCATACTCTAGAGTTTTTGAAATCGATAACAACATGTTCCTTATCGTTTTTAAAATCAAAAAGGTCCTTAAATGATGTCACTGAGCCAAAAAATAATGGCCCATCTAATTCATAAATGGTCTTGCCGGAATTTTCTATTTTATTGGCATGCATATGCTTTCCATGTTCCCATGCATAGACTAGTGCCGAAATAATAATCCCTACTAATACTGCAATCGCAAGGTCAGCAAGAACAGTCGTTACAGATACTGTGATTATTACGATGAGATCTGAAGTTGGAATCTTTCCAAATAGTCTTAATGAAGACCATTCAAATGTTCCAATTACTACCATAAACATGACACCTACCAAAGCTGCAAGAGGAATCATTTCTATTAAGGAAGCCCCAAATAAAACAAAGAATAAAAGTAAAATGGCCGCAGTTATTCCTGAGGTTCTTCCACGTCCTCCTCCTCGAATATTTATCATACTCTGACCAATCATGGCACAACCACCCATTCCACCGAAAAATCCATTAACGATATTGGCAATACCTTGGCCTACACATTCTTTATTTCCTTTACCTCTGGTTTCAGTTAGCTCATCGACTAAGGTTAGGGTCATTAGGGACTCGATAAGACCTACGGCCGCTGCTAAAATGGCATATGGAAGAATAAGCATGAAGCTATCAAGGCTTAGGCTAAATTGAGGAAGGGCAAAACTAGGAAATCCAGCCGCTATTGTTGTAATTGATGGATCTTTATCTTGGACGAAGTCTAGAACGGTTCTCACGAGACCAGGATTTGCTTCATTTACAAAATATCCGATAATTGTGGTTACAATGATTCCTGTGAGGGTTGCTGGAATTGTCGTTGTTATCTTTGGCAAAAGAATACTTATTCCCATTGTAAGGGCGATTAAAGCACCCATCACAAGTAACGGTGTCTGTTCTAGTAAGCTTCCATTAACAGTAAACTGTCCAAACTGTGCTTTGAAAATTATAATAGCAAGGCCGTTAACAAATCCGAGCATAACGGGATGTGGCACTAGGCGGATAAGCTTTCCTAATTTTAAAACACCACAAACGACTTGAATCAGCCCCATGAGAATAACCGCACTAAATAGGTATCCTAGTGCGCTTTCCATTGATTGCTCAAAACTTAAACCAGCATTTGATTGCATTTCCATAACCTTGGCCACTAGTGGTGCAAATATAACAGCAACAGCTCCAGTCGCTCCGGAAATCATTCCTGGACGGCCTCCAAAAATTGCTGTCAAAAGTCCCATCATAAAAGCGGCGTAAAGCCCTACCTTTGGGTGTACTCCGGCTACAAAAGCAAAAGCAATTGCTTCAGGCACCAAGGCAAGTGCTACAGTTAATCCACTTAAAATATCATTTCTAAGATTTTGAGGCTTTGGAATGGTTAAATTAACTAGTTTATTGCCACTAGAGTGTAGCTCGTTGGTATGCTTTTTGTCAGTCATAACTTGTGTCCTAAAGGCTTTTTGAGAATTTACTTAAGGGGATAGGATACACTTAATTTTCTTAAGGTCAATCCTAGATTGAAATCTTTATATAAATATGACAGTTAGGACTTAAGTTGGCCGCAAGCGGCCATAATTTCATCACCTTTAGTGCCTCTAAGCATGGTTCTTATTCCATGTTCTACCATTATACTTATAAATTTATCTTGGGTTGGTTTTAAGGGGCGTTTATAAGGGGAGCCGACGAATTCATTATAGGGAATGATATTTAAAATTGCTTTTTTTCCTTTAATGAAACTTGCCAAGTTTTTAGCATCATTTTCAGAATCATTTAAATCCTGTATCAGAAGATACTCATATTCTATAAATTGTTTTTCCTTTAATTTTATATTTTGAATTACGGGATCTATCTTTTTAAGAGGATATTTTTTATTTATGGGAATGAGTTCACTTCTGATAGATTCATTCGTTGAATGTAAACTAAGGGCAAAATTCACTCCATTAAGCTCATTAAATCTTTCTATTCCTGGTAGATAACCAGAAGTTGAAACTGTTATTTTTTGGCGGCTTATGGAAATGCCATTTGGATCGCTTAACACATCAATCGCCATTTTTAGGTTTTCAAAGTTATGTAAGGGCTCTCCCTGTCCCATAAAAACTATATTTGTAATAGGACGAGAATCATTTTTTCTTGATAAGGCCAGCATATATTGGGTGATAATTTGTTCATGGGTGAGGTGACCTTTTAAACCCTGAGTTGCGGTATGACAAAAACTACAATTCATGGCACAGCCGATCTGAGATGAAACACATAGAGTATAATTTTTTTTAAAGGGTAACAATACCGTTTCTACAGCTGTTCCTTTTGATACTTCTAAAAGAAACTTCTTTGTTCCATCAGTTGCTATCTGCTCTTTGATAATTTTAGGAAGATTATGATTATAATTTGTTTTTAGATGTTGAATGAATTTTTGAGAAATATGGGGCTTAAATTCAAAAGCTTTTTGAGGATATCTAAAAATATTGTTCATAATTTCTGAAATATTATTAATATTTGGCTTTAGACCAAAGTCTGCTTGAATTTTAAGAAATTGCTGGGTGTCTAATCCATAGATTGATTTCATGTGGGTGATTTATCAAATTAGCTTGTTTTAAGCAATCATTTATATTTTATCATTGGTTTCATCTTCAAAGAAGACTTCCTTTTTGGAATCCTTTGAGGTTTTTTGCATAAAATACAAAGCGATTAAAAGCAAAATGAATAGACCAAAAGCTATGAGACCGCACATTATGATATTACCCATCGTTTTAGAAATATGAGACATCGTGCTTTTAATCCAATAATCTATTTCTTTTTCATTAAGTTTAAAATTAAAAGAATCATTTATTTTAAGATCGATTCTTTTTTTAGAAAGCTTTCGCACAGGTGGAGTCGGATTTTTTTGAGTCGCTAATAGATTTTTGAAATATTTTAACTCTCTTCTACCTGCTGAGGTTTTTTTAGCCGTTTTCTCGTACATATTTAAAACCATTTTCGCAATACTTTTGGCTTCATTCAGGGAATTTTCTTTTAGACTTAGATAGGCAATGGACCTCCATATGGAGAGGGCCTTATAATCTGATACCGTCTCTTTCTTATCCAGTAGAAACTGCATGGTCATAGCCTTTCCCTGGGCCTGCTGATTATTTTTTTGATACTGGTATAATAGCTTATAAACAATATCAGCACTTAAATCAGACTTCTTACAATTTGCACAGAAATCAAGAGGTTGTTCAAAGTCTTTTAAATATTTAAATATTGTTTTTTGTACTTCGAACATTCTTTTGTGATCATGGTAGCTTATGTTCAGTAGTTTACTTCCGTAGGCTAAAATATTTGGATTATTAGATTTTAATATTTCAAGATAAACAGTTTTGATAAATCTTTTATTTGAATCTTCAATTTCATGACGTTTACAACAGCGCTTCTCAGATTGCCAATATTTCAAAACATCCCGATAAGTATTAAATGAAACTTGATCTGGAGTGTATTCTTCCCACCAATTGGGAAAAGGTTCAAAGCTTGATTTTAAGTCTGTTTTGAAACTATCAGTATTTATATTAGCGTAAGAATGAAGGGGGAAGAATATTAATAATAAAATTGACCATTTCATTTCTTTTCTCTCTGTGTTTGCTTTGTTTATAAAACTATTTTATCGTTTTTAAATAAAATCAAAAGAGAGGGAAAAATGAAACTTATTTTAAAATTATGCTTACTTGCCGGACTTCTTAGCTGTGCTAGTCTTCCACCAAAAGAAGAAATGGTTAATAAAACCAAAGGAATGACTTTGCCATTTGATGTCGTTAAGGGAAAGGCATTGGTATATGTGGTAAGGCCTTCAATGGTGGGGACTTTAGTAAGGTTTAATGTTTTTGTGGACGGGCAAAATCCTGAAAATGAATTTGGGTGGACTAGAGGTAAGGAATATATTCACTTTTATTTAAAACCTGGCAAACATCAAATTCATTCTAAGGCCGAAAATTGGTCTTCAATTGAGGTTGATTTGAAGCCGAATTCGATTACATATATAAAACAAAATGCTGAAATGGGAATTATAATGGCACAAAACAACATTCATGTAATTCCAGATTACGAAGGAAAATACCATTTAATATCCACAACTCCGGGTAATTATTTAAAAAGACACTAGTATTCGTTATATTCTTGATGATATGCGTAAAAATTACCAAACCCCTGTGTTGCATTGCGTTTCCATGCTAGGGTTCGCTTACACACAGGGGAAAATATGACATTTAAAAAAAATCGCAATTTTGTTGCAAACAGCTTATTGGCCTTAACTTTAAGCGCCACCTCACTTTATTCACATGCAGAATCACAAGACAGATCTAATTGGACATCCAATGATTATTGGGAAGAGACCCAATTAAGCTTTAAAAGCCTACTAAATGGAATTGTTAGTGATTCAAATTGTAAAGTAAGTCATCAAAAACTCGTGGCATGCGTGGCAGTTGTAAATAAAATGCATGATCTAAAAAACCCAGAAAATAAGGATTTAGTCGTTCTTGACTTTGAAAATGGGATTTCCTTTAAAAAAGTTAATAAAGAAGAAAAGACTCTTAAATCTTATCTTTTGGAATTAAACAATCAATTAAGAACTACGATCTCAGAAGAAGCGTTGACTTTAATGGATGGAACATTTGACGAAGCATTAGCGGATTTCGAAAAATCATCGGTAACGGATTTAAATGATTCAAAGATAGCTGCAGACTTATATAATACTTATTTGACTATAGCAGTAGATCCTCACTCCTATATAATGCCAACAGCACAAATGGAAGATAGTTCTCGAGCTTCCTCAGATAATCGTGGAATTGGTATTTTTTTGCAAACAACTGAAGTTAAGGGTGTTTCTAAAATTCAAGTTACAGAAGTTATTGAGAATTCACCTGCAGAAAAAGGTGGCATTAAAGCTGGGGATATTTTTTTACAAGTTAATGATCAAAATTCATTTGATACTATGATGAAAGAACTTGGTGCAAAAGAAGTATTTCAAGTTAAAGTCTTAAGAAATGAGAATGTTCTAAGTTTAAATCTCACAAAGGGTGTTTACACCATAGTGAATGTGAAGTCTAAAACGATAATTTCTAATAATAGAACTTATGGTTACATAAAACTAAGAAGCTTCTCAGACCCTACAGGCTGCTTTCAAATTAAAAATAAAATTAGAAAGTTTAAGAAGGATCCCAATTTCTCTGGAATGATCTTGGATTTAAGAAATAATGGCGGTGGTCTTGTGACCGAAGCGGTTTGTATTTTGGAAAGTTATTTAACTCCAGGGTCTACAACTTGGATGACGAAAGATCTTGAAGGTAGAGAATTAGTTTATGACATCTTTAAACCTGAGAAATATGAAAATCTTCTTCAAAATGTTCATAATGTTGTATTAGTGAATGGATATTCTGCAAGCGCATCAGAAGCAGTTTCGATGTATTTACAAGACTACGAAAAGGCCATCATCATGGGAGAAAGAAGTTTTGGTAAAGGTAGTATGCAAGGAATTTCTGAGTATGATAGAGAGGAATTTGGTGAAGCAGCAGATGGGATTTTGACTGCAGAAACTCAGGCCTTATACTATGGACCAAAAGGGATCTCTCCACAGGTCGATGGTGTCAGTCCGGACATTAAAGTATTTCCAAAAATTGATCAAGAAAGTGATACTGAGTTCTTACGAGAGGCGGATTTATATGCTTTTCCTATTCTTGATCGAAATGTAGAAAAATCGGAACTTGTTAACCCTAATCGAGTTAAAAATATTGAAAAAATCAAAGAATGTATGGACGTTGAAAATAAGGTGGCGAGGAAGTATGATTCTTTAAATAAAGCGAAGCAATCAGTATTCGATAACCAATTAGAGTCTGCGGTAGAGGCACTTAACTGTGCAAATAAAATGGTTAAGGTTCGATCTAATATAAATATAAAGAAAACAACAGATCTTGAAATGATTACGAGAAATGAGAAGCTTAGAAGAGTTATGAGAGAGCTTAACCATCTTGATTCTGAGCCTCAAAGTGAAGAAAATCCATTTAATTTTGAGATTGAACCAATGGAAATCGAAATAGAGATTGAAAAACCAGTGATTAAGCCATCCGATATCAGCCCAGATGATGAAGATGATGATGACAATTAAATAAAATTCTAGAGTTATGGGGAGAAGGTTGATCGAAAACTCAACTTTCTACCTTTTTAAATTCTCTCTTAGGTTAGTTTGTTCTGATTATTACTATAAAAATATTTCACTTAGTACTGACTAAATTTTTAACAATTTTTAGTAGCATAGTAAAATTTTCAAATTGAAATAGGTTGAAAAGAATATCTATTATAATCCTTTTTAATATACATTTTTTGATATGAGGAAAATAAAATGAAAAGTATAATCATTTCTTTTGTATTAATTTTTGGTGTTAATGCTTTTGCATTGTCTTCAAACCCTGAAGCAATAACGTTGAATGATATTGAAATATTAAAAAAAGGACTTCCTCTTTTTGATAAAAATAAGAAAGAAGATAAAGCTATACTTAAAAAATATTTGACCTATTATAATCTGGATCATGAAAGTCTAGAAAGGGTTGGGTATTTAAAAACACCAAATTATAATATTGGTGTACTCTCTTTTCAGAATGAAGAACCAAAAGGAACCTTTATTTTAAGTCATGGTTTTATGGACCATTCAGGTTATCTACACAGATTAATTAATCATTTGCTTAAAGAAAACTACAATGTCATTGCGTATGATCTACCTGGTCATGGGTTATCTTCAGGTACTCCATTTAATATTTATTCATTCGAGGAATATCAAATTGTTCTTGAGAGTGTACTTACTCAGTTAGTTCCTTTCATTTCTGGTGATATCTACTTTGTTGGTTTTAGCACAGGGGCAGTTGGAATGCTTCGATCTCTCGTTAATGAAGATGATTTAGGTTTTAAAAAAATCTTTCTAGCAGCACCATTAATTGAAGTTCAAAAAAGTAAACTTTTAGATTCTATTAATTATGTTGCATCCAGGCTTACAGATAAGCTACCAAGGATTCCAAATGAAAAAACATCCAGTGACCCTGAGTTTCATAATTATAGAAAACTTGATCCATTAAGCCCTGATTATACTCGTACAAATTGGTATACTCAATATTATTATTGGAGTAATTATATACAGAAATTTGAAGGGTTAGAATTTGAAAATGTTCATTTGATTCAAGGTGATAAAGATTCAACAGTGAACCCAAATACTAATATTAATTGGATTTCAAAAGCATTTCCTAATTCTAGCGTGTCAGTAATTAAGGGTGCATCTCACCAACTTCTATTTGAAAAAGATAAATATACTAAACAAGTACTTGAAATAATAACCAAAACCTTGGAAAAATAAGTATATATTTAAAAGTAAAATCTATTTTATAATTTCAAAACTTGGTCTTAGTCAGCTAAGATGATCTTAGCTGGCCAAGATGAGATTCCCAAACCCTTAAGAATTCAAATCTTTTCTATCTTAGTTGGCCAAGATAGCTCTAAAAACTCAAAAAATATTGGCATAGGACTTGTAATACTCCAGGCAAGAACGAAAAAGACAAATGATGGTCTTACTATCGGAAATAAAAAGCCTAGTCTAAAAAGGGAGGAAAGGTTTATGCGTATTTTATCTTCAGTAATTCTAGCAAGCTCAATGGCAGTATCTACTCTAAGCTCATATGGAGCAGATCTTAATGATGTAACTTTGGGACATCCAGGACATGCGGGTACAGGGTGTCCAAGTGATACAGTCTCAGCAGTCTTATCTCCAGATAAGAAAAGTTTAAGTATTTTATTTGATGATTATCAAGTTGAAGCAGGGCCGTCCGTTGGTAAAAAAATGGATAGAAAAAACTGTACTCTTGGTATTCCTGTTCATATTCCAAATGGATTTAGTGTTTCCTTAATTGGAGTGGACTACAGGGGATATAATTACCTTCCTAGTAGAAAAGCATCTGCAGTATTTAGCGCAGAATACTTCTTTGCAGGAATTAGAGGTCCAAGATTTACTAAAAGATTTAAAGGAATGATGGATGATGAGTATATTTTAACAAACAAGTTAGCAGTAGTTGCCCAAACTTGGTCGAAATGTGGTGAAGATGTAAATCTAAGAATTGCAACTGCCATGCGACTAAGAAATATGGATAGACACGAAGATGCCCTCAGTACTGTAGACTCTGTGGATTTAAAGTCAGGTTTAATCTACAAACTTCAGTACCGAAAATGTAATCAGCATTCAGTAGACGAAGATGAAGATGATCTTTGGGGAGATGACTGGTTATAGTATTGTTTTCTTAGGGAGGTATTAGCTATACCTCCTTCTTTTTCAAATAATGGGGGCATTAATATGAAAAAAATTATTTTATTAGGACTTTTATTTACGACATTAAATGCACTTGGGGATGAAGCTTTTATTTCTGATGTACAATTTGCGGGTAGCGGTTGTGATCAAAATGAAGCCGTGGCCGTTTTAAGTCCTGATCAACATGTTGTGTCCCTATTATTTGATAATTTTATTGTAGAGGCTGGTGGAGAAAATCTTAAAAGAAATAGAAAAAACTGTCAGATTAAATTAAGCTTATCGGCTCCTGAGAATAAACGTATTGTGGTCGAAAAAATTGATTATAGAGGATACGCTTATGTCAGTACATCAGGCCGTATGAATTTTGTATCCCAATATAGTTTCAATATTCCAAGCTTGGGTATTTCCTCTCGGATCTTTAAAGATGTAATTTCTAAAAGTGGAGATGTTGATGAGGACCTATATGTTGAGCAAATTATTAAGGATAGAATTCTTAGTCGGGCTTGTGGGGAAGATGTTGAATTAGACATTCGAACTGATCTTTCGGTAATGGTGGCCCATAGTGAAGATGAAGGGTATGCTTCAATTGACTCTTTGGATAGTGGTATTGATTATCATATAAGTTATGAGAGTTGTACTCCTCGAATCAGTAAAACACCAAGAGAAAGAGCTTTAAGAAGAAGACAATTAGAATCGGCAAGAATGAGAAATCAAAGAAATTTGGCGAGACAAAATGAAAGAACTCAAAGAAGAATGAGAAGTCCAAGAGGAAGTTCCTCACGAAGATCAACCAGCAGGGTTACTCGTCCTGAAGCACCAAGCCAATTGAATAGAGAAAATGAAAGTTCTGATCGACCTAATATGAGAAATCCTAGATCAAGAGGAACGAGAGTGACTAGACCTACGAGACCTTCTAGAAATAACAGAAGAAGGGTTAGACCTTAAGGCCGAATTTGGCTTGCATATTTAAAAAATTTTCTTTAGGATTATCTTTAAAAGTATGTGGGCCTTTAGCTCAGCTGGGAGAGCACTTCGCTGGCAGCGAAGGGGTCAGCGGTTCGATCCCGCTAAGGTCCACCATTTTTCAAGTGAACTTCACACTGCCACCCTATTGAAATCACATAGCATTTTTTTATAAAATCCGACAAATTGGGTCGAGGCTAGTCAGGATCGAACACCATAAATATTAATTGCATCTAAAGAAATGCAATTCTTAAAAATTAATTAAAAATAGTAGTCTACTCTGTGTTTTATTTCCGATAAAGTATAAATAATTACCCCTTAAAGACAGCCTTAATTAAGGCATATGAGGAAAATTATTACTTGCAATGAGATGAAATTTTATTGCCCCTATACACTCATTAAAAATGACAGCAATCCAAAGAAAAAATTGATTATAATGGATTAATTATGAAAAGGAAAAAAGAAGATATTTCGGTTATCAAAAAATTAGAATATCGAAAAATAGATATAAATAGTTTTGAAAAAATATGGGATAGCGGTTACGAGGACCGCTTTCCCGACTCTTGGCTTCATAGCTTTAAGGATACTGAAGAACAAGTCTGGAGACCTGTATTAGATAAATGGCTCAAGGTAATGAGAGAAATATATGTAAATTATATTCCTGTCGGATACATATTCTTATCGCCCAAAAAAGACTCATCCGCTCATTTAGGCTATGGACTCTACAAGCAATATAGAGGGAAAAAACTGATGTTTGAGTTAGTCACAAAATTTCTTGAGCAAGAGATTTCATGCCTTCCAAAAGAGATAGATCATTTAATAGGAACAACATTGAAAACAAATTTAGCAAGCCAAAATTTACTGAAAAAGTTGGGATTTTCTTTTTATAAGATAGTTGAAGAAGAACATAATGATCAAATAATTGAATATTTCCAATATAAAATAATTATTTGATGTAACAATTTACTTAAAGCGGGATATAATAATTGAATAAGGTTATTTGCGTAAAACTAAGATCTGAGCTTAAAGATGAACTCGTCTCAGCAAATTATCTTGTTGGAAAGTTTAATTTGCCTAAATTTAGGGTTGAGAAGGTAGGCAAAAGTTATTTATCACTTTCTGATGAGTACTTAAAAGTAACAGATCCAAATCAAGCGTATTGTGTTGCTAATCACTTAGTAAAGCTTGCAAAGTCTATTGTATCTATACTGGATAAGCCCAGCTTCTTTTTTTCACTAATTGCCCATGATTGGATTATTGTTAATCATGATGAAGAAAATATCAGAGTGGAGTACTCTGAACTCTTACAAAACCTAGGGTTTAGTTTTGATTTGCCTTTAACTAGGTTCTTTGATTGTAAGAACGAATCTATGACCGGTGGTTTTCTTTATCAATGGAAAATATTAAAGTTGAAAACTGCTTAATTCTTTTTGAGGGGGCGACTAAAGATCTCAAATGGATAAATTTTTATAAGATTGTAGAGATCATAGAATCTTGTCCTCAAAAAAAGATCGACTCAGATGAAAGAAATTTGATTAAAAAACTGAAAAGAACCTCTCAATCTCATGAGTTAATAGGAATCATGAGTTCTAGACATGGACATAGTAAAGATGAGGGAATCAAACAATTTATTCCTATTACACTAATCGAGGCTGAAAAGTTGGTCAGAGATTTACTGATAAGTTGGATTAATAACATTCTTGAGAATCAAAGAAGAGACACTTAAATTATGGTTTCTGACTTTACCTTTTATGTACCGAAGAACAAAGTTCTAGCTCTTAGTTGGAATATGATGCTTAAAATACCATGATCTCGGAAAAGAAACTAGATTTCTATGTCACTAGAAAACGAATCGATTTTATTTGAAGGCAAAAAAACTAAAGATTTGTAATACTTAGTATTTAAAATGCCTCGTCTTGGCGGAAACATAGCTTATTTTAGTCAACTTTATGTATTGAATCATAAAATATGTGCATTATGAAAAGCGTTAGTAATAAAGACCAAAACAGTTTTGAAAAAGTAAATATACTTCTTCTAAGTACCTATCACTTTGCTAATCCTGGAAGAGATTTAATCAAACACAATGTTAAAGATGTAATGGATCAGGAGTCTCAAAAATATTTAGATCTTTTGGCAAAAAAGATTTCAAAGTTTAATCCTTCCAGCGTCTTGTTAGAATATGAAGCAAAATCAGATGAAAAAGTAAATTCAAACTACCTTGCTTACAAAAAAATCAATATCGTTTGAGTTATAGTGAAATTGAACAAATTGGTTTTAGAGTCGCAAAGTATAGCGACCTTTCACAAGTTAATGGAATTGATGAAAAAGAGGTAATGTGGAAAGGAAGTCAGCTTTTAGATCAGTTAGAAAAAGAGCCCGACCTAAAAAAACACTTTAATTCAGCTGTTGAATATGTAACAGAGAATGAAAAAAGAATTCACTCTTCGCTAAGTCTTCAAAATATTCTTAGAGAGTATAATTCTACTCAAATGGATGAGCTGAACAAAAGCTTTTATTTATTAACGAATGTGGTAGGTGCTAGTGATAACTTTATTGGAGCAGATGCATCGGCCAGTTGGTGGCATAGAAATTTTAGAATTCTTGCCAATATTCAAAGCTTTGCAAAATCTCATCGTAGAATCTTTGTTGTCGCAGGCCAGGGGCATATTGCTGTCCTTAGAGATATGCTTAAGCTAGATCCTAATGTTGTTTTGGAAGACATCAATATTTATCTTTGAAAAAATAAGATAAAATGCAACTTTTAAAGTTTACCATTCCATCTCCTATAAATTGAAGAAATGACCTCATGTCCCCAAGAGATCTCTCCCTTTCTATTTTTAATCTTCATATCGACAAGTTTTCTTGCTGTTGCTCGATAGGATAGTTTTTCTTCATTTATGAGCCTCAAGATGAGCCGACAAACTTTGATCTCCTTTTGAAAAGGAAGAAGTTGAAGCTTAACAACTCGATATCCATAAGGACAATTTGGAGCTAGATAGTTTTTTGGGTTATTAATAGGCTTTTTCTTTGTTCCTCTTTTAATATTTAAAGAATGAAGTCTTTTTGTAATAAGTGATTTTGATACACCTAGTTTTTCAGCAATTTGAGATATAGATAATTTTTCTTCAAGATATAATATCGAAATATATGCAGCGCTTATATTATAAGGAGAAATAGAATGCTCAATGATATCAAAGTAGTACAGAGGTTCACGGTGTTCGTCCTGTATTCGGGTTGGTCCACCAACGAAATTCAGAAATATCCAAATATTTAGCCACAATCTTAATATTTATTTAAAACTTTAAAGAGTTCTTTCATCAGGCTCGATAAATTGGTAAAATTACTTCATCATTGTTTATTAAGGTAACATTTATGGGGAATATTTTATTATTCAGGGAATTAGAAAAATCAACTAATACTGGATGTTGGAGTTTTGATATCTCCACTAGAAAGGTCTTTTGGAGTGAAAAAACTTACGAACTTCATGGAGTTGAATGTGGCAAAGAAATTACACCTGAAGAAGCTATAGAGTTTTATTTTCCTGAAGATAGGGAAGTCATAAGAAAGGCCCTACAAGATTGTGCTTATGAAGGAAAAGAATTCAATAAAAAGCTTAGAATTATTGATACTCAAGGACAATTAAAATATGTTGAGTCAACGGGAAGGGCGATATTAGAAGATGGCAAACCTGTAAAAGTATTTGGAACTTTTAAAGACATATCAAAAGAAGTCAAACTTGTTGGATCTAAACTCGCCATGCAAGAGCGAATGAAAAGTTATTCTAGTGTGTTTGAAAAATACTTTATTGTTGCTCAAACTGATGCAAGAGGTGTTATTTTAAGTGTAAATCAAAAACTTATTGATATAAGTGGTTATTCGCGCGAAGAACTAATTGGAAGTACCCATAAACTTTTAAATTCTGGGATTCATAAATCTGAGTTTTTTAAAGATTTATGGACAACCATTAAATCTGGTGAAGCTTGGGATGGTCTGATTTGTAATCGAAAGAAAAATGGCGATCTTTATTATGTTCAATCTCTGATCTTTCCTGTTTTTGATGATCATAATCAAATTGAAAAATTCATGGCGGTTAGACATGATGTTACGGAAAAGGTTTTACTGCAAAAAGAGTTAGAAATTGAGCGAAAAAACTCTGAGTTCTCATCTCAGCTAGCAGCTATTGGTGAAATATCAGCGGGGATAGCTCATGAAATTAATAATCCTTTGGCCGTCATCAAAGGGAGAATAGAACAATTAAAACGTACTGATCTTACTGAAGAAATGCGGGAGAGGAATTTAGAGTCTTTAGATAAGGCCAGTGATAGGATTACAAAAATTATTCGTGGTCTAGGGCATATGGCCCAAAAATCTAGAAGCGATGAGTTTGAAGTTAAGAACCTAGCTTCAGTACTTAAATATACCTTTGATTTTTGTATTGAAGCATTAAGGGCAAAAAAAATTAAATTTACAGTTGAAAATGAAGATGAATCGTTACTTATAAAGTGCGATGAAGTAAAGGTGTCCCAAATTTTGTTGAACCTTATTAATAATGCAAAAGATGCTATGCTCAATGCGAAGACAGAAGATAAGCGGATTTTCATATTGGTTCAAAAAAATGATAATTTTATCGATATCCAGGTTTCTGATACAGGTCCTGGTATTCCTCCTGAAATTGCTTCAAAAATGATGAATGCCTTTTTTACCACAAAAAAAATAGGCCAAGGCTCTGGCCTTGGGCTTTCTCTGGTCGATCGCTTCGTTAAGGATCATGGTGGAACCGTTTCACTTCTTGATAGTGCAAAGGGAGCTTGTTTTAAAGTGAGTCTTCCTCTGTATCAAGAATAATTTCCAGGTAAGGTCTATTTACTTTAAATTTCTCATCCTCTTTTTCTTTTAATCTATCAAATACCATCTGAGTTACCGGAAAAAAACCGGCCTTGATCTTGTCAATTCTTATAAGAATTTTATTATTGATTTCGTCGTATTGAATGGTTCCATTTCCTGTTGTGTTCATGCCAAAAATTAAGGCACTAAAGTTGAGATTTTTATTTGAAATTAGAATATTTATATCCCTATAGTCTTCTCCATTTGATCTAATCAGAGAAGAAGAAATATTTGTTTGGTTGTTGAGACAAAGATCAATCGTTCCTTGGATTTGGCCTTTATTTTTACTGAGGCAATTCATTTTAAGGGAATTAACATTTAGGCTTTTTTCTGAAGTAAATCCGTTAAGGTATTTTAAAGTGAGATTTAAATTATTCTCTGTAGAAATGATATCTAGTTGTCTAATTTCAAGATTTTCTAATTGATGAACACTTTCAGGTAGAAAGGAGAGCTCTACTTTCTCTGTGGGAGTGATCAAATAAAATAGGGAGCTTTGCTTTATTATTTCAAACTCAGAATTTTTCTCATATTGAACTTGATCGAACATGAATTCTTTTGCAGTTGCCTTCCCAGATTCATTCAAATATATCCCATTAAAGTCAATTATTCTAGAAAGTGGTACTTGGGCCATTACACTCGTCGTAAAAAATAATAATAGATAATATCTCATTTTCATCTCCTTAAAATCTCAAGGAGTCTATAATGGGCGTAATGCTTTAGGAAATAAAAAATTCTAACACTTGGGAAAGTATATATAACTAATTGTAAATACTGTCTTCGTCAGGGTTAAAGGTCTCAGAGCCTTCTATGTTGGAAGATTGGTTTTCTGAACTTTCCGGCGGAATTAAGCCCTGTTCGATTAACTGTTGTCTATATAGTTCATTTAAGGGTTCTGGTTTTGGTCTGTATGGCCTGCAATGGTAGGCTACATTCCTTTTATTGGTTGGTGTCATTATTTTATCTATTAACCAATCACAAAAAGCTTGTGTAAAGGTTTCGTTATAATATTGCATACAAACAATCCAGCGACCTTCTTTTACTGTAATTGAACCCATATCTGGTGTCGCCATAATACAATTTGAAATATTCCCTGCTTCAACGACCCAATGGGGAGCCCTTGCATGAACATTATACATTTGTAAAAATAATATTAAGCTTATAAAAAACCTCAGCATTATTTTTCTACCTCTTCAACACAAATGTATTCAAATTTTAAAGCTATACTTCCCGAGTCATATCTACTACCACTGATATGCTCTTTATTAAATATTTGTCCAGACTTGGAGTTCTCTCTATCTAAGACAACAAAGCCTGAATTACGAGCTGGTAAGTTGATACCGCCAAAGTATTGCGGAAGTGATGTTATAAGTTCCAATTCATTTTTAGTGGATAATCTTAACTTTTTATTTTGGAGTCTACCTCTATTACGACAAGTCTTTGCAGCGAAATCAACCTTTTGTTGGACTGTTTTATAGCCGTTTAATGTCATTGGAGTAGGGTGATAGAATACCTTTTGCTCCCATTGGGTTTCATTGAAAACAATAGGGAACTTAGTGTGATGGAGTGAGTGAAATACTTGCATGGCCAAAAGGTAACCTAAGCTATCTACGTGGATTGCTGGCCCGTTGGAATTAAAGGTTCTCACAACTCCTGTCAAATCATTTTGGATGACAACGGTACTGTACAGATTACAGTTCGCTGTTGTTCCCCATTTTAAATTTACGCTATAGTTTGCTCTTCCATTAACAAAGGTAATAAGGGGAGTTCCTCCCTGTTCTTGAAAATTTTGATTGATTTTATCAAGGCCAGATCTAAAACGTTGAGCTAGAGTTTTTCCTACGTTAAACTTTGAGAGCTCTCTTCTTTCGAACGCTCTGTCATCAAAGGCCAGCACCATAGTAAGGGCTTCCATTCCGCCAGCCCCAGCTTGCATCAATTGCTTCGCTTCGTTCACGAATTGTCTTCTTATTTGGCCTTCTGATTGAGAATGATATTCTTGATAGCGACAAAGATCCCCAAGTTGTTGGATATTAAAATTAAGGCTGAAATATCTAGGTTTATCATAAAATTGCCAAAAATGATCAGCACTATATGCATTCATTATTGGGAGCAAACACAATGTGAAGATGAATTTAAATCCAAATTTTACCATAATTTAACCTCTAGACATTGCATAGCATTGTCTTGAGTACCTGTAAAACCTCATAAGAATTAATTACATAGGGGATAAATAAAAAGACCCTATAAAAATAGGGTCTTATGGGGAATTACTTTAAAAAAGACTAATTTGTCTCTTCCTCTGCATGAATTACTTTTTGTTCTGTTGTGGTGTAAACGTCAAACCATGCACCATCTTGAATTATGGCCGATTCTACCCAATTGGTGGTCTCAAATACGTGACCTATATGAATACTGTTTTTAAATATTTTATATGTTTGGCTTATTTCTAAAATATAAGGAACATTAAGGTATTTCCTAGGATCTTGAGCAATTTGTGCAATAGTTTGTTCTGTATTATTATAGAACTCATCACTTCCATAAACATAAGTTTTCCAATCTTCAAGGACCGAATTCGTTTGATGTTTTAGCCAATTAGTAAAATTGCGATCTAGTTTTGGTGTTCTTATTTTTCGTGCTTTGTAGCCCGCTGGTAAGGCATTTGGTGAAAAATGTCTTGTTTGGTTTACTAGTCTTTTCATTTCTAACTCTGAACTGAGCTCAGTGTCTACTTTAACTGCATCTGGGCCTGCAAACATATAAAAGTACTCATTATTATATGATCGTAATTTCGAAAGAGAGGTCGAATCATAGATATAGCTAAGTTTCAGCTCATTAATTAGGATATTTAAGTTTGTCATCTCCTCAACTATAAGGGGAGGATTTGTTGCTGCTTCATGGTTAAAGACGAGGGAGAGTTTATGGCCATTATCCTTTATTACATTCAATAAGCAAACATCTCCTACAGTAAAGGGGTCAATCTCAACACACTTATAATCAATGACTATTGCTTTTAATGTATTTGCATGAGCATTAAAGTGAATTAATAAAAATGCAAAAACCAAGAATTTCATATCTTCTCTCCAGTAAACTAATAAAGAGTTTGATAATTTAACTTAGGAGGATTGCAAACGTTCTTGTAAAAATTACAGATTAATAGGAATAATCAAAAACTTTATCAGTAACAGTCCAAAACTTTTTAGGTTTTCTCGCAATTATATAAATTGGAGATTTAAAATGTACTTTGTTGCTTATAACCTCTTCTGGGGTATGAAAGAGTATTTCTTGGGAAGGTTTTTTTAAGTGTAAACGTACAAAATTATAATGAAAGACCTTTGATGAGGTATCACTTCCAAAATAATATCTTTCTTCAAGAGAATTTCCATCATAATCGTAATATTTTATTTCAAGGTATTCATTAAACTTTTTGTCTACCTGTTTTTGCATAATCATTTCTTCAACTTTTAGGACATGGGCATTTTTTATACTACGGGCTTCTTTCAGTGCTGTTTCAGGGTCAAAAAGAGGAGCTTCACAGCTTGTACACATTCTAGCTGAAATATCATTTTGATTGCCACAGCTTTGACACAATTTATATCTGAATAAAAAATTACAAAAATGAATTTGTCCATTTTGATCCTCGCTATATCCATGACAACTTCGACCAAAATGTTCTTCCACAGTTCCATCAGGAAATTTTATTCCCCAAAATTCATTGATATGGCCGCATTGTGGGCATTCTACATCTACAGGCTCTACCTTATCGTTAGGTTTCTTATCAAGAATGATTGGATTAAAAATATCATGATCCTGTCCCGTGTAGTCTAAGATTAAACAATCCTCTTTCTTTGGTGATAATCGTAAGCCCCGGCCAATGATTTGTTGGTATAGGCCAATCGATTCTGTAGGTCTTAATATGGCAATGATATCCACGTGAGGAGCATCAAAACCTGTTGTAAGAACCGAAACATTAATTAAATATCTTATTTTTTTTGCCTTAAAGCGCTCAATAATATCATCTCTTTCCTTTAAATCAGTATTTCCTGTGACAACTGCTGAAGAGTGTTCACTAAGAAGTTTATTTATTTGATTGGCATGTTTGACCGAACTCGTAAAAATCATGACTCCCTGTCTTTCGTATTGTTCGGTTATTTGAATTATATTTTCTATAATAATGGGGGTGATATTCTTTTGTTCCATTAAGTTTTTTTCTATATCTGATAATGAATAGCGACCGTTGTTAAGTTTAAGGTTAGAAAAGTCATAACCACTAACAGGAGAATTTATCTTTATTGCTGGAGTGAGGTATTTATTCTTTATTAGATATTTAATATCTAGTTCATAGATACACTTTTTAAAAAAACATGGTTTTTGAGTTTTTACTTCCCCTTTATCATGAATTTGATATATCCAGCCTTGGTCTAAGCGATAAGGAGTTGCCGTTAGTCCTAGTATACAAATTTCTGGATTATTATTTTTTAATTTATTTATAACTTGATTATACTGAGTATCATTTGTCATATTGACGCGGTGGCATTCATCAATAATAACAATGCTAAAATCTTCAAAAAAGGCATCCTCAGCATTCGTAATAGATTGAATACTTCCAAATATTATTTTTGCATCTGTGTCTTTCTTTTTTAAACCTGCAGAATAAATTCCTAGGTTAAGATTTAGTCTGGAGAGTTTATGAAAGTTTTGCTCAACTAATTCCTTCACGTGCGCTAAAACTAACACTCTTCCTTTAGCTAACCTGGCCAATTCAGCAATGACTATACTTTTCCCTGCTCCAGTGGGTAATACAATTATTGCTGGGTCTTTAGTCCGTTGGAAATGATATATCGTTTTATCAACAGCTTCTTGCTGATAAGGCCTTAAAGTAAACATATGGTTATTCTATAACATTAAAATTGGTTATAAAAATAGTTTAGTTTATCTTTTTCGAATGTTTTGTAAGGATAAGAGAAATTAAAGATATAGGGTCTTTCTATAGAAATGAGCTCTGATAATGGTAATTGAATTATATCGGTGTGTTTGCCACCATTGGTATAAACACTATAATTATCTAGGCAATGTTCTGATAGGTAAACTGGTATATTATAAAGTCCACCAAATATTGTATGGGCTCCTAATTCACAGTCTGGAAAAACTTGTTTTAATTCATCTTCGGTGAGAAGTCGTATATGTTTAACTTTTAAATGATCTTTTATGCTTTGAAAGTGAATTTTTTCATTACTGGGTAAAATAAATAGAGATGGTTCTTGTTCTATGAAAAGTATAATAGCCTTTTGCATATGGTGTCCATCGCAGCGAATATGAGATGTGTTGGCAAGTGCAGACTGAGTCCATAAGTGATGATAACAAGTATAATGAATTTTATGATCTCTTAGGTATTTTTCAATCCCAATAGGAACGCTCATGATATTACCTCATTTATTTTTTATTCTTGAGAATAACATATTTGAGCTATGTCTTTTTAAGATTTGATAATTATTAAGTCATTGTTAAAGGTGAGTAAAGTAAGATAAGGATTTCTTTAGTTTCTAATGTTTCCATTACCTTTTACAAGAAAACGCAAGGTTGTCATCTCTTTTGCACCCATTGGTCCATATGCATGGAGCTTTGTCGTTGAAATCCCAAGCTCTGCGCCTAAACCATATTCTCCGCCATCATTAAACCTGGTGGAAGCATTGATCATAATACTAGAAGCATCGATTTCATTTTGAAATTTTTCTATGTTCTTAGATGAGTTGGAGAGAATGGCCTCTGTGTGATTACTACCATATTTTTGAATATGCGAAATTGCTTCATCAACTGAGCTGATGAGCTTTACCGACAAGATATTATCAAGATACTCTGTTGCCCAATCTTGTTCTGATGCCAATTTTCCTCCGGGATAAATATTTAGGAGTTCTTGGTCGAGTCTTAATTCAGTTTGTTTTTGTTTCAGGTTTTCTAGGAGGTTTATGATATTTTGTTTTGGATATTCTTTATGGATAAGAAGTGTTTCCATTGCATTACAAACTCCAGGTCTTTGAGTTTTGGCATTAAGACATATATCAATTGCCTGGTTTAAAGGGTAGTCCTTGTCGATGAAAATATGACATAGTCCCTTGAAATGAGCGATAACTGGAATCAAGGAGTTTTCATAGACATATTCAATTAATTTTTCCCCTCCTCTTGGTATAATTACATCAATATATTTACTTTGCTTTAATAGGTTTGAGACATCTTCTCTCGTACTTATCAATTGAACGCTATTATATGGGAGAATATCTTTGATGGCGTCTTTGACGATTTTTACTAAAGCTAAATTAGAATGATGAGCTTCTTTTCCACCTTTAAGAATTATGCTATTTCCACTTTTAATGGCAAGGCAGGAACAGTCAATAACGACATTAGGACGGCTCTCAAAAATCATTCCAATAACCCCAATCGGAATTCTTTGTTTGTTTATGATCAGACCATCCTGCCTTGTTGTCGATTCTACAATTTCACCAACCACTTGAGGTTGAAGTGCAATGGCCTCCACACTCGATATGATCCCTCTTATCCTGGTTTCATCTAGCTTTAAACGATCTATTAATGCTTGGGATAGGTTTTGCTCTCGGGCACTTTCTAAGTCTTTTTTATTTTCTATAATAATATTATTAATATTGCTTTCTAAAAGTTTTGCTATGTTTTTTAAGGCCAAGTTTCTTTGCTCTTCTGTGATTTTTAATAACTCATTTTTTGTTTTTTGGGCATTAATCGCTTCTTGCATTTTAAACCTATTTGTTAAGAATTAAATTATCTTTATGAATGACCACTTTTGAGTGGACATGATTCAATATATTACTTAGTTCTGAAGTCTTCTTTCTTTTTATAAGTTCAAGCTCTTTTGAGCTATATTCAGATACACCATGGGCCATTGTCTTTTTGTTGTATTGAACTTTTATACAATCTCCACGATTAAAGTTACCGTGAACTTTTGTTACACCAACTGGTAGTAAAGAAGCGTTTTTCAAAAGTGCTCCCATAGCACCTTTGTCTATGGTTATAATAGCTTCATTTTTTGTTCGGCTTAAAATCCATTGCTTTTTGATTTTTATTTTTACTTCTGGGTCTGCAGTGAAAACTGTTCCATAATTTTCATTTATAAGTAAGGATATTAAAGGTTTTGATCTCTCATAAGTTCCAATGATAACATTTATACCTAAAGGAGTTAATTTTCTTACTGCTTGCAGTTTCGTTTTCATGCCACCGCGTCCGGTAGTTGTTTTACTCAATGTTTTGATACTGGAAAAATTTTCTTCAAAATGAACTTTTTGAATATGTTTAGCAGATTTAAGATTAGGATCATCAGTATAGAGTCCATCAGTTTTGGTTAACATGCATAAGAGATTCGAGCCTAAGGTTTCACAAATCATGGCCGAGAGCTGATCATTATCGCCAACGGTGATTTCTTCAAAGCTTACTGAATCATTCTCATTTATGACGGGGATAATTCCTTCCTGTAAAAGAGTTAAAAGAGATGAACGAATATTTAAGCTGCGTCGCTTATTTTTTAGATCTTCATGAGTTAATAATATCTGGGCAATATTTAAATTATGTTTACTAAATTCCTTTTGAAATGCTTGCATAAGAAGTGGCTGGCCTATGGCCGATGCGGCCTGCATTTGAGCCATTACCTGTTTATTTAAAGTTTTCATGAAGGGTTTCCCAGCATTAATTGCTCCTGAACTCACAATAACAACCTGCCAACCAAACTCTGTTTTTAGGTGTGATATATCTTTGCAGATTCTTGCAATTAATTTTCTATCTATGCCACCTTCTTTATGGGTGACGGCCAAGGAACTTAGCTTAACTATTAGGGTTTTATTTTTTATTTTAATGGTGGGTCTAAGTTTTAATGTCATTATAATATGATAGCCAAAATCAGATAAAATAAAAGAGGCCATTTGAGTCGTAATTTGTTATATTTTATAGAAATGTCATGGAGTGTTATATGGTTAAGATTGAAAAAATTCATCATGTTGCTTATAGATGTCACGATGCAAAAGAAACGGCTGATTGGTACAAAGAACATCTTAATATGGATCTTACAGTGGCCATATCTGAAGATAAGGTACCTTCAACAAAAGAGCCGGATCCATATATGCATATCTTTTTAGATGCCGGAATGGGTAACGTCCTAGCATTTTTTGAAATTACTGGTTCTCCAAAAATGGGAAGAGATGAAAATACACCTATCTGGGTCCAACACATAGCACTTCAGGTGGAAAATCTGGCCGCTTTGGAACAGGCTAAATCCTTTCTGGTTTCTAAAGGAGTTGATGTGTTAGGAATAACTAATCATGGCATATTTAAATCTATTTACTTTTTTGATCCTAATGGCCATAGAATAGAACTTTGCGCAAATATTGGTACCGAAGAGCAAGCGAAAAAGCTTAAAGATATTGCGCCTGGTATGCTTGAGGAATGGGAAGAAACAAGAACTCCTCCTAAGGCAGCGGCTTGGCTTCACAGCGATGAGTTTAATAATGATTAAAATTTAATATCAGTTTTTGGACAAATAAATTCATTTAAATTTTTAATGTAATCAGCTTCAAACTCTTCTTGAGGTATTAATCCCTCTCTTAGAAAGTTGGATCTTTCTATCTCTTTGAAAATGTCAAAGGCCATATAAGGTTCGAATGCTTTAAATCCACCATTTATACTTTTTACAAGTTGTCCTAAAGCCCTAGCGTAGCCTATGGCCGACTTTTCTCTTTTAAAACCTTCATAAAAAGCGATAATAATCTCTGCTTTTTCTTCCATTGATAACTTATCTGTGGAGCCCAAGGTTTTTCCCCATTCATCCATAAAGGGACCGACAGGTATAAGAAAGTCTTTTGATTTTCTTAAGCATTTAGGTGCTCGCATAGACATATGCCGATGGTTCTCAGGAGATGTGAACCTTTTGTTAACCTGGCCTGTATAAACTAGAATAGGGTCATAATTTGGATTAATAATATGTCCTAGCTTAAAAATTCCTTGGCAAAACTCATCTGACTCATGCATATCCCATGCAACCATAACACGGTCTAAGTCACCAAAATTATGGGCAATAAGTGGAGCTGTTCTTATAAAGTTGATATGATCTCTATCTTCCCGGAGTTGTAGGCACAAATCCTGCTCTTTTTTTATTTCCGCTAGGATTACATCTTGAACTTCCTTGGCCTTGTCTAAATAGTCATATTTTTTTAAGGCGCAATAGGCACCAATGGCCACACTTAGCCATGTTCCTTCATGGGTGGAGATGACTTCATTATTGAGTCGGTTATAGCTTTTACGATTTGTTACTTCTGAATAGTCCCATTTCCAAGATTCTATGGTTAAATCGGCCATCTTTAAAATATGTTTGTGGATACTGGAATGACTCCAAAGTCCTTGTCTTATTTGATTGTCGACATCTGTAGGAACAAAGGTTCCAGCAGTAGACCAATGGGCACAAAGACAAATATGAAAGTACTCAGGAAGATTTACATTTCCTAGTTGTTTTAGGTTTTTTTTATAGAATCTAAGCTTTTCAATATATGCCGTTTCTGGTGTATTTGATTTTAGCTCACCTTTAAACAAAAATGGTGCTGTGTTTTCAACGTGTTGAAGTAATATATTAGGGGCGATTCCCGGAAGCTGGAAACCAGATTTTAATTTTTTCTTGGCCATAAAAAGGGAAGTATCACATTCTTCTAATTTTTGGCAATACTATTTGTTGGTTTCATTTCAAGTTGTTTTCTCATGCCATCTATAAAACGTAGTGGCCATTTTTTTTGAATTAAATTCATTAGCCAAACTGGCATCCAACCTTTCATATCTCCATGAAATTCAAAATCTATTTGGGTGCTAAAATTATCAATTCTGGTTAGGGTTACATTAATATATTTTACATCTGCTTGGATATGGTCATCATTGAAATAGATTTTAAAGTTTTTATCACCTTTTCTAATGGACTCAGCGTGGAATAAAACCTGATCTTTATTAATTCGTTTAATTTGGCCATAAAGTAAAAATTCACGATCAAAGGCTGGCCATGGTGTCTTGTAGTATTCTGAAAAAATATACTCATTTTCACTTATTTTTTTATGGATTTTAACTTCTTTTAGTTTTGGAGACCATTTTGGTTTAAGCTTTTCATCTTTTAGAAGATTAATGACTTCTGTCAAAGGTGCGCTAATGTTTCCTACTGCCTTAAAAGGAATTACACCACTTTTAGATGTCTCGTCTTTCAATGAAAATACTTGTATTTCTTTTTCTGTCGTTAACAATTGCCAATTTTTTGAAAAGGCTTGAAATGAAAATGTGATACAAAAAATGAAGATATATTTTATCATAATATTAATATAAAATAGAGGAGATGTTTTTGTGTCATAAGAATGTCATTAACAAGGTAAATTGAAGTCACAAGGTCAAATAAGTGTATGTAATTTTATTTTTATTTATCATTTTACCGATATTTATCAGCTTTATTTATGCTCTAAGTATGATTCGCTATTATGAATATTTTTGCTTTCAAAATAAAGCTTTAATTTTACTATTTGGACCTAGGAAAAAGAAGCCGGCGGGGAAAAGAATTATATTCCATTCGAATATAAGAACTGAAGAATTTGAAATATTGTATGAAAAACAATTCTTAAGAGGCCAAATTTTTTTTAGTCAAAATACTTCTAAATCGTATTGTTTCTTATTACCTGGTTTTAACCGCAGCTATTCTCAGATGGAAGATGAACTTAAAGCTTTTCTAGGTTTTGGGTTAAATGTTGTTTGTTTTGACTATTCAGGAGTTGGGTTATCTGATGGATATGAAACAAGTTTAGGATACAACGAAGCTGAGCAGTTAAAACTCATTTATGAATTTGTTTTTGATAGGTATAAAGTTCATCATAAGATTATTTTTGGTCACTCTATGGGAGCGATCACGGCTTTGTGGTGTTCAAAGAGGTTTGATATCAATTTCGATTTATATTTTTTGGAGTCCTCTTATTCTTCTTTACAAGAATCTATAGGTACTAGACTTAAATATTCGGGTTTGAGATTTTTACCATTATCAAGACTCATTCTTCTTTGGTGCTGTTTATTTAAAAAAATAAACTATTTTCACTACAAACTATCCTATCTCATTGATAATAATTTATTAGATAAATATATTTTTCTACATGGAAGCCTTGATAAAAAATCAGAGGTATCTTTATTAATCACTGGACTTAAATCCATAGGTATTGGAGAAGAAAACTTATGTCTTTTTGACAATGGTGCACATGAATCCATGTATGGGGTAAATAATGTCCTTTGGAGTGAAGCCGTGACAGAGAAATTAAAAAGTCATAAAATAGGATTATGAGTAATTTAGAGAACGCAGTCATCAAGCATAAAATAATTGCAAATAGAAGCCTTATGGCAGATATTGTAATGTTTACCATATTGGAAATTTCAATCATTGGGTATTTTATGGCGGCTAAGTTTAATTTTCTTAGTAATGAAGTTTGGAGTGTCGTTGTTGTAAATACGCTTATGCTGGGTCTTATTTTGATGGCCTTTAAAAGAATTTATGATTTATTTCTGATTTCCGGGCATAAAGAACTTGGTTCTGAAATGGTTAAAAGAATAAAAATTATGATTGGAATGTATTGTTCTTCTATGGTTATGGGCTTAATTTTATTTTTAATTTATAAAATTTAGGGACAATTTGGTACCACTGGTTTCTTTTTGACCATTAAAAATCCTCTTTTTACCAAAATTATTTGTTAGATTTACTTTGTTGATTTAGAGTGAAGAATTTTCTAAATTGGCAATATGAGACTGGTGAATGAATACACAAATGACCATTTATCTAAAAAATCTTTTCTGAATACAACAGAAGATCTTACTATTATGTTTTATCAGTCTAGGTTTTCAGAAATTACAAACTTTAATGATCAGTATATTACAAGCTCCCACGAATACACTAAAGTAAAGCTTCTTAAGAGTAAAGCCTTGTTTGAGCTAAATCGATCTGGGGAAGCCCTAGAAATTGTAAATAAAATACTCAATTCTGGAAAAGCTGAGAACAATCCAGACTATATTTATGTTAGGGCCAGCTTAAATTACTTTATCGGAAAATATGATGAGGCACTCATTCTATTTAAGGAAGCTCTAGAGATTAATCACAGTGAAGAGGGAAGATTTAAAGCCCTTTTAGGTCTTGGCAACTTAGCTTATTCACAAGGTCGATTTGAAGACGCTTTTGAGTATTTAATAGAATTGAAGAAATTACAAAATTCATTGCCGGCTGATCTTAATATTAGTCTTATTCATTTTGAAGCCAATATATTAATGGCCAATAAAAATAATTTAGCACGTGTAAATGAATTATTAGAATTTTCATATAAACAAGCACTTGAGCAAGGATGGAGTTTTTTCTGTCAACGAACTCTATATCTCATGGCCAAATTAAACAAAATATTGGGTAATAAAGGAGAGGCTCTAGGTATCCTTAAAGTTCTTGATATGCAACTTCAATTTTCTGATGCTAGATATCTTGCAAAGCTTGTTAATCTGGAATTTGAAAAAATAAGTTTTAAAGCTTCTCAGAATGTACAACTTGATTCTCAAAAGAAAACTGTACATATAGGTAATAAAGATAAAGTCGAAATTGATCTTGAGAGATGGCCGATTTTATTTAAGTTTGTTTCTTTATTACATGAAGCAAAATGTTATGTTTCTAAAGAACAAATTGCTCATTCTCTTTGGGAGAATCAAAAATATAAACCAAGAACACATGATCCAAGAATTTATGATCTTGTGAAAAGGGTAAAAAAACAATTTGAACAGGTAGAAGGTAATCCGCTAATGATTGAAGTTCAATCTGGTGGTTATCGCTTAAATTTTTCATAACGGGGGAAGAGTGAAAAATCTATTATTTATTTTATTGCTAATGGCAGGAAGCCAAGTAAAAGCAGGAGATGGAACTTTACCTGTCATCCATTCTGTCCAAGTTGAATTTTTAGAAAGAGGTCATGAGCTCCAGGAATTACTACCAGAATGTTTGGGAATTAAATTAAACAAAAGTGTTAAGAGTGCTATTGAGAAGTCTTTTAAGCTTAAAAAAGCCAATCTTGAGCAAAGATTAGAGGTTAGAAATATAAATGGTGACCTTGAAGTAAGTCTATCAGGGCAAACTATTTCTGAAAGAGTTAGACTGCAAATGCGTAGACAAGATCTTAATCAAAATGAGTTTTTAAATGAATTTAACCATATGGACAATCATTTGATCCAACATATTCAGATCAATCCGCAAAGCTTAAATCCAAAATGTAAAAGTTTATAATTCAGACTCGGAATAGGCACCTTTTTTAGTAAGGGTGTCTATTTTAGTTGTGATAATTCTTACTGTTGGAATTAATTCGCTATTCTCATTTCCAAAATTCTTTCGTACAAAATTTATGACGTGAGTTAGGTCTTCATGAGGAATGGCCTTAAAACCAGGCATTACTGAATTATAGTTTTTACCATTTCTAACGATCGCTCCCTTAAAACCTTTAATAACAATTTTCAGAAGTTTCTCTTCTTCATTAAGTACGATTTGAGAATTCAAAAGTGGTGGAGCTATGGCCTTTCCACTTCCATCAGCTTTATGACAATTTGCACAGATTTGAAGATATAAATCTGATCCACGTTTCTCGTTATAGACATAATTTTCATCTTTATATTTTTTATAGTCCTTGGTAAGCTTGAACCTTTCTTTCGATTCATCCTGACTTAAATTTCCGGCCATAATCCACGCCACAACCAAGGATAGTAGGAACATACCGCCTAAAAAAATGTTCATATAAAACTTTGTCTTATTCGTTTCGCTTTGCACAGTTTACCTCATTAAATTTGTGCAGATAGTAACAACTCAATATTGTGGTCGTCAATGGATTATTTTTGTCTGTCTTTTAGAAATTTAATGAAATCAAGTTGTCCTGACCTATAAAACTTATCAAGTTCTAAGAATATTTTGGGGTTTTTTTGAACGAATGCTTTATTTACGAAATGAAAGAAACTCAAAGACTTTATTAATTTAGCATCCTTCATGATTTCTTTGATTTCATGCTCATGGAGGTTATTCCTTAGAAAACCTTTAAATATATAAAATCCATCTATCCTTCCAGCTTGGTACATCTTAAATAAGGACTTGAAGTTTGAAGTATAAACTAGCTCAGCATCGGGTTTTAATCTTTTAGTGTAGTATTCTTGGATGACAACGCCCCTAACAATGGCCATAGTTGGCTTTGACTTGTCTTGGTCTCCAACGAAATATAACTTAACATCCTTAGCGATAGGATGGGGGTATTTTTTATAAAATTTATTTAAATATTTTTTATCTAGTCTAATAGCGGAGGCTGTAATTTCACCTTTTATCTCTGCTTCTTTTAATCTTTTCTCAGGAAAGATAGAAGAAGTGCATATTATCCCAGCATTCTTATATGCTTTTTTTAATATTTGATTTACCCAGTCTTCAAATATTGGAGAAAATTGTAAAGGAGCTTTAGTCAGACCTATTTTACAATTTGAACCAAAAGATAAGTTTGGCATTAGGATTAAAAAAAACATACTAATTATTGCAAATTTCATTTTTAATTAAATTTTTTCTTTTTCTTATTAATAAAGTCTTGAAAATTAAAATTTTCGTTCTGATTAAGTATATCAAGCTTTTCTAAGATTTTTGGATGTTTTTCCTTTTTTTTCAAATTCTTCTAAGCGTTTTTCAGGAACAATTTCCATAGTACAATTTAAACCCAAATCGCTATAGGTCTTTAAGATAATCTCGTGCATATACTCCCGGATATATTTCGAGTAATCTAATGTCGATCTTGTTAAGCCTATTTTACATTCCTCTGCATAAGCAGACATTAGAATTTGAAGAAAAAAGAAGAATATCCAAAAACCTTTCATCTTAAAATTTTAGCACATTAAGATAAGAGCTAGTTCCTTTCAGTCATCTTATGATTTAAATTCATATTTTCTTAAGAGATAAATTGGCATAGGATAGAATGGAATTTAAGAAAGGAATGTTATATGAAAAAGAATTTTCGCCTTTATATTTTTTTTACTTTTGCTTTAACTATTTACTCAATTAATGCCTTTAGTTGGGGGAAAATTGGTCATCGAATAGTCGCTGGTATTGCAGAGGACTCAATAAATGCTAAAACTAAATTAAAGATAAATAATATCTTACAAGGAGAGTCCCTTGTTATGATTTCAAATTTGCCTGATTTTTTGCGGTCTGATCCTAATTATGAAAAGTATAACAGTTATCATTACATTAACGAGCATTTAGTAAAAAAAGATAAAAAAATTGATCCTAAACATAAGAATGTCGTAAATGGCTTAAATGAATTTTTAAAGGTCATTAAAAATGAAAAAAGCACACCATTAGACAAAAAAATTGCATTATCTTTTATAGTTCATCTTATAGGGGATTTGCATCAACCATTACATGTTGGTTATCAAAAAGACCTAGGGGGTAATAATATCCAAGTGAAGTGGTTTGGTTTGAAAACCAATTTGCATAGTGTTTGGGATGAAAAAATTATTCAATTACAAGAACTAAGCTATACTGAATATATTAAGTTTCTCTATAAAAATACTCAACTCAATAAAATGAAGCTAAGCTATACAACCCCTCATGAGTGGGCTCTAGAATCAAAGTCTTATCTAAAGAATGCCTATGAGTTCAAGGAAGGTCGTTATTGGGAATACAAATACAATTTCAAACATCTTTCTAAATTGAATGAACGTTTATTTATGGCCGGTAAGAGATTAGGGATGTATCTAAATAAGAATCTTTCTAACTGACTGACTTAAATGGACCTACACCTACCTCTTCTTAGAGGATACATGCCCTGTTGGTCACAACCTCTTAGACAAAGTTCTTTAAAATTAATAGCTTAATAGAAATAAACTTTACCTAAATATGCAGTTACACCTTTATGAAAAGAAACTGCCCAGAACCAACTTGTAAATCAGATCAAATTATTAAAAAAGGCTTCTACTTTAGAAAAAATGATTCTAGAAGGATCCAGCGTTTTCAATGCCGTAGCTGTGGTAAAAAGTTCGGAGCCTCAACGGGAACTCTTGAATTTAGACAGCGAAAAAGAAGAATAAATCATCAACTTTTAAAGCTATTCTCTATGAAAATCACTCAAAGGGATGCAGCTCGATTCTTAGGAGTAAATAAGAAGACAGTAGCAAGAAGATTTGATTATTGGGCTAAAAAAGCGACTCTTAAGAATGTAAGATTTAGGCAAAAGCTAGAGCTTTCTCCTGTAAGATATATGCAATTTGATGACTTAATCACTAAGGAGAGAACAAAGTTAAAACCTCTTTCCGTAACTGTTGCCGTAGATGCGCAAAGGAGATTTATTCTCCAAGCGAATGTCTCCCAGATCCCTGCTTTTGGACACTTAGCGAAGTTGTCTCGCAAAAAATATGGTTATAGACCCTCTCATCATTTAAGTGCTTTAAGT